>CAWDCY010000027.1:0-86384 GCA_963800965.1 uncultured beta proteobacterium | reverse complement strand
CGATAACGAATAAAAGGGAAATCTTTGGTTGCGAGATGTGTGATAACGATTTCGCCGGATTGACCGGCGGGCAATATCTTACCTTCGCTATCAATGATTTCAACTATGATGTCTTCAGCGGTGATATGCATACCTCCAGATGGGCATTCGTGTGCGATAAAGCCTGCGTCGCGTCCGCCATAGCCGTTAGCTACTCGGCAAGAAAAGGTCGCAGCGATTAGTTGTCGCTGTTCATCGTAGAGTCGTTCTGATGTGGTGAATGCAACACGGATGCCAAGATCGTCCATGCGTATCCCTTTTGCATTCGCATGCCGTGCGATGTGTGACAGGGCAGAAGGGTAGCCGAACAACATTTTTGGCCGCATGGCGCGAATGTCACGCAGAAAAATATCTAGCTTTTTTTCAGACATTTCAAATGCGGAGATGAGTTTGGTGCGCATCACATGGTCGCGAATCATACGCACTTTATCTTGTGTGCCTAGCTCGATGGGCGATCCCCATACTACGATTTCAGGGTCGCCGATATCCACATTCCACCAACGGGTAGCACGCCATTTTGCTGCTACGTCGTGACTCACACGTTCATTACCGAGATAAAAAATAAGCGGTTCGCCACTGGAACCGCCGGTATTGAAGCGCGCCAATCCTTGTGCATTCTTTGCTTTTAGCCGGTCGGTATTGACGCGAATGTCGCTCTTGGTTAAGAACGGTAGCGTGCGCAATACGTCTAAACTTTCAACATGCGTTGGATCGAAATGCAGTTGTGCAAATAAATCGTGGTAGTAGGGAACGTGTTCGTTCGCGCTCATCAACAGTTCACGCAAGCGCTTGACTTGTAATTCACGCAACTGTGCGGGCTGCCACCATTGATATTGCTCCATCCTCTGTCGCACCGCGACAGTTGTGTGATGTTTCAGCCATTCATGCAGGGGAAACAGGGTATGCGCCACCAACTGGGTATAGAGATCGGCCATGTTTATTTTTCATCTGCGGCAACAGCCAACGTCGCCCTGTTCAATGCCATTTCGTACGCCAAAAATAGTTCACCCCGCACGCATTCCCAAGCGAATCGGCGCGCGTGATCAAGACCGGTTTTAACCATGCGTTCTCGTAACGATTCATCACTCAACACGCGAAGCATAGCCTCGGCCATCCGCTCTGGATCACCCGGTGGCACCAGCAATGCGGTCTTTCCATCTTCCACAAGAAACGGTACGCCGCCAACATTGGTGCTAATCACCGGCACACCGCTTGCCAATGCTTCCAAAATGGAGATCGGCATATTGTCTGCCAGACTGGGATTAAGAGCGATATCTGCCTCGCGGTACAGTATGGGCATGTGTTCGTTATCTATTTGACCTGCAAACACAACAGCGTCGGCCACGCCCAATTCCTTTGCTATCGCTTCCAAATTTGCGCGTTCTGAGCCGGAACCAGCGATAGTCAAATGCGCGTCAGGAATGGCTACACGCACAATGCGAAATGCTTTTAGCGCGGTGGTGTTGTCGTACAAAGGTTCTAGATTACGCGCCACCACGATATGCGGTGACAAAAGATTTTGTTTGCGTGAGTGGTTAGGTATGAAGCGACTTAAATCCACAATATTGGGCACTATGCGAGTGCTGAGCTTTCGCTTTGCGAATATTTGTCCCAGGAAATTGGAGGGCACGACGATTACATTGACTCGCTTCAGTGTCGGCTGCACCCAGGCAAATGCCCGAGTGAAAAATTCGTCCGCTTCACCACCGCGGTAATTGACTAGCACTGCCTTGCCGCGCAACTTTGCGGCCCACACTGCCGGTGCTGCAAATAAGTGCCAGGACCAGCCGGAGTTGGCCATGACGTGAAATATATCGACTCTACCTGCAGCTTGCCATAAATGGAACAAGTACGGCAGCAGGCGAAACATGGCACGCAGTCCTTTGATGCGGCCGACACAGCGTGGCCGATAGGGTGCGTTCACTGGGACAAGCTCTACGTTAATTCCTTCTTGCTTCAGCAATGTAGCCAGTTGCCATGTCTGGTTGGCCATGCCGCCCGAAGGTGGTGGCAACGGCCCAACGAGGGCAATTTTTACATCTTGAATTCGCATCCTGATTACCCCGCCGCTTTGCCGGTTAAGCGACAGTAAACGTCGCAATAGCGGGCTACGGACACTTTCCAGTTGCGCTCAGTCTCGACAAAACGCCGCCCGGCGGCTTTTATCGCTGGCCAGCGCTCGGGTGTGTTAAGCAAGTCGAGCACTTTGCTCGCTAGGTCTTGCGGAGACTCAGCTTCGAACAACACGCCCGTTTCACCATCACGAATCAGCTCTCTGTGACCGCCCACGTTGGAAGCCACAAACAAACGGCCCTGTGCCATTGCTTCCAGTGGCTTTAACGGTGTAACCAGTTCAGTGAGACGCATTGAGTGGCGTGGATAAACGAGTACGTCAACTAGGTCGTAATAGCGGTTCACTTCACTGTGTGGCACTCGACCAGTGAACACAATTTTATCTGCAATGCCGAGTTGGCGAGATTGCTGTTTTAGTGCTTCTTCTTGCGGCCCACCGCCCACCAATAAAACTCGTACATCAGGCATTTGGTCGAGAATGCGCGGTAAAGCAGTTAGCAGCAAATCCAATCCTTCATAGGCATAGAATGAGCCTATGAAGCCGATGATACGGTAGCCTGTCAGAGCTAGTTGCTGTTTAAGCACATTATCCGGTGTGCTTCCCAAGGAAAATTTTTCAATATCCACGGCATTGGGGATGACGGTAACTTTTTGCGCTGAAATACCACGCATCACGATATCGTTGCGCAATCCTTCACAGATCGTGGTAATGGCATCTACGCGCTTGAACGCAAAAGTTTCAAGCGCACGGGTGAGACGGTATCGCAGACCCTGTTCTTTGCTGGTGCCATGATCCACCGCTGCATCTTCCCAGAATGCGCGAACCTCATAGACCACTGGAATGCCCAAGCTACGGCCAACGCGTAATGCAGCTATGGCATTCAGAGCAGGGGAGTGTGCATGCAAAATGTCCGGTTTAACAATTTTGGCAACTGTATCTAGGCGGCGAGTAAGACTGTTAATGACGGAAACCTGGTTCAACAAAGGGACTTTCGCCATCTGAGTCATTGCATGGCGTGTACGGAAAAAATGCCAGCCATCGATATTCTCTTCGCTTGCGTTACAGATACCCTGTTTTGGGCTAGTCAGGTGAGCGGTTTCCCATCCCAAAGCACGTTGCTCTTTAAGAATTGAGAGCGTGCGAAAAGTATAGCCACTATGCAATGGAATGGAGTGATCGAGAATATGTAGGATGCGCATTGTTTTTTTAAATCGTTTGCGTATTTTTAAATCGTGAATTTAAATTCAATGTACAGTAATTAATAGCGGCTTGGTGTAGCGTACCGTTTTTTGAAGAGGGCATCTCAAGATTCCCAATTTCAGAACTTTGAATCTCATTCCATCAGGCTGTGTGCGTCATTAATTTGTCCGCGATAAGCATCAAAAATTTTGCGCAGAGCATCGGTCATCGAAATGATTGGCTCCCATCCCAGTTCCTCGCAGGTGTTGGTGATCTTGGGAACACGGTTTTGCACATCTTGATAACCATTGCCGTAGTAGACTGCCGCAGTGGTTTTTACCAGTTGCACCTTGCTCGCAGAATCGCGGTACTCCGGGTATTCCTCGGCCAGTTTCAGCATCATGGTAGCCAGTTCACGGATCGAATAGTTGTTAACCGGATTGCCGATGTTGTAAATCTTGCCGGAAGCGATACCATCCTTGTTTTCAATGATCTTCATCAGTGCGGCTATACCATCGTCGATATAAGTGAATGCACGCTTCTGCTGCCCACCGTCTACCAGACTTATATTTTCGCCGCGTATGATGTGGCCGAAGAATTGTGTCAGTACGCGCGAGCTTCCTTCTTTTGGTGTGTGAATGGAGTCTAATCCAGATCCGATCCAGTTGAATGGACGGAAGAGGGTAAAGTTCAATCCCTGTTCCATTCCATAGCCCCAAATCACGCGATCCATTAATTGCTTGGCGCAAGAATAAATCCACCGCGGTTTATTAATCGGGCCACAGATAAGCTCAGAACTTTCGGGGTCAAATTCTTCATCGTGACACATGCCATATACTTCAGAAGTAGAAGGGAATATTAGATGTTTCTTGTATTTAACGGCCGCGCGCACGATGGGTAAATTAGCTTCGAAATCCAGCTCAAATACACGTAGCGGTTCCTTGACATAAGTGGAGGGTGTGGCAATTGCCACTAACGGCAAAATCACATCGCACTTCTTTATGTGATATTCCATCCATTCTTTGTTGATGGTGATGTCACCTTCAAAAAAATGAAAGCGTGACTGGTCGAGCAGATCAGTTATACGGTCAGTGTTCATATCCATGCCATATACATCCCAATCGGTCGTGGCAAGAATGCGGTGGGATAAGTGGTGTCCGATGAAGCCGTTTACGCCAAGGATCAAAACCTTTTTCATTACAATTACCTTAATATAAATGCGCTGAAAATTTGCGCGTGCGTTATGAATTATTAATTAAACCAACTTTAAAGCGGCAGAAATGAGCGAAAATTTATGCATGCTGTAAAAATATTTTTACATGATGTATGTGGAATTAATCGGCAAATTTTATTATTCCTTCATTGTTCGGAATGCTAGGAGCAAAACCAACGTATTTTATGTTGATTACTTGTATCCACATAAGTTGCAAGCACATCCCTAGGCTGCGTGGGTAATATATATTTAATCTCATCAGTTTAAACGTCCCGAAGCTTACAGCGGGGGTTAGCGATAGCTAGCGGCTTGAATAGCGGTGTTAATATCCCGTAGTTCGCTGCGTGGCGCTTTATTCTTTGTATCCGTGGATTAAAATTTGAAATACACTATTCCGTGCTGCTTGTTTTTCATGTTGGATAACTGGAATTATTTTGCTGCATGTTTCGAAGAAATGCCTCGAACATCAACAGTGTCCAAAGTGGTGTGCTGTAATCGCGCAGTCCGGATTGATGCTGGTCGACTAATTCGCAGAGGTAATCTGCATTAAAGTAACCAGTGGCAGCTAGCGTTGGTCCCAGCACTGCCTGCCGGATTTTTTCTTTCAGGGGCCCACGGAACCAGCTTGCAAGCGGCACCGCGAAACCCATTTTCTTGCGGTATAAAATTTCATTTGGCAGGTAAGGCTCCATCGCTTTCTTGAATACATACTTACCTTCTCCACCCTGAAGCTTGAGCGATGCGGGTAAGCGTGAGGCCCACTCCACCAATTTGTGGTCAAGCAGAGGTTCCCGTACTTCGAGCGCGTGCGCCATGCTGGCACGATCAACCTTGGTGAGAATGTCGCCCACGAGATAGGTTTTGATGTCAAGGTATTGCACTCGTGCCAAGGGTTCCTGTGCAGGCGAGCGTGCGTCGTGCCGATACATTACCTCCACTGCGCGGTAACCGTCCAGTGCCCGATTAAAATCCGGGCTGAACAGGCGCGCGCGCATTGAATCGCTGAAGAGCGAAATACTATGAAAGTAACCCTCCACTGAATCGCGCGCCATGCCCTCGAACGTGGATTTAGCACGAAAAATTTTAGGTGCCCAATCTGCTTTTGGATAGAGCTTGCCCAGCAGGCCGAATATGGGGCGACGCACAGCAGGTGGAATAAAGCTGCGCATGCGTTCTTCATTCAGATGCCAGCGATAACGTCGATAGCCAGCAAAGTTTTCGTCACCACCGTCACCGGAAAGTGCGACCGTGACATTTTTTCGCGCGAGTTGGCACACGCGGTAAGTGGGAATGGCGGAACTGTCTGCGTAGGGTTCATCGTAAAGTGCAGCTAACTTATCGATGAGATCGAAATCATCGGCATCAACTTGTTCCACTCGATGGTAGGTGTGATAGCGTGTTGCGACTTGCGCTGCGTATTCGGATTCATTGAATGCCGGATCGCCGAATGAGATAGAACAGGTGTTCACCGGTTCGGTGGACAATTCGGCCATCATTGCCACCACGGCGCTGGAATCTACGCCACCGGAGAGGAAAGCCCCAAGTGGTACCTCTGAGACCAAGCGGATTTTTACAGATTCGCGTAGCAGGGGTATGAGGTCTTCTTGTGCTTCGGCTAGCGTCATTGGAGCAAGGGGCTGGAATGGTACGTCCCAATATTCTCGCGGCTGCGGAATCGGCTGGCCGCGCTTCACGGTGAGGGTATGCGCGGGCGACAGCTTTAAAGCTTGTTGGTAAATGGTGCGCGGTTCGGGAACATAGCCGTAGGCGAAATATTCCTCAATCGCACGCGGATCAATGTCACGTCGCAACGCTGGATGGGCGGTCAATACCTTGAGCTCGGAACCGAAGATAAGTTGACCGTCGTCGAGCAGTGCGTAGAAGAGCGGCTTCACACCGAGACGATCGCGTGCCAGAAAAAAAGTTTCTTTATTGCGGTCCCATAATGCGAACGCGAACATGCCGCGGAAGCGTTCGACACAGGCTTCGCCCCATTGCTCCCAGGCATGCACGATGACTTCAGTATCACAGCGGGTGCGAAAGGTATGGCCTAGTGTTTGCAGTTCTGGGATCAAATCTACGAAGTTGTAAATTTCGCCGTTAAACACCACCACCACGCTGCCGTCTTCGTTGAACAGGGGCTGGTGACCAGAGGAGAGGTCTATGATCGAGAGCCGCTTGTGTGCCATTGCCATTCCTGGCTCCGCGTGCAAGCCGCTCTCGTCTGGGCCGCGATGATGCTGAGTCTGGTTCATGCGCGCGAGCAGCGCCTGATCAATGGGCCGCTTGGCTTGCGTATCAAATATGCCGGCTATTCCACACATGATTTTGTTTTCATTTTTGTTATGTTATCGGTCTCTATTTAAATTGCCCAGCACTGTGTCATATACGTTCAGGTATCCGCGTACCATGGCCGACATTGAAAAGTGTGCCTCAATTTTGGCCCGCCCCGCCGCACCATGCGTGCGGGTACGAAGGCTATCCTGATAATACAACAGCAAGGCTTGTGCCATCGCTTTCTGGTCGGCAGATGGTACCAGCGTGCCAGTGATACCCTCGTCCACCAGTTCGCTGTTGCCTCCTACGTCGGTTGCAATTACCGGCAAACCGCATGCCATCGCTTCCAGAATAGTGTTGGATACGCCTTCGCCCAACGACGATAAGCAGAATACGTCGAATTGGCGCATCAAATCCGCTATGTCGTCACGGTTGCCCGGTAGCCAGGCGAGATGCTCGGCATTGGATTGCTTGAGTAAGGCCAGGCAGGACATGCGCGCCACGCCTTCACCCAAAATTACCAGCCGCGCGCGAGCGCGGATCTCAGGCTTAAGTTCGAGCATGTGTAGAAAAGCACGCACCAAATTGGGATAGTCCTTTACCTCTGCCATGCGTCCCACGGCGCCGAACACAAAGCCATCCGGTGGGCAAAACTCAGGCGGGCCAAAGTTAATTCTTGGTGCGGTGAGCGGTGAGAATTTTACACTATCGACACCGTTGTAAATTTGAGTAGCGATTGCCGGATTGACATGCACGGTATCGATTAACCAGCGTTCCAGATCTTTACTTACGGGAATGTAATGCTTTACCAGCGGCCGGATTGCTTGCCTCAGCAAATTGTATTTACGATTTTTCCCCTGCAAGTCAAACATGTCACGCCCATGCTCGCCATGCACTCTGTTGCTGATGCCAGCGGCAGTGGCAACAACTTGTCCTTCCAAGGTCGCGAGGTTGCGTGTATGCACAATGGCTGGCTTGAGCCGTCGCAGTTCACGAAACAATCGACCATACAGACCGATATCATTGCCGGCACGCTTGTTGAGTGCAACCAATTCGACGGGTTGATTCAGGCGCTGACGAAACTCGCTGTATCCGGTCAAGCATATGATGGCGTGGCGATAGCGTCCTGGGGGCATATGGTTAATCAAATTCACGATGCCATTTTCCATACCGCCCACGCCAAAATGGTGAATGACATGCACAATCAACGGTGGATTATTAGTGTGCATGTGTTTCTTGCTTTGCTACTTCATTAAGGCTGCCATCGATTGCCGGCAGCATATCGTTGGCAAAAGATTGTAGTGACAATGCCGCTGCTTCCGGCGTACCTTCATAGGGTGCTGCAATGACGATTACTGCACCATCATCTCGCTGCCCAGATAACTTGGCCTTTGCCAAAAGCAATTTTGCCAGATACGGGTTGGTAGTATACGTACCCTCCAAGCTATTCCAACTCCAGATTAATAATCGTTTATTAGCGGCACGCAATAATGTTTGCTGGATTGATTCATTCTTGCCACGAAGAGAAATCATGCGCGGTCCTTCACCTACGTTGCTCCATACGGGATGTTTTTGCTGGATCATATAGTTTTGGGAATTAATTAATTCCGCATCCTGGCGTTGAGTCCGGTAATAACCGAGGTACACGCTGATGATCTTATCCCCCTTGCGATAAGTATGCATGGCTTGCGCATGGGTACCAACATAGTGTGGCTGCCAATCCGTAAGTGGCGTAGTTTGTAAATTCCAGCCTTGATTTGACTCAGGTAGCTTAATCATTAGTCCATCTGTTTTGATTGGCCGGCTGTCCAGATAAGCTGCGTAGGCAGGCCACAAGGCTGCAACAAGAATGGTGATAACGCCTGCCATGGCAAATCTACGGTTCTTGATTGTCCCACGAGCCGTATTAACAGCAATCTTGTTTTCTTGCCATTGGTGATCGGGTTGATCTTCCCGCCAGATAGCGCCAATCCAGAATAGCAACGTCATAACGATCCCGAAAAAGACCCAGCCGTAGATGTAATGGTCAACTCCCAATGCCAATTTCATATTGCTTAAGTGGGCGATCATCACGATCAGATAAGCGCGCATCCCATTGGCAAAAATAGGGACGATCAGTGACAGTGCTGCAAAAATTAGCCTGCGTTTATTACTGCGATAGGTGAGATAGCCATATAAGGTGCCCAGCGTGATAGACGCGATTAGGTAGCGCAAACCGCTACAACCTTCTACGACGGACCACTGGCCACTAGGTATTGTAAAAAATGTTCCTTCGCGAAAAACTGGAATACCTGTTATTTGTAGTGCGGTCACTACAAAATTGGCAGTGAAATCCATCAGCGGGGGAATCAGAAATTCCCCGAAAGGAACAGCAAAAAACAGGAATCCAAGGGGAAAAGTAATCGCGCGGGCTACCCGCAACCCCAGAATAGTCCAGACTGTCACCGGTATCATTGCTACCAAACACAACTGAGCGACAACCTGCACACTGCCGGCATCGGCAAGCAGCCAGCCAAAGCCTAGCCCTGCCATGGCGAACAAGCCACGGTAATCCGGGCATGGGGCTATCTCGGCAAGCGATTTGCGCTTCATCCATATGAGATAGGCGCTAATCGGAAAAATAAAAAAACCGTGGGTAAAGGTCTCAGATCGCAGCCAGATAGCGACAGTGGATAATACGGTTTGCTGGTAAATGGCGAGAATTGTGGCAATGGCCGCAAGCGTGAGGATGGCCATAAAACGCCATTGCAATATTGGCTGCCCGGTTTGGTTGCCGATACCGGGTGCAGTTAACGCTTGTGGTGTTGTGCCAGTCATCATTGCGGATCCTTGATAGTGACCAAGTGTGGTATTTCTTGTGCTACCCAGGTACTTTTGTCTGGTATGCAGGATTCAGACGCAGTTATCGGAGCATCATCAAGCAATGCCTTGACATGCGCAAGGCTGCGCTCCCATTCATAATCAGCAAGAATCCGGGCGCGTGCTGTTTCGCCAGTATGTTCTTCGGCTTTATTTGTGAGCATCGAAATAATAATGTGGCTAAATTCTTGGCTGTTGCTGGCAATATGCAGCTCATTACCTGAGGTCGCCAAAATACCTTCTGCTGCTTGGGGAGATGCAATAACGGTTTTGGCCATGGACATAGCTTCCAGAACTTTGTTTTGCAAGCCTCTGGCGATGCGCAAGGGCGCCACTGCTAGTTGGGAATGGGCGAGATAGGGTCTGACATCAACTACTGCGCCTGTTACCACGACGCCAGGCAGCTGCGCCAATTCCTGCACGGCGGCTGTCGGGCGTGATCCCACGATATAAAAGCGTGCATGGGGATGATCAGCAAGTACAGTAGGGAAAATTTCCTGGGCGAACCAGCGCACAGCGTCCACATTTGGCCAGTAATCCATGGCGCCGGTAAATACAATGGCTGCCGTGTTTGCTTGATATGGATCAAGATATTCTCGGCTAGGCGAAAAATAGTCACTATCCACACCATTATTGAAGTACCCAATTTTTGCTGCACACTCTGGTGCCAGTTGTTTAAAAAGATCGGCCTCAGTTTTTGAAACGAACAGCGATGCATCATACGTGTATGCCACGTGTCGTTCGTAGCGGAGCAGCAAGTGGCCTTCGCGTTGGTATAGCCAACTCATGGGCCATGGTTTCCGTTTTGCGTATTGACGCCATTTGTCCGAGTCTATATCGACGAAATCGATGATACAACGCGCTTGTTGGATGTCTGTTATATATTGTGCCATGGCGGAAGAGAATATTAGAACGTGCTTTATTGTTTGCGTCTTTATTACCTTCTTTACCCACTCCTGCAATTCAATATTTCGGTAATAATCCAAGGTAAGAGGACGATTCATGATTAATGCGCCCAAACTACGTAGGCGCGCCGTGCGGGGACTTAAAGAAGCGAAATGGGTTTCTTTGCACAGCTGCGTTACTGTATCAACGTATTGCCAATCGTCTGGATCATCGATAAACGTACCGAGATGAATATGGTAGTGTTGAGCCAAGTATTTTAGTAAATGGTATGAACGTATTTTGTCACCCTTGTTGGGTGGGTAGGGGATACGGTGGGTAAGATAAAGCAAATGATCCATCGGCTTTAACCCAGATTTTTTACGATGTGCGGTCCGAGCCAGTTGACTAATGGCAGCGGTAATTTTTGCCAGATCTTGATGAATAACTGGTATTTTGGGTTCAATGGATTGGTGTCAGGCACGCTTTTCGCCCGGATCAATTGATATTCGTAATGCAGTGGTTGCGGCTCAAATCCCCAATTCTTCTTGAAATCGAACGGACCCGTGCCGCGTTTGCTGCGCCCATAGTCAAATACTCTGATGCCGCGTTCACAAGCGCGCCGCATTAACTCCCAGTACTTAAAATCATTTGCCGCAAAATTGCGAGCCGCTACGGTGTCGCCAGCATAATAGGGTAATACTTCATCACGGAAATAAAAGCTCAGAACACTGCTTAAGATAAGCTCATCTTTAACCACGGACAGTATTTCGCAGTCGCTGCCGAATATTTCTTTAAGTAGTGCGAAATAGCGCTTGGGTAATGTGGGAGTGCCATGGCGGTGGACATTGTCCGCGAACACGGAAAAAAATCGATCCACGCTTTCGTCAATCTCGCTAACGAGACCATTTTTAATGCCTTTTCTAACCATCGCCCGCTGTTTGCGGGGGATGGCGAGCATGTTTGCTTCTACGTCCGGCTCGATAATCTTGCGAAAACAGACATAGAGGTTCTTGCTTGGCCATGCAGTGTGGAAGGGCAGAATGTTGCGATATTCCAGAAAATCCACGGATAGTTTTGCAGCCAGCGTTTGAGCCGCATCGTCCAGTGCCTTCCGCGCTGGTTCTGTCGTTGCGATGATACCTCCGTAAACGCAAAACGGTAGTGAAGATAATGAATGTCCAAACAATATGCTGTTAATCTCTGCCAGCGGTAAAATGCCTTGGATGGTTCCATTTTCTTCAGCCAGCAGGAAGTGAGTGTGGTGCCCGAAGGCACGTTCTATTACTTCTTTCCAGCCAGCACGATGAAAAAATGTGGCGTCAGGACACGCGTAAACAAATTCATCCCAGCGTGCAACGTCACTTGGAGTCATCAGGCGTACCTGAACTGCGGGTATGACCGTTGAAACGTCCATTACGTGCCTGCTTTCATAAATATGCGGTCCATGCGATCCCAATGAAAATCCCGCAGCAACGATTGTATGCGGGACTCCATACGTTTCAGATTGATGTAATGGCGAAAACGTGTTTTCGTCGAGATGCCGCATTGACGCGGTTGGTCTGGATCTAGCTCCCACGGGTGAAAATAAAAAATACAGGGTTTTCCGTCCTGCTGGTTGACACGACGTATGAGCCAGCGCGATGCTTGATAGGGTAGTAATCTGAAATAGCCTCCGCCTGCCGCTGGTAGATTTCGACCCAATAATGCTGCAGTGGTGGGGGGGAGTTCCAGCATGCCGTCCTTGCCGCGCGGGTAGTGGGCAAAGCGAGGTGCCTCGGGCATGCCGTAATGGTCGTGTCGAATCGGATAAATGCTCGAGCTATATTGATAGCCTGCTTCCTGCAGCAAATCAAGTGCCCACAAGTTATCAGCCCCGATGGAAAAGCTCGGGGCGCGATAGCCAATGACCGGGCTACCTGAGATGTCTTCTAATATTTTTTTGGCGCGAGAGATGTCCTCGTTAAATTCATTGCGGCTCAGCTCGCTAACGCGTTGGTGGCCATAACCATGACTGGCAAGTTCGTGTCCATTGTCTACGATGAGGCGAACGATGGCAGGATAGCGTTCAGCGATCCAGCCTAAAGTGAAAAAAGTTGCGTGCGCATTACCTTCATCCAGCAAAGCGAGTACGATATCAATATTGCGTTCCACCCGGCACGGCAGACTTCCCCACTGCTCGCGCGGGATGGTGGAGGCGAAGGCCGAGACTTGGAAGTAATCTTCCACGTCGATAGTCATCGCATTACACATTAGCGCTGTGGTCATCAGATTTTTTCCCGGTAAAAATCCATATTTGAGAACATTGGTTGCGCTGATTGTTTACTTAAAACCATTTCATATTATTTAAGTGCATTATTGAAAAAATGTCGTGCTTACATATTCGCCATGCGAGTTGCTGCAAAATTTTTGCTAATAGTCAATCTTGGTAACGAATGCTCGTAAAGCTTCTCCGCGTTTTTTTGGATCACTCTGAATTTGTAGAGGCTCTATAATTATTTGCTTTGTATAGCGTTTTTTAGCCAATCTAAAATTTCCGCTGCAATGCGCGTTGAGGCGTGCCCATCCCAGAGTTCAGGAATTCTGCCTGCTTTCCCGCCGGTAAGCATGATTTCGTCAAATATCGTTAGTATCTTTGCTGAATCCAGTCCGGCGATAGTGTTGGTTCCCTCATCCACCGTGATCGGCCTTTCTGTATTATTTCTAAGTGTAATGCAGGGTATGCCAAGAGCCGTGGTTTCTTCCTGAATACCGCCTGAGTCAGTCAATACAACTCGTGCATCCTTCATGAGCCCCAGCATTTCCAGATAACCCATAGGAGGCAGTTGCAATACTGTAGGAACATCCAGCATTTTGTTAAATCCAAATTTTTTAATCATGTCGCGAGTGCGCGGATGCATCGGAAAAATAACTGGCAATCTGGCACTAATCTTGAGAATTGTTTCAAGCAATGAGCGCAGGATGTCGGGATCGTCCACATTGGAAGGCCGGTGTGCTGTGAGGATTGCATATCCGTCATGGCCAATCAGAAATTCTGCCTTGCCGACATTCTGCAGGATTTTAGATACTGGGACTGCTTTTTCCAGGTTGCGATGCAAGGTGTCAATCATGACATTGCCGACAAAGCGAATGCGATGCTCGGCGATACCCTCGCGCAAAAGGTTTTCGCGACCACTGCGCTCAGTGATAAAGAGAAGCTCAGATATTTGGTCGGTCAAAACCCGATTGATTTCTTCCGGCATAGCGCGGTCAAAACTGCGCAGGCCGGCCTCAACGTGAATCACTGGAACCCCTTTTTTTACAGCCACGAGCGCACAGGCTAGAGTGGAATTTACATCACCGACTACTAGCACTGCAGAAGGTTGCTTTGTGTCCAGAACTGCCTCGAAGCGGAGCATCACATTGGCGGTTTGTGTTGTGTGGCTTCCAGAACCAACATCCAAATTAATATCGGGCTGTGGTATGCCGAGCGCTTCGAAATATTGATGGTTCATGGCAACGTCATAATGCTGGCCGGTGTGAACCAAGCATACATCGAGTTCTGGCCCAAGAGCGGCAAAGGCCGCCATAATAGGAGCCATTTTCATGAAATTAGGACGCGCGCCTACAACACATAAAATGCTATAAGGTGCAGGGGCGGGTGGTTTAATGATTTGCATTATCTGTTATCTATAATAATATGATTTTTAAAAATAATTTGTGATGGGTGCGGCACCTTGTTACACCCTTTGCTATGCTTGCTGGACAAGTTTGGAGTGGTCTTCGGACGATTTTCAACCTTGGCCCGATACCGCTAATCTGTATATCGTATTGCAGTGTGACTTCTGGTATTGCAAGTGATGTTGTCACCCGTCGTTAATATTGGATTGTGTACTGCAGTATCTTGTGCGGACTAATTTATTTACCTCAAGCTCATTCGCAATTTGCACACTCAAGTAAATCCGCTCTTCATTGCACAAACATAATGTTTATGTGGTTAATTATTTGGTAAGGTCATTGCTATTTGAATTAGAGCGAGAAAGAATTCGTTTCACCAGATCCAACACGGAGATAACTGAGTTTTCCATTTTGAAAAGCCTCTCGTCCATGCTTTCTAAGCTCCCCTGAGCATCCTCTTTATGACTCGATTGTGGGATATCAGATAAATTCTGTGCTGCGGCCTCCGATATAGGGAGAGAAAATTCCTGTTGAATATCACCTATTACTTCAGTTACATCAGAACTTCCGAAATTATGACGTTCCTCAAGATAACCCATTAAAAAAAGGCGATCGCAAAGAGTATTTATTTTGCGTGGGATACCCCCAGTAAAATTGTAGATTTCTAAGAAAGCATCTTCGCTCAAAGAAGGATCTCCATTCCAGCCAACGGTATGCAGTCGATGTTCGATGTAGTCTCTTGTTTCCAAAGCGTCTAATGGCCCCAAGTGGTAGGTCGCAATTACCCTCTGCTGCAATTGTTGCATGTCACGACTAAGAAGGGTTTTCCTGAATTCAGGCTGTCCTAGCAGGAAGATCTGCAGCAATGATCTGTCAGCAGTTTGAAAATTGGACAGCATTCTTAATTCTTCCACTGCTTGGGGTGAAAGATTCTGTGCTTCGTCCACTATCAACAGTGCGCGCTTTCCGTTTTGATCACATTGCCGAAGAAACTGCTCAAGTCTGGTCAGCAGGCTGGCTTTGGCGCCGTCTTCGTTTGGTAGTCCGAACGCTGCGACTACCATTCTTAATGTGTCATCTGCATTAAGGTTGGTGTTGACTATTTGTGCGGCTAGAATTTTTTCCGATTCAAGCTTGCGGAAAAGACCGCGCACCAAGGTGGTTTTGCCTGCGCCGACTTCACCGGTTATGACGATGAAGCCTTCTCCTTGAGACAGGCCATATTCCAAGTAGGCCATGGCGCGCTTATGACCGCTGCTGCCAAAAAAGAACTGTGGGTCAGGCTTTAGTTGAAAGGGCTTGGCACTTAGTCCGTAGTAAGATTGATACATTTATTTGGTTGCTCCAGCTAGAAACTCATTGTCAGAGAGGCGATGAGGGCATTCTCGCGAGAGTCACCGCCAATTAGGTTAGAGCTTCGCTCAACATGTCGAAACTTAAGTGCGCCATTAAGCTTGGGCTGTATTAGTCTTGTCAGCCCGGCATTGAATGTTTTGGTATCGTTCGTTATGTCTGTGTCAAGTGTTCTGGCTTTAGTGTACACGGCGCCGATATTGGCGGTGGTTCGTGATCCAATTTGCCAGTTCCAAAGTGCACTACCGCCAATTTGTTTGGTATCGTTGTTCAATGTGGAGTTGCTCGTCCCAAACAAAACACTATCTGCAACGCTTGATGTTTGTGCTTCACGCAACGTGTGGAATGTGCTCAATACAAGTGTATTTCTCGCGCCACTTAAAGCAACGGTTGCCTGCAAACGTTTTTGCAGAAAAAAACGATTTGTGAGGAGGTTGATTGGATCAAAAATGGAGGCTGATAATCCATTATCTTGGATGAAGGCATCTACTGTTTGCTGGCGTAATATGGGGTCGGGAATGTTGGATGTCCAAAGCTGGTTCAGGAAGCCTGCCGTATCAACCGTGGCGGGAATCAGAAATTGATCGCGGGTTGTGGTGATACTCTGATTGTAGTTCAGGCTCCAAGTTGATCTGCGAGTGCGATGGCTGGCGCTGAGTGTGTAGGTGGTGCCGAAAAAAGATTGTCCAGTATTGGCAGTGATATTAGTCCTTTGAGTTGGCGTCCAGACCAATCCAGCTGTCCAGGAAGAGCCTGCCGATTTTCCAGTTGTTGATATATAGCTGAATTTCTGGTATCCACTTGTTCCAGTCAGGCTGAATTTTGATGAAACCCGATAACGAAGATTGCCCGTATATTGTTCGTTTACTCCAGATGTGCCTAAACCGCCAATTTTTTGTCTATTATAATTTAAACCCCAGCCTAGTGTTCTGAAAGCAGAGCCGCTAGTAAGGCTGAACAGGATCCTATCCGATTGGCTCCCAGATTGTCCCTCTACGCCTGTGTATACTGCATTATGTGTGTAGCGCGCTTGCGATGAAGCAAAATCGGAGAAATTGTGACGTATATAAGGGCTAATGCTATAGGTTTTTACAGTGGTTCGGTTGTTTGTGATATTTTCATTATTGGTTGTCAGTGGGCCAAGGAGAGAAATATTTTGCTGACTGATGTTGGCGGTGCTATCAAGGAAAAAAAAATTTTTAATTAGTGTTGCGTTTGCTCCCGAGCTTAGCTGATGAACAGTCCTACTTGGACTGCTCTCATTTGCATAAAAAAGATTTTGCATTGTGTAGTTGGCATTGACTTTCAAGCGTGCCCCGTTTCCAGTCAATGACACTCCAGGATTAATTTGAGTGATGAAATCGCTTTTCTCATTTCCTCGTGAAGCCAGAGTCACATTGTCGGTATAAGTTTCTAATAGACTTAGGCGGGGTGTTATTTTCCAGTCAGCAGCAGTGGAGTAGGCAGGACATATTAGTAAGATAGGGGTAATTGTCTGGACTATCGTCTGGAAAATTTTGCAAAATCCATTACTCCCAGTTACTTTAGTCATAGTAGCCGTAACCATAATTGGTTCCGCCGGCGAATGCCTTCGACTTATTGTAGATTAAGCTAATGTGAGGGTTTGTGTCGATCTGACGTAGTGCCTCTTTGACAGCATGCTGGGTTGTGGTTTCAGCTTCTATCACCATGACAATCTGCCCCATCTGACTTGCCAGAACACGTGCCTCAGTTGTGGGGAGCAAGGGCGGGGAATCAAATATAACAATGCGGTCTGGGTATCGGTTTGCAATTTCATTTAACAAGCTGCTCATGGCTTGGCTTGCCAACAGTTCAGTTGCGTGTCTGTGACTTGTTCCAGCGGGTAGAATTCTGAGAGTATCAACGTTAGTTTTAATCATGGCTTCTGCTAAATCGAGTTTTTCGTCGAGCAGCATATCCATTAAACCGACAGCTGACTTTAATCCTAATGTGCGGAGAACCGATGGCCGCGCTACGTCCGCATCTATTAGCAGAACCGTGTGATCCATTTCTGTCGCGATGCTCATGGCCAAATTAATGGCGCAGAACGTTTTCCCTTCTTTAGGTAACGCACTGGTTACCATAATCAAATTTCCGTGGTGTATCGCCCCGGCCCCTTTTATGAAAGCATTTTGGATCAATGAGCGTTTTATCCCTCTAAACTCCTGAGCGGCTAAAGTTTTCCCTTGGTCCGGTGTGATCATGCCCAATTGATGCAATTTAGCAAGATTTATTTCGACTTGCGCAATTGTGTGGATGTCTGAATTACGGGCATTGTGTTTATTAATTATTTTTGAATTTTGTTCACTGGGGCTTTCAGACTTTATCTTTGGTGGGGGTGTTATCTCACCTTTATTCTGCTCAAATCTATTTGCTGCTTTTTCAATAATGCTCACATGATCTCCCAACAGTATTCGGTCTGGCTGCTTAATTTGAACTTCGGTTTAGTCTTTTTAATTAAATAAATCTTTGTTCCTAATTAGCTTGGCCATAATTGTTGTTTTAAATTTTTAAGAGATGCTCTCAATATTATAATTTAAGGAACAAAATTAACATTACCACGCTATACAAGGCAACCAGTAGAGTAATAGCAAGCCCGAAAGCATATAGACTCCTTTTCCGCTTTGTTTTTTCATGGTCAGTCCAATTCATGGTCACGGTACCCAGGATCGGCAAGCCTATTGATTCCCGTAGGCTATTCTGACTCAAAAAAGTAGGTCTAATTTGGCTCATTAAGAGCGCACTCCCTATCCCGCCTAGCACGGCACCAAGAAAAACCATGCTGAACAACATTAACCGGTTCGGTCCTGAGGGAACAAGTGGAACCGTAGGTGGATCTATGACCTTGAATGTCAGCATATCTGAAGTGGCACTCAATTCCCCTGACAGTTTTGCAGACTCTCTGCGCCCTACGAGGCTTTCATAATTTGATTTGTTAATATTATAATCACGGTTGAGTTGAGCAAACTGTTCTGCTACTTGTGGCTTCGCAATCGTCAGGGCTTTTAATTGAGCGCTACGAGAAGAGTATTCTTCCACTCGAGCTTTCATCGCGGCGACTCTGGCTTCTGCTTCTGATAAGGAAACATTAAGTTGTTGCAGCATTGGGCTATAACCTTTACCTCGATCTCGCTCGATGACGGGCTTTGTATGTTTAGCCTCCTCCAGCTTGCGCGCTTCAAGTTTTGCAATCAGGCGCTTGATTGAAATAACATCTGGATGGCGGTCCGTGAAGCGCTGACGCAAGGCATCCATGTCATTATTTAACGCTTTGATCCGAGCGTCAATTTCAGGGTTAACTATGGTTGATAGAGCTTGTCCTGTCGTCAGGTCATCAGGAGGTGCGCCATCTTCAATTTGATTTTTGATGGCGTTGCGCGCTTGTTCTGCTTCACGTAACCCCAATTTCGCTTCGTTCAGGCTATCAGAAACTGCTTGCATTTGGGAGCCATAATCACCGTCCCGGGGCAATAGACCACGGTTCTTTATTTGGAACTCCGTGACAGCCTTTTCCGCGATGACCAATTTATCCTCATAATTCTTGATTTGTTCCTCGATAAATTTAATTGCTTTCTCGGAGTCCTGTTTCTGATTCCCGAAGCTGCCTTCAACAAAGATGGTTAGAAAGGACTGAACTACGTCTTTCGCAACTTTAGGATTGTGGTGGTTATAGGAAATAACATAGAGGTCTGCACTATTACTTCCGTTGATCTTGATCTGACCCATCATATCAGTGACGAGCCGCTCATGATCCTTTGCATCTGTTGCCTTGATATCTAAATCTACCATTCGTAAAACTCGCTCTACGTTTGGACGGCTGATAAGAGTACGGCTCATGATTGAAACTTGTTGTTCCATGCTGGGAACCGTTGTCATACCTGCCAGCAGTGGCTTTAAGATAGTTCTGGTATCCACAAAAACTCTTGCAGAAGCTTGATAATTGTTAGGCAAGGAATATACCTTGTAACCTCCCGCCAAAACAACGATCCATGCAATAACCACCGCATACCATCGGTATTTCCATATGCCCTTTAAGTAGGAAAGTATCAGGGATATTAATTCCTCCATTTTGTAAAGCTCTCCATAATGGTGTGGGTATCAATTTTTAAGTTAACAGTACTCCGTGATTACATATCGGAGTGGCCATTTTGTTATGGAATCTATATGACAGATTAGCTGTACGACGCTTTATCTTTTAAATCACATCCGTACATCTAAGAAAGAAAATATCAATCAAAAAAAACTTTCAGGTATTACTAAAATATCCCCTGGGCGAACTGGTATATTGGCTGAAATGTCGCCATCTTCAATTAGATCGTCCAAGCGGACGCCAATATGCTGTGATTTCCCATTTATGTTGCGAATAATGCTGGCCTTGTTGCCTGCAGCAAACTTTGTGATTCCACCTACGGTAATCATGACATCCAATAGAGACATGCCGTTGTTATAGTGAAGAGCTTGGGGTTTACCAGCTTCACCAATTACACGAATTTGCTCAGTATATGGTCCAACAAAGCCAGTCACAATAACCGTTACAATTGGATCTTGAATGTATGTAGCCAGTGATTTCTCAATATCACGAGCCAAATGTGTGGACGTCTTTCCCATGGCGGGCAGGTCTTCTACCAAAGGGGTGGTAATTTTGCCATCTGGGCGAACTGGAACTGACATGGAGACCTCTGGATTGTGCCAGACTATGATATTAATGCTGTCACCCGGGCCAATCAGATAGTCGTGTGAGGGGGGTTCGTCTGATGGGGAAAGCGTTATGCGTGGGGTGTTAGCGCAACCTCCGAGGGCTAAGATCGACAGTGCGATAGCAAAAAAAACTAGCAATCTCATTGTATTAGTATGTAGAGTATTCATCTGAATTTCCTTAGATTTGCGATCATTTTGATGATAGTAGGTTTGATAGGCGCATATCTCACACCTTTCATGATGATTAGATGAAGTCGTATCTCGTTGCTAAGCTTTCAATTATTCAATTATTCAATTATTCAATTATTCAATTATAAATCTACTGAGCTTTAACTATGCTAATGATTGACCATCGGATGAAGTAAGAAAAGCTTTAATATAATTCTGAATTTTTATCTATGTTATTTTTGGATTTTGGCTTCTTCCTCTGCGCGGGAAGGTAACAAAAAAACGGTATTGAATAGGACAAACATACTATCGAGTCGCTTTCAGTTCTATGTCAAATCGTCCTCCATTCAGTAATGCTATCTTCGAAAGGAATAAGGGCTTGCCACGTATTGATTATAATTCGCAAGGGGCCAATAATTAACTTATATAAATTACAAGTCGATTAACCCATTATTTATTATAGCATAACCTTGATAAATTGTTTGATAAAGTTATTGAATCTCCATGAGACGTGAAGTTAAACTATCCTAACTTGTGGCATATAACGTCCAATTTATCTTAGCCTAAAAAGTGCGGAAAAACGATCCGGACGAAAGTGCTGTCGAAGAGTCAAAAGTTAAAGTTGGAAGATGCCCATGTTAGCGTGACAGGCAGCTGATAAGTTCGTTACAGCGACTTAGATTTGGAAAAATAAATAGATGTGGGTTTAAGTACCAAAAACCGGATAAATCTACTTTGTTTCTAGTCGGCTAGCGTTTGAATGGATTGCTGTCGCTTAGCTCATTCACATACTGGGTGATATTTCCTGTCTCACGCTTTAAGAAATCTTCCACTGCTTGTGAGAATTGTGGATGCGCCAGCCAATGCGCTGACCAAGTTGTGATGGGTAGAAATCCTCTGGCAAGTTTATGCTCTCCTTGGGCACCGCCTTCAAAGATGGCGATTTTATGTTCGATGCAAAATTCAATTGCTTGGTAGTAGCATGTTTCGAAGTGCAGACCAGAATGGTACTCCAGTGTACCCCATGAGCGTCCGTAAAGAACATCACAGTTGAATAAATTAAGTGCGCTGGCAATCTGTTCCCCGTTGCGCGAGGCGATGATCAGCAGAATATTTTCAGGCATGGCCGTTCCGATGTATCTAAAGAATTTAAGATTCAATGACGGCGGCGAGTTGAACTGAGTATGGGTACGGGTATAACACTGGAAGAAAAAATCCCACTGTGCGTCAGAGATTTCTTCTCCGCGGATGCGCTCGAAGCAAATGTTGGCTTCCTTTACTTTGCGTCGCTCATGTTTGATTTTTTTGCGTTTGTCTTGACGCAGGCTGGACAGATAAGCATCGAAATCGGCATATCCAGGGTTTTGCCAGTGAAACTGCACCCCGCGACGCAACATCATTCCTTCCTGTTGCATTTCTAATGCTTGGTTTTCGTCGGGGAATAGACAATGCAGGGAGGATACGCCTGACTCCTGCGCCATTTGCAAAGCGGAACGAATGAGCTGTGTGCGTACTTCGGGCGTTGCCGCCAAAAGCCGTGCCCCGGTAATAGGCGTAAACGGTATAGCACACAATAATTTTGGGTAATAGTTCAGCCCATGTTGCTGATAAGCCTCGGCCCAAGACCAATCAAAAACAAATTCGCCGTAAGAGTGATACTTGCGATAAATCGGCATGGCGCCAGCAAGAAGATTGTCTTGCCAGATCGTTAAATATTGCGCCTCCCAGCCAGTACGCGAGGTTGTGCAGCCACTTTCCTGTAGCGCCCGTAAGAAGGCATAGGAAAGAAATGGATTATTTCCCGCGAGGGCGTTCCATTGCGTCTCGGGAATATCTGCTATGGATGCGATGATTTTTATGCTCATAGTGCTGCAAGGGTGTTGGGGGTGCGTTGCCATACCAGGGTTCGATTGTTGTTGGGCATGGTCACATCCTTCAGTAGAAAAAAGCCATGCGATTCGGCGAGCAGATTGATAGCTTCAAAATCCCGCACGCCGCTGTTCCTGTCGCGTGATTTTAGCCACATATCGAAGCGTGCATTGCTTTCAGAGGTAAACTTTCCCTCATAGTTAAAGGGTCCATACAGGCACAGAATGCCACCCGCACTTAAAATACGTGCTATGCCTGCAAACATTCGTTCTACTTCCGGCCAAGAAATGATATGCACCGTGTTGGCATTAAATACAGTATCTACTATTTCGATAGGCCATTGCTTATCGTTCACGTCGATGACCACAGGCGCAAACACATTGGGCAGTTTAGTCTCGTTCAGCCAGGCTAGGATGCCAGCATGGTTTTGCGCTAACTCACTGGTCTGCCAGGTCAGGTGAGGTAGCGCGCGGCCGAAATAGACGGCATGCTGGCCGGTTCCACTCGCTATTTCCAGTACATTCTGTTGATTGACAAATATTTCTTGTAAAACCTCAAGTATAGGAACCTGGTTTTGTTCGCATGATTCTGAGTAGGGTTTCATAGGTGATAGGTAGCATTGGTATGTGATATATTTTAATTCAGTAGGGTAAACCCCCAGGCCCTGCCGAGGGGCTCACCAAGGGTTGAGCTATGCGACGGCCGGAGTGAATCTCTGAGTCCTGACCAAAAGATGAAGGAGATGCACAAATGAAAGAGTACCAGACCCTCGCGCATACGAGATGGGATTGTAAACAGGCGGGACTTGACACTTAATGACGTTTTACTTGAATACTAGCCGTAACAATTATTACTGATCGCGAACATCAGGGCAGAAAATTAGCTGGCCACACTCAGAATGGCAACGGTCGAAACCTTATGAGAATTTGCTGCGATGATTGAGCGTCATTATTGAGCGTTATTGGGATGGAATCGCGGCTACTACAAGCCAAAGATTGAAGTTTCATTCTGTTTTTCGAGGGACTCAACAACAAGATACAAGTCATCCAGTGCCGAGCATACGGCCTGTGCGATGAAGATTATCAGCGACTAAAAATACTCACCTCTATGTTCTCGATGCTTTAAAAAATAAAATTTACCCTATCGATTACGCGAAGGGAAAATAAAGGCCAGCTTTATGCCGACCTTTATTTTTAAGAGGATATGATCATTCATTGCTACTAAACGTATTTTACTACCTCCCCATGGGATAACTCTCGTGTGAGTTCATCCCTGGATTTCCCAATTGATTGAACGGTCCATTAGGTCCAGACTGAACAATGTTGGTTTGATTGGCAACATGAGAGTAATGGTAATGTGCAGGCGGCTGGGTTTGAATCTCAAATCCGGTTTGACTAGACTGAACCCGGCCATCCGCGCCTGCAAACTGTTGTCCTCTGCCACCGGATGGGCCATAGGATATCCCAGTGTTGGAATATATACCTGAGGCAGTAATACCAGTCATGTTATCAGCATACGCCAAGGAAGCACCCAATGCAAAACAGGACATAATTGTGATATTTATAAGACTCTTTTTCATGAAAAGCTCCTAAATATGAAGTTGAAAGGATAGTTATATAGGATCAAGGTTGACTTGACTTGCGTATAGTACCAGTTAACCAGAGGGTGTAAATAGTTTTATGTAAGCTTAGCAATTTGTGCTGCCTTAATTTTTCTTCGAGCCATCAGCCAAAAAAGTCGAGATGACCAACCGTTTTAAAAAAAAGATGAATTCCGTTCGATGTTTGTGCCGTTTCAGATAGAAAGCTGAGGCATTTTTGCCCCCGCAAATGCTATGGCAACTCTCTCACAACCGATTTGCGCACGCCGTATCGAGCAATGCATTTTTCAGCCAATCAATCTCAGCCACCCTTGATGATGAAAGACACTATCTGTTGATAGGTGGCGGATAGAGGTCGTGCAATTCATGGTGCCCCCAGAAATCTAACGTGGCTCGCGAACTGACTCGAACCCCGGATTGTTTCTATAGAGAGCGCACGTTAAACAGGCCATTGGCAAGTTATCGACTTCATGCACTTTTAATTCTGGCATTCGCCACCTTCCGCATTGGAGTGTAAATCTAAAGGGCGGCAATGGAACTGACAGCATTGTAGCAACGTGGGTATCGGTCTGAATGTGCATCAGGCGCAAATTACGTCCAGTGTCATTATCCAGGAACCCAATGAAACAACGCGTGTTGAACAGCGCCAATTTGGCGCATTCAAGCAAGGTTAACGTGAACTTGCGGCGTCGGCGTCATCGTTCAAGCCGGATCAGCTCGTGATGGAAAGCACTAGAATTTTCTGGCATAGCCCGTATGCGGTACTGGAGACGGCCGGTATGTGTGCACTGGGGGCAGTCGGCACGTCAAAAATGTGCCTGGTCGCAAGACCGTCATTGGAGATGCACAACGGCCTTTACACTGATATGCACCAGTGTCAAGGCCATCTCGCCAGTCGGCGACTCGATGCGACCTGTGAGGCTGTTTGTTGCACTACAAGGCGAGCCGACCGCCAACCATTATTTTGTCCTCGACGAAATCGTGCGTCACATTGAGGAAATCCAAGCGCGCAATGATCGCTTGGATGCACGGTTGCTTGATGAACTGAACGACGAGACATTAACTGACTTTGCTGCAAACTCTGCCCAGCGTCGATCTGGTCGGCGCCCCTATGCTGCTGGAAATCGACGCAGACATTAACGCCTTCGGCAGTGCCGATCGACTTTCCTCCAGGGTGGGAATCTGGCCCGGCAATAATGAATCGGCAGGTAAGCGTAAATCAGGGTGTGTCCGAAAATGCAGCCTACCTCAAGCATTGATTAAATTGGCCGATAAAATGGTGTCTGATGAGTTAAATGCATGTGTTATGCGTAAGTATAATGTTCTGGGGTCATAGTAGGGTAGAACCGTAGAAAGTTGGACAGGTGCCAAATGCAGCCAGTAGAACGTACGTGCTCTTAAATTAGATCGAAAATTTGATGGTGTCCTGGAAGAAACGTGAAAAACTGAAACTTGGCGGGATTCATCTGAAAAACGATGCATTAGACTAAACCACTATTCAGTGATTTACTTCTAAATTGAATCCACAGTGTGAAATTCGTAAATATGACAAATGTGAACCCCTACCAATTTACCAGATTACAACGGCTGGTGAATACCTTGGGCTGTTCCCTGACTGGATTACTCGTAACGTGGCAAGGTGAGGCCGCAAGTCATTTTCGCCATCATTCTTGTGCAGGTGGCCTTCATGGTGCCAGTCGATGTGACTCAACGGGTGTTGCTGGTGACTAGAGTCATGCTGGCGCTAATGGTGGAAATGATCAGCTCGGGCATTGAGGCCACCGTTGATCGGATATCCCTGAATATTCATTTATTGGCCAACAAAGCAAATAAATTGGGTTGTGCTGCCGTTTTGTTGGCACTATGGGACGCCATTTTGACGTGGATCATAATTCTATGGCCTCTGGGGTAAAGGTAAATATGCTTGGGCGATTCGTGTCTTCGATCATGCGCTTATTGCGCAAAGACAATACTCTGGTGGAGGCCACGATCAATCAAAAGCATCTGGGAGTGCTTGGTCTGCCTGCTGATGTTGGCCTGTGTGGCGCCGGCGTGGCAAGTGTGCTGATGGTGCGAGGCGAGGCGCTAGGGCAGTGTTGCGCACTCTCGTCGGCACGAAATTTCAGTCAAATAGGACCGCTGGCCATACTGGCATCGGGAGATTCAGGCCAGAGGTTTATGGACCAGTGCTCCCGCAGCCTTGATAACCTCGATGAATATAGCCGCAGAGCACCTGTTTTTTTTCGTATTGCCGATGATTGTGCAGAGACTATGGGGCGACTGGGCGCTAATCGCTTCTTTGACGAGATCAATGCCTGTGGCGTGACAGAACAATGCGCAGTCCTGGTTCAAGAGGGTCAGGCGATCTTCGATTGGAAGAACCATGACCTACTTGTCAAACAGTGGCAAGCTTGGAAGGCATGGGCTGCAAGTCATCATGCTCCCATTCTCCTGATTATCGAGGATATTAACGGAGCTCATGGTTTATTTTCATTACTGCAAATTTTGCCGGAACTGGTGCCTAACCTTGCTGTGCTGGATGCTGATTGTGGTGGTGGTTTGTTAACATTTGAGCGGTGGGCAGGGCAGAATAAGACTGTTCATCGACAATTCGGCCTGAAATTGTCTGCAGAGGATAAGTTTTTGCATTCAGATGGATCTGAAATGGATGCTGAGAGGCGGGTGATTCTTCATGCACCTGATCAGGGGCGAGTCATAGCGACAGCCGCTACTGTAGCTGGAGTAAGGGGAGTCCCCGCAGAATGGGTTGTCGTAAATAATCTGTCTGACATGGAAGCTGGTCTGTAATAATGCGGTGGCCGCTACCATCCTGTTACACGCGGATGGTGACCAAGAGTTTGAAGCACTATCGCGATTCGTTCATCGCATGCGCCTGTCCTATCCCCGTTCCCTGAAAATTATCGTGCGAGAGGTCACAATAAACTCCGTTACAACAACGAGTTGGTGCTCCTGCGTTTGGGGGTCAGCTTGATGGTACACAAGGAAATACCATTCTCTCGTTTATTGCAGGTTATAAATGACACGTCTGCCCAGATTTTCAGTCGCCTGGTTGAGAATGAATATCTTCTGGCTGTGCAGGCCGCTGAGCCGAACCGGATTGCCGGTTACCTATCGCCATCCACCTTTTGTAGCGAAGTGGCGGCAATGCTCAGGCGTTCCGAGCGTATTCATCTGGGCCACAGCCTGGTCTGTCTTCCAATTCTTTCCCGGGTAGCGCAACTGGATGCTCTCCAAGCCTGTCAGGCACGAAGATTTGGCGATATCTTTACTGCCGACCAGAATAGTATTTATTTGTTTTTGTTCGCTTGCCGGGAGCCGGATGTTAGTTCGACGCTCGATCGGCTTTTTTCCGTGCCTGTGACGGAGCTGTTTTCTTCCCATATTATTGAACCGACGTCAGAGCTGATCTGGGAAGCCGTGAGTCAGCTGCGGCGAGACAACGAAAGCTCGCCTATGTCAGACTACACGGCGATGCTGCAAGTCGATTTGCCGATTCTGAATAACAAAGTTGAGCAATCGATCGCAACAACTGACTTGAGGGAGGAAGCAGTGCAGCTCCCACCACCTTTATCGTCTGAGCTCACTAAGCTTAAGTTGACATGCCCCGTGGTCAAGCAACGAACCCTGCGACCTTTTTCCTTGCCTCGACATGCAACGACTGGCATGCTTTCCATTTTGCCTGAATAAATCCTGTGATCATGCTTGAAAACTTTATGTTATCCCTACTTTCAGGCGTACTGTTGGCTTTGCTTGCCTACTATTTACTGAAGTACCAGTTACTACGACGCCTGTTCTTGCGTCGGCATCTGCGTTGCATAGCGCCCTATAAGCCTAATCACACTGAACGAGTGCCTAGTGCAGGGAAATGACTTATGTTCAAGATTGCCATTGTTTCAGCCGCAGGCGGAGTGGGTCGAACCACCCTGACGGCCAGCCTGGCTACTTTGCTAGCCCAGCGCGAAATTGCCGTCCTGGCCTTGGATCTCGATCCCCAAAACCTATTGTCCACTCTACTCGGTAGTGATGAAGTTAGTCTAAACGGACTGCTGCCCGACTTCTTGACAAGGAAAGAGTTTGGCAAGAGTGCACTTATCAATTCAAACGAATTAGTTTGTTTGCCATTTGGCCGGGCTAATGAAGCTAGCTTGGTAACGTTTGAACAACATCTGCGTTCAGAGCCTGAGTGGCTCAAGAAATGTATTGCTCAGATTGATTATCCGCCAGAAGCTGTTCTACTAATGGATACGTCCCGCCTGCCTTCTCCCTATGCACGCCAAGCCATGGTTGCAGCAGACTTGGTACTTGCTGTACTGGCGCCGGATGCTCGCTCCCTGACGCTGCTGCCAGCGTTGGAAGCAGCGCTGGCCCGGTATGCTCCCGAGTGTCAACCCATCTATGTGATGAACAGTCTGGATAGTACCCGAGCGCTTCAAAGCGATATATTGGCACGATTCCGGTTGTCTTTACAGTCGCGGCTATCACCTTATCCTGTACATCGGGATGAGGCGATTCCACGTGCAGTCGCAAATCGAGCGAACCTACAGAGCTTAAGCCCAGACTCCTTGGTCGCCCATGATTTGAACGGCTTGCTCAATTGGCTGCTGTCTCGGCCTGCAAACAGCCTCGATGGAAAGGCGCAAGTTTGATGCGTCATTTTCTACTCTGGGCCGCTCGTCATTTAGGTGTGTGTCGGCCGGACCAAGCAAGCCTGTGGCTAAAGCGACTATTCTGGTTGCCGAAGGCCGATGAGTTAGCTGAATCGGCCCGTCTGGAGGTTAGTTCGTGCCCTGATCCGCTGGGATGGCTGGCTGCGGAACTGGGAGTGGTTGACAAGCGTAGCGTCTGGCAGTGGATGCACTATTTATTTATTTTTCCTCCTGGCCGCGCCGCGCGCACTGAATCCTCTTCCTGGAATATTTTTCCAGCCTTGTTGGTTCGTACTATTGGCCTGCTGTTTTCCATTGTGGTGATGAGTGTACTGGCAGGAGTTCGAGCCCTGAGCTGGTTTTTGCAACGGCTACTCTCATTCCTACCTGCAGTGGACCATAAGGCAGTTGGTCGCCGCCTGGAGGGCTGGCTGTCGACACCTTTTTTTCGCAAGCCTTTGCTACTCTGGTTGCTGGTTTTAACTTCAACATTTTTTTTCTGGCTGGTGGTCACCACTCCTTTTTCCTGGTTTGGACAGCTCCTATTCCTTGTTTGCTTGTGGGGAACTGCACTATTCGTGCGGCGCATACCCGGTAATCTGCCAGCTCTGATATTAATGGCACTTTCAGTGCTGGCGTCATGTCGTTACGGCTGGTGGCGATTTACCCAGACCATCCCGCTGGATTTCGGCTGGGAAACCTTTCTTGCCATTGGTTTGCTCCTTGCGGAGATATATACCTGGCTAGTTCTTTTGCTCGGCTATATTCAGAATGCCTGGCCCCTCAAGCGGCATACCTTGAGCCTACCAGCGGACACCTCCCTGTGGCCCAGTGTAGATGTGTTCATTCCCACCTACAACGAGCCGCTCAAGGTGGTGAAGCCGACAGTTCTTGCTGCCAAGGGGGTGGACTGGCCCAGTGACAAGCTTAATATTTATATTCTCGACGATGGGCGACGGGATGAATTCCGCCGCTTTGCCAAGGAAGCCGGGGTGGGCTACATAATTCGGCCCGACAACGTTCATGCCAAAGCGGGAAATCTGAATCATGCACTTAAGTTGACCCATGGTGAGTACGTGGCCATTTTTGATTGCGACCACCTGCCTACCAGCTCCTTTCTGCAGTCGACTATGGGCTGGTTTTTCAAGGACAAGCGTTGCGCCATGCTACAGACACCCCATCACTTCTTTTCCCCTGACACTTTTGAGCGTAACCTCGGCACATTCCGCCGTATCCCCAACGAAGGTGCATTGTTCTATGGCTTGATCCAGGACGGCAACGATTTCTGGAATGCCTCCTTTTTCTGTGGTTCTTGTGCGGTATTGCGTCGGGGGCCACTCGAAGAGGTGGGAGGGGTTGCTGTGGAAACGGTGACCGAAGATGCTCACACCGCCCTGAAACTCCATCGGCTCGGTTACACCACCGCCTATATTAATATCCCCCTGGCAGCAGGGCTGGCTACCGAAAGCCTCTCTAACCACATCGGGCAGCGCATCCGCTGGGCACGAGGCATGGCGCAGATTTTTAGAATCGATAATCCATTTTTGGGCAAGGGGCTGAGTTTTTTTCAGCGCATTTGTTACAGCAACGCAATGCTGCATTTCTTTTATGGCATTCCGCGCCTTATTTTTCTCACTGCCCCTTTGACCTATCTTTATTTTGAAGTCCACATCATCAGCGCGGCGGCTGCCATGCTCGCCCTCTACGTTCTGCCCCACATGCTACAGGCCAACCTGGCCAATGCACACATTCAGGGACCGCATCGGCATTCGTTCTGGGCTGAAGTATATGAATCGGTTTTGGCTTGGTACATTGTCTTGCCCACAGCCGTCGCGCTCTTCAATCCGGGAGCCGGAAAATTCAATGTCACGGCCAAAGGGGGGTTGATCGAGCATTCTTTCTTCGACTGGACCATTTCCAAACCGTATATCCTACTAGCTACGCTTAATATTGTCGGGTTGTCCATCGGTCTGGGGCGGCTTTTTTTCTGGAATACTTTTGAGATAGGAACAGTGTTGCTCAATTTAATCTGGACAATCTACAACCTTCTGATACTGGGTGCAGCTATTGGTGTCGCCACTGAAGCCAGACAGGTGCGAATATCCCACCGAGTATCTGCCAACTTACTGGTGGCATTGCACTTTAAGGATGGAAGCACCAAGATGTGTCACACCGAAGACTATTCCATGACTGGCCTTGGATTGATTCTCGACCGGGAGTTAGAGCTGCCGGTGAAAGAACGGGTTTGGGTTTCACTTTGGCAGGGCGAGGTGGAGTTTGCCTTTCCTGCAAGGGTAATTGCCAATCAGGGCAATAAACTTGGAGTTCAGTTCGACAATCTGAGCATAGAACAGGAAGCAAATCTTGTGCAGTGTACTTTTGCCCGGGTAGATGCATGGAGCAACTGGTCGGACAAGCAGGGTGCGGATCGCCCGCTGCAGAGCCTGAAAGAAATCGCCATCTTCGGATTCAAAGGTTACCGAAGTTTGTGGCGTAACCTAGGCAAGGGTTTGGTGAGGCAGCGTCAGTTGGTGAGGGGTTGGCTTGGGAAACAAATGATTTGATGGATGCAGGCAGCTAAATTTCGGGGGTCGATAGCACTTATGGGTTACTGGAGTCTTTATTTTATTGCCAAGCTGGGCCTGTTTTACAGCGGGTTTATCGGTTTTCACTGGCTACATAATTTGGCCTTCGCCATGACGCTGGCGTTGCCTCTGGCATCTACCCGGCATCGACTGGTACGCATGGTGTTGGCGATGCCAGTGGGCTTGGCCCTGCTTTATTATGATTCCTGGCTACCGCCGATATCGCGCGTTTTTTCCCAGAAGGAAGCTCTGGCAGGCTTCGGCAATGAATACCTGCTGGAACTCCTGGGCCGCTTTGTGAATCTCTGGATGCTTGCTGCTCTGGGGCTTTTGCTGGTGGTTTATCTGTTGTTGCGACACCGCCTGCGTTTTGCCACTCTGGCATTCCTTGGCATCCTGAGTGTGCCCTTCGCTAGCATGCAGGGTGACAGTGCCGTCCGGATTGTTTCTCCCCGCCCAGTGTTAATGGATGGGAGCACCACGATTTCGCCGGATAAGCAGGAGCCAACGGCGCAGTTGGAAGCCTTTTACACCACCGAACAGGGCAAGAGGGTGGACTTCCCATCCATTGCAGGCTCTTCCACGCCCTTTGATGTGGTGTTTCTGCATGTCTGTTCTCTTTCATGGGATGACATGGACTACGTGGGCGCTAGCAACGCTACTTTGTTAAATCATTTTGATGTTGTGTTCCGCCATTTCAATACAGCAGCCAGTTACAGCGGTCCCGGTACTTTACGCCTGTTTCGCAGTAATTGCGGACAACTTCCGCATCGCAAGTTATACGAAGCAGATGCTTCCCAGTGTAATCTGTTCCGCAACTTTGAAACTTCTGGCTTCGAAGTACGTGGCCTGCTCAATCATGACGGACACTATGACCAGTTTGCTAGTCTGGTACAAGGATCATCAGGTATCGGGGTAAAGCTGGATGACAATCGCTTTGCGCCCATAACTATGCGAAGTTTTGACGATACACCTATATACGAGGATTTCGCGCTACTTTCAGAATGGTGGAAGCGTCAGGAGCCATCTGCCCGGCCAAGAGCTTTGTACTACAACACCACTACCTTGCATGACGGAAACCGTATTCCTGGTGCTAAATCGCGTTCTAGTCTGGAAACTTTCAAGCCGCGTCTAGATAAATTGATGTCGGATTTTGATCGCTTTATCTCCTTTCTCGAAGAGAGAGGGAGGCCGGTGGTAGTGATTCTGGTGCCAGAACACGGTGCTGCCTTGCGAGGAGACAAGGTACAGATATCCGGTATGCGTGAAATTCCTAATCCCAAGATTACCCTGGTGCCTGCCGCCATCAAATTGGTAGGCTTTAAGGGTAAGTATGGAGATGCGTCACGTCAACCTTTACAGGTGGACAAGCCGGTTAGTTATTTTGCGATTAGTACACTTCTTGCCGACTTTATCGTGGATAGCCCCTTTGTTGAGACTGGCGGAAAACCTTTGGCGGATCGGGTACAAAATCTGCCGGGCACACCTTTTGTGAGCGAAAACGAAGATGTCGTTGTAATGGGACGTGGAAACGGTTACCTGATACGCTCGGAGGGTACCTGGGTCGACTATCAGTCTGGACCGTGATCAGAAACGGGAGTAAGGCTTGACCCCTGTCGGCGGGAAGCGCACTGGCTCGGAATGAGCCTGAAACAGGTAGCGTAAGTATACGAAAGTTAAGTTTGGTGTATAGAAAGCTGTGCGATCCATGCTGTAGTGACCACCAATAGCTAGGTTAGGCGTAAGCAGATATTCAGATGCCAGCCGCAGGGAATAGCCTTTTCCGCCGCCGGGCCCACCAGTGTAGATACCGGAGTCGACGCCATTGCCAATACTGACCGCAGCGTTTTGCAGAGCGCTGTCTGTAGGGTAAAAAGCCATACTCTTCTCATTGGTCTTGGAGTAAGAGGCTGAACCTCGCACTAAATAGGAAAGTTTCCCGTTACGGCCTGCCCACTCCACTGGCAGGTTCAGCGAAGTGTAGTTTTGCGGGCTGTAGTAACCGCCATGACCAAAAGTGTAGAAGGATTCGTTTTCCTTGTAGCGCCAGTGGGTCAGAGTCAACCCCAGATTGACCCACATTTGTTCCCGGCGCAGCACATCCTTGTCCATGCCGGTACGCACAGCGAGACGATTGTTATCGAGTACATTCTTGCCCCGTAATACGCCATATTCGGCGCTGGCGAAGGTATTGAACTGATCAAAAGTGTGGGAGATTCGACCTCCAACCCCGGTATAGACCACCCCCCCCCAGATTTCACCTGTAGCAGGGTCTCGCGCACCGGCATAGGAAAGCAGGCTATTAGTTTGCGCTCGACGGAAGATTTCCAGAGCGTAGTCCAACTTGTCTGTTTCCCAGCTTTTGCGGATGCCACCGACCGTATTCTGGACTGGAAATCCGATACCGACCACGCCCAAATCCCAGCGCAAATTATCACCCTCATAACCCACGCCTACCGAGGTGCCATCTACCTTTTGTGCAAATGGAGGCGGGAGTAGGGATGGCTTCACTCCCAACTTGCCAAAAAGAGGTGCGTCGCTTGCGGCGAGCTCACCAGCATCGACACTGACCCGATCCACATGGACAAAACCGTGCCCGTCATAGCCTACCGGCCACCATCCGACCATTGGCGTCTCGGTTCCGCGATAGGTGGATGTGCCACTTGAGGATTTCCTGTCGAGCTTTTCGAACCCTATTTCAATGCGGGGATCTCGCCTGGCCTCAATGCGGAAAATTTCCTCCTCTGCTCTGGTAGGTCGGCGAAATGAAGCTGCTTTCTCTAGCTCTGGTATAGAGGAGATGCGGGTGATGTCAGTGCTCAAGTTTGTGATGTCTTTGATTATGGGCAGGCCATGCAAGTTGGATTCCGATACGGATTTAGGTTTGTCTGCTATACCTGCACTCTCACCTGCATCTGGGGATCCTGGAAGGTAGTCTTGTTGCAGCGCCGGGCCGATCAGCGGGCGCTCATGATCTAGATCGAGGAGAGGCACTGAGTTAGCGGTCGTCGCAGTGGTCGTTGTCACGCCCGGCGCGGGCATCTCCAGAGCCAGTGCTTGGCGGAAATAGGCCAAAGCAGCATAGTACTGTCGGTCACTACGTTCGATGCGGCCAGCTTGGATCAGAATATCTGGATTGCCGGGGTTGCTGTTGAGCAGTTTTGCAACAATTTTTCTAGCTCGAGCAATATTTCCAAGTCGAGCTTCCAGCCGGATAATGGACAATCTGGTATCCACATTATTCTCAAGCACATGCGGCAGTAGCTGATCGATCGTCTCCTGAGCAGCTTGCTTTTCTCCTGCCTGAGCGTAGGCCTGAGCGAGGTTTAGACGTGACTCCAAGTCGTTCGGCTGTTTGCTCAGTATAGACTGCAAAATCACTAGGGCGGCTTTTGAGTCATGAGCCTCCAGCAGCAGGCGAGCTTGGGCTTTCAGGGTGGAAATCTCGCCAGCTCGGCCTAATAAAGGAACCCGGGCGGCAAGGGTATGAGCCTGAGCTTCTTCTCCACGCTGCAGCAGATGCTCGATTTGCCTGGCAGCAAGGTCAGTTTCGATCGTCAGAATTGTCTCTCTTTGTCCGTCATTCCAGTCGGGCCGTTGCTGTAGTTCGGGCAGGAAAGCGCTCAGCGTGTCATCCTGTTTGGCCCGGTTGAGCAACGAGGCGTAATAGAGCTGGTTGTCGGTCGGTGCAGTTTTCGCGTCAAACAGATGTCGCTTCATCAGGGCGAGGCCGCGAGCCGGTTGGTCGAGGCTAAACCAGCCTTCCGATACTTGTTCGATTGCATTCGGTTTGTCTGCAGCATGTCGTTCGGCAAGGAACAGCATCTGGATTGCTTCGTCCCTCCTGCCGTCAGCTTGAAGCTTTACAGCCTGACGGATGCGTAATTTTATCCAAGTGCGCGTTTCCAGTTCTTTCATGGCGCCGGAACGTGCCGATAGAGGAATGCGGGCCAAACGCTGGAGCGCTCCTATTTCCCGATCCTGAGCAGTCAGCACCAAAGCATAAGCATAGTTCATGCTCGAGTCGTCCGGGGTTAGCGCGGCGCCTTCCGCCATTACTCGTCGACTGAGAGTCTGCAAGCCAAGGCTTTCATACAGGCTTGCCAAGTCATAGCGAATCCAGGCATCTCGAGGGGCGAGTAGAACAGCTGTTTCCAATGCTAGGAGGGCGTGGCTGGGACGATGAGCGCTGATGAACGTCTCTGCTTCATTCCGTAGCAGGCTGGCTTGAGTTTCATTGAATCGGTTGGCTTCTTTCGGATTTTTCCGGCGAAATTCGGCGATCAATGCTTGGGCTTCATCGCGCCGTTCGTTGCGGGAGAGAAGCGCAAGTAGGCCGCGCATAGCCGAAGCGTTGCCCGCATCCCGTTTGAGTGCATTACGGTAGAAGGTTTCGGCACTAGCCAGATTCTGGCCTCGGGCGAGAATATTGCCCATTAGGGCGAGCCCATCGGCATTATTCGGCTCAATTTTCAGCGCTTGCTGTGCAAACTCTTGCGCTTCAGCCAGCTTTCCGGCTTCGAGTAACTCATCGGCCCGTTTCATTTGCCCCCAGAAATTTGCAGTTCGGATCAGGCCTTGCCATTTGTTGCTGCCCGGTTCAGCCCTTGTAGCACGCTGAAACCAGCTATTAGCTGCTTCGTGATGCCCTTGGCGTAAGTGAAGCAAGCCGATGCTACCGAGTACTTTGGGATCATTGGGGCGTTTTGATAGCGATTTTTGCAACTCACGCTGGGCATCTTCCAGCTGCCCGTGTTCAAGAAAAGCGATTCCAGTCTGGCGGGCACGCACTGCAGGGTCGTTAGCGATGCGTATCGCTTGTTCATGTAATTGCTGTAGTTCTGCCAGATACTCGATGGCATTCTGGTCACTTGGAAATTCTTTCAGATAGCGGCTGACCCAAGGTAAGGTTGATGGTTCTGCCGCGAGACGGTTTATGGCAGCCCACCAATATTCGCGCAGTTTTTGCCGGTTAACGTCGGGCGCAGCAGCCAAGGATTCATAACCCTGCAGAATTTTCGGCTTGCTGCCCTGATTGCTCTGCAGCTTAAGCCAGGCTAGGCGATAACGTGCCTCTCCTGTTTCATGGTAGAGCTTGGCGAGGGCGGATTCTGCCGCTTGCTGATCTTTGGCAGTGTTACTCACGAGTTGGTAATACTCGAGTCCGAGTTCGCCTGGGGGAGGGGCTTCCGGAAACAGCTGGCGCATGATTCTGGCAGCTTCCTTGGTGTTGCCGGCTCTGGCCATCAGCCGTGCGCTTGCCAGAGCTTGCCTTTCCGTGGTGTTAACTCGATACAGGCTGCGCAGGCCAAGGGTATTGGAGTGGTGAGGATAACGCTGTTCCAAGCGACGCAAATATTCACCGGCAAGCTTTATATTTCCTGTGCGTAGTTCAATGCTTCCCAGCATAAAGAGCACTTCCGGATTACTTTCGATCGCCAGTAATTTTTCCAGCATGACGCGCGCCAGATCAGGGCGATCCTTGGCTTCCCATATACGGGCGCTACGCAGCAGATCGGCAGTAGCGTTATTTTCTGGACTGGCAAGGGTTGGAGCGCTCAACAACCCAGCCAGACTTAGTGCTAAGGCAAGCGGGATGAGGCGGAACTGCATGGTTTTTGCCAAGAGGGCAGCAGGCTGCCATTTTTCGTGAAGTGGTAGCGCTTTTCCATCCAGCCTTGGCCAAAGAGAGAGAGTGCCTGTTCATAGTAGGCGTCCGGCCGCGGAGGGCGAGCTGTCAGGCGATCGAGTTGTTCCTGCAGGGTGGCACTGTCACCTCGGGCGGCAAGAAAGGGCAGCATTGCGGCGGAAAAGCCTGAGGGCCCTGGGCCATTGGCTTCACCCGTGATTATATTGACCGACTCTGGCGGGTAGCCATGGCGCGCGATAAAGTCGGCCATGGGGGCAAAAGCAGCAAGAAGTTGTGGCCGGGCAGGAACGTCGGTCGCAAGCATGCCTGCCCACAGATATACTCGGATGGCGTTATAACCACCTGCTCCTTTTTCTTTCCCCGCACTATCTATTCGAAATCCCTTGCTATCCTGATAAACTGTCCAATCAGGCGAGAATCCACGTGGGGCGGACTCCAGGAGGATTTTCTGGGAGGATTCCGAGATCCGCTGCCAAGTGGGGTCGGGACTCCGACTGCTCAGCCAGTCCATTAGCTGCATGGGCAGGTAGCTGGGATTGAGGCGCCAAGTCTTCTTTCCCGTCTGAAAGCCGTGCGGTGCAGGGAGCATGGTGGGGCCTAAACCCGGCAGGTCTGCGATTTCTTCGCGCATGATACGGCTAGCCAGCAGTGAGGAAAGTGCAACGAAGCGGCGGTCGTTCCAGAGCCGGCCCGCTTCTCCCAATGCATAGACCATCCACAGATCGGCATCCGATGCCGAATTGCTGTCCAGCACTCCCCAACTGTCATCATCTCTGCGACCCCAAAGCCAAGCTGGTAGATGGCTGGTCAGATCGCCATTTGCCAGATTGTTTTCGGTCCATTGCAGGATTTTGTCAAAGGTTTGTCGATCGTTTGCCACCAAGGCGAAAAACAGTGCATAGGCCTGTCCTTCTGATACGGTCTGTTTGCGGGGGGTGCTGCCATCCACCACCCGTCCGCCCTTGCTGATGAAACCCGCCTTGAAATTTTGCCAAGCAGGCCAGTCTGCTTGACAAGTGGGTTCGGCTGTTACTGTCTGAGCAGCGCCCAAGCAAAAGCAGAGTACAGCGAGAATTTGGCATCCCCGGCACAGTAGTACGCCTGCCTTGCGTCCGGTATTCATGAATAAATAATTAATTTTCAGGTGGTTATTTCTTGTATTGACCGAGTCGTTTGGCAGCCAAATTACGCAATGCACCAAAGGCAAGCAGTGCAACGAAAAGGCCAATTGCGATGCCGATAACAGTCAGGAGCAGAGGGTGGTTATTCAGGTGGAACCATACCCAGCGCCACCAAGGCAATTCGCCAATGTAATACACATCATTCACGCGGAAACTTTCGACACTTTCCCCACGCATCAAAGCGATGTCACCGCGGATGTATTGAACTTTCCCGCCATCACTCATGGCGTCAAGAGCTGAGATTAGAGCGGTGGGGGTGTTGGATGCAAGGGCTACAACACTGCGCGACGGGCTGAGCGGTGATTCAAAGCCGATGATGGCGGCCAGGGGTCCGGACCCAAGAAATGTGGTGTTTTTTCCGGATTTGGATGTTTTATTCTCACTCAGTCCGAACCAGTCATAAGCCATATCCATGGCTTTGCCCAAAGGTGTAAAGGTGCGGCTTCCTTCTTCTAGTAGGACGGGAAGGGATTTACCCCAGCTGGCGAGAAGATCCTTATTGGCACCGCTGGCAATCACCAGCAGATCTGAATCTTTTGCCTCTTGCACTGATTTTGTCTGTATGAGCTTGAAGTGTAGGGCGGCAACGCCGGTGGAACGGCCCATATGGCCCAGTAAAGCGAACATGGCTTCCATGTCAAAGGTGTTGGGCTGATCGGGGATGACGATCGCGGTCTCGGCGAGATCGGCGTACTTGGTAAATGGAAATCCGCTGTTAGCGAAAAATGCCAGGTTTGGCATCGCTGCATAGTGATAGAAGTGGCTAAGATCCAAAGTTGAATCCGGGTCGATTGCAGCGTGCATGTTTCCTTGTGGTGAAGATTTGCAGCGACCGTTGTCACTGGACGGAATGGAAAATGTAAATTTTAGCTGGTTATTGCTGCCCAAGTGGAAAGCGGGGATTACCACACCACTTTGTTCCCGCAGGGAACCATCATCCAGAAGAGGCAGTATGAGGCGGTTCTTTTTTTGGGTTCCTGTGCTGGACAGCAGGGGTATGGCCTCGATAAATTGGTCGTTTATTTCGACTCTCAGGCTGGCGTCACCTTGTTCTGCCGGTGGCGTGTAACGGTATTTAAGATCAATCGGTACTCCCTTCACTTCCCAGGTAAACAGATCGGCTGGTAAGCGGGCGTTGATGAGGATTGGTTCGAGGAGTTGACCCTGGCGCTGCAGGTCAGCAGGGCTATTGACGAGTTGGCCCAATGGTATGGGACGGCCTGACTGCAGCCAGTTGGGTGCATCGTATGCGACACGTCGCGGTGGATATTCCAGAGTCTTGACTGCAATTGAAGTGCCAGTCATGGCAGCCTTGCCTAGAGCTAAGGCATCGGCGGCCAGTTGCAGGTCGGCAGCATTACGGCCAAGTATGAGGAGTAACTTGCCTGCCGGATTCTCTGGGTGCTGCATCAGAGCAATAGTCGGTGCATCTACTTTGGGGTATTTGGCAAGAAATTCCGGTCGTTCGTCATTGGTCGCAAATGCAACTCCATAACGTTCTGGAAGACGATTTAAATAGACTGGAAAGCGGGCACCGCGATAGCTCGCCAACGCACCAAACCAAGAGGCGAGACTGCCCGCCGCCCGCAGGGAACTCAGGGATGGCTTGGTGGAAAACACGAAAGGCAGGGTAAGCAAGCGGTTGTCTCGTTGATCGAAGAAAGGTGCTGGCAGCAGGGCAAGATCGTTGCGTAGAGAGATTGATTGCAGATTCATTTCCAGCGTGCTCATGTTGCTAATATTGGCCCACAGGCTGGAGTGAAGAGGAAATTCGCAATCATTGGTGTAATGGCCGATGAATTGCAGGTGTAGTTTGTTGAAATCAGTAAAAAAATGGGGGTCAAGATCAAGATCAAGTTTCTGTGGCCCAGTCAGGCTTTCCTTGGTTACTGGCAACGTGGCCAACACTTCATCGTTAAGGTATATCTTGAAATGAGAAAGATTTGGTAGCAGAGCGGGGGATAGTGTGTAGCTTAGGTGTAGCTTGGCCTTGGTGACGACCTCGTCCAGCCGCACACCCAAAGAAAGATAAGCGTTACCGTCCGTGCCTCTTAACTCGATTGGGCGGGAGGCGCCAATGTCCTTCATGCTTAGTACTGCCTGGCGGCTGGGTATTGTTTCGCCTTCTGTCTTTGGTACAAGTATAGGCGCATTTGTTTGTACGGCCCAAGAGAGAGACGATAAGCTTAAATAAAGTGCTGCGAACAATAAGAAGAATTTGTTGATGTAGGTAATCGCAGAAACTTTCATTTTTTTATTTTCGGTGTCGTCTGAATTTAATTAATTGACAGGGAATTTGATTTCTTTTTTAGCTTTGACATTCATTATTTATCTGGTGAATTATCAGAGAAATGCAAGCGGAATGATAAGTGGAATAAAACGGAAAAATTCCTCCAGCTTAGCATTTAATAGCCTTTAGAAGGTAGGGTATCCAGTTAACTTGGACAATTACGTGATAGGGGCGATTCATGAATCGCCCCTATCACGCCTATACCTTGAAGCGTGCCACCTCTGTTTTCAATTCCTTGGCCAGCGCTTCCAAACGCGCGATATCCTCGTTATTCGAGCGCATGGCCACGTTGTTTTCATCCGACATTTGCGCGATCTTCTCTACGTTGCGCGCGATTTCGGCACTGGCAAGACTTTGCTCTTTTACCGAAGCCGCTATGTCGTTTACGCCGCTGCTGGAATGCATTACTGCGTCACCTGCCTCGCTCAACACGGTAGACACGCGTGCAGCCTGCTGCTGCGTTGCCTGCAAGGAACGCAAGCCAGTCTGCACTACCGCCTCGACTGACGTGGATTTCTTGTTCATCGAGCTGGTCACTTGATCGATCTCGCTGGCTGACCTAGCGGATTTTTCCGCCAGTTTGCGCACCTCGTCTGCCACCACCGCGAATCCACGTCCCAGCTCGCCGGCTCGTGCCGCTTCGATTGCCGCGTTCAGCGCCAGTAGATTGGTCTGTTCGGCGATTTCTTTGACCTGCTGCGTCATACCGGTGATCTCGCGTGTGCTCTCGACGAACTCGTTCACTGCCCCCGCGATCTGAGTGACTGCATCCTCGACATTCCCGATCTCGCCTATCATCGAGATCACATTCCTGTTGCCCTCCTGGGTCTGCTGCAGGCTCTTTTCGGATAGTTTGCGCACATCCTCGGTATTGGCCGCCACCAAATTAATACTCACGGTGATCTCTTCCACTGCGGCCGACGTGGAGGCTGTTGCTTCGCTCTGCACCTGCGATCCATGGGAAATCTGCGTAGCGGAGACGGATAGTTTCTCCACCGTGCCGATCACCGTATTGGCGCTGTCGATGACCTGCCGGACAATTTTGGCAAAACCCTCAATCAACAGATTAAAGGCTGCGGTTGCCTGACCGATCTCGTCCTTGCCGCACACTTCGGCGCGCGCACACAGATTACCATCCACGGTCATCTTCACCATCACGCCGCACAGTTCGCCGACGGCGCGGTTGATGCCACGGATGATCGAGTATCCTAGCAGGCAGCCCAAAATTGCGCTCAGCAAAATTATGGCGATGGTCATCGTGCGTATCGTTATCTCGAGTGATTGCGCCGCCTCAAATTCCTGTTTGGCAACATCGATCTGCAATTGCATCAGCCGCCCTGCATCTTCGATAACCTTAGCATGGAGTGGTCCAATAATTTCCTTGGCGAGCTTGCCGCTCATATCAAGATCACCGGTGCGCAGTAACGCCATCAATGGCCTTAGCCCTTCGGCCACAAAGTGTTTTCTATTCTCGGCAAATTTGTCGGCCAGGATTTTTTCTTCCGGCGTCAGATAAGTGAGCATGTATCCATCCCAGATTTTGCTTATTGCCGAGATATTTTGTTCTATTTTCTCAAGGTGTTCCGAAATCTCACTTTGACTATGTCTCGACAATGATTTCTCCACAAGCAGCCGGTTTTCGTATAACAGGGACTCAATCTTGGCGATCTGCTCCATCGGGATTAACCTGTCTTTATAGACGGTTTCTAAACCATGACCCGACTTGTCTATGCCGAACAGACCCATCACACCGATCCCCAGCAGTAATGTCAGCAGCAATGCCAACAGTAACCATAACCGCGAACCTATTTTCATATCGTTAAACATGATTTGACCTATCCTCTTAATTTAGTATCTTGTAGTGAAGCCAAATGCAGCATCCTTGCAACTGTGCCTAAAACCATTTTTGTTCGTACTGCATCGGGCTAACATAATCCAGCTTCGAGTGATGCCTTCTGTGGCTGTAGTAGTAAGTCAGCCAGTCAATCGCTTCTCTATCGCCTGAAGCCGTGTCTCAAACCGCATACAGCACGATCTGCCTATCTTTAAAATTATCCCCACAAACTTTTTGTTGGCGCATGTCCCAGTATTTTCTTTGCGGCTCATCGGGCTTTGCATAGCGTATTCACCCCGCATATTCTGGAATGCACGACTACAATACTGGTGGCCAAGGTTCAAATGAAAGAGGAGTCTCAGTATTGACCCCATACGGCGCTATTTGGCCCGCTGTTTTTGTTGAGACGGGACATTTGCCAAGCATGAAACCGTTATCGGCCAGCATTTCACTAAGTTTAGATTTTGTATTGCACCTACATTCAATCTTTGTTAAGGTTGCCCACATCATGCAATTTTCCCGCGCCCTTTTCCCGCTGTTGCTTATCTTGCTGCTGTTCTTTGCCCAGCAAGGCGGAGCTATGCATGCTCTACATCATGCTCTTGCGAAACAAGATCAGCCGTATGACAAGCATGCACCGCATTCATCGGCATGTGGTCATTGCGCGGCTTATTCACAGCTGGGCGGCGTACTTGGCAGCTCTTCACATACATTCGTAGTGATTGCCACTCCGAGCGGAACGGTAAGGTTTAACGCCATTACATTCCGTTCCAACCAACCCCTTATAGCCATTGCGCGCGGCCCGCCCGGCCTTCTTCAAGAAATTGCATAAGACTGCCCCGTTTTGCGCGGGGTTATGTCATTCATTTTTGGAGAGTTGCTATGTTTCAGCACGTCATATTCTGCGCGGTGCTATTCACCTATGGCACAACCAGGAAATCAGTTTATTTAATACCCTTGTTATTCTTGGCTTTCATGGCATCCGCTAAAGCGCACGCGGATAATTCCATATTGAAAGTGACTTGCAACGATGAGGGCGTGGGCGCCGAAGTGTTTATCAACGGCAAATTCAAGGGCAAATGCCCATTGGATTTAAAAGTTCTCCCTGGCAAGTTGAATCTGAAAGTTCAAAAGAAAGTTGATGAGTTCAGTGCTCGTGTATTTGAGCATGAAATTCGGGTAGGTAGAGGCGTGGATAAAAATGTCAAAGTTCTATTAGGTGATGCGCAGCTTAACGCCGAAGGCAAGCAACTTCAATCCAGGCAGCTGGGCTTGGAGCAAGCCGAGCTGAAGAAGTTAGGGAAAAAAGGTAACCCAGAAATTGTGTCGATTCCAGCCCCTAACTTTGCCATTACCAACCCTGTTATTCCGTCGCCTGTTGTCGTAAATTCCTCGGCCGCAATCTCGCCTCCCGTTATTGTGTCGCCGCAGGTTGCGGTTACAGAGCAAGCAGCAAATGAAGCTACTCTTTTGCCGCCCGTTGTTGTTACCGCCAACCCATTGGGAAGCGCCCTGTTTGATCTCGTATCCCCAGTCTCTGTGCTGAGCGGAAAAGAGTTATCGTTTCGACAAGAGAGCACTTTGGGTGAAACACTTTCCAAGCTCCCCGGCATAAGTTCCACGTACTTTGGCCCGAACGCAAGCCGCCCTGTTATCCGCGGCCTTGATGGTGATCGTATTCGAATAATGCAGAATGGTGTTGGCACGCTCGATGTTTCGGCTTTGAGTCCCGACCATGCTACTGCGGTAGATCCATTGGTGGTAGATCGGATCGAAGTGGTGCGCGGCCCTGCTGCCCTGATGTATGGAGGTGCCGCGGTTGGAGGCGTAGTGAACACGCTCGACAACCGCATCCCCCAATTTCCAATCAATGGCTACACGGGCCGCGTAGAACCACGAATTGGCGGTGCCGCCAACGAGCGCAGCGGTGCAGCCGTGCTGGAAGCCGGCAATGGCTTGGTCGCACTCCACGCTGACATCGTTTCACGCCAAACGGACGATCTCCGTATCCCCAATTATGCGCGGTCAAACCGACAACGTGCGTTGGATGACCCTACTGTCAAACAGCCTCAGGGAAGTCTGCTCAATAGCTCGTCGAGCAGCGATAGCGGTGCAGTGGGGGCGTCCCTCACTTTGGACGAAGGATATCTTGGACTGTCATATAGCGATTTGAAAGCGAACTACGGTACCGTGGCAGAGTCGGATGTGCGCGTAGATATGAACAGCAAACGGTTAGGCGTGGCTGGGGAAGTGCGCGAGCTGGGCATGTTCGTTCGAGAGGTGAAATTCAAATATAACTATACTGATTACCTGCACAATGAGGTGGAGAACGGAGAAATTGCAACCATTTTTAAAAACAAAGGTTATGAAACACGGATAGACGCAACTCACGCCAAGTTGGGGCCATTCACCGGCGCCTTCGGAGTGCAGCTTTCAAATGCTGATTTCGCGGCGCTCGGTGTAGAAGCCTTCCTGCCGAAAGTCAATACCGACGCCAAAGCACTTTTCATTTATGAGGAGGCCGTATTCGGCGACGTTAAACTTACCGCAGGGGGTCGTAACGAACATACTACAGTAGAGTCGGCCGGAGATAGTCCAACCACGACGCGTTTTGGCGCAGCCGAGACACGCAAGTTGTCAGCCAATAGCGGCGCTTTAGGCACGCTCTATACTTTCAATCAGAACTTTGGTTTGGCTGCAAACTTTTCGCACACCGAGCGTGTACCGACATACGCCGAGCTATTCGCGAATGGTAGGCATGTGGCAACGGGACAGTTTGTGATTGGAGATGCAACGCTTTCGAAGGAGAAATCGAACGGTGCGGATGTCCAGCTGCGCTGGCATTCGGGCCCGCATTCAGCAAGTATCAGTGGTTTTTACACACGCTTCCAGAACTATATTGCGTTGATCAACAGCGGCCAGATGCAGGAAGATTTGCCAGAGTATCTGTATCGCCCGGTTAAGGCTGAATTTCATGGTTTTGAAACGGAAGGTAAATTCCGGATATATGAGAGCAAAGGTAATCTCGATCTCAACTTGCGCGGCGACTATGTGCGGGCGAAGAACAGCGACACAGGTGAGCCATTGCCGCGCATTTCTCCAATGCGTTTCGGAGCGGGCTTTGATTACCAGCTTGGTAAGTTTAGTGCAAAGCTCGACGTCTCTTATTCTTTCAAGCAGGATCGAGTTGCAGCGAACGAACTGCCTACCAGTGGCTACACGCTGACCAACACCTCGCTGAACTACCGCTTTAAGGCTCAATCAGTTAACTGGGATGCATACATCAAAGGCAATAATCTTTTCAACCAGGAAGCACGAGCGCATACCTCGTTCCTGAAGGAAATCGCCCCGCTACCGGGACGCGGCTTTCTTATGGGCGTACGTGCCAATTTCTGATTTCCCTATAAATCGAGATTCATTTGACGTCATGGAATAGGATGATGCCGCATTAAACAGGGTGCGACATCTTGTCGCATTCTCACAGCTCTTCTTTTCCCTTAAACTTACCTGGCTCGAAAAGTCACTATTTAAGGGAAAGAGTATGAAAATACGCAGTGATAAAGTCGGTTTTATTGCCCTGAGTTTGTTGTCTATGGTGGTCAATCAGACTGTCCACGCCAGCCATGCCATTGACACCGAAGATACGGTTAGTGAACAGTTGCCCGAGATAACTGTTACTGCTAAGCCGGGTAGCGCTGGACGCATCTCCCCTATAATTAGAAAATTTAAACTGCCGCAGACAACCGAAAGCACGACAGCTGAAAAAATCGCTGATACGGTTAATATTGTTGATACTGAAGATGCTGTCAAATACATGCCCAGCATTTTTGTGCGCAAGCGCAACTATGGTGATACACAACCGGTAATGGCGACGCGTACATGGGGAGTCAATTCCAGCGCGCGTAGTCTGGTATATGCAGATGATGTCCTGCTATCAGCGTTAATTGCAAATAACAATACTATTGGCGCGCCCCGCTGGGGGATGGTGGCTCCAGAAGAAATTCAACGTATAGATGTTATGTACGGTCCATTTGCCGCGGCGTATCCCGGAAATTCAATGGGTGCAGTGATGCAAATTACAACCCGCATGCCGGATAAATTTGAAGGTTCGATCAGCCAGACTTTGGCTTTCCAGAATTTTCAGCAATACAACACCAAAGACACTTACCGCACCAGCCAGACTGCGGCCACTTTTGGAAATCGATCAGGTAATCTGTCTTGGTGGATCAGTGCCAATCATATGGATAGTGACAGCCAGCCGCTATCCTATATCACTCAGGGGCAAGCAGCTGCTGAACCAGGCGCTCCAGCAAATACCATTGGCCGGATTACTGCAAATAATAAAATAGGTTTGTTCGCCGATGTATTGGGGGCAGGTGGGCTGTTACATACGCAGATGGATAATGCAAAAGTCAAAGTCGCTTACGACTTTACCCCTGCGCTACGAGCAACTTACACCTTCGGTTATTGGCGTAATAATGCCCAGTCCAATGTACAAACGTATCTGACCAGTACGGCACCAGCAACCATCGGCCAAGCTACCTTTGGTGGAGTGGCCGGATTTGCTTCAAGCAACTATGATCTGATTCAGGAGCATATGATGCAAAGCCTTGCTTTGAAGTCCGACACCAAAGGTATTTTGGACTGGGAGGCGGTTGTAACCGATTACAGGATAAGCAGGGATAAACAGAATTCGCCATCCGGGGTTGGTGCGCTATCTACCTACTCGACTACCGGCAAAACTTCTTTGCTGGATGGTACTGGCTGGTCGTCCGTTGATCTGAAGGGGATATGGAGACCTGGTGGCAATCATGAAGTTAGCACGGGTATTCACAATGATCAATACAACCTGGATAACCCAGTGTTTAACACGTTAAACTGGACTGTTCCCAATAGCTTCATCAATCCATTGACTATTAGTCGCGGAAAAACTCAGACTAATGCGTTGTGGGTTCAGGATGTCTGGAAAATTTTACCGGATCTCAAGGCAACTTTGGGGGGGCGTTATGAAAATTGGAAAGCATACGATGGCTATAACCTTAATGGGGCAACCGAAGTTTTCCAGCCTAAGGTGACATCTACAAATTTTTCCCCTAAGGCTTCACTCTCCTGGGTTGCTTCAGCGGACTGGATGATAACCAACTCATTCGGACAGGCATACCGCTATCCGACCACTCTTTTGTCACCCATTTTCGCAGCGCACATTGGTTGCCAATCTGAAATATATATTCTAGGAAGAGATTCATGAAATTTTCATTTCTGGTTATGTCCCGTAAGACAACGCTTTTTAACTGTTGCCGGATTTCAAGCTCATATGTTGAATAATATCGTTATCGAGAAGCGCTGGAGCCAGCGCCTGACCGCATGGCTGTTCGGCAGTTGTCGTTGGGTCGGGTTAATTTTATTTTTGGCGGTCAATGGAAGCAGCAGAAGACCATTCTGGACATGGCTCCGCGCAGCCTCATGATATGGCGAATATGTGGAAAACCGCGCTTGGTCGCCAGCCGCTTGCGGTTGCCGCCACGTTCGATGCAAGCGGCAAGCTGTGGCAAGCATCCGTAAAAGATGGCCATATTATGGTGAGTCAATCTGTCAATCGGGGAAAATCCTTCAGTACGCCAGTTCCAGTGAATCCAGAATCTGAATTAGTGGCCGCAGTAGGTGAAAACCGTCCAAAAATTCTGGTGGGGAGTAATGGCAATATCTACGTATCGTATACCCAGGCGCTGGAGACGCCTTTTGCCGGCAATATACGTTTCAGCCGCTCGATAGATGGAGGGAAGAGCTTCTCCATACCGATTACAGTCAATAACAATTTGGATCCCATAACCCATAGATTCGATGCAATGGGTGTAAATGAGCAAGGCCAGATTTACATCGCCTGGTTGGATAAACGCGATACCTTAATCGCCAAAAAAACTGGGGAAAATTATACTGGGGCAGCGATTTATTACGCCATTTCGGATGATGAAGGTATAACTTTCCATACCAACATCAAGGCCGTCGATCATTCCTGTGAATGCTGTCGTGTGGTGATGGCTATGGACAAGGACGGCACTCCGATTGTCGTGTGGCGGCATATCTTCGGTAAGAATATACGCGACCATGCCATGATGCGGCTTGATGGCAAGTCTCAACTTATCCGCCTAAGCTATGAAAACTGGGAAGTTGATGCCTGCCCTCACCATGGTCCAGCAGTATCCATTGCTAATGATGGAAATTATCATTTTGTTTGGTTCAGTAACTCGTCTAAAAGACAAGGATTGTTCTATTCCTACTCTACCGATCAAGGCAAGCACTTTTCTAGCCCCTTAAACTTTGGAAACCTCCAGGCTCAAGCATCACATCCACATATTTTGAGTTTGGGTCAACGCGTCTTTATCGTCTGGAAAGAATTTGACGGTATGGCTACGAGCGTCAGTTTGATACATTCCATTGATGGCGGTAATCACTGGTCAGCTCCCAAAAAAATCGCTTTTACCACGGGCACTTCCGATTACCCATTCCTGGTCAGTGATGGCTATAAAAGCTATCTCTCTTGGAATACCGACAAGGAAGGTTACCGTTTTATTAACTTATCTGAGGACGCACAATGAAATTTTCTGGAACGATAATTCAATGTTTGCTCAGCTTATTGCTTTGCTTAAGTTGCGCTTGTTCTTCGGCCGCACAAATAGCCAAGCATTTTGTGCGCGGCAGTTATCAAGAAATCGTTTCAGCCCATGCGGGTAAACCTTTCGTTATCAGTTTATGGTCTCTCGACTGCACATATTGTCTCGAGGATATGGTGTTGTTCGGCAAGCTATCGAAAAAATACCATGACCTCGATTTGGTACTGATATCCACCGACACCCCAGAACAAATGAAGGAAATTGCGCGCACGCTACAAAAATATCCTCTGAGGAAAGCTGAATCTTGGGTGTTCGCAGACAGTTTTGTTGAACGTTTGCGTTTTGAAGTGGATACCCAATGGTATGGAGAGCTGCCGCGCACTTATTTTTACGATGCGCGAGGGCATTCCTTAGCACTAAGCGGCAAATTGGACTATACCCAAATTGAGCAATGGATACGCGGAAGTAAACAAAACGAATAAAAACTGGGCACAAGAATTTTAACTTCACTTAATGATGTCTCCCAACCGCATTGGCTAAATATTAGCGGAAGCATCAACCAATTTACGGCAGTTGACTCTACTGAATCAGCCACTGGTAGATCGTTCCAACAAAACCTTTGTCTTTCGCGGTTAGCTTGTCAAAACCTACGCTCATTTTCACGGTTACCCCGATAGGTTCGACAAGTTGACAGATACATAAAAACATTTTTCAAGCATTAATAAACTAAAAACGTAAACTTAGGGAAAAAAATGATACGCACCAAACAATTCGTAATTAGTGTACTTTCACTGACAATCAATCATGCCGTGTTTGCGGCAAATGAGACTCAAGAATTATTGGTGTTGGAAGCAGTCACCGTTACCGGGACTCGCGAGCCAACGCCACTTTCCGAAGTTTCAGAGTCAGTTGGAATAATTACGAAAGACACCATTAAGTTCACTGCGCCAGCCCATCCGCAACAACTGCTTGGGCAAATTCCCGGAGTGGCGGTCAACGTAACCAACGGTGAAGGGCATACCATGGGCATACGCCAACCGATTGGTACTAATCCTGTTTACTTATATCTGGAGGATGGTATTCCAATTCGTGCTACCGGATTTTTCAACCATAATGCGCTCTATGAGGTCAATCTCCCGCAAGCAGGCGGTGTTGAGGTAGTGAAGGGGATAGGCTCGGCGCTCTATGGCTCTGATGCGATCGGCGGCACGGTAAACATCCTGACAAACAAGCCTACCAAGCAAAGTGGTGTTGGATTTTCCGCAGAAACTGGCAGTTACGGCTGGCATAGATTGCTGGGTAATGTCAACACCGGGCAGAAGGAATTTGGTGCGCTACGTGCCGATGTGAATGTCTCGCATACCGATGGCTGGCGCGATAAAACCGCATATGACCGCGTCAGTACCAATCTGCGCTGGGATTATGCCCCTGGCGACAACACGGTATTAAAGACGATCATGGGGTACACCAAAGTCGACCAAGAGACCGGTGCAAATTCAGCTCTGACCCCGTTTGAATTTAACAATACGCCGACCGTGAATGCACGCTCAGTTGCATTCCGCAAGGTGGATGCGTTTCGGCTTTCTACTAATGTAGACCATTATATTGGTGAAAATGAGCTGGTCTCAATTACCCCATATTTCCGTAATAATCAAATGGATTTGAATGGTTCTTATAACTTCAGTACTAGTGCGGCCGGCGATTCTCGAATTGAAAAGTCTGAAGTTGCGTCGCTTGGCGTGCTTACAAAATGGCGTAAAGACTTTCCAAATGTAATGAAGGCGCGCGTAATAATGGGGTTCGATTACGATTACAGTCCCGGAAAGCGTACTGAAGACGCCATCAGTTTTACCGCTCCAGGTTGCTCAGTGGCCGGTACGGCAGTAAGTGTACAAAAGTTTAATTGCTATACGGTAGGGCCGCGAATCTATGATTACGATATAACCTATCAAAGTGCGTCTACCTATCTTCATACCGAGCTGTCTCCGGTAGATCAGTTGCGCGTGACGGCTGCGCTGCGATATGACTACTTAAACTACGACATGACAAACAATTTGGCAGCAGGTGACCTTGTCGATGGCACTAAACATTTTGTGCAAAATGCCAGTGGTTCGCGGTCGTTTTCGCGAGTCAGCCCTAAACTGGGCGCAAACTTTGCGCTAACCCCCGTCACTCATCTATATGCCTCCTACAAACAGGGATTTCGTGCGCCAACTGAAAGCAATTTGTTCCGGGCTGGTCATGATACGACGTTTGATAGAGCTCAAACAAAAGCGATCAATTCGCTGCAACTCAAACCGATCAAAGCTGATCAGTATGAGGTTGGATTGCGAGGCGATATAAGTGGTTGGAACTATGATTTGACCGCGTACTCGCTCAAGAAACGTGATGACATCCTCAGTCAGCGTGACGCACTCAATCAGGTCACGCTTTCCACGAATAACGGCAGTACCAAGCATCAGGGTGTTGAGTTTGGGGTGGGTACCGCGTTGACAGAAAAATTGCATTTGGATCTTGCTTATACTTATGCCAAGCATACCTACATATCTTGGATCACCAACCAACTTACTGGCGCAAACAACAACGGCAACGATATCGAGTCTGCGCCTAATCAGTTTGGCAATACGCGCCTGACTTGGACGCCATTGCAAGGAGTTACTACCCAAGTTGAGTGGGTGAAAATGGGTTCTTACTGGCTGGATGCGGCCAACACGGGGAAGTATGCGGGACACCAGTTGTGGAATCTGCGAGCTAGTTATGAATTCCTGAAAGGAGTATCAGTGTCAGGACGTGTCATGAATCTGACCGATAAGCGTTATGCAGACAGTGCTGGTGGATCAGGAGCCGCGCCTACCCTATCGCCCGGATTACCACTTACCGTCTTTGCTAACTTGCAGGCAGCGTGGTAGCCGAAAGACGCTTCAAATAGGCGCTTCGTGAAATAGCATGGGTAATTGTCAACGTTCAAACACCAGTTGAAGAAGTGGGTTCGCTTGAGAGCCTGTAGTCTTACTGTGTCAGTCGAAGAATGAGTGAATAGACTTTTCACCATTGCTGTCAATGTCGGCAATAGTTGCTATTAACCTGCGTCAACACTTTCTGCATGCGCTGTTTCAGTTTTGCTTGCTCGTTCAGTAGGCATCACGCTGCCGCGAGATGAGGCGTCGCGCGCGTACTTCCACGGCAGGCCTAAACCCTAAAGAAATTCAACACTCATCAATTGCTTTAGCCGTTGCGCATAGAACGCTTCACAAATCGGAAGTGGATAAGTGCTGAGCAGTCGAGGTGTGACAAATTGTCGCGCGACAATTTGTCACATTCCCACAGCTAATACATTAAGTTATCCTCAATCACACAATATTGTTGTGGGGAGGGTATGTTGATTTTTCGCATGAAACAATTAAGAACAGAACCAAAACCAATTCTGTTCAGTTTAGCGACTATGTTTTGTATATCTGCTGTGTGGGCGGCTGATGATCTGGAGCTTCAGGAAAGAGAAGAAATTATAGCCACTAAAAAAATGGCTGCCGGAACTACCACACCATCAACCTCCGGTAATGCAGACGCTAGTTCTCATATTGTTGCTGACACGAAAGCTGCAATTGGAGCAATTGACGAGTATGAGACAGTGGCAACTAAAGACAGGCTCTCTGGCTCTTATACAAATGTAATTGATAAAGAGAAGCCCAAACAAGCAGAAGCTCATCCAACTATTGAACTTAATACGGTGTGGGTGGTAGCTCACTCTATCATTGAAGAAAACCAGCTTGATTCTTTCTCAGCCACTTCATCCGTGGTGACTCAAGATCAGGTGAGGGATCAGAATGCAATCGATCTTGCAGCCGCATTGCGCCGCACTCCCGGCGTTCAAATTTCCCGCTATAACCCAGTTGGTGCGTTTGGAGGAGATCAAGGCGGCGCGGTATTTATCCGCGGCATGGGCGCAAGCCGTCCAGGCAGTGAAATAAAAACGTACATCGATGGTGTGCCGTTTTATATGGGGGTATGGAATCATCCATTGCTCGATTTGCTGCCAGTCAACGGTATGCAATCGATCACGGTATATAAAAGCCCGCAACCACAAATCAATGGCAATAACTTTGCATCGATCAATCTCCAAACCAAGCGCGCATCTGAAGATGGTGTTCATGGCAACGCGCGGATTTCAGCAGGATCGTTCGGCACGATCATTGAGCAAGCCGATCTCGTCGGCCGGAAAGGCGATCTGGATTTCGCTCTGGCGCAAGGGTCTGCAAAATCCAATGGGCACCGCGCCAATGCCGACGGTGAATTGAACAATGTCATGGGGCGCATAGGATTGCGGATCAATGAAAGCTGGACTACCGGCGCCAGTTTTCTGTATGTCGACAATAAAGCACGTGATCCCGGCGATAACCGAGTCGCGGCACCTGCTGTTGCACCTCAATACAACACGCAGGCCGGTATGGTTACAGCCAATGTGTCGCACGCTCATGGAGATTGGCGCGGGGAATTCCGGTTGTATAGCAACAGCGGTAAAGGCAATTGGCTCAATCAACCTGCGCCGGATGGTGACACATTAACAAAGTCCCGCATGAGTGGTCTACGTTGGAAGGAACAGTTCTCTCCTTGGGCGAGCGGCACTGTCATTGCCGGAGTCGATCATGACCAGATTTCAGGAGACATTCAGTTCAATCGAGTCGCTCCGGCACCGCAAAGTAATTTTGATGCACCGACGTTCAAGATCACATCACCCTATGTATCGTTGAATCAACAGATTGCGCTCAATCATGATTGGACCTTGGTGCCATCCGCCGGTGTGCGCTTTTATGATCATAGTGAGTTCAAATCCAAATCGGCGCCTCACGCAGGATTATCCTTGGTCTCGGAGAACCTGACCGTATTTACCAACGTATCACGCGGCATCAACTATCCTGGCATGGAAACAACTGTCCTTTCATCGCTAATACAGCCGCTTGGAACGAGCTGGAAACAGCTATCGGCGGAAGAGCTTGATCATGCTGAAATCGGATTTAAATTATTACCTACAGAATCCACGCAAATCGACGCCAGCGTCTTTACCGACAAGGTGAAGAACAGATATGTATTCGGTTTTCCGCCTGATGTGCCGCCCCCGCCCCAGTTTATCAATCTTGGTTCATATCGGATGAGGGGAACGGAACTGGCTATCCGGCAAACCATTGCGCGTAATTGGACTGCCTTTGGCGGCTTGACTTTGCTTGACCCCAGTATCGATAACTTGCCATATGCACCAAAACGCGCGTTTACCGCTGGCATGAATGGCAAAATCGGGCTGATCCGCATTGCATTTGACGCCCAATACCAATCAGAAGTTTGGGCGTTGAATCGTGCGCGTGCCGCCGGTGCAATCAACACAGATAAGGTAAGTGGATTCACGGTAGCGAATACCCGTGTTTCATATCCGGTAAGCGGGTTGGGCAAAAAAGGGGAAGTATTCGCTGCAGTCGAAAATCTCTTTGACCGCACCTATGCTTACCGTCCGGGATATCCAATGCCGGGAAGATGGGGGCAGGTTGGTTTATCTGCGAGTTTCTAGGAAATATTTGCAACGGAAAGGTATTTGTCCCGTCCCGGGTTTACAGTGTGATGGATGGTAACCGAATAAATCTCGGAGAAGTTTTAGTATGTTGAGATGGCCATAATTTACGGATGTGATAATGATAAACCGCGTGTTCATGAAAATATTTGTCGTCTTAGCCAGTCGAGTCAAGCATCTCTTGCTTTTAGGTTTGGCAGTCTTTACCGCTTCGCCAGTCGCTGCTCAAGAAACAGAGCCGAGACCAATTCTTCTACATGCTGCCCGAGTTTTTGACGGTAATAGCATTAGAACCAATTCGTCGATATTAGTGGTGAATGGGCAAATAGCGCGTATCGACACACGCGAATCATTTAAACCGGGGAATGCTCAAGTTATTGATTTAGGCGATGCAACTATACTGCCCGGTTTTATTGAATTACACGCACATCTTTCATTTCAGAATGTTCCAACCGCTATCGTTCTGAAGCATGGAATTACGACGATTCGAGATTTAGGAGGGCCTGTTCACAAGCCATACGGCGGTAAAGGAAGCTTACGAGTACTTACTTCTGGACCGATTATTACAGCGACTGGTGGCTATCCAATTCCGATCTTGGGGACTAAAAACATCGCAATAGCTGTTTCCACAGAAGAAGAAGCTCGAGATGCTGTCCGTAATCATATTAACGGCGGTGCAGTTGTGATTAAGGTCGCCTTAGAGCCCGGTAGCGAAGTAGGTGCTCCCTGGTCATCTGGTCATGGCCATCACAAGCAAGCGGACGCAGAGCATTCGAACCCCAGTCATATGCCCATACATAGTGCCCACTCATCGAAGCATACATGGCCACTTCTACCAGAAAATATTGTAAAAGCGATTGTGGACGAAGCACATATACATGATCGTAAAGTGACTGCGCATATTGCTGAAGCAAAAGGTGCAGAGATTGCAATTAACGCAGGTATCGATGAATGGGCACATATTCCCTGTGACATTGTCCCCGAATCGTTGTTAAAAAAAGCGGTGGCGCGGAACGTAAAAATTGTTACTACGCTGGATACCCTTGCGAGATGTACGGGTGTTTCACACAATGCCAACGTGTTGGCATCACTAGGCGCTGAATTTTTGTATGGCGCTGAAGTTGCGCATTCAGACATTCCTTGGGGTATCGATGCCCAAGAGCTTATCTATATGGTGCAAATGGCACGGATGCAACCGATTGATGTCTTGCGTAGCGCAACGTTGAAGGCAGGTCAGCATCTAAATATACCGCAGCTGGGCACTCTGCAACCCGGTGCACCTGCCGATATTATTGCAGTAAAAGGTAACCCTACGAATGGTCTTAAAATTCTGGAATATCCTGATCTAGTCATTTCAGGGGGCGAAATTGTAGTAAATAATTTTTAAAACCAGGCAAAGTACATCAAGCCGAATGGGTCGTGCGTTGTCTGTTATTTCAGTCGTTTTGCATGAAGTAAATAATGCCTATCAAAAATATATCAAAGGAGAACTAAATGTTAAGCCATCAAACCATTGCTATTGTTAAATCCACCGCTCCAATTCTTGAAGAGCATGGCGAAACACTTACGCGACATTTTTACAAAAGAATGTTCTCGCATAATCCTGAAGTTGCTCCATTTTTCAATCCGGCAAACCAGGCAGCGGGACTTCAGCAAAAGGCATTGGCAGGTGCAATCTGTGCCTATGCTGCAAATATAGATAATCTTGAAGTTCTTGGTGGTGCGGTAGAGTTAATAGCGCAAAAGCATGCATCGTTACAAGTTAAGCCTGAGCATTACCCCGTCGTGGGGGAAAATTTACTTGCTTCCATTCGTGAAGTCCTTGGTGAAGGTGCCACGGATGATGTGATCAACGCATGGGCGGAAGCGTATGGTTTTCTAGCTGACATCCTGATTGGCCGTGAAAAACAGATTTATCATGAACATACTGTCATGCCAGGCGGATGGGAAGGATTTAAATCATTCCGTGTAATCAGAAAAGAGGTGGAAAGTGATGTGATCACCTCTTTCTATTTGGCTCCGGTAGATGGTAGCAAGCCCCCTGCATTCAAGCCTGGTCAATATATTACGGTACGTGTGGCGAGCCCACGTGACTATACCACCATGCGAAACTACAGCCTTTCAGATAAACCAGGACAGGAATGGTTCCGCATTAGTGTAAAACGTGAGACAGGGCAAAAAGCCAGTACGCCCGATGGCTATGTTTCCAATTTTTTACACAGTGATGTTGATGTAGGCGCAACACTGGAAATTGCCCCGCCATGTGGCGAGTTTTTTTTCGATGTTACTGAAAAACATGAGCGGCCATTAGTATTGCTGGCCGCAGGTGTGGGTATTACACCGATTTTAAGTATATTGCTGAGCGCTCTTGATGCAATGCCTGATCGACAGATTGTATTCGTCCATGGCAGTCTGAATGAAGGTGCGCAAGCTTTCAAGAGTGTAATCGATGCGCTGTCAGTCAAGCATTCTAATCTGAAAATAAACTACCGTTACAGCGATCCTGTAGAGGCTGGAATTGCTCGCGAAGGTTCTGGCAGTACAGGTTTTATTGACGCAAGGTTAATTGAATCCTTAGTGCCTAACCGTGATGCTGATTATTTTTTCTGCGGACCTCAGCCTTTCATGATAAACATTTATCATGAGCTGCTCGTTTGGGGAATTCCTTCGGCACAGGTGCATTTCGAATTCTTTGGTCCACGTCAGGAATTGAAAAAACCGCTAGCTCAAGGGAAATGTCCAATGTAAATTAGGTTTCTTCAAAGTGAGCAGAACTCTTGAAGAATGTATCCTTTATCAAGGAAGGCTATCAACCACTTCCTTGGTAACCGCTTACAGGGGTGCCAAGTTATTGACGATGTTGGCGTGTGAAAAGTCACCTCCTAGTGTCTTGGGTTTTGAGCTATTAACAGGCTCGCTTCTTGATCGGCTTTAATTGGCTCTTAAAGCTTCGCTTTCATATTTGAAATGAATTTCACCGCCGAGCTCGCTCAACATTAGCTTGGTGACTGACTCCTGGGCATTAAATCAATCTCGTAAATTGTTCCTTCAAATATTGTAATCCATACCATATACGAATATAATTACGAATCATTATCATTGATAATTAAAATATTTGGTGCGTAACACAGAATTATTCCACTTTAGCTAACCCATACCTCACAAGTCAATTGCTGGACAGACCAAGATTCTAAGATAAGTAAACAATTGTAAAAAAATATGGTTTGGATGGTCTGGAAAGTGAGGAATATGCGAGTGCAAAAAATTTTAGGAAAAGGATTTTGAGGTTGGCATTAATTACGGTTGTCATTCGTGCCTTATCGCTAGCATGTGGTTTATATAGTTCATATTTATGGAGACAAGGCTGAACAAATTGTTACCTACTAGGCCTGTCACGCCTGAAGCACGTGAACGAGCGGTTGTCATTGCGATTGTTCTGGTGCTGCACGCGGCCGTTCTTTATCCCACAATGGCGCAGCCACAAGGGGGGAGGGAGGCTGCTCGTGAGATGAAAGTGACCCTTGCGATGGCGGATAAACCTGCTGCGCCCCCAGCATCTGTCGCTCCTGCTCCAGTTAAGGCAAATCCTCAGATTGGTAAGCCAGCACCCGACCCTAAGCAGCCGGATGAATCGGAAATAAATCCAGATCCCACACCACTTGAAATTGAAGCGGCAGAAAAAATCAGGCTAGAGCAAGAAATTGCGCTCGTTGAGGCAAGAAAGGAGGCAGAAGCCGCACAACGCAAGGTAGAAGAGAAAGCAGCACAAGCCAAGGCCGAGCAAGCTGCTGCGCAAGCCAAGGTACAAGCAGAAGCTAAGGTAAGAGTAGAGGCGGAGCTTGCTCGATTCGAAGCCATGCAAGAAGCAAAAAGAGTCAAGGCAAAGCAAGAAGCAGCGGAAGCCAAAGCAGAAGCTCAAGCAGAAGCTGAAGCTGCCCGTCTCAAGGCAGAGCAAGATGCAGCAAGAGCACGGGCGGAACGTGAAGCTGCGCAAGCTCGGGCACGAGCCGAAGCAGAACGGCTCAAGGCAGAGCAGGATGCAGCAAGAGCAAGGGCGGAACGTGAAGCTGCGCAAGCTCGGGCACGAGCCGAAGCGGAACGGCTCAAGGCGGAACAGGATGCAGCAAGAGCAAGGGCGGAACGTGAAGCTGCGCAAGCGCGGGCACGAGCTGAAGCGGAACGGCTCAAGGCGGAACAGGATGCAGCAAGAGCAAGGGCGGAACGTGAAGCTGTGCAAGCACGGGCACGAGCCGAAGCGGAACGGCTCAAGGCGGAACAGGATGCAGCAAGAGCAAGGGCGGAACGTGAAGCTGCGCAAGCTCGGGCACGAGCTGAAGCGGAACGGCTCAAGGCGGAACAGGATGCAGCAAGAGCAAGAGCGGAACGTGAAGCTGCGCAAGCTCGGGCACGAGCTGAAGCGGAACGGCTCAAGGCTGAACAGGGTGCAGCAAGAGCAAGGGCGGAACGTGAAGCTGCGCAAGCTCGGGCACGAGCTGAAGCGGAACGGCTCAAGGCGGAACAGGATGCAGCAAGAGCAAGGGCGGAACGTGAAGCTGTGCAAGCACGGGCACGAGCCGAAGCGGAACGGCTCAAGGCGGAACAGGATGCAGCAAGAGCAAGGGCGGAACGTGAAGCTGCGCAAGCTCGGGCACGAGCTGAAGCGGAACGGCTCAAGGCTGAACAGGATGCAGCAAGAGCAAGAGCGGAACGTGAAGCTGCGCAAGCTCGGGCACGAGCTGAAGCGGAACGGCTCAAGGCTGAACAGGGTGCAGCAAGAGCAAGAGCGGAACGTGAAGCTGCGCAAGCTCGGGCACGAGCTGAAGCGGAACGGCTCAAGGCTGAACAGGATGCAGCAAGAGCAAGGGCGGAACGTGAAGCTGCGCAAGCTCGGGCACGAGCTGAAGCGGAACGGCTCAAGGCTGAACAGGATGCAGCAAGAGCAAGGGCGGAACGTGAAGCTGCGCAAGCTCGGGCACGAGCTGAAGCGGAACGGCTCAAGGCGGAACAGGATGCAGCAAGAGCAAGGGCGGAACGTGAAGCTGCGCAAGCGCGGGCACGCGCCGAAGCGGAACGGCTCAAAGCGGAACAGGATGCAGCAAAGGCACGAGCTGAGGCGGAACGACTCAAGGCTGAGCAGGACGCAGCAAGGGCAAGAGCCGAAGCTGCCCGGCTCAAGGCAGAGCAGGATGCAGCAAGAGCACGGGCGGAACGTGAAGCTGCACGCGCCAAAGCTCAAGAAGAAGCGGATGCCAAAGCCAAAGCGCTTGCCGCAGCCGAAACGGCCCGGCTCAATGCCGAACAAAGTGAGCCAAGCTACAAAGCATTTTATCACCTGAAAAATGAGAGTCCGTCGTATCCATTTGCAGCCCTTCGCATGGGCTTACAAGGCAAGGTGATATTGAATGTAGAAGTATTGGCCGATGGTTCGTGCGGTCAAATCAATGTGGCTCAGAGTAGTGGTCACGCCATGCTGGATAAGCAAGCTTTGAAAACCGTGCGGACTTGGCACTTCATTCCTGCCCGTCAGGCTGGAGAAGCGATTAACAAATGGTTCAAGGTACCCATCATTTTTTCTTTGAAAGATAACGAAACATGAACAATCTATTTGCTGTTAGTTCGCCTGTTGTAGCTGCCACATTGCTACTTCTTGTTTTGCTGTCGGTCGCTACTTGGTCAACTGCCTTGCTCAAGTTGTGGCGACAGATAAGGAATGACAAATCTAATCGTGCCTTCAGTGATGTCTTCTGGGCAGCACGTGACTGGCACGCTGCGGCGGAGGTAGCGCAGCAAGGCTCGAGCGACTTGGCGCGGCTGGCGCAAGCAGGTTTTGCCGAAGTGAAAAATTTAAGCGCTGAACAGCAAGACTTGAAACATATAGGTGCGCCACAAGACGTGTTGGAACGCATGCTGCGCCAGCAAGTGGAAAATATGCAGCGCTATCACGAACGTGGTTTGGCCGAACTCGCTACCATAGGCTCGACCTCGCCATTCGTAGGTTTGTTCGGTACGGTGTGGGGCATCATGCATGCCTTGCAGGACATCGGCGCAAGCGGTTCGGCCAGTCTGGATGTGGTTGCCGGACCGATAGGCGAAGCGCTGATTGCGACTGCCATCGGTATCGCCACTGCGCTGCCCGCAGTGTTAGCTTACAACTATTTTTTGCGCCGCCTGCGCGTGCAAGTAACAGAGCTGGAAAATTTTGCGCACGACTTTGTGCGGCTGGCACTTAAACATAACTTCAAACTGTGAGGTCATCATGGCAATGAATAATTCTTCGCAACAGGGAATGATGAGCGAGATCAACGTAACGCCGCTGGTAGACGTGATGCTGGTTCTACTGGTGGTGTTTATAGTGACTGCGCCACTGCTTACGCCGCAGTCGCTCAAAGTCAATGTGCCTAAAACTATAGCAGTCGCAGCAACAGCCTCTGACGAGGCAAAGCTGGTCCCAGCACATCTGATTGTGGATGCAAAAGGAAATATCCAACTGGACAATATTGCAATGAGCGACAAACAACTGGCAGATGTTTTAAAACAGCGAGCGCTGGATCCACTGTTTTTCATGAAAGTTGAAGCTGACAAAACCGTTCCTTACGGGCGCGTGGCGGAATTTATGGCAATTGCGCAACATGCCGGAGTAACTAATCTGTCTTTTGTAACAGTTACTCAGTAGGGCTATTGATCTATTAATAATAAGCAAGCCACTACATTCTGATTCGCAATCAGATGAAGTAAAATTACCCGATAAATTCGAATCGCTTACTCTGGAAAGCTCACCATGAAATTCTTGCATCTGACAACTTTACTCTTGTTGGTCACCATTCTTGCTGCTTGCGCTACTACTGAAAAAGCGGCCGTTAAGGAGATTCCTGGCGTATCAAAAGAATTGCCACCAGAAAACAAACTTACGCCAGTGCAGAATGAAATTGAAACAGGAAATACGAGAAAGCAAGTTGAGATCAAAAATATAAATGATCAAGATTTGGATGTGAACAAAGCTTCTGCCAAAACCATTGAGTCGTTTCAGGAAGAAGCTGCGCAGGGGGATAGTAATGCCCAATATGCACTGGGTGTAAAGTATCGCAATGGCGAGAGTGTAGACCAGGATTATGCTAAAGCCAGAGAGTGGTTTCAGAAATCTGCTACTCAGGGCCATGCAGCTGCACAAACTATGCTAGGTAATGTGTATCGCAATGGCGAGGGCGTAGACAAGGATGCTAATAAGGCCATAGAGTGGTATGAAAAGGCCGCTATACAGGGAGATGCGGGTGCGCAGCTTAATCTTGGCTGGATGTATCGCAATGGCGAAGGTGTAAACAAGGATGCTACTAAAGCCGTGGGGTGGTATCAAAAAGCTGCGGCACAGGGAGACGCTAGTGCGCAATATGCACTTGGCATGATGTATCGCAAAGGATTGTTAGGTGTACCCAAGGACGCCACTAAAGCAATTGAGTGGTATGAGAAAGCCGCTGCGCAGGGAGATGCAGGTGCGCAATTTATCCTTGGTGGAATGTATCGTAGTGGTGAAGGTGTAACCCAAAATTCTGCTAAAGGCTTAGAGTGGTATCAGAAATCTGCTGAGCAAGGGTATCCTGTTGCACAAACTCTCCTTGGTCATATGTATCGGAATGGCGAAGGCTCGGCCAAAAATGCAGCTAAAGCTGCGGAGTGGTATCAAAGAGCCGCTGCACAGGGAGATCCAGAAGCGAAATCTGCGCTTGATACGATGAGTCGAAATTAACATATCCAAAAATGCTGACAAATACTGAGTAACATGCACTCGAAAACTGTATTTCGAGGGTGCAAATAGTTTTGTGTGAAAGGGATATCTGTAAATTCTTACGTTGAGCCATTTGATACAGAAAGCCAGCAGATGCTGTTCTGGTTAATCTGATATAAGGAACTAAATTTCCATTATCGTTTCCTTTTTCATAATATTATCTCTTCGAAGATAAAAATAAATCGCACTGAACCATAAAATGACTGACCGATACGCCGTATTTGGCAATCCAATTTCGCACAGTAAATCACCGCTGATTCATACCCAATTCGCATGTCAAACCGGCCAGGATATTAGTTATGAGGCCATTCTCGCACCACTGAATGGCTTCCGCGACGCCGTATTAGCTTTCCGTGAAGAGGGTGGACGCGGCATTAACGTGACCGTTCCGTTCAAATTTGATGCATTCCGGCTTGCCACTCAACTCACCACCCGCGCACAAGCGGCTCAAGCCGTAAATACACTAAAGTTCGATGGTACTGAGATAATTGGTGATAACACCGACGGCGCAGGGTTGGTTGCCGACATCGAAGGTAATCTTGATTTCATATTGGGAGGCAAGCGCGTATTGCTAATGGGTGCAGGCGGCGCAGCGTATGGCGTGGCACTACCACTACTCAATGCGGGTGCAATTATCACAGTAGCGAATCGCACTGAAGACAAGGCACACCAATTGGCTATTGTATTTGCCGCGCACGGCTCCATTCAGGGCAGCAGCTATATCGCACTTGCAGGTTCACAATTTGATTGTGTGATTAACGCTACGTCCAGCAGCTTGGCAGATTCACTTCCACCTTTGCCGCGCGGCGATTGCGCCATGCCTCACTCTTCTCCCAACGAACCTATTCCAAATTTGGAATACGCAAAGAACATGGGAATTTTCGCGCCAAATGCGCTGGCCTACGACATGATGTATGGAAAGAAATCACCTTTCCTGATTTTCGCTAAAGAGCAAGGCGCAGCGCGGCTTGCAGATGGACTCGGTATGCTGGTTGAGCAAGCCGCCGAGTCATTCTTTCTTTGGCGCAACGTACGCCCCGACACCGCCCCTGTCATCGATCAACTGCGTTTGATTTGAGCAACCTAAAGGGTACGTTATGAAAAAATTATGGCCATGGATATGGCGCATAGCCCTAGTGTTGCTGCTACTTTTATTCCTCTATCAACTGTGGTTTTTTGCGCACATCGCAAGGTGGGTAAAACACAACCCCTCAACGAGTGCCTTCATGGATCAACGGTTGCTAATGATGCAAAGCAAACATCCGGGCGCTGAATTACGGCATCAGTGGGTACCCTATGCAAAGATATCCAACAATCTCAAACGCGCCATGATTGCTTCTGAAGACGCTAAATTTGTTGACCACGAAGGTTTCGACTGGGAAGGCATCCAGAAGGCTTATGAAAAAAACATGAGAAAGGGCAAGGTCGTGGCGGGCGGCTCTACCATCAGCCAGCAGTTGGCGAAAAACTTATTTTTATCCACCAAACGCACACCATGGCGTAAGGCAGAGGAAGCTCTCATCACCGTAATGCTGGAAAAGCTTATGACCAAGCAACGTATTTTCGAGATTTATTTGAATGTCATAGAATGGGGCAATGGCGTATTCGGTGCAGAGGCAGCTGCCCGGTATTATTACCACGTCAGCGCAGCCCAACTTACCGCGACCCAAGCCGCCAAACTTGCCGCTATGGTTCCTAATCCGCGCTACTACGACCAACATCGTGAAGCACGAGGCATGTTAAGAAAAACGGAAATTATTCTAAAACGTATGAATTCTGCGGAAATTCCTTGAGCATGAACGTCAGATACTACGAACATAAATCACATTTTCAATCGTTTTTTAATTGTCGAATGTTTCGAACTTAAAGCATAACGGGTGAATTTATTTGACGACAGACAAGAAGGCTTTTATATAGGTTGAAGGAATAATAAAAGTCTCTTCTCTCCCTTTACCTTTCAGCGAAAAAACAATACCGTTTTCCTGATTTTCCTCCAAGTATTCCCGCGACACATTGATTCCAAGATGTTCTTGATGGGCGCAGGTAAAGTAGTCGCAAGAACTGACATCTCGTGAATTAAGTTTAATGTCAAGATTATTGCCTTTTGAATCAGACGCTGTATCGTAAAAACGCCAAGCACCGTGGTAGTAATCTATAACGTAAATCTGATAACTGGTTCTTCCATCTTCATCCGATTTCCAAGCGCGTAACAAAACTGTGTCCAGAATACTGCTACTACAGCTTGGACCCTTAAAGTTTGTTATTTTCTTTAAATCGTCACGTTGAACACTGATTGCACTTGCAATGGATTGAACGTCATTCCAATTGACTTTCGGCCTTGGCACGACTCTTAGCTCTGGTTCAGCACATCCGGCAAGCATGAAAATGCCTGCAACAAGCATGGTGATTATTAAAGCTTTCAATCTGTTTCTCCTTGTTGCGAATGCCTATGGTAAAAAGTTAAGCGACATCATGTGCTTATTGATCCGGCACGAATTGATCTTGACTGCCGTTCGTGTGAGCTTATCGAAGCATAAGAAGCTAATCACATTTCGACAAGCTTAATGCGAACGACTTCTTGTCTCTCCAGCCACTTCCTCCGGCGACATTGCGGGCGGCTCCGCAACTTGCTCCATCCGCCCCATAGCCGCGAAAAACTCATCCTGGCGTTGGGTTTGCAACTGCTCGCGCAACAGCTTCTCTAACGCTGGCTGCGACAGCAGTCCGGCGCGCTGTGCCTCAAGCGCTAATTGATCCGACAAAGTAATTTGTATAGTCGTCATTGCGGTTCTCCTTGCTGATTTTTCCATTAAAAATCGAAAGTAATGTTATGCAAACACCACAGTCACATGTCCTTCCGTTCTTGAACGAGGTGCAGATTTAATGACGATTTCAACATCTCGCCCTAGTCGGGTAAGACATTCCAGCATCTTGGTTTCAGATACGCCGCGAAATTGCCCGCGCAGTAAACCGGACAGCTTCGGTTGTGTTATGCCCAACAGTTGGGCAGCTTGAACTTGTGTCAGTTTACGCCGCTTGATGATGTCACCAATCTTTGTAGCCAGTTGCGCTTTGACCAACATTTCTTCGGCGTCAACCATGCCGAGATCAGCATATAAATTGGTGCTGCCACTTTCGATCTTGCTCATTTTGTTACTCCGTCTGAATGTTTCTGCGTAAATTTCAATCTTTCACGGATCAGGCCAACATCCTGCTTGGCCGTTTCTATGCCTTTGTGTGATTTTTTCTGGAAACAATAAAGGACATAAACTGCGTTGCCAAATCTGACGGTATAAACCGCACGGTAAGCGCTGCCATCGTTATCCTCAACGACTTCCAGCACGCCTGCAGAGCCGAATCCCTTGAGCGGTTTGGCCTGCTGATGTTTCCTGCCATGCTGAGCCAAGTGAAGTCCATATCCAAATACGTCCGCCACTTTTGGTGGCATGGAAAGCAAATCCTTTTTGGATGATACGACCCATTCCAAGGGTTTTACGGGTGATTTACTCATGCGCCAAATTATACCCATAGTGGGATAACCGTCAATTTATCGAGCAAGGTTGGGCTTCAATTCATTCAGCACAACCTACCAAGCTGTTGCTCAATACCATCAAGATCCTCCGCGCCGAGCACAACCGTAGGCTCCCATCCCGAACAGCCCTATCAAACCGGCCAGCGCCAGCAGCATCCATTCGGATAGTATCGGGATAGGTATTGCGTCGCCTCCAACACCAAGGCCACCCGGATCGACAATGGTTCCATTTTCCACCAAATCATCGTCACCCAGCCTGCCATCAGTGATGCTGAAGATGACTGAGTTGCCGGCTATTACTGCCGGAAACTGGTACCAGTGTGGCAAAATATTCCCCGCAGTGGGACCGTATTTCCAGTATACCGTGCCCAGTGGCAGGGCTTGCTGGAATGTGATTGTAACCGTCAGAGTGGCACCCGACGCGCAGCCGCTGGTGATGAAATCGAATAGCCCATGCGGGAAGCTGATGCCTGCTGGGGCTGTTCCGGCTGGCGGTGAGGCGGCATGGCCGGCGAGGGAAATGTACTGGCTTATTGCGTAGCCGCAACCCGCGCCGCCGCCTGTGAAGCTGGCGGTAATGCTGCCGCTGCCGGTAGCTGAGGGAGCGGTGTAGCTGGTAATGGCCACCGGTACCGCCATAGTGGTGACGTCGAATGCACCGCTTACGCCGCCGATGGTGAGGGTCGCGGTGGTCGTGGTGCTGTAGCTGCCGGAAGCAGTCTGTTGCACGGTGACCGTCTGGCCGTTGGTTACCGTGCCGGAAGTTGAAACATAGGCCTCACCGTTGATCGAGTAGGTTCCACCTACTATGCTGATGGTGCTGGCGCTGTTGATGCCGGAAACAGTAAGGGTGTTAGAGGTCGCCACCGAGCTCAACGCCACGCCAGTCTGGGCGGTGAAGCTGAAAGCGGTCGGGGATGGTGTCGACCGGTACCGCCAGAGTGGTGACGTCGAACGCACCGCTCACGCCACCGATGGTGAGGGTCGCGGTAGTTTTGGTGCTGTAGCTGTTGGAAGCAGTCTGCTGCACGGTGACCGTCTGGCCGTTGGTTACCGTGCCGGCAGTTGAAACATAGGCCCCGCCGTTGATCGAGTAGGTTCCACCCACTATGCTGATGGCGCTGGCGCTGTTGATGCCGGAAACAGTGAGAGGTGTTGGAGGTCGCCACCGAGCTCAACGCCACACCAGTCTGGGCGGTGAAGCTGAAGGGGTCGGGGATGGTGTCGATCGGTACTGCCATAGTGGTGACGTCGAATGCACCGCTCACTCCACCGATGGTGAGGGTCGCGGTGGTTGTGGTGCTATAGCTGCCGGAAGAAGTCTGCTGCACGGTGACCGTCTGGCCGTTGGTTACCGTGCCGGAAGTTGAAACATAGGCCCCGCCGTTGATCGAGTAGGTCCCGCCCACGATGCTGATGGCGCTGGCGCTGTTGATGCCGGAAACAGTGGGGGTATTGGAGGTCGCCACCGAGCTCAACGCCACGCCAGTCTGGGCGTTGAAGCTGAAAGGGGTCGGGGATGGAATCATTCTGCGCATCAAACGAATCAGACAGGTTGTCCGCCACGAACCAAGCGCACGTAGCGATTATTCGTTTTATCGAGGGTTGTAGAAGAGCCAGCAAAGAAAAGGACGGTCCACGCGAACGAACGGATTCGGGACATACGTCGAACCAGACCAAAAGATGAACGCAGGCGTAGATGGAAATAGGGTCTGATTGATAGATGGGCTGTAACCGCAGTGCTCGACGATGGACTCGAGTTCCTTTTTGTTTGGCAGGCGCCAGTCGCTGTGCCCCGCAGTAGTGTCTGCGGCAGCAGCTGCCAAGGCTGCGCTCCAATCCATTGGTCCCAAAACGGCTTGCTTCCACATCAGGCCAGTCAGGCTATGCGTGACAGTGCCATTACCATGGTCGATGAAAGTGCTGGTCGGTGTGGATTCGATCACGTTGACATTGGGATTGCCGGCGGTGCAGGCGCCGCTGCCAATTTCGGTGGTGACGTCGAACGCACCGCTCACGCCGCCGATGGTGAGGGTCGCGGTGGTTGTGGTGCTATAGCTGCCGGAAGAATTCTGCTGCACGGTGACCGTCTGGCCGTTGGTTACCGTGCCGGAAGTTGAAACATAGGCCCCGCCGTTGATCGAGTAGGTTCCACCCACTATGCTGATGGCACTGGCGATGTTGATGCCGGAAACAGTGAGGGTGTTGGAGGTCGCCACCGAGCTCAGCGCCACGCCGGTCTGGGTGGTGAAGCTGAAGGGATCGGGGATGGAATCATTAGCCGGGGCAATCGCAATCGTCTGAGAAACAGATGTAACTCCAGTGCCACTAAATGTGAAAACGTCTGGATCCTCGGTCGCTAAGTGTGCACTTAATCTCATACTTCCGATTTGCCCAGCGTTAGTGGTTTCACTACTTCGTGTGCTTATTAGGTTAGAGTAACCAACTGATCCAGAAACAATGGAGCGCGCAGATGAAGTATGCACCACTGAAATCCAGAGAGTATCTGCCGCCCCCCAAACAGGTGATAACGAAGGAGGATCTGCTGTGGTACCACCAGGTGCAAGTGCAGTGGATATCACATAACTTCCTACTGCAAGCCCGCCTAATGCACCGTACCAATTTTGAATTCGATACACTTGTGCCGCAGCTTGTTCAGCTGCGGTGGTAACAAAATTGACTGTTGTACTACCTTCGTCTCCAACTGCTACCTTTGCATATCCACCAGCGCGGAGGGCTGATCCGGTTGTTGGACCCCAATATTGCGTCCAACCCACTGGTTTTGTAACTGTGGCATTACCATCGTTTGTAATAAAAAGTAGTAACAAATCCCCAGCAGTAACAGTTCCCGGCATATCAACTGGATGATCTACGACATCTGTTGCAAATATTGTTTCTGTGACTGAAGCCACATCAGGAGAGGCTGCCATTACAAAGCTGATTGGCAATAGGAACAATGCAAGTGCAACTCCGGCCAACAGAAAAAATGCCTTTTTCATCTTAAAGATATATATGATCAGAAATGTCTGTGTTTTTAATTTAATAAATTCAATCTCACTGTATCCAACCCACCTCGCTTAGGCCCGACGGCTTAAATCAGAGTTGAGAATATATTGTAGTAGCGGTGAAGCACCGCACTGCTTCTTCCAGCAGCACAGCCAGACTAACCGCGTCTTTCCAGATTGAGAAGCGGCTGTAGCGAGCTATGACGGCAAAAGTTCAAATGGGACTAGAACTGTCCGCCACGAACCAATCTCACCAGTTCGCTATTCGACTTAGGCTGACTAGCGGTCATACCATCTTGAAAATTGACGTACCGCGCATAGGTCAGAAGTTCGACACCGGGTGTAGCAGACCAGAAGGTAACCGCAAGTGTGTTGGGGAAATAGGTCTGGTCAATGGCTGGATTCGATCCATCTGCATAGATCAGGGTAAGAAGTTCGCGCGTAATAGGCATACGCCAGTCGGTGTAGGTGCAAAGTGCGGCAGCGTTGACCGCCGCGACAAATGCTTGTGTATTACATAGGCTGAAAGGCAGCGTGGCATTACAGGTGTTGCCGCCCGTGCTGCCGGCGTTGCCGCCGTTGGTGGTGCCAACACTGTTGTACCAGGTGTAGGTATGGCCGGAGTAGCGCAGGTCGGTGTTAGTGGCGGTTTTGACCTCCCAGGTCAGGCCGGTGAGATTGTCTTTGGTGCAAGCCCAGTCGGTGGGGTTGGTTCCCAGCGCAACACCAGCGGCAAGAGTGGTGCCGTTGTTAGCGATTTTGGTGTAGTCGAATCCCTGTGCGCCCGCGCCGGTCTTGGTTAACGCACCGGCTGCCGCTGCCGCGTCGCGCCCGTAACGGCAATCCTGACGTGGATGGGTGCCAACATCACCAGCGATGCTGGTCGAGGTGGATGCCGCCACAACGTCGACGACGTTATTGTTATAGCATGTACTCTGGCCAGTGTCGGGAAGCCCGGCAGTATGAACAGGGGCAGTGGCGAACAGCAAGACGAGCAGGAGGATACGCGGGAATTGGGGCATGGTTTAAGGTTCCGTGGATCGTAAAGGAACACGATCCTGCCTTGTGGGGTTAGATTTTGCCACGATAACACAAGTTATTCACAATAAGGACAGATTAGCTCGTATGTATTTGATACAGTAGCTGTTATATTAGAACTGTGTTCGCAAATCATGTTGATAGCCGGTTTCACCGATCGGCATAGCTAGCCACTGCTGATGTTTCGATCCATTGCCTTTTTCACGGTCGAGGGCACGAAACAAGCCGAGATAGTTGGCCAAGTAGCACGTGGCCACACCGCGAAACTTTTGTACCCAAGCTTTGAGCAGGCTGTGATAAGCGGTGACATACTGCACGTGCCAAGCACCGTCGACGCGGATGCCTGCTGACAGCGGATGTTCGATGCCCAATTTACGTGCTGCGCCGGCAAAAGCCTTGCTGCCGTCGGTACAGAGTACAACATCTTTCGTCAAGAACGGTTTCAGCGCAACTGACAACGTTGTTATGTCCATTGCCTCCAGCACACAATCCATCGCCGCACCGGCACGATCATGCGCAACCCGCATCGGCACCTGTTCGTGCGAGAGGCCGCACTGGGTGGCTTTCCCGCCGCGCTTTTGTTCCTTGCGATCCAAACCGTGCCGCTTTCCCTTGAACGAAACAAGAACATCGTTTCGTCAGCTTCGGCAATGCCAGCCAGTGCCTGCGGCTGGACGGTCTCGGGTGCCGCCAGAAAGCGATGCTGCTAGCGGTGTGCGGTTCTAAGGTGAATTCGCAAGGCACGGGCAATCTCTCATAGCGTCTGACCGTCTTGCAGCTCGGTAGGTGTGGGCTGTGAATGAAATGAAGCCCAACATCGCAGGAGGGTGAATACATGCATTACCGACGTGCCGATGCAGCGGGAGGCACATATTTCTTTACTGATAATCTTGCTGAACGGCGCTTCGATGTATTGGTGCGGCATATCGATGACTTGCGTGCAGCCACAAAAACGGTGAAAGACGCATATCCGTTCTATTCTGGCGATGGTGGTGTTGCCCCAGATTACCTGCATGCGATATGGCGCTTGCCACCCACCGGGCGATGCCGACTATCCGCTATGCTGGTCGCTGCTCATCAAGGCCGGCTTTTCCCGGCGGGCGGCTCAAATTGCGCATATTTCGTGCCAGATGCCAAGCCAAGCGTGAGCGAGGCATCTGGCAGCGGTGCTATTGGGAACATCAAATCCGGGATGAAATTGATCTTGCGCGACACGTTGACTACATTCATTCCAATCCCGTAAAACATGGCTGGGTCACTCGCTCTGTTGATAAACATTGCATGGCACCATTGAGCGAGGGATGGCAGCATCGGATTTGGGTGTGCAAATAATTGATGGAGTAAATGGTTATGATGAGCGGTGAGATGTTGGGTTACTAGCGTAAAGTATGACTAAATGGGACTGGACCATTCTGGCAACCTTTATTCTGTATGCGCTCTATGTCTGATTTCGTGAACGGGAACGAGCCTCTCAAAATATTGATGAGTATTTCTTAGCCGCGCGGAGTTTCGCGGGGTGGAGATGAGCTACACCAAGCCAGCATAACCTGTTGCAATTCGGACTTGAGTCTGTCCTACAAAATTGAAGTCATAATCTCTTTTATAACCCCATAATTTTGTTATAGACAATCACGTTGTCACCGGTTTGGCTTTTATCATAGTGGTCTTTCAATGTAATAAATGCCTCGTGTTTTTTTAAATGTTCCTTGCCGTATAGATCATAAACTTCAACTGAAATATTATGCCTTGGGGCGGTGACTAAAAAATCATCAATTGTTTCGATAATGTCATGGTCAATAAACTGCGATTTACTGGCATCAATTGTGAGTGTACTGTTTGGCTTGACATGCGTAAGAAGCTCTCTCAATAGAGGTTTATTGAGAAAAACAACATCTTTGTTAAGGGTTAATATATAAAATGATTTATCCTGAGTCAAAGTAATGGCAGCACGATAATTAGCTTTAATAACAAAAAACAAACCAACTACTATACCGACTGACATGCCTATTAATAAATCGGTTGCTAAAATCGCCGTTATTGTAATAATAAATGGCAATAGTTGACTCAAGCCCTTTCGATAGAATTCCTTGAATAAAGCTGGTTTAGCCAGTTTATACCCGGTATGCAGCAAAATGGCTGACAAACAGCCAAGTGGAAAATAGTTTATGTATTTTGCAAAGAACATTACGCTCAGCAATAGACATAAGCCATGAATAAAACTGGATACTGGGGATTTGCCACCAGCGTTAATATTGCCTGCGCTACGCACAATGACAGCAGTAATTGGTAAACCACCGAGTAATCCGGAAATAATATTTCCAACGCCTTGTGCTTTAAGCTCTCTATTGGTGGGTGAAGTGCGTTTTAGAGGATCCAGCTTATCTACTGCCTCAAGACTTAATAATGTTTCGAGACTACCCACAATAGCTAGCGTAGCTGCAATAATATAAACCTGAGGATTAGTCCAATAACTGTAGTCTGGGAATATGAAGTTATTCCAGAACTCGCCAACATTATTTGAGACAGGAATATTCACTAAGTGAACTGAACCGACTGCCCAATCCGGAAACCATCGCTCAGCGGTTAAATTATAGAGAATTCCCCATATTATCGCGATTAATGGGCCAGGAATTAATTTTAAAAATTTCTGTTGTTTAAACCATGGCTTTTCCCAAATTATCAGTATCAGTAAGGCTACTATGGATGTCACTAGTACACCATGTGAAATGGAGTGAAAAGCGTCATATACTGGAAGTAAAAAATCATGTACATCTTCTTCCCTATAGGCCTCAGGACCTCCATAAAGCACACTATAACCAGTAGCATGAGGGATCTGTTTAATAATTAAAATCAACCCAATGGCAGCCAACATCCCTTTAATAACAGCTGAAGGGAAAAAAGCACCGACGATCCCTGCTTTGAGGTAGCCAGCTATTAGCTGCATAATGCCCGCTAGTAACACGGCAACCAAAAATCCTTGGAAACTACCTAAAGTCTCAATGGCGTTAAAAACAATCACCGTTAAACCGGCCGCTGGGCCCGAGACACTAAGTTGAGAACCGCTTAACCAAGCAACAACCAGACCACCGACCATTCCAGCTACCAATCCAGCGAACATCGGCGCTCCAGATGCCAGAGCGACACCAAGACATAACGGAAGAGCCACTAAAAACACCACGATACCCGCAGGCAAATCATCTTTGAGGTGTCCAAGATAGTATTGCACGGGCTGGCGGGTCATTTTATTCTCTCCACAATTTTATGTGAAAATATTATATTACGTATATTTAGCAATGGTAAGACTTATAGTGAGTATGTTATGAGTATGTCCATCTATATCGAGAGAACATAGGCTGAAAATATACACCTAGAAGAGAGGACATCCTGGTTTACTATTTTGATTGTTGATAAAACTCAATATTCCCAGTCTGGATTTCGTACATACCGCCCACAATGGCAATCTCATTGTTGCTTTCCATTTCGCGCAAAATTTCGCTCCGGTGTTTGATGTTGGCAATCATCAGGTGTACGTTGGCCGCAGCGACTTTCTCCACGAACTCTGAATTTTGAGAGTTGCGATTTGTTGTTGGCTCGCGAACACGTGCCACTGCTGGCTTGAGTTTGGCGATTAGAGTAGTAAGATTACCGAGTTTTACATCGTCACACGCGCCTTTGATGGCGCCGCAACGGCTATGGCCTAATACAACGATTATTTTTGCTCCTCCGATTTTGCAAGCAAACTCCATGCTGCCAAGAATGTCTTCATTAATGATATTACCTGCTATTCGAATGCTGACAAGATCTCCTAAGCCCTGATCTAAAATAAGTTCAGCTGATGCGCGCGAATCGATACAACTCAGAATTACGGCGAATGGGCATTGCCTATCTGAAGTTTCGTACAATTGTTGTAACAGATCGCGCCTGATTTTGAGGTTATTAACAAAGCGTGTGTTACCCTCTTTAAGAGCTTTTAATGCCATTTCCGGCGTAAGCAATAATTGTGTGTCGCAGATATTGGTTGTCATCAAATTTCTCACGATAAATTACTAATTTTTTTAGTGTAACTAAATGCCTAACCTTTCTGGTTGGCAAACCAACATGATAAAAGTATAACAAACCATTCCATAGTCGGTATGCTGATCGAGCGCACCACACTATGGTGTGGCTGTTGGTACAGAGCAATCGGCTCTGGACGGCTTCAGCGAAGCACTCAGTGCAATTCGGCCGGGGCTACGCAAGACATTCATCTATGACTAAGGGTTGCGATATGAGCGAACTCGCGCAGCCAATTGATTGAGCTTGAATAGTAGTCTGCTTCAGCGACCCGCACCAAACGTGTCATCGCGGTTTGAATGAAAATATTAACGGGCTGCTGCACCCGGATTGGCCCAAGGGTGCAGACCTTTCGGCCTACATGGAAGAATAGTTAATCCTCGGCTTTGCTGGGGGGACTCACAAGGTTTGACTGCGCACTACAGTCTGCCTGATTCTATGGACTTGACTATAAGATTTTGATGAGAATTTTCGTGAGTTGGCGGAGAAAAAAATGTCATATTGTGGAAGGGCACATGACGCCTGATTATGTGCATATCTGCATAAGTATTCCACCAAGCTTGCTGTGTCATACGTGATTATTTCCTCAAATGAGTAAGTGTGATATCGATAACAAGACGGTTCGCTGGTAGGATAAAAGATTTGGCGCGCACTAATAATCAAGTAATCAAGCCGACAGCCGCGGTAACAGGGCACATACAGATATAAAAGCAATCACCTGAGCGAGTCAAAAAAGATTTTCAGGATCCTCGCGTAAAATATGCCGAATGAAAACTTCAAATTTTAGCTGGCCGGGTTGATAGCTAGAAATTGAATTAAGAATTCACGCATTGTAATTTACTGTGTCTTCATCTAGTCTAATTTCAGCATGGTGATTATTTAGAGGAAATAAATATGAGAACGCATACCAAAGAAACTCAAGCATCTCTTACACCGGAGATGGCATTTCAAATTCTAAAAATAGGAAATGAACGTTTTGCACAGAATCTCACTGTCAATCGCGATCTATTACAACAATTGAACGAAACTTCAGAAGGACAGTTCCCGTTTGCCGTGGTTCTGAGTTGCATCGATTCAAGGACATCGGCTGAACTTATTTTCGATCAAGGCTTAGGGGATCTCTTCAGTATTCGGATAGCAGGAAATATAGTCGACGAAGATATTCTTGGTAGTATGGAGTTTGCTTGCAAAATCTCAGGAGCGAAAATAATCGTTGTGTTAGGACATAGCCGTTGCGGCGCTGTCATGGCCGCATGCGACGACATCAAGTTTGGTAACTTTACCGCTCTGGTTAGCAAACTTAAGCACGCAGTGGTGCGCGTTCGCGAACCAACAACAAATCGCAACTCTCAAAATTCAGAGTTTGTAGAAAAAGTTGCCATGACTAATATATTTTTGACGATTGCTGATATCAAGCACCGGAGTGCAGTCTTGCGGGAGATGCTGGAAAAATATCAGATAGCAATTGTGGGCGGCATGTATGACACTCAAACAGGAAAAATTGAGTTTCATCAATAATTTCTTTGTAGTCATTCAAGACTTGATTAATCTTTGTGTTTGCCCCCATGTTGACGCCGCAACTAGCATTTTGTTCTGTTATAAATGTGGTGGATCAGCTCATTTTTGCTCACCATAAATTGGTGTTCACCTCTATACAATGGCGAGCCATATAGCCCATTTTGTTATAAATAGTTGCGTCACATACAAGAAATTAACGCCATACACCATGATGCATGGTGGTAGCACGAAAAAAATGAATGTAATGAGGAGTGAATTAATTATCGGCGAAAATTTCGCATGGAGCGGGTCAAATTTGGCGTGTCTATCCAGTGATATCTATATACTCCGTAATAAGAAATCGACTTGGGGTATAGAAATTAACTATCGCAATCAAACATATAAAACTTGCAAAAGCGGTATATGCGGTCAATACATGCAGATGAAATGGCGCAATATTAAAGTAACAGGTTGCGCTGTAGCATCGTGTAAAAAAAGATGATGTATGTGCATACACTTAATCATCCAGTGAGAAATGATATTGGTTAGAAGCCATACATTATGACTAATTTTTCATGGGGTTCTTGCATAACACACAGTGCAAATTGAAAATAAACAATTCACGCATTAAATTTGAACACAATTTAACGAGTAAATACTTATGACAGACCGAACAAATCTTCCAGCCCAAACAACCTCTCAGGAAGTTATCGTGCATACAGGGCAAGGTGGCGGCCTTGTTGCACGAGGAATGGCTGCACTTATGAGCAGTAAAGATCCGTCACTGGCAGAAGACTACGACGCGCTTTATCGCCAAGCACGGAATGCCTATAACTATATTATCGAGCTTGGCGACAAATCAGGCTTCGGTATGGTTTGGACACGCAGTGATCTCGACGATCTGAAAGATGCCTTGGATGCCTTCCAACGATTGGCTGATAACCAATATGGCAAAGCATATTTCCCATTATCGCTTCTCCACAATGGTGGGCGGAGTTTCCCGGTTCACAAAGAACGCGCTCAACATTACGCAAGGCTGGCCTTCGATTGGTGTACAGCAAACCAAAATCAAAACGACCCTGAAATATGGAATGATTTGGGTAGGTTATATTGGCTCGGTGAAGTGGTCGGGGCGGACTACGAGCAAGCGCTTTATTGGTATCAGAAGGCGGCAGAAATGGGGCTTGAGCAGGCGCAATATAATCTTGGAGCCATGTATTTTAATGGGCAGGGCGTTATTCAGGATTATCAGCAAGCAATATTATGGTATCTCAAGGCCGCAGAACAAGGACATACGCGAGCACAATATGCTCTGGGTGCCATGTATTACAACGGGCAAGGAGCTGCACTGGACCATGAACAAGCTGTGTCTTGGTATCACATGGGTGCAGAGCAAGGAAATGCATGGGCGCAACAAGCTTTTGGATATATGGTCGAGAATGGTCAAGGCATTAAGCAGAACTATGAACTTGCTTCGACTTGGTATCGCAAAGCCGCAGAGCAGGGACTAGCGCGAGCGCAATTCAATTTGGCAGCCATGTACAACAGCGGCCAATTGATTACACAAGACCACGAACCAGCTAAATTCTGGTACATGAAGGCTGCAGAGCAGGGACATGCGCGTGCACAATACGCACTTGCCGTTATGTACAAAAATGGCCAGGGCGTTATACAGGATTATCAGCAGGCCACGTTTTGGTATCTAAAAGCAGCCAAGCAGGGACATGTACGGGCGCAATATGCAGTAGGCAACGCGTTCAAAAAAGGCTTGGGCGCGCATCAGGATTATGAACAGGCAGCACTCTGGTATGAAAAAGCTGCGGAACAGGAGCATGCGGAGGCACAATTCAATCTGGGATTCTTGTATGAAAAAGGTCAAGGCGTTACACAGGATTACCAGCAAGCCGCGTCCTGGTATAACAAAGCTGCAGAACAGAAGCATGCTACGGCTCAATTAAACCTAGGGTACTTGTACAACAACGGGCTGGGAGTTACCCAAGACGATCAGCAAGCTGTGTTTTGGTTTCTACAGGCAGCAGAGCAGGGAGATATGCAAGCGCAATACACGCTAGGCATTATGTATGACAATGGCCAGGGTGTTACACAGGACGACCAGCAGGCGGCATCTTGGTACGGTAAAGCTGCAGAGCAGGGGCATGCAGAAGCACAATTCAATTTTGGATTCATGTACAGCAAAGGCCGGGGTGTTACACAGGATGACCAGCAGGCGGTGTCATGGTATCGCAAGGCTGGACAGCAAGGTGAAACCAGAGCGTTGGATCAATTGAAGGAGCTAGGGGTCAGTAGTAGAGAGAAAATCGATCCCGCAGCGTGGGAGAAACTTAACGATTTCACTCGCAGTTGGAAAACAACAGAATGAAGCTCACTTTAGAACAAGAGATTACCCGTCTCTTGAGTGAGCAGGCTAAGCTTGCAGAACAGGTTGTTTCGGCTGAATTGGAACTGGAAACAGCCAAAACAGAAACGGCACAGTTCCAGCGTCGCTATTATGAAATGGTCGGGCGGTTCTACGCTCAGTTAGATGAGCTTGACGCGCAAATTGCTGACCAACAGGCGGAGCTCTCTCCCGATGATGTGGCAGCTCAAGCACATGCACAAGCCGCGCAGGAGCAGGCTAGAAAGTCGGCCGAAGAAGCTGGTTTAATAGAAGCTCAGCCGCCTCCACCACTGGTTATTACGCCGCAACTCAAACAGGCATTCCGGCGCGCTGCCATGATGATGCACCCCGACCGCGCCACCACGGAGCCCGAGCGACTGCGCCGCCACGGATTGATGATACAGGTGAACCTTGCCTACGAGCGCGGCGATCAACAGGCTATTGAAAATCTGGTACTGGAGTTCATCCAGGATCCCGGGATGCGGGAGACCGAGGATCCAGAGGAGCGTGAGTTAATCCCTGATCTGGGCGTGGAATTAAGAATTTTGAAAGTTATTAGACGTACTGGACAGTTACAGCGTCGCTTGGATGAAATTCAGGAAGAGTTGTATGAAAAAAAACAATCGGATATTTATAAACTCAAAATTACAATTGAGAGAGCCGAGTTGAAAGGCGGGAAACCATTGGGTGACTTGGCGGAACAATTGCTGCAGGAATTGTCTGAGCGAAAAATTCGATTAGAGGAAATTTCCACGCATAAATTGTAGCAGCTCAGATTTGATCGCAAGCTTCAAGACGTTATGGAAAGCCTGGCAACATGATTATTGTATATCCGCTTAACGATGGGCACGGAAAGGTTGCACTGTTCCGCAGTTTGCACTCATCCATCGACCGTCAGTGTAGGCGCGTTCATTGACAGGATTGCCCTGCACAACACCATTAAATTCAGTTCGCCCTGCAAAACTCTCTGGACTCATAAAAATCCCCTCGGTTATTCCATTCCCCTTAAGGACGGGCCCCTCACAAATAAGGTTTATTTTGTAGTCTCCTTTTGTTTGAACTACATTTTTAATATCACATCCATATTGATTTTGATTCAAGAAAGTTGGAATTTTTTGACTCGCCATTTCCTGGGTAATGCAAACTTGAGATGTCGCTGCACCATTACTAATCTTGGGCATATCAAATCCGTACTGTTTAGCCAAGTTTGTCAAATTTTGCATTTGATCCGGCGGGATCCTGGGCACTAACGCCAATAGGTCTGATGTCGTCGTCATTTCCCATAATCCCGGGCGCATATTAAATTCTGTCGAATTTGCAGTAGACACTGCGAACAATATTGATATTGAAAGAAAAGTTTTACGCATAGAATCTCCTTAACGGGACTGATAATTCATGGCTCAATGTGAGTGGGTTCATTTTATAGACTTTCGATTACATAGGCTGTGCGATCTATAGTCGAGCCAGAAAAATCGTAATTGTAATTATTCTTAATCTATTAATGCAGAAGTTTGAAGTGCAGTCACTGCGCAGTTTGGCAGTTGGACTGACAGATAAGTTCAAATATATTTGAATCGGATCAATAAGCACGAGTGGAGCATGTATTCCGGTGATCAATTGACAGTTTGGTTTCAGTAAGATGCGTTACCATCACTTGGAGAGGAATGCTGTCGTTAGGTGAATCTGTATTGCTGCGCGATCGACTGATGGTGGCTGAGGGAGTATGTTTGACCATCGTGCCTTGGCACGCGGACGATAAACCCAATCATTTGTTTCCCGATTTTTAATTGCTATGTTAATCAATATGTTACCGGTAAATACAATTGATTTTCTGGAAATTGTCCGACAGCCTCTCAAAGGCTTAGTTATATCAGTTAAATCACGTGTAATGAGTCAAGATGGTTTGTAGCTCGCTACATCAATCTAGTTTTATTGTTGACGCTATCCGAAAAAAAATCTACATTAATCCTGCCAAATACGAAATATTAACTATACCGAGGGAGCGTCATGCCCACCACCATCGAATCAATTTTACAAGAAACTCGCGTCTTTCAACCTGGCAATGCATTTGTTGAACAGGCTAATGTTTCCGGTATGGCAGCTTATCAGGCCTTATGCACGGAGGCGGCACAAGACTACAACGGCTATTGGGCACGCCTGGCACGCGAGCATATCGTATGGCACAAATTGTTTAATACGGTGCTAGATGAGAGTAATGCACCATTTTACGAGTGGTTTGCGGATGGTGAATTGAACGTTTCTTATAATTGTCTGGATAGGCATCTGGCGACGCAACCTGAAAAAACTGCGCTTATTTTCGAGGCGGACGATAGCCAGGTGACAAAAGTTTCCTACCGCGAGTTACACGCCCGCGTGTGCCAGTTTGCCAATGCGCTAAAGTCACGCAATATACAGAAGGGCGATCGTGTTGTTATCTATATGCCCATGAGCATTGAGGTGGTGGTAGCAATGCAGGCCTGCGCGCGCATTGGTGCAATCCATTCTGTCGTTTTTGGCGGTTTCTCTTCCAAAAGCCTGAACGAGCGTATCGAAAATGCGCAAGCGTGTGCGGTCATTACCGCTGATGCGCAACTTCGTGGCGGCAAGATGATACCCCTTAAACCCGCCGTGGATGAGGCACTCAGCATAGGCGGTTGCGATACGGTGCATAGCGTAATCGTCTATAAACGCGCGGGCAATGATGTGCAGTGGAATGCGAAACATGACCTGTGGTGGCATGATGTGATCGCCGACTGCTCATTCGCATGCGAACCGGAATGGGTGGTCGCAGAACATCCATTATTCATTTTATATACCTCAGGTTCTACGGGAAAACCCAAAGGAGTGCAGCATTCCAGCGGCGGCTACTTGCTCGGCACTATGGTTTCCATGCAATGGGTATTTGACTATAAACCTACTGATGTTTTTTGGTGTACCGCTGACGTGGGCTGGGTGACTGGCCACAGTTATGTGGTATATGGCCCGCTGGCGATGGGGGCGACACAAGTGATATTTGAAGGTGTGCCCACTTGGCCAGATGCCGGGCGTTTCTGGAAGATGATTCAGGATCATCAGGTCACCACTTTTTATACTGCGCCTACCGCCATTCGCTCGCTGATTAAATTAGGTGGCGAATTGCCGAAGCTATACAACCTTTCCAGTCTGCGTTTGCTTGGTAGCGTAGGCGAGCCGATCAATCCAGATGCATGGATGTGGTATTACACTATAGTCGGCCAGTCACGCTGTCCCATTGTAGACACCTGGTGGCAGACCGAAACTGGCTGCCACATGATTGCACCTCTGCCGGGAGCAATGGCAACCAAACCTGGTTCCTGCACCCTGCCGTTGCCCGGAATAATGGCCGCTATCGTCAACGAAGCAGGTGACGAAGTACATGATCAACATGGAGGTTTTCTCGTCATCAAACGTTCTTTTCCGTCTCAAATCCGTACCATTTGGGCCGATGATGCGCGCTATCGAAAAAGCTACTTTCCAGAAGAAATGAAAGGCGCTTACTTGGCGGGTGATTCAGCACACCGCGACGAGGACGGTTATTTTTGGATCCTGGGACGCATTGACGACGTACTCAAAGTATCTGGCCACCGCTTAGGAACGATGGAAATAGAATCTGCACTGGCGTCAAATTCACTGGTGGCGGAAGCCGCTGTAGTCGGCAAGCCGCATGATATAAAAGGAGAGGCCATAGTGGCATTTGTGGTGTTAAAAGGTTCGCGGCCTGAGGATGCCGATACCGCAAAACAAATTTCGGAAAGTTTGCGTAACTGGGTCAGCAAGGAACTCGGACCAATTGCCAAGCCGGACGAAATTCGCTTCGGTGACAATCTGCCCAAGACGCGCTCCGGCAAGATCATGCGTCGCCTGTTGCGCGCCATTGCCAAGGGTGAAGAAATAACGCAGGACATTTCTACGCTGGAAAACCCGGCGATTCTTGAACAATTAAAGAACGTTATTCAATAAACCAGTAACTGTGGCCAGTAATGCAATGGATGTAAATTTATTTGGTGCGGCTAAGTTTGTCAAAGTACAGTGCTGCGCGCGCCATGCGTTCCATGGCATGTACCGAAAGCGTAGCGCCGGTAATACCGTCAATTTTCCGATCAAGACTGTTTCCAATATTTAGAGAAACACCAGTGAATTGCTTCAAAAACGCTGGAAAGCGCACTTCCATCCCTCTATGCTCACGGTAAATTAAAACCTTAGCCTGTTCGATTCGACCATTTTTTACGATAAAGCCTGCGGTAATTGGTTCGGTTTTGCCTATCTCTTCCAAAATCCATAACGTTCGCGCACCCTCAGTCCAATATCGTTGGCGCAATTTTCCGGGTGCATGGCCGAGGATGTGGTAAACCTCTGACTGCATCTCCTGAGTTAGTAATAGTAATTTTATTTTCGGTTTTGTCTTAAATTGTTCATTAACAAATTCTTCCGGCTGTTGATAAACGTGTTCTATGGCTTGTGCCAAGCTTGGCAATAGTATGAGCAAGAAAGCGATAAAAAAAGTCAGGGGCGGAAGGGACAATTTTGGCATTTTGATAGATCAACTTTTCTGTTAAAGCAATGTTCCAGTGACTGTGCAAGACAGCTTGCAGATCGTCGGCAAGCAATAAAAGGTACACCCCGTGTTTGCGCCATGTTACGAAAATGGCGCATCACGTTATGCCCCAGGAAATCCGTGAATAATATCAAAAGTTCCGTATTCTTGGGTAATCCTTGTGGTTTCCGTTGATGGGACACATGTCGACCGGTGACATGCTGGGTAATATTTATATCCCAATCAGAAAGCAGCTTGGGTATATTTCCCAAACGATCCGCACCGATTAGCATTGCGTTCATGTTTCCCTCTTTATGATTGATTGATACAAATTGATTGGCAGCACTTGCTGCTTATTACCTAATGAGTGGGCTATATGGCCAACGGCTAAAATGGTTTGCATTTAATTGTTGTGGAATCTATATCTGTCATTTGAATAAATAATAATGGTTATCATTTGTAATGTCAATAAATTTGATAATAATTCTCATTAGCTATAAATATAGTAAAGCAGCAGTACCAAGATGATGCGATTACAAACACCCTCCACGTTCTGACTGCTTTGAATACGTTATTGCAGCCAAATGGTTGCGTTATATATGGGCACCAATTTCAATGAATAATTTTTGTATAGTTCATATATTCAATATATTATGTAAATTTTTACCTTGTGCAGAACTACATTCAGCGTTATAGAAAGTGTTGTTTATCTATCCCAATTAAATCTAACGCGGACAATGAATAATGGATATGCAAGCGCACAAATATAAAATCAAAGAAACCTTTAATAATGCTGCAGAAGGCTATGACAAACCCGCACTTCGTTTTTTTTCAGCGGCGGCAGAACATTTAGCGAACAGCATGGGGTTTGCTGGATATGAACATGCCTTGGATGTGGCTACTGGCACAGGTTCGGTTGCGCTGGCTTGTGCACAGCTGCTGGGTGCAGGGCATGTAACGGCCATTGATTTATCTGAGGGAATGTTGGCAAAAGCCAAGGCCAAAGCGCAGGAACAGCAGTTAAACAATCTCGAATTTCTTTGCCTGGATATGGAGGTCTCGAATTTTACCGTCGACTCATTTGATGCGGCTTGTTGCGGTTTTGGCATCTTCTTTCTGCCTGATATGGAGGCCGGACTTAAGTCCATCGCCAAACATGTTAAACCCGGCGGTGCTATTGGAATCTCAAGTTTTACGGGTGCGGTTATGGAACCACTGTCGCAGAAATTTATCGAACGTATTCTGACCCATGGGGTCGATTTGCCCTCCCTCTCATGGAAGCGACTGGATAGTGTAGAGAAAATCCACACTTTGTATCTATCAGCGGGACTGGAACGATTGCTTACGCACACGCATCAGGTTGGATACCATCTTGCCGGGTTTGAAGAGTGGTGGGATATTTTATGGTATAGCGGCTTCCGCGGATTATTGGATCAGCTTTCTTCCTCAGATTTAGCACGCTTCCGTCAAGCACATCAGGAAGAGATAGAACTACTTGTCGACGAGCAAGGCATTTGGTTGAACGTCGAAATTCTCATCAGCGTGGGCTATAAGCCCATATAAACGAATACCCTGCTGTTAACCGACTACACTCACTCAGCCACCATAGCCTCAGTAACTTTAGTCAATATGTCTTCGCTCCCAAAAGATACATTCATGGACTCATTGCGCGACCCTATTGTTCGCGATCTCGCGTGGGCTATCGGTTCGCCTGGTTTGATGGATGAAACTTGGGCCGCTTATGCCGGACGCGTGGTGGAAGATGCCTGGTGTCATGCGCAATTAAAAACATGTGCCCAGTGGTTAGCGGCATTAGATTTTGAGCCACACAGCCTGCATGACTTTATTACCCGGCGTCCAACACGTCGCCTTGGCCACTATTTTGAATCGCTCATCGCTTTTTTTCTGGCACACATGCCTGATACGCAAATCATCGCCACCAATTTGCAGGTTCAAAGCGCGCAACGCACCTTGGGAGAATATGACTTTTTATTTCATGATAACGATGGAAATATTTGTCATTGGGAAACAGCCGTAAAGTTCTATTTGCAAGCTGAACCGCTGTTCGAACAACACGCATTCATCGGCCTTGCAGTGCGCGACCGGCTCGATATTAAATTGGATCGCGTATTCCAGCACCAACTCCAACTGGGTCACACACCCGCAGGGCGCGCAGCACTGCCCAAAGGGATAGTGCTGAAGAAAACACAGGCCTTCATTAAGGGCTATTTGTTCTATCCTGCAACACAAGCAGGGAAGTATGTTATCCCCAACACTCCCATCCCTGGTGTATCTGACAATCATTTGTCTGGCTGGTGGACACGCCATCCAGTTGGCTTACTACCGCAAACAACAGCGGAAAGCTGCTGGGCTATATTGCCGCGTTTACGCTTTCTGGCTCCGGTACGTTTGGATGCGGGGGCCGAGGTAATGGAGCAGGCTGAGATATGTGCTGCACTCGATGCACATTTCGCAGTTTCCAGCGAGTCTGTGCAGGTGATCGAACTTCAGTGTGATATGAATAATAGCTGGCAAGAAGCAACACGCGGATTTGTAGTGTGCAATAAATGGCCAGATATCGACACATGAGGTCAGCTGAAAAACCGGACACCAAAGTTTGCTTAAGCTTGAAACGGAGGTGTCACAGTGAAGTTAAAGAATCCTGGAGTCGATATACAACAGGTGGTGCGAAGTCAGGCCTTACATTTTACATTCGCAGTGTGATTTGTAAGGCCTAACCTCAAGAATGCCGAATGCACTCACCCCAAGAATGCACCACTGAGTGTTGTAAGCAACCGATGCCCAAGTAATTAATAGCCTTTGTGAAAAAGGGTGCCATGGCATTTTGGACAAGGCGGGACATGTCCTGATTTCTTAAGCTGTACTTTCTGTTCGCACGCCTGGCAAGTCAACGTACCTGCGGATGTTATCTCGCCTGTCTTGTACGTGAGTGTCTCCTTTGTTTTACTACTCAGGGAGCGCAACGCATTGCCGGTCAATTCCAGCACGGTTGCAAGGGAAGAAAGCGCTCCTGCGCCCAATCGAGCCGGGTGAAACCGTTCTTTGGCCTCTTCGCCAAATTTCTGGGCATCGGATATAGTCTGATCCAGGTCGCGGGCAAGGTATTGCTTCAACTCTTCCCCGTGTTCAGAGCTGAACTCCCCGAGTGAGGTCAAATGCTCGTTGGCTTTGTCGAGCGCCACTGACATTGACTCGCGCCCACGTTCCTTTCCTGCCAAATAAATTTCATTGAATTTACTGGCAAGCTTATCGTACTGCTCTGACAGCCTGCTCTTGTCTTGATCATTGCTTTCCATGGTGGATCTCCTATTAACGCAGCATAGAAGGCAATGCTGCAATACCTAACGAAGGAAGCGGTAGAAAAAGTATTTCATAGCACTTATCGTGCCGTGAACCATAACAAATATCAAGGTCAAATGAAATGTATGTTAGCGCAAAGTAGTAATGTCCGCTTTCTCCCAAATTGAAATGTCCGCTAGTGATTAAACTCACCTCTGTTAATAACAGTGGCGGATATATTGAAAATGGATAAACTCATGGGCCAACAAGAAGTGAAGCGAGCACAGGTATTTGGAGCTGTTGAAAGAGAATTAAATCAGCCAACAAGAGGCGTCGAAGCGACTGAATATCACTACCAGCCAAATGCGCCACCTGACCAAACGCTATCAGACGGAGGGCTCCGCTCAGTTGATTGACCATTGCGCGGAGCTTGAGCCACTCGTCGAGAAAGGCCTCGCCGCACTCAAATCGATCAAGAATGTGGCTGGTCGCGAGTGGCAGAATAAATGGGGTCAGCAGAATAAATGGGGTCAGAGTAAACTTAAAGTTCAGTTACACACTGAACCCGATTATAAACCGTTACATTCATTTAAGTTTACTCTGACCCCACTGGCCCCCACTGACCCCAGTTACATGTTCGTTACATGTTGGCAGTAGTAGATGAACTCACGCTTCTACGCACAGATCGAAACCATGACTGAACAAAAGTGGGAGGCCAAGCCACGTGACAGGCCGCAAAAAAATTTCCAGCGTACGAAGTAGGACAAGGGGAATTGGGATTATTATGGCAAGCGCTATGAATAATACGTGCCTGGCCCGAATGCCACTAAGTTAAGCCTTTTTAGCAAGATTAGACTATTGTGAAACCCGCACCAATACTGGCTTAAGTTATTGTTTTAGCTATACTGAAGCCCCTTAACTTAGTGGCATTTGTGCCTGGCCCCTTTAATTTATCTTTAATTTTG
>CAWDCY010000026.1:0-78232 GCA_963800965.1 uncultured beta proteobacterium | reverse complement strand
TGAATTTTACCATCCATTTCCGTTCACATAATCCGCTACAATTTTTGTAATAGCAGGCTTGATTTCGATGGAGTCCGATGGTGCGCATAAACTCCCGACTCGCGCCAAAGAAGGCCGTCAAGTATTTTCCCCTCAACACTCACTTGATCATCAATCCATATTACTATTGCTCATTCGGTCAGATAACCTTAAAACATAAATAAGAATTCAATCTGTTTGGTTTGCCGAGCATCTTAAACAGCCTTGACATCCGGCCTAGTGAATTTAGCGCGCTCGCGCAACCGCAGTGATACTAAACCCGAATGGCAAACAAAGAAGCCACAGCCCGAATCAAAATCAACAAGCTGCTTGAAGCCGCTGGCTGGCGCTTCTTCGCCGAAGGTAAATCACCCGCAAATATCCAGCTCGAACCCGGCGTCACGATCAAGACACCAGACCTTGATGCCTTCGGCGAAAACTTTGAGAAATCCTCAAAGGGATTTATTGATTTCCTTTTGCTCAACGAAAGAGGTTTTCCCTTCATCGTTCTCGAAGCCAAGTCAGAAGACAAAAATCCGCTCGTTGGCAAGGAACAGGCTCGCAAATATGCCACCTCCCAGAACTGCCGCTTTGTCATTCTTTCCAACGGCAACCTGCACTACTTCTGGGATCTTGAGCGAGGCAATCCCCATATCATCACAACCTTCCCGACGCCCACGTCCATGATGGGCTATCAAAAATCCGTTCCTGATCCCGAGCGTCTGGTTGAAGCGGCGATTGACGACGACTACATAGTTCTCACACAGCGCCCTAGCTATGCAGCCGAGGTAGCCTGGAGGAATGAGGCCGAACGCTCCAGCTTTATCGACGCCAACAGCCTGCGTTTCCTTCGTCACTATCAAAAGAAAGCCATATACGCTCTGCAAAGAGCCATTAAAGACGTCAAAGATCGCTTTCTCTTTGAGATGGCTACCGGCACAGGCAAGACGCTTACCGCTGCGGCCGTCATCAAACTCTTTCTGCACACCGGGAATGCGCAGCGCGTACTCTTTCTTGTGGATCGTTTAGAGCTTGAAGCCCAAGCCAGGAAAGATTTCAAGGTGCTCGCCAACGACTACAAAACGATCATTTACAAAGAAAAGCGCGACGAGTGGAGATGCGCTGAAATCGTTGTTACCACCGTCCAGTCGCTGCTCTTCAACAACAAATATCAGCAGCTTTTCTCGCCGACCGATTTCGATCTGGTGATCTCCGACGAAGCGCACCGCTCAATAGGTGGCAATGCACGCGCCGTCTTCGATTACTTCATCGGTTACAAACTCGGCCTTACCGCCACTCCGCGTGACTACCTGAAGAAATTTGACAAAACCAAACCCAACACTAAAGACCCGCGTGAACTAGAGCGCCGTTTATTGCTCGATACCTACCGCACCTTCGGCTGCGAGGATGGTCAGCCCACCTACCGCTACTCCCTGCTCGATGGCGTAAAGGACGGGTTTCTCATCAACCCGACCGTCGTGGATGCCCGCAGCGAAGTCACCACACAGCTACTGTCGGAAGACGGGGTTGTCGTGGACTTCAAGGACGATCAGGGCGAAGACCAGAAAGAAACTTTCAAGCAGCGCGAATTTGAGAAGCGTTTTTTCTCCGATGCCACCAACCAACTTTTCTGCAAAACCTTTCTGGAACATGCGCACCGCGATCCCATCAGCGGCGAGATCGGCAAATCCATCATCTTTGCGGTGAGCCAGAACCATGCCGCCAAACTGGCGCAGATTCTGAACCTGATGGCGGACGTGATGTTCCCCGGCAAATACCAGTCCGACTTTGCCGTGCAAGTCACCTCGCAAATCACCGATGCCCAGCAATTCACCATCAACTTCACCAACAACAAGCTGCTCGGTTCGGGCAACTTCCTGCCCGCCTACAAAACCAGCAAGGCGCGTATCTGCGTCACGGTCGGCATGATGACCACGGGCTATGATTGCCCCGACCTGCTCAATCTGGGCCTGTTCCGGCCAATCTTCTCTCCCACCGATTTCATTCAGATCAAAGGGCGCGGCACGCGCAAACACAATTTCTTTGATGAGCTGCACGATAAAGATCACAAGGAAAGCATCAAGGATGCGCGCAAGACCTCCTACAAACTGTTCGATTTTTTCGCCAACTGCGAATATTTCGAGGAGGAATTTAACTACGACGAAATCCTCAAGCTGCCCAAACCTAAGAGCAAGAGCAGCAAGGGCGCGGATGGCGAAGGTGAAGGTGAAGGCGGCGAAATAGAAAGCTACGAGCACCTTGGCGGCGACATCGTCGCCTCGCTCAAGGTCGAGCAGATCACCGCCGAAGGCATGAGGATCGACCGCATGTTCTACCAGCGCTTCGAAGACACTGTGCGCGAAAACACAACCATCGTCGAGGCCGTTGAGGCAGGCCAGTGGGACAAGGTGATCGATTACGTCAACCGTGAAGTCTTCGACAGGCCCGCCGAGTATTACAATCTCGACAAGCTGCGCAAGGCGGCTGCCGTGGATCGCCGCCTCGGGCTGCGCGAAATTCTCGAAAAAATATTCGGCCTGATCCCGCGCTTCAAATCCAAAGATGAACTGCTGGAAGAAGAATTCTCGAAATTTGTCGCCGACTACAAACCGCAGGAAGCCGAGGCCATGCCCGCGCTCAAAAACTACTTCAAAGCCTACGTTACCAGCCAAGAACTACGCCGCATCATCGAGAGCGAGGAATACACCGATCTCGCGACCAACCCGTTTTTCTCGACCCGAGATTTCAAAGCCGTGCCCAAACAATACCGCGCGCTCATCCCGAATTACATCAAGGACTACGTGCCCTTGAATCAGTTCACGGCCTGAACCATGAATCTGACTATGCTTCGATTGAATTACGGCGAATCTGCCATAGTTAAACCCCTCGAATTCGAGGGAATGCAATTCACTCCAGTCAAGAGGTCTATGCCATGAGCAAAGCAACCAAGAGCACCATCGAAGTTCAGGGCAGCACCGTCACTGTGCTTTCGCACAACCAACAAGACAGCATCTGCCTGACCGACATCGCCAAATTCAAAAACCCGGATCACCCGGATGACGTGATCCGCAACTGGTTGCGCAGCCGCAGCACGGTGGAGTTTCTCGGTCTCTGGGAGCGGCTCAACAACCCGGGTTTTAATCCCGTCGAATTCGACGGGATTAAAATACAGACGGGGTTGAATAGCTTTGTCCTCACGCCGAAGCAGTGGATCGAAAAAACCGGAGCGGTTGGCATCACGTCAAGAGCTGGCCGTTACGGCGGCACCTTTGCTCACAAGGACATCGCCTTCGAGTTCGCCTCATGGGTTTCCGTTGAGTTCAAGCTCTACCTCATCAAGGAATTTCAGCACCTCAAGGATGAAGAAAACGACCGGCTCAATCTCGGATGGAATCTCCAGCGTACCCTCTCCAAGATCAATTACCGCATCCACACCGATGCCATACGAGAAACGCTCATCCCGCCCGCCATCACCAAGTCGCAGGTCTCGCTGGTGTATGCCAACGAAGCGGATTTACTCAATGTCGCTCTCTTCGGTCAGACCGCCAAGCAATGGCGCGACGCCCATCCCGACGCCGAGGGCAACATTCGCGACCACGCGCCTCTGGAACAACTGATCGTTCTGACGAATCTGGAAAGCCTCAACGCCGTCCTCATCCGCCAAGGTCTGCTCCAGCCAGAGCGCCTGCACAAGCTCAACGAAATCGCCATCTCCCAGATGCGCACCCTGTTCGCCGACAACAACCTAAAACGCCTGAAATAATGCTCGACACCGATACCAAACGCCGCATCGACACCGCCCGCGACATCCTCGTCGGCAAAGTGCCCGACCCAAAATCGCAGGTCGAACAGATCACCATCGCGCTGATCTACAAGTTCATGGACGACATGGATGCCGAAGCCGAGGAGCTGGGCGGCAAGCGCAAATTCTTTACCGGAGAGTTCGCCCGCTATGGCTGGGCCAAGCTGATGAGCAAAGGACTTGGCGGCCATGAGTTGATCGCGCTTTACGGTGAAGGCATCGGCGCTATGCCGCAAAATCCCGGCATTCCGGTGCTGTTCCGCGACATCTTCAAGAATGCCTACCTCCCCTATCGCGACCCAGAGACGCTGAAGAGTTTTCTCAAGATCATCAACGAATTCAGCTATGACCATTCCGAGCGCCTCGGCGATGCCTTTGAGTATCTGTTGTCCGTCCTCGGCTCGCAGGGCGATGCGGGCCAGTTCCGCACCCCGCGCCACATCATCGACTTCATCGTCGAGATACTCGCCCCGCAGAAAGGCGAGACTATCCTCGACCCCGCCTGCGGCACGGCGGGTTTTTTGATTTCCGCCTACAAGCACATTTTGCGCACCAACTCCTCCCCTCGCCCGCAAGCGGGAGAGGGTACTTCCACACCGTTCGCCCTGAGCCAGTCGAAGGGCAAAAATGGAATGCAGGCTTCGACAGGCTCAGCCCGAACGGAGAGGGTAGGCGACCTGCTCACCCCCGAAGAAAAAGGCCAGCTCGCCCAGAACTTCAAGGGCTACGACATCTCGCCGGACATGGTGCGCCTCAGCCTGGTCAACCTGTACCTGCACGGTTTCACCGACCCGCACATCGTCGAATACGATACCCTCACCTCTGAGGAACGCTGGAACGAATACGCCGACGTGATCCTCGCCAACCCGCCGTTCATGTCGCCGAAAGGCGGCATCAAGCCGCACAAACGCTTCTCGATACAGGCCAAGCGCTCCGAGGTGCTGTTCGTGGACTACATGGCCGAACACCTCACGCCGACCGGTCGCGCCGGTATCATCGTACCCGAAGGCATCATCTTCCAGAGCCAGACCGCCTACAAAGCGCTGCGCAAAATGCTAGTCGAAAATTCGCTGGTCGCCGTGGTCTCGCTTCCAGCGGGCTGTTTCAATCCGTATTCCGGGGTAAAGACCTCGATCCTGATTCTCGATAAATCCATCGCCAGACAGAGCGACACTGTGGCCTTCTTCAAGGTGGAAAACGACGGCTACGGCCTCGGCGCGCAACGCCGCGCCAATGCGGGCGAGCAACTCACGCAGGTTCAAGCCGAACTGACCGAATACCTGCAAGCGTTGCGCAGCCATCAACCCATTGACAACCTTCAGCCCAGGCTCGGACTGATCGTGGCGAAGGAAAAGATCGCCACGAATGGCGACTACAACCTGAGCGGGGAGCGGTATCGGGAGGGGGCAGCATCCAATCATTCTTTCCCGCTCGTCTCTCTCGGCGAGGGGAGCCTCTTTAGAGTTGAAAGCGGCGGCACTCCCAAGTCCGACGTGGAAGAGTATTGGAGCGGCGGGATTCCTTGGGCGACGCTCGTCGATCTCCCTGCGACCGACTTCATTTCTGAAATCATCGCGACGAAGCGGACGATCTCCGACAAAGGCCTGCGCGAATCTTCCGCGAAGATGATTCCTGCGAACTCGGTCGTTGTCTCAACCCGCGCGACCATTGGCCGCATTGCCATCAACCGCGTCCCCATCGCCACGAATCAGGGCTTCAAGAATGTCGTCATTGAGGATTCGGCGCGAGCAGTGCCGGAGTATGTCGCGCTCGCGCTCACGAACCTTGTGCCGACCATGCAAGCATGGGCGACGGGCGGTACCTTCGCGGAAATTTCCAAATCCAAGTTCTGCGAACTCCAAATCCCACTGCCGCCGCTGGAGGTGCAGCAGGAGATCGTGGCGGAGATCGCGGGCTACCAGAGAGTCATCAACGGCGCCCGCGCCGTGCTCAACAACTACCGCCCGCACATTCCCATACACCCCGATTGGCCGATGGTGCCGCTCGGTGACATTGCCGAAGTCAAACTCGGCAAGATGCTTGACCAAGCCAAACATCAACATGGTGAACGGTTACCCTACGCTCGCAACGTCAGTGTCCGTTGGGGAACGATTGATACCCACGATCTTCCTGAGATGTATTTCGAGGATGACGAACTTGAACGCTTTGGGTTGCAAGCTAGAGATGTGCTGGTTTGTGAAGGTGGAGAACCAGGGCGTGCAGCAGTGTGGGACGGAAGAATCCCCAAGCTCAAATATCAGAAAGCTCTTCATCGAGTGCGATTCAAGGTGCCTTACGAGCCTTCGATGCTCGTTTATCTCCTCCAAGAAATGGCGCTGTCAGGAGCCTTAGTCGGCTGGCTTTCGGGGACAACTATCAAGCATCTCACGCTGGAGTCATTTAACAAGTTGCCCATTCCTCTCCCACCCCTCGCCACACAACATGCCATCGTCGCCGAGATCGAAGCCGAACAGGCGCTGGTCGCCGCCAACCGCGAACTGATCGCGCGCTTCGAAAAAAAAATTCAGGCCACACTCGCCCGCGTCTGGGGCGAAGAAGAACCAACCGCCTCGGAACCCTGAGTCATGGAAGAAGCCGCCGAACTCGGCAACTACCTGCCGCTTTCTTTCAAGACACCGAAGGAGCAGGAATACGTGACATTTCTGTCTATATGGGGAGCGTAATGAGTTTTAGACTCAGGAGCTACGGGGTAGGGCGCAGCTACTTCACCCGCAGTCGCGCGAATACTTCCTCGGCTGAGGGGCTAACTATGTTTCTAACCGAGCCATCGTGCAAGCCATGAGTAGGAATCGGTAACCCGGCTTGCACGTAGTGGGCACGCCAGTTGGATTCGTACAAGACCGTGTGCAGTCCAGTCCATGCACTTTTGAGTTGATTGAGCTTGAACATGTCAAACATCACACGGTCACATATGGATACCCAAGCATATGGAATCATGCCCCACATAGTCCACATAAAAGCTGCAGACCGGGCAAACGACATACAGTTTGTGTCTACATGGGTATGCTGCAAATCCTCCCTATCTTCAAGGCGCAGGTGCTCATGACCAGGCACAAAAATGTATCGGTAAGAAAATACAGCATCCAGCACTTCTCCCTTCGCCTGTGCTTGTTCATAAACATTCACCAAGCTCGTCACATGATTGGGTTCGTACAAGTTATCCGCATCCAGGAAGCAAATGACATCTGCGCCTTCGTTCAAGGCGCAGATAGCACCCACACTTCTGGGCGTACATCCATAGTCGCCATGAGCGACTGGCAGACTGATAGCAGACAGATTCTTAATACCTGAAGTGACATCTGGCTTGGGATGTCCGTCAGAAATGAGGTAATGCTTTGTATCTTGATGTGTCTGCGCCAATACGCTTTGGATGCATCGCCGCAGGATTGCATCCGGCTCTTTGTAGTACGGCGTAATAATCGCAACCTTCATATGGTGGCCACCTTTGAATGGATATTTAGATTTTGAAATAAGCGATTGTTTTTTTCAAGCCATTGATCAGGTCAATCTTTGGGTACCAATCCAGCTGGCTTTTTGCCAGGTCGATGTCGGGTTGCCTTTGTTTGGGATCGTCCTGGGGCAGCGGTTTGAAAACCAATTTGCTCTTTGAGTCGGTCAGCTCAATCACTATTTTGGCAAACTCCAGAATCGAAATTTCTGAAGGGTTTCCAATATTGACAGGCCCGGTAAATTCATCGCCGGTACCCATGGTTAGGATCAACGCATCAATCAAGTCATCAACGTAGCAGAAACTTCTGGTTTGATCACCGTCACCATAAATTGTGATGTCATCCCCGTTGAGCGCCTGAACGATGAAATTGCTGACCACACGGCCATCACCGGGCTGCATCCTCGGCCCGTAAGTGTTGAAGATTCGTGCCACTTTGATCCGCACATGGTGCTGTCGCCAGTAGTCAAAGAAAAGCGTTTCAGCGCAGCGCTTGCCTTCATCATAACAACTGCGAATACCAATCGGATTGACCCTGCCCCAATACGCCTCCGATTGGGGTTGAACTTCCGGGTCGCCATACACCTCGCTCGTGCTTGCCTGGAGGATTTTTGCCTTTACCCGCTTGGCCAGGCCCAGCATGTTGATAGCGCCGTGCACACTTGTCTTGGTGGTTTGTACCGGATCATATTGGTAATGCACCGGTGATGCAGGGCAGGCCAGATTGTAAATTTCGTCGACCTCCACATACAGCGGAAAAGTGACATCGTGCCGCATCAATTCAAAATGGGGATGTCCCAGCAGATGTTTGATGTTTTCCTTGTTACCCGTGAAAAAATTGTCAACACACAATACATCTGAACCGCTGGCCACCAGCCGCTCACATAGGTGCGACCCTAAAAATCCAGCCCCACCGGTTACAAGTATTCTTTTCATTGTTTGCTTGCTGGATGTGCGTGATAAGGATAGGAAATTCAAGGGCGACATGAGATATCTCGTGCAAGTTGTTCTCAACTCTACAGGAGGGTATCACCTGTGTCACCGGGTGAATCCAGAAGTTTGAAAAAAGAGTGACTTTATTTGCCAACACCAACGGCGGTAAGTATTGGCGATTCGATTATTGCCGCAGAGGCAAACGGAAGATGCTGGCACTTGGTGTATATCCAGTCATAATCTCGAGGGGAGAGCGAAGCGAGGAGTCGATCCTGCTTTGTTCATGCAACCAACGAGTGGAGGATCAAGGGATTGCCATGTTGCTAACCACCCCGGATACGATCAGGACACTACAGAGGAATTTCTACGCAAAGGCCAAGCAACAACCGGCCTACCGCCGGATTTATCAGCGTGTCGCTTGCGACTATGGCCTCCGAAAAAAATACTTCTTTCCATATGGAATGCCCTTGTTTCAACATGGAGTACCTTTGGCATTATGAGAAAAGGCGAGAATAACCCTGATTTGAAAGGCCTGTCCCGGCAGGCCTTTCGACACAGACACAATCGTCAAGAATTGACTGACAAGTGTCAGTCAACTTTCCTAGCAGCCTTATCCATCTTGGCCATGGGCTTTGCAGGCCGACCTTCGGCAAAAGTGGCAAGCTTTTGTTGCAATGGATCAAAACGGTGGGAACGGCGACCCCTGATTGATTATAGAAAACCCGCCAGCGTTGAGCGTGGTGGCAAACGCCCCCGCGTCAATGTTGCTGATTTCTGAAATGGACTGCTGAACACCGCCATCATCGTTGCGCCGGACATGATCATCATAGGTTAATGGACCAAGTGCGATGTAATGGGTATAGATTTCCCATAACTGGCGCCAATTCTGCTGATCCAATGCCAAATCGTTATTCGTGAAGCTTGCCCCACCGTTGCCACTCAGGGTCAATGTAGGTGCCGAAAGGACGGCGCCTATATTGGTCCCAGTATTAAAGTTCTGCAAAGTCAGCGTACCACCTGAAATTACATGCGGCTTGAATGCTGGTGCCCCCCCGACATACCGTTGCCTTTCGATCCAGTCCTTTTCCCAGTACTCAATACTATAGTCATCCGGAAAATCGTAGTAATCATTGTCACTCTGATACTTATAATCAGGATCGGTGCTAAACCGATACCACTCTCGCGTATCGCCACCTGGGGTTTCATTGTTCAGGATGGCCGCGATGATGGTGATATTGCCCAAGGCATTGACATAACTGTTATTGGTAAAGTTGGCTGCAGTGATGGAGATACCGCCACCGGTGGAGCTGAGCGTGCCAAGGGGGACGCTCAGGGTGGCGGCGTTAACAAAACTGCCAGGCGTACTGATGGTCAATTGGGTGCTGCCAGCCAGAGTCCCTTCGTTGGTCATGTTGCCTGTTGTGGTCAGGCTCATCTGTCCTTGAGCAGAAAAACTTCCTGTGGTGGTGTTGTGCATGCTTGCGGCGTTAACCGTGATATCACCAGCACCCGTTATCGTTCCGTTGTTTGTCAAGGCACCGCTCAGAACCACACTTGCCGCCCCGCTAGTTGCCGCCAACGCCACCGAGGCCGGGCTTTGTACCAAGAAAGTACTCGCATCAATCGCGCAATTCGTGATCGAAACGGTGCCAGCGGTGAAAACAATACCTGTCAAGCCAGTGCCTCTTAATGTGGTCAGGCCGGGCCCGGCGCTGCGCAGCGTGATGCTGCTCGACAGACTCAAATCGCTGCCGGAAAATGTTAGCGTTCCGGTAGGGGCAATCAGGGTGTGCGCACCATTGCATTCGCCTGGTGTCGCTCCCGAAGATGTATTCGTGTTGGATGCGATGACAGCTTCCCGCAGCGTGCATAGGCCATCGTCAGCGCTGGTATCGGAGGTGCTGGTGACGATGGTAGTGCCGCTGGCAAAGCCGGTCATTGTCTTTGATCCGCTGACTGCAGTAACACCATCAGTGACCTCGGTGGCGATGGTGAAGTTTCCGCTGAAATTAGAGGTCGGCGTAAACGTCACATCTGCCAACAAGGTATTCACGTCGGCGATCGGACCGGTCGCAGTCCATACCCCTGTACCCGCAGCATAGGTCGAAGTGACGGTCCCTGCACTAGCTGTCGTCAGGCTGCCCAATGCTGCATTGGAGAGAGTCAATTTTGCGGTGACATTCGCGCTGTCAACGTCGCTAACAACAATGTTGATCAAATTGAGGGGCGATTGCTCAGTGTATGTTTCCGCCGCAGAAAGGTTTGTAGCAGATGGAGCAACAGCTGCACACGCTGTGCCAGCGAATTTGATGTTACAACTTTGACCGTTCGCCACGCCAAGTCCAACTCTGCAAGGCGACACGCTCGGTGTCGTGAGGTTACAGCTGGGCTGATCCCTGTTCGATATTTCATAGATGAATTGGGTAACGCCTGAGGTATTCACCACGGAATACTCAATTGCCGATGCGGTGTAGGGGGGGGTTGTCCCACCTCCTGAAACACTCATGTCAAACGAAGCAGCACCGATGGCAAGTGCGTCAATAGCCCATTTCCCTGATAACCCAATACCACTGCAGGCAATAGTTAACGCCATCAGGCCCGCGAACAGATGTCCACTTCGATGGTTGCGAAGTGCCCGATATGCCAGTACCGCGAGGATCACTGACAGCATTAGTGTCATGGGTTCCGACAGGGTCGGAATATTGGCTACAGGCGGTGTCGGACCATAGCTTATCGAAGCGGCGAATGTACTCGCAGTACCTAAGTAGGCGGTCACTCCAAGGAAAAGCTGTCTGGCACACATAGTATTGCGTCGCATATGAACCGGTGATTGGCACCGTAAATAAGAAATGAGTGAAAGGCTCTTCTCAGAAGAGCTGCTCCATTGTACATGGAAGCATGTCGCACTGAATTGAGGCAATCTGGTTTTCGGATTTCCCAGGGCTACTGTGCAAATTTGCCTCTGGCATTGCCTTTCCGGCTCAACTTCGACCCCCTTGTCCACCTGCGCATCACTATTTTACAGCAGCGGTGGGCCGCGTGCCGGGGTTATGTCAGTACCAATGTCGGGTTTGGAGAAGGCAGTTCGAAAGTCTCTGCACCCGCTTTCAGACTTTTGCGGGTCTAGCAAGCCCATGATTTCAAAGCCCACAAGACTACAAAGAAAACCTATCGCAATCTTGATATTCGCAAGATGGCTCGACCTGGCTGTTTACCGGATGGATGGTTCAAGGGACAATGAGAACCTTACCGCATACGAGTGCTATTTTGTTATGAACAAGAAACTTAGTCCCTACGAGATGCTCCGAGCCCACGTCTCTGGCGATGCGCCCTACCAGGCACATTTTGTTCCTGAGGATGTCAGAAAAATATGTGTCGAGTTGGCGCCATCGACCTATCTGGACGTGGGATGCAATCGCGGCCAATTGATTGCTGCGGTCAAAAAAAGTCTTCATAACGGTGCCGTTTGTGTCGGTGTTGAAATGAACTCGCTCGCCGCAAAGGCCGCAGAGCAGGTTTGTGATCGCGTTTATTCAAGCGCCTTTGATGCGGCAATCGGCGGACTCAAGGCAGACTACCCGGGCGGTTTCGACGTTATTTCATTTGCCGATGTGCTTGAACACATGTACGACCCGTGGGAAGCCATGGTTTTGGCGAAAGAATTGTTATCCGAGCGTGGAAAGTGTGTATTTCAAATTCCAAATATGGGGCATCGTTCCATTATTGGCGGACTACTTTCGAATCGATTCGATTATGAGTTGATGGGTTTGCTGGATGTGACGCATATTCGCTTTTTTACGCCAGGATCATTTGAAGACGCCTGCCAGCAGGCTGGGTACAAGATTATACGGAAGAAGCAAATTATGGAGGAAAATCCGCAACCTGTGCTATCTGCGTTAAGCACACTGATTGCAGGTTCAGAGGATGTCAAGAATTTCTTGCGAATATTGGGCGTGACACAGATCAGTCTTTTGCAACTGGCGATGTGGCAAATTTGTTATGTGTGTGAACCTCTATGAGTTGGATTGGCACGAGAGTCAAGCTGGCTGAGGTTGAACAATGATACGATTTGCCAGTCCTTTTAAACCCGGATAATCCATTAGGTAATTTAACCAGCCTCCCCCTTTGAAAAAGGGGGGTTAAGGGGGATTTTTGTGTCCCTGCAACGCTCAAATCCCCCCTAGCCCCCCTTTTTCAAAGGGGGGGAATGCGAAGTCATCGCGCGAATCAGGTCTAATGGATTATCCGGGTTAAAATCGCCGCTATATGAATTTGTCACAAAAGAGGGACGGTCTCACTATATTTATTCAGCAATATCTCCAGCTGCTGTAGAGAAAAAGTAACATCGATTCTCACAATTTATCTCAATCACATTAATTTTCCATATAAAACATGCCCGATATTTTTCTGCTTAAGGCCATCGCCAAGACGCTTATTCTGCCTCCTACAGGGTTGCTATTGATCATTCTTTTTGGCCTGTTTCTGGTACAGAGATTTCCGCGAACGGGCAGAGCGATCTCAATTATTGCGACGGTCTACCTGCTCGCACTTTCCACCCCCTTTGCCTCGTATCAACTGATGCATTTTCTCGAGACATCGCCTCCGCTTGACCTCAAAGAAGCGCGGCACGCCCAAGCTATCGTGATTCTCGGCGGCGGAATTCGCAACAATGCTTTAGAGTACGGTGGGGATACAGTGGGCCGGCTGACCCTCGATCGCGTGCGCTATGGCGCACGGGTCGCGAAAATTACCGGGTTGCCGGTGCTCGTCGCCGGTGGCTCGGTACTGAGTGGTGAACCAGAGGCAAAATTGATGCGGGAAACACTGGAAAATGAGTTCGGCGTAAAAGTTCGCTGGAGTGAAGATAAATCACGAAACACGCGCGAGAATGCGGCATTCTCTGCCGCGTTGCTGGCAAAAGAGAACATTCGGCAAGTTGTGCTCGTCACGCACAGCTTTGACATGCCGCGGGCAAAAGCGGAATTCACTACGTCAGGGTTGCAGGTGATCGCGGCCCCTACCGGGATTTTAAATGGCGACCTCCAATGGCCGTCGGATTATTTGCCTGGAATCGGAGGATTGCAGGCGAGTTACTACGTTTGTTATGAGCTTTTGGCGAAGGTTTTCATGCAGATGTCTCTCTTTCAATAAATCCATTACAAGTTATAGCGGCAACCCTTTTTTAGTCCTTCACCATATCCCGCCCTTGCCACCACGAGTACAGCACCGGGATAACGATTAGCGACAGTAGCGGTGCCGTTAGCATGCCGCCTACTAAAGGCGCGGCAATGCGTTTCATGACTTCTGCACCAGCACCTTGGCTGAACATTACCGGCAACAAGCCCACCACGATTACCGAGACCGTCATCATTTTTGGGCGGATGCGCAGCAGTGCTCCCTGAATGATGGCTTGGTGCAAATCATGGCGGTTGTTCAAGCGTCCGGCGCGGCGTAAGTCTTCGATGGCGTTGTCGAGATATAACAGCATGACTACGCCAAATTCGGCGGCTACGCCAGCCAGCGCAATGAAGCCCACCGCTACGGCTACCGATAAATTATATCCCAGAGCGTATACCAGCCAAAATCCGCCGATCAGGGAGAACGGCAGGCACAGCAGCACCAGCAGCACTTTGCCGAAATGGCGGAAGTGCATGTACAGCAGCAAGAGCACCAGTATCAGGGTCAGCGGGATGACCCACTGCATGCGTTCTTTGGCATGTTGCAAACTTACGTACTGACCCGACCAGGTGATGGCATAACCGGGTGGTAATGTCACCGATTTTTCCAAAGTGTGCTTGGCTTCGCTCACATAACCACCAAGATCGCGCCCGGCGATGTCGATATATACATAAGCGGTCAAACGCGCATTTTCACTTTTTATTTCAGAAGCCCCCTCACTGAAGTGCAAATAAGCCAATTCGCCCAGCGGCACTTGCGCCCCGGAAGGCATGGTGATTCGGCTGGCTGCAAGTGCCGGCAGGGAATCGCGCAGGGCACGCGGATAGCGCAGGTTAATCTGGAAGCGTTCACGGCCATCAATCACGGTGCCGATGTTTTCGCCACCGATTGCGCCTTGCACCAGGCGTTGCACGTCGGCCACGGTAACGCCATAACGTGCGGCTTGAGCCCGGTTAATGTCAATGTCCAGATAACGCCCGCCAGTGGAGCGATCAGCGAATACGGTACGCGTACCGGGTACGCCTTTGATCGCCGCCGCGATTTGCTGAGCAACTTCAGCAATGCCAGCCAGATCCGGGCCGGTGACTTTAATTCCCAGCGGTGTTCTGATGCCTGTGGAAAGCATGTCTATGCGGGTGCGGATCGGATAGCCCCAGGAGTTGGTGAGTCCTGGCAGGCGCACCTGGTCATCGAGCTTGTGTATCAATTGTTCTATCGTTTCTCCCGCTGGCCATTGGTCACGCGGCTTCAGCAGAATGGTGGTTTCCAGCATCGAAAGTGGTGCCGGATCGGTTGCCGTATCGGCCCGTCCGGCCTTGCCGAATACTCGCTCGACTTCCGGCAGTGCGAGGATCAGGCGATCTGTGATTTGCAAAATATTGGCCGCCTCGTCTACGGATAAGCCGGGCAGGGTTGTTGGCATATACAGCAGGTCGCCTTCATACAGTGGTGGCATGAATTCGCTGCCCAGTTTGGCCAGCGGCCACGCCACGGTAGCTAATAGCAGTAGCGTGGCGAGTACGGTCAACTTGCGCTTGCTTAAGGCGGCCAGCAGCAAGGGCCGGTACAGGTTTTGTAAGATGCGGTTCAACGGATTGCGCTGTTCCGGGCGAATCCGTCCGCGAATGAAATAACCCATCAGCACCGGTGTGAGCGTTATCGCCAGGAACGCGCTGGCGGCCATCGCATAAGTTTTTGTGTAGGCGAGGGGAGCGAATAACTTGCCTTCCTGCCCGTCCAGCGTTAACACCGGCAGGAAGGAGACGGTGATTACCAGCAGCGAGAAGAACAGGGCTGGGCCAACTTCCAGTGAACTTGCTTTCACCACCTGCCAGTAATCAGGTTTGGTTCCGGCACGCTCCAGATGTTTATGCATATTCTCGATCATCACAATGGCAGCATCGACCATCGCACCAATGGCGATGGCGATGCCGCCCAGCGACATGATGTTGGCGCTGACGCCCTGTTGTTGCATGATAATGAAAGCGGCCAAGATGCCGACAGGTAATGTTACAACCGCCACCAGCGATGAACGCAGGTGAAACAGGAATAGCAGGCAGACCAGAGCGACTGCCAGTGATTCTTCGATCAGTTTCTCGCGTAAGGTGCCGACGGCACGATTGATCAGGCCGGAGCGGTCATAAGTGACAACTAATTCCACTCCTTGGGGTAACCCCGCTTTCAGTTCTTGCAAGCGTGTCTTGACCCGCTCTATCGTTTCCAGTGCATTGTTATCGTAGCGCATCACGACAATACCACCAACCACCTCGCCCTCGCCATTGAGATCGACAACGCCACGGCGCACTTCCGGCCCGGTTTGGATATGCGCCACGTCCTGCAAGCGGATGGGGATGCCTTGTCCGTCTGTGCCGAGCGGAATTTGCCGAAAATCATCCAGCGTTTTGAGGTAGCCGCGCGCCCTGATCATATATTCGGCACGCCCTATTTCTACCACTGAGCCCCCGCCGGACAGGTTGCTGTCGCGCACTGACTGCGCCACTTTGTCCAGCGTCAGTTGATACGCAGCCAGACGGTTCGGATTTACTTCGATCTGGTATTGCCGCACCATTCCACCGACACTCGCCACTTCGGCGACACCGGGCAGGCTTTGCAATTCGTATTTCAGAAAGAAGTCTTGTAGCGCACGCAGTTGGTCGGGATCGTGGCGATGCTGACGGTCGGTTAATGCGTATTCAAAAATCCAGCCTACGCCGGATGCATCCGGCCCGAGTAACGGCGTGACGCCTGGCGGCAGCTTTCCCGCCATTTGGCTCAGGTATTCGAGCACGCGGGTGCGCGCCCAATAAGGATCGGTTCCATCCTTGAAAATGATGTAAATAAATGACTCGCCGAACATGGAAAAGCCGCGAACCGCAGTAGAACCGGGTACCGACAGCAGTGCCGTGGTAAGCGGATAGGTCACTTGGTCTTCCACTGCTTGCGGCGATTGGCCGGGGTAAGTGGTTTTGATGATGACCTGGACATCAGAAAGATCGGGGATTGCGTCCAGTGCGGTATGACGCAAGGCGTAAATCCCCCAGGCACTGATTAACGCTGCAAGCAGCAAAACCAGCAGACGGTTGCGTAATGACCAGGATATAACGCGTGCAATCATTAGTGCTTTTGCGATTCCTGCATGCGTTGCGCGGCGTCATGCAGCGAAGATGCGGCATCCAGCAGGAACTGGCCGTTTACTGCTACTTCTGCACCTTCCAGCAGGCCATCTACAACCTCGATCCAGTCACCGCTTTCGATCCCGGTCTCGATATTAACAGGCAAGAAATGCCCCTCTCCTCTGGATAAGATCACAAAGTTTCCTTGCCCGGTGTGTATGACTGACGAGCGCGGCAAAACGAGTGCTTCGTGCGGCTCGGCGTGGATGATCACGTCAACAAAGCTACCAGGGCGCAAGCGCACATTGGTATTATTAAGCGTCACCCTTGCGTTGATTTTGTTGTTTTCAGATAGCGGATTGATAAAGTCGAGCTTGGTCTGGATTTCCTGTCCATCGGGGCTTTTTATGGTCACTGCATCGCCCTGCTTTACACGGCCAGCCTGGTCGGGGTAAAGCGTGATATCAACCCATACCTTGGAGATATCGGCCAGAGTAAACAGGGTGGCGGAAGGCGTGACGAAGTTACCTTCGCGCGCTTTAATTTGTGTCACGACACCTGCTTGACCGGCCAGTATTTTAACCACCTCAATGGGTTGCAGGGAGTCCTCCATCTGGTGAACAGATTCAATACTGATATCTCTATAGAGAAACTTAGTTCTTTCTCTGGAGAGTTCTTGCAGAAGATCCTTCACATATGGGTTTACCACAAGTGGAGAAATGTCGCCTATCGTTTTTAGTGTCTGATCACGGCGTACCATATACCTCAAATAATCTTTCTGCTGTGCAATTAAATCGGGAGAATAAATCTCATAGATTACTTGTCCTTTGCGAATTTTCTGTCCGACCGAATTTATATTTAGCTTCCTGATCCAACCATCAACCTTGGTGTGAACATTATAAAGAGAGTTTCCATCGACTATTACGTTGCCATAAGTGCGGATTTCCTGGCTGAACGGAGCTGATTTTATTTTTTCTAACCTGACTCCAAGCTTTTGGATGGTTGCGGTATCGACATGAATGCCGTGGTCATGGTTGTGAGTTGCGGAATTTTTTGACTGAACCAGATCCATGCCGCAAATCGGGCAATTACCCGGATGGTTTTGTATGATCTCCGGGTGCATTGGGCAAATCCAGATTTCTTCCTTTCCGGCTTTGCCTATGTCAGATAAAGATAAGGTCTTGATACCGGGAGTTACGGTTTGAGTTGCGCTTTGAGTATCGAGCCATGAAATAGAAATACGCTGACTGATGAAATACCAGGCCAGAATGACGGTTCCTAGCAGGACTATCCCCGCTGTTATTTTTTTCGCCATATAGATGTTCCGATTTTTCTGGTCTACACTTGATCAAGATGCTTTATTTATAACGCAGGTTCCAGCTGCATCCTCTCTAATTTAGGAGGCAAAGCTTATTACTCTGGAGGTATGAATAATATACGAACACCCTATGCCCATGATGGGCAGGGGTGAATTTTCAAACTTGAGGAAAGGGTGAGATTTCCTTTTTTTGAAATAAAACCGACTACTTACCCTCGAAGGTACGTATATATTGAATCACATTCCAACCATCTTCCTCGTTTATATCCGCTCCAACCCGAACCGGCATCCCGGTTCCCGGGCTACCATTTTTTAAAACCCACATTAATTCTCCATCGGTGCGGAGCTTCTGCCATTTTGCATCGGTAAAATCACGCGGAGAATGTCCAGGTAGGTTGACACCTGTGCCATCCTTGCTATGGCAAGTTACGCAAAGACCATCCCCAAAATAAATTTTGCGGCCTGCTTCAATTCGCTCTGGTGTTACGGGATAAGGACTTTTTACTTGCTGCTCCTGTGCAAGAATCACCTTAGGCACACGTGGCTCATACACGTCCTTGTGAAAAGCCAATGTGCTCTGCGAACAGACACTCAAAAAGATAGTAATCCAGACCCACATATTTTTCTTTAAAAAAAACATGACATCTCCTCACATATAAAACCAAAAAACACAGTGCTCATCCCTCCTTGGACAAACCCTGTGTCTCTTGAATAAATCAAATAATCTTATTTCTTAGAAGCCCCTGGATCTTTGGGAATTTTCCCATGTAGCTCTTCCCAGTGTCCAACCGATTGAGCAATGTGAACTGAGCCATCAGGAATGGGCGCGTCTTTAGGCCAGAGATGGAAAATAATGCCATCGGTTCCAGAAACATAATCCGCCAATCCTTTTTGCTCTTTCGGATCTGTTGGATTAATTATGGCAACGCGACCAGTTTCTATCTCTTGCTTGTGATCGTGCCAATTTTGCGCATGCGACCATTTCGGTATGACCGATCCTGTCATTTTTTTGGAAACCATGTATTCGACTTCGGTCATACGAGCATTGGGCTCGGTTGATTCGAACAAGATGCATTGAATCACATCGTCATTGATTGGTTTGCAGTAATGATGGAATGGCCCGATAACTTCGCCATCCATCATATGTGGTGCCGTAACATGAATTGTATAACCGGCCAGTGGATTTTTATCCGCAGCAAAAGCTGGAGCAGACAAGAAGCCGGCTGTGATTAATGAGGAAACAAGAACGCAGACTTTGCTGATTTTCATAATTGAATCTCCTTACAAATGTTTATTGATAAAACTCGGATGATTGCTATACGTTCCATACCTATTTATTTTCATTTGTGGGTTCTAATACCACTTTTTTCGATAGTAGGCATTCCAACTGTCCTCTTTAAAGTTTAATACAGAGGAATTTTGATTGTATACCTCTTGGCAACTATTGTATGTGCGGTAACGCACTGAATGAAAAACGGGTCAACGTGATGTGCAAACGTCAGGCTAAAATATTTTGAGGAGGCAAAGACCTCCTCAAAACTAGCGAAATAGCTTTACTAAAAATTATCTGATCAGGATTTGATCGCCGTGTCCTTTTTTCGGATCAGCGTCGGGCTTGTTCATTAATACCGTGATGGCACCGCGTAACGCAGCCCCCATTGCATGATCAACAATTGCGACATTGGTCGGACGGTCAGCTGGTGAAACGATGTCAAATGTACCTCCCTCAGCTACTGCCACGTTGTATGTTTGAATTCCATATAGCGTGTTTTTCGGGTTGCCGTTGATATAAACACGATCCCAAATACCCGCGATAGGATGCAGAGCAACCGGATTGTTGATGCTCGCATTTACAAAGAAAATACGGACGCGTTCGCCTGGCTTAGATTCCAGAACCTGGGTTGCATTTGGTTCATGAACAGGATCGTAATGGAACATTTTGCCATTGATGAGAGCACCTTTCCAATTCGCGTTTTCAAGCAAGGCATTGATATTTTCGGTGTCTGGGAAGTATTGCTGTTGAATCAGCACATATTCACGGTCAGCTTTTGGATAGTTACTTTTATTTTTTGGTTCAACGATGATCACCCCGTACATACCCTTGGCAATATGCTGAACCATCGAACTTGCGCCACAGTGATACATGAATACGCCTGGAACCTTGGCTTCAAAAGTGAAATGTTTGCTTTGCCCCGGTTTAATTGAACCAAATTCATTCAGCACGTCAACCTGTGCCGCATGAAAGTCCATTGCGTGTGAATTTTTATTTTCCGGGGGATTAATCAGCGTGAAATCAACTGTATCACCTTCATTTACGCGAACAGGCTTGCCAGGAATGGAGCCATCGAATGTCCAAGCCGCCATTGTGACATCGCCTTTGTTATTCACTGGCAGATCCCGCTCTATAGCCGTCATCGTTACTTTAACGGTTTTTGCGAAAACTTGCTGTGCGGACATAAGCCCAGCAACCATCATTACAGCAACAGCTGTATTTTTAATTTTATACATAGAACCCCCTGTTTAAGTTAATTACAAATTACCTACTGATTACCACCACTTCTTGCTACTGCCCTTTTAATTAACCAAATTTGCACTTACATAACATGCGTAGATGCTGCACTAAATCCTTGATTTCCTCATCACTTAAGGTTGCACTCCAAGGGGGCATCAATACTGATTTGTTAATCGAAGTCCCCCCTTCTTTAATTGCCTGAAATAATGTTTCGTCCGAACGACCCGACATTGACTTTGCATCGGTGTGATCACGCGGCACAACCGACATGTCCCGGACGTTTACGCCTTTTCCTGTTCCCTCACTGCCGTGGCATTGAACGCAATAGGCTTTATAGTTGTCAGCGGGAGTTTCCTTGGCTTGGACCTGGACTGATGAAAGCGCGAGTAACAGCAACAAAAATAATTTAATTGGCATTTGCAGCCTCCTTGCTCAGACTCTCAAGATAATGAACCACTTTCTGTATATTTGCATCCGATAGATTTTTGTTTGGCATCATGGATTTGGGTTCCCAGGCTTGAGGGGATCTAATGAAGCTAGCCATATATTGCGGCTGCAAGCGCTTGGCCGCCGTATAAAGCTCTGGTCCTGAAAGGCCACCATATTCAGGCTCAATCAAGTGACAGGCCATACAGCCCAGGAATTTATCGAAGGCCATTTCCCCCATCTGTTTCGATATCGTACCGGGTTCAATTTTTTCCTTAGAGATCAAATTGTCATGCGACCTCATCTTCATAAGTTCCGCCGCAACTGAGGTGGCTTCGGCCTTGGAAAGTGCGGTATGCTCTGCGAGCGCTGACGTATCAATTTCGTCACCTTTGGCTCCAGCTTTGATATGTGCGCCATAGTACATTCCGGCCGGGCGAATTCGTGTGGGTTTTTGCAGCCAGGATATCAGCCATTCTTGACGATATTTATTACCCGCGTAAAAGAGATCTGGCCCCTTCTTTTCAAAGACGGCTTTCAAAGTCTGTACTGGCGGCCCCTTAATGTTGTGACAGGCGGAACACTTTCCCTGAAGCATGCCTTCCTCAGCGAGGGCTGTAACAGAAAATCCTAGTAAAGCAACTATGAGTATTCGCTTCATATTTATTTCCTCCTTCTCCTCTGTTCGTTGATTGTTCCCATGAAAGGTACGCTGTTGAAAAGACCATATCCCTGTTTAAGCGAGTCACTGTAGAAGAAATTAGGATCGTACGTTTTACCATTCCATGCGTACCAGTCATCCGATTTGATCCCTTCATATTCAAAAATGGTCACTGGCCCACCCAACGAGGCACCGTTGTTTGTCATGTGCTTGTCAACATGGTCGTGCAATATAAAGCGTCCGGGATTATTCATCTTAACGATCACGTCATAACGCTCACCGGGCCCTACCGGGACAGTGTCCACATAGTACGGGCTGGCCAGCGGATAACCGTCTTTGTGAGTGACAAGCATGTCGTGCCCATGCATATGCATTTGGTGAGTTTCATCCCCTGCGCCTACAAAACGCATTCTCAATACATCGCCTTTTTTAACCCTAATCGGCTGAGTGGTTGGAAAGGATCTGCCGTTTACTGAGAAATAGTCAGATACATCCTGAGGGCCCCCCCCTTTGCCGTATACGCTGGCATATGGAGATTGCCAAGTACTCATCATCAGAATGGCATCCAAGGTAACTTCCTTTTCGAGTGCGCTTGGGTTTTTGGGGTCAACGATAAGTGGCCCCCACATCCCGCGTATCGCGACATGCTCCCAGACATTTACATGGCAGTGGTACCAAAGGCTTCCAGGACGATCAACATTGAACCTATAGGTATAAGACTCACCGGGCTGAATCGCTTTTTGTGTGATATCTGGCACTCCATCTTGTTGCCAACTGCCAATCTGATTAACCCCATGCCAATGAACTGTATGGGGAAGCGTGCTGTTGTTGGTCACATGCACCATCACATCATCTCCCTCCTTGACGTGGAGGAGTGGCCCGGGAACTTGTCCGTTGAAAGCGAAAACTTTATTGGAAAACCCTGGGGCTACCTCTATGGTAACTTCATCAATACTCATGTTGAATTCACGCTGCTCGGCCCAGCTCGCAGTGGCAATTCCTGCCAATAAAAAAAATGTCAAAATATTCATAAGGTAACAGGCGACAGTGGGCGCTCGCAATATATTTAAGGAAATTGTCATTTCTTATTATCCAGAATGTTATTTTTAATATATTTCTATAAGGTGCATATCAAATGTATCTTTATTGAAGAATTTTGTCAAATCATTGGTGACACTTTTGTCAGCGCAAAGTAGAAAGCTCCCCTTGAGTTTGCGTTGAGTAAACTTAGTGCCCGATAAAAACCCTAGCGGTGGGCACATTGAAATGGGCACGAAGACAAATAAAAAATAAGTAAAACGTGGGCAGGTAATGTAGCTACTGACGGCAAGTAAAATAAACCAAAAACTGGCAAATTGCTGGCTGTTAGTGTGCACAAAACCAAGCTTATTTTGCGACGTTACCGTCCCTCAGGCTTGCCGGGGATAATCAGCAAGCAGCGCGAATGAGTCCCGAATCGGTGAGTGGATGAAAGAATCAGAACAACCGCGATAAAGATGATTGGCGAACACTATCGCGACTTTGGGCCGACCTTTGCAACAAAGAAATTGGCCGAGCGTCACGACATACACCTATCGCTGGAACCGTCCGTTAGATCATGATTGTGGCGAGCTTTTGAACGCCCAAGAAAGGCGCCGCCATCTGTGTGTATCCTATGCGCGAACGCCGTAACAGACTTTGCGAACTGGTGCAGATCGACGACTCTCCCCATGATTGGCTCGAGGGCGGGCTGATTGATGTACGCGTTACTGGTGCTCATTTGATGATGCGACAGGCAACTCTTGCAGCTGCGCTTTGCGCCGACCGAGACAACGTCGGAGTACATGCAACCCTGCATGATCATAATCGTTGCACACGGGCTGCCTGTGGCACGCTACAACGACAAACACAGCATCTTCCGCCGACGCCAAAGGGGCTTGCCGGAGTCTGAAATACACAAGGCCGGGTGACAAGGGAGCTAGGAATTGTGTGCATTCACGCCAACAGGTCGCAAGCGAAGGGGGAGTGGGACGTGCCAACCAAACATTGCAAGACAGGTTGCCCAAAAAATGAGACTAGCTGGAATATCTGACATCTTGGGTGCAAGCAATTGGATGTCAGGCTTTATTGCCGGTTTCAACCGGCGCTTTGCGGTGATACCGAAAGATGCGCTGAAGGACACATCGCCTATCCAGGCAGTGCAGAGGAGCTCATGAATATCCTGTCCGTCCAGATCGGCAAAATACTGTCCAAGAACCTCTCGTTCAAGCATGATTGCAATCTGATACAAGTAAAAATCAGCGGGGCCAGATTGGCCGCGCGAGGAGCAAAAGCGATCCTGTATGATCACTTTGACGGAACACGGGTCTACTTATGCAGGTAAGGGGACATTTCTATGTAGCGTTGACAATAATTTCTGACACGTTTATTTTGAACAGCTTGCGGTTCTATGCCTCTTCATTTATATGTTCCGTAATGTCTGTTTTTCTTTGTTTTTTTTGTCGTCTGTCCAGCTGTAATCGAAGCTCTTTCAGGAGGGGTTGAGTTTTAATACGACGACAGATAGTTCTGCGATCACCCAGTGACGCCTCTGTATTCCGCCTCTCGAGTGGCTTAACTAGATTGTATTGATGTTCAGGTCGTGTAAATGGCCGAAATACCTGCGGCGGCTTGGTGCGCTCTGGGATGGGCCTAACTGGTTTAATTTCAGTTAGCTTTTTTACTTCAGTTTTATCTTCCGATCCGCTTAAAGATGGAGGAAGGGAAAAGTTTTGTACATATTGCATGATGTTTTAAATATGCTGACTTTCATGCTTGCGGAAGTTTCAGTGTTGCCAGTTTCGCACATTTTCTAAATATTGCACCAATATTTGGTGTAAGCAATCGTTCTATTCTTTAACTGACTTGAACTGCGGGTCGATTAAAATAACTGCGGGTCGATTAAAATGAGAGTCAAATAAATTTGCGCGAGATTAAAGACTCATCAACGGCCCCTGAGAAATTTTAAATTTGCTCTGTTAGCTACGGATGCTTGCCTGTAATTCTCCAGATAAGAATAAAGCGGTTCGAAAACCGCTTTATTTAATTGCGCCTACATTGAATTTAGTTGACGATAGCTTTTAACTCACCTTTGGTATACCTAATGGCCATAGCATCCAGTGAAATTGGTATTATTTTAGAGGCTTGACCAGCAGAACCGAAGGCTTCATAACGGGCCTTGCATATCTCTTTCATGGCTATGGTCGATTCTGCCAAAAATTTACGAGGATCGAAATTTTTTGGGTTTTGTGCCAAGTAACGACGTACTGCGCCAGTAGATGCCATGCGCAGGTCTGTGTCGATATTAACTTTTCGCACGCCATGTTTTATACCCTCGACAATCTCTGAAACTGGCACGCCGTAGGTTTCCCCCATATCACCGCCAAATTGGTCAATAATCTTCAACCATTCTTGCGGTACAGAAGAAGAGCCATGCATTACCAAGTGGGTATTAGGAATACGGGCGTGGATCGCCTTTATACGATTAATATCCAAAGTGTCGCCGGTGGGCGGGCGGGTGAATTTGTAGGCACCGTGCGAGGTGCCAATGGCTATTGCCAGTGCATCTACACCAGTCTTTCGGACAAAATCGGCAGCTTCTTCTGGATCGGTTAACAGCTGTGAGTGATCAAGTTTACCTTCCGCACCTTGTCCATCTTCTTGTTCGCCCATGCCGGTTTCAAGTGAGCCCAGGCAACCTAGCTCACCTTCAACTGATACACCCACTGCGTGGGAAATATCAACAACTTTACTTGTTACTTCAACGTTATATTCATAAGAGGATGGAGTCTTGGCATCTTCTTTCAAAGAACCATCCATCATTACGCTAGAAAATCCGGAACGAATTGCGTTGACACACACAGCCGGGGAGGCTCCATGATCTTGGTGCATTACTACTGGAATGTGCGGATAAGCCTCGACTGCAGCAAGAATCAGGTGGCGCAAGAATGGTTCACCCGCATATTTGCGGGCGCCGGCTGAGCCTTGCATAATCACAGGGCTGTTAGTTTCATCTGCCGCTTCCATGATTGCCTTGACCTGTTCCAAATTATTGACGTTGAATGCGGGCAGACCGTATCCATTCTCGGCTGCATGATCCAGCAGCTGGCGTAACGAAACAAGAGCCATTTTTTTCTCCTAGCAAATTTAAAGTTGTCAAATAAAATCAAAAATAGAGTCTGGCAGCGAATGGGAAACTTGGCTGTGCTTCAACTCATCAGTACTTATGGTGATCCCCTACCCGGACAATTTTCATGGTATTGGTATGACCTGCTTGGCCAACGGCTTCGCCTATAGTCATCACAATCATGTCACCTTCTTGTACTAATCCCAAACGTACAAGTTCATCTTCTGCTGCGCACAATTCTACCGATGGAATTTGGGAGGTAGTGTTAAATGCAATCGGATGTACCCCGCTAAATAAAGTTACTTTACTCAAGGTTGACTCAATCGGTGTTAACGCAAATATCGGCACACCTGCATTCATACGGGACAGCCACAGAGGAGTTGAACCGGACTGGGTCAGCGCCACAATCGCTTTGACTGTAAAGTGTGAGGCTGCATATAACGCAGACATGGCGATAGCCTGATCGATGCGCGTGAATTTCGTTTGCAGACGGTGACTGGTGGAGATATCTTCCATCTCACTTTCCGCGTTAATACAGATACGCGCCATGGATTTGATGGTTTCGATGGGATAGTCGCCCACTGCGGTTTCAGCCGACAGCATTACCGCATCGGTACCATCCAGCACTGCATTTGCCACGTCCGATACTTCCGCACGAGTGGGAATCGGGTTAGTGATCATGGATTCCATCATCTGTGTGGCAGTAATAACCAGCTTGTTTTTTGCACGCGCCATGCGGATCATGCGTTTTTGCAAGCCTGGCACGGCTGCATCTCCCACTTCAACGGAAAGGTCACCTCGAGCCACCATAATAGCGTCGGATGCATCAATAATTTCGTCCAGTACGGCAATGGCTTCGGCACGCTCAATTTTAGCCATCAACAAGCTTGTGCCGCCAGCTGCATGCATCAATTTTCGCGCCAATTTCATGTCATCAGCAGAGCGCGGGAAGGAAATCGCCAGATAGTCCGCCTTAATTAAGGCGGCGGTCTTAATGTCTTCCTTGTCTTTGTCGGTAAGCGCGGGCGCAGTCAAGCCGCCACCCTTGCGATTGATGCCTTTGTTGTTGGACAGTACACCGCCGCATACCACTTTGCATATAACTTGTGCGCCTTTAACTTCGATCACATCGAATTCCAACATGCCATCATTCAGCAAGAGCACGGAACCTGTGCTGACATCTTTGGGCAATTCTTTGTAATCGAGACCAACACGTTCCTGGTTACCAAGGCCTGTCCATTCCGCATCCAGAATAAAAGTATCCCCTTGCTTCAGAATGATCTTGTCATTTTCAAGTTTGCCCACACGAATTTTGGGGCCTTGCAGGTCGGCAAGAATTCCTATAACACGGCCACATGCAGCCGCTGCAGCACGTACTTTTTCAACACGCGCCACGTGATCCTGGGCTGTGCCATGTGAAAAGTTCATGCGCACCACATCCACGCCAGCGAGTATCATTTTCTCCAGCACTTGCTGGTCGCTGGAGGCTGGCCCTAGGGTTGCAACAATCTTGGTTCTGCGTAACATAAATTTATTGTCTTATCTACTTCGTTGCACGTTGCTCAAGAATTTCCACCGCTGGCAGTTTTTTGCCTTCGAGGAATTCTAGAAATGCACCACCGCCCGTGGAAATATAGCTTACTTGATCGCTGATCTTGTATTTGGCAATCGCCGCCAGCGTATCCCCACCGCCAGCAATTGAAAATGCGGGACTTTCCGCAATCGCCATGCCTAGAACTTTGGTGCCAGCTCCAAACTGGTCAAATTCAAATACGCCTACCGGGCCATTCCACACGATGGTAGCGGCATTTTTCAGATAGGCGGCATAAGTATGGGCAGTTTCGGGGCCAATATCGAAAATCATATCGTCATCGGTAATATCAGCCACTTTCTTAACTACGGCAGGCTCGTTGGCATCGAATTTTTTTCCCACGACCACATCGGTAGGTACCGGAATCGATCCGCCCTTGGTCTTGGCGGCTTGTATTAAACGCTGGGCTTCAGCCACGAGATCGGGTTCATATAGGGATTTACCGACGTTATAACCAGCCGCTTTAATGAAGGTATTGGCAATGCCACCACCGACAATCAATTGATCCACGACGTGGGACAATGATTCCAGCACTGTCAATTTGGATGAAACCTTAGAGCCGCCGACGATGGCGATTAGCGGATGAGCTGGGTTTTTCAATGCCTTGCCCAATGCATCCAGCTCTGCCGCCAGTAGTGGGCCGGCGCATGCCACTGGCGCATACTTGGCCACACCATGAGTGGAAGCCTGCGCGCGATGCGCGGTACCGAATGCATCCATCGCATAGATGTCACATAACTTTGCCATTTTTTGGGCAAGCTCGTCGTTGTTTTTGCCTTCTCCTTTATTGAAACGCACGTTCTCAAATAGTACGACTTCGCCATCGTCGATGGTGAAGTCGCCATCCAGCCAATCCTTAATTACCCGGATCTCTTTACCTAACAAATCAGACAAGCGCTTGGCTACAGGCTTTAGGGAGTCGGCCTCGGAATATACGCCTTCTTCAGGACGACCGAGGTGGGACATTAGCATTACTTTGGCACCTGCCTTCACGGCGTGCTGGATGGTAGGCATGCTTGCCCGGATGCGGGTATCATCGGTTATGCTGCCGTCATCAGCTTGAGGAACATTCAAGTCTTCGCGGATCAGGACACGTTTGCCCCTGAGATCCAAATCAGTCATTTTGATTACGGACAATTCTTTCTCCAATTAATCGTTCGAGGTGAAGCGCAAGAGAACATACACCCAAGATGAGTTAGTTTCTGACCTTGGGTATATGTTATTTATTTAGCGATGACGCGAACCATCTCCAGAACTTTGCTGGAGTAGCCCCATTCGTTATCATACCAAGAGACAACCTTAACGAAGGTGCCGTCTAGAGACATGCCGGCCTCTGCATCGAAGACAGAAGTGCAACTCTCACCTCTGAAATCAGTAGAGACTACTTTTTCGCCGGTATAGCCAAGGATGCCCTTCATTGAACCCTCGGACGCAGTCTTCATGGCGGCGCAGATATCGGCATAGGTCGCAGCCTTGTCCAGCTCCACGGTCAGATCAACCACGGATACGTCTGAGGTAGGTACACGGAAAGCCATGCCAGTAAGTTTTTTATTCAGTTCGGGAATAACCACGCCAACGGCCTTGGCCGCACCAGTCGAAGACGGAATGATGTTTTCGAGGATGCCACGACCCCCACGCCAATCCTTGTTAGATGGACTATCCACAGTCTTCTGGGTGGCGGTGGCCGCGTGTATGGTGGTCATTAGTCCGCGCTTGATGCCCCATGTGTCGTTTAGCACCTTGGCAACTGGTGCGAGGCAATTTGTAGTGCAAGAAGCGTTGGAGATGATAGTTTGGTCAGCATAAGTCTTATCATTTACGCCGTAAACAAACATAGGTGTGTCATCCTTGGATGGCGCAGACATGATGACTTTTTTGGCACCAGCGGTGATGTGTTTTTCTGCAGTTTCCTTAGTGAGAAAAAGACCGGTGGATTCGACGACTATATCAGCGCCCACTTCATTCCATTTCAGTTCAGTGGGATCCTTGATGGCAGTCAAGCGTATCTTTTTGCCGTTGACGACCAAGGTATTGCCTTCAATGGAAACACTGCCGTCAAAGCGGCCATGCACGGAGTCGAAGCTCAGCATATAGGCTAAGTAGTCTGGTTCAAGCAGGTCATTAATGCCGACGATCTCGATGTCCTTGAAATTTTTTACTGCTGCGCGGAACACCATACGGCCAATTCTACCAAACCCATTGATACCAACTTTGATTGTCATGTTTCTCTCCTGGTTTTATAACTAAAATTGTAACTGTTTAGACAAATTTATTGATTCTGCATTGATGTTTAAAACGATTAATCCGTCACTTAAACTACAAGCGTCTTGCAACGGTGCCCCACAACAAATAACCGGATGACAGGGCAACCTTGAAGCGTACCGCCAGCCCTATCGCTGCAACGTTAAGCGTTCACTTTGACGGAAGTGAACAATATGTGGGTCTCGATGTATGCATTAGCAAATACAATCGCAAAACTGAAGCTGATTTGATATGACCTTACGATGATCATCGCATCAAGGTCATGCATGGACACTTTCCGCGTTCTTTAAATTTCACGATCATCTTTGTGCGGACTCTAACTATCAGAACCATCATTAATATGCGTGCCCTGCGCAGCACTCATTTAATTCTCGCAAATGATACTCAAGGCTGCAATGTATTTGCAGGCGTGAACACATTATTAAGAATAATTGATCTATTGTGAACGGCCAAATCCTTGTTGCCAATTCCGCGAAATATCAGTGGATTTAAACCGAACTTTGCGCAAAGAAATGGCGACTTACAAATAGCTTTACCCTTATTTTTCAGGGGAAACCCTTCAAGCAAGGCCCAGAGAGCCAGATGAATTGTTGCCTGAAATTTAGAGCACGCTTTTCACGCTTTTTACCACATTTTCTATGGTAAAGCCGAAGTGTTTGAACAGCTCGCCTGCCGGGGCAGATTCGCCAAAGGTATCCATGCCAATTACCGCACCATCCAAACCAACATACTTGTACCAGAATCCTGTCACACCAGCTTCGACAGCTACGCGTTTACTGCCTTTGGGTAACACGCTTTCCTTGTACGACTGATCTTGACGATCAAATACATTGGTTGAAGGCATGGAAACTACTCGCACATTAATACCATCTTGAGCCAAGGCTTTTTGTGCATCCATTGCCAGGCCGACCTCTGAACCAGTCGCGATAATGAGCGCCTGAGGCTTCCCATTGGGTGCTTCCGACAACACATAGCCACCCTTGCGGATGTTGGCGATTTGAGCCTCATCACGCTTTTGAAATGCCAAGTTCTGGCGGCTAAAAATAAGGCTGCTCGGGCCAGTTTTGCGCTCAACTGCTGCAACCCATGACACTGCAGACTCCACCGTATCGCAAGGACGCCAAACGTCCATATTTGGAATATAGCGTAGCGTAGCGGTTTGTTCCACTGGCTGGTGAGTTGGACCGTCTTCGCCCAGACCGATGGAGTCATGCGTGTAAACGAAAATCACGCGCTGTTTCATCAGTGCAGCCATGCGCAGCGCATTGCGTGCATATTCTGAGAACATCAGGAAAGTGCCGCCAAATGGTAGCAAACCGCCATGTAACGCCACGCCATTCATAATGGCTGACATGCCGAATTCGCGTACTCCGTAACTAATGTAGTTACCTGTCGATTTTCCACGAATGTGCTTTGCGCCCGTCCAATTGGTCAGGTTCGAACCGGTCAGATCCGCCGAACCGCCAAGAAATTCAGGTAGCGTTGATACCAAACCATTTATAGCATTCTGCGAGGCCTTGCGCGAGGCAATGGTTTCCGCCTTCTCATTAGTCTTGGCGATTAGATCCGCAGCATGTTGTGCCCAGTCCACTGGCAAATCACCCTTTATGCGCCGTTCAAACTCGGCCGCTTCTTGGGGAAAAGCCTTGCGGTATTCTGCAAACTTACAATTCCACAGTTTTTCCAGGCCTTCTCCCTTGGTACGTGCATTCCACGCTTGATAAACGTGCGCTGGAATCTCGAACGGCGGGTATTTCCAGCCTATATGTTCGCGCGTAGCAGCGATTTCCGCATCACCTAATGCAGCACCATGCACGTCATGCGTACCGGCCTTGTTCGGGGAACCCGCGCCAATGATGGTCTTGCAACAGATCAGCGTGGGCTTGTCGGTAACTTCCTTGGCAGCCTTGATGGCATCATTTACTGCTTCGGGATCATGACCTTCTACATTGGCGATTACATGCCAACCATAAGACTCGAAGCGTTTGGCAGTATCGTCGGTAAACCAGGCTTCAACATGGCCATCAATGGAAATGCCATTGTCATCCCAGAAAGCGATTAGCTTGCCTAACCCCCAAGTACCGGCCAGTGCGCACGATTCATGCGAAATGCCCTCCATCATGCAGCCATCTCCGAGAAAAACGTAAGTATGGTGGTTAACGATTTCGTGGCCGGGCCGATTAAATTCATTTGCCAGTAATTTTTCCGCTAGGGCAAAACCCACCGCATTGGTAATGCCTTGACCCAGCGGACCAGTAGTGGTTTCGACACCAGCGGTGTAGCCATATTCTGGGTGGCCTGGAGTCTGAGAATGTAGCTGGCGGAAACGCTTCAGCTCATCAATCGGTAAGTCGTAGCCGGTTAAATGCAGTAAGGCGTAAATCAGCATCGAGCCATGTCCGTTGGAAAACACGAAACGGTCACGATCAGCCCACTTAGGGTTGGCTGGATTGTGACGCATATGGTGAATCCACAGGGCTTCGGCTATTTCTGCCATACCCATGGGGGCGCCAGGATGGCCAGAGTTTGCTTTTTGAACTGCATCCATTGCCAAAGCGCGGATCGCTCCAGTTATGTCATTAAACTTGGGGGGGTGTACTTTACGCGCCGCAGCCATCTTTCACTAACCTCCTGAACATCTTTTTTAAATAAAGAATAAATAAATTATTTTTGCACAAGCTTTTGCCACAAACAATAAGCAATTATGCCGCACTGGCCTGTTTAGGGCAACAGGAGAAAAATAGTTATCAATCATTAATCCAAGGTTTTGTATCTAATGTTAACTTGCGGGAATCGTGCGTTCCGACGAGTCCCATGCTTCTCATTTGAGTGGCATCAGTTGGAGCCGCCTTTTAAAATTCGCGACCCGCACTCTCCAAAGTGCGATGAACGCTCAAGAACCAAGGATTATTTGTCACTAAGATAAACATAGCGCATTATTAAAAGCAGGGTGGCAAAAACTACTCATCTTGAGTGAGAGTATGGCCGAGAAAGCCAATCTACGCCTTTTTGGACAATGGCTTGAGCTTGCGCACGTTCATTTTCTGAAGTATCATTTCGCCATTATTTACCTTTGTTTACTTCTGCTTAACCGCTGGGGTAACTGTTATGCACGTCAAGCCAACTCCAAATTCGACGCCAGATGAACTTGCTTCCCAAGTGGAGGTTGCCCATTCTGAAGTTAACAGTACCACTGATACTCTGACGCCAGTTTTAGCTCAAAGCATTGAAGCTGTTCGTGACAAATTGCTTACATCAGGTATTTCCGAAAAAGATGTAGCAGACGCCAGTGCTTGGGCACGTAGGCTCAAAGAATAACATGCGCGTTGTTCTCGATACCAATGTAATACTCTCTGCTTTGTTATTCTCCAATGGGAATTTAGCGTGGTTGAAAAAGGCTTGGCAAGCAAAGACTATCCGCCCAGTAATCAGCAACGCAACAAAGGAAGATCTGTTCGACTCATTGAATTATCCCAAATTCAATCTATCCATCGCTGAGCAGGATCTGTTGCTGGCAGATTTTTTCCCATACTGTGAAGCAGCTTCCATATCTAGCTGGATGCCATCACATGGCGTATTTAGTCAAGTGTTTTTGGCAGTGGCGCACAAAGCCAAGGTAGACGCACTGGTGAGCGTTGAAAAAGATTTACTCGCATTACGAGGAAGTTTTACCCCCTCTATCCTCACCGTTGAGGAATTGCGTAAACGTTTGCAAGAAGAGCGTCTCGCATAACTTCTCCGTTCAATTTCTTCTAAAAACTAGACAACTTGCCCTAATTTGCGGCAAACTGCGTTCATGAAAACCATTCTGGTCCTACATGGCCCCAATCTGAACTTGCTCGGTAGTCGCGAGCCAAGCGTATATGGCCATGTTACTTTAGACGAAATTAACAACAAATTGCAGCAGTTGGTGAATATGCAGGGCGCAAATCTGTTGTATTTTCAAAGTAACTCTGAATCTGCCTTAGTGGATCGCGTACATTTGGCGCGCCAGGACGGTACCGATTTTATTGTCATTAACCCCGCTGCTTTTACGCATACCAGTGTGGCTTTACGCGATGCACTGACAGCGGTGGCTATCCCATTTATTGAGGTCCATCTTTCCAATGTGTTTGCACGTGAACTGTTCCGTAAAGAATCGTACTTCTCTGATATCGCTATTGGCGTTATCAGTGGTCTGGGTGCAACCGGTTATGAACTCGCAGTGCAATACGCGCTGCAATATTCTGTTAGGAGCTAATCATGGATTTACGTAAACTCAAAACCTTGATCGAGCTGGTTGAAAACTCCGGTATTGCCGAGTTGGAAATTAGTGAAGGTGAAGAACGTGTGCGTATTGTTCGGTCTGGTGGTGCTGCGGCGCAGCATATTTATGCTGCGCCGCAGCATATGACCACACATACCCCACAACTTGTTGATGTACCTGCTGAACCAGCCAAATCCGCAACACCAGATGGTCACGTAGTGAAATCGCCGATGGTCGGCAGTTTCTATCGTAGCCCCTCCCCTGGCACCCCACCCTTTGTGGAAGTGGGCCAGAGCGTGAGTGTGGGTGATACCCTCTGCATCATTGAAGCAATGAAACTGCTCAACGAAATCGAAGCTGATCAAAGCGGTATCATTAGTGCGATTCTCATTGAGAGCGGCCAGCCGGTGGAATATGGCCAACCTCTTTTTATTATCAATTAAATAATGTTTGAAAAAATTCTCATCGCAAATCGAGGCGAGATTGCCTTAAGAATTCAGCGAGCTTGTCGTGAGATGGGCATTAAATCCGTAGTAGTGCATTCCGAAGCTGATGCAGATGCCAAGTATGTCAAACTTGCCGATGAGTCGGTGTGTATTGGCCCGGCTTCCTCGCTACAAAGCTATCTGCACATCCCATCCATTATTAGTGCAGCGGAAGTTACAGATGCACAGGCCATCCACCCTGGCTATGGTTTTTTATCTGAGAATGCTGACTTTGCCGAGCGTGTGGAAAAGAGCGGGTTTGTATTCATTGGTCCGCGCCCAGAAACCATTCGTTTAATGGGTGACAAAGTATCTGCCAAAAATGCAATGAAAAAAGCGGGTATTCCCTGTGTGCCGGGCGTGGATGGCGCACTGCCGGACAATTCAGCCGAAATCACAAAGATTGCACGTAGCATCGGTTACCCAGTCATTATAAAGGCTGCCGGGGGCGGGGGAGGACGCGGCATGCGCGTGGTACATACCGAAGCGGCGTTACTCAATGCCGTAACTATGACGCGTAACGAAGCACAGGCTGCGTTCAATAATCCAGTAGTTTATATGGAAAAGTTCTTGCAGAATCCACGCCACATTGAATTTCAAGTGCTGGCTGATTCTTATGGCAATGCGGTATATTTAGGTGAGCGTGACTGCTCAATGCAACGCCGCCACCAGAAAATCCTTGAGGAAGCGCCAGCACCTCTGCTCAACACTCGTCTTCGTAATAAAATTGGTGAGCGTTGTGCGGCAGCTTGCCGCAAGATTGGCTATCGTGGCGCGGGAACTTTCGAGTTTCTTTATGAGAACGATGAGTTTTTCTTCATTGAAATGAATACTCGCATACAGGTAGAGCATCCGGTCAGTGAAATGATTACTGGCATAGATATCGTGCAACAGCAGATTCGTATCGCGGCCGGTGAAAAACTTAATTTCAAACAAAATGATATTGCCCTCAAAGGTCATGCCATCGAGTGTCGCATCAATGCCGAACACCCCTACAAGTTCACGCCCTCGGCCGGCCGCATTACTACCTGGCATACTCCTGGTGGCCCTGGTATCCGCGTGGATTCGCATGTGTATGCCAATTACTTCGTGCCGCCATATTATGATTCCATGATCGGCAAGATTATTGCCTATGGTGACAACCGCCAACAGGCGATAGCCCGTATGCGTACTGCCTTATCGGAAATGGTGGTAGAAGGTATAGAGACTAATATTCCGCTACATCAGGAACTGATGTTAGACGCTGCTTTTCTGCGAGGTGGCACCAGCATTCACTATCTGGAACACAAGCTAGCCGAACGCATCAAGGTAAAATAACATGGCATGGCTTACGCTGACGATCACTGCATCTGCATCCCAGGCGGAGATGCTGAGTGAGGCTCTGCTGGTGCTCGGCGCACTATCTGTGGATATTCATGATGCAGATGCTGATACCCAGAGTGAGCACGCCATATTTGGAGAGCCGGGCGAACCCGCCCCTCATTTTTGGTCGCACAACCGCGTTACGGCTCTGTTTGTCGAAAATACGCCGATAGACGCAGTCATGCTGGAAGCGGCACACGCCATTGGACTGAAACAGCCGCCAACCTATGCCATCGCAACCTTGGAGGACAACGACTGGGTGCGCCTGACCCAGTCGCAGTTTAATCCTATTCGCATTTCGCAGCGCTTATGGATCGTGCCCACTTGGCACACCCCGTCCAATCCCAGTGCCATCAACATTACGCTTGATCCCGGCCTGGCTTTTGGTACCGGTAGTCACCCCACTACCCGTTTGTGCTTACGCTGGCTGGATCTTAATTTGCAGGGAGGTGAATCCGTATTGGATTATGGCTGCGGCTCGGGCATCCTCGCCATCGCTGCGCTCAAACTTGGCGCTGCCCGCGCCACTGGCGTGGACGTGGATGCACAAGCCGTGCAGGCCAGCCGCGACAATGCAACGGCTAATCAAGTTGACGCGCAGTTCCACCAGCCTCATGCTGCACTGAAACAACAAGCCGATATTGTAGTAGCTAATATTCTTACCAATCCTCTTAAAGTACTCGCTCCGTTGCTGGCAGGCTCGACTCGGCAAGGCGGCCAGATTGTGTTATCCGGCGTACTCAGTGAACAGGCCGAAGACGTTATGAACGTCTATGGACTATGGTTTGACTTTAGGCCACCGGTTATGGAAGAAGGTTGGGCATGTCTATCTGGAGTGAAGCGATGAGCGCTGTCACCCAATGCCCAGAGTGTGGTACCCGCTTTAAGGTTAGCCAAGCTCAGCTGGACATGTATCAGGGCATGGTGCGTTGCGGACGTTGTCAGGCGATATTCAACGCAACAAAACAATTGCATGACAATGAACCGAGCCCGCAACTTGCCCTAACCCTTGATCAGGAAGAAATACAGCAAGTGCCTGTCGAAAGTCCGGCAGAACATCTCCCCGCAACCCACGATAAATATGATTTCAGCCATCTTGCTGCGGCCAGTAAAGAAGAAGCACTAGAAACCGTCCCCCCAGTCATCAAAAAGAATGTTCACTGGTCGTGGGTGGTGGTCACATTACTGTTGTTCATAGTGTTTCTGGCACAGGCTACTTATTTTTACCGTATCGAACTCGCCGCGCACCTGCCGGGCATAAAGTTTGCACTCACGTCCTATTGCAAGCTACTCAACTGCGATATCCCGCTGCCGAAAAAAATTGACCAACTGAGCATCGAGTCTTCAGACCTGGAATCCGATCCGAAACAACCGAGCGTCATCGCTCTCAATGCCATCTTGCGAAACCGCGCGTCGTACGCTCAAACATATCCCAATCTCGAACTTACACTGACCAACTCTATGGATGAGGCACTGGCACGTCGTATCTTCCCTCCAACGGAATATCTCAAGCCCAATGAGGATGAAAAACAAGGGCTGCTACCCAACCATGAGATTGTCATCAAGCTACATCTTGACACTGCCGACATTAAACCAACTGGATATCGCTTGTTTTTGTATTATCCCTAAGTAATGTACCCATCATTAAAGTTGAGCGAGGAATCAGCTAGAACATCAATGGCTTGTTGCGTCAGTACCTGTCTAAGTGAAGTAATTTGAGTGGCTTCGCACAAAAGGAGTGGGATGTGACTGCGTGGAAACTGAACGTCCACTCATGGAACCTATGAAAATCACTTGGGCTAAATGTCCCGTATAGCTGTTCACGTAGGCAATTTTTTACTTAAAATCAGTATCATGCTGCATTTTTTCACTTTAAACCGTCTAGACATGTTTCAAGTTGTGGCTCGGTTAAAAGCGAATTCGGGCAGCCGTGTTTACACGGAAATTCGCATGTTCGTGATACCATTCCCACACTTTTTCGCACAGAAAGTTTCAAGTTGAGGAAACGTTTAGGAGAATGGCTAGTTGAGCAAGGGAAGCTGAATTCGCTCGAGCTGGAGCGCGCGCTTGATTTACAGAAAGACGAAGTCGGCGAACATGAGCGTATCGGCACGCTGCTATTAAAGCTGGGAGTGGTATCCGCCCGTGATGTGGCAGAGGCATTGGCGGCTCAGCTTGGACTCGCACTGGTGGAGCCGGCTGATTATCCCCAAGTGCCCTTGCTGGAAGAGCGTGTATCGGTGCGTTTCCTCAAAGAGTCTAAAGCGTTGCCGCTACATGAAGATGAACACGAGCTGGTGCTGGCACTAGTGGATCCACTTGATCAATACGTCATCAATGCCTTTGGCTTGCTAACGCATCGTTCGGTTAGTGTTCGTGTGGCAGTACAGCAGGATATGGAAAGTGCTTTCGAGCGTCTTTATGGTAGCGGCAAGACGTCGATGGGGGAGATTGTCGGTGACATCGAAACCCTCGAGGAAGAAGGTGCGGGCGACGATGTACAGCATCTTAAAGATCTCGCCAGTGAGGCGCCGGTTATTCGCCTGGTTAACTTGATTATTGGTCATGCAGTGGAGGCGCGTGCTTCCGATGTTCACATTGAACCATTCGAAAATCGTTTGATTGTGCGTTACCGGGTAGACGGAGTGATGCACGAAGTAGAGTCGCCGCCGCGACGCTTGTCCGCTGCCGTCATATCGCGTATTAAAATCATGGCAAGCTTGGATATTGCGGAACGGCGCTTGCCGCAAGATGGTCGCATCAAATTGCGAATTCAAAGCAAGGAAATCGATTTGCGTGTTTCCACTGTACCTACCATGCATGGTGAGAGCGTGGTTATGCGGATACTCGACAAGAGTGGTACTACCCTAAATTTCGCCGCGCTTGGGTTTGATGAAGATGTGCTCAAAGTATTCATAGATATATTGCAGCAACCCCATGGCATTATTCTGGCCACCGGCCCAACCGGTAGCGGCAAAACCACCACGCTCTACACCGCATTACAAACGTTGAACAAATCGGATGTGAAGATACTCACTGTGGAAGACCCGGTTGAATATCAGATGGAAGGCGTAAACCAGATTCAGGTCAAAGCTCAGATCGGCCTTACCTTTGCCAACGCCCTTCGCTCTATTGTGCGCCAGGATCCAGACGTTATCATGATCGGCGAAATACGCGATTTGGAAACCGCACAAATTGCCGTACAGGCCGCACTTACCGGTCACTTAGTACTATCCACCCTGCACACCAACGATGCTGCCAGCACGATCAACCGTATGCTCGACATGGGCATGGACGATTACCTTCTGACATCAACTGTTATTGGTATTTTGGCGCAGCGACTGGTGCGCACACTGTGTGAACAATGTCGTCAGTTACGAACAGTGCTGCCCGAAGTGGTTGATGAAATGGAGTTGCATCGCTTTACCACAGCGCGTCCGATTGAACTTTATCATGCGGTTGGCTGTCCACATTGTGGTCATACTGGCTATATAGGCCGAGTCAGTATTGTAGAAATACTGCCGATGAGTGATGGTATTCGCAGTTTGGTGATGCAGCATGCAACTGCTGGGGAAATACGCAAGCTGGCAATCGATCAAGGCATGCGGACCATGTTTGATAATGGCTTGCGCAAAGTGATGGCAGGGGTTACTACCATTGAGGAAGTATTGCGCGTGACGCGGGAGGCCTGATTTTGCCGGTGTTCCAATACAATGCGGTTAGTGCGGACGGTGAAGTGCTGGATGGCGAAATGGAAGCCCGTACTAATGAAGCGGTGGTAGATCGTTTGCAGGCTATGGGTTATATCCCGATTCAAATTGAGCTGGCGCAACTGGAAAAAACTACAGGAAACGCCTCTTTCGGATGGCTACGCACTAGTCGAGTTAGTCAGGCAGAAATTGGCGTATTCACGAGTGAAATTGCAACATTACTACATGCAGGTTTGCCGCTTGATCGCGCATTGGAAATTCTGGTCGAACTATCGGAAAATGATAAAGTGCGTAAACTGCTGACGCAGGTGCGCGACGACGTGCGCGGTGGCGCTTCGCTTTCCTCAGCAATGGAAGCGCAGAAAGGCGTGTTTTCCCGTTTCTACCTCAATATGGTGCGTGCTGGCGAGGCTGGAGGCGCTCTTGGCCCGGTGCTGACGCGTATTACTGAATTCATGGAACGCGCTAAAGCACTCAAGCAAACCGTCACATCTGCATTAATTTATCCCGCAATCCTGATGCTGGTGGCAGCCAGCTCTGTGATGATGTTGCTGATATTCGTTGTGCCGCAGTTTTCCCTGATGTTTCAGCAATCCGGTAAAACCCTGCCGCTGCCAACGCAAATCGTCATTGCAGCAGGTGACTTTTTACGCCATGACTGGTGGATGTTGCTGATTGGTGCGTTAGCTATCTATGCGCTGCTGCGACAGCAAATGAACAACCCTACCAGTCGCTACCGATGGGATGGAATTTTTTTGCGCCTGCCGCTGGTAGGCGATCTGGTGTCAAAGATTGAAGTGGCCCGCTTTAGTCGCAGCTTGGGCACTTTGCTAGGCAATGGAGTGACTTTATTGAACGCGCTCTTTATTATTAAAGAAACCTTAAATAATAGCGTCATGGCTGAAGGACTTGATAGTGTGGCAAATCAGCTCAAGCAAGGGTTGGGGTTGGGCAAGCCAATGATGGAAACGGGTTTGTTTCCCAAGCTTGCGGTTCATATGGTAGTAGTCGGCGAAGAAACGGGCCAGCTTGAAGAAATGCTGCTACGCGTAGCAGATGTGTACGACAATGAGGTGCAAACGACGGTCAAGCGCATGTTAAGTCTAATGGAGCCAGTATTGATTTTGGGGTTGGGGCTGTTGATTGGCGGCATCATTATGTCGATTCTGCTCGCCATCCTCAGTGTCAACGACTTGGCGATGTAATTAGTAATTGAGAGTCCGACTGCAAGACGGTGCTCAGTCTTATTGAACCCTATCATAAGCAATGATGGGTTCAGGAAGCATGGATAACATAGGAAAATAGAAATGCTACATTTTTGGAGAGAGGTGTTATGAAAAGAATGAATCGAGTCCGGAGGGAGACAGGATTTACCTTGCTCGAGTTGCTGGTTGTGTTGGTAATTCTGGGTCTGCTGGCTGGTTTGGTGGGGCCAAAAGTAATGGATTATCTTGGTACATCGAAAAGCAAAACGGGTAAGTTGCAAATCGAACAATTTGGACAGAGCCTGGAATTGTTCAAGCTGGAAGTAGGACGCTATCCCAGCTCACAGGAAAGTTTATCGGCACTGATCGAGGCACCAACGGGTGCGACCGGATGGAACGGCCCTTATATTAAGGGATCGAAGATGGTGCCAAAAGATCCGTGGGGCAACGATTACCATTATGCTTCGCCGGGACAGCACAATAAAGATTTTGATATCAGCTCGCTTGGCCTTGATAACCGAGAAGGCGGCGAGGGCGAAAACAAGGATATCAATAATTGGGGAGAATAAAATCGCGTGCCAGCGCCGGTTTTACCCTACTTGAATTACTGGTAGTGCTGCTGCTAATGGCGATGGTATATGCCTTGGCGGTACCGATGATCTCTGCCGGCCTGCCCGGCACTGAATTAAAAGGCGCGGCACGACAACTGGCGGCTGGCTTACGCCAAGCGCGCAGCCTGGCAGTTACGCGAAAAGAAGAATCGACGTTGACGCTGGATGTTGAAAAGCGAAATTTCAAGGTGAGTGGCGACCAGCGCCGCTACGCCTTGCCTGCAAAGTTGGACATCAGCCTGTTCACAGCGCAATCCGAACTACTGCCCGACAGCATCGGCGCGATCCGTTTTTACCCGGATGGAAGCTCCACTGGTGGTCGTATCACGATAACATCTGGTGTCCGTAAATACGATATTAATATCGACTGGCTGACCGGCCAAGTCACTATTCTCAATTAAGGGCTGTATGTGAACCTGGACATTTTGGAAATTTTGGCCGTATATAATGCAAGTGCTAGTTAACATGACATTTGCATCAGTTAAGACCCGTTAAGATGTTTAGGCTATTTGCTTACAATCCCATTAGGCATGCATAAATTCAGTCGTGGCTTTTCTTTGCTTGAAGTGCTGGTGGCATTTGTCATTCTGGCACTGATATTGAGCGTATTGATGCAAATTTTTTCTGGCGGTTTGCGGAATGCCAGCCGTGCTGACGAATACCAACAAGCAGTGTTGCTGGGGCAAAGCAAGTTAGCATCCGTTGGCATCGAGACGCCGCTGGCGGTAAGTGAGAGCAATGGCGAATTTGATGCCGTTTACCGCTGGCATATCAGCATTCGACCATATCTGGAGACTCCGGCACAGGCGAGCGCGCAGACTGGATTGCCAGCGCCGATTTTACCCGTGTCACTGCTAGAAGTGGAAATCCAGGTGCTATGGGGCGGCAGCGACCCGCCACGCTCGGCCAGCCTTAAAACACTGCGACTAGTGAATAAGGTGGCGTTGTGAACCTAGGCAAATACAGAAGTGCCGGCTTCACCTTGCTAGAACTGCTAATCGCCATGTCTTTGCTCGGTTTTATCTTGGCCTTGTTGTATGGTGGTATGCGGCTAGGTTCCCGCAGCTGGGATGCTGGCGAGATACGCACAGAAAATTCGACACATTTGGCTTTGCTGCAAGGGTTTTTACGGCGCGAATTAAGTCAGATAACTCCATTTCACTGGAAGAAAAAAATAGATATGAATCTGGCATTTATCGGTCAGCCAGATAGTATCAAGCTGGTGGCTCCGATTGCTGTGCGTTTAGGTACGGGAGGTCTGTTTCTGATTAGCCTCGAGTTGGCTCAGGATAATGATGTTGGCCAACTGGTAATGAGGCGCGCCATTCCAGAGGCAGGCAGTGTTGATTTTACCGCATTGGAGAATGCCGAAAAAATTGTGCTGGCGGATCATGTGGAGGAATTAAGTTTCGCCTATTTTGGTGCTGAAACCAAAGATGCCGAACCGCAATGGCAGGACCAGTGGGGGAATTTGGATAGTCAGCAGCATTTACCCTACCTGATCCGTGTTCGGGTCAAGTTCAGTAATGGCCGCGTTTGGCCGGATTTAGTGGTAGCACCGTTAATCGGTCCTGATACTGGCTGTGCATGGGACGGCTCTTCCAATAGATGTGTGAGTGGATGAAGGCAGTGATCAACAAAAAACATCAACATGGTATTGCCTTGGTGTTAGTGTTGTGGGCAACCACACTGTTGACGGTGATTGCTGCCAGTTTCGCTTTCAGCATGCGAACGGATACGCTTTTGGCACAGAACCTGGCAGCTGTAGCACGCGCCCAAGCGGTGGCTGATGCTGGCATGCAACGTGCGCTCTATGAAATGTTCAAGCCGATCGACGATCTGCAGCGCTGGAAGGGCGATGGCGTGCCGCATCAGTGGGAATTCGGGAATGCCAAGCTCAGTATTACGCTCTTGGATGTGTCCGGCAAAATTGACATCAACAGTGCATCAGACGAGTTACTGAAGGGCTTGTTAAAAAGTGTCGGGCTTAACGATGAAGAAAGCAATGTCCTGCTGGACGCTATTGTGGATTGGCGCGACGACGACGATTTGCCGCATCCCAAAGGTGCCGAGGTTGCGGAATACAAAGCTGCCGGGTTGAAATACCGCCCGGCCAATGCCCCGTTTGAAACTGTTAATGAATTGCAGCGGGTATTGGGTATGACACCGGAGTTGTACGCTAATCTGGCAGATGTACTGACTGTAGATTCACATCAGGCTGGAATAAATGCAGCTATTGCACCGAAAAAGGTTTTGCTGGCACTACCCGGCGCTAATGCAGAGCTGGTTGACGCTTATCTTTTAGCGCGTCAAGAGGCCTTGCTCAAAAATTTGCCGCCGCCGCCGTTTGCGCCAGCAGCCGCTGCTGTAGCGGGTGCAGACGGTTCCGTGTATAGTGTTCGTGCCGAAGCGGCATTGCCAGATGGTACAGTGTTTGTCCGTGAAACTGTGGTAAAAATTGATCAAGGCGCTATTCGCAAGGTCATATTTTTCTCCTGGAAGGAAGGGGGGGCGACTCCCAAGCCGATCGTTGAGGAACAAGCAACTATTAACTAAAAGTTGCGCGCGATTAACCCCCTTTCCATTTGTAAAGGAGCGATGAATATTAGAGCTGATCGCAGGATTCCACCAAAATTGAGTAGCCCTCATCTAGCCATGCATATCCGTGGATATTTAAGTTCGGGTTATAAATACTTGGCGGTACTCTATGCCGAACTTGTCGTTATAGAAAGGTTTTGCGCAATCGTTATACTGCAGGCTACAAATTCAGATGAAAGTGTTCTGATAGGCGAATAATTTTAATTTTTTAGCTCTATGTGACTCGTAGTGGGTAAGCATTCGATAAGTGCCAGATGAACAACAAGAAATAGTTAGCTAAAAATCCGTTCGATCTGAGCCAAGTAAGCCCCGCATACGCGAGGCAAGGCGTAAGTAGTGAACAGTTTTACTGCCGTTTGGCGGCTGTTTTATGATTTTCAATATTTCACAACCCATTGATAAATTGGCAAATAAAAAGCTGTTCATTGAGAGCTAGTCGAAGGGTGGATTGCTAATAAGGATAAATAAAATATTTTTAATACACATTCGCTGCTGTGCCGACGGTAGCATTACACCGATCATACCGACAATCTTGAAAGGTGAATCGCGCCAATACCATACCGGAGAATGCGAAGGTTATACCGCAACGCGCAGTTCGGCGGCACATGGTTGCAGAAGTGAGTTACGCGGGAAGATGCCTTGTCGGCCGTGATGCAAATCATGGGCTGGACGCAAGCATAAAGACGCCATGAGGTGCGGCGACTGAGCGGAAGTGTATCGCTTGAAAATAGGTAAGTCCGCTCATACTTCGACAGGCTTAGGACAAACGGGTTTATTTTTTCTGCGAGAGATATGTTTCTTTTGCGGAATATTGAAAGGTGATTACCTACTCTGTTTAACATAGGGCCATTTTTTTTGATGAGTATAAAGCTTTGGTTGAACTTAACGATAATGAACATAACTACTAATAATCTGTCGGATGCATCGATACGTATACATGTATTCATGGCTACGCCTTAGAATAACCAGATGCTGATTAGGGCTGAGCAAACTATCGTAATAATTGATTGTCATACACTTTTTCTGTTGATCAGGCAGAGTCCATTACTCTTATGCCTCTCTTCGCCAGAATGAGAGGGATCTCACATGTGTACTTCAGTTTTAGATGACAAATAAAATTCAAGTTGCGCGGCTACCGCGCTTTACTTTTGACAAAAATTCCACGCTTGGGCACTTTTGGCGTTGGTGGTCTGGAGAGCTCATTGCGCTCGTGCCTCAATGGATGCGGCAATCCAGCGCAAACGCCGCAAATGGACTGCTGATTGAAGTTACGCCTCAAGCCGTTATATTGCAGCGCTGGCTGCAAGGCAGCTTGACCGAGCAGGGTCGAGTCGATAGGCAATCAGGCGACCTTGATATCCAGGGCAATGCTTTTCAGGTGCTTTTTAGCAAGCTGCATAAACGCAATGAGCAGGTTGCGTTGTGGCTCACTGATACTCAATGCCTTGTCAAACAGATCGAACTGCCTCTGGCAGCAGCCAAAAATCTGCGCCAAGTGCTAGGTTTCGAAATGGATCGCCATACCCCTTTCAAAGCTGAACAAGTTTATTTCGATTTTCGCGTGTTGCGTGTGGATAACCAAAAAAACCGGCTTGTCGTCAAGCTGGTGGTTGTACCACGGCCAGCGATCGATAGTTCACTGGATTCACTGGAGCGTTGGGGTGCGCCAGTCAATGCTGCATATGTAGCCAGCATTGCCGCGCCGGACGGCGATGCTATCAACCTGATGCCAGTCGAGCGCAACACTGCCCAGCCTTCCAAGCTGCGCGGAATCAACCTCGGGCTATTGCTGCTAACGCTGATTCTGGCCATGGCCGCCATAATCATCCCGATTTGGCAGAAGCGACAAGCCGTTATTGCATTGCTACCGATAGTTGACCGCGCCAAGCAGCAAGCGAGAGAAACCGACGCGTTACGGCGCGAACAGGAACGGCTAGCCGCAGAATACAATTTTATGCTGGAAAAAAAGCAGGAAGCTCCACCGCTGATGGAACTGCTGGACAGTTTGTCCCGGCTGTTGCCGGACGATACCTGGGTGCAACAATTCAATCTTAAAGGCAAGGAATTGCAAATTCAGGGTGAAACCGGCTCTTCGTCGAGATTGATCGCTTTGTTTGAGAATGCCGAAATTTTGCATAACGCCAACTTTCGCTCGCCGCTAACCAAGGGACAGATGCCAAACAAAGAACGTTTCCATCTGGCAGCAGAAATAAAGACCGTGCCGACCGCAATAATCGTTGCGCCAGCGCCCGAACAAGCCACACTGCAACCACCATCGCCTGCGGTCGAGCCTGAACCAAGCACGACCGATAACGCCGTTAGTCAGTCAGAACAATCCATATCTGAATCTAACAAGCTTGAAGCTGAGAAGTTTAATTCGCCATTGCCGCTACGAGTCCCAGCCCTTACGCCAGCGATGCCAGCTTCGAATACCTCGATTAAACAGACAATGAAGGTGGCGCCTTATCCAGAGGCTAAACCCTGATGCGTGCCCTCAGCAAAAATCAAAACCGTGGTTTGGCCATTGGGTTGTTAGTCTTATTCCTGACGATTGGCGTGTTGTTGCTGTTCATCCCAGTTAACATGTTGCATCGCCATTACGATCAGTCGTTGGATAGCATGGCCGATTACTTGGGGCGTTACCGGCACATAGTCGCAACCCACGCCGAAGTCCAGTTGGCGCTCGATCAAGTGAAGGAAAAAAAGGGCCGCCAGCATTTCCTCAGAAACACTGGCGCCGCATTGGCAGCCTCGGAAATTCAGGAAGCCGTAAAAAATACGATTGGGGCCAATGGTGGTAAGCTGGTTAGCATGCAGGTGGTGCCATTCAAAGATGACGGTGGTTATCGACGTGTTACTGTCAACATCCAATTTATCAGTAACCTGTCAGCGCTGAGAAAAATTCTTTATGCCGTAGAAACAGTGCAGCCCTATCTGCTGCTTGATAATGTCAGTATACGCTCGCAGGCCAATACTTCGAGCAAGGGCGCGCCTGTGACAGAGCCGGAACTCCAAGCGCAGCTTGACGTATCTGGCTACACGTTGGTAGCGGATAAACAATGAAATTGCCTTTCGAACCTCGCCAATTCACGACCATATTATGGTTGGCGTTCATCTTGTTGCTAATCTGGACAATTGGCACCGAACTTGGTTGGGGTAACCATGTCAATATGCCTCTGCCGCAACCAAAACCGCAAAAAACCAGGTCAGCAGAGCTGCCATTACAGCCGGAGTTCGTTTTACTGTCACTGGATAAATCCTATACAGAGATATTGGCACGGCCACTGTTTGTACCAACCCGCCGCCCGCTACCGCCTAAGCCCGTGCCTCGCCAGCTTTCGCCATCGTCCCGACCACCGCCCCCCCCGCCCATGCCTGTGTCTGTGCCTGTGCCGATAGTGCCCCCCAAACCGACCATGCGCAAAGGGCAATTTATTTTGGACGGCATCATTATTACAAAGGACAAAAATATTGCGTTGTTGCGTGAAGTTGCCACCCGCAAGATGGTACGAGCTGAACTGGGCCAAGAAATCAACGGGATGCAAATTGAGAAATTGGATCGTGATAAAATTACCTTCAAACAGGGCGATGAGCACGAGGAAGTAATACTGAAAATAAAGACCGTGACGAGGCCGGCAGGAAACTATGGTAGACCAGGTGTGCCGGCACAACTTGCTGCACCCGTTGCGAATGTGCCGGGGTCACCAGTTGCAGTTCCGGCTGCGAACGTTGGTGATCCACGGTCAGTGTTCGAACGTCGCCGCGCATTGCGAGAACAACCGCCGGAGTAACGAAAATTTTTATAGTTCTTCAGGATTTGTACTGGGTAACCATTCGATCTATGTAAGATGAACAACAAGAAGAAAATGAATAACTAGAAAAAATAGTCTGCTAAATATACGTTCGTCCTGTACTTGTCGAAGGATAATCGGATTAATTTCTTCTGTAAAAGATTTACTTTTCTCTGCGGGAGATTGAAACTTTATTACTCACTCTATTTCGCATAGAGCCATTTTGATTGAGAAGCCAATATGCTATTACAAAGAAAAGAGAACAGCATGAATAAAACTTGCCTCCGTTGGGTACTGATTATGATCACCCTCCCTTTGCTGGGAGGGTGTGCTACCTTTTTCAAGATGTTCGAAGCGAAGAAGAACGATGAGAAGAAAAGCGACGAAAAGAAGATCGAAGAGGTCGTGAAACCGCATTTTATTTCGCGGAACATTATCGGCGCCGAGGCCAAGAGTAAGCCAGAGGAAAAACCTGCCGTCATTGATGGTTCGGAAAAGGTTAGGTTATATCCTGGCACGGGAGTATTTGTCAAAGCGCCGGCACAGGTGCCGGTTGCAAGCGTGGCCAAGCCAGCTGCAGGAGACGAAATGATGCTTAATTTCGAAGGTGCTGACTTGCGCGAGGTAGTCAAAGCAATTGTCGGTGATATCCTTAATGAAACTTACATCATTGATCCCAAGGTGCAAGGAGTGATCAATTTGCATAGCAGCAGCCCCCTTAAGCGCAAGGATTTGCTGCCAACACTGGAAACCCTGCTGCGCATGAATGGTGCAGCGATCATCAGGGAAGAGGGGGTTTACAAAATAGTTCCTGCAGCTACTGCCACGCGCGGCTCGATCACGCCGCAATTGGGCGACGACAAGGTAATGTTGCAAGGCGGTCGCGGATACAGCGTTCAGATCGCGCCGTTGAAATTTATCGCCGCTAAGGAAATGGTAAAAATTCTTGAGCCATTTGTTACTGAGGCGAACGCCGTGCGTATTGATGAAGCACGCAACCTGATTATTCTTTCCGGTACCGAGCGCGAATTACGACATTTACAAGATACCATCGCCATGTTTGATGTCGATTGGCTGGCTGGCATGTCAGTTGCTCTGTACTCGCTGCAAAGCGTTCCGGTGAAGACCGCCGTGGCAGACCTCGGTAAAATCTTTGGAGCTCAAGCGCTAAGCCCGTTGGCCGGAGTGGTCAAGCTGGTGCCGATCGAGCGGCTGAATGCCATTCTGGTAATTACCCAGCAACCCAAGTATCTGGAGCAGGCAAGAATATGGATTGAACGTTTGGATCACAACAGCGGAACCGGTGGTGGCATGCGCTTATTCGTCTACCCGGTGCAAAATGGAATGGCTGAAAAATTGGCGGAGTTGCTCAACAAAGTATTCAACAAGTCAACCACCTCAACGTCGCTCCCGCCTGCACTTGCTCCTGGCCTGGCGCCTACAGAGATAAAGTCGACAAAATCAACTGCCGAGAATGCAACCCCGGACCAACAAGAGGTTGCGGGTGATAGTGTTGCGGTTTACGGGGATGTTCGCGTGATCGCCGACAAGGACAACAATGCGCTGCTGATTTTGGCTTCGCCGTCCAATTACGAAAAAATTGAAACCGCCATTCGCAAGCTTGATGTGCCACCACGACAGGTATTAATTGATGTCACAATCGCCGAAGTAACGCTAACGGGCGATTTAAAGTTTGGATTGGAGTGGGCCTTCAAAAATGGACTGCACGGAAGCGGCAAGCTCGATACCGGCGGCCCTGGGATTAGCGCATTGGCGCCCGGCTTTTCTTATGTGCTGAGTAGTTCAAATGTAGTAGGCGGAGTGGCCTCTGCGCTCAATTTATTGGCAACCGATTCGCGCGTCAAAGTAATTTCCTCGCCACATATAATGGTCACCGACAATCAGACTGCTCACATCCAGGTCGGCGATCGGGTACCGATCACCAGCCAAACCCAATCTGTTTTAGGCTCCACCACGGGGCTGATTGCTTCAATTCAGTATATCGATACCGGAATTCTGTTAACGGTTACACCGCGTATCAATGCCGGCGGCCAAGTTACGATGGATATCAATCAAGAAGTTAGTGCGGCCGCTATAACCACAACATCCTCGATTAACTCTCCTACCATCAGCAAACGCTCGGTAAAAACCACAGTCGTGGTTAAATCCGGCGAAACCATGGTATTGGGTGGATTAATCACGGATAACAATACCATAGCAAGCAGCGGATTGCCGTACCTGTCGAAAATTCCATTTATTGGCGGGTTGTTCGGCACCCAGTCTCTTGCTAATAACCGCACTGAACTGGTACTTCTTATTACCCCGCGTTTGGTGGCCAATAACCAACAGGCGCGTGAAGTCAGCGAAGAATTCCGCAGAAAACTTAGTGGGTTAGGCGATCTTTTGGAAGACCTCGTAAAGCCTAGCGACACGCCAACGAAGCCTGCCAGGTTAAACGAACTGTTGGAAAAAAAAGAGAAATCTAGCGACATACCCAAGCAAATGGAAAAGCAAACTAAACAGGCTCACTAACTCAGGTGGCTTCCTGCTTATATTACAAATACAGCTAACAAGACCTAAAGTATTTATACTTCTTGCCGTAAACTGATTCGGAAGATGAATAAGATGCGAAAAGTGAATTTCTGCTTTTTTAATGGGTGGATGTAATTCTGAGCTGAAGATTTAGTGGATAAATTTCAGGTAACCGATTATTGGATATCGGGTCAAAAAAAGTAGAGCAATAGCAAAATAGCTGGGTTGATCTACTTACTGACGTTTTTATGTTGTATAAAAGAGACAGCATAACAAAAGAATTTAGATTGTCCTTGACAGTATATAAACGCAAGAGTGACTATAGTTAGTATAAAAACTTATAGATATTTGGGTGAGCTTTTGAAAAAACGGATGTGCGGAATTGCTTGTAAATTGCAAAGTGGTGTGGCGGCGTTTATCCTGAGTGTTGGAATGATGGGTTGTGCGGGATCGGGTGGTGGCTCAGCTCAGTCCGTACAAGGTGAGCCGCAAAAGATGGTTGCCGATCTGGCCGTTGCTCGCTGGGAAGCCTTGATAAAAGGCGATTTCGCTAAAGCGTATAGTTATCTAAGTCCGGGCACGCGTGATGTTACGTCGCTGGATGCATATAAGGCGAAAATCCGAGGTGGCAGATGGAAAAAGGCGAATGTCGATTCTGTTTCATGCGAGCAGGATCAGTGCAAGGTGTTAATGGCAATTGAGTATAGCTACCGTGATATTCAATCACTTGAGACTCGTCTGGACGAGAGTTGGTTGCGTCACGATGGGAAGTGGTGGCACGTTCCGCGTAAATAATTTGTAGTTATGGATTTAAATAGGAGGATTATGTGTACAAAAAATCACTTGTAAAATGAAACAACTATGATATACAATAACATCGCAGTAATTTCTAAAGTCGACTGTAGTAATTATTGGAGTAGCACTTTATAAAAGTAATAAAAATCTTTTTTTGAGGTCAAACTTCAAACATTTCGTAATAAAATATAAGGAGTCTAGCGATAATGCAAAAATTTAAAAGAAAATCTCTGTATCTTGCTTTGGTAGCAGCGGTAGGTTCGGTTGGAATCGCGAATACTGTAAGTGCTGCAGTACATGTAGATTCAAATGGTTTGGGTCAGGTGCTGATTTATCCGTACTACACCACACGTGCCGGAACGGACACCTATTTGTCCGTGGTGAACACTACTGCCTCTTCCAAGGCAGTAAAAGTGCGTTTCACTGAAGGTAAGAACAGCCGCGAAGTACTTGACTTTAACCTCTATCTGTCCCCGCATGACATGTGGACTGCTGCTGTTGTTAATACGACTAATGCAGCCAAGCTCATCACAGCAGACAAATCCTGCACTTCGCCTGCGATACCTGCCGGCGGTAAAGAATTCGTGAACTTCGCGTTTACTGGCGCTCCGCTTGAGGGTATTGTTCAAAGTGGCGGGGATGGCGAAACCAACTCGCTGGATCGTACCCGTGAAGGCTATTTTGAGATTATCGAAATGGGCGTGATCACGAATACTGCGGTCATAACAGCGATAACGCATACTAGTGGTGTGCCAGTCAATTGCGCAGTGGTACAGGCCGCATCAATGAATATGGGCGACATTGTAACTGGGACGCCGTCGTCATTAGGTGGTCAAAGCGCTGCACTTGATCCGTCAGTGGGTGGCTTGGCTGGTACAGCCTCTCTGATAGGTGTTGCAGGTGGAACTGATTTTGGCTATGACCCAGTCGTGATAGATGCATTCACCACGAAAACTGCAGCACAGCGTAATGACTGGTTTGTTCCGGGCAGTATTTTCCCCGATCTTACATATGCCAATTTAACCAGCAGAGTGTTCACGGGTAGCGGTGTCGAGACTAGCACTTGGGCCTTTGGTAGTGATTCTATTTCTGCATTAATAATGCATAACAATATTATCAACGAGTTTGTTCTGGATAGTGTAACCCTGTCTGGCAGCGACTGGGTGGTAACAATGCCTACCAAACGATACAATGTTCCAGTTCGTAACCCGGCTAATTCGGTGGCGGAATCTAGTCCTACTCATCTCTTGTATAGCCCATTTACCAAGAAGTTCTGGCTTAATGGTGCTTGCGAGGCAGTTGGGCTAAGTTACTGGAACCGTGAAGAAGGTAATGTCAGTTTCGTTGACTTCTCTCCTCCTGCCCCGGGCGGCGGCACTAGCCTGTGCTGGGAAACCACCGTAGTGACGTTCAACAATAGTCATGTGCTGGGATCAGTCAATGAAGTCAATGTCCCTGTCAACTTTGAGAATGGTTGGCTGCGGATGGCGTTTAACGCTACTAACGTACCAGTTTCATTCGGTGGCCAAACTGATGGCAATAGTGTTGTTCACGCGTCAGCTTCCCATTCGTTGTCAAGTCTTGATAATGACACATATTTGGGCCTGCCTACCGTTGGTTTCATGGTGCAAGACTTTATTAATCAGAATGCCGCACCTGGAATCTTGGCAACTTATGGTGGCAACTTCACCCATAAATATACAACTTCGATCAGCGGACAAGGGAATTAATAACGCTGTTTAAACCGTCATTTGCTAATGAGCGATTGATCGGTGGATATGTATATTAGATGATGCGGGGGTGGGAAGAAGTTCCTACCCCCGTTTTTTCATTCCGGGTCATGTTGGCACGTAAGGATACAGCCTGTAAATAATTAAAATTTTTTCAAGTAAAATAGTGATGAATACCACTCGTTTCTCCATTGCTACCATTCAGCGGAATAGATTCGCTATTGGTTTTATTGATCTGTATAGTTTTAATGCAAGCAAAGTATGCTTTGAATGAACTGGGTTTTAAGCATAAACAGGCTAAAAATTCCATTAAATAGCAACATTGGTTTGATAAGAACCCTATGTACCACCTGAATTCAGGGAACTATCTGGCTATAGATTGATCGCAATCACACCATTAACAGAATTAGTTTATGTGGCACATGAATTATAAATTAGCCTTCGTGGAAAACAGCATCTCACGAAGTGATACGTTGAGTTTGTATTAGGAGATAATTATGAAATCTAAATTTATGAACGTACAGGTCGTAGCCATAAGTCTTGCCTCGATGATAATCTATGCTGAACCATCCCAAGCCGCTTCTATAGCGTTAAGTGGAGCCACTAACTCATGCACCTATGACTCGATTAGTACCAGTTCCAGCGGTGATATAACGGTAAACTGCGCCAGTGTTAACACACCGCCGTCTGCGATACCAGTATGCACCCCGACAGCCACAGTTAATCCAGTTGCCTCAGGTTCACCAACTACATTACATGCAAATTGCACAAATGGACCAATCCTTACATACGCTTGGAATACTGTCCCACCTGGCGGCAATAGCATATCTACTGCCAGTAGTGTTATTGTTAACCCGACAGTTGCCACTACCTATTCAGTAATAGCTAATAATGGTTTCGGCGATAGTGTCGTTAGCCAAGTGACAGTGGCGATTTCGGTGGCCCCCCCTCCCCCTCCCCCTCCAACAGGCTTACTCACAAAGGCAGATTGGGTTAAAGCCTTTTCGACGCTTAACGGTATTCCACCAAGCAGATCGACACCAGATTCCCTCTATGAATATTTTAAAGTATTATATCTGGCTAAACCATTTGCTTACAAACTGCCAGGCGAAACCTTGCAAACACTATAATATTGCCATCAACCGTCAGTCAAAATTGTAAGTATTGAATGAAGTTGGACGCAGTCCGAGCGTGTTGCTCGGATTGCGTCCAACTTCATTCAAATTGAACAAATTTTTATTTGACTGATAGTATTAAGCTCCAAAATGACATGTAAAATACAACGCCTTCCCCTATCTTCTTGGGGTGAAGAGTTTGGTTTATTATGAATCCTGGTTTTCAAATATTCAGAGGCTGAAACAAATGAGTAATATGAGTATTAAGCAGTTCGTGGCGCTGGCCGTAATCGTTTGCTGCACTTCTCCGGCGCTAAGCGTCGAACAGGTTTTAATCGAGTCCGATCAGGTTCGAATTACAAACCTGGATTTTGAGGCAGAACTGATGCGTATTTCGCCTGAGCATCGCCCCGAGGTGCTGGCAAGCAAGGCACGCATTGCTAAATTGCTGGAAAACTTGCTGGTCAACATGACGCTAGCTGCGCAGGCGCGCAGTGCCAAAATCGATCTCGAGCCTGTCATGATTAAGCAGATGGAAATTGCATCCGCCAAACTGCTGGCGCAGGAGCAACTCAGCCGCATCAACAAGGCGGTCGTGCTTCCCAACTTTGATACGCGTGCCCGTGAAATGTACCAGGTTGATATCAGCAAATATACGTTGCCAGCGAAAGTGCATGTTTCCCATGTTCTGGTAGATACTAAAAATCGCACACCAGATGAGGCATTGCAGCGCATCAAGCAAGTTCGCGAGCAGGCGGTTGGTGGCAGAAAATTTGAAGAGCTGGCCCTGGAATACTCTGATGATCCGAGCGTGAAATTGAACAATGGCGACCTTGGTTTTTTTGAAGAGGGAAAAATGGTCAAGCCATTCTCTGACGAGGCTTTTGCCCTTAGCGCTCCGGGCGATCTTAGCGAACCGGTGAAGACAATTTTTGGCTATCACATTATCCTTCTTCATGAAAAAAAGTCTAAGTTGGTGCGTTCGTTTGACGATGTGAAGGAGAAAATCATACAAGGCGAGCGCGAAAAATTTATGAGTGAGTACCGTTCAAAGCTTATTGGAGGAATACTGAGCGATCCATCTTTGAAATTGAACGAAGAAGCCGTCAATCGATTCTGGACAAATCTTGATGTGAAATCAAGTGACGCAAAATCCTCAGAAATAATCAAGCCCGAGGCCACAAAGCCCTAATCCATGCAGATAAGAAATCTGTGGCCATACCGCTGGCTGCTGCTTAATTTCCTATCGCGAGAGATTAAAAGCCGTTATGTAGGCAGCGTCAGCGGAATTTTCTGGGCACTACTGCATCCACTGGCGCTACTGGCGGTGTATGCAGTGGTATTCACAGCTATATTCAAGGTGAAATTTCCTGAGCTGGAAGGCCACAGCTTTATCCTGTTTGTCGCGGTAGCGCTATGGCCGTGGTTATGTTTCCAGGAAGGCGCGCAACGTGGTGCGCTGGCAGTGCAAAATGGCGGGGGTCTCATCAAGAAGGTCGCTTTCCCACATGAGCTGCTGGTGTATGGTGCAGTTCTTTCCACGTATGCCGTGCATGTAGTCGGTTTTTTATTGGTGCTTGCGGTGCTTGCAATCACCGGCAATGAGCTGCATTTTTCATTTCTGCCTCTGGTATTGCTGTTGTTTTGTGTGCAGTTATTATTTACCAGCGGCTTGGCCCTGATACTTGCAGCCTTGCAAGTGCTGCTAAAGGATGTTGAGCACTTTCTTGCGCCGCTGTTCATGATCTGGTTCTACGCCACCCCCATTCTATATCCGGCCAGCCTGGTGCCGCAACAGATACAGGCGATCATTGCATTGAATCCCCTATCCTATTTTATTACCAGGATTCGCGAGCTATTGATGACCGGCAATAGTCAGATCGGCTGGCAGGATGCGGTAATGCTGGCTGGTAGTGCGTTGATGTTTTTTGCAGGGCGCTGGTTCTTTAATCGCTTGTCACCCTATTTTGAGGATTTTATTTAGTCATATGCTTAAGGTTCGTTAAAATTTGCACGCCATCAGTTAATGATAATGGCTCCGTTAAAATTCCGCTCATCCTTCGACAAGCTCTAGACGAACGGATTTACTTTTTCTGCGGAAGGGTGAAAGTTGATTACCCACTCTATTACACATAGAGCCAAGATAATTTTTGACAAACAGTTGGCTCTTGCGTTGAGAGAGATCAGTTTTATTGAATGAACAGTTAGAATGACCATCTTCTCCAAATTTGCATTTCCCTCCAATTTGTAACAGACACGAATATTGTGCGAACACCTCTTATCAGTTTAAGCAATATTGGCAAGAATTATCCCAGTGTAGCCACTGGCGGTAACCGTTTGCGCACAATTGCTTCCTTGCTCTTCAAGCGTGGCGAGGTGCCCCATTTCTGCGCGCTACAGGGTGTTAACCTTGAGCTGAAAGCAGGCGAGTCACTTGGCTTGATCGGCGAAAATGGTGCTGGCAAATCCACGCTTTTGAAAATCATCGCCGGGGTGGTCAAGCCCTCCACCGGCCGAGTGGTGGTTAATGGACGTATTGGCGCGTTGCTGGAGCTGGGAAGCGGCTTCCACCCCGAATATAGCGGCTTGGAAAACATTCATCTGGCGGCCGCGCTAATGGGTATGAGTAATGCAGAAATCGACAGCAAACTGGATTCCATAATTGAATTTGCCGATATTGGTTCCCATATAGCGGAACCAATCAAGCATTATTCGTCGGGCATGGTCGTGCGGCTGGGTTTTGCCGTGGCAACCGCCATGAAGCCGGATATCCTGATTACTGACGAAGTGCTGGCTGTGGGTGATGAGTCGTTCCAGAAGAAATGCATACGCTGGATAGAAGGTTATTTGAGCCAAGGCGGGACACTGCTGTTGTGCTCGCACAGCATGTTCCACATCCAGACCCTGTGCCAGAAAGCAGTATGGATTCATGATGGACAGGCGCATATGTATGGTAACAGCTTTGACGTGACGCGAGAATACTTGACCTACCATGAAGAAAAGAATAGCAAAGCTGCACACATGGAAAGTGTTGCGCAGCCAAGTGGGATATACCAAATTCGTAAACTTTGGTTGGAAAATGATCTGGGTGCGGTAACAGCTGTGGTTGAAATGGGGGGGGTGTTGCACCTTTGTGGGGTAGTGCATTCTCCCGATGATCGGCCGCCGGTGATTCTGTTTGGTGTTGCCCGGGTTGATGGAACATCGATTTATGGTACTCATTCAAATGAAACTGCGTATCTTCCAAATAGAATTGCTCCTTCGCAATTTGGTTTTTGTGTCCGTCTTTCCAATCTTCAGTTATTGCCGGGGAAATATACCATTCGTGCGCATGCCATGGATCCGGAAGGCTTGCGGCTTTTTGATACGGTGAATACTACCGTGAGGATTACCGGGCAAACCCGCGATTATGGCTTATGCCGTTTAGAGCATGAGTGGATACCTGCAAGAGAAAATTTTATTGCCGTGGAGAATAATTAAATTGGAGTGCAGAATTGGTGATGGTTACTACTGCCAGCTTTCTGTAAATGCACGATGGAGTTATATCGGTTCTGTTCTACCGGGCTATTCCGGTTTTTGAAATTTATTTCTCCGCCAGGTAAATCCCGGTTAGAAACATATGAGGTGGAATGGTCTCAGTTGGTCACCCCACAAAATTAGCTTGCATCTTTACAAGGATTAATATGCCCCCGAAGCACCTCTACTCCGTTCATTTCGATATCGTACACGGCTGCCAGTTAAAATGTGTAGGCTGTCCGAATTCGACGCTGGAGCCGGAAATCTATCGCATCTCGGTAGAGGATTTTGCACGCTGCCTCGGCAACATGGATGTCGAGCGCATTCACTCACTGCGCCTGTTCAATTACGGCGAACCTTTGTTGCATAAGCAACTCTCTTCTATCGTTGCGCAAATTCCCAAGCAGAGCTGGAAAGTGTCTGTCGTTGAAATCAGCACCAACGCTCAAAAGGTATATTGGGACGACTTCGAAGAGATGCTTAAGTTAGAGGTCGTCACCAAATTGTTCGTCAGTTGCGATGGCAATGGCACGCCAGAAAGCTACGAGCACTTGCGGCCACCGTCGAAGTGGGGAAAGTTAATTGAGTTTCTGGAGCGAGCAGCCAGCTTACGCGACCGCTGGGCACCGGGGATGCAACTCTTGACACGAACCGTCGTCCATTCTGAGGAAGATGCGCGCAGGTGGGAATCTGTGTTGCGCCCGCGCGGCTGGATTCCGGAGTTCAGACGCTGGATGGCACTGCCGCAAGCGCAGGAGAATAAGACTGGACGTGTTCTCACCGTACCGCGCGGCTCTTGTACATTCGTGGCAGAAGCAAAAGACTTCGACTCGCATCCCTGGTTTGGTGAAATCAATCAGCTGTATGTAGATGCAGATGGCACGGTGGTGCCCTGTTGTATGCATCCGCAGGCAGGCGTGTTAGGCAATCTTATGACACAGAAATTTAGCGAAATTTTGGTCGGCGAAGCACGTCGTAAATTCAAGCAGCAGCAGACGGATAATCGCGTAGCGATGTCCGTTTGCGGCAGCTGTGACGTCGGGCCGGTCGGCAACGAAGGGCCGTCTTTCTGGAGCCCCATCACCTACTGGAGTGCTAACAAGAGTGAGTTGCCTGAAAAGTGAAGGGGAGAACAAGGGCACTGAAAAATTGATTCGTAAAAAAATTTGTGGTTGAGTTGCGGTTCAGGTAACTTTCCATGAACATGATATAGTGGTAGCTACAGTATTTTGTTTGGAAACAGGTAAGTGCGATACGCTTAATTTTTGTTCAGTCATTTATGAATTGATGATTGCATATTTTTGTCGCCACATTATGTATGCTTTCCCCCGTGATTTTTGAAGTTCAGGAGATGTGAAACGATGAACCTTGATACCTATTTTTCGACACCTGTTTGGTGGGATAAGCTTGATATTGATGCTGATGCCATTTTTGATTTTTGTCATCGATTAAGGCAATCCAATCCAAGTGGAAATAATCTTAGTAATGCTGGGGGATGGCAATCAAAGGAGTTTTACTATGGCGACCATCCGGAATTAACACCTTTATTAAATGAGATTTTACTCAGGTCAAACAAATGTTTATCTGATTTTGGATATGATGACGTAAATTTTGAAACTTATATGGATAATGTATGGGTGAATATTAATAAGTTAAATAATTACAATAAAATTCATATTCATTGCTCAGCGTTTGTATCTGGTGCTTATTATGTTACCGATTCTGATGCTCAAATAGAGTTTTACAGGAATTTTCAGGAACAATATACAATAGAGTCTTTAGCACCCATTTCAGAGCTTAACGCAATTAATGCGCCAAAATTTTCGTATCCGGCGAGAAAGAACCATTTAGTGATGTTTCCGTCCTGGTTGCCCCATTCAGTCGAGCCAAACCAGGAAGACATTGAAAGAATTTCAATATCTTTTAATGTAAGGATAAGAAAAAAAGGAACGGCAAGGTAGAAATTTATCCTCAATTTAATGCGGTCAGGTGCCTGGGTTAAGTTTTTGGACAGTCTTCAGCGCATCAGCCACGGTCGGGTAGCGCAATATTATTTTTAATTCGCGTTTCATGCGCGTGTTAGTCAGGCGGCGTGATTCATTCATGAATGAAAGCAGAGGCTTTGGCAAGGCCTGTTGTGCCTGCTGACGACTGATACGCGGAACATGCGGTAAACCAAATGCATCTGCCACACTATCAAAATAGTCCCCCATTTTAAGTTCGCTGTCATCACTCGTGTGGTACACCCGATTCGGTTTTGCACGGCGTAATGACGCAGTCACGATACGTGCGAGATCGTCTGCATGAATGTGATTGGTATGGCTATCTTCTGCTGCCACGATCGCTGGCGTGCCCTGCTGCAAACGATGCAGCGGAAGTCGATCAGCCGCATAGATACCCGGTACTCGCAGGATAATGGCACGCACTCCGGTGTGTTTTGCCCAACTACGAATTTTATTTTCTGCGGCCACTCTGCGCTGAGCGCGTGCAGTTTGCGCATTCAATCTATGGGTCTCCGTGACATATTCCCCGGCGCAATCGCCATATACCCCGCTAGTGCTGATGTATACAATACTCTCGGGCAGTGTGCCACGCGATATAACGGCTAGCAGATTGCGGGTGCGTGTATCGCTGTCGCCAGTATTCGCCGGCGGCGCAAAATGAAGCACGGTGTGCGCCAGCCCGGTCAGTCGACGCAGGCTGAGCGCATTATCCAGATCGCCCAGCAACGGTGTGATACCTGACGCGCGTAGTTCAGCGCAACGTGCAATATTACGTATCAGTCCAAACAATCGGTAATGGCTGCTTAACAGACCTGCAACCCTCATGGCGATATCGCCGCAGCCGACAATCAAGATTCGTTTCATTGCATGATTATGCGTTAAAATCACCGTTTTTGCGCATGTTGCAAACAAGATATTCATGGCATTTAACGTTCTCATTAAACCAAGCGATCATAGTTTCACCATGGAAGCAGACGAAACTATCCTTGAGGCAGGACTGAGGCATGGCTTTGTTTTGCCTTATAGTTGCCGCGACGGCGTATGCGGTACATGCAAAGGGTTGCTGCTAAAAGGTACTGTGGATTACGGCAAGTATGATGACAGCATGCTAAGTGAAGCAGAAAAAGTAGGGGGCATGGCCCTGTTTTGCTGCGCCAAACCTACGTCCGACCTGATCATCGAGTGCCGTGAAGTGAATGCCGCAATAGGCATCCCGGTGAAAACCCTGCCTTGCCGCGTGCATAAGCTGGAACGACTTGATGATGTGATGGTGCTTTACCTAAAGCTGCCTGCCAACGAGCGTTTGCAGTTCCTTGCGGGGCAATATATCGATATTCTTATGAAGGGCGGTAAGGCGCGCAGTTTCTCGCTGGCTAACGCCCCTCATGATGACGAGCTTCTGCAGCTGCATGTGCGAAACATTTCGGGAGGCGAGTTCACCAAACATGTTTTCACACAAATGAAAGAGCGCGACATTCTGCGTTTCAAGGGACCGCTAGGAACTTTTTTCCTGCGCGAAGAGAGCAGCAAGCCCGTGGTGTTTGTTGCCAGTGGCACAGGCTTTGCACCAATCAAGTCCATCATCGAACACGCACTGTACATTGGTGTGAAACGTTCCATGCATTTTTATTGGGGGGCGCATAAATTGAGTGGTCTCTATATGATCGGTAAAGTCAAGGAATGGGAAACTCATGGCATAAAATTTACACCGGTCTTGTCGGGAGCGTTGCCAGCGGATGAATGGCAAGGCAGAACAGGCTTCGTGCATGAGGCTGTACTGGAAGATTACCCCGATTTGTCCGGCTACCAAGTGTATGCCTGCGGTGCACCAGTAGTAGTGGAATCAGCGCACCGCGACTTCACGACCTTGCGCGGATTGCCCAACGAGGAATTCTTCTCCGACGCGTTTACTCCTGCAGTCAAAGCTTGATTTTAAGCGCTTCTCAAGGGCTGGCCATAAATCCCATGTTTCCATTTGTCCTGTTTTTTGATGTTGACAACATCATGAAACACTTGGGAATGAGGAAACAACTGACACCCCTTAATCCAGTTGTTTAGTGAGCCGAAAATATTGGCTATGACTGATTATCTCGGGCAATATCATTCCACATGAACTGGATGCTGTGCAGCTGAGCATACACGTTGCCCTTGGCAAGTAATTCCTGATGAGTGCCAATTTCGACAATTTCCCCTTTTTGCAACACGACAATTCTGTCGGCTTTTTCAACGGTAGACAAACGGTGGGCAATTACCAACGTGGTACGCCCTTTCATCAGGGTCTCTAGCGCGGCTTGTACATGACGCTCAGATTCGCTATCCAATGCGGATGTGGCTTCATCCAGAATGAGAATAGGCGTGTTCTTGAGAATAGCGCGAGCGATGGCAATGCGCTGGCGCTGTCCACCAGACATGCGCACCCCCCTTTCACCCACTAATGTTTGTAAGCCTTGTGGCATTTCACAAATAAATTCCATTGCATGGGCGGCTTGAGCGGCGGCAATTATTTCTGTCTCCGCTACTTCGCGCATCTGGCCATAGGCAATGTTGGCTGCAACGGTGTCATTGAATAACACTACATCTTGGCTTACCAGTGCGATATTAGCGCGCAGGCTGGCCAGCGTGAGCTCCGCAAGGTCATGACCGTCCAGAGTGATACGTCCGCTGCTCGGGGAATAGAAGCGTGGTACGAGGTTGACCAGAGTGCTTTTGCCACCACCTGAGGCCCCGACCAGCGCGACTGTTTGTCCCGCAGGAATTTCCAGATTAATGTCTCGTAATGCCAGCTTTTCGCCTTTTTGATATGAAAAGTTTACATACTCAAATTTCAGTCGGCCAGAAGCGCGAGTAATTGATTTATTGCCGGAATCTAGTTCACTTGGCGTATCAAGCAGCTCAAACACGCTTTCTGAAGCAGCCAGTCCGCGTTGCAAATGCTCGCTGACGCTGGCGAGCCGTTTCAGCGGCGAGGTCAACATCAACATGGCTGTAATGAAGGAAAGGAAGCCACCCACCGTTGTTTCATCGCTGCGCGATTGTTCGGTAGCAAGATAAACGATAGCTGCAAGCGCCACTGCTGACACCATCTGCACGATGGGTACATTGGCGGCGGCGGCAGCAGCCTGTTTCATGGTGTGACGGCGCACCCAGTTAGCTTGGCTATTAAAGCGCTGGCTTTCATATTGCTGTCCGCCGAAAAGTTTAACCACCTTGTGCGCGGTTACACTTTCTTCAATCACTTGGGTGATATCTCCCATCGCGCGCTGCGAATTGCGGCTAGCTACACGCAAGCGGCCACTGATGGTTTTTATGATAAATACAATCACAGGCGCCATTATCAAGCTGAGTAGAGTGAGTTTCCAGTTGAGGTAAAATAGCCATCCTAGCAGCCCGACAATCATGAGGGAATCACGGATACCTATGGTCACTACGGTTGTAGCGGCAGCTGTTACCTGTGTTACATCAAAGGTCAATTTAGAGATTAGGTTGCCGGTCGCATGGTCATCATAAAAACGCGCAGGCAGGGAAAGCAGCTTGTTGAACATTTCGGCACGCAAATCCATCACTACTTTATTTCCCACCCAGGTGACAGTAAAGGTGGCAACAAAAGTAGCCATGCCGCGTACAAAGAAAATAGCCAAGATAAACAGAGGAATCAATCGAATGATGGTCTCATCTTTATGCACGAATGTGCCGTCTAGCATGGTTTTTAGCAGAATCGGCAATAGCGGCTCAGTAGCCGCAGCCACTATCATGCCAAGAATGGAAAGTGCAAATATGCGCCAGTAGGGTTTGACATAGTCGAGCAACCGCAAATAAAGCTGTGAACTGGTCATATTTATAGCATGCGCTAAGTTTGTAGAGTTATTACATTCTTTTCGACCTGATTTGCACTGCACGGCAAGTTGTCACTAAGAATCTGAAAGGTATACATAAATTGTGCACTTCGAGCAGGCCGACTGCTAATTGACAAAAGAAATTCTTGTGTATTGCTTCAGCTATTTTACGGCTAGCCATCATTCGCTTACAGCAACGCGCGACCGTTTTACGTCATTTTCGCTGCCTTATCAGCCATTGTTTGTTAACGTTGGTAGCAAAGTCAGCTTGCTGCACGCCGATGGTAAAGAAGACGAGGCACATGCAAACTTGCGTGCGCCCAGTGAGGTAGCTTCGTAAGCTGCAAATGATCAGCCCTGTTCAATAATTCAATGGCCGCATTCACAGCCTACATTAATGTAGCTTGTTGGTGCCTGGCTTAGTCGGATAAGGCCAAGTTGCAGCCGGGCGTACGGATGACGGAGTCGGGACTGTCTTAATTTTGGCAACAGGGTTTTTTTTAGGAGTAGCCGTTTTGGCTGCGGGCTTCTTGGCAGCGACTGCCGTTTTGGCTGCGGGCTTCTTGGCAGCGACTGCCGTTTTAGCTGCGGGCTTCTTGGCAGCGACTGCCGTTTTAGCTGCGGGCTTCTTGGCAGCGACTGCCGTTTTAGCTGCGGGCTTCTTGGCAGCGACTGCCGTTTTAGCTTCGGGCTTCTTGGCAGCGACTGCCGTTTTAGCTGCGGGCTTCTTGGCAGCGACTGCCGTTTTAGCTGCGGGCTTCTTGGCAGCGACTGCCGTTTTAGCTTCGGGCTTCTTGGCAGCGACTGCCGTTTTAGCTTCGGGCTTCTTGGCAGCGACTGCCGTTTTAGCTGCGGGCTTCTTGGCAGCGACTGCCGTTTTAGCTTCGGGCTTCTTGGCAGCGACTGCCGTTTTAGCTGCGGGCTTCTTGGCAGCGACTGCCGTTTTAGCTGCGGGCTTCTTGGCAGCGACTGCCGTTTTAGCTGCGGGCTTCTTGGCAGCGACTGCCGGTTTAGCTGCGGGCTTCTTGGCAGCGACTGCCGGTTTAGCTGCGGGCTTCTTGGCAGCGACTGCCGGTTTGGCTGCTGGTTTAGCTTTCTGTACTGCTGTCATTTCAACCTCCTTTGGTAATCAAAGTTCAAAGAAATACAACATTAACAACTACTACTTTCCCCAGTGCATATTGAATGCAAAATGACCGAAGCCTATTAATCCCAAGATAGCGCGCCCCCAGTTTGATATTCGGTAACGCGCGTTTCGAAGAAGTTTTTTTCCTTCTTGAGATCCATTATTTCTGCCATCCACGGGAATGGGTTACTAGCTCCTGGGTATAGCACATCCAGTCCGATTTGCTGACAACGTCGGTTGGCGATAAAGCGCAAGTATTCTTTGAACATTGATGCGTTCATGCCAAGCACACCACGTGGCATAGTGTCCTCAGCATAACGGTATTCCAGTTCCACGCCTTTCTGCATAAGGCCGCGAATTTCCTCGCGGAATTCAGGTGTCCACAGGTGGGGATTTTCCAGCTTAATTTGATTGATTACGTCCACACCGAAATTGAGGTGCATGGATTCGTCACGCATGATGTACTGGTATTGTTCGGCGGCACCGGTCATTTTATTCTGACGTCCAAGCGCTAAAATTTGCACGAAGCCGACATAGAAGAACAATCCTTCCATGATGCAGGCGAACACAATCAGACTACGTAATAATTGTCGATCCGTTTCTGGTGTCCCAGTCTTGAAATCCGGATTGGTCAGAGTGTCGATAAAGGGCAGTAAAAATTCATCTTTCTCACGTATGCTGGAAACCTCATGATACATGTTAAAAATTTCGCCTTCATCCAACCCTAGGCTTTCAACGATGTATTGGTAGGCATGCGTGTGGATTGCCTCCTCGAACGCTTGGCGCAGCAGGTACTGGCGACATTCAGGGTTGGTGATGTGGCGGTAGGTGCCAAGCACGATATTGTTGGCCGCCAGGCTGTCCGCTGTGGTGAAAAACCCAAGGTTGCGCTTGACCATGAGGCGTTCATCATCGGTCAGGCCGTTGGGGTTCTTCCATAACGCAATGTCGGCGGACATGTTGACCTCTTGTGGCATCCAATGGTTGGCACAGGCGGAGATGTACTTCTCCCAAGCCCATTTGTACTTGAATGGCACGAGCTGATTAACGTCTGCATTGCAGTTGATGATGCGCTTGTCTTCCACTCGTATACGTCCAGCTGAACTGGATGCAATGGTATAGTCATTCATTGGCATGACTCGCATTCTGGGTTGTCAATGGCGCACATCTGCACCGCATTCAGCTCGCCAGCGCGTGAGGTGGATTTCTCCGTTGAAGTCGCGCCCATGGTGCGCAAATAATATGTAGTCTTCAGGCCGCGTAACCATGCCAGCTTATAGGTCTCGTCGAGCTTGCGCCCCGATACACCTGCCATGTAGATATTTAGTGATTGTGCTTGGTCAATCCATTTCTGACGCCGTGCTGCCGCCTCGATAACCCATTGGGGCTCAATTTCGAATGCGGTCGCATACAGACTGCGCAACTCGGCTGGGATGCGATCAATTTTTGCAAGGCTTCCATCAAAATATTTTAGATCGGCTATCATCACTTCATCCCACAGTTCAAGCCGCTTGAGATCCTTCACTAGATATTCGTTGATGACAGTAAATTCACCGGATAGATTCGATTTTACAAACAAGTTCTGGTAAGTAGGTTCAATGCAGGCCGATACGCCGATAATGTTCGATATAGTCGCAGTGGGCGCTATGGCCACGCAGTTTGAGTTGCGCATGCCGTACTGCCTGATGCGTGCGCGTAGCTTGTCCCAGTCCATGCTGGAGGACATATCTACTTCTACATGTCCTCCACGTGACTGACGCAGAAGCTCCAGCGTATCCTGCGGCAATATGCCCCGATCCCACAGGCTGCCATTATAGCTGTCGTAGCGGCCTCGTTCTTCGGCTAACTCAGTCGATGCAAAATAGGCGTAATAGCACACTGCTTCCATGGAGCTGTCGGCAAATTCGACTGCTTTTTTCGAGGCATAGGGAATCCGTAGTTCATGCAGGCAGTCCTGAAAACCCATGATACCCAGCCCAACGGGGCGGTGCTTGAGGTTGGAGTTGCGCGCCTTTTCAACGGCGTAGTAGTTAATGTCGATTACATTGTCCAGCATACGCATGGCGGTAGTAATGGTGCGCTTGAGTTTTTCATGATCAAGCTGACCGAATGAGTTCAGATGTGCCTTGAGGTTGACTGAGCCAAGGTTGCATACCGCAATTTCGGATTCAGAGGTGTTTAGCGTGATTTCGGTGCATAAATTTGAGCTATGCACCGCGCCGACGTGTTGTTGTGGCGAACGTATGTTGCATGGGTCTTTAAAGGTAATCCATGGGTGGCCGGTCTCAAACAACATGGTCAGCATCTTGCGCCACAGGTTGGCTGCTGAAATTTTCTTGAACAGGGTGATCTCACCGTTCGCTGCCTTGGTTTCATAAGCAATATAGTCCCGTTCGAATTCTGTGCCGAATTTATCGTGCAAGTCAGGGCAGATTGACGGCGAAAACAGCGTCCATTCCCCGTCTTCCATGACGCGCTTCATGAACAGGTCGGGTATCCAATTGGCTGTGTTCATATCATGCGTTCGACGGCGGTCGTCGCCAGTATTCTTGCGCAGCTCAAGAAATTCCTCGATGTCAAGATGCCATGTTTCCAGATATGCGCATACCGCGCCCTTTCTTTTGCCCCCTTGGTTGACTGCCACGGCGGTGTCATTGGCGACTTTCAGGAACGGCACTACGCCTTGCGATTTGCCGTTGGTGCCCTTGATGTGCGCACCCATGGAACGCACGGGTGTCCAGTCGTTGCCAAGGCCGCCGGAGTATTTGGCCAGAAGGGCGTTTTCCTTTACCGCTTCAAAAATACCAGCCAGGTCATCCGGCACGGTAGTAAGATAGCAGGAAGAAAGTTGCGAACGGATCGCCCCAGAGTTGAACAGGGTCGGTGTCGAACTCATAAAATCGAAGCTGGACAACAGATGATAAAACTCGATAGCGCGTGCATCGCGATCACTCTCCCTGAGCGCCAGTCCCATAGCCACTCGCATGAAAAATGCCTGTGGTAGCTCGATGCGGTTCTCGTTTATGTGCAGGAAGTAACGGTCATATAGGGTTTGCAAGCCAAGATAACTGAATTGCAAGTCACGGCTTGCAGTTAGTTCATTAGCTAATCGCGGCAGGTCAAAGTTCGCCATGTCAGGGTCAAGTAGTTCTGCCTCAATGCCGCGCATGATGAATGAGGGAAAATATTCGGCATAACGCGTTGCCATGTTGGCATCTTCACCGACAATATCACAGCAGATGTTATTCAGTAACAGTCGGGCGGTCACGAAGCTATAGGCTGGATCATGTTCGATCATCGCGCGGGCGGCCAGGATGGCGCACTTGCGTACCTCTTCAACTGGCACGCCATCATAAAGATCACGTAGCGTCAGCTTTAGAATTGGGTCAGGACTTACCGCGTTGCCGAGCCCTTCACAAGCTGCCGTGATGCGTGCCGCAAGCACTGCCTCATCCAGCGGGCGAAGCACGCCCTTGTCGTTGACTTGAAGAACATGTGCAGGCGCGATCTTTTCCTTGGCCCGTTCACGCGTGCGTTCTTCACGGTAAAGCACGTAGGAACGGGCCACATCGTGTTCCCCGGAACGCATCAAAGCCAGCTCGACCTGATCTTGAATGTCTTCGATATGCAACGTCCCACCGTGCGGGTGGCGGCGCAACAGCGCATTAACCACGGTGTCGGTCAATTGGTTAACCAGTTCGCGCACGCGCGCGGATGCCTCGCCGTTTACGGCAATAAACGCCTTGGTCAAAGCAACAGCAATCTTGGTTGCTTCAAAAGCGACTACGGAACCATTGCGGCGAATAACCTTATGTTGGTCAAAAGGGAGGCTGGAAGAAGTCATGCCTTCGACGGAAACAACGTGTGCCGATACTGGAGAGGAGGTCATGTAGATATTAAATATGCAATTGAATCATAAAATATGAGAATTTTTGTTTATCGTAACATAATAATTGTTGCTTGAACTACAAGAATTATCACTTTAAATTAAATCAGGTCGAAATACAAAAACTACTATATGTAGTGGTCCAGTATCATATGTGGAAGTAGCTATAGTAAAAGCAGTTTTATTACATTAGCAAAATAATGCAAATTATTTCTGCTAAATCAATCTATATCAATACAACGAAAAATTACAAAAAATAAACACAACACAACGTATTGCTAACAGCACAAATAGATTTACATGTCCCCTTTTCTGCTCACTTTCAAGCAATCCCTTGCAAGATAACGCGACCAGTCGAATTCATGCCCAGGATCAGTCTTGCGTCCGGGCGCAATGTCTGAATGTCCTACAATGTCACGAACTGGATAGGCACGTTTGAGCACTCGTGTCAGCCGTATCAATGCAGCATATTGCTGATCGCTGAATGGCAGAAAGTCTGTGCCTACTAATTCTACGCCTATGGAAAAGTCATTGCAGGCCGCGCGTCCGCGCCACGCCGATACACCTGCATGCCAAGCACGCTTGCGGCAAGGCACGAATTGGATAATCTCGCCTGTACGTTTTATTAAAAAATGGGCAGAAACTCTCACTCCGTTGAGTTGAGCATAAAATGGGTGTGTATCCGTATCAAGCGTATTAGTAAATAGCTGCGCAACCGCTTGGCCACCGAATTCACCCGGTGGCAGGCTGATATTGTGAATAACCAATAAGTCTATGGCGGTACCAGCTGGACGGGAATCACAGTTTGGCGAAGCCAGCCGGCGCATACCGCTGACCCATCCATTTGTGCCAACTTTCACTGCTTATTCATCCTTGTCAGTGATGTCCAGCCGATCCATGCGATAACGTAAGGCGCGAAAAGTCACTCCCAGCACCTTGGCCGCAGCTGTGCGATTAAAATTGGTCTGTTGTAACGCCTCCAGAATCGCTGCGCGTTCAACGCTATCCAGATAATCTGTAAGCGGGTATTTGCCAGCCGCACATGGTTTGACGGTGATTCCCTCAATATCAATGGGCGATAGCTGCAAATCGGCTGGCATGATAATGTCGTCCGAACACAATGCCAGTGCCCGCTCGATTATGTTTTCCAGCTCGCGTACATTACCTGGAAAATCGTATTGTTGAAGTGCCTTTAAAGCTGTCGCCGCAAACTCGACTTTTACATCACCATTTAAGCGTACTAAAATCTGGCTGGCGACCTCGGCGATGTCATCGCGCATTGCGCGCAACGGTGGCATAAGCAAGGTAATCACGTTCAGTCGATAATACAGATCCTGACGGAATTTCCCCTGCTGTACTTGCTCTGCCAACGCGGTATGGGTAGCGCTGATGATACGCACATCCACCGGTTCTTCCTGTGTAGCTCCCACCTTACGCACTTTTTTTTCCTGGATTACCCGTAGCAACTTCACTTGCATGGAGAGAGGCAGATCGGCCACCTCGTCAAGAAATAAAGTGCCGCCATTGGCAGCTTGAAATAAACCCTCGCGATCCTTTTCCGCACCGGTGAATGCGCCCTTGCGATAACCGAAAAATTCGCTTTCCATGAGCGCTTCCGGGATTGCACCGCAGTTTACCGCGATGAAAGGTTGGTCGCGACGAGCGCTTTTTTCAACGATCAGCCGCGCAGCCAATTCTTTTCCGCTCCCTGATTCGCCACTGATATGCACCGGTGCCTGGCTACGAGCCACTCGGTCGATCAGGTCGCGAACCTTCTCCATAGCCGGGGAGTTTCCAAGCAACATTCGTACGCCTTTCCGTACCATGGCGGTTGGGGGCGGCAGCTTCAATACGGCATTGACCAAGGCGCGCAACTGGGTCAATGCAACTGGCTTGGCCAAGTAGTCGAAAGCGCCCGCCTTGAGTGCGAAAATCGCATTTTCCATATTGCCATGCGCGGTAATCACTGCAACGGGCACATGCATGTTGCGAGCGGAAATATATTGCACCACCTCCAACCCTTCTCCATCCGGCAGGCGCATATCTGTCAGGCACAGTTGATAGGTTTTATTGTTTAGTTTTTTCAAGGCTTCTTGCACGTTGCTAGCGCGATCGACCTGCAATCCCATGCGTAGCAGCGCCAACTCGATCAGCTCCAATATATCCGGCTCGTCATCCACAACCAAGACGCGCGCAGTGTTGGTCGATATATCAACGTTCATTGTGCTCTCCAAATACAATGCGGAAACACGCACCGTCCTTTGCCGGCTGCCTATATTCAAGCGTCGCTCCATTAGCCTCACACAGTTCGCGTGCGATATACAGACCTAAACCCGTGCCGCCCGCCGTCAGGGTGAAGAAAGGCTCGAACAATTGATGGACAGTCTCGGGGGCAACTGGAGGTCCATCGTTATAAATCTCCAGTACCGTCCTGCCCTCACTGGAGCACCAGGCAGACAGTTGCACACTGCCTGCCTGTTTTCTGCAATAACGCAGAGCATTGCGGCATAAATTCCACAATACTTGATCTAGATGGCCACGATCAAAGCTGATTACGCAGGCCGATGTAACCTCAACTACAAATATCTCCTGCGACACGCCCTGGGTATGACAAAGCCCCTCAATATAGGGAGGCAGTTTCTCGGCTAAATTATAATCTTCGCTTTGCACTCTGTCTCGCTGGTTCAACTGCAACACATCTTCCACGATGCTGTTCAACCTTGCGGCATTATCCATAATGATCTGAAATAGTCGAGTCTGCGCCGGATCGTGTTTTTCTTCTTGCAGTAGCTCAGTTGCGTAGCTGATTGCCGACAGTGGATTGCGCACCTCATGGGCAATGTTGGCGGTCAGGCGGCCCAGTGCTGCAAGTTTGATCTGCTGAGCCTGCGCCTGAACGCGTTGCATATCCTCAAGGAAAACTATCGCGCCCCAAAATCCCTCACGTTGTACTGGCAGGAAACGCACGCGCACCTGATGATTGGTGATAGGCAAACGCAACACTTCATGTCCACGCCCCTGATGCTGCCGCCAAACGGCGAACCGATCCGCCAGCAGGGGTGCACAAACTTTCAGCGTAGCGTCGTTCCCTGCAGTTGAAAACGTGAATCCAAGCAAACGTTCCACGCCAGGATTGTATTGCCTGACCATTCCGTTCTCGTTCACCACCAGCACGCCGTCCGGCATATCCTGAATAACAAGTCTGTTAATTTCCGCCATATTGGCCAGATCTACACCGCGCATAGCGGCCAGATTTTCACTGGCAATGGCATACTTGGCCATGGTATGTGCTAGCCAAGCAACGGCGAAATAAGCGCTACTCAACAATCCGGCTTGCACATATTGGGCTACTGCTGCTTCTTGGGTAAGCACTGCGTAGGAATGCTGCAATAACACCGCAATACTGGCAAGTGCCGCGAAGAACAGAGTGATCTTGCCACGGCTAATCAATCCTGTGGCGGTCAACGATACTAGTAGCAACACTCCCAAGCCGCTCTGTACGCCCCCGCTGGCATGCGACAAAACTGTTATGCAAACAATATCGACTCCTACCTGAAATGCCAACTGCAAGCCAAATCGTGGCCGTCGTAACTTGATGGTTAGAAGTGAGACCAAGGTCAGTACGAGGTATGTAAGACTTGTGTACAAGAACAACGATGGAGCACGTGAACCTAATGACAGGGCTTCACTAAACGTGCTCACAAGGAACACAAAGAGTCCGCTCAGGGCCAGTCGATATAAGTTAAAGAAGTAAATTGAGCGCCACATGGTTCTCGGTGCTGGTGCAGAATTAGATCCCGCGCGCAATAAGTGCCACTTGGAGAGGGGCGGGTTATCCCACATCAAAATTCATATGGTATTAGGAGTTATTCAGGTTCGTCTATATGTGCGCGGCGATGCGCTTCACTGCAATAGTGCTTATGATCAAGCATCATGCTCTCACCTTTGGGTAGATGCACACCGCAGTGAGCGCAACGAACCATATTTTCTCTTTGCTTGGATGCATCTTCACCAGGTATATCTGCTTTTGGCATCTGCTTGCGGTAGTACTTGAGTAACAAGTAGATGGCTATGAAGATAACAACTACGAGCAATAATCGACTCATTCCACCATACTCCACAGAAATTGCTCATGAGCAGAAATTAAAAGGTAAACAGCAGTCCCTTGTCTAAAGGGAGCAACCATCATTCTATCAGTCCCTCTATAACTGGTGAATAACGCCTGATCAGAAGCAATGAGGATAAGCCCGGCAGGCCGTTATATAGAAGCGGGATCTTTTTTAAAAGAATAAAACCTGCAAGAAACTTGAGGACGATATCCCTTAATCTTAGTAAGGTTGACATGTTGCGCGTTCTCATTTGGTAAGTTTGAAAATTATGCATGCCATGCATCTATAGAGATTCCGCTCGTCGAAAGTAAGCATTCAAGCAGTGTCAATTCCGATTACCTTCGACATCGTCGGTCTCTGAAATCTATCCACCCCCATTTCGCATTGTGCCATAGCTTTTCGATTTGAGTCCGTGTTGGGCCGCTGGGTGAAAATATAAGTTCCAATAATTTCCAACTGTCCGAGCTAAGCTTGCCAGCCATTATTTCATTTCTCGTTTTTTGCCAAGCGTTGCAACGCTGTTTTCAGAGGTGAGTCCCGCAATTTTACGGTGAAATCAACCAGCTGTTGCCGTCCTATGGTACTGAGCGAGGTGGGTCGAGGAGGTCGCGTGGAGATCGGCAAGGCAACTTGCACCCTAATCTGAATTCCAGTAATCTCATACCCCCTATTTTGCAATAACTGGGTAAGTCCTGGGGCAAGTTGGCGCAATTTGGCCGCCACCGTGCCGTTATCTGCGGCGACAAAGAGAGTTTGCTGGTCAATTTGCACCACATGGCTAGCGCGTACTAGGGAAGGTGGCGCGATCTGTTCATAATGCCGCTGTAATATTAGAAGCTGGTCTACCTTGTGCGATAGTTGACGCAACTCTTGGCTGGCATTGAAGTATGAACTTAATCGATTTGACACTACATCAGGTTAATTCAGAAATGTAAACGTTGATATTATTCTAATTTCCATTGTGTTGTAAAAGCTCGTAGTGTCTGCTCGGTAACAATGCACTATCTTAGGAGTGCATTCGGATTACCAAGAGCAATATGATAATATATCAAGAACTGATTATGGCAATAATGTTTTGTTCATTATGCGTACATTTTTAGTGCGCTGTCCAAATCATGACAGTAATGCGGCTGGAGGTTGCCAAGACCAACAGATAAGCGCTGTTTTGCTAGCTTTTACATTACATTAGAAGTGAAATATCCAAAAATGTCACACATAGCCACAAGCGTTTTTTTGAACCGCCGCGAATTGATAAACATTGGATTTTGTACTAGGGTGAGGTGTGGCACTTCACCCTTTTTGTTTGATGTAGTTGAAATAAATAAAACATTCGGAATGTTAATCCAGCATTAAAACCCAGAATTAAAATTCTCAGAATTGAAACCTAAAAAAATTAAAAATGATTTCTAATTTATTGAAAAGTGTTTTTGGCAGTCGTAACGATCGTCTTCTCAAACAGTATCGCCAGACAGTGAAGGCAATTAACGCTCTCGAAGCCGAGATGGGAAAGCTGACAGACGAGGCATTGAGCCTTAAAACTGAAACCTTCAAACAGCGTATTGCCCAAGGCGAAGCGCTGAATGCCTTGTTACCAGAGGCATTCGCCGTGGTGCGTGAAGCCGGGCAACGTGTGCTGCAAATGCGCCACTTCGATGAGCAGCTGATCGGCGGTATGACGCTACACCATGGCAAGATTGCGGAAATGCGCACCGGCGAGGGGAAAACTTTGATGGCGACTCTGCCTGCATATCTCAATGCGCTTTCAGGTAACGGTGTGCATGTGGTGACAGTAAACGATTATCTGGCGGCACGTGATGCTGAATGGATGGGTCGGCTGTATCGCTTCCTTGGATTGTCGGTGGGGGTAATTTTGTCGCAGATGGATCATGCCGACAAACATGTTGCTTACAGTGCAGATATCACCTACGGCACCAACAACGAATTTGGCTTCGATTACCTGCGCGACAATATGGCCACCCATGCGAGTGAGCGCTTCCAGCGCAAGCTGAATTATGCCATCGTGGATGAGGTGGATTCCATCCTGATTGATGAGGCGCGTACCCCGCTGATTATCTCTGGCCAGTCTGAAGACAATGTAGACGTCTATGTTCGTATGGACAAGCTGGCGCCGCAGCTTGTGCGTCAGCAAGAAGAAGATGGCCCCGGCGATTATAGTGTTGACGAAAAAAACCGTCAGATATTATTGACGGAAAGCGGGCATGAACATGCTGAGGAATTGCTTAGTCAGGCAGGGCTATTGCCCGCTGGGGGCAGCTTGTATGACCCAGCCAACATCATGCTGATTCATCATCTGTATGCTGCGTTGCGAGCACATGCGCTGTACCTTCGCGATCAGAATTATGTAGTACAGAACGGAGAGGTGATCATTGTAGATGAATTCTCTGGTCGCATGATGGCAGGAAGGCGTTGGTCCGATGGCCTGCACCAAGCGGTAGAGGCCAAGGAAGGTGTGGCTATCCAGAAGGAGAATCAAACGCTAGCCTCCATTACCTTCCAGAATTACTTCCGTCTATATGGAAAATTGGCCGGCATGACCGGTACGGCAGATACCGAAGCGTTTGAGTTTCAGCAGATTTACAATCTTGAAACCGTGATTATTCCGCCGCACCTGCCCACTATTCGCAAGGATATGATGGACAAGGTTTATCTTACGACAAGTGAGAAATATCGAGCAGCAATTTTGGACATTCAGGATTGCTATCAACGTAACCAGCCGGTGCTGGTCGGTACCACCTCGATTGAAACATCGGAATTATTGTCGCAACTACTAGATAAAGAAAAATTGCCGCACCAAGTTTTAAACGCCAAGCAGCACGCGCGTGAAGCAGAGATCATAGCGCAAGCGGGAAGCCCAAAGATGATTACGATTGCCACTAACATGGCAGGGCGCGGCACTGACATTGTGTTGGGCGGTAATGTGGAAAAGCCCATCGAACTGTTACGCATGGACGAGAGCTTGGACAGTGCCACACGTGATCAACGTATCGCCCAATTGCGTGCTGAATGGCAGCCGATACATGACCAGGTTGTGAAGAGCGGTGGTTTACACATCATCGGCACCGAGCGCCACGAATCGCGTCGTGTAGATAACCAATTGCGTGGTCGTGCGGGTCGTCAAGGCGACCCCGGCTCCAGCCGATTTTATTTATCGCTGGAAGACCCGCTGTTGCGGATTTTCGCCTCCGACCGTGTGGCAGCCATCATGAACCGTTTCAAGCTGCCCGAAGGTGAAGCGATTGAACATTCTTGGGTTACTCGCGCCATTGAGAACGCACAACGCAAGGTCGAAGCGCGAAATTTCGACATGCGCAAGCAGATTCTTGAATACGACGATGTCGCTAATGAACAACGCAAGGTAATTTACCAGCAGCGCAACGAGCTATTGGAGAGCGTGGACATTTCCGAAACTATCGATGCAATGCGTGAAGGGGTAATACATAACGTCATTAACGGATACATCGTGCCGCAAAGTATGGAAGAGCAGTGGGATGTCCCTGGGCTGGAGAAGGAGTTGACTGCCGAATTTCAATTGTCGCTACCGCTTACGCAGTGGCTAGAACAAAATAAGCAGCTTGATGAAACTGGTTTGCGTGACCATGTGGTACAGGCTGCACAGCAGCAATATCAGGCCAAGGTGGAGCAAGTTGAAGCGGAAATGATGCACGGATATGAGCGCATCATTATGCTGCAAAGCGTGGATATACACTGGCGCGAGCACTTGGCAGCACTGGATCATCTACGTCAGGGTATCCATCTGCGTGGTTATGCGCAGAAAAATCCTAAGCAAGAATATAAGCGTGAAGCATTTGAGTTGTTTTCCAGCATGCTTGAATCGATCAAGCGTGATGTCACGAGTACACTGATGAACGTGCACATCCGCAGCGAACAGGATATTGAAGCGGTAGAAGCACCCCACGCTCCGGAAAATGTGCAGTATCATCATGCTGATTACGATGAGGCCTTGGCTACGGAGGATGTTGATGCAGAACAAAAACCATTTGTACGCACTGACAAAAAGGCCGGCCGCAATGATCCATGCCCCTGTGGTTCTGGCAAAAAATACAAGCAATGCCATGGTAAGTTAACTTGATGTAGTTATGATTGGTGGGAGATCACGATGGATGACCTGATTTTGCAGACCTTGCGTAACTCCACGTTGACGGAAGAGTTGCGAGACGCCGAGATTGAAGCGTTGGCAAGCATTGTTACTGTGCATGAATACAAAGCGGGAGAATATCTTCTCCAGCCTGGTAATAGTACGCTCAGAAATACACTTATGATCCTTGCTACAGGCGAAGTTGAAGCAACTGCCACTCTAGGTGGAGAGAAAGCTACCTTGCATCTGCTACAGCCCGGTGATTTGGCTGGCATCATCACGTTTGTCGGTGGAAGTGCCGCACAGATCAGTGCGACCGTGGTGGCCAAGACAAACAGCAAAATGCTATTGCTAGACCGCTCCCGTTTAGAATCTTTTCTCAGCACGAACCCCGCCATCGTTTACTACGTAATGCGCGGTATCGTGCGTCACGTGCACGGCATTGTGAGGCGCATGAATATGCAATCCGTAGAAATGAGCAACTATATCTACCAACAAGGTGGTCGCTATTAGAGACAAATCCTAAAGCTTTAACTGTGAAACGATTCCTCGCTGCTCTCTATACGTTTCCATGCATTAGTTGTTCAGCTCATTATATGAATATCCACACCGCTTCTTTATATTGTGCTTGGTAAATAATGCCATGCACGCATCGTACAAATTTATGAAACATATGGGCTAGAGGCATGCCAGTTAATCTGCAATCCCCTATCGCAAGTGCTCTGCTACCTGTTAAAGGCGTGCTGCTGGGCACGGCGGAAGCGAATATCAAGAAGCCCGGGCGCAAAGATTTACTGCTCATGCATCTAACCGCGCAAGCCACGGTGGCTGGCGTATTCACGCAAAACCGTTTCTGCGCCGCGCCGGTTATTGTGGCACGCGAACATCTGCTTGCGAACAAAAGCGTGCGCGCACTGGTGAGTTAACACGGGTAACGCCAATGCCGGGACCGGTGAGCAGGGCTTGGCTGCGGCTCGTGCCACCTGTGCCGAAGTGGCCAATCTGCTGGACTGCGAGGCAGAGCAGGTGCTGCCGTTCTCCACCGGTGTGATCATGGAGGCGTTGCCGCTGTCGCGCTTGATCTCTGGGCTGCCAACCTGCGTAGCCGATCTATGCGAGGATAACTGGCTTAACGCCGCGCAGGCCATCATGACCACTGACATCGTTGCTAAGGCGGTGTCCAAACAAATCACTCTCGATGGTGTAACTGTCACTATCACCGGCATCGCCAAAGGCTCCGGCATGATCCATCCCAACATGGCTACCATGCTCGGCTATATTGCCACCGATGCGGCGGTGGCGCAGCCTCTGTTGCAACAGTTGGCGGCTCACACCAGTGATGCCTCGTTCAACTGCATCACCGTAGATGGCGATACATCTACCAATGACGCACTGATGGTGATCGCCACCGGCATGAGCGGTGCACAAGCAATCATTGATGTGAAAAGCGCGGCGTTCGCGCAATTGCAGGCGGCAATCACGGATGTTGCCATATTGCTGGCGCAGGCCATCGTGCGTGATGGAGAGGGTGCGACCAAGTTTATCACTGTCCAAATTGAAGGGGGCAAGAGCGTGGCGGAGTGCAAAAAAATCGCCTATGCCGTGGCACGCTCCCCCTTGGTTAAGACTGCATTTTTCGCTTCTGATCCTAATCTTGGGCGCATTCTCGCTGCTATCGGTTATGCCGATGTGCAGGATTTCGACGTGCATCGTCTCAAGCTATATCTTGACGACGTGCTGGTAGCTGAACATGGCGGACGCGCAGCCAGTTATATCGAAGAAGATGGTCAGCGCATCATGCAACAAAGCGACATTACCATTCGGGTCATGCTAGATCGCGGCACGGCAGCTGCCACAGTATGGACCTGCGATTTTTCTTATGATTATGTCAAGATAAACGCCAGTTATCGTAGCTGATCAAACTATTTGCCTGGTAAGGCGTGCATAATTTGCCACCGCCTGATGTAGACAACGGCTAGTTCCTCATTGACCTCGAAGTTCAGCGAAGTGGTGTCGTAGAAGATTACGTCCACGT
>CAWDCY010000025.1:0-32235 GCA_963800965.1 uncultured beta proteobacterium | reverse complement strand
ATAAATTATCGCCATATCAACAATCGCGAACCAGAATCAGGAGGGTATCTCATATGGTGGATAAGTTATTGCCATGCCATCTACCTTGGCAAAAGAAGTAAGTGCATGCGCCTGAAGGCGCATTCTGCTCATAATTTCATCGACATCGATACCGTGTACTAACAATGCATCTGCAATTAACGAGCGATGGCAACGCCAGGGGACAGCCTCAGCACACATCAGCGCCACCCGCTCATGCGATGCCAGCTCCATCAGGCTCGCCAGATTTTCTGCAAATTCGGCAGTCTGCATGTAGTCCGAAAAGCCGCGGAATGAAGCATTTCGCCAACCCATATTCGGAGACTCCGGACTCGCACGCCGAAAGCCTCCCAAGCCGGTTGCGTGCGCATAGCGGATTCCGGCAAGTTCAAGTGCGGCCGGCAAGGTATCGCCATTGAATTGCGGATTATGACGAGATCTTGGCACGCTACGCACATCAATGAGACTTGTAACTGAGTGAGCCTTAAGCAGATCGAAAAACTCTTCCAGAGGCCGAGTGGAATGGCCTATGGTCAATACGATCGATTTAGAGTCTTGCTTAGACATTTTTTTCCGAAAAGGTAGTGTGTGCATCGGTCTTTCTAGCAAAGAAGAAGTATTTGATTGTATATTCAGCTAGCGTCACGAGGCAGATATTGCTCACATGATATTGTTTGTCTGGAGTTTAGCGGCGCTTAATGTTTCCCAATCTTTTGACGGCGAGTTGCCGGTTGTCGTGCCTGCAGCAAGAAAATCGTTGATGATTGTTTGTGCCTCATCCAAGCGTGATGCAGATAATCTGCTGTGTGGAGATATTCTGCACGAATCTTCATAGTGCTGTTTCTGGAAAAATCACCGCTGCCATAGGATGTGAGCTGTTTCCAAAGGTACCGATACACCGGGAAAATATGGAATTATTCGCGCGGTAAAGTCTGCCGCTGGTCGGGTTGCCGACACTGCCCCACTATATAGGTACCCGCCAACCGAGTATGCCAGTTGGCTGATGCGCGTCATTTCTTGCAGTATCGGACCGCCTTCATTGATGCCATCGGCATACAGCTCGACCCGCACGGTATTCGAGTCGAAGTCATTGAGGTAGACCTGCACTTCAAATATGTGTTGCTTCCCGTTTGTCTCAATCTTCACTTCGCCAAAGCGTAGCGCGGCCCAGTTTTGATCCAGATCGTGAAGCAAATTAACTATCTGTACGCCCATGGTGCCTTTATCAACCATGCGCTTACGGTAGGCTGAGGCAGCAGGGAGGTAGTGTTGTTCGGTATATTCGCGCAAAGTACGGTTTGTAGAAAAGTGCGGCGTTAAGCGCGCCATACTTTCCCGCATTCGCGCTACCCAAGCGGTGGGAATCCCCTCCTGATCGCGGTTATAGAACTCCGGTATAACTTCATTTTCAAGCAGGTCATAAAGCGCTTCCGCTTCAGCAGCGTCCCAAGCCGGATCATCACCGTGTTCTTTGCCGTCCCCCAATGCCCATCCTACTTCCGGCGTGTAGGCTTCTGCCCACCAGCCGTCTAATTCGGATAGGTTGATTCCTCCATTGACGAGCACCTTCATACCGCTCGTTCCGCTTGCTTCCCAAGGTCGCCTGGGCGTATTGACCCAAACATCCACACCTTGCACCAAACGCTCAGCTACCAACATATCGTAATCGGCCAAGAAAACTACCGGTGGATGTGACGCGCCCTGACCAATAAACTGCATCCATTTTTGAATCAGTGCGCGACCAGCCTGGTCCGCTGGGTGTGCCTTACCTGCCAAGATAATTTGAACCGGACGTTGTGGATTATTAGTAAGTATGTGCAGCAGCCGATCCAGATCATGCAACAGTAAATCCGGTCTCTTGTAGGTCGCGAAGCGTCGTGCAAAGCCGAGCGTCAAGGTATTTGGGTCTAGTAGATGCTTCGCCCTGTCAACTTCATCGGCGGACGCACCAGATGAGGCCAGTTGCCGACTTAATCGTTCGCGTGCATATTCGATGAGAGATTTGCGGCTGTCGGTGCGCAGTTGCCAGAGCTTTGCGTCGGGAATGTCGCGTATATCCTGTTCCATGGTTTCTGTCGGCCTTAGCCAGCGATCCTTTCCACAAACATTTGTCCAAAGTTCATCGGCCGCTGCGGAGTCCCAGGTTGGTACATGAACGCCGTTGGTTACGTGTCCGACCGGCACTTCGTCCAGCGGCCAGCTCGGAAAAAGTGGCGCAAAGAGGTGCCGGCTGACTCTTCCATGCAGACGGCTCACACCATTCACGGCTCCGCTCCCACGAATTGCCAAATAGGCCATATTGAAATTTTCTGACGAGTCGTTCGGATTCAGACGGCCAAGTGCAAGCAAATCGTGGAGGGTTATTCCGAGCTGCTGTTCAGCATAATTCTTCAGGTATTGCTCAATTAAGTCCGGAGCGAAACGGTCAAAACCGGCGGCTACCGCCGTGTGAGTAGTGAAGAGATTGCCCGCTCGCGTAACCGCTAGTGCGACTTCGAATGGCTGTCCGGACGCTTTCATGAAACTCCGCGCCCGCTCCAGAATGGCGAAAGCCGCATGCCCTTCGTTCAGATGACAGACGTCAGGCTCAATACCGAGTGCAGCCAGCAACCGCCATCCACCAATCCCGAGCAGTAATTCTTGCTTGAGGCGCAACTCCGGCCCACCTCCGTAGAGCTCGCCAGTAATGCCGCGATGAGCGGGCAAGTTCGCAGCATCATTGCTATCCAGTAAATACAGCTTTACTCTGCCGACCTGAACCTGCCAGGTGCGTAACCAGACCGAATAGCCGGGCAACACAATCTCTAATCGCAACCATTCACCATTCGGGTGACGTAACGGTGTAATTGGCAACTGTCCGGGTTCGTTATAGGGGTAGAGAGCCTGTTGATGACCTTCATGGTCTATTGTCTGGCGAAAATAGCCTTGTTGGTAAAGTAGCCCCACGCCGATGACCGGCACACCTAAATCGCTGGCAGCCTTGAGCTGATCACCGGCCACATTACCAAGCCCGCCTGAGTAGATGGGAAGAGCTTCGCTCAACATAAACTCCATGCAGAAATATGCGACACAGTTCAGGGAAGATTGTGGATAGGTTTGCTGAAACCAGGCGGGCACATCCGCAGAAGCTCGCCTGGCTTGTACCAATTCATCGATTTTTTTGCAGAAGGTGGGCTCGGCTAAATCGCACACAAATTTGTCGCACGAGAGCGTTTGCAAGACAACCCAGGGATTATGAGTCATATCCCAAAGCTCGGGATTAAGGTGCCGCCATATCGAGTCAGCACCGTGGCTCCATGATGAGCGCATGTCCAATGCAAGCTCAACCAGTGCATCAAACCCTTCTAAATTTTCGCATGGATGGCTTTTCATCGAATAGCTGGCATCTGTTTCTTCTTTCATGTGTTTTTTCCAAGGGCAACAGTTAGGGCATATGGACTGATCAGCCCAGTTTCACTTTTCCAATTTGGAATTATATTTACCACAATTCGCCCAGCCATTTAGCTGGGCACGATGGTAAAACACCTGTTGGGCGGCAGACCCATTTTCAGCCTTGCCCGCCCAAGCCTGTAAAGTTGGTTGCTGCAAAGCGCGTGCATAGGAGAACGACAATGCCCAAGGTGCATTGGGCAACAGGATATTAATAGCGTTAAGGTTGGCCGTTGCCTCCTCGGGTGACTGACCTCCAGACAGAAAATTTATGCTGGGCACTGCCGCAGGTACCGTGCGGCGCAATACCTTAATTGTAGCCGCAGCCACTTGCTCCGGACTTGCCTTAACCGGGTGTCCTTTACCTGGCAGCACCATGCTCGGCTTGAGCACGGTATATTCCATGGTCACCCTATGACGGTGCAGCGCTTGAAAGACGGCATGTAACACCGCCTCGGAAACTTCGAGGCAGCGTTCCAATGTATGATCTCCATCAAGTAGCACCTCGGGCTCAACAATAGGCACGAAACCTTCCTGCTGGCAGACGGCCGCGTAGCGTGCCAGCATTTCAGCATTGGCCTCGATGCCGAGTATCGTTGGATTTTGTTCACTGATGGAGTATACCTCTCGCCACTTGGCAAAACGTGCCCCTTGCGCTTTGTAAATGCGGAGGCGCTCGGCCAAGCCATCGAGTCCCTGAGTGATTTCATCGCCGAACGCGTTCGCCAAGGGAATCTTTCCTTTGTCCACCTTGACGCCAGGCACAATACCCTTTTTAACCAAGACCACAGGTAGAGGGGTGCCGTCATCTGCAATTTGCCCAAGGGTGTCCTCAAACAGGATTGCTCCGCTAATAAATTTCTCAATACCTGGCGTAGTAAACAGAAGCGAACGATAGGCGCGCTGCAATTCGACTGTAGACGTGACTCCTATAGCTGAAAAACGTTTTGCTATGGTAGGAGCACTCTCATCGGCGGCAAGGATGCCCTTGCACGGCACTACCATGTCAGCGATAGTTGCCTGCAATTCGTCTTTAGTGTTGCGGTTCATTATGGAGTGCGGAGGATTGGGAAAATAGCTGGCCGATTTCCGCTTCAGCTTCATACCAGTCATTTTCGGGATCGCCTCCGACGAAGCTGCGCTTCTGGGCTAGTCTGTATGCCGCTTCAGCGGTCATTTGATAACGTTGCTCAGGGGTGAAATCCATATTTTTTTCATTCGGAGTGGCTTCCAGCTGGGATTCCAAGGAATTAGCCGGAGATAAGGAGTTTTGATGTGAGTGCAAGATATCGTTCATGTCGTTATCCTTTCAGTAGAGTAATCCGCAATTAAGTAACGGGGATTCATATTAAGTGGATAACTAAAACCATTCTGTTCGGTATCGAACATATCTGGTTTGCCAATGGCATTTATCTAATACTGTCAAGTTCGGTTCGCTTACTATCATTTCTGACAATAACCAGTGCTATCCGCCTTTAAGTTGCCACGGCATCCTTTGCCAGAGCATCGCTGATGATGGTTTGCGCTTCTGACAAAATGAGTTGTAAATGATCAGCTCCATGAAAGCTCTCGGCATAAATTTTGTAGATGTTTTCTGTGCCGGACGGACGCGCAGCAAACCATCCTTGTTCTGCAATTACCTTCAATCCACCGATGGGCGCGCCGTTACCTGGCGCGTGAGTCAGGATAGTTTGAATTTTTTCGCCAGCGAGATCTACGGAGTGAATCTGCTGTGGCGAGAGTTTCGCCAGTATTTTCTTTTGCGCTGGAGTAGCCGGCGCGTCAATACGTTCGAAAACAGGTTCGCCGAATTCATGTGCTAACTCGCGGTATATTTCGCCGGGATCACGGTTCATGCGCGCGGTAATTTCCGCCGACAGTAAAGCCAAAATGATGCCATCTTTGTCGGTTGTCCAGACAGATCCATCGGTTCGAAGAAAAGAAGCACCTGCACTTTCTTCCCCGCCAAAACCAAGTGAACCCTCGAACAAGCCATCCACAAACCACTTGTAGCCGACGGGTACCTCGTAGAGCTTGCGGCCAAGCTTTTTGGCAATGCGGTCTATCATCTGGCTGCTCACTACTGTCTTGCCAACTGCTGCTGACGCTTTCCATTGCGGTCGGTGCTGGAAAAGATAGTTAATAGCGACAGATAGATAATGATTCGGCGGCAGTAGACCAGTGCTTCGGGTGACAATTCCGTGTCGATCGTGATCAGTGTCGCAGGCAAACGAAATGTCGAAGCGATTTTTAAGACCTATTAACCCTTGCATGGCGTAAGGAGAGGACGGATCCATGCGGACTTGGCCATCCCAATCGACAGTCATGAAGCGGAAAGTCGGATCGATGACTTTGTTCACAACTGTGAGATCCAGGCTATAACGCTGGGCAATCGCGGGCCAGTAGTGAACGCCAGCGCCGCCAAGCGGATCCACGCCCATGTTAATGTTCGCATCACGAATTGCGTTCATATCGATCACACTACCGAGATCGTTTACATAAGCATTTAGGTAGTCGTATCGGTGAGTAGCGGAGGCACGCAGGGCTTGTTCGAAAGGAATTCTTTTTACGCCTTTGAGGCCGTCTTTGAGAAATTCATTGGCTCTGGTTTCAATCCAGGCTGTGATAGCATTATCCGCAGGCCCGCCATTTGGCGGGTTGTACTTGAAACCGCCGTCATGGGGTGGATTGTGCGAAGGCGTGATGACTATGCCGTCAGCCCATCCTTTTTCGCGCCCGCGGTTGTAAACGAGTATCGCGTAAGAAATCACCGGGGTTGGAGTATATTCGTCGTTCTCTGCAATCATCACCTCAATACGATTGGCTGCCAGCACTTCCAGTGCGCTGGCGAATGCTGGTATCGATAATGCATGCGTGTCGATGCCGAGAAATAGCGGGCCGTTGATACCCTGCTGCTCACGGTATTGGCAAATAGCCTGGCATATAGCAAGAACATGCCATTCATTGAAGCTTGTTGCTAACGCCGAACCACGATGTCCTGAGGTGCCGAATGTGACCTTTTGGGCAGGCACAGACGGGTCGGGTATGTCCGTGAAGTAGGCGGTAACAAGTTTGGGTATGTCTACCAGCGCCGATAGCTCAACAGGTTTGCCTGCCAAGGGATTTATTTTTGTTGTCGTAGTTTCGATGCTTGTCATTCGATGTCTCCTGTACTGAATAAATTCCGCGAATGTGACAGGTCAACGGGATCCATGCTCACTTCTTCAAAGCGTTGCGCGTGATTTGCGTCCTAGCAGCCGCCACAATGTGAGCAGACTCAAAGCCGAAGTGCTGCTCGACGATCTTTGTCGGCGCAGACAGCCCGAAGGTGCGCAGACCAAGGATGGTTCCATCGAAGCCGGTAAAGCGTTTCCAACCAAAAGTGGATGCCTCTTCGACTGCGACACGTGCCGTGATCGCGGGTGGTAGGACACTGTCGCGGTATTCCCGGCTTTGATTCTCGAACAAATCCCATGACGGCATACTGATTACGCGTGCTTTAATCCCTTCGGATTGCAACTGCCCATAAGCAGTCACACAAAGTGAGACTTCACTACCGGTAGCCAGCAGCACATCGGGCTTGTGGTCCGGCGCATCGGCCAGCACATAAGCGCCACGCGAGACGCCACTCGCAGAGGCATATGTGGTGCGATCCAGGGTGGCTACGGCTTGCCGCGTTATAGTACGAGGCAAACCGGACGATCCTTGAGCTGCATAATGACACGCCACGCTTAGACGACTTCATTGGTATCCGCCAGTCGCACTTCTTCGGGGCCAAGCGCCTTGCCCGTGGGCTTCTCGTCGGTCCTGCTTGTGCGGCGCTCCATAGCCCGATGTGAGACCGCACAATAATCAGCGTAGGGCGGTCATGCGTATCAAGGAAATTTTCATAGGCATGCGTGAGCAATGTCAGGTCGTTTGCATCATTGACGCGCACAACATGCCAACCGTAAGCCGCAAATCAGACGGCTACATTTTTCGGTAAAGGTAATGTCGGTCGATCCTTCGATCGAGATGTTATTGTCGTCATAAATCCAACAAAGATTGGCCAGTTTAAGATGCCCTGCCAGCGCCGCTGCCTCACTGCTGATTCCCTCCATCATATCACCGTCGATGCATAGCTCGTAGACGTTATGTTCGAGCAGATCGTAACTGGGCCGGCTATAAGTGGCCGCAAGCCAGCGCTCGGCAATCGCCATGCCTACGCTGACCGCAACACCCTGTCCGAGCGGGCCGGTGGTGGTTTCCACGCCGGAGGTCCATCCATACTCGGGGTGCCCAGTGCAGCGGCTCTCAGCCTGACGAAAATTTTTGAGGTCATCGAGCGTCACAGCGAGCCGATCCGTCAGTTCGTAACTTGGGCTTGTCGCTTTAACCCCGGATAAGTACAGCAGGCTATAGAGCAATGCCGAGGCGTGGCTGGCGGAAAGAACAAAACGATCGCGGTTTGGCCATTCTGGATCCTCTGGATCGTAACGCATGAAGCGCGGCCACAGACAATAAACCGTTGGGGCTGCACCCATCGGCGTACCCGGATGGCCCGATTGTGCTTTTTGCACGGCGTCGATTGAAAGTGTACGAATAGTGTTGATGCAAAGCTGGTCAAGTTGAGTTTGCTCGGTCATGGTTTACTCCACCTCCATTGTTCCTCGCAGCGTTCAGGCGCAATGAGCATAATTGTCCAACATTGTGAGTTACAGGCTAACTCTTGAAAATTTTCTTTGCTTTATCGTGCAGGGCAATGTGCAGGACGTGCTGTCAGGCATGCTTAATTACCCTTCGTTAACATGTCACTTTTTGATTTGATGCAAGCCATCAGGTCGATCCATGACCTGGCAAAAGCTTCGGTGCCATCGCGCTGAAGGTCGGCGGCTAGCGTTTCATCGTTAATGCCTTCTTTTGTGAATTCGGCGAGTACGCTTTCGGCATAGCCGCCATCCACGGGCAGGGCGCCATTCACTTCGCCATGATCGGCAAAAGCGAGCAACGTCTTCTCGGGCATGGTATTGATGGTGTCGAGTGCCATGAGCGCTTCGACGTAAAGGATGTCTGAGGCGTCAGGGTCCTTGGTACCTGTGCTGGCCCAGAGCAGACGTTGCTGCCGTGCTCCGGAATGGGCCAGCTTCTTCCAACGCGGTGATGCGAGCAAGTCGCGATAGGCTTTGTAGGTGCGCATGGCGATTGCAATGCCTAGACGATTGCTTAGGCCAGGCTGAATCTTTTCTTTGATAGCCGCATCCCAGCGGCTGACAAAAATCGATGCTACGGAATTAACGACAGGATCAAGGCCGCTGGCGATGCGGCGTTCTATGCCGCGCATATACGCTTCGGCTGCTGCGATGTAATGCTCGCGAGAGAACAGCAATGTGACATTTACCGGCACGCCCGCAAAAATGGCCTCTTCAATCGCAGGTATACCTGCACTAGTGCCTGGAATCTTGATGAAAAGATTGGGACGGTTTGCTCGCGCATGAAGTTGCATCGCCGCTTTTATGGTGCCGACCGTATCGTCGGCCAGCAAAGGCGACGCTTCCAGCGATACCCAGCCATCAACCCCGCCAGTGGCATCATGAATCGGACGAAAGAGGTCGGCCGCCTGGGTTAAATCCTCCAGTGCCAGCTCGAGGAACAGTGCTTCGCCGGATTTACCCGCTAGCGTTTTTTGACGGATAGACTCGTCGTAGAAAGCGCCCTTATTAATGGCGTTATCGAAAATCGTGGGGTTAGAAGTGAGTCCCGTTACAGACAATTCGTCAATGTAGCAGCGTAATGTGCCGCTGGTCAGAAGCTCGCGTGTGATGTTGTCGAGCCAGAGTCTCTGGCCAAGATTATGCAGTTGTTGTGTGGACTTCATGGTTTCTCCTGTTATGTATGAATTGTTTTGATAGTACTGAGCAATGCGGGACAATCGAAAGTGTCAGATCGACTATGTATTGAGCTGTTTATGTCAGCTTGCGCGCATATGACTTGTTTGGAGTCGAATGTAAGCTCTGTGCCGAGAGCTTACCAAGCGGCCCCATACTGCCCTCGGCTTTTATCGCCAAGCTCACCCTCAATATCAGCTTTGATGCAGTCGTGATGAGGTAGTGTGATGTCACGCCCAAAAATCAAATTAACTTGTCTGCAGCGGTCATGATGCTGCCTGATCCGGCATGGGGTTAAGCCAACCGCCGTCTGCTGCAATCAGCGCATCAGACTGTTTTGGCCCCCAGCTGTCTGGTTGGTAGGGGCGTGCAGGATGATGGGTTTTAAGAATTGGCTCTACCACCGCCCAGGCGGCCTCTATCGCATCCTCGCGGCTAAACAGCGTGCCGTTACCGGCCATAGCATCTGTCAGGAGCCGCGCATAGGGTGTTTCCTCTTTTGGCTGCTTATAAAATAAATCAAGTTCTTGTTGATCGCCGACAAACTCCTTGCCTGCGTGTTTAACGCGAGCAGCAAGGGCGATTACAAAACCGGGAGAGAGCCGGAAGCGCAGATAGTTGGCCCGACCATTCTCCGGAGCTGAATCGTCGAACAGACGTTGTGGCGGCGGTTTAAGCTGAATCAGCACTTCTGCCGCCGTTGCAGGCAGAAATTTGCCGGAACGCAGGTACCACGGTACGCCTGCCCAGCGCCACGAGTCGATGAAAAGTCGCAGAGCACAGAAAGTCTCAACGTCGGAGCCCTTCGTCACGCGTGGCTCCTTCCGGTAACCAGCGTACTGGCCGCGCACCAAGTCGTCCGGCTGTAGAGGGCGCATGGCTTTAAAGACTTTTGCTTTCTCGATGTGTACAGCTTCATAACCTTGGTAGGCCGGTGGCTCCATGGCAAGCAGTGCGACAACCTGGAACAAATGATTCTGAATGACATCGCGCAGGCAGCCAGCGCTTTCGTAAAATTCACCGCGACCCTCCACGCCGAAATTTTCGGCTAGCGTTATTTGGATACTAGCCACGCAGTTGCGATTCCAGATCGGTTCCAGGAATGAATTGGCGAAGCGAAAATAAAGGATATTCATGATCGCCTCCTTGCCAAGGTAGTGGTCGATACGAAATATGGCGTCTTCTGGGAAGACCGATTTTGCAATGAGGTTAAGTTCACGCGCGGATGCCAGATCACGACCGAACGGCTTTTCCACAATGACGCGCGCATTCTCAGCCAGGCCAGCCGTGCCGAGTCCTTTTATAACTACCGCGAAAAGCGAGGGCGGAATGGCCAGGTAATGCGCTGGGCGTTGGGCCTTCCCCAGCGCCGACTTGATCGCTTTGTACGTAGCCGGATCGTTATAATCGCCCATCACATACTGGAGCAAGGAGAGCAGATGGCTCAGAGCTTGCTTGTCATCGATCTTGCCGGATTTTTTTATACTCTCCGTCGCCCGTTTTCGAAGTTGCGCCAGACTCCATTTCGAGGATGCGACGCCGACCACTGGTACATTAAGGACGCCGCGCATTGCCATGACGTAGAGCGCCGGGAATATTTTTTTGTAAACGAGGTCGCCTGTCACACCAAATAACACCAACGAATCAGACGGTACCGCGCCGCCGTTAGTCCCATTGACCTCGATTTTTTCTTTTCTTTTTGCCATACCTATCAAACTATGTTTTATCGTGGAAGAGGAGTAAGCCTGTTGGCATCGTTATCATTAGTTCCGGTGCTCAAAGTAGCTTGAGCGCACAGCACTGATGGTATTGCTTTATTTACATAGTGAGTATCTCATCGAAATGATTTTCGAGTCTGTACGCAGACGAACATAGTGTCATGGAACACGAACAAATATGTGTCACATTGCATTTTTTAGATGCTTAATGTATATCGCGCATATCCAGCCCGAAAATGTTATTCATTCAAAAATTGTAAGTCTGTTTGGCCATTCTCACCCTATGCCATTAATACGTCCTCAAAACGGAATACCTGTCTCGTCGCGGAATGCACCTTGCCCATGCAAAAGTGGACTGCGCTACAAGCACTGCTGTAGTTTGCTGGACAGCAACGCGTCAACTGCGGTAGCGAGACACGAACGTAATCGTCAGGCGGGACTCGCCTTGCAACAAGGCGGCAGGTTCTTTCAGGCTATTAAGGCTTATGATGCCATCCTCCGGGAGCAGAGCGAAGATTGGGAAGTCGCTCACATGAGAGCTGTCACGCTCTACCAGCTCGGCCTCATGGACGAATCGCGCGCGGCTTTTGCTGCATTGTTATCCACCTCCGCCGTGCATTTTCCCGGTTTCTGGTCCAATCTCGGCTTGCTATTGGCGTCTATCTGCTCGGATCATCTATCTTCGTTTTTGCAGAACAAACTCGTCGAATATCGACGCATGCGCCCGGCATTAACAGGCGTCCAAGCGAACAAAGACCGGCTTATCCAGTCGTCTCCTCCGAAACTTCCGACTGTGTCGGTTGTGATGCCGGCATACATGCACGCACGTTATGTCGCCGAGGCGATCGCTTCAGTGTTTACACAGACACGACATCCGCTGGAACTAATCGTGATTGACGACGGCTCCATCGACGGCACGATTGAACATTGTCGTGCTGCGCTTGTTGCGGCCCCGTTTCCGGTAACGTTCATTGCCCGCGAAAACCGGGGGGCTGCAGCCACCCTTAATCAGGGTATCGCACTAGCCAAAGGTGATTTTATCCAGCTGCTCAATTCCGACGACCGACTACCGGCAGAGCGCATAGAGACGATGCTGTTCACGTTGCTGCAAAGCAATGCCGATTGGGGCTACGCGCGTGTGTCATATATAAATACACACGGCCAACCACTTGGCCACCTTGCCGATGCCCGCGTCCCCGCCTTGATGACGGCCCAGAATGCAACGGTCATGTCTTGCACACTTGGTCTGGCGATGCTGCGTGCGAACTCGACCATTTCCAGCGGTAATCTTATGTTCCGCAAGCGTCTCTGGGAAACCTTGGGTGGGTTTCGCGACTATCGCTATAACCATGATTGGGATTTTTGCTTGCGTGCTACGCTGCAGTGCGAGCCGGTATTGGCGCCGCACCTGCTATACGAATATCGTATCCATGACCGAAATACCATCACCGAAGCCGCCAGTGAACCGCGCATGGAACACGGCAAGGTCATGGCTGCTTTCATCAGCCTGGCGCAAAACCAACCCACTTGGCCAAATCCATTTGCACCTACGTTTGCCAACTGGGGCGGAGAGTTTCTTGCCCTACTTGGCGCAACCGATGGATTGCAACACTTACCTATTACGTTGATCGAGCAGGCGCTTCAGGCTCCTCTTTCGCTGACACCTTCAAACTGGATTGGAGAAGAGTCATGCGAGTGTCTTTAATCGTGGCGTCCGAACCCGATATTTTTAACCACAAACAGCAGAATTTCTTCGCTTCAGTTGCAGCCCAGACCTACCCCCATGATGCGTTCGAGATTATCTTCGTCGATGGACAGAGCAGAGCTTCCACATCGCGGGCATTTGCTGAATTTCGCCAACAGCATCCTGCGATTTCGGCGACATTACTCAATTGTCCAAGCCCGGCACGGGCGACCCAAAACAACATGGCTGCTGCTCAGGCTGATGGTGACCTGCTTGTCTTTCTCGCGGACGACTTCGACCCCTCTCCCGGCCTGATTGCCGCTTATGCGGAATACCACATACTGAACCCTGATCTTAACGCTGTGGGCATCGGCCCGGGGCTCTTTCCTGATCACTTCCGAAAAGGCATCTTCCCGCGCTGGCTGGAAGACTCCGGCAAAATATTTGGTGTTCCCATGCGCCGTGTTTTGGCGGTCTGGCCCAAGACATTTTTCTATGCTGGAAATGCCTCAATCAGGAAAGCCAAATTCCAGTCGCTTGGCGGTTTTGATGAGCGTTTTTTAAACGATGCCTGGGATGACTTTGAATTCGGCGTACGTTGGGTGGCCAGCGGCGGATATTCCCAGTTCGTTGCGGGCGCCACGGCGGCACACAGACATGTAGTCTCATTCGACGAACGCTGTAGGACCATGGAGCACGCCGGTAAATCTGCCCGGGTATTGGAAAAATTGCACCCCAATATGGATCATGCATGGCGTACCGTAATTCATCGGGACAACGAACCACTCCACTTGTCACCCGAAGAAAACGCTCCCGTGCATCTCTGGATCGCCTTCTATGTCCAGCAAATGGATGCCGCATTTCGGTACGGTTATCTTGGCGCCGCCGGAGCAGGCTGAAGAATCCTACTGACGCTGTACTCTGATTTAACGGGTGGAAAGGTTGATAAAATTTTTAGTTTTTTTATGGAGTATGCTTTAGCAGGCTGCTGAAAAGGCTCATATATTTCCCCTTGCCCACCCGCCTAATAAATTTTTTCGGGTGTTTCTAAATTTATAGCTCCCGGAGAAGCCTGTTTTTCCGAGGATTTCCCGTTTTCCGCCTTTGGGGCGGATTTATGGCCTGTTACGCCAATAATCGCCTCATTCTGACCAGGTTGTACTCTGCGGCCGTAAACAGAAATAGCGGGTTCACCAACGATTGCCCGCGATGCCGCAATTTACGCATCAAACCGATGTCTTTCATCCACCCGAAACACGCATGGCACTATTTTACCAACCACCAACACTGGTGGAGTTTTTCAGCAGCCTGTTAGAGGTGCCCTTAATTATTAATCAAGAAATTGACCTATTTTTTTCAATGCCAAACCGAAACCGTTCATCCGGGCAGCAAAAGCCAGCGGCTTCTTATCAAGGTGATCCGCGCTCGTGTTGCGTTGAATGAGAGCGCTTCTAATGGATGCACTACTTTAGCAGACGTTTCACCTTCGCAAATGAAAGCAAGCCACGCAAGCGCTGTTCATTATTGCTGTTGGTCTCCATGACAGGGATATGTGTCACATCCGCATCAGTAAATACTTTCAACACATCCGCTACAGTTACATTCTCGATGTCCTTAAGGTCTGCCACGTGCCAATCGTCAATTTTTTGCATGATATATTTAACCAAAATATCTGCACGTGAGATACTCGCCAAACGCATATACTGCAAAGGTTTCTCTCCGGAAATGTCATAGGCAGTAATCATCCCAACCACTGTACTCATTTTTCCATCGATCACAAAAGCGCACCGTACGCCGGTATGCTTCATGTGGTCTAACGCCGCATCGATCGTCGAATTTTCAGACACAGTCACCGACGAATGCCAGTGGAAATCTGTCATCACCAACATCGCAGGGTCATTTGCAGTGACGTGCCAAGACTCAACGCCAGGAATAGGAAGGTTGTTACTTTGAACAGCTTTTAATTTTAGAGCGGTTGGCATAGTTAATCTTCCTTGAATGCATTAAGTGAATGGATGGTTGCGTTTGTATCGGGTAGAAATTACTCTAGCAGTTGACATTTTGCCAAGTTTTTACTTGCCTGTCCAAGTGTGGTTTGCTGGGCAACCCTTTGAGACCTGCTATGCCTAACATTAATTTACTTACCCGTTCCCGTTCCGCTGTGTGGCACCCCTGCACGCAGATGAAGCACCATGAGACGCTACCGCTAATACCTATCCAGCGTGGGCAAGGTATGTGGCTATATGATTTCGACGGCAAGCGCTATTTGGATGCGGTGAGTTCGTGGTGGGTGAATTTGTTCGGGCATTGCAACCCGCGCATTAATGCCGCCATTATCCTACAGTTAGGGCGGCTTGAGCATGTGATGCTGGCCGGCTTTACGCATGAGCCGGTGGTGCAACTTTCCGAGAAATTAGCGCAGTTGGCTCCTGTCGGGCTGGGTCATTGTTTTTATGCCTCAGACGGCGCATCGGCTGTTGAAATTGCGTTAAAGATGAGCGTGCATTATTGGCGCAACAATGGTCAGCCTCACAAGAGTGATTTTCTCAGTCTGCAAAACAGTTATCACGGCGAAACACTGGGCGCGTTGTCCGTGACAGATGTGGCACTATTCAAGGATGCATATGGTGAGTTGGTCAAACAGAATGCTACGGTATTAAGCCCTGACTGGCGCAATGCAGAGCCAGGAGAGAGCGCACGAGACTATGCGGAGCGCTGTGTTGCACAGCTTGAAACTCATTTGCAGCATCACCACCACCATATTGCCGCTTTCATTGTCGAACCCTTAGTGCAGGGGGCGGCGGGCATGGCTATGTATCACCCGGCTTATTTAACGCGTGCGCGCGAGTTATGCGATCAATACGATGTGCATTTCATTGCCGATGAAATTGCAGTGGGGATGGGACGGACGGGAACAATGTTTGCTTGTGAGCAGGCAGAAAAGTCTCCCAGGCGGGATAGTGCAGAAGAGGGAATTTCGCCGGATTTCCTGTGTTTGTCCAAGGGTCTCAGCGGGGGGTATCTGCCGTTATCCGTGGTGATGACCACTGATGCTATCTATCAGGCGTTTTATGCTGATAAAGTAACGCGTGGTTTTTTACATTCACATTCTTATACGGGAAATCCGCTGGCCTGCCGTGCTGCATTGGCTACGTTGGAAATCTTCGAGCAAGATGATGTCATCGCAACCAACCGCAACAAAGCCGCATATCTAAACCGCATTGCAGAACCCTTACGTGATCACCCCCGCGTAAAAAATTTCCGCAACACTGGCATGATCTGGGCATTTGAGGTGGATAGCCTGCACGATGATTTCGCGCAACGCTGTTTCAGCCTCGCGCTGGAGAAAGAGCTGCTGCTGAGACCGATGGGTAATACGATATATTTCATGCCACCCTATATCATCAGCGAGGCTGAAATGGACATGTTGGTTGAACGTACACTGGCAATCATCACGGCGCTCATCTAATTTAATCAAAGCAGAGCAATTCAAACGCGTCATTCCCACGAAAGAGGGAAGGACGGATGTAAAGAGGTATTTATGAAGCTGTTTCACATTTTGCTACTCATTTTTTGTCTTATCCCCAGTGCTCGCGCCGCCAAATTGCCGCCGCCTGTGATGAAAGCGCTGCAACTGGCGCACATTCCAATTGGCAGTATCGGGGTGGAGGTACGCGAGGTAAATGCGCGCACGCCGCTCATTAGTGTGAATGCGAAGCAGTCGATGAATCCGGCCTCAACGATGAAGTTGCTCACCACCTACGCCGGGCTGGAATTGCTTGGCCCTTCGTATAGTTGGAAAACCGAGGCTTATATCGATGGCAAGCTGGAGCAAGGTGTACTGCACGGCGACCTGATCTTGAAGGGCTACGGCGATCCCAAGCTGACGCTGGAGAAATTATGGTTGTGGCTACACGAGCTACGTAGCCGGGGTCTGCGAGAGATTCGTGGCGATCTGGTGCTGGATCGTAGTGTATTCCAGCTCGCCTCGCACGATCCAGCAGAATTCGATAACGAGCCGATGCGTCCCTACAACACGGGGCCAGACGCGTTGCTGCTTAATTTTAACTCTGTGCACCTACGCTTTATTCCAGTGGGCGAAAAAATCAAGATTGTCAGTACGCCGGAACTGGCTGGCATCAGGCTGGATAACCGCGTTACGGCAGCAACCGTTCAAGGAAATTGCACCGATTGGAGTGATGCACTGTCCATGCAATTGCAGGGCGATACGTTACTTGTGCAAGGTGTCTATCCGATCCAGTGCGGTGAGCGTGAACGACATGTCAGCCTGCTGTCCCACCCGAGCTATCTGAACGCCGTGTTTCGTACGTTGTGGCAGGAAATGGGGGGGCTGCTACAAGGTACATTGCGTGAGGGTAAAGTTCCAGGTAGCGCGATTCTGTTTGCCACACACCATTCCGCACCGTTGACCGAACTGATTCGCGACATAAACAAATTCAGCAACAATGTCATGGCGCGTCAACTTTTTTTAAGCTTGGGCGGGACTGCCGAGACGCCTATCAACTTCACCCAAAGTGAATTGACTATACGCAATTGGCTGACACAAAAAAAATTGCACTTCCCTGAACTGATACTGGAAAACGGTGCCGGACTTTCGCGTCGAGAACGGATCAGCCCGCGTAGTTTGGCATTGTTGTTGTGTAGCGCGCAACGCAGCCCGTTATCAACGGAATTTGAGGCTTCCTTACCGATCGTCGGCGTTGATGGCACATTTAAAAAACGCCTCACGGACAGCAAAGCTGCCAGCCACGCTCATCTAAAAACCGGTTCGCTGGAAGGTGTGCAAGCCATTGCCGGTTATGTGCAATCCCGTAGCGGAAAGCAATGGATTTTGGTCTTTTTAATCAACCATCCAAATGCCGCAGCTGGGCAGCAGGCACAAAACGAGCTAATTGAGTGGGTGCAGCGACGATATTGAAGATGTTTCGATGTAACACCTAAAAAATACAACATTTTGTATGTTAGAAAAGTCGGGAGTGCAAACTTTCGGTTTTTTATTCCTGACCTGAACCTCATTAAGATTTTGCCGAGATGGTTAAATCAGGAAGAGCAGAGATGGCTATGTCAACTTGACGCTATGCTGGCTGCTATAATCTTGTCTCCATTAATTAACTCGCGCGATCAATATGTCTACGCTCATCTGTGGTTCCTTAGCCTACGACGTCATCATGGTGTTTAACGACCAGTTCAAAAATCACATCTTGCCTGAACAGATACACATCCTGAATGTCTCCTTTCTGGTGCCGGATATGCGTCGGGAGTATGGCGGCTGCGCAGGTAACATTGCCTATAATTTGAAACTGCTCGGTGGCAATCCGCTGATTATGGCGACAGTAGGTGAAGATTTCGGCCCTTACACCTCGCGCTTGGAGAAGTTAGGCTTATCGCAACAATATATTCGCCATGTGCCGGACAGCTTCACTGGTCAAGCTTTTATCACAACCGATATGGATGATAATCAGATTACGGCCTTCCACCCTGGCGCGATGAGTTTCTCAGAACAGAACCATGTGTCCGATGCCAAGGGCGCCACGCTCGGCATCGTTTCACCTGATGGCCGTGTAGGCATGTTGCAGCATGCACACGAATTCCATGCAGCGGGCATTCCCTTCGTGTTCGATCCGGGTCAAGGTATGCCGATGTTTAGTGGTGATGAATTATTAAACTTCGTCAAGCAGGCAGATTATGTGACGGTGAATGACTACGAAGCCAAGTTATTGCAGGATAAAACTGGAAAAAATATTGAAGAACTTAGCAAGTTGACACGTGCTTTTATCATTACCCTCGGTGCAGAGGGGTCTCTTATTTATGCGGATGGTAAGGAAGTGCGCATCCCAACGCCTAAGGCTGAGAAATTGCTTGACCCTACTGGTTGCGGTGATGCTTACCGTGCGGGTTTGTTACATGGTATTCAGCAGGGCTGGGATTGGGATACCACCGGACGCCTTGCTTCTTTGCTGGGTTCTCTGAAAATCGCCAGTCTTGGCGGACAGAATCACAAACCGACTCGCGATGAGCTTTCCACCCTGTTTCAGAAATGCTTCGGTTATTCCATTAACCTGTAATTTCTTCTTCTGTTCGCCCTTGCTCTTCCTCTCGCGGGGAAGAGCAAGGGCTAAGGCCGACAGAGTGTTGTGAGTTTTTTATTCTGGTGGCTGTGTCAATAATACTGCAAGAATATTTTTTATTGGGCCGGCGGCACATAGCCGGAAGGCATTTCCGCGCCATCACCAAAGAAATGATTTTCCATCTGTTGGACTAAATACTTGCGAGCATGAGCTTCTGCGAGATTTAAGCGATTTTCGTTGACCAGCATGGTCTGGTGTTTGAGCCATGCGGCCCAAGCTTCTTTCGAAACCTGTTCGAAAATGCGTTGTCCCAACTCGCCAGGATATGGTGCGCGCTCTAGTCCTTCTGCCTCATGGCCCAATTTGATGCAGTGTACCGTTCTTGTCATTATAAAATTCTCCGAATATTTAGTTTAAGGTTTTGATTCTGACATTAATCACGAACACCCGCAAAGATTCAACTTCATTCCATGTACGACTTGATCATAGATTTTTCACAAAGACTTTGGAGCGGCGCTGATAGTTGTAAAGAATTTTTTTCTGCGCAGGTAATTGCCCGGCATCCGTTTCCTTGAAGCCTCGTTCAATAAACCAGTGGGCAGTGCGCGTGGTTAATACGAATAGTTTGTGTAGACCTAGTGCTTGAGCCTCGGCAAGAATGTGCTTAAGTAGTATGTCGCCGTAACCTTGTTTGCGGTAGTCGGTTTGCACAGCGAGGCAGGCGAGCTCGGCGGCTTGCTCTTTGACAAATGGATACAATGCGGCGCAGCCAATGATGCGACGGTCATGTTCCAGCACCACGAAGCGCCCAATTTCATGTTCTAGTCGCTCGCGGCCACGTCGTACCAGTATGCCTTCAGTTTCCAAGGGTTGTAGCAGTTGCAAAATCCCACCTACATCATTAATAGTGGCATCACGTAGGATGTTGAGAGTGCTTTCCACCACCATGCTGCCGATACCAGTATCACTGAAGAGTTCTTGCAAAATGGCACCGTCAATGTGGCGGCTGATCAGGTGCGTGCGTGCTACACCTGCCTCGCAGGCATGCACCGCGCATGGCAAGAACAGTGCTACATCTTCCGGTAACTTGCTTTGTTTGGCTAGAATGGTATTGACATCGGCTACGGTTAATTCACGTAGTAAATTGCCGTGTTTATCCTGCACGCCGTCCATCTCCATCAGAAAAATCAGTTTGTCTGCGTCGAGCGCGATCGCGGTACGCGTCGCTACCTCTTCCAGGGTAAGGTTGAACACCTCGCCGGTAGGAGAATAACCAAGCGGTGAAAGTAAAACGACTTCATTATGCTCAAGCCGGTCATTAATCGCTACAACGTCTACTTTACGCACGCTACCAGTATGCAGTAAATCTACGCCATGAATGACGCCCATCGGCTGGGCGGTGATGAAGTTGCCGCCTGCGACACGGATATCTGCATTAGCCATGGGGGAGTTCGCCAAGCCCATAGACAGCAGTGCCTCGATTTCCACCCGCACGCGCCCCACAGCTTCTTTTACGCATTGCATGGTTTCTGAATTGGTTAGGCGGATACTATGGTGATAGTGATCTTCAAGATTGTTGCGCGATAAATGCCGTTCGATTTGTGGGCGAGCGCCATGTACTAATATAAGGCGTACCCCCAAGCTGGAAAGCAGATTAAGATCGTGGGTCAGCTCGACGAATTTACCATCCGCTACCACTTCCCCGCCGAACGCGACTACGAAAGTGCGGCCACGGAAGGCATTGATGTAAGGCGCTACCGAACGAAACCAGGAAACAAATTCGGCGGGAGGCTCAGGGCTGTACGGCATGCTTTGCCTATTTGCTAACGGATTGAGAACTGGCCAAGGATCAGCCGCTTCATGAGTGATGCCATGAACCCAAGGTCGATTGGGGGTGTTATGGTTTCATTCATAGTTATATTTATGTCGGGTAGTTCATAACATTGCAGATGTAATGCACAAAAATGGATTGCAGTTTATTAAATTTGATTGGAATGTTGATTGTCTATTGAGAGGAGTCACTGGCTTTGGCTATCCAGATAAATAAATTTTCATGGCAGTCGAAATTTTGAATGCATAATGAAATAGATGTTTCTCATTACACATGGTTATATATAATGGTCTCATCTCTAGTTAATATCTCGTAAATATAGCTAACATAAACAGACCCGAATTTTTCAAAAACAGTGGATTGCAAGTTAAGCGATTAATGTAAATTTTGAATCCATTCAGAGACTGAGTCCCTTTTTAGTCAAAGAGTAACGATACAAGCAAAATATCTCACAGCTTTTCAGTGTGAACGGTAGCGTTGTGTTGCAGCTGCATAGAGCGTGCCCAATGTAAGACGCACCTGGCGCAGGGCGGCTAGTTACTATGCAGCAAACAGCAGGATACGCATCTGCTGGGTTCCCCATGAACCGTAGCACCTAGATCACGAGATGGCGCTACCCATAATTTTAACCGTCACTTACTGCTTAAGCTAGCTATTGGGTCTGGTCTGCCATTATTCGAAAATGGAAAGGAAATTTCAGCGAGGCAATGAAAATATCTGATTGAGAGTTGATGCAAATCTCAGGCTAAATTTCTGATATATTTATATTACCCAAAGCGATGCATTTAAAAAAACGTAAAGATAATGAACCAGTCATAAAATTTTGTTTGCTGGTGCGCCCGGCGGGAGTCGAACCCACGACCCTTGGCTTCGGAAGCCAATACTCTATCCAGCTGAGCTACAGGCGCCATCATAAGCGAAGTATAACGTACCCATGCTTGCCATGCACGCTATAGTACCTGCCAAGGCGACAATACGCTGAAGATAATGATGTGTTTTTAATCTAGTCCGATTATGAAAATTCGGATAACTTATAAAAAATAAATTGGTATTTCTTAAGGCGCTATCTTTTAAAGAGAGCCGCACTGCTTAATAAAGATTGAACAAAAGGTTGCCATGCTCATCTGTCGAATCTACAGGCACATACTACGTATGTAAAATGAAATCTGGAGTTTTATAGCTTTTTTGAATTTGAGCTTACATGCTGCTGATGGCATGAGCAGATGTTTGAATATATTTCAAGAAGCTGGGGATTATTTGTTTCTTCGCCCAGCTAAAAAAACTTGCGTAATATAAATTGGCAGTGATAAACTTCGAGGGTATAAAGGGATCGTAAGCAGAATAAGTTTTTTTAACTAAGCAGTATTGGAAAGGAAGAGAAGTTATGTTTGATAATGTGACTACCGGCCAAGTTCTTGTAATGTATTTATGTATTTTTGGATTTATTTTTAGTATGGCCATAATCTTATTTAAAAAGAATTCTTAAAAAAACAAGGCTAAATAATACTGTGAGTAACGGAAATATTAATTTGGATCCTTTACAAAACATGGAGTATCTATCACGGCGGTTGAAAGGCCAGCAACTTGCTAAAGTTGTCAGGGGAAGGTTAACTTGAAGAATTTTAAGAATAAGGGGGGGAAATGCGCAAATCTACATCCATGTTGTCGTCATGGCTTACAATAATAGCCACCATAGTACTGGTGTCAGGAACTTCTGCCTCTGCGGAAACTGGAAAAATTAGTGCGAATCCCGCTAACGGTAAGACTATCTTTACCGCAGGAAAAGGGGATGTTCCTGCTTGCATGTCTTGTCATGGAGATAATGCATTGGGTAATGATGATATGGGCTCGCCCCGCCTAGCCAATATTGGTTATGTTTATATCGTTAAGCAACTGACTAATTTTGCTGAGGACAAGCGTGTTCCCTCTGGTTTGGGCGCGGCCATGAACGGATTTGCCAAGGCATTGAGCGAGCAAGATCGTCGAGATGTGGCTGCATTTGTTGATAGCTTGCCCAGAAAGTCAGAGCCATCTGATTTGAAAGCTCTTAAAGCAAATGGACAGGAAGTTGGCAAGACGCATTTGGGGAAGTTGCTGGCTCATAGCGGCGTACCAGGTAAGGTGGCTTCTTGTTACTCATGTCATGGATTTAATGGGCGCGGTTCTGATCCCATGTTCCCGGCAATTGGCAATCAAAAGTATGTATATTTGGTTAATCAATTGAAAAGTTGGCGTGATGGCACAAGGGCTAATGATCCGGTAGTTGGAGGGGTTCATATGATGCAGGCAGTGGCGAAAACGCTTACAGATGATGATATTTACAATGTCGCTGCATATTTGTCGTCTGCTCCACCGGTTAATGTACGGGACGGCCTGCTTATTGATAATCAAACCGTTTTGAAGGAAGTTTTAGTTCGATAGGTGTTTTTAGCTATTGAATTAAGATTTTGTTTGTAAAATCCCCGCGACGAGTTACTTCGGACGCGGGGATTTTGTCTATGTGAAAAGTATATTAAGTAGCCGGGGGATATTCAGCATGGCAATTAGCAATATGAAGCTTGGAGAAAAATTGCTATTTGGTGGGTTTGCGCTGATTGGTATTATGGCTTTTGTAAGTTGGTTGGTGTTAGAAGTTGTCAGGTCACGTTTGGATAAACCGATGTTTCCAGTACTTCAATATGACTTTACAGCACAAGGCTTGCACGGGTCAGAGTTATTTCGTACAGCAGGATGCACAATCTGCCACCGTGCAATGCGCAATGGAACAAATATGGGGCTGGTTCTCGACGGGATCGGTTCCAAACGTACCCTTGAGTACCTGAACAAATTTTTAACAGATCCAGAAGCAACTTACCCAGGAACAACGATGGATCATGGGCCTTCAAAAGGAGCTGCTTTCGTAGCGAAATTGCCGCAAGCAGATTTGCAGGCGATTGCTGTCTTTCTTTCCGAGTTACGAGCTAATCCAGGGTCTAATGCGTCGAGACTTCCTCCTGCGGGCGGAGAATCCAAGTTTATTGATGGGATGGTCAGGATGTGGGCGCCGGATAGCTGGAAGACTGAGTATACTGATGTACGTGAAGAAGTGAAATTAAAAGCGAAAGAGAATCAGCATGATGCAGGAACAAAATGAGCCTTGGACTCAGGATAAAGAATATACCAAGTATACATTGTGGTTTATCTATGCATGCATCATTTACAGCATAATTGGTTTTTCATGGGGGGCATTGATGGGCGGTGTTCCCATCTTTAGGCATTTTGTTAATAGCGGCATACCCGGCCACAGGCTTGTTTTAGGGCATACGCATATTAATTTGCTGGGATGGGTGGAAATGGCTATTTTTGGCGCGGTATATTATCTTATTCCGCGACTGGTGCGTCGCTCCATCTACAGTCTGCGTTTAGTCAAGGTTCACTTCTGGATGCATAATCTTGGTCTGCTGGGGGTCGTGGTGTTCTTTAGCTCAGCGGGGTTGATTGGTATTTTTATTGATGACGACGGAGAGTTGGCGGCATCACGATTTATGTCACTTGCAGGAATTTTCGGTAGTATAGTTTTACTAGCTAACATTATCTGGGGATATAACATATACCGTACTTGCAATGGATGGAACAAGCCTAGGTGAATATAAGAATATTATTGCTGCTCGTTGTTTCATGTTTTATTGGTGGCTGTGGCGAACAACTTTCCTCATGGAGCATTGGAGGGGCTTCAATGGGAATGATGCAGAAAGGCATGGTTGCGCCTAGTTTGCCCACCAAAACATTGGCAGATGTCGGCGGAGATATGAGCAAAATGACGACTTATCGTCAACCAGACGCACGCATGTACCAATACTCATTGGATAAAGCATTGGCACTAGGTAAGCCTATCGTCCTAGAGTTTGCTACACCTGGTCATTGCACCGTGTGCGATGGCCAGTTGCAAATTATGAAGGCGCTATTGGAAAAATATCAAACCCAAGTGATTTTTTTGCATATGGATCAATACCAAAATCCAGAAGCATTTAAGGCATATCGCGTAATGGGTGATCCCTGGACTTTCTTTATAAATGACAAAGGCGTCGTTAGCGGAGTTCAACCGGGACGCATGTTGTATGGCGAAATGGAAGCAGGAATCACAAAAATTCTCAAAGTAAGAACTGAAAGCAGTGCGGGTTAATCTAGTATGAGCGATACACGTTTCAGTTTAGTTCAGGATCGCAAAGGCATGATGTGGGATTTCCTGTTATATGTTCCTACAGTGATAGCTTTACTGTCTATGGTAGCCAAATTTTGGTATGGCGGAGATGTCAGCTTGGCATATTTGTTTTCGTTTCTGGCCAGTTTCTTTTTTATCGCAGGTGCCAACCGCATTTTGAAAACCCGGTTAATGTTACTACCTACCGCGCCCATTGCTATTGAAATAGGTGAACACTCAACTAGAATTATTATGCGCAACGGAGAGAAGGTGGAGTTGGTGAAAGATATACGACTTTACGCGGATTACTCAGGTCGTTCGTTCGGTCTGGCAGGACTAGATAAATTGGACCAGCGCATGCAATATGTATTTCATAAAGGGCAGTTTCCAAGCATGAAAGATTACCAAGCTATTCAGGAAAGGTATAAAGTTAGCTAGTACCTATTCACAAAAATTCACTTAATCATAAAAAATGTTGATTAAGCATGATCTTCAGCTACAAAATTCCAGCGATTGGTTCGTAGAAAAATATTTGAAACTGCACGTTTTTGACCCAAACTTCATATCATCTTTCATCGGAATGCGCATATCTTGCTCCTCTTCAGGTATGACAATTGAGTTGGATGAGCTTAGTGGCTAAGCAGGTAATAAATTGATCCATATATTTGACACCTTACATATATGCCAATGCTTTTTTTAAGGCGCCAAATTAAACAAGTGAAAATAAATACAAATATTTAATTTTGAAGCTAATTAGATAGCAAGCCCCATTCGTTGAGCTCGGAATAGCTCAAGCTAAATTTAAGAAATTGTATTTAGAATCAAAATATGCAAACTTGTTCCAAAGGCAGTGAAGCTTAAGTTTTATTGCATCTGCCTAGATATATTTTAAATAAAGAGAGTGAATGGCTGAGATATATCACACAGTTAGAATCGTTCTAAAGGAACTGATGGAGAATGCAAGCAAGATGCATGGACAGAGCATGATATGCTAACGGCGGGTACAGTGTGGGCTGCGTTACTAACCTATGCGTTAATGTTAGTAGCGTTTCGATACGCTAAGAAACGCATGGTTCATGTGTCAATAATGACTTCCATAATCCTGTTTGACCTGGGGATGCCGGTTTATCTCTACATTTTTAAGGACTGGTATCGCCGCTTGATTGTGGAGAGCGAAATAACCTCATTATTAATATGGATACATTTAATGATGATTGTGATGATGTATGCGTTATATATAATGCAAGTTAAAACCGCTTTGCGCTTGCTGCGTGGTGATAACAGCATACGCGTCGATCATGGAGCTCAAGGCAGGGCAATACTGTTGGTGCGAGCTTTGGTAATTTTTACAGGCGCCCTACTTGTAGAGTCCTAATAATTATAGCTGTGTGGAAAGCCGCTATTTTTTTCCCTTGCGGTGTCGAATTACATCCCAAACCATGAATCCAATAGCTACTACACCGATAAGACAAGTGGCTAAAATAAGCAAATACTCAGTTTCCTTACTAACCAAGCCACCAATTAGCATGTGTACAGCATAGCTCATAATGAACAGAGAGCTGAGAGCCACAATAAAATAGATTAAGATTTCCTGTATGAGTTTATACATTTACGTGTTTAAAGTATATTTTTTCAGATTACGGCATATATTAGGTTTAATCTGACAAGCCACTAACTTCCAATATGTTTATTCGTCAGGAAAGTATGTCTAGAAGCATACGCAGATCGAATATAGCTTATCTATCGCTCTTCAGGCTGGACGGTGCATTAACATTTTTTATATGCAAAAATACCCCGCCGGGCTGTAATGCTATAGTTTCAACAATCCCTCCACCAAGCATAGATAGGTTCTTTGTGAGTGCTGAATTGCTGGCTTGACGCGGATTGAATAATATGTGGGTAATGCTATGCAGCATGGAAAGTTGAGTCTGCGGATCTTGTGCGGCGGGGGGTAAAGGCAAAGTATCGCATTTGCATGCGATCATGGTACGGCTTGGCCATTGGCTGGCTACTCGCAAAAGGTGGTGATTTTTTCCGCTTTCATCTTCTTCATTGACTTTTCGGGTATTTTCAGCCTCTTCAACAAGAAAGTGAATTAACTGATCCACTTCAGGCAGAAAGCCGGATTGTCGAAGTTCGTAGTGGCTCCTATCTGCCCGCATAAATACAGTGGAAAGAATAATAATAAACAGCATCATCAAGCCACGTTGATGAACAAATCCCTTGCCAGTGCGTGCATGATTTGAGTGTAATAATAAAGGTGTTCCAAAATACAAAATAAGGCTTAATGCAATTAAGCTCCACGCCAAATCACTGGTTGTAACTCCCAGCGTCAAACCAATAAGAAAGGTGCGGCCAGTAAAATCAGACCAAAGGTTACGGTATTGTTTGATAATGACGATTAAAAGTCCTGCCAGCATGACCCATCCAATTGCCAACCTGACGACAGACATTACACCGCCTAAAGATGATCCAAGTATACTAACTGTAAGACTCTCAATAGGATTTTGGAACCATTCGAGATGATTCCATCCCTTTAACATGAGTAAGGTAAAGATAGAAATAAAGCATACACCAATAAAAAAATATCTCTGCTGCTTCTGATCCAGCGGGTCTTTGTACCATGACCAAAGCAGTGCTAATGGATAAGCTAGGCCAATGGGATGCAAGCTCACGCTGAAGGCGCAGACAAGTAACTGGGAAAAAAACCAGCCACCACCTGGGCGAGGGTTGGCTCGATACTCCTCATTTAGCCAAGCACCTAATGCAAATGCCGGTAACAAGTAAATGCCGGGAGAAAGAGTATCAATTTGTTCCAGCACCAACGGAGATACAATCAGCAAGCCACTGGCAACTAATGCGCTTTCAGCATTGACATTGTGACGGTTCCATAAATAAAGCAACCAAATAGCAATGGCAAACAAAAGTGCCGTGAAAACCTTGGCCGCAAAAACATTGCCTGTCCAAAGAAATGCAACAGGTAAAAACAGCAATGCACGTAAATCGGGCGCGCCAAAAGTTACAACTGAAGCAGCTACCTGATCGGCTATTGACCATACTAATAAAAGTGATTTGGCAGAGCCTTCATCCAAATTGTAAAGGTCTGGGCGCAACAAAAAAAGGATGGCGCCACCCCATATTGATAACGAAAAATATCCCCAGTAACGAAGTGGGATGCGGGACAGAAAGGTATTAGGGTTCATAATCAATATAATTGTTTGTTTAAGTACGCTATGCCTTGACAAGGTTAAGTGTAGGGTTTTATTATATCACTGCATTTTTATAACGCTGAATTTTAGTAATCGCTTGTCTCCTAGGCAATCGATACCCAAAGGAATTCGGTTGTAGAGTAAGCGGACTTGAGAACGCTCGGGCTCCGTTTTAAAAATAGTACAAAAATCTAAATATTTTTAGATAAAACCGGGGGGAAATGCAAAATGCAAAAAAAATCAATTCCAGCTAGTTCCTTTTGGATAATTATAGTTGCGGGGTTTGTTACGGGTATGGGTAATGGTAGCGTATTCGGAGCTGCCCTTATGTGTTGGATGGGCCGTGCGGGATTTGAAGATTGGGGCGGGATTGGCGCTGGTTCCTATATACCTACAACGTTTAATGGTTTTATGAGTTTTTGGATGCTTGTGTTTGGCTTTGTGTTTACTTTAATGTTGGCACTTGCTTTGAAGCGGCATGATATGCTTGAAAATGGGTCGCGAGTTTAAATGCGGCAAGCTTGTGTAAAAACATTAAGGATATGAAGAGCTTAAATAAGGGGGGGATATGCTTGTAATATTGGCAGGGACGTTTTGCATGCTTTTGGCGTTTTCTAGTATGTGGTTATCGTGGTATGTATTGATGCCACACAAGCGTATTCATTTGCCGGATGGTACGGATACATTGGGTGGGGTAACGGGCGGTACGGTGGGCGGAATAGTTGCAGAGGAGCTTTCATCGATCGCGCATCATAAAACGTCAAAAAAATAATACCTATAAAATTTATAGTGGGACTAACGCTAGTTGCGGCGGTCGTTATGTCTGTCTTGAGCTAAATGAGGAGATGCAGCATGATTCTTAAGTATTTGTTTGCAAAAAATGAGGCTATCCCGGTTGGTTCGGCGGCGGTCTTCTTTGGTTTTTCAGCCATTGTGTGGTTTATGATCGGAACCGGATTGGGATCGTTCAATGCGGCCAAGCTTGCTTTCCCTGATTTTGTGACGGGGACGGAGATGTTTGCCTTCGGCCATATGCGGCAGGTGCATGTGTTGGCTGTAATTTTTGGCTGGATTTCGATGGCGTTTGCGATGGCTATGATGTATATCACTCCGATACTGGGGAATACAAGGCTGTGGTCAGAGAAGCTTGGTTTGTGGAACTGCATGATGTGGAATATCTCTCTGCTTTTGGGTTTGTCCCTAATGTGGATGGGTGTGACCTCTGGGCGTGAATATTCTGACTTTCCATGGCCGCTGGATCTTGCTGTTGCTGCATTTATAACTATTCCTTTGGCGATCAACGTGTGGATGACCATAATAAGGCGCCGCACTCAAGGTATTTATACGACCAACTGGTTTTTTGCCGCCGCAACTTTCATGTTGATTATTGTGTTTTTGGTAGGAAATCTTCCGGAATATTTTCACCTAACGGGTCTGACTGAAGCTTACATGACGTGGTGGTTTGCGCATAACGTTCTGGGGTTATGGATTACTCCCGTTGCTGCAGCGATTGCCTATTACGTTATTCCAAAAGTAACGGGTAATCCGTTATATTCACATCGTATTGGCCACTTGCACTTTTGGTCGATAGTCGTGTTTTACTCAACTCCTGCTGCACACCATTTGATGTCGGCTCCTTTGCCTGAGTGGCTAAAGTCTTTCGCTTCGGTGGAAGGTGTTTTGATTTTGGTGCCAGCGATTGCATTTGTGTCCAACATACTTTTGACCATGCAGGGCAAATGGAATATGTTTGTCGAGAACCTTGAGGTGCGTTTTACCGTGGTTGGTGTCTTGCTGGCTATTCCACTCAATATGCAGGGTGGCTTTCAGCAAACACGTTCAATCAACTGGTATATCCACGGTACAGGTTGGATGGTGGCACATGCGCATCTTGCTCTACTCGGTTTCTCAACATTCCTTGAGGCTGCAGCCGTTTATCTGGGGCTTCAAACCTTGATGAAGCGAAAGCTGTACTCGCTTACTTTAGGTAATCTGCATTTCTGGCTGTTGTTGATTGGATTTAGTACATACTGGATATCAATGACAATTGCTGGGTTGATTCAAGGTGCTGGTAAAATATACGAGGTGCCATACATTGACGTCGTGATTGCTGAGCATCCTTATATGATCGCTCGTTGGTTGGGCGGTACTATGGTGTTTTCCTCAACCATACTTTGGTTATACAACATGTGGATGACTGCACGTGAAGGTACTGTTATTCCGGCCGGACGTATGCCACACGAATTGGCGTATGAGCGTTAATCTTGAAACATTAAGCCTGCATATGGGGAGTAAACTATGAATTTTAGAGAGTATAGAATCGGTTCAAGGTTGTTTGGTACGGCATTCGCATTGTCAATGAGTATAACCTTATTATTTCCAAGTTTTGATCTTGCTGCGTCAGTTGTTTCTGAGGTTGGCTTGGATAAGCAACTGACTTCGGGGTGGGATTCAGGCTGGCAACTCAATGATCTTTGGCTGGATGGTTTGAATAAGCCATTGAAAGTGCTGGTCAGAAAAGACCCGAAAACCGGTGAGCCGATTGAACCAGTATATGCTTATGTATATCCTGCAGGAACGTCATTGCCGAATGGGGTGAATCACCCGGATAATCTGGGTTTAGGTGTTGAGGGGCTTAGTATTAATGAAGGTCGGATTAAAGAGGCAAAAAAGGAAAATGGCGCCGTATTCCTGATTAAAAAGAGTGACAAATTGCTGACTTTTGAGGACAAGCCGCTTGCATATATGGAAAATGCGACAGCCACGAAAGGCTGGACTCCAGATGAGGTGTTAAAGCAGGCAGCTGACTCAGATGTATTGCACGCCGGATCTGGGAAAACCATGTTTGTAAGAGAGGGTTGCTGGTGGTGTCATACTTTGCTGCCTGAACAAACACAAGATTGGCAAGTATTTGGTGCTCCTCCAATGCTAGGTGATTTTAATGGTGAATCGCCAACAGCATTTGGATCCGACCGCAAAGGACCAGATTTGTTGCATGTTGGTTCGCGTAATGGATCTAGAGAATGGATGATGCTGCATTTCTTTAATCCACGTTTAGTGCAACCGCATTCCATTATGCCCCGTTTTGATTATTTATGGGGCGAGTTCGATGCTGATGGCAAGAAAATTGATTTTAAAAAATGGCGTGCCGAGTATGATGAATACCGTGAAGGCAAGATCACTACTCCACCAGACGTGCCTATGTATGCTAAGGATAGCGAAATTAGGAAGTTGATTGATTTTGTTGTGAATCTGAAATAATTTTAGGAGGACGATGATATGCCTTGGGTATTTAATGAGCCGCTGGTTACATTGACGCACGCTGATACTGTAGAAAGAAGCAAAGCACTTTGGGAAGCTGAAGATCTTGGCGGGATGACAGAGGATAACAATCGATTGCCGGTTCCAGTCGTGGTGCTTGTATTGTTGACAATCGCAACGGCGTTTCTGACTACAATTCCTCTTTGGGGGCAGCGTCCTACTGCTGCGATTTATGCTGAATACATCAAGGTGATGGATACACCTGAAATTGTAGCGATTCAAGAAGCTCAGGGTGATGCAGCAGCAATGAAGCGTATTGTTGATATTAATAAAAATAGTACATTCGTAGCCCAGCAAGGACGGCACCCGGTTAGCATGGATGATTTGCGTGTCCTTAAGCCTCAAATTGAGGAAGTAATGAAGCTTCCAGATGTCGACCTTAAGGATTACACGGTTGTAGGGCCGCAAGTGAAAATTGCTAATTTCGAAGGTAATTTTCGCGCAAATGGTAAACGAGTTCGTCAACAACCCTGGTGGGACAAGGGGTTCTTGATTGATGTATTTTACCTATCAATGTTCTTTATTGGTGTAACAATTACCGTGAAACGCCTGCCTGCATATCACTGGCAACCACGTCATCATGGTCATGACCCACGCCACGGTGATAGACGGCATAACGCTTAATTTGAAATTATATTTCGGAGGCATCAGATGATTGATTTGGATTATGGCCCTATATGCTTTGCAGTAGTAGTATCAATTGGGTTTTTTGCTCCTTTTTTCTATAGTTTTTTTGTGGACAATTATGATAAGAAAAGCCCACAAATAAGGTCAAAAGATAGCTAAATTGCAGTTGAAATTTAATGAATTAGGTATGCCGCCTCACGGGCGGCATAATCTTTTTAAGGGGGTTTATTTGGAATGAATGGAGATAATCATTTATTCATTTCTT
>CAWDCY010000024.1:0-23334 GCA_963800965.1 uncultured beta proteobacterium | reverse complement strand
TAGGACTTCCTTGCTAACTCAGGTTTGAGCTTGACAACCATGTCTACGACATCCTGAATATCCAAAGTTCGATACGTATTGCCTTCCTGTATCAATTTATTCAAGGCTTCAGGGCGGGTTTGGATTGAAGTACTTGATGGGCGTAATTTCCTGCGACACTTAGTCGGCTATGCCCTCCCAGTGTTTCGAGTCATTTTGTAGCGGCCCGTCTCTGGCCGAGCAGGACGCGACCCAATAATTCCGGCGACGCCGCTGTTCAGCTGTCGGCCTGTTTTCGCAGAATTTCACGGCTCAGTTGGTACACTGCCATTGCATACAATGCGCTGTGATTATACTGGGTGATCACATAGAAATTGTTCAGCCCGAGCCAGTACTCGTCGCCGTTCTCACCATCGAAACAAAACACGGTCGCCATTTCATCGTCGTCAAGTGACTGCTGAGGCGTTATGCCTTTTTGCTTTAACAGACCGATGCTGGTATGCGGCTTGAGTATATCTATATTATCGATGCAGTCGGGGGTAGCGACGCTGGCGAGGCTGGCGACCGGTTCGCCCTTTCTCCAGCCGTGGATGCTGAAATAGTTCGCGACACTGCCGATCACATCGGCCGGATTGTTCCACAGATCACGTTTTCCATCGCCATCAAAATCGACGGAATAGTTCCGATAACTGCTGGATATAAACTGTGGCATACCCATCGCGCCTGCATAGGAACCCAGAATCTCACCGGCATTTATTTTTTCATCGCGCGCAAGCAGCAGAAACTGCTCCAGCTCGGAGAGGAAAAAACGGCTGCGCGGCGGGTAATCGAATCCAAGCGTTGCCAGTGAATCCAGAACCCGTGTTTTGCCACTGCGCTGACCGTAGAAGGTTTCGACGCCAATAATCGCAGTGATGATCTCTGCCGGCACACCATACTTCTGTTCGGCGCGCGCTAGCGTATCTCGGTGCCGGCGCATGAATTCCCTGCCCTTTTCGATGCGCTTGTCGGTAATGAAAATTGAACGGTATTGGGTCCAGGTCTTGGTTTTCTCGGCCGGCCGCGCGATGGCTTTGAGCACCCAGTCTTTTCTCTCAACCCGCGAGAACAGGTCATGCAGCTTCTGACGGTCGAAGCCGTGTTTTTCGGCCATTTGCGCGATAAACTGCTGCACATCCACGCGTTCGTTGTAATTCGCGAAAACCGTTAAGGGTACCAGGCACAGCAGGAGTAGTGACAGGTGTTTACTGATTGTCATTAATTAAAGTTGGTTGTTATTGGTAGTTATTGATTATTTTGACAATAGCCGACGATGCGAATTAATCGGCATCAGCATACCAGATGCGGCCCTCAAAGTGACCAGCGACGTGCCACCTTGACTGACCAGCGGCAAAAGCTCACCCACAACCAGCAGAATGCCGGACACTATGCCGATATTGACGAACAGGTAGAACAAATTCACGCTCTAACTGCTCGCCAACAGACGAACAGAACTATCCTTAGCGTGGCCGGCGAAAAAAGCCCACAAAAGGATGATGAACGCATACAACGACGACACCACGACCATGGCGCCTATGATACCAAACTCCCCTGTTAATTGACCACATTCAACATTGCATGAAAGCATTGAACGGGGAATGGCAAAGCAAGGGAGTAGGTCTTGCAATCATACATTCAGCCTAACATAGCACTCAACCGGAGCGCGCTTATAATACGGTTTTTTAACTCTCAATAAAATCAACGTTTTGAACAGAAAAAATACTCCATCAAGCTAGCTATCCAAAACATACTGAAACCTGACCTCTTTCTTCCGCTTGGACGACTGTAAACTAAGTGTCAGAAGTCTATCTTGGTATATCTGCTTTTTGGCTATGAGTGCTTTGATGGCGCGCACTTGATAGGCGGTATCTGGCTACCAGAATCAAGCCGATGATTGTAAGTACAAGACCGTATAGCGAAATAGTTGGGATCTGTACGATGGGCTCATTGGGTATCCTGCCGTATTCGACAAGAGACTCTCTGAAAGAAGAAAGTACTGTTCTTTCAAGGAAAACGGTTCCGTCCACGGGGGAAATTGCGCCCTGCATTTCTCGGGTATTAAATACTTCTTGTGCCATAACGGTGTTTGTCCCGTCGCTAATGGAATCTGCGTTGATCTCGAAGTTGTAAAGACGACTGAAAGTAATATACGTTGCATTCTGAGTTTCATCAGTTTCTAGTTTGATTCCTTCAGGGGAAAGTTTTCCTATGCCGCTCGTCCATTTGCCCAAATTATAATTATTGAAGTTGATCTGTGCTTCGCTCTCAGTAACACCTGCAGTTTTTGTCGAGCCATTGTCGACAACTCCGATGCCAAATGGCGCCAGTAGAACAGACGCCGTCAACGGACTGCCTAACCGAATTCCGGCCTGCGTGCCTTTGATCAAGGTAATTTTGCCTGTGGCCGTAAACTCGTTGGGAGCGGCGGGTGGTACGTGCTGAGCATCGACAAACAGTGCCTCTATCCAAAGCTCGGAAGCGGCGGTCTCACTTTCTACCACCGTCGTTTATCCATTTAGAAAATTGCCGCTGCTCTCTGAATAGACCTTTGGTGTTTCTAATACAATCCATTCGGTAGTTCCTACAAAGTGAAAACGAGCCTCGACTGGATACTCAGGTACTTTATATCCAGCTAAACTCGGAGGCGATAACGCTAGTGCTGATATTATGGTGAGCACTAGATTGAACTTGATCATTAGATGCTCCATTTATTCTTGTGTCTATCGCGAATTTAAGACAACGTTATTTGTAGAATCTGGTCGTGAACACATACAAATTCCAACGACTACCGTCAGGTATTATCAGTTATGCGGGTACCGACAAGTTAATTTGCTGACCTTGCTGGAATCAATCCATGAATATATACAAACGCCACTGGTTCCCTCCAGATATCATAAACGCGGTAAGTTGGGTTTCATTTCATTCAGCTGAACCTACCGCGCTCTATTGATTTTATTGATTGCAGATTTCCCCAAGTATTTTTGCAATGATGTCCCCGTGGGCGTAGCCAAGAGGTGCACAGAATGAGCAATCGGATTTTAATTTTATTGGCTTGCATCGCCATCAGCGGCTGCGCCCAGATCACGCCGTACCGGATGCCGTTTGCCGCAGACGCCAAGCCATGCGTCGCTCAGACTGCTTCGGAATGCTCCGGGGATGCCTATTACTACCTGGTGAACAAAGTAACCCCCAAGCTTGATGACATACCGATTGGAATCGTCGAGTTCGATGATCAGGGCGTTCTTCAGGATCGTCCATCCAAAGAAGTGATCATGGACAGGATCCGCTGGGAGACTGACGAACATGGGGCGTTCGTCGTCGTTTTCGCGCACGGTTGGCTGAACAATGCCGCACCCGACAATGGCAACCTTGCTGAATTTCAGGCGTTGCTGAAACGAATTGCCGCTGACGATATGAGGATCTGCGAGGGCCGGACATGCGCGAACCGAAAGGTGGTCGGGGTGTATCTCGCGTGGCGGGGAATGTCGGCGACGCTGGAGCCGTTCAAGTCGCTGTCGTTCTGGAACCGCAAGACCCGGGCGGAGCGTGTCGGTCAGGACGGTGCCACCGAAATCCTCGCCGATCTGGCTCAGACGCAGAGAGGCGGTAAGTCAGACGAAGTAATGCGCGCAGCGCTTGCGAAGACGCAGGTTGACGGTAAGCCACCCAGGAAATCCTGCATGCCCGATGATCTGGCGCAGAATCCAGACAAAGTACCCTGCAACCGCACTAAGAGTCGCCTGATCGTCATCGGGCACAGCTTCGGCGGGGCGGTGGTCTACAGCGCCACCCAGCAGTTGTTGATGAAAGACGCGGCTTCAGAACTCGGTGACAAGAGCGTGGATCGAAAAGTGGCTGATATGGTGATTCTCGTCAATCCAGCATTCGAGGCGGCCCGACTGACATCGCTGCACGACAGGGCGGCCGGAATGAAATTTCCGGTGACCCAGAGCCCAATTCTCGCGATCTTCACGTCAGAAACCGACTACGCGACGAAGCTGGCCTTCCCGATGGGACGGTACATTTCCAGCCTGTTCACGAGGTACAACCCAGGGCAAGAAGACCAACCGGCACTCGATCGGACTGCGGTCGGCCATTACGCCGGCTACCAAACGCACGAGTTGAGACTCGCCGACAAAGATGCCACCCTGGTTCCAAGGAAGAAGATCAGGTGCGGATGGGAGGGATTTTTTGGGGACAGCGACCAAAGTTGGAACCTCGGGCCAGTGTTACTGAAGAGAAAGAAAACGGAGATCAGCGGGCATCAGCGGATGAATCCGTATTACAACGTTGTAGTTGATGATGCCGTCATCTCGGGCCATTCCGGAATCTGGGAGCCCAGATTTATGGAGTTCATCACTCGCTTCGTAATGGTGCAGGATGAGAGGCTCTGCAAAGATTTGCCTGATGACTAACCAGCATCGCGATGATTATCGGCCCGATCGGCTTGGAGTGTTTCTCGATCGTGCGCGGGACTAGATTCCTGCGCTGAAAAAATAATGCAAGCAGGAAGGGGGCTTGCAATCAAGTAGTTTTGAACGAAGTTTTATGTTGAATCTTTTTATACTATATTGGGAGAGTAGCGGCAAGCCTCACAGCTTGCCGCCCTCGCAGAACCGGACTTGGAGCGTTACGCCATCCGGCTCCCAGCTTGAGTCACTCACAATAGTCTGGGATATAACAGCCCCATCAGCGCGGTGTAGCCTAGCTGGGGAGCTTCTCGTGCCCATTGTGTGGAGTGAACAAGTTGTGTGGTCATGCGCATAGTCCGCTCGGTGTCGGGGCATGTTTCCCCTTTTCACTATCTCAAACCGGCGCCCCTTCGCTCCCACCGAATTACCAGCATTCATTGCTACTATGGGCACCTCCGGACCCCTCGCTACGCTCTCCCCAGCACCTCCGCCCTCTCCATCGCTCTTTACGCTTGTCGGAGGGTGCGCGATCTTCTGCGCCGATGCTGGAGTCTCCTTGGTTACCGCTCAATCGTTATGTCAGTCTCGATACGGTCTTCGATCCCGGGTGGTCAAACACGCCTTGCCCATTCTACTCCGCGCCGTGTCTGCTATTGCCTGCTGGCGTCTAGAAACCATCGGCCCCTTCCAATACGGTCATTTTGGGACTTCAACCTTTACGGTCGGTTTTACCCGTTACCATTGCGCCTCGCCTGCTTTCTTGCCTACGCATCAAGCAGCCCATTGCTGGATTGCCTGCAAGGCTAGATACTTGGCCTGTGGCTAGCAGTTACCAAGGCGGGATTCACACCCGCTCGATTGTGCGACATTGCCAAGCCGCAACCTAGACCTGACCCAGCTACCGGTTATGACCCAGCTACCGGTTACTCGGCATGCTTGGCGTGAGACGTGCATTGAAATTTTGTTAACTAATTATTTTTTAAATAACAATACTCCTTAACTTAGCTCCATTCGGTAGCACTCCCTCATTCCGGCACCATTTTGTCACGGCGAGAACCTGTTCTCTAATCTATCTGGAGTCTCGCTAACTTGCGTTGAGCATGCGAATTTCCCGTTGCGGGAAGGGTATTTGAATACGATCTGCTCCAAATGCCTCAATGATCGCTTGATAGAGTTCAGCTTGGGCAGGAACATAATCTGCGATACCCACCCACGGTTTCACAGAAATGTTAATTGAAGAATCAGCAAGCTGTCCAACGCCAATCATGGGAACAGGATCTTGGATCACTCGAGGGTTGGCATCGACTACTCGTTGAATCGTAGTCATTGCTTGAGTGAGATCAGTGGCATAGGCCACGCCTACGGTCAAATTCAATTGGCGTATTTTTCCGTAATTATGTAAGATTTCACCAATTATTTTCCGATTTGGAATTACGACAATGGATCGGTCGATGTGTAAAAGTTGGGTCGTAAAAATATCGATGGCTTGGACTTCGCCATGTTCTCCCAAAATATCGATAAATTCACCTACACGAAAGGGTTTGGTAATGATGATACTTAGACCAGCAAAGAGATTCAGGAAGACCCCTTGTAAGGCTAAGCCGATTCCCACTCCGACAACGCCAAGGCCAGCAAGCAAAGGGAATATCTGAATACCGAATTGTTGCAACATAATCAATAGGGTAAAGAGAAAAATTACGCCTTTCACCACACGGACAAGCAGAAAACGAACCGGTGGCTCCATCTCAATTTTCCCTAGGGTCTTGTAGGTATATCGGCCAGCCAATTTGGCCAGAAATACACCAACCCCAAAAATCAGAAGCCCGCTAGCCGCTTGTAATCCATATTGAATGAATAAATCCATACTGATGTTAGTTCCAAACATGTTAGCCTTTCCAGAGAAGTTGAAAATTATAACTCATGGCATGTACGAACTCGGGGGGCAGATCTAGATCGTGCCCTAATGGCTGTCGTTCCGGATGCACTTGCAGGTTGAATGTGGCAGTCACTGCTTTCCTTTAATATGACCCCTTTCCACAACGCCATTAGCACTTCTTATACAGAAATGAGAAAGTTTTGAAATATCAAGCTCAAACATTATTCCTTTCTCATGGTGGCGGCCCTATGCCGCTTCTTGGTGATGCTAGCCATCAAGAGATGATTGATTGTCTTCAAAAAATTACAACTAAAATCAATAAACCTTCAGTAATTATTTTAATTAGTGCACATTGGGAGGAAAACATACCAACGATCACTTCAGGGCTAAGCCCAGATCTTATATATGATTATTACGGATTTCCTGAAGAGTCCTACAACATTAAATACCCTTGCATTGGAAAACCTTTGCTGGCCAAGCAGATTCAAAAAGTACTTGAAATTTCGGGTATTGAGGCTAAGCTTGATGAGCAACGCGGCTTTGACCACGGCGTTTTTGTGCCACTCAAAATAATGTTTCCAGAGGCTGACATTCCATGTGTTCAACTCTCCCTTGTAAAGAGTCTTAGCGCTAGTGAGCACTTAAATATAGGCAAAGCTTTACAAAGCTTGGATGTTGAAAATTTACTCGTTATTGGCTCAGGTTTTACATTCCACAATTTGAAGGCTTTTTTTGCTTCGGAAACCATCGAGACAAACGCGATGAATGCAGCATTTGAGAGTTGGTTAATAAAGACTTGTTCTAGTGAAGAGATAACCGAAAGCGAAAGGGCGCAAAGGCTTATAAATTGGGAAAAAGCGCCATCTGCCCGTTATTGTCACCCTAGAGAAGAACATTTATTGCCACTGCATGTTTGTTATGGCTTTGCACAAGCACCTTGTTCGGAATATTTTGAATTGAGTGTATTAAACAAAAAGACGAGTATGTATCTTTGGACAGCAGAATGCTCCTCGTTCAAGCGGGACTCGCCCATAAGCGGGCGAACCCCTTAACTCTATGTTGGATCCCACGAAATGAGCACAGATTTTACGATCCGAAGAACGACTCCCAGCAATGGCCCAGGGGTCACTGTGATGGTTACTTAAGGTTACTCTTAAGACTACTTAGACAGAATGTTCGGAGGCAACAAAGAAGACATAAACTCCTTGTTTTGTAGCGAGCTTATATCAAAGGTGTATCCGGAAATCCGGATGCGCTGCAGCAAGCAGATGTCTTTAGATTATCCGAAGCCTGGGGCTGTTTACCGTAGTAGTCTTTTACGATTCATGCATGGAATATTCATGAATAAATCGGGTGCTATGCTGGCCATTTCTTACTAATGCAACCACTTGAAAGTCTGTATGCCCAGCACGGTCATCAGCAATGAACCGCCGAGATGAGCGGCAATAATTGCAACACTCCAGGCATATTGCCCACGTGCCAGCAAAGTAACGGTTTCGGCAGAAAAGGTAGAAAAGGTGGTTAGCCCGCCGAGAAATCCGGTAATAATGAATAAGCGCCATTCGGGCGACAGCGACGGCTGCTGCAGGAAGAAAGCCACAGCAACGCCAATGAGATAGCCACCGAGCAGGTTTGCGCACAGTGTACCGAGCACCAGTTCTGGGAGAGCGGGATTGAGCCATAGTCCCAGCCCCCAGCGCAGCCATGCGCCGATGGCTGCGCCCAGACCAACCGCGATAAAAGCATAGAGTGTCATGCGCGCATTCTAATCTACAACACGGACTGGCGCGAAACCGCCGCCAGTTGTACGGAAATTAGTGGTTTGACCTTGATACAGCCGCGCAGCGATAAGTTGCACCTGGCCGTCATACCCATAACAGCGCACATCCGATTTAAGCGCAACCGGCTCCGCACCGTCCAGGCATACCATGCGTTCACCGGGAGAGGCCATGCGCTGGGCAATATAGCCGCCCTGCATAATTTCAGCAAACACTCGGTTCGTAATATTGGCGCCACGATAGGTACCCTTGCCGCCATAACCGGTGGGGGGTTTAAAAAACCACTTCTTGCGTTGCTGCCACCACTGTTCTTGCTCTTGCGCGCCCACTAATTTGGTCTGCGGTATGCCCAGGCTCAGCGTGGAAATAGTCGTCGCTGCCACACCCATCGCGAGTAGGCTGTCGGGTGCAGTGAGGAGGGCAAGATTGCGTTTGTCAGCATATAAGGCATATGCATGAGGGTGCGGCGTGAGTACTACCTGATTACGCTGGTAAACAGCGCTTATGGCACTATGTTGTTGCAAGGAAAAATCGGTCAGGCGGTTGTAAATCAGATCAATTTTGCGTTCACGGATATAGAGGCCATCCGTTCGCGTCTCCAGTTCAGCCGGATCTGCAATGAACGCTGCAATGCCCGCGCGTTCAAATACTTGCTGCATCAGTACAAACTCTGGATAAAAATATTGTTCGCATGGCTGCTTATCCACGATGGCGATGGTTTGCAGCGGCGCATCGCCTCGCTCCAAACACCATTCATTGCGAAACATGTCGAGAAAAACTTGCTCCAAATTGTCAATCGCCGCAGGCTTGCCCGGCGCAACGACGTCACGCTGACTGTGCAGCTCTAACGCATTGAATAGCGCACCACCCGCATTAGTGTTGATCTCAATGAGATGCACACCTTCGGAATTAAGATGAAAATCGTAGCCGAAAAATACACCTTTGGCACGAGGTATATATCGAGCGATGTCCGGAGTGTATTGCAGCACAGCATCGCGCCATGCAGATAGCTTTACAACCTGGCTGATGGCCTCGATGACTGCGTGCATTTGCTCCACTTCTCTACTGGAAACAAACAAAGGGACGGCAGCAAACAGGTGGGGGCAACGCTCATTGATATCCTGGTACCAAGCCTCACCCTGCTCACGCAAGTTTGTTCCAGCGCGCCACGATCCACATTGGCCGAATGACAATCGTTGTTTAGTTCTTTGGCAGCTTCAATACTCACAGAATAATTTCACTTTCCTAGCCTGTATGTCTCATATGGGCGCCCATAAATTTGATTGCGCAGGATTCTAACCGATAGGGAAGTTTTTCGAAGGTGGAGTATTGTTATTCATATCCCGGTTACACAACGAGAGCATGCTAATTTACGAAACGTCCGGGCTAAAATGCCTCAAAAATTCCCGCAGCGCCCATGCCGGTACCAATGCACATGGTAACCATGCCGTATTTCTGTTTGTGCCTGCGCATGCCATGCAGCAAAGTAGCAGTGCGGATTGCGCCGGTGGCACCCAGTGGGTGACCCAATGCTATCGCCCCACCCAGTGGATTTATTTTGGCAGGATCCAGGGCGAGCTCTTTAATTACTGCCAGTGATTGCGCGGCAAAAGCTTCGTTGAGTTCGATCCAGCCGATGTCGTCCAATTGCAAACCGACTTGACGCAGTACACGCGGAATGGCTTCCTTCGGGCCGATGCCCATAATCTCCGGCGGCACGCCCGCCACAGAAAAACCGAGAAACTTTCCTATGGGCGTCAGGTTATAACGCTTCAGTGCGGTCTCGCTGACCAGTAACACTGCACCCGCACCATCCGACATCTGCGAACTGTTGCCAGCGGTAACCGAACCATACTGCGCAAACACGGTTTTGAGTTTAGCCAGCGCTTCCATCGAAGTGTCTGCACGGGGGCCTTCGTCCTGTTCCGCCATGCTTGACCGCACGCTCGCTTGGCGACGTACTAAATCCGGCACATGGCTTTGAATTTGATACGGCGTAATCTCTTCCTTGAATTCATTATTCGCAATAGCTTGCAAGGCGCGGCGGTGGCTCTCGCAGGCAAAGGCATCCTGTTCTTCACGGCTTATCTGCCAGCGTTCTGCAACCTTTTCCGCAGTAATCCCCATACCATAAGCGATGGCGATATTCTCATCGTGCGCAAAAATGGCTGGATTCATCGCAATTTTATTTCCCGTCATCGGCACCATACTCATGCTCTCGGTACCTGCCGCAATCATCACGTCTGCTTCGCCGAGACGAATTCGGTCTGCCGCGAGAGCCACAGCCTGCAACCCGGAAGAACAGAAACGGTTAACGGTCAGGCCAGGCACAGAATTCGGCAAGCCCGCCAGCAGCAATGCAATTCGCGCCACGTTCATACCCTGTTCAGCTTCCGGCATGGCACAGCCGGCGATGACATCACCCACTGCGGCAGTGTCAAGTGAGGGACATTGTTCCATCACACTTTTCAGCACATGCGCCAGCAGATCGTCCGGCCGAGTATTACGGAACATACCTCGCGGCGCCTTACCCACCGGGGTTCGAGTGGCGGCTACGATATAAGCTTCCTGAATTTGTTTAGACATAAACTACTCCATTTAAAGACTATCTTTACCCTAGCTGTAGGGGCAAAGTTCGATAAGGGCTGAGAGATTAATTCCGCAATGGCTTGCCATTTCGTAACATGTACTCAATGCGTTCCTGCGTCTTGTCCATTGCCAACAAATCAAGGAAATTGCGCCGCTCCAGATCAAGAAGCCATTGCTCATCGACCATGCTGCCGACTTCCACATCACCACCACACAATACCTCGGCCACGCGGCAGCCAATAGCGTAATCATGCTCCGAGATAAACTCCCCTTCCAGCATGTTGACCATAGATGCCTTGAAGGAGGCAATGCCCGCCCTGCCCGCTACCGGAATCTGACGCTGTATCAGGGGCGGGCGATAGGCCGTGGCTATCAGCGCCAACGCTTCTTGCTTGGCTACATGCAGCAATTCAAAGTGGTTCATCACGATGCGATCCGAGGCTCGCAAATAGCCCATCTCTCGCGCCAGCTCGGCGCTCTTGGATACTTCGCCCATGGCGATATTCTGAAAATAGCGGCGCAGAAACGGAAAAATATCACCGCCTTTTGCTTCCGCCGCCGCACGTTGCGCCATTTCTTTGCAGCCGCCTCCGGAAGGCAGCAGGCCAACGCCGACTTCTACCAGCCCAATATAACTTTCCAGCACAGCAACAATACGCGTGCAATGAATCGAAATTTCACAGCCACCGCCCAGCGCGAGACCGTCTACCGCCGCGATAGTAGGTACTTGCGCATATTTCAGACGCTGCGACACCAACTGGAATTTGATGATCACGTCTTCTACACGCGGAACATTGCCGGTTGCAGCATTGACGATTTCGCTTAATCCACCACCACCCGCCACGGTATATTTGACGCGCTGCACCGCGCCTTTAAACTTGCCGAAAAAACCACCGGATTGTTCTTCGCCAACTTTCTGCACCCCTTGCATCAATTGCAGCAAATCGGCACCGGCTGAGAATGGTGGTTCGGTCTGCCAGATAATCAGTGCAAGCCAGTTTTCTTCGGCTTCGTCCAGCGCGCGCAAAATGCCGTCCAGCAATTCGCTGCTGATAATATGCATTTTGGATTTAAAACTCAGAACGGCGATATCGTTACCGCTGTGCCACATACGTAGCGATTCAGTCTCGAAAATCGTTTCGCCATAGTGCGTTACCTCGCCGAACAATCGGTCTGGAAATTCCTGACGACCGTACACCGGTAACGTCGAGCGGGCTTGATATTGATTACTGCCCGGCGAGTATGAACCCTGTGCACCATGCACCTCATTACGCGTTGCATCAGTTACCCAGTCTGGCAGAGGTGCTGACGACATTGTCCAACCCGCTGCGATATCCTCGTTAAGCCAACTCACTATATTTTGCCAACCTGCTGCCTGCCAGATTTCGAATGGCCCGTTGTCCCAGCCGAAACCCCAGCGCACGGCAAAATCGAGATCGCGCGCATTGTTGGCGATGCCTTCCAAATGTACTGCGCAATAGTGAAATAAGTCACTAAACATCGCCCACAGAAACTGCGCTTGCGGGCGCGCGCTGGCACGCAAGGCGGCAAGCTTTTTCGCCCAATCACGTTCGCGCAGTATGTCCTTTACCGCATCATCAATCTTGTCTTCCGACAAGCGATAAGTCTGCAAATCCAGATCAAAAACATGAATTTTTTTACCCACTTTCTGATACACACCGCGCTTGGCTTTCTGTCCCAGCGCGCCCTCCTCTATCAGCTTGCCGAGCCACTCTGGCAAAGCAAAATGCGTGTGCCAGGGATCGTCCGCGAGATTATTGTGCATGGTGTCAACCACATGCGCGAAAACATCCAGCCCAACTACGTCCAAAGTGCGGAAAGTAGCGCTTTTGGGGCGTCCCAAATAGCGGCCGGTCAAGGCATCCACGGTATCGAAGTTCAACCCCAAGCGCTGTGCATGATGCAAGGTGGCCAGCAGAGAAAATACACCTATGCGGTTGGCAATAAAATTGGGCGTGTCTTTGGCGCGCACTACGCCCTTGCCCAGCGTGGAGACTAGGAACGCTTCCAACCTGTCCAGCAGAGTAGTGTCAGTGCCGGCACAGGGAATCAGCTCGACCAGATGCATGTAGCGCGGTGGGTTAAAGAAGTGAATTCCGCAGAACCGATGGCGTTGCGCTTCTGGAAACGCCTGAGCCAGCTCGTTGATAGACAGCCCGGAAGTGTTGCTGGCGAAAATGCAGTCTGCGCCAAGATAGGGGGCGACCTTGCGGTAAAGATCTGACTTCCAGTCGATGCGCTCGGCAATCGCCTCAATCACCAGATCACAGCCGCGCAGCAATTCGAGATGCTGTTCGTAATTTGCAGGCTGAATACAGGTCAGCTTGGCGGGCGATGCCAATGGACTGGGTTCGAGCTTCTTCAAGCTTTCCAGCGCCTTGGCTACATTGCCATTAGGATCACCTTCTTGAGCAGGCAACTCGAACAGCAGCGTTTCCACATTGGCGTTAACCAAATGCGCGGCAATCTGCGCGCCCATTACCCCTGCACCCAATACAGCGATCTTACGTATATTAAAATTCTTAGGCATATTCCAGTTCCAAAAAAAAGAAGGGCGAGCCTTCCCTTTCACGCTCGCGCTTTAATAATTATTTAAATCCAACTCGTTATCGGTGCAGAAAAATAATGCACTCATTCGTCTGGTGGCACAATACGTGGCCTGCGGTCCTCTCCCACCGCCACATAGGTCAACACGGCCTCGGTTACCTTGGCACAGATCGGCTTAACCGGATCGCGCTGCACATACACCTCGACCTTGACGGTGAGGGAGGTGCGCCCTACTTTCTCAAGTTCAGCATAAAAGCTCACCACATCGCCCATAAACAACGGCTGCTTGAATACAAATGAATTTACCGCCACCGTCACCACCCGTCCGCGCGCACGAGTGTGGGCGGGAATGCTTCCGGCGATGTCGACTTGCGCCATCACCCAACCGCCAAACACGTCGCCAGTGTAATTACAGTCGGATGGCATGGCCACCATACGCAATGTAGGCTCACGTTGCGGCAAGAGGGTCAACACGGGTTCATCCATATTCAGGGCACCTCTAAAAATACAATTTTGCGAGGCACTCTTCAGTGCCCTTGATAAAGCTGTTCAATTTCTTTAGCGAAGCGCTCCACTACAGATCTGCGTTTAACCTTCAGAGTGGGCGTCAATAGTCCGTCATCTATGCTCCACGGCTCGATCAGGAGTAATGCCCGGTGAACCTTGGCATAACCCGGAAATTCCTTTATCTGATCTGCGATGCGCTGCAATACTTGTTGCTCGAGACGGGAATTACGCAACGATTCCGGCAGATCCGGACGCACGCCAGCTTCTTGCGCGAAGGTCGCCCAGCCTGCCGGATTGACTATTGCCAGCACAACCAGGTAGGGGCGTCCTTCGCCATACACCATGACCAAATCGAACAAACGGTCGCGCAGAATGGCCTGTTCCATGTCCGCAGGAGGAATTTTTTCACCGTTGGACATCACGATAATTTCCTTCAGATGCCCCGTGATGGTGATATGTCCTGACTCGCCAATGGAGGCAATATCGCCACTGTCCAGCCAGCCATCCGCATCAATCATGGCTCGGGTTGCCTCGATATTATTCCAGTAACCTAACATCACATTCTGCCCTCTCACCAGTAACGCGCTCTGTTCGTTGATGCGCACCTCCACACCCGGCAGAGGAAGACCGACACTGGATGGAAAATTGTTATTCAAGCGATTCGCACAAACAACAGGGCTGGTCTCGGTCAGGCCATAGCCTTGCAAAATAGGCAAGCCAAGTGCAATAAACACTCGTGATATTTCCGGCTGTAAAGCGGCTCCACCACACATAGTCAGGCGGAGCCGACCACCCAAACGTGCCATAACCCTGCTTGCAACCAAGTGATTAAGCAACGGCCATAGCAATAAGGATGAATGCCAGCCTGCTCGCCCCTGTTCGTGCTCAAAACGGCGCCACCCCACATCGACCGCCAAAGCGAATAGCTTGCGCCGCAATGACGACGCCTCTTTCAGCTTGGCATGAAGCGCCCCGTAGACGCGCTCGAAAATGCGAGGCACAGAAACCAAAATAGTTGGGCGAATGATTTGCAAATCCTCCGACAACAATTGGACAGAACGCGCATAAGCAACCGTGGCACCAGCCATTACACTGATGTAATAACCCATCGTACGCTCGAAGGCGTGAGAAAGTGGCAAAAAAGACAGCATGGTGTCCGATCCGTCGACTGAGCAGGTCAGCAAGGCCGCATGAGCATCAAACAAAATATTGCAGTGAGACAGCATCACGCCCTTGGGGCGACCGGTAGTACCCGAGGTATACATGATCGTGGCCAACGCGTCGCGCTCACGCCCCCGTTCTTCGACCAAAACAGCATGCGCGGGTAGCCACTCCTCCACATACAGCAAACGCGCTTCATTATGTCCGATTATCCTGTCCAGGCTAATCATGCGTTGCATGCATGGCAGCTGAGTGCACACACTACTCAACTCTTGCCATTGTTCTGAATTTTCGAACAACAACACCTTCAGGCCCGCATCGTTGATGATATAGGCCACGCTTTCCTGCCTGTCCTCAGTGTATAGCGGCACCACAACCAGCCCGAGCGACAAGGCCGCCTGATCGAACAAGACCCATTGCGGGCAGTTGCGCAACATGATGCCGACGCGGTCACCCACTGCTAATCCCTCACGCATCAGCGCTGCCTGCCAGCGCGCCGTTTGATCGCCCACCTGCGCCCATGTCATCGACAGCCAAGTATTTTCGTTCGTATCGAAATAGCGGTAAGCAATAGCCTCAGGCGTTCGTTTCACGCGCTCGATAAACAACCCATGCAAGGTGACTGCCTGTTCCGGCGTAATAATGTGGTCTTGGTTATCTGGCATGATTACCCCTCACCATTGATCAAACAATACTCGATCCTGCCAGTTGTTCCGGTGCAAAATCATCTACCATGATGACCTTGCGTTGTAACGCATAATCGCGCTCCAGCAGCCGGGCTTCCTCGGTATTGATGAACCCTTTATGCTGTGCTTCTGCAATGCTCTGCAACTCGGTCAGAGCCGTGACCTGCCCGGCCTTGTGCGCCGCATTCACTTTTGCTTGCAAGGGTTCGCACTGCAACGTGCTGTGTAACGCAGCTTCCAGTGCACCGACTGCGTCATTCTCGTCACTGGGCAAATACATGCCCACAGTCAAGCGGTCACGAGCAGCGCCCGGTTGCAGCAACAGCGCTGACACTTGATGCCCCAGCTTATCCGATGGTGGTGTCAGGTATTTCCCCCTCGGGAAAATAAGCACGCGCAAAAGCAGTGCAAAAAAACGACTGGGGAAGTTTTGCAGCACGCCATCAAACGCTATCTGAATCCTGTACAGAGCATCTTGAATCGCCCAGTGCAGCAATGGCAGATCTTCAGCGGGACGGCCATCATCTTCGAAGCGTTTGAGTGTGGCCGAGCACAAGTACAGCTGGCTCAGCACATCGCCCAGCCGGGCAGAAATTTTCTCGAATCGTTTGAGGTTTCCACCCAGCACCAGCATGGACACATCTGCTGCCAGCGCAAATGCAGCAGAACAGCGTGTCAATTGCTGGTAATAACGCTGGGTTTCCTCGCCTGCCGGCACCGAAAGACCACGCCCACCCGTAAGACCAAACCAGCAAGCGCGTAGCGCATTGCTCAGGCTCAAACTGATGTGACCAAGCAGAGCAGCATCAAAATTTCGTATTGCACGTTGCATATCATTGTCTTGCGCCGCTTGGATTTCCTTAAGCACATAAGGATGCGAACGAATCACGCCCTGCCCAAAGATGAGCAGGCTACGCGTCAGAATATTCGCGCCTTCAACCGTAATGGCGATGGGGTTCTGCTGGTGGGCGCGCCCCAAGTAGTTGCTCGGCCCCAGACAAATCCCCTTGCCACCATGCACGTCCATCGCATCATTGACAACCGCGCGCGCGCGCTCGGTACAATGATATTTAACGATGGCGGAAATCACAGACGGCTTCTCGCTCATATCCACCGCTACTGCCGTTAGCACACGTGCCGCATCCATTAAATAAGTGTTTCCGCCAATTCGCGCCAGCGCCTCTTCCACGCCTTCAAATTTACCGACAGGTAGCTTGAACTGTTTGCGCACTCGGGCATATGCGCCACACGTTCGCACCGCCAGTTTCACCCCACCGGTGGCGCTGGCCGGCAGCGAGATCGATCGCCCCGCTGCCAAACATTCCATCAGCATGCGCCAGCCCTGCCCGATATAATCCACTCCTCCAATAATATATTCCATCGGGATGAACACATCCTGGCCCGAAGTGGGACCGTTCTGAAATGCCGAATTGAGTGGAAAATGTCGGCGTCCTACCTGCACGCCGGGAGTATTCACAGGTATTAGCGCAAGGGTAATTCCAAGTTTTATTTGATCGCCAAGCAGACCGTCCGGATCATGCAACTTAAAAGCGAGGCCAAGCAACGTCGCTACCGGTGCCAGAGTGATGTAGCGTTTTTCCCACGTTACCCGCATGCCAAGCACATTTGATTGACCGTTGAATTCGCCATAACACACGATGCCATAATCAGGAATCGATCCTGCATCAGAGCCGGCGAATGGCCCGGTCAACGCAAAACAGGGTACCTCTTTGCCCTGCGCCAATCTGCGTAAATATTTCTCTTTTTGCTGCAACGTGCCATAGCGCACGAGTAACTCTGCCGGACCCAATGAATTCGGTACCATCACGGTTACGGATGCAGTAATGCTGCGCGAAGCAAGCTTCGCCACCACAGCGGAATGCGCCAGAGCAGAAAATCCCAACCCGCCGTATTCTTTGGGAATTATCATGCCGAAGAATCCGCTGTCTTTGATGTACTGCCATACCTGTGGCGGCAAATCCTGGCGCACATGAGTAATGTCCCAGTCATCCAGCATGGCGCACAAAGTTTCGGTTTCATTATCGAGAAAGGATTGCTCTGTGACACTGAGCGTCGGCTTGGGATATTTCAACAACTTGCGCCAGTCAGGGTGGCCACTAAAGAGATCGCCATCCCACCAAACCGTCCCCGCATCAAGCGCCTCTTGCTCAGTTTGTGAAATATGTGGAAGTATCTTGCGGAAAATTTTTAGAATTTGACTGCTCACCAGCAGACGACGCAGAAAAGGAACGCCCAGCACCGCAACAACCACGGCCAGCAGAAAAATGGCAATTTGAAACAGATCAGCAGAAAGTTTGCTTTGGATAGCGATGATAAAAACGAAGACTACAATCGCCAACAACCACCCCCAGATGGAGGATCGAAAGAATGCCAACAAAAACATTACGACCAACATCACAAGCACAGTCACTATTACCATTACGATCCTTTATCTTGTTCTGAGAGCAACCTCTATAAATTCTGGCTTTTCCATCCCGGCAGGCTGTTAGGCAATACAGGGCATGAGTAAAAAAATTCGCGGAATATAATTTATGTGCCAGCGATAACGTTTTCGAGTAACGCCGAATTGTGATGAACCGGGTAAGCAGATAAACTGTAAAGTGCCTGCTCGCAAAATTCCTTATGAAAGTTAACAAACGTGGGGATATTGTTACCGTACATTCACGCCGTGACAAATTGCCAGCGCACGCAGAACATCCGCATAGCCTTGCACTACTACCTTAAATTTCTGTTTTTTCTATTTTCAACGATAGCTCTCGCTGAGGATCATCGTCGTTTCAGCTGAATAATCATCATGGATTAGCATTTCGCTTCTGCCTTGATAGTTGTTTTTTGGATGTACATATTTAAAGCTGAGCATTCCTGATCATTAAATTCGACAAAAACTATTTAGAAGATTCCAATGCATCTGCACCCGCATCAGCATTTTGATTTCGCTTGTAGCGAACCGATGACCATAAAGACAAACCGATAAAAGCAACACCGGACAAGCCTGTGAACAATTCCGAAATATGAAACTTCACGCTTGCCAGCATAATAAGTGCCAAGACACCGATCGCATAGTGTGCGCCATGCTCCAAATAAACGAACTCATCCAACGTGCCCTTGCGCACCAGAAAGACAGTCATCGAACGCACGAACATGGCGCCGATTGCTAAGCCTAACATGATGATAACTACGTCGCTAGTGATTGCAAAGGCACCGATCACGCCATCGAAACTGAACGACGCATCCAGCACTTCCAGGTACAGAAAACCGCCGATACTACCGCGCTTAACCACGTCGCCGACGCTCGGATAGCCCATTTCATTCTCCAGCAGGCCACTAAGGAAATTAACTGACAAATACACTACGGTACCACCGACACCTGCCATTAAAACCGACAATTCCTGTTCCGCAGAAACCAGTGCCGTACATCCGAACACTGCCAGCAAAGTCAACAAGGTCGATAAACCCTCAGTACCGTGCATGCCAAGTTTTTCTTCAATCCAGCCAAGCCAATGCAACTCTTTCTCCTGATCAAACAAGAAATTCAGGAATACCAAGAGCAGGAAGGATCCACCGAAAGCAGCAACCTGCGCATGCGTATCAGTCAGATGCTGCGAATATACTGCGGGTGTATTCAAGGCCATGTTCATTACATCAATCAGCCCCAAACCGGTCGCAATAGACACGATAAGAATGGGAAATACCAGGCGCATACCGAACACCGCGACAAATATACCAACCGTCAGGAACATCTTTTGCCAGAAAGCATTCCAACTGCGCAACACGGATGCATTCACGACTGCGTTATCAAAAGAAAGTGAAACCTCCATGATCGCCAATATACTCGTAATTAAGAATGCCTGACCTGCACCTGTCAGACCACCAATACTATAACCCCACCATAACGCGAGGGCGAGCAGAACAAACGTAGCTACAAATGACATCTTAAAATGTTTCATATTTGATGTTTTTTTACCGGAACTGTTGCTGTCGAAAATGAGACCTGCGAAATTTAAAATCGTCTTGCCCGCAAACAACAAAAAACACTATGTCTGAGCAGACCTGAGTACGCTATTTTCATTTTGTTTGCATAGCCTCTGCCTTATTGGCACCTCTAACTTGAATATTTCATATACACACGTTTAAGTTTAACCTTTTAACCGCAATTTTGCTTAAAGCCAAAGATAAATAACAAAATAAATATTTGATTTAATTAACTAATAAAATAAAAATTTATGTAAAATATGGCTGTTTGCACTCTCCCCGCTGCCGATTCTATCCCAGAACAGCTCTATCCCAGAACAGCTTCGATATCCTTCTGCTACCGACTACTCGATCCGCGCCGACTTCACGGTTAGGGAAATACCTAATATATGACGCAATTGCCCTACGCTGCCTCGGCGTACCTTGATGGAGTCATACAGATTTTTGTAGGCTCAGCTGTTCTACGTAGTTCCAAACCGGCAGCGCACATGATGCCCTTCTGGCAGCAAGGATTAATGATCGCCTGGGTGAATCAACTTGTAACCTGTTGGGTGTCAACACGTGTGCAGGCACGTTGGTGTCGTATCGACATGGGCTTTGGGCCGTTTGTTTTGCAATTAATTTTTTGTAGAGCATTCCGGAAATAGGCACGGTACATTTTTGTTTGGTATCGGCTGAATTTATTGAGTACGAGAGTACCGCTTATAAAGTTAGTGGTGTGTATTTCGGTGACTAAGGAGAGTGGCATTTTTTTATTGTTGTCGCAGGCTCTAAGATGCTTTTCGGAATGAATGTGCGCTACACTTATTATTATGAAGATCGAGATTCCTTCCAGCAAACTCAAGATTGGCATGTTCGTCTCTGATATTGATCGGCCGTGGTTAGACACGCCCTTCCCGCTTCAGGGGTTTCTGATCGAAAACGAAAAACAAATCGGGCAATTGCAAGAGTATTGCAAATTAGTTTTAATCGACTGGGATAGATCAGCACAAGGACTCCAAGTAGCGAGACCTGCCATTACCGGGAAAGTGGAACCAGAAAGACGAGATACCATCTCACCACCATCCTCAAGTCTTAGCTTTGCTCCCGATAGCACCAGTCATACTTCTTTCGCCGACCATTCGGCACCATCTGAGTCAGCCAAGAAAAAGCCAGCTGACGTGCAAGCTCCTGTCGCTCTAAATGCTAACGATACAGTGTTCGAACCGACAGGATCTGCCCATTTTCCTCTCACCAGCACAGCCCCACAGAATATAAACGAGCATCACAATGCGCCGTCAGAAGAGCATATAAAAGCGGGCGTACTGGCATCATTTTCCGACAAAATAAAAGGTTTTTTTAAGAGCCAAGAAAATTCTAAAAATGAATCTGACGCTAGAAAAAATGCTATCGGCTCCGATCAACACCCTGAAACACCGGAAGTACCTGTTGTAAATACAAAGCGACCTGGCTTTATTCCTGCCAGCGTCGAGTTAACAATATACAACGATGTCAGACCCGTCGAGGAGGAGCTTGCTCCAGCCGGTAAGGCTTATGCGCTCACAGAAGAAGTACTGAATGGTATTGTTCAAGACCTACACTCCGGCAAAAACCTCGACGTCGAAGAAGTGGAGGTAGTGATTCAAGAAGTAGTGGACAGCATGGTGCGAAATCCTAATGCACTGATGTTGATCATGCGATTACGCCAACAGGACAACATCAGCTACGGGTACGGACTCCAGACTGCCGTTTATTTGATTGCGCTGGGTCGACATATAGGTTTACCTAAAGACTTTCTAGAGCGCCTGGGCATCACGGGATTGTTGCTTGACATTGGAAATATAAAGTTACCGAGCGAACTGCTGCAAAAGAATGACCGGCTGACGCTAGAAGAATTTGAAATAATCAAAAGCCACGTGCGTTTGGGCCTGGAAATTCTTAAAGAGACGCCTAATCTGCATACCGACATTTTAGAAGGTATCGCCCAGCACCATGAGCGTGAAAACGGGAGCGGCTACCCTGCAGGAATCTCTAAAGGTGGTATCTGCCTGTTCGGACGAATGGCTGCAATCGTTAATTCATTTACCGCACTGACCAATACACGTTTTCATACCAAGGCCGTGTCAGCCTATGAGGCATTAAAAAGTATAAGCACTATGAGCGGAGAATATTACCTTGACTCATTGGTCGAGCAATTCATCCAAACAATCGGCATTTTTCCGGTTGGCTCCTTGGTCGAGCTGTCCTCTGGCGAAGTCGCAGTCGTCATCAGCCACAGCAAGGTACGCCGACTTAAACCACGCGTGCTGATCATAAGTGACCCAGACAAAAGCCCGGCACCGCATCCCGCTATGCTAGATTTACTTGGTCAACCCGAAATGACGGCGGCAATTCATATTCTGCGCGGCCTGCCTACTGGCGCTTACAATCTTGATGTCCGGGAATACTACCTGGCATGATCGGCCACAGCTCCCCCCCTCCGTCGCTTCAACCCAACGCTGCGGCGACACAGCACCAGATAACCCACAATCAACTGGTCAATTTCCTGCGGGATAAAATCGGTAAGTCAGGAACTAGCGCAACAGCCGTGCTAATCATGAAGCTGAGGAGAGCCAAGCGGCTCGATGCCATCATCGGCGACACATCCACACAATCGATCATAGATTACACCGATCAGCGTCTTGATAGTCTGTTGCGAAACGCTGATCGCTATGCACACTTTTCTGACGAACAGATATGTCTTGTGTTGTCCGACCTTGCCAATAATGCTCAAAGCATACTGGCAGCGACCAAGATTCTTTCCGAATTGCATAAGCCCTTCATTGCCGATAATTATCCAGTCATGCTGCGTCCCCATATTGGCATTGCCAACTTTCCAGAGCTTGGCAGTGATGCAGGCCAATTATTAATGTATGCCGACATTGCATCAGACATCGCCGCAACCAATGAACAGGGATACCACGTATTTCAGCCCGAAGATCAAAATGAGACTGAAGCTTATAGCGGTCTTGACATTGAACTTGGCAAAGCCATCAAAGCGAACGATTTGCACGTTCACTACCAACCGCAGGTCAATATCCAAACCGGGCGTTGTGTCTCTGCCGAGGCTCTGGTGCGCTGGACAGCGCCAGGGCAACGTGTAATGAATCCGAGCACGTTGATCAGAATTGCAGAGAATGCCGCCTTGATTAACACTTTAACCCTATGGATACTTAACACGGCACTGCGCCATACAGCAGATTTCTTGAAGGCTGGCATTGATATAGGCATAAGCGTCAATCTTCCGCCCAAAATGCTCGAAGATAAGGAACTTCCGCAAATAGTCCAGCAAGCACTCGATATTTGGGACGTACCCGCATCGAACCTTACCCTTGAGATCACAGAGAGTTTGATAATCGGTGATTATGAATCCTCTCTCGCAATGTTAGCCAGACTGAGAGAGCTAGGCATTCGACTGTCAATTGACGACTTCGGCACCGGCTATTCATCGCTAGCGTACATTAAGCGCTTCCCAGTGAATGAACTAAAGATCGATATACTTTTCGTTCGGAACATACATAAATCACGCGAGGACAAACATCTCGTCCGTACCATTATTGATTTGGCCAAAAATTTCAATCTGACTACAGTAGCTGAGGGGGTGGAAGATCAGGAAACACTCGACCTGTTACGCGATCTCGGCTGCGATCTGGTGCAGGGCTTTCTATACAGCCGCGCGCTGTCTGACACAGATTTTATCAATTGGTATCGTCATCACACCTGAGAAG
>CAWDCY010000023.1:0-20902 GCA_963800965.1 uncultured beta proteobacterium | reverse complement strand
TAAAGGTTAATGTCTGCAATAGTTGCCGGGTAAAATGACCGAGTGCGCGCAGGCGCGGCGCATTGCGACTGCGCCGCTTGCGGTAATGTATTCGCATGGAAAGTTGCTGTGCCAGCAATTCATCAAACTTGATGCGCAACCAAGCATGATGAGTGTGTTTAAGCAGCGCATCCTCGTCAATGTCGGGCGGAGGGTTGTGCAACAGCCTTACGCTATCGGCAAAGCTGGAAAGTTTCAAGCGTGTGAGCAACTCTGCTGGCAGCGTATCCGGCAGTTCAAGCTCGTTCAAGGCAGCCTGAATGTGCTTGCTCAGCGTAGCTTGCGGCAGGCCTGCGGTAGTTGGGTACACGGGTGTCAGCGCTTGTTTCAGCGGTGTGCTTTCACCTGCGACGCGACACTTTGGATGCACCATTTCCATGCCGAAATAACCCATGCGCACCTCACCCAAGGCACGGATTTTTTTCCCTACTTCGAGTTGTTTCTGCTGGCTTGGATAGAAATTCAAAAATCTGAGATGCAACACGCCACTACTGTCCTGCAACTGACATATGAGGCTACGACGTGGGCGAAACGTTACCTCGTTATGGATGATCTCGCCTTCCACTTGCGTGCTCACGCCATGCGCGAGCTCGACGATTTGCGTCACCCGGGTTTCGTCCTCATAGCGTAGCGGTAGATGCAGCACCAGATCGAAGCGGTTGTGAATACCAAGTTTTGCGAGCTTGGTTAATGTGGCTGCCGGAATGCTGGCGGGGAGCACGTTTGAAATACTGCAAAACGGTGATAGCACAGGAGGTGTGTGCCTAGTCCTGCAAGCACAATATGCCATCCATCTCCACCAGCGCGCCTCGCGGCAATGCCGCCACGCCAACCACCGCGCGTGCCGGGTAGGGTTGATGGAAATAGGACGTCATGATTTCGTTCACTTTGGAGAAACTGTCCATGTCAGTGAGATAAATATTGAGTTTCACCACATCGTTCAAGCTGCTGTCGGCAGCACCGGCCACCGCGCGTAGGTTCTGGAATACGCGATGAATCTGCGCCTCGATGCCTTCTTCCATTTGCATGCTGTTGGGATCCAGCCCGATCTGGCCGGAAAGATACACAGTTTTGTTTACGCAGACAGCTTGCGAATAAATTCCGATAGCGGCTGGTGCATCAAGGGTTTGAATCACTTTTTTGTTGGACATGTCTAGCTCCTGTATGTTGCCAGACACAATTTAGTCGGGCAATAAGATATGGTGTGGAAACGATATAATTTCTTGCTGAAAATGGTAACACAGCCGCATTAAGTCAAGCATCAGTGGGTGCTGTGCTAGAAAATTTGTAACTAATTGATTACAAACGGTTTGCCAAACATTCCTTTTGGGGCGCTAAAATTCTATTACTTACAACCTTCCATCTTGTAGATGAAGTACCCATCCTTGTTAATCGCTTCAATAACGTTGGTGGATGCGCGTTGAATGTGGCAAAAACTGCATTCTTTGCTCGTGATAAGTGCTTCGCCTTCACCGATTGAAATCAGCCACTCTTTAGCGAATTCGATCGCTTTTTGATCGTCCTTCACAGCAGTGAACACGTCAAAGTGCATAGTGTGGCCATCTTTAGCTTTTACATAAGTGTCATAGACGTGAATGTCCATATTCGCTCCTTAAATAATTTAGAAATTGGCCGGATTATTAATGTAACTGGCAGAATGTTCAGGGACTCATCTCGTAAATAATTGGCCGAGGGTCCACAACCTGAGTGTTTAGCTCATGCTCATATGCAGCCCAACGAGCCTGATCTTCTGGGGTTGTTTTACAGGCCGAAACGAACAGGCTGCTGCAAACGAGTAAAACAATTATCGCAATTCTCATGGGTTATTGCCTCTTTGTCTAACTCCAGAGTCGGCCACCAAAATAATGCAATTTATCTTTCCCGCGAAGGGCAAAATCCAGATGCTCTGATCAATCGACAGAAGTCCACGGGCGTTAATCGGCGCAGTTACCCCTGCTTCAACCACCGTGCCGCATCTAAGGCAAAGTAAGTCAGGATGCCGTCCGCGCCAGCACGCTTGAAAGACAGCAAGGATTCCAGTACGCAAGCTTGTTCGTTCAGCCAGCCGTTTTGCGAGGCAGCTTTAAGCATGGCATATTCGCCACTTACCTGATATACGAAAGTGGGTGCCTTAAATTCATCTTTGATACGTCTAACAATGTCCAGATAAGGCATGCCCGGTTTGACCATTACCATGTCGGCACCTTCCTGCAAATCCAGACCGACTTCCCACAGCGCTTCGTCGGAATTGGCTGGATCCATTTGATAAGTGTGCTTGTCGCCTGAACCCAGATTGGCGCTTGAGCCGACTGCATCACGGAATGGGCCATAGAAGCTGGAAGCATATTTGGCTGAATAGGCCATGATGCGGGTGTGCTTACATCCTTGTCGGTCAAGGGCAGCCCGTACGGCAGCAATGCGCCCGTCCATCATGTCGGAAGGAGCTACCACGTCAGCTCCGGCTTGTGCGTGGACTTGTGCCTGCTGTGCCAGGACGGTGACGGTCTCGTCGTTCATGACATAGCCGTGGGCATCAATCAGTCCATCTTGTCCGTGACTGGTATAGGGGTCAAGGGCAATATCAGTCATCAAGCCAAGCTCGGGGAAGTGTTTTTTGAGCATGGCTACTGCGCGCGGTACTAATCCGTCCGGATTGAGCGCTTCACGCGCATCTTCCGACTTGAGCGAAGTATCAATTACAGGGAACAGGGCAAGCATGGGTATGCCGAGTTTGACGCATTCCTCAGCTTGCACTAGCAGTTTATCCAGTGTCTGGCGTTTAACCCCAGGCATGGACGCCACGGCTTCCTCGCGATTTAAGCCTTCCAGTACGAATACCGGATAAATAAAATCTGCTGCGGTCAGCACGTTTTCACGCATCAAGGCACGGGAAAACTTATCGTGGCGCATGCGCCGCATCCGTTTATGTGGATATTGTCCGAGTGTGTGCATAACTTAAATCCTAAAATTTTTACTTGAATTGGAACTCTTCCATCATTATCTAATCTGACGTAGTAGATGGTTAGATGTCATCTCCCGCTTCTCCTCCCTGAGCGGGCTGTCTTGAGCAAAAGAAGTCGAGACATTTTCACCCTCGGTTTTCCTTAATAGCCGAGGGCATTTTTTTGTCTGCTACTCGGCAGAAAGCCAGCCGGCAATCACTGCCTCGGCCTCATCCATACCTATCTTTTTCGGACTAGAAAATAACTGCACCGAACAAAACGGAAAATGTTCCGCGAGGTGCAATTTAACACGGTTCAACGTCATATTCGCCTGCTGACGACTGAGTTTGTCTGACTTCGTAAGTAGTACATGCACCGGCTTGCCAGTGGGTGCGAACCAATCCAGCATTTGCTCATCCAGCTGGGTGAGCGGATGTCGCGTATCCATTATGATAACCAGCCCGCACAATGCTTCCCGTGTCTGTATATACCCGCTCAGCAGCCCTTCCCAGTGTGCTCTTATATCCAGTGGCACTTTGGCATATCCATAACCTGGCAAATCCACCAGAAAACAATTTTCGCCCAAATCAAAATAATTTAGATGTTGGGTCCGCCCCGGTGTTTTGCTGGTGTAAGCCAAGCGAACGTGATTGGCCAAGGTATTGATGGCACTTGATTTGCCCGCGTTGGAACGTCCGGCGAAAGCAACTTCTCTTCCACCATGCACCGGCAAATCGCGCAAATGATTAACCGTGGTAAAAAATGTAGCACGCGAAAATAATCCCATGCTACCAGGCTGCGAAAATTTTGTTGGCAGTCGCGATGGTCTGCGCAATGTCCGCGTCTGTATGCGCTGATGACACAAAACCTGCCTCGAATGCGGATGGCGCCATGTATATACCTTCGTCCAGCATGGCATGGAAAAAGCGATTGAACGCCTCCTTGTCGCAGGTCATCACTTCGGCATAAGAGGTCGGCGGGGTAGCGCGGAAATACAAACCGAACATGCCGCCGATTGATTGGGCGGAAAACTCGACGCCATGATATTTGGCAGCCTGTTCCAAGCCTTCGGTTAGTTGACGCGCCAACACGCTTAAGTGCTCGTAAAAATCCGGCTGCTGCACCAAATCAAGCGTAGCCAGCCCCGCCGCCACTGCCACCGGATTGCCCGACAGGGTGCCAGCTTGATACACCGCACCGAGCGGTGCCAAGCATTGCATTATGTCACGCCGCCCCCCGAAGGCTGCGGCAGGCAAGCCGCCGCCCATCACCTTGCCCAGCGTGACCAGATCCGGTTTAATGCCGTAATGGCCTTGTGCGCCTTGCAGGCTGACGCGGAAGCCCGTCATCACCTCGTCCAGAATAAGCACTGCACCATGTTTAGTGCACAGCGCACGCAACGCATTCAGAAATTCGCGCTTGGGGATAATCAAGTTCATGTTGCCCGCGACTGGCTCAACAATAACTGCGGCAATCTCGTTACCTATTGCAGCAAAGGTGCGCTCCAGCCCAGCCACATCGTTATAGTTGAGCACCGTAGTCAGTGCCGCAATTTCCGCCGGCACGCCAGAGGAACTCGGCTGGCCAAAAGTCAGCGCGCCGGAGCCTGCTTTGACCAGCAGACCATCAGAATGGCCGTGATAACAGCCTTCAAATTTAATAATCCGGCTACGCCCGGTAAAGCCGCGTGCCAAACGGATCGCAGTCATGGTGGCTTCGGTACCGGAACTCACCAGTCGCACCATTTCCATGCTGGGAAGTAACTTGCATAACAGCTCGGCCATTTCCAGTTCAGCTGCAGTGGGCGCGCCGAAACCCAAACCTTGCGCGGCAGCATCCTGCACTGCCTTGACCACGGCGGGATGGCAATGACCAACAATTATCGGCCCCCACGAGCCGACATAATCGATGTAACGCTTATCGTCGGCATCCCACACGTATGCGCCCTGGCCGCGTTTAAAAAACAGCGGTGTGCCGCCCACCGACTTAAATGCACGTACTGGCGAGTTGACCCCACCTGGAATGACGTGCTGCGATTGTTCAAACAAATATTCGTTGCGTGAGCTCATGGTACAGAGTCCTAATTTGAATCTTGCATAAACAGTAATTTTACCATTGTTCTTAAGATGTGCTTTATAAGATGCAGTTTCACCGTTTATTTCAGCTCTCAATATTTGGTGGAATTTCTTTCAAAACACATGCGTCAAAAAACATGTTCTGACAAAACCATTCAATCTTTTTCGTCTGCTATACTGCGCGCCGCTTAAGGTGCCAGACACAGGAATGCGTCTGGTTAAACGGGAAACAGGTGAGGGAATTTAATTCCTAATGCCTGTGCTGCCCCCGCAACGGTAAGCAGGTGTGGACGTGTTGATAACCTGGATGTTTCATAAATTCACGTGATGCTCGAGCAGTATTCGTTTAATAAGTAAATTTAATAGGGAAGCAGCAACTTCTCCCCAGTTGATTAAATTTTCATAATAGACAGAAACTAGCCAGCGACAAATGTAAGACGCGTAAATTATGGAACGCTTGAGTTAAGCCACTGTGAGCAATCATGGGAAGGCGATGCGTCTAGTCCTGCAAGCCCGGATACCGGCCTGAAGCACAGGAGCCTCACCAGAGGTTCTTTAGGTCGGGAAATGCTGCGGGTGGCGCATGGACGGCGGGATGGCAAGCCGCATCGGTTGGTCACCTCTTCCTTCCTTTTGCTTGTACATTTCCTGTGTTTGAACATTCCAACGGGGAACCTTGGAATTCGCTCAGGAAAATCTTAATGAAACTCAAAAAATTTGTCGCTGTCATTTTTTGCGCGGTTACTTCATCAGCGTACGCAATAACTGAAGATCCTACGCTCGAAACTGTCATTGTCACCGGGACGCGATTCGAAGAAACCTACGCTGACAAGCCGCTTAATGTTTCCGTCATTACGCGCGAAACTATCAATAAAAGCAGCGCCCGCACCATACCGGACTTACTTTCACAACAAGCTGGTATTTCAGCACGAGATCTATTTGGCAACAATGCGGCATTAGCCACGGTTGATTTACGCGGTTTTGGCGCAGCTGCCGGACAAAATACGCTCATTCTGCTGGATGGTCGACGCATTACTAACGCTGATCTTTCAGGGGTTCAATGGTCGGCCATCCCATTCGCTTCGATTGAGCGCATTGAGATTATGCGTGGCAGTGGTGCTGTGTTGTACGGTGATGGCGCAACTAACGGCGTAATCAATATCATCACCAAATCCCCCACGCATGCGGGCACGACAGGTCAAGTCAGTGTGAAAGCAGGTAGTTATGGTATGGCTGAGGTGCAGGCAAATGCTAATTATTTCTCTGGTAAAGCAGGAATTGACTTTACAGCTAATCAATTAGTTTCTGATGGATACCGTGCGAACAACCGCAACGAACAAACCAATGTGCAGGCAAATACCCGGTGGATGTTGGGCGCGGGCGAGCTGGCATTAAAAGTTGGGATCGATCGGCAGGACATTCGCCTGCCCGGCGCGCGGCTGGTGCAACCGAGTGCCGGCATTAACCTGGTGGCGACTGATCCGCGTGGCGCTGCCACCCCGCTGGACTATGCCAGCCGCGATGGCAATCAAGTTGCGCTTGAATGGCAGCAGCGATTTTTCGGTGCGGATGTGAATGTGGGCGTCGCGCGCCGCACCAAAAATCAAAAATCCTATTTTGATTTTAATGGTTTCCCTAATTACCGCGATAGCGATTTGAACGTGACTTCGCTTACACCTCGCATCAAAGTTCCGCATTCATTAGGTGGGGATAGCACCTTGGTAGCGGGTATTGATGTGTACCGCTGGAATTATGACTTGCATACCTCGAACGCTGCAGCGAATATTGGACAGCCAATTAACCAAATATCCATGGCCCAACAAAATAGCGCCTTGTATTTACAAAATACGACGCATTTATCACAAGCAACATCCCTGTTGGCCGGAGTGCGTAATGAACGTATCTCTATAGACGCGAATGATATTTACAACGCAACTGCCCCTGGTGCGTCATTTGGCTCTGCTGCTACACCGGGTTCTTTTAAGGCATCAAAAAATGCTTACGAACTCGGTCTGCGCCATCAACTTGATCGTGGACTGGCATTAAACGGGAAAGTTGGGCGTGGCTTCCGCTTTGCAAATGTAGATGAAATTTACGAATCATCGCCAGCCTTTGCAAATCAATTTCAGTTCCTGCGTCCCCAGACGTCAGATAGTGTGGAATTCAGTATGGAACAGCGTATCCATGAGGGAAACTGGCGGGCAGCATTGTTTAATAACAAGGTTCATAATGAAATCCATCTTGATCCTTTTACTACGGGTATTGGCAACACTAACTTGCCACCGTCACGACGCAGGGGTTTGGAATTATCTGGAAAATGGCAGACACTACCCCGGCTCGCATTAACCGCAGCCTACACTTATATCGACGCAAAATTTTTAAGCGGAGTTTTTCCAGGTGGGGCATTCACGCAAACTAACGTTAATATTGCAGGTAAGAAGGTGCCGTTAGTCCCTAGCCACAAGTTGAATCTGGGTGCAGCATGGGCAATAACTGAACAAACACTATTGAATTCATCTGTCACTTATGTTGACGAACAATTCATGGACAATGACGAGGCGAATACTTTAGGAATAAAGATTCCCTCATACACGATTGCGGATATTAAACTTGTACATAAAACAGGCCCTTGGCAATTAAGCACGTCAGTGAACAATTTGTTTGACCGAAATTATTTTAACTATGCTGTAAGCAGCCAATTTACTCCGGGTAAATATAACGCCTATCCATTACCGGGGCGAACACTATTTTTCAGTGTGAGCTACCAGCGCTAAGTCACGCACATTCAGAATGAGGAAGCCATTCGTTCTCAGCTCTCAGCGCCATCACTGCGGTAGGTTGATAATCATAAGGAAATAGGAGTCACCGGTCACTCAGGGTGATTGTCAAGCTAGTTGGCGCCTGAATGTTTGTATTCAGGCTGCTACTTTTCGCAAGAGGGTGGATGTTGCCCCTGTTGGGAGAGACAAGTATTTGCAGAGATGCACTCGGATTCAGGCCGTCCCTCAATTGCGCCGGAACGTTTGCTGTGCGTGCAGACGCTACAAATATTGTACACAGTACGTTTATGGCTCTTTCATTTCCGTCTTCAGGTATCCGCGCCCATGCGCCACAAAGCCAGTGTGCGACACCACCAAGTGGCTCAGGGCGAGAGCCTGTCACTACCGTTCGATACTAAAACCTTTCTATATGACCTTAACCTTTATCAAACCTCATTACCCCACCCAAGCAATGAATCTTGATAGTATCTTTAGCAGCAAAGCGGCCTTCCAAAAGCTGTTTGGCGAGCGGATTCTCCAGTTGCGACTGGATGGCGCGTTTAAGCGGTCGGGCGCCATAAGTAGGATCGAAACCGGCAGTGGCGATTTCCGCTAGGGCAGCATCTGTAATTTCCAGTTTCATATCCATTGCAGCCAGACGGTTTTCCAAATAGCCCAACTGAATGCGCGCGATAGCCTTTATATTCTTTTCGTCCAATGCATGGAACACCACCACTTCGTCTATGCGGTTGATGAATTCAGGACGGAAATAACTCTTTACCTCGCCCATCACCGCCAGTTTGATTACTTGGTAATCATCGCCAGATAGCTGTTGGATCATTTGACTGCCAAGGTTTGAGGTCATTACCACCACTGTATTCTTGAAGTCTACGGTACGCCCCTGTCCGTCGGTCATGCGGCCATCATCCAGCACTTGCAGCAGTACGTTGAACACATCCGGGTGCGCTTTCTCCACTTCGTCCAACAATATGACGGAATACGGTTTGCGCCGGACGGCCTCGGTCAGTCCACCGCCCTCTTCATAACCAACATAGCCTGGCGGCGCACCGATCAGACGCGACACGGAATGCTTTTCCATATACTCGCTCATGTCGATGCGGATGAGGTGATCTTCTGAATCGAACAAAAACCCAGCCAACGCCTTGCATAATTCGGTCTTACCTACTCCTGTGGGTCCTAAAAACAGGAACGATCCGTAGGGACGGTTAGGATCCCCCAGCCCAGAACGCGAGCGACGGATTGCGTCTGACACCAAGCGTACCGCCTCGTCTTGTCCGACCACGCGCTCGTGCAACTTGGTTTCCATCTGCAGCAGTTTGTCACGCTCGCCCTGCATCATTTTGGAAACGGGAATGCCGGTGGCACGACTCACTACTTCTGCAATTTCCTCCGCACCAACGTGCGTGCGTAGCAGACGATTCTTGGGCTTGGTTGCTTCAGCCTGATTCGCCTCTTTCAATTTCGCTTCGAGCTGTGGGAGTTTGCCATATTGCAACTCGGCTACTTTTTCCAATTTTCCTTCGCGCTGCAACCGAATAATTTCGGCACGAATACTTTCTATTTCTTCCTTTACTTGCACAGTGCCATCTGCAGAGCCTTTCTCTGTCTTCCAAATTTCTTCCAGGTCGGCATATTCACGCGACAGCTTTTCAATCTCATCTTCGATAAGCTGCATACGTTTTTTTGATGCTTCGTCTTTTTCCTTCTTCACTGCTGCGCGTTCAATTTTCAATTGAATCCGTCGCCGGTCAAGTTTGTCCATCACTTCCGGCTTGGAATCAATTTCCATCTTGATGCGCGCGGCAGCTTCGTCTATCAGATCAATTGCCTTGTCCGGCAAAAATCGGTCGGTAATATAGCGGTGCGACAATTCTGCCGCTGCCACGATAGCCGGATCGGTAATCTCCACACGGTGGTGTAACTCATATTTTTCCTGTAATCCGCGCAGGATAGCGATGGTTGCTTCCACTGACGGCTCATCCACCAGCACCTTTTGGAAACGACGCTCTAGCGCGCCATCTTTCTCAATGTATTTGCGGTATTCATCCAGCGTCGTAGCGCCGATGCAATGCAACTCGCCACGCGCCAGCGCTGGTTTCAACATGTTGCCTGCATCCATCGCACCCTCAGCCTTGCCTGCTCCGACCATGGTATGCAGCTCATCAATAAATACGATGATGCGTCCTTCCTCCATGGCTATTTCCTTCAGCACAGACTTCAGGCGTTCTTCGAATTCGCCGCGATATTTCGCACCGGCCAGTAGTGCCGCCATGTCAAGCGACAACACGCGTTTGCCTTTCAGAGATTCGGGTACTTCTTCGTTGACAATACGTTGCGCTAAACCCTCCACGATAGCGGTCTTACCCACGCCCGGCTCACCAATCAGAACCGGGTTATTTTTGGTGCGGCGTTGCAGTACCTGAATAGCGCGACGGATCTCATCGTCACGTCCGATCACAGGATCCAGCTTGCCTTGACGGGCACGCTCGGTAAGATCCACAGTGTATTTCTTCAGCGACTCACGCTGACCTTCAGCCTCCTGGCTACCCACGTTTTGCCCACCACGCACCGCATTGATAGCTTGTTCCAACGCCGCACGAACCACACCGTGCTGCTTCAATAGACGCCCGCATTCACCCTTGTCTTCCGTTAGAGCTAACAAAAACATCTCTGAAGCGATGAATTGGTCGCCGCGATTTTGCGCTTGCTTGTCGGCGAGGTTAAACAAGTTAGCAAGATCACGCCCCACCTGCACCTCGCCGCCATGCCCTTCAACCTTGGTCAGACGCTCCACACTCTGCGTCAACATTTCTTTTAAAGGGACGACATTACCGCCTGCGCGCGCAAGTAATGAGGCCGCGCCACTATCAGCATCATTGAGCAACGCCAGCAGTAAATGGTGCGGCTCAATAAATTGATTGTCGCCACCCACAGCCAAACTCTGCGCATCGGACAGCGCCTGCTGCAGCTTAGTCGTAAATTTTTCGAATCTCATAATGACTCCTTATAATGAAAATTATTAACTGGTAGATTGGGCAGATGGTAGAAATTTCAAGTACTCCAACGCGATATTCGATCCGATTAATACCAACCCCACTGCTCAACAGTTTCATCGTGATGTGAGTCTGCATATTAACAAGCATACCCACTAATCCTTGCATCCATCTTGGCACTCGATCTGACTTCGCCTTGACTGAGCAATCTTCTTTAGTCTAGAATATTTCTCGTTTTTCCCATGAGTCCGGTACGGGAAGCTTGCCGTGAACGGGCGAATGCTGGCGGCTCTTGGGCCAACCAACAGCTCGCGTGCATGGCATCTTGCTGAATGACTATAACATCGTGCAGGTCATCGCCATCGCCACAAAGAGAAAACAATCAATGGACAACTTCCAGATATATGAATTTACGCCGTTGTGGCTGACCATAGACCGTATTGGTCCATTCCAGACAGAACCGGAAGCAATAAACTTCACCGATAACAATGTGGAGTCATGCAATTTTTTTATGCTCCACTCCAAAAATGGCCGAGGCAAGACAACGATACTGGAATTGTTTCCTGCCTTAATGGGAATGACAGGTTTTACCAAACCACAGGATCTAGCCGCAGCTCATAACCGCCCCTTCGACGCGCCGTTTGATCTGGAAAACTTGGATCGTGGCCCAGGGCGGGTGCAATTGGATTTTCGTATTCACTACAATGAAGATGGCCATGAACAAGTTGCTGTGTTATCTCTGCTTGCTGGCCAGCTGGAGGTAAGAAATAGCTTGCGTCAGTGGGACGAAGAAGCACTGAAAAAAGTGGGGGCACAACAGTGGCATCGTTTTGGTTTCTGCCGCAATGAAGCGGAAGCTTGGTCAACAATTGGTCTGGATGACAAATGGATTACAAACTTTATTTCAGGTATTGATGCAGCCACGGGTGAAAAAATTGGTGGCTTTGAAGAAAGCATGCTGGACTGGCCCACGGTCATTTATTTTTCGGCCTATCGTAATATTGTGCCAGTTAATCCGGATCAGCATCGCGCCATTGTTCCCCCTGTGGACTGGAATTACGCGCCTTCGTACTCTTTTGGCACAGAAAGCGGCGATTGGCGTGACTCGCTCGACAACCTATTGGTTTGGTTGAAGTGGCTTGATGACGGACGCTTTGATCGCGCGCTAAAATTAGTCAATGAGCGAGTTTTTGCCGATACTGTTACCGCGATCAAGGATGTTCGTAAAGATCCGCATGAGGTTGAAGTCGTGCGCAACGGAAATTCGCATCGACTCGACTCACTCAGCAACGGGGAAAAAAGTCTGGTGCAGTTGTTTGTGCGACTCGGCGCATATATGACGCGCAACACAATTTTGCTGATTGACGAACCTGAAGCACATTTACACGAAGACAGGCAACATCGACTTCTTATTCAGCTTAAAAAAATGGCACAGGAACAATTCCCTGGATTAACGATTGTTTTGGCTACCCATTCATCAAAGATGATGGCTGCTTTTGCATTGGAGCGGGAAGAAGATAATCTGCGCAAAGGCTGTAATCTATTTGATACCGTAGACGTAAAAGCAAATTTCCCTCGGCCCAAGGAGAGAATATTCAGTAGGCCTGAAGAACGCTAATCGGATTTCAAGTCAGCTCAGCAGTGAGCTCGGGAAGTAAGCTGTAAGCTATATTAAAACAGCCTCATTTATGCAGTATTAATAACTTGAGGCCTTTTTAGGGTCTCGATTAGGCTGAGCCCGCATGGCATAAAAATTTGAGGACTAAGTCTTTTGAAGTATTAGCGGCGCATTGAATCGAAAAAATCAGCGTTGTTCTTAGTCGCTTTAATTTTATCCAGTAGAAATTCCATTGATTCCAACTCATCCATTGGGTAGAGTAGTTTGCGCAATACCCAAATTTTTTGCAGGAGATCCGACTTAATCAGCAACTCTTCTCTGCGAGTACCGGAACGATTGATGTTAATGGCCGGGTAGATACGTTTCTCTGCCATGCGTCGATCGAGATGAATTTCCATATTACCGGTACCCTTGAATTCTTCGTAAATCACATCATCCATGCGAGAACCGGTATCCACTAGCGCCGTGGCGATAATGGTAAGTGAGCCGCCTTCTTCAACGTTGCGAGCCGCTCCGAAAAACCGTTTAGGGCGCTGCAGGGCATTAGCGTCAACTCCGCCAGTAAGCACTTTGCCGGAAGACGGCACAACTGTGTTGTAGGCACGCGCCAGCCGCGTGATGGAATCCAGAAGGATGACCACATCTTTCTTATGTTCAACTAAGCGCTTAGCTTTTTCGAGCACCATTTCAGCGACTTGGACGTGGCGTGTAGCAGGCTCATCAAAGGTGGAGGCGACCACTTCACCGCGCACGCTACGGCTCATTTCGGTGACTTCTTCGGGACGTTCGTCAATCAACAGAACAATCAGATGTGCATCTGGGTTGTTTGCGGCAATGGAATGGGCGATGTGCTGCAACATCACAGTTTTGCCAGATTTTGGCGAAGCTACCAGCAACCCGCGCTGACCTTTACCAATGGGAGCGACGATATCAATGATGCGGCCAGTAATGTTCTCTTCGGCACGGATATCTCGTTCCAGTGTCATTTGCTTTGTTGGGAAGAGTGGTGTCAGGTTTTCGAACAGTATCTTGTTCTTCGTATTTTCCGGAGCCTCGGAATTAACCTTATCCACCTTTACTAAGGCAACGTAACGTTCTCCTTCTTTGGGGGTGCGAATCTCACCTTCGATCGAATCTCCGGTATGTAGATTGAAACGACGGATCTGGCTTGGACTAACATAGATATCATCCGGTCCCGCCAAGTAAGAAATGTCCGGCGAGCGCAGAAAGCCAAATCCGTCAGGTAACACTTCCAGTGTACCTTCGCCGAAAATACTCTCGCCCTTTTTTGCCTGGTTTTTTAGCAAAGCGAAAATCAGATCCTGCTTGCGCATGCGGTTAGCGTTGTCGATCTGGTTTGTTGTTGCCATACCCACCAGCTCAGTGATGTGTTTGGTCTTGAGGTCAGATAAATGCATATAAGGATGATGATATTACGAAGTTAAAGGAACCTGCTCAGGGAGGCATTACGGTTTGCGCGCGGAATGCCGCTTGCATTAACTATCTTGAGTATCAGGGTTTGTGAGTATGGTACAGCAGGATCTACCAGCAATTAAAATCGCTGGTAGATGACTTTAAACGATTTCAATATGGCTGTCAATAAATGCGGTGAGCTGCGATTTTGATAACGCGCCGACTTTGGTTTCTGCGATATTTCCGCTCTTGAACAGCATGAGCGTGGGAATACCACGAACAGCATATTTCTGTGGAGTTTGCTGGTTTTCATCTACATTCATTTTGGCTACAGTCATCCGCCCGGCATATTCCTTGGCGATCTCTTCCAGAATCGGAGCGATACTGCGGCATGGGCCACACCATTCTGCCCAATAATCTACCAGCACGGGCAGCGGTGCTTGCAGTACATCAGCCTCAAAGGTGGCGTCAGTAACATAACGGATGTGCTCACTCATGAATAATCTCGCTTTATAATTTAGAAGTTAAAGATACAGTTGATTTAATGTGAAACTGAGTGAAGATGCGCCACAGAGGTTAAGAATGCATCCTAACTAAAAAAAGACAAGATGTGAAGTGTTTGCGTATATTTTGTGCACGTTTAATATGTATCGCGTGCCAATCCGTTTTACACCCAAAGAGGGCTGTCTGTAGACTACCTCGCATTTTCTCTCGGTTTTACAGTCTTGCTATGTTAGCGATCACCTAATCATGTGATAGGCGGTGCGATGGAGGACTTACGGAAAAGAAGATCCATGAGCTGTGCGAATAGTGTCTTCCAATATTCATTGCAGACTCTGAGGGAAAACCAGAAGGCTGCGGCAGCCGCCTTTAGCCGTTTGAACCGGAGTCGTCATTCATTGACATTGCTCGAAATCCCCCGGCAGTCATGGCATCTAGCGATTCACCCCTTCAGTTAACCGGACACTACTGCTAAAATTAAAAGCGACGAAAAATTATTTTTAGTTTTTTTAATAGCCAGAGTAGGATGTACGAATCTATTTTTAACTAACGCCAGGAGCATAATCATGAAAACCGTTACCCCCCTGCCACTGGCAGACGGTGTGGCTTCGCTAGACAACCCGAATACACCAACCCAGTCACGATATGTAATTTCGACGGACGGTAATGAAGTCACGGACAACACTACCGGTCTGATCTGGCGGCGCTGCGCAGAAGGCATGAAGATCATCAACAATGACTGTAGTGGGAACGCGACCGCTTTTAACTCAGATCAGGCACAAAGTTGGGCTAAAAACGAAGCCTTAACCAGTGGCAAACCTTGGCGCCTCCCCAGTCTAAAGGAGCTGTCAGGCATTGTGGATCCCAGCTGCTGTAACCCAGCGATTGATACGGTCGCCTTTCCGGGAACGCCAGGATCTCCTTTTTGGTCGGCTCCGCCCGCAGCTGGTGAGTCTTCTTATGCTTGGGGAGTCAATTTCGATTATGGCTATGTGGATTACGGCTCGGAGCATAACAGCGCTGGCTATCGGGTGCGCTTAGTGCGCAATGGCGAATAATTTGGTGCTTAACGATTGAGGTATCTAAGGTCAGCCAACACTACTAACGAATACCCACCCCACTTCACTTTTCGTCAGAAGACTTATTCCACCATTGCTTGTAATTTAATAATTATTGCCATTGAATTCTACTGAGACATAATACTTAAGCAGTCATAATTTTCTCCAATACATGTGCCATGTCTTGGTGCCAATCTGGGAGAATCAGGCCAAATGTTTTTCGCAGTTTCCCACAATCAAGCTTGGAATTGGACGGACGTGGTGCAGGTAATGGATAGGCGATGCTGGGGATTGCTTCAATTGCAGTCGACTTTAAACGTAAGTTGATTCCTATCTTTTCAGCATAAGCGATGACGTATTTTGCATAATCGTACCAAGTTGTTTCACCAGCAGCAACCAAATGATAGATGCCATAAGGAAAGCTTTCTCGATTCACTTCATTCCAGTATCGGGCAATAATCTGGGCGGTAACATCCGCAATTAAATGTGCCGATGTCGGAGCACCATGCTGATCAGCTATTACGCTGAGAGATTCCCGTTCCTTCGCAAGCCTAAGAATCGTCTTGGCGAAATTTCCACCATGCGCGCCAAATACCCAACTGGTACGGAATATCAAATAGCGGCAACCAGCCGCTGCAATTCCGCATTCGCCCGCAAGTTTGCTTGTTCCATAAACCGACTGAGGGTTAGGGATGTCGTCTTCTACATACCACCCGGACTGCATACCATCAAACACATAATCAGTTGAATAATGCACGATCAGTGCACCTACAGAGGTGGCTTCTTCTGCGAGCACACTGGGTACAGCGGCATTAATCAGGTGAGCAATTTGTGGTTCGCTCTCGGCTTTATCTACTGCGGTGTATGCCGAAGCATTCACGATAATATCGGGCCGCAGCTGACGCACAATTTCTCTTACTTGAGATAAATTAGCCAAATCGCAATCTTGTCGGCCAAAGGCATGCACCAAGCTAAAAGGCGACAATATTCTTTGCAGTTCGAAGCCAACTTGGCCATTCTTGCCAAATAGCAAAACAACAGGTTTCTGCAATATCATCATTAGCCCTAGCTATCTAGTAATACGTTAGCAAAACAATCAATTATGAATTTTCTTCAGCAGGCAGTCAGGCAGTGCATTACCCTGTTCCTGGCCACATAACCACTGCTCATTACAGACGGAAGATGTCGCATGGATATTTTCCTTGTTAACTGGTCATGTTTCATGCATTTACACCTCACGAGCAACAAAAATGTTTCATAAATTTGCGTGTTGCCCGCACAGAATTTATGAAACATCAGGTTACCGCTGCCAAAAATGCGGGGTAAAAATAATCAGCACGGTAATTATTTCCAAGCGCCCGATCAGCATGGCCACAGTGCATACCCAAGTCTGAAAATCGCTCAATATCCCATAGTTGCTTGCCGGACCCAATATCCCCAAAGCAGGGCCAACATTGTTGATGCAAGCAATTATCCCAGAAAAAGCAGATACAAAATCCAACCCACTTATAACGAGCGCAAAGGTCAATGCAACTATGCTCATGAAGTAAAGAAAGATAAAGCCCAGCACCGAGAACACTATGTTGTCGGGCACTACACGACCGCCGATTTTTAATGGATTGACCGCGGCCGGGTGCAATAGCTTGAGGAATTCACGCCCTGCCTGCTTTATTAGAATGAGCGTGCGGATCATTTTAATGCCGCTACCGGCAGAACCGGAACTGGCAGAAATACAACTTAAAAATAGCATCCACAGCGGCGCAAATATTGGCCAAAGGTTATAATTCGCACTGGAAAAACCACAGTTAGCCGCAATCGATACCAGATTAAAACTAGCATACCTCAGTGCTGTCCAGAAACTCGGATATACACCCTGCCACCATAAAAATGTACCAATGACCAGACAGCTTACCAGCAACAGTATTATAGAGCTGAGGCTCTCTGTATCACGCAAATAGAGCGCCAACGTTTTTTTTCGCCATACCAGAAAATGTGTCGCGAAATTCATTGCTGACAGCAGCATGAATATAATCATCACGAATTCAATCATGGAAGAGTTGAAATAACCCACGCTAGCGTCATGCGTGGAAAATCCTCCCAACCCTACCGTAGTAAATGCATGACATATAGCATCTAGCCAAGACATCCCCGCCATGTTTAGCGATACGATGCAAGCTGCCGTGATGCAGAAATATACCAGCCACAAATTACGTGCTGTTTCGGCAATGCGCGGGGCAAGGGTAGCATCCTTCATCGGGCCGGGTGTCTCCGCCTTATACAATTGGCGACCACCGATGCCCAGCAGGGGCAAAATTGCCACCACTAACACGATAATACCCATACCGCCCAGCCAGCTCAATTCGTGCCGCCACAGGTTGATGGCCGGTGGCAAAGCGTCCAACCCAGTCAAAACGGTCGCGCCCGTGGTTGTCATGCCAGACATCGTTTCAAAATAGGCATCGGTTAATGACAGACCATTGATCAGCAGCAATAGTGGCAGAGTGGCAAAAGCAGGCATCGTCGTCCACATCATCACTACCAATAAATAGCCATGCCGGATAGAAAGCTCACCTTTGTTATGGCGCGTAAGCAGCCACATCAGGCAGCCCACCGCAAGAGTTATTACCATCGCCAAGATAAAATTTATCAATGTGCCATCTTGATAAATCAGCGATGTACAAATGGGCAAGATATATGTGACGCTGAACATGATCAACATCATGCCAAGCGCGTGAATAACGGTCAGCGAGCGTTGCATTAAAAGAATCCTATGCCGACTTGGAATAATTTCTCAACCTTGCTGATCATCTTTTTGTTGATCACGAATACGATGACATGGTCGTCCGCCTCAATCACCGTGTCGTGGTGCCCCATGATCACCTGCTCGCCACGCACAATCGTGCCGATAGTTGCGCCCTTCGGCAGTTCAATCTCATCAATGCGCCGTCCTACAACTTTAGACGAATGTCGTTCACCATGTGCCACCATCTCTAGTGCTTCTGCTGCTCCGCGTCTAAGCGCATGCACGACTACCACATCACCTTGGCGCACGTAGGCCAGCAAAGAACCGATAGTTACGTGGGCCGGTGATAGTGCGATATCTATCTTCCCGCCCTGCACCAACTCGACATAGGAACTGCGGTTGATTAATGAGATTACTTTGCGCGCCCCCCCTTTTTTGGCTAGCAGCGCGGACATAATGTTGTTTTCATCATCATTAGTCAGAGAACAGAATACGTCCACATCAGCCACATGTTCGGATGCCAGCAGGTTCTCATCAGTCCCATCTCCACAAAGCACCAGCGTATGGGTCAATTCGCCTGCCAGGCGCTCACACGCTTTCTTGTTGTTTTCTATAAGCTTGATCTGATAATCACGCTCCAGTGCTCGCGCCAGCCTACGCCCTATATTGCCACCGCCTACTATCATCACGCGTTTCGCTGGCTTATCCATATGACGCCACTCTTTTAAAACCGTGCGGATATTTCCAGTTGCAGCAATAAAGAAAACCTCATCGCCAGCCTTAATCACCGTGCCGCCCTCAGGGATAATTGGCCTGTCTTGGCGAAAAATTGCCGCAACCCGGGTGTCAACATTAGGCATATGTGTACGAAGGTAACGCAATTCCCGTCCGATCAGAGGGCCATCCTCAAACGCCTTGACCGCCACCAGGGACACCCGGCCGTTAGCAAACTCAAGCACTTGCAGGGCTTCTGGAAACTCAATCAATTTACAGATGTAATTAGTAAGAATTTGTTCTGGGCAAATGGAAAAATCGACACAAAAATTATCAGTACTAAATATTTCGGGATGTTCCAGATAATTTGCGGCGCGAATACGCGCAATCTTGGTCGGGGTGTTATACAGACTGGCGGCAAGCTTGCAGGCCACCATGTTAACCTCATCGCTTTGCGTAACGGCTAACAACATATCAACATCTGCAATGCCGGCCTGCTCCAGTACAGAAGGATGGGAAGCATTTCCCACCAGGGTACGCAGATCAAAGCGATCTTGCAGCAGACGCAGTTTTTCCGCGTCAGTATCAACTATGGTTATATCGTTGTCTTCTCCAACCAAACTCTCCGCCACTGTTGAACCGACTTGCCCGGCACCGAGTATCAATATCTGCACGTCAATCGCCTTTCATAATGTTCCATTTTGTAACCGCCTGACGTATATTGACCGTGGTACGCTACCCAGCACGAGACAGACATGCCGATGCGGCTAAATTTGGTTTGCTACTGAAAAACATGTCCGCTATCGTCTCTGTGTCAATACTTCAGCCGCAAAACACGGAAAATTTATGCGCCTCAGCTCAATGGGCGATACTCCATTCAGCGGAATAGATTCAGATTTATGATTCGCTTTTCCATTTAATGGAACAACCCATGCTGGGGATCTGCTCTAACGGTCCCTTGTCTGTTTGCGCCACTTGCACCATGGCATTGAACAAATCACGCGGCACATCCGGCAGCGCCTCCTTGCGCGATGCATCTAGTCGACCACGATATTGCAATTCCAGTTGAGCATTAAACCCGAAAAAATCTGGCGTACATACTGCCCCATAATCCTTGGCAACTTGCTGTGTCTCGTCCCATACATAAGGAAATGGATAAGCGTATTGCTGAGACACTTTCTGCATATTCTCGAATGAGTCTTCCGCATATTCTGCAGAATCATTTGACATGATGGCAATGCTGTTAATGCCATATTGCAGCAGTTCGCGTGTATCTCGCACTATGCGATCACGGATAGATTTTACATATGGGCAATGGTTGCAAATAAACATCACTAACAGTCCATTCTTGCCGCATGTATTTTCTGGGGTGTAACGCTTCCCATCCACACCCAGCAAGTTAAATTCATGAGCCTTCCGGCCGAAATCACACAGTGGCGGCTGTAAACTCACCATTAAATCTCTCCTTAACAACAATTTTCAGGGGGGAGCAAATCCCAAGCGAAAAAAACGCAATATAGTAATATATTTATGATGCAGCTTGAAATAAAAGGCATCCGACATTAATAACTATGCAGATCACTTGAACCTGGTTAACTGTCATGGGCAGGTGTTCAGTTTCCACGCAATCACATCCAGTCCCTCTTGCGAGAAGCAGCTCAAATCACAGCCCTTGAGCAAGTACTGGCACAGCGAACCATCGACTGGCCCTTTTGCGGCCCGATCCGCTTGACATGGCCGAAACCTTTTGCCGCAGAACGTCATATACACCCTTGTTGTGACTGGTTTCCCAATACCTCGGGATTAGCCGCCCTTCAACCTCCGGTGGCCGGCATGGTACTGACCATCTTCGGAATATGCCCTCGTCTGTTTTAACTCCATGCGCGTGGACGACATTCGGCATGTCCAGACCGCACAACCAGCCAATCACCATGGCATACAGCTCCCCGTACAGTGCCGCGTAGATCGCGGCGCAGATGGTTTAGTGAAAAACACGTCATCAAGGGCTTCCACGATATATGGCAAC
>CAWDCY010000022.1:0-24220 GCA_963800965.1 uncultured beta proteobacterium | reverse complement strand
GAGTGAAACTAAAATGGGTTCAAATTCGATTTAACTTGAAGATTAAATCGAATCTGACCCCAATTTACCTGTAACGTATTTGAAAGTAATTCCTGAAAAATAAAGGTTTTGCTTATTTTAATTTTTAATTGTCGCGCTCATAATGCACTTCTGATCAGATATAATTAATTACGGGTACCCGCTCTTGGGGTCTCATCGGGAGAGGTAAGAAGGCGGTCTCAACAGGCGCTTTTATCGTTGATTGTTTCAATTTAAAATAGGGGTGAAGAATGAACGGTATCAAGGCAGTACTTTTGTTGTGTACAGTAAGCGTTTTGGGCGGATGCGCGAATTACTCGAAATTCGTCAAAAACAAATTGAAGATCCCTTACGTCTACATACCGCCGAATAATCTGGATCATCCGTACACGTTGGTTCAATCTACTCCCGACGGGAACTTCCAGACTGCCTGTTCGGCGTCGCTGCTTACCGGCATAAAAAAGGAAGATATGGCGAAGCAGCTCCAGTTCAACGACACGTCGACGTTCGGCATAACGGATACCGCGTCGGCAACGTTCGATGTTAAAGTGGAAAAGGCAGAGCTTGGCACGCTGAATCCAAAGTACACAAGGATCAATAAAGTTCAGCTCGCACTTAACAATGGCAAGCTCGTCACCTTGCCAGACGTGAGCCTCTCGGAAGTTGTGAAGAACATCGCCGCCACACACTGCAAAGACGACGTGAGTATCCTCTTCAAAGAAAGTCCCAACTCGACGTTCTTCATTCCCATGCAGCTGTATGCATACGATATCCAGTACCACATATATACGGAAGATGGGGTAGACGTAACAGCCGAGCTTCCAAAGGAGGTGACGCAGATCGTTCTCGTTAAGGCGGGATTGGGCTACAAATCTGCTACCGACATCACGATGTCAGGCAGCAACCTATACGTCGGCTTCCGAGGTACCCCCATAAATGCGACACTTGCTTCAATGTTAGAGAATCAAGGCCGTTTCAGTTCAATGGTCGTGTTTAACGTTATGCTGCCCGACTTGAAAGCCAAGATGAGGGAGAAGGAAAAGATTATTGATGTGACGAGTCTTGTGAAAGATATCGCAGCCGAGAAGAATTAGCATGGAACGGCGACATGGCATGGCATTTGGGTCAGTTCTAACATTACAACATTTTGTTTGAATGTTAGAACTGACCCCGTCCGCTGGTGGCAATGGTGGCAATAATTGCTTGTGATGTTGGGCTTCGCAAGCTCAGCGCCAACCTACCTTAGCCCAGACTACGCTTGCTTAGTGCTTTTCTCTGCGATACTGTTGTATTCACCAGCCATTTTAACTAGATCAAGGTCATTGTATTTGTTGCTGGAAACTACCGGGTAAGTTGAATAAACAAGCTTAATGAAATCTTCGTAGTTTTTATTTTTTGTGGCATCAATAACAAAATCTAGAATCTTTCTTTCAGATTCGGGAATGTCAATATGGCCACTAAAGGAATTAATTAGCTCCACTTGCTGCTTGTGTCCTCCATACACAGTCGGTGTCTGTCGAACCGCTATATCTTCGTCTTCTTTGGCAATTTTTATAAAGTCGTCAACATATGGCCCGTAGTGATTAAAGTGCCATATCGCATCAGTAATCTGCTTTGAGTTTCCAATTGCACTCTTCCAGTCTGCAAGATAAAGCATCTTTGTTAGCCTTGACGCTGAAAGTTCAGACTTATGTGGGTACTCTTTTAATATATATTTAATTAAATTTGATATCTTAGTTTTCATTAAAAGCCCTCCGATCTTGCATCTTCCAGACTAGGCATATGACTTTCTAGAGATTCTATTAAACTTACAATATTCCGTATCTCATGATCTTTGAAAAATTTTTTAATTTTTCCAAATTGTAGACCATTCACTTTCAGTGACTCAAATATAAGCACAGCAACAGTTACGTTTTGTAAATTTTGTAGTCTTATCCCATAAAATGCCCGGCTATGCATTCGAATATTAGCAATTTGATCATTTGTGAAATTAAACCTTGCAATGTTATAAGTCTTCCATGCATTCAGATCAACTTCTGGATCTGGTGCATCAGCATCCTCATAACTTCCCGTCTCCCACGCTTTTGCTATACAACCTTGGTCTTTACGGTAAAGCCGGCTAGGTTTAGATTTAAAAACCTCGTTCTCTGAATATCTACCAATGCAAGAAAACATATCCATATCTAACTTATATAGACTAACCCTCTCATCTGGGCCTAGCTGAAAACGTTTTGCATAACTATATAGATAGTTAGAAAACAGTTTAAAGCAATTAATGCTTTTACTATTAGATTCGTCTTTTAACTGATCATTTTCATTAATGACCTCTTTATGCTTTCGGGTGACAAGGCGTACAGTCGCTTGACTACCTAGACCACCCCATATTGCACAGAAGATAGTTACAACGAACAATACAACTAACCAGCCGTCAGTGCTCCAGAGCATCAGCATATGTTCGCGCAATTCAACTGGCAGATAATGCCTTAAAAGCGACTGCATGTTTGCTGGTGCGCCTATATAAGCAAAACCAACAGCACTAAATATGGTTGGATATAGCCCCCAGCTGGCTGCTTTGTACAAGGCCTTTTTAACTGGATGATATCCATCTAAATATATTTCCATGTAGGTTTCTTCTTGACCAGGAAAAATGGGGGCAGATTCGATTTAACTTGTGACCCCATTTATTATATTTGATTTATTTGTGCACTTGAGGCTTCTTTCTATCCCGATTGGGCGTCTCAGTAGTGGAAACGCAACTGAGCGATCATCAATGCATCACCCTCTATGCGATACACCATGCGATGCTCATCCGTAATTCGGCGTGACCAGAACCCTGCAAGGGCATGCTTCAATTGTTCAGGTTTGCCGACTCCCGCAAAGGGCTCGCGCTGTGTCTCACGTATCAGCTTGTTGATTCGCTCGACCATGCGCTTGTCTTGTTTTTGCCAATATAGGTAGTCTTCCCATGCATCATCAGCGAAGATCAGCCTCACTCCACCAGCTTTCTTTCAACGCCTTTTCCATCATTCAGCTGCGCGATGGCAGCAAGCAGGCGCCTGGCATTGGCGGGGGTGCGCAAGAGGTAGGCAGTTTCCTCCAGCGACTTGTAGTCTTCGAGCGAGAGCATCACGACGGATTGCTCTCCATTGCGGGTAATGATCAAGGGTTCGTGATCGTCGCAAACACGATCCATGGCACTCGCGAGATTTGCACGAACGGTGGTATAGGTAATCGCATCCATAACTAGCCTCCAAATATGTACGTGTTACTGTACATATTTGGAGGCGGCTTGTCTAGCATCCTGCGTTTGGCTGACCGCGAACGGTAATGGTTTTGCTGGAACGTACCACTAGTTTTCAGCCTGCTAAGACGGCGAAATCTGCCACTGCTTTAATTCACGACGCCGCTTGGCATAATCGGGGCAGGCAATTTCGACCACCTGCCAAAATGCAGTAGAGTGGTTCATCTCGATAAGGTGGGCGAGTTCATGTACTACGACGTAATCAATCAAGTGCAGCGGCATTTTGATAAGTTGCCAGTTCAGACGCACATCGCCACGTGTGGTGCAACTGCCCCATTGCGTGCGCGCGAAGGAAAGCTTCACCATGCGCGGTGCTACGTTCATCAGGGGCGCATAGTGTGCTACACATCCTTGGAACAGATTTATTGCCTCGCGGTGAAACCACTGTATGACAGTCTGTTCTATCAATGCTTCGTTAGCATTATCTGTGACGTGCACGAACAATTGCGCATCGTGCAGTAGCGGTGGTGTCGCAAACAAGCTAACGACCACACGCAGGGTAAGTGTCTCGCCGATGAAAAGGAGGGGCTGTCCATCCCGCCATTGTGGCGGGATGGGCTTTTTTGCTTGCCAATTCTCAAGTTTTTTTACCACCCAGTGCGCTTTGTTCTGCAACACATCGTGCAGCCATTTCTCCGAGGCGCGCAGCGGCATATTGACCGTCAGCCCATGATTGTCGATGCGCAGGCCTATGCTACGGCGCCGGCTAGTACGTTTGAGGGTATAGGTGATCCGGGTGCCAACCAGATCTACTGTGCGTTGTTCGACGGCCACTGGAGTAATAAATCGGCGCAGTTTATCAAGCATCAGGGTAGCCGCGTAACCTCGGTTTCGATCCATTCTTCCACGCGCCGATTGATCTCTTCGGCCTTGAGACCGGCAGGATCAATTGGTGGTCCTATGCTCATAGTGATAACGCCCGGATATTTGAGGAAGGATTCGCGTCCCCACAGTTTGCCCGCATTGTGCGCCACAGGAACGATAGGCACACCGCTGGATACACCTAGAAGTGCACCGCCGATTTTGTATTTGCCGCGCTGACCAAAAGGAATGCGTGTTCCTTCCGGGAAAATAACCACGCAGAAGCCTAGCGCCAGCCGTTCTTTACCCTGGCGCAGCAACTGCTTGATTGCCTCGCGGCCTTCGCTACGTTTAATGGCAACGGGGCTGGTCATTGCGAGGCCCCAACCAAAAAAAGGAAACCACAGCAGCTCACGTTTGATCACCCATACTTGCGGCGGAAATACTTTTTGTAGTGCGATGGTCTCCCATGCAGATTGATGCTTGCACAGCACAAGACATGGTTTGTTCGGGATGTTATCGGCACCGCGCACTTCCATGCGGATGCCGCATACCACGCGCAACAGCCATAGCATGGTAAGCGCCCAGCCAGAGATGATGCGATAGCGTGTAATCGGATGAAACGGAAAGGTGAGTATCGCAATTAGCGTAAACAGCGGCGTAATGACGATTTGCAACAGCAGAAAAATCAGAGAGCGTATGAATACCATATCAGGAGAGCTCTAAAAATATCGCTGTTCCCGTGCAGGCGGGAATGGAAAATTCAGATTTTTTAGAGATGTCATTAAATCAGGGTGGAAACAACTGCTGCCAGATCACGGTAAATCAGAGTGCCTTCCGGCAAACCACCCTTGGTCTGGGTCTTCGCTCCCTTGCCGGTAAGCACCAGTATCGGTTGCGCGCCCATCTTGGCGGCGGATTCCAGATCGCGTAACGCATCGCCTACTATAGGCACGCCCTTAAGGTTCATGTTATAGCGCTTGGCAATTGCTTCCAGCATGCCGGTTTTAGGTTTGCGGCAAGCGCAGTCGGCTTCCGCCGTATGTGGACAATAAAAGACTGCATCAATGCGCCCAGCTGCCTGCGCCACCATTTTGTGCATCTTGTCGTGAATAGCATTCAGTGTGAGCATATCGAACAGACCGCGTCCTATACCTGATTGATTAGTCGCCACCACCACGCGATAGTCCGCTTGTACCAAGCGAGCAATCGCTTCAAGACTGCCGGGTAGAGGCTTCCATTCATTCGGGTGCTTGATGAATTGAAGGGAGTCGTAATTGATAACGCCGTCGCGGTCAAGGATGATGAGCTTCATTGGTGCCCCCCATTATTAGGCTGCCAGTTTGGAGATATCAGCGACCTGATTCATCAGATCACCCAGTCGCTTCAGCAAGGCCAGACGATTATTCCGCACAGCAGGATCTTCGGCCATGACCATCACCTTGTCGAAAAACTCATCTACTACTGTGCGCGCCGAGGCCAGTAAAGTGAGCATGGCAGTGTAATCCTGTTTCTGCATTCCGGCTTCCACCTGCGGTCCAAGGCGTTGCACTGCTTCATACAGGCTACGCTCCGCATTTTCCTGCAACAGCTCAGCCTGTACTGCGGCTTCTACCTTGGCGGTTTTCTTCAAAATATTCTGAATGCGCTTGTTGGCGGCCGCCAGTGCCGCCGATTCCGGTAGTTTGCGGAAGACGCACACCGCCTCCAGGCGTGGTATCACAAGATCTATACGCGTCGGATTTTGACACACAACAGCTTCAATTTCATCGGGAGAGAAATCGCGCTCGCGCAAATAACCGCGCAGTCGCTCGAGCATGAAACCATGTACATCGCCCACGACACTGTCGCTCATTTTTTCAGCGGTAAAACTATCTTTGCTCAATTGCAATAGTGTATCTAGCGGCAATGCCAGCGGAGTCTCGATTAAAATGCGCAACACGCCCAGTGCGTGACGGCGTAATCCAAATGGATCCTTGTCGCCGGTAGGAACTAGGCCAATGCCGTAAATGCCAACCAGTGTATCCAGCTTGTCAGCCAGCGCCACCGCACAAGCCACAGCACCCTGCGGCAGCGTGTCACCGGCAAAACGCGGGTGGTAGTGCGCCGCGATAGCATCTGCCACTACCTGATCCTCGCCATCATGCAGCGCATAATAACGTCCCATAATGCCTTGCAGTTCTGGAAACTCGCCGACCATGTCGGTGGTCAAATCGGCCTTGGCTAGACGTGCTGCCAGTTCAGCCACCGATTTTTCAGCATTAAGCTGGTGCGCGATGGCGCCAGCCAGGGTGGTTATGCGCTCGACGCGCTGCAATTGTGTGCCCAGCTTGTTGTGATAGACCACGTTGCCCAGCCCAGCGACGCGCGATTCCAGCGTCTGTTTGCGATCCTGGTTGAAGAAGAAACGCGCATCGGCCAGGCGTGGACGCACCACGCGTTGGTTGCCATCGATAATATGTTTGGGATTGTCCACCTGCATGTTGGAAACAAGCAGAAACTTATTGAGCAGCTTGCCGTCGCTATCCAGTAACGGAAAGTACTTCTGGTTCTGCTGCATGGTGAGTATCAGACACTCCTGCGGCACTTCAAGGTATTCCGCCTCGAACTCTCCAACATAAACCGTCGGCCATTCCACCAGCGCCGTGACTTCATCCAGCAGGCCATCGGACGGATTAATGCGCGCGTTAAGTGCAAGCGCTTTGGCTTTAAGTTGTTCATCAATTCGGGTGCGGCGCTTTTCAAAAGAGGCGATAACCTTGCCTTGTGCCAACAATGCCTCTTCATAGCTATTTGCGCATACGACCGGCATCTCACCTGTGTGCAGGAAGCGATGACCGCGTGTTAATCGCCCGCTCTGAAGCCCCAATACCTCGCCGGGTACGATGCGATCCCCATGCAGCATAATCAAACCATGGACGGGACGCACAAACTGGTGGTCAGAGTCGCCCCAGCGCATCAGTTTGGGGACGGGCAATTTCTTCAAAGCTTGAGTAATGATGTCGGCCAAATAGGCATCCAGGTGCTGGCCTTTTTTCTCTATGCGTGCGACGAAATATTCCGTCTTGCCGTCATTGTTACGCAGCAATTCTTCAAAAGTCACGCCTGCACCGCGCATGAAACCTTCCAGCGCTTTGCTGGGTTTGCCTTCGGCATCCACTCCGGCAGTTACTGCGGGGCCTTTGCGTTCTATCACACGATCAGCCTGCTGTAATTCTACATTCGTAATGGTCAGGGCCAGCCGACGTGGCGTAGCGAAAGGCGTGCAAATGCTATCTTCATCCGCCAGTTTTTGTTCGCGCAGCTCAGTCAATACTTCGTTGGCAAAAACAGTGGAAAGACTTTCCAGCGCCTTGGGCGGAAGCTCTTCGGTTAGCAGCTCAATCAATAAAGTCTGTTTCATTGTTTTGTCTCCCCGGTCTTGCACATCGGGAAGCCAAGTGCCTCGCGCGAGTCGTAATAAGCTTGAGCCACCAGCCTGGACAATGTTCGCACGCGGCCTATGTAAGTCGCGCGTTCGGTCACCGAAATAGCACCGCGCGCATCCAGCATGTTGAAACTATGCGAGCACTTCATCACCATCTCGTAACCGGGCAATACCAGTTCCACGGCGATCAAGCGCTTGGCCTCGGCTTCATATTCATTGAAGTGTCGAAACAGCATCTCGACGTTGGCGTGTTCAAAGTTGTATTTGGATTGCTCCACCTCGTTCTGGTGGTATACATCACCATACGTCACGATGTTGTTGTCGTTTTTGGCCCACACCAGGTCATATACGTTTTCCACGTCCTGCAAATACATCGCCAAACGCTCCAGTCCATAAGTGATTTCGCCCAGTACCGGGCGGCAGGACAGCGAGCCAACTTCCTGGAAATAAGTAAACTGCGTCACCTCCATACCATCCAGCCAAACTTCCCAGCCCAAACCCCACGCACCCAGCGTGGGTGATTCCCAATCGTCTTCCACAAAGCGAATGTCGTGCTCACCGGTATTAATGCCCAGCGCGCGCAGACTGTTGAGATAGAGTTCCTGGATGTTGTCAGGCGAAGGTTTGAGCACAACCTGATACTGGTAATAATGCTGTAAGCGGTTCGGGTTTTCACCGTAACGTCCGTCTTTGGGTCGACGTGAAGGCTGCACATAAGCCGCGCGCCAAGGCTCCGGGCCGATCGCACGGAGAAAGGTGGCGGTGTGGAAAGTGCCTGCGCCCATTTCGATATCGTAAGGTTGCAACAGAGCGCAACCCTGCTTGTCCCAGAATTGCTGTAGCGTCAGGATGATTTGCTGAAATGTGAGCATGTGACAAAACCGGCGTGATTTGTGAAAGTCGCTATTTTATTCCAATTTCAATTCGATAGTGGAACAAGGCGAGGACGAGTGAACAATGCAGAAAACATTGTCTATTTTTATGAAGATCAATATCGACTAGTAGGTCGTTCCATTAATACAATTACAAATAATCCGTTCGGACTGGGCTTGTCGAAGGCCGGTATTGGCGCGGGACTAGCGGTTCGACAAGCTCACCGCGAACGGTAATGGTTTTGCTGGAACGCACCACTAGCTAAGTGATGCCCATGTCGAAACCCAAGCATTCTAAAAATGGGTCAGCTTCAATCCTCTGGATTCCCACCTGTTCGAAAACAAAACCGACTTCAGCTCATCGAAAGGTGGGAACAACGGTATTTTAGTGGTGCTTGGATTACGATTTTATAGCGCGTAAGACCGTAGCGCCTATGTCGGCCGGATTACGTACAACGAACATCCCCAGTGCTTCCATCGTGTCAATTTTCGCGGTTGCGGTATCGGACTCACTGCTGATTATCGCGCCGGCATGGCCCATACGTCGACCAAGGGGAGCCGATAAACCTGCGACATAGCAGATTAACGGTTTGCGCATGTTTTTCTTTGCCCATCGGGCCGCATCGACTTCCTGCGGGCCGCCGATTTCACCAATCATGAGTACAGCATCGGTATCTGGATCATCTTCAAATGCCTTTAGTACAGTCGCGAAGTCAGTCCCATTTACCGGGTCGCCTCCAATACCGATAGATGATGATTGGCCGAGGCCAAGTTCGCTCATCTGGGCGACAGCCTCATAGTTTAGTGTACCGGAGCGCGAAACAATCCCGATTCTTCCCGGGCTGTAGATATGAGAAGGCATGATGCCCACCTTGCCTACGCCCGGTGTAATAATGCCAGGTGTATTCGGACCGATGATAATTGAGTCGGTGCCCAGCCGGTAGCGCTCCACACGCACCATATCCTGAACAGGTATGCCATCCGCGATGACAACTATCGTTTTAATTCCCGCATCAATGGCTTCCATGATCGCATCGGCGGCGAAGGGAGGAGGAGCGAAAATACCCGAAACGTCTGCGCCCGTTGCCTGCACTGCTTCCTCAACAGTATCAAATACAGGCAAACCCAAGTGTTGCGTTCCACCCTTACCTGGCGTCACGCCACCGGTCACCTTAGTGCCAATTTTCATCGCTTCTTCGGCGTGAAAGGTGGCATGCTGTCCGGTAAACCCCTGAAAGATTACTCGCGAATCTTTGTTTAAAAACACACTCATGAATGTTCCTTTTCTAGCGGTACCACTTTTTTTACAATATTGTTTACCTCAGTAACCGCTATTGCGGCGGCATCATTGAGATCACTGGCTATAATAAATGGGAATTTAGAGGCACTGAGGATAGCCCTTCCTTCTTCAACATTCGTACCCGCCAGCCGTACGATGATCGGCATTTTTATATTCTGGTCACGCATAGCTTGAATAATTCCTGTAGCAATCCAATCACAGCGATTGATCCCGGCAAAAATATTAATAAGGATAATTTTAACGGCAGGATCCTGCAACACGATGTGAAAAGCATTGGCAACTTTTTCCGGTGTGGCTCCGCCCCCCACATCCAGGAAATTAGCCGGTCTTCCACCATGCAGAGTAATGGCATCCATGGTTGCCATTGCCAGGCCAGCACCATTGACGATGCAGCCAACATCACCGTCCAATGCAATGTAATTCAAGCCATGTCCGGTAGCCTCCACCTCCTTTGGGTCTTCCTCGTCAAAATCCCGGAGTTCGGAAATTGCCGGTCTGCGGTACAGCGCATTGTCATCAAAAGACATTTTTGCATCCAGTGCCAGCAACTGGCCATTGTCTACAATAGCCAGCGGATTGATTTCTGCCATGATGGCATCATTGTCTCGCATGCAGCGATAAAGACCCTTCATGATCTTTACTGCTTGTGGCAATAACGCACCTTTCAGACCGACCTTATAGGCTACCTTGCGGCATTGAAAATCGAGCAATCCCACTGCTGGATCGATGAGCTCCCTGACGATTCGTTCCGGTGTTTGCTGCGCAACCACCTCTATGTCCACCCCTCCTTCAGCGGAGGCAACCAAAGTGATTCGCCGCGTAGCACGATCAATGACCAGCCCAACGTAATACTCGCGCACAATAGTGCTTGCTTGTTCAACGAGGACACGGCGGACAAGCCTGCCTTCAACCCCGGTTTGATGTGTAACCAGAAGGCTACCAATTATTTCATTGGCAATTACTCTTACTTCATCAATGCTGCTGCCTACACGGACACCACCCGCTTTGCCACGGCCCCCGGAATGTATTTGCGCCTTGACAACCCAACGCGTCCCCCCTATTTCTTCCGCAACCGTGGCTGCTTGCGCGTCAGTGTGAACGACGCGCCCTGGTGGTACAGGAACGCCATAGTGTTTAAGCAAATCTTTAGTTTGATATTCATGAATATTCATAGCACATTACTCACTTAACTCCAGGCTTAGCCGCCTGTATCTGATCTGCCTTGGCTACCAAAACCTGCGCCTGCCTGATGGATGCCGCATCGATAAGGCGACCATTAAGCGAAACCGCCCCCTTGCCTTCGCGCGCGGCCTGTTCCATGTTTTCCAAAATGCTTCGGGCACGGCTAACCTCTGCCACGCTGGGCGTGAAGACTTCGTTGGCTAAGGCAATTTGTGATGGATGGATGGCCCATTTTCCTTCAACTCCCAATGCGGCTACACTGCCCGCAACCGCCAGAAAACCTTCCGGATCGTTAAAGTCACCAAATGGGCCGTCAATCGGCCTCAGACCATAAGCACGACAAGCGACTACCAATCTTGATAACGCGTAATGCCATTGATCGCCCCAATGACGCGTCCGTTTTCCAGTTTCATCGGCATCGGTAAGTATGGAGCAATTAGGATTAGCACCACCCATATTGGTCGTACGTGCCTGAGTAGAAGCAGCGTAATCGGCCACACCAAATACCATCGCCTCCATACGGGACGGACATGCTTGAGCGATTTGTTCGATATTTGCCATGCCGAGCGCTGTCTCAATAAGCACATGGATATTGACTGGCTTGAATTTTTTTGCCGCCTCGATTTGTTCCATCAGCGTTGCGACAAAATAGACATCATCCGGCCTATTAACTTTGGGAATCAGAATGGTATCGAGCTTATCTCCGGCAGCTTCCATCACATCTACGATATCGCGGTAGCACCAATGCGTATCGAGCCCGTTGATTCGCACCGAAACAGAACATGCCGACCAGTCCATATCATTTAATGCCGCTATGACATTTTTGCGCGCCTGCTCTTTATCATCAGGCGCAACCGCGTCTTCCAAATCCAGAAAGACCACATCAGCACCTGCTGTTGGCGCTTTTTCAAGCATACGTAGATTACTGCCCGGAACCGCCAATTCGCTACGATGAAGTCGAGTTTTAACTGCCACTATGTTTCCCCCTGATTTGTATGTTGATTGATGTGATGCGACACCGATGTAAGTCGGTATGGTTTTTTTGGGTGCAAACTATATCACGATGTTAGCTCGACTTCATATTTTGAACTTGCGTGAGCCATTTGCGCTGTCTCGATTAGGGGAAAATCTGAAAATCATCCCTCAGCAATGACTTGGTTTTTGCCGCATCCAGGCCACGGTCGGCACTGAAATTGGCAACGCGCAGCCAGTGTGGGGGTCTCCCAATACAGGTTGGCAATTAGTCGTCGCAATGCGGGGATTCACCGTGCGATGCCGGTATCACTTCAAATGCCAGCGGTATCTCATAGTGGGTAACTGCGACAAAGTGCACACAGTAGACAAACCAGTTCTTAACCTTGGCCCACATCTTGCCCGTTTGCGCATCGACCCCTTGGGTTTCATGATACTCCCGGTCGACATCATGGCCTAAGGTGTACGTTTCTATTAGACCACTACACTGCTTATAGGCAGTTGCTCCGCGCACAGATTGCTAAAGCGGATGTGGAGGTAATCCGTGACGCAACAAACAAGGGGTGAACTTTGGGTGATAGCCGTTTTGGCACGAAGGTGTTGGCACTCAAGGGACGACAGGCAATGCCACTGCCGCGTGGCAGACCGAAACGTGAGGTGACAGATTAAGTCGACCCCAATCTACCCTCTGAATATCCGTGCTATCTGGAAATTGCGAGAGTGGGTCGCAACTTGCTTTAAAATGCAGGCCTGTTATCAGTTTGAAATCTTTTCAGACCAAGTATTTGCTATAGAACGAAGAGAAAATTTCCGTTCAGATTAAATTTTTTTTCACGTAGTTTATACAGACACTTACGACAGCACGTGTGCGATAGAAATTTTATTTTTAACAATCGGAGAGCACGCCATGAATAGCGATACTTTATTAACATACCTGCATCTTCCCAAAGAGTTATTGCGCGTCATTGTTATCTTGATCCTGGCGTGGTTTTTGATGGAATTGAGCCGTAGGTTGATCCGTGTGTTTCATAATTACATGAACTCGCGCGCAGACTCAGCCGAAGAGACGCGCCGTATTGAAACACTATCGAGCGTGTTTCGCTACACATCCACCGTGGTGATCTCGCTGGTCGCAGGCATGCTGGCATTGAGTGAGCTGGGTATTTCCATCGCACCTATCCTTGGTGCTGCCGGGGTGGTAGGTCTTGCAGTAGGCTTCGGTGCGCAAAGCCTGATCAAGGATTATTTCAACGGCTTTTTCTTATTGCTGGAGAACCAGATCCGCAAGGGCGATGTGGTCGAGATATGCGGCAAGAGCGGCTTGGTGGAAAATGTCACCCTGCGCCATGTCCGCCTGCGCGACTATGAAGGAAGCGTCTACTACATTCCAAACGGACTGATTACCACGGTTACCAATAAATCGCGCGGTTATGCTTATGCAGTGATTGATGTCAGCATCGCTTACAGCGAAAGCATTGATAAAGTCTGCGAAATCATGCGGAAAGTCTCCGAGAAGTTGCGTGCGTCTGAGGCATTTAGCGCAAAGATAATCGATGACATCGAAATCGCAGGGGTGCAGGAATGGGCGGATTCGGCGGTCATTCTACGCTGTCGCTTCAAAACTGCCACGCTGGAACAATGGGGCGTCCGACGCGAGTTTTTACGGCTACTGAAAAACGAGTTCGATGCGCAAGGCATTCAGATTCCCTATCCTCACCTGGATCTGACACTTTATGCCGGGCTGGACAAACAAGGCAACGTTCCAGAATTCCAGTTGGTTACGCGACGTGATAAGCCATTAGGGCATACTTCATGAATTTAATGCTAAATGAAAAAAATGGAGACAACGTATGAATATATGTGCAGCAACACTAATGCTTCTGGCAATTATAGGAACTTGGGGAAACGCGCAGGCAGACGATGCGAAACCAGATGGTAAATGGCGAGGAAGTGGCGGGGCAGCCTTGTCAATCTCTTCCGGCAACACTCGCAGCAGCAGTATTAATCTTACAGCTGATGCTGCACGCGTGACGTCGGACGACAAGTTGACATTGTTTAGTCAGATTCTTGGCAGTCGTTCTGAGAGCAATGGAATTACCACTACCTCAGCCAATCAGTGGGCTGCCAGCACTCGTTATGACCACAATATTTCGTCGCTTGTATTCGGATTTGGTGGGCTTAATTTCAACCATGACCAAATCAAACTTTTGGCCTTGCGCAGTGTGGTCAGCGGTGGCCTGGGCTACCATCTAATAAAAACCGATGATCACCAATTAGACATCTTTGGCGGAGCTAGTTATAAGGCCGACCAATACAACGGTTCAGGAATACTTATCAATAACCGGATGAGAACCAGCCTCAATGCACCAGAGCTACTATTCGGTGAAGAATCGACCCACAAACTGAGTGAAATCACCAGCTTTAAGCAACGCCTGGTGATAAACAGCAGTTTGAACAACACCGGAAACCGCGCCACGTTTAACACTAGCCTGCTGGTGGCCTTGAACAAAACATTGAGTTTGAGTTTGACGCTGCAAGACCGTTATGACGGCTTTGTATCAGCACCACTCAAGAAAAACGATCTCCTATTCTTCACGGGTATTAACGTTAAATTTGGTGGATAACTCAGATTTAACGTAAAAGCTTGACACGATCTGAAGCAAGCGTTTGCATTATTTCAGTTTCAACTGTGCCACCGTTTGGGTGATGCAAATATGTCGGCTGAATGTTCAAAATTGAGGAAAGACAAGCCAAATGATTGCAACTTTATTGATGATTGCCGGAATCTTATTTTTAGCTTTACAGCTAGAGGAAAAGCTCAGAATTCCATCGCCGCTGGGATTGATTGCCCTCTCGTTTGTAGCTCATTATGCCTTTCAGCAAGTACCCGTATTAACGGTTGATGCCGAGCATTTTGCGGTTCTGGTAATTTTTCTGCTACCAATCCTGCTGATTTCTGATTCACTGGAAATCAGAGTGTCTGATCTCAAAGAGCATGGTTTAAGCTTGCTCTATTTGGCCGTGGTGTCGGTAGCCCTGTCGGTGGTAATGGCACTGTCTATTTCCAGCTGGCTATTTGCCAATTACGTCCTTTCCAGTGCGGCGGTCATCGTGCTGTTTGCCATGGTACTGGCAACCGATCCAGTTTCAGTAGTCAGCATTTTCTCTAAATTTGAATTACCTCACCGTTTGAAAGTCCTCGCCGAAGGTGAGAGCCTGCTTAACGATGCGACTGCGTTGATCGTGTTTGTCTTTGTTGGCTTGTTCGCTTTGGGCGGGGGTGAGATCACTGCTCTCTACGTGGCTGAGGCCAGCAGTAAAGTGATTCTTGGATCGGTAGCGGTCGGGATGCTGATCGGCTTTGTGGGCCTGTCTGTCATGAAAACAACGGAAAGTCGCATCGCCGAAATGATGGTGCTGATTATCACAGGTTATGGCGCCTTCGAGTTGTCTGAGCATTTTTTTGTTCTGCTAAATTTTCTAGGCGCACACTCGCACCTGCATCTATCGGGCATTTTGTCCTGTATTTTTGCCACGATTACGGTTAATCATGTGATGACTCAGGCCATTGCTGAAGAAAATAACCAGCTCGACCGTGTTGAAGCTAAGCCTAAACTTGAAGCTCAGTTTCGCAAAGCTTCGGCAAGCGTTATAGGAAATGTACCACGCCAAATCAAGGCTACCGTTGAGGAGCGTGATCGGCACTTGCGTACCAAGGAAGATGTTCAGTTGCTGGCGATGGTGGCCAATACGATTTTATTTGTATCCATGGCGGAAATGATCGATATCAATCTGCTATGGAAATACAAGATGGAGATTCTAGTGATGTTTCTGGCTACCACGCTTATTCGTGGCGTGATGATGTGGCTGTTTGCCTTGATCGCCAACAAATCCAACAAGATGGTTGATATCAATTTTCGCTGGTGGGGCGTGCTCACATTTGCCGGGATCAAGGGCGGACTTTCCATTGTGATGCTCACGATGATTCCGACATCATTTGAACATCTTGAGATGTTCAAGGCGGTGGTGATTGGGATTATCATGCTTTCTACCTTCGTTTATTCAGGCATGCTAATCATGATTATCGCCGGCAATAAAGATCAATTCCTTGCAGAAAAGAATGCAGAAATAGAATCACATCATGCTTGATAAGCATATCACCTTGCTCTAAGGTCATTTGATAAAACGACTGACGAAACGACCAACCACCCTGCCTGCTTTAATAGCTGTTTTCGATGGTGGCCTGAAATCCGGGACTGGGGCGACAACCTCTTTTGCACGATTCTCGCGAATGATTTTCTGGGCTGCGGGAGAGTCCGCAGAAATGATCGTCGCCTGATCACAAACTGAGCATACTTCATGCTGAGAACGGAAACGCCAAATTGAATAAATGACGCCCGGAATCAAGAAACAAAACCAAAGGATGATTTCGGTATCAATACTACCTTTGGTGATAGTTTTCGTCTCACCCATATAGCCGCATGCTGTGCATAAACCTTGTGACATAAAACTCTCCAGTATTTTCCAATCCGTGAATGAGTCAGAACGAAGGATTTTGAATCTAAGTAATTCAACTTTGTCCTGATTCGCTGTGATTGATTGGTGATTCTCGCTTTGCCTTGCTGATTTTATTTCTCAAGCCAGCTTTTAAATTAAATTAAAGTTGAGATGTCTTTAAACAACTTTATTCTTGCGTTGTTCGGTGCCCAAATGGCCTCATTGTCGCTCATCTTTGCTGCTTGTGCATCCAGTTAGTAGGAGGTCGCGTCAGCTTTGGAATAGTCACTGGCGTTGGGTATCGATTTGAATTTTTCATAAGGCGTCTCTATCTCTTTGCAGTGGGTGTTATTCCTTTATTTCCTCTTCGCATCCATGATCGTTACTGGAAAGAATATCGGTCGAATATATCCTAATAATTACAAACATATCAACATCTTAGACACCTTAAAACCATCATTCTCGATATGTAGCTAATGACTATTACGAGACGGTTAACCCGTTCACCAGGCATAGCTGTTTTACGTCCAATGCTGATAGTCATTCCTGCTATCCGATTTACGTAGTGGCACGTTTTACTTTGGATGCTTGTTTATTGCACTCACAACTTGCGGCACTTGCTTCAGGATCGAATGCATAGTCGTCAACACGCCCTTCTCGCCATATAGGCTGCTCGTCTGACTTTCTCTGTTTTGCCCAGTTTTTGATACAAGTTGTGGAGATCACAAGAACGTCTTTCTCTCCCCGCCCATTCTTATGAAAACTTGACCATTGATAGTGCTCTGACGTAGGCACCATATTTGAGCGTATTAAATTCAGTTCTATGTAACGCATACAGGTTAATAGATAATTTTCTTCCTGGCAGGCTGAAGTACGTGATGCGCAAGTGTGACTATGCTCTAAGGTAAAAGAACGAACTGGTTCACCCGAATCAACCCGAACAAAGCATTTTGCGCCGCTCCCACTCTTTTTCCAACACTTGGATATCGTGCAACCAATCAATTTTTACTACACTCAATACTTCTTGTTGCTGATCCTCTAACGATTCCTTCATGCCATGGGTCTTGACGAGCTTGGACAGTGTCGTGTCCCTTTGATGCAGAAGATATTCGATGATAGGAACGTACATACCAACGAAACCGGTGAGCCACTCGGCCGACACCGAGTTTTCGCCTTCAATTTGAAAACGAAAACGCTGAATCGCCGCTAAAATAGTGGAAGTATTAAGCCAGTGGCCATTTGTCACCCAATGATTTACCGTAAATAAACCTACAGGCAGACCACGACTATCCAGGCTTATAGCAAAAAGATGGGATGGGGCTGTTCGTTGCCATGGATTAATTTCTCCATTAACGTAGCGCCTATTCCCTGAAACGGTAGCGTGATAGAACAAATGTAGGTGACCATGCTCGACCGTTGCATGCCGATGAGAGTGGTAAAAAAACTGATAACCATGACGGCGATCCAAAACATCCGGATCGGGATAGCGCTCATGTTCGCGTACTTCTTTGCCACTAATCCAATTTTGCAGTAGGGAGCCATACTTTTGTGTGGCATCGCCCCAAGCATGCACGCTACGTTGTGCACACCTGTATACGTGTGCAAATTCTGCATCACCCATAACACGCAACATTGATCGGTAACTCACATTACACCCACCAAACCTGCTCCAAAGAAATCTGCTCAGAACACGGATAATTCCGAGGGGGGTAGCCCCCCTTTTTTGAGTATCAGCAATTCCTTATTATTTTGCGCTGCAAGTACGGTAATAATTTGCGCTGCAAGCACCGCTCTTAGCACCACATTTAGCACCACATTTTGACTGGCTTTTTGATGTGCCACAGTTGCGACCGCTGTGACACGTCGTCGAGCATCCAGTGGATGCCAATGCAGCAGTTGTAATAACAGCACCAACAATTGATCGCTTGAGAAACTGAGACAAATTTGCCATGATAATTCTCCTGTAAAGATTAAATAAATTGCTGTCACATAAATCCGCTGACAAACTTACAAACGACATATCAAGGGAGCAACGCAGTTAGTCGTTGCCCCCCTGAATATCTTACACGTATTTGGTTTACTGACCAAGACGCAATAACAAGTGATCGACACACCGTTCCGGCGCCATTCGAATAGCACCATCACAAGACAAGTGGCTGGCACTGAAGTAGCATTCCTAACCCCGCACGGTAGAGGCCATCGCTTGATCCCGACCTAAGTACCTTACAGGACACAATTTTGTGCTATGAAATCGTTGAGTGTGCGCTATCTAGTTTCATCTCATCAGCGGGTTCACTGCAAAACAACTTATTGAGGTGTCCGTAATTACTTGACCATTACATTACCGGTTGATGTGGATAGACCGGACAGCCTTGTGGCGGATAAGGGCTACTTCTCCAAGGCCAACGTCCAATGTGTTGTGAGCAGCAAATCACCCCGCTGATTGCGCTGAGTTGTGAGGAACATCACCCTGAGCCGATGGTGCGATTCACTGAACCACCGCCGCTGAAAGAAGACGCTACGGAGGTGGAACAGATGCGACATTTGTTACTGACGATAACGGGTCGGGCACTCTATGCGAAACGCAAATGCACGGTGGCAGAGGTGTTCGGAAACATCAAGGTGATACTGGGATTCCATCATTTCTCACTGCGTGGATTGGAAAACGCCAAAGGCGAGTTTAATCTTTTCCGGTAAATTCCTATTGCTTGCAGCGAAGGCTGGCTACAGCCAGCAGCTTGAAGAGCGGTGTAATACCCCGTAGCTTGCTGCGGGGCGCTTTATTTACCCATCGAAGCAAGAAAATCGGGACACTTTAATATTCGTATATTCTTCTGTTCAATCAGAAGCCATATTTCATCTCAGCAAATAACAATGAGTTCTCCCGCAATCGACCGAAAAACGTGTTACTTTCTCCTCGATAAATATCCAAGCCAAGCGATCCTTTCACGTGGTCACTAAAGGCATAGACCAGTTTAGGCCTTATGAAATAATTGCTTTGTCCAAAAGAGCCGATAGCAGCGATTTCACCTTCCAGCGTTTCATGAAACCATTTGTTACTGACCCGGACACTTATTCCATGCTGAGAACGGCTGAACTGGTTCCATAGCGCAGCTGTAGGAATTACGACTGAACGCAGGAGAGGATTGACTATCGCCTGCGGGTCAGAATAATTCGTAACTCGCCGGAGGTAATATTGAATGTTAAAGTTAAGGTAATCTAAGAACGTTCTGTCACCGCCCATCACCATGTATAGAAATGGCTTCTTGACCAGGAAGTCGTTCGCACCGGCGTTTTCTGTCCAAGTATATGCGGCTTCAGCACGCAATCCATAGCGCCCAATGACCGTCGCGGCGTCCATTCCTAGTACGCGGATGCGATTGTAATCAAATATTAGATTTGTTCCTGATGTGGTTGTCGCTCCAATCGCAATATCAGGATTCAGATCCAACCCACTATAGTAAGAAATTGACCAATCCACATCTCCTCCACTTCGATCAAACTTGAGTGCAATTCGGTTAGTATGGGGAATGTGTCGAGTAAAAAAAACTCCCGGCGTTGCAGTGACAGGAAAGATATTGGGGTTCATATCGGGGAGCCATATACCGGTCAGCGAATTTTCATGTGAGTAATACGTTATTTTTGCTGCCAACGCTCCAATTCTCTGATCATCCTCCTCTGGGGTTAGCAAAGTAAAGTTTCGTCGCGTCAGATTGTCGGTTGGATTCAAGCGATCTGCACGTCCCCATACTATGATCTGTTTGCCGACTCGATAATCCACATTCCCGGCACTGAATTGTAGATATCCCTCTTGTAATTTTGTAGAATTCTCAGTCGCTCTGAAAGAGTCGTCGTTACGAACCCATCCCTGAGCAACCATGGAAATGCCCTCCCCGATATTTGGCGTAGCTTTAAGCCATACCGAGCCAGTACCCAAATCATTTTTCCCATCCAACTTACGCGATGAACTGAAATATCCAGCTCGAACCGAGCCATTCAGCTCCAGCTTTTGCAGAACACTTTTTTCATCCGGTTTTGGTAAAGCATTTGCATCAACTCTTTCCGCTGTCACCGGAGCAATCTCTGCCTGCGGGAAAGGTGTGTTTGTCGCTGGTTTCAATTCGAGATTGAATTCACGAATAATTAGACCGTTCGAGATGCAATTCGCTTTTAACTGGAGCGTCAGCAAGCGCGTATTCATTGGGGTCACTGTGGAAATCTTGACTTGATGGCCAATGTTTTTGCTCCCTTCCAGCTCCAATCTTGCAGCGGACAGGTCCAGCTCTTCTTGCCCGGGAGTGGCTCTTGCCTTAATCAAGGAAAAGCAGGCGGCAGTTATCTTCTCGTCAGGATTTGTCGGGGATATCTGAACATACGCGAGTAGCGGCTCTCCTTCCCTGCTGACAACGTCAATCTCACCTATAATCAATGCATGAGCGGCCTGTGTGTTGAGCGACGCAAAGATCATTGCCAATGATAAGGCGCGTCTTACATAGCATGAAATATTGACTCGCATTTTCACTATTATTCTTTTGACATGTACCGTGTAGTGAAAAACTCATCCTTAACCCGCTGGTTCGCCTTAAAGTTGTCGAATTTAATTACCGTACTGTGCCCGGTCTGAACGTTGCTTACTTCAAGGCGCATGGCTTGCCACTTGCCTCGCTTCTGGTCTACCAGTTGAATATCGGTGTATGTCGAGGTTTTTAACAGCTGTCCTGCCTCATCCCAATAATCCATTTTTACTGCCATAAAATTGTCCTTGCGTAGCCAGCCGATGCGTTTCGAGTAGCCATTGCTGGTTTTGACAGCGTCAGATTTTGGTAATGCTTCGATTACGTAACAGGGCTGCCCCTCTACCAACTCCTCTTTCAGCAGCTTGTAACTCCATTCACCCACCTTATAACCGATCACATCGGCATAAGAAAAATCAGTACCCACAAAACTATCTTTCTTGTTGTTGGAAACAAGGCGTCGCACTTTCTTTAGTGCCGGTAGATATATCCAGATGTCGTCGTCCTTATCGGAATGTTCGATCAGCAGTGACACCGTTCCTTTCACATCCGACGGTGACAAGAATCGCGTCATGCGCATGTTGTCGATGCCGTTTTCCTCAAGTTTGGTCGTGCCGAAAGTCTCTCGCACACGTTTCTGTCCGGTCTTGTTGATCAGAGTAAACGTGGCATCAGCTACTGAATCATAAACCTTGGAAACGACGAAATTTTTTTGCATGATCTGGATTAGATCGGGTTCTGCTGCCCAGCCATTTTGGGGTTGCACTGAGAGCCCAAAAACAAGTACCAATATGACGATAGGTATGGACAATGGTTTATGTTTCACAGCAGTTCTCCTGAAAATAAAATCGGGACGGAATGTAAGAATAAACGCGGGGATAAGCAATAGCGCAGATAGCGAACTCATGATCATGGCCTCAGCAATCAGAATGGCCAGCCATTTGTGAATATTATACCCGAACGATAACAACAGCACGCCGTAACCAGCTGATACTGAGATCGCAACAAATAGAATAGCTTGACCAGCTGTTCCAATGACTTTTCGGACAGCTTTAATTTCGTCGGTTCCCATTAAAAGTTCTTCGCGTAACCGGTAGATCAAATAGATTGCATAATCTGCCCCAATTCCAACTGCCATCGCCGAAATAAGCGAAGTTGAAATGTTTAGCGGGATTCCACTCCATCCCATAAGACCGAAGTTAGCTAGAACAGTCACCAGAAGAGGGAGCAGAACCAGCATTCCTGCTACTAATGAACGGAAAATCAGGCTGGAAATAATGAAAACGACAACAGAGATTTGCAAAATATTTAAAATTTTCCCGTAAACCATAACCTGATTGAGTGCTGCACCTTGAGGGACGCTGCCGCCAATTCCGATATGCACATTTTTATCGAAATGTAGTGCTGTGAATGCATGAATTTTTTCGATTAATTTCTCTATGTAGGCACTACTATCTGTCTTCAGGAATACCGTCAGATTGGCGGAGCGGTAACCATAATCGACATAGGTATCGAAATCGCCCGGCTCTCCAGACATTGAGTAGAGCAGTAAATATTGCGAAATTAATTCCTGACTATCCGGAACTTTATAAAAAATGGGATCATCTCCATGCATAGCCTGATTCATGCGCATAACAAAGTCGGCTAATGAAAGAGTCTTACCGACATAAGGCTGATTTTCAAGAAAACGTTGCAGCTCTTCTATAGCCCGAAGTGTTTTCGGATTTTTGATGGCGTCGTCGCTTGCGCCTTCAATCAGCAAATACATCGTATTGGTACCGCCAAGGCGATCATTCAATGCTTTATCGTCTGTTTCAAAAATCAGTTCAGGAGAAAAAGAACTCTTGGTAGAGTTATCCACAATGACCCTGCTAACACCGATCAAGCTAATAATTACGAAAATAAAAACACCCCAGTACACCCTGCGCCGGCTGGTGCCAGTCACCCAGCTCGCTATCGCGTTGGTTACTTTGTCCCAAATTCGTCCCTTTTGTTCTCGCTTTCTTTCAATATCACTTGGCGGCGCAAGTATTGAGCGCAATGCTGGAATAAAAGTCATTTCGAGGATCAACGCCGCAAGGATCCCAATACCGGTAAAAATTCCGAAAGTGCGCACCGTGCTGATTTTAAATATCACCAAAGAAAAGAAGCCCAGTGAAGCGACTACTCCGGCGGCAATCATGACTGGCCCAACGCGGATAAGTGACGAGATGACTGCTTGATTATTTGCAGCCTTGGGAGAAAGATCAGTTGTTTCACGCAAGCGAAAAAATTCTTCATAATAGCGTTTGAGCAATTGCACAGCATGCCCTGTTGCCACTGCCAGGATCAAAATAGGGGTCGCGGAGTTAAATACATCCATTGGAATGCCAGAAGCACCCATCACGCCGACTCCCCAAGCCACAGCCAAGCCCGCTGTAAGAAGTGGCAAAATAAGCCCTTGCTTCGTCCGAAAGGCTTCAAACAGAACCAGGCTCAAAACCAAGATAGCAATTGGGAAGAGAAATCCAATACGCTCTGAGTAAATTTCAATGCGGGCAAGAAAACTTGGGATTCCCCCCACGTTGATTTCAACCCGGGAATCTCGTTCATGCTCAACGACAGTTTCCACCTTATCCATGATTGCCCGGAAACCACCTGGGCCATCCTTGAACTCCACGAGAATGGCTGTAGTTTTTGCATCAACAGACACGATGGAATTCACATAGACAGGGTTCTTCTCGATTGCTTTTCTTAGTTCCGTAATTTGCGCGACCGTAGTTGGCACGTTCGTCATCAACGGCTTGACGTCCAAACCTTCAGCCGTACCGGAAATATTCTTGGCACGTTTCGAGGAAAGGCTCAGCAAATTTTCTTTAACCACACCCGGCGTCTGAAGAAAGGCCGCCGTCATACGCTGAACCTTTTCCAATACTACTGGCTGGTAGATATCGCCCTTTTTCGGAGTGATTCCTACCATAACAACATACTTCGACCCAAAAATCTTTTCAACCTGGTTGCTCGTCGTCACATAGGGATGAGACTGAGGAAGCATGGTATTCGGATCAATAATGATACTCAGATTTTTCGCCTGAATAACTGCCGCAATCGTGATTAATAATGTCAAGGAAATGACAACGAATCGGTAACGCAGAATCCATTCTATGTAGCGTTGCATGTTTACCTCTTTGCCAATCAGCTGTCCGGAATTAATCAAGAGTTGTGAGCATTGAAACCGACTTGCCTGATTTAATGTCGGGTGGGAGGCATTATTATTGCCTCAGACTGTTGATTAATGAGTGCGTAGCTTATGTATATTCGGAACATTTGGATATATCTTTAACTTAAGACACCTAA
>CAWDCY010000021.1:0-52104 GCA_963800965.1 uncultured beta proteobacterium | reverse complement strand
GGCGGGTGGCACCGCCGAAGGCCTGAACGATGAATGACAAGGCGGACAAGTGAAGAGAGAAGGCATTGCATCTGACAACCAACCTATGTTGGCTGCGCGTACAGCGCAGGATGAAGCCATTTCTGGAGAGCCTGGGCATGCCGAGTCGATTCAACCCAAAGCGTTGCTGGATCGCGTGTTAGAACGCGAAAACCTGCGACGTGCACTCAAGCAAGTACGCCAGAACAAAGGCGCGCCGGGCATCGACGGCATGACAGTCGACGACCTGCCGGAGTACCTCCGACACCACTGGCCGAAGCTGCGCGCACAACTGAAGACGGGTACCTATATGCCCCAACCAGTGCGGCGCGTAGAAATCCCAAAGCCAGATGGGAAAACCCGTCCCTTGGGGATACCCACGGTGTTAGACCGATTCATCCAGCAAGCCATCGCGCAGATTATTAGCGCACAATGGGAACCCCAGTTTCACCCGCACAGCTACGGATTCCGCCCACAACGCTCGGCCCACCAAGCCGTGCGTCACGTGCAAGCGCATATCCGGCAAGGCTGGAAGTGGGTGGTGGACATGGACTTGCAAGCGTTCTTTGACCGAGTCAATCATGACCGGTTGATGGTCAGGCTCAAAAGCCGCTGTCACGACCACGACCTGTTACGACTCATCAACCGCTACCTCAAGGCCGGTGTCCGCGTGGGGGAACATACCGAAGCGACAACGATGGGCGTACCGCAAGGCGGACCGCTCTCCCCGGTGTTAGCCAACGTCGTGCTGGATGAACTGGATTGGGAACTGGAACGGCGCGGCCACCGCTTTGCGCGCTATGCTGACGACTGCAACATCATGGTCAAAAGTCTGCGCGCAGGAAGAGCGGGTCATGGCAAGCGTAAGTCGCTTCGTCAGCAAATCACTGCGGCTCACAGTGAATCCGCTGAAAAGCGCGGTAGACCGCCCAGCCAAACGCAAGTTTCTGGGATTTACGGTCAGTCGCAATGGCGCCCTGCTCAAGGTGGCGGAAAAAGCTATCGACAAGCTCAAGGCGCGGGTGCGCGAACTGACCCGTCGTACACGAGGCCGCCGTTTGAGCGAGATCGTGGCAGAGCTGAGAGAAACCCTGCTTGGATGGAAAGCGTACTTCGGTATTGCCGAAGTGATGAGCCCTCTGCGCGAGATAGACAAATGGATACGACGCAAATTACGCTGTTACATCTGGAAGCAATGGGGACGAGCCGGCTACCGGGAACTGCGCAAACGCGGTGTGAGCGTGCGTGAAGCATGGAACACCAGCAAGTCTGCGCATGGGCCTTGGCGGCTATCGAAGACCCCTGCGCTCGCGCTGGCTTTGCCGGTGCGGTACTTCAGCAGTATTGGGCTACCTGCTCTTGCAGCAAGGTAGGAATTTTATTCATCGAACCGCCGTGTACGTGATCCGTACGCACGGTGGTGTGGGAGGGAGGGGTCGTGAGGCTTCTTCCTATCCCGATTGAAGGTCTGCTTTCCGGAAAGTCGGATGGCCGGTATGTGTCGATAGCCGCCATTCAAAACATGTGAAAATATTGGCTAGAATAATGGGTCAAGTTGCTTGCTTAATAATAAATTTATAGACATCCTCTACTTCATTCGTCAATTTGATACCTTTGTTCAATTAGAGCATCTAGAAATGCTTCAACGTGTTCAAGAGAACGGAATATTTTTATGCGATATTAGTCTCTACCGGGATTCATTAAGAGATAATAGGCGTTTTTATAGTCGATTCGTTCGGAACAGGGCATTGAAGGTCGACAATATATCAATGATGTATTGATCAAGGGACTTGAGCCGTTACCGTTACCATTATTGAAATAATTAAGCGTAGAGCTACCCATTTTGGGCAAGGCAGAGATTAGAGAGTATATGGGCAGCCCGCAAAAGCAGCAAAATTTATCCGCACTGATGTTGGGCGCAATTGGCGTCGTGTATGGCGACATCGGTACCAGCCCCCTTTATGCCTTGAAGGAAACCTTCGCGGGGCATCATCCTCTGCCAGTCATTGAGGCCAACGTTTTTGGTGTCCTCTCGATAATGTTCTGGACGATTATGTTGTTGGTGTCACTGAAATACGTGATCATCATTATGCGAGCCGACAATCATGGTGAGGGGGGGTCATTGGCGTTGCTGGCCTTGGCTAGCGAATTATATTCCGACAAACCCAAATCCAAGTGGTTGTTCACAATGCTTGGTGTATTTGCTGCTGCATTATTTTTTGGCGACAGCATGATTACACCCGCCATTTCAGTGCTATCAGCCGTCGAAGGTCTGAATGTTATCGCCCCCCAACTAAATAGCTTTGTGCTGCCGATCACCATCATGGTGCTCACCGCATTGTTCTTTGTTCAGAAACGCGGTACTGGCGCGATGGGAATGGCATTCGGCCCTATCATGATCCTTTGGTTTTTAATCCTGGGCGTGCTAGGTGTTTTATCGATAATACAAAGTCCGCACGTACTTTTGGCACTCAATCCTGTTTATGCCTACCAGTTCCTTTTTCTTGACCCTTGGCTTTCATTTCTGACCCTTGGCTCAGTCGTACTTGCCGTTACGGGTGGCGAAGCTTTGTATACCGACATGGGGCACTTTGGACGGTTTCCAATTAGGCTAACCTGGTTCTCCTTTGTACTTCCTGCGCTGGTATTCAATTATTTCGGGCAAGGCGCACTGTTGCTAAACAACCCACAAGCTATCAAAAGTCCATTCTTTCTGCTGGCTCCTGAGTGGGCATTAATTCCAATGGTGTTGCTTGCAACTGCGGCAACAGTGATTGCTTCGCAGGCGGTGATATCAGGCGCATTTTCAGTTGCAAGTCAATCAGTGCAGATGGGGTTTTTGCCACGAATGGGAATCCGCCAAACTTCCAGTAAAGCGCATGGTCAGATTTACGTCCCATTTACTAATTGGACGCTTTATCTGGCGGTGATTTATTTGGTCTTCACCTTTCAAAGCTCCAGCAATCTGGCGGCAGCCTACGGTATTGCCGTTACTGGAACGATGATGATCGACACAATACTGATTGCCTTTGTGCTCATTGCTTGGCGTTGGTCCCCATTGCTGGTTACTCCACTGATAGGCACATTTCTTTGCGTTGATTTGGCCTATTTTGCGGCTAATGCCATAAAGATTCCGCAGGGCGGTTGGTTCCCGTTGGGTATCGCTCTCGTTTCATTTGTTGTCCTCACCACTTGGAAGCGCGGAAGAAAGTTGTTGTTCGAAGAGATTGCCCGTCGATCCATCCCTGTTCAGACAATTGTGGATTATGTGGGCGAAGTTAATCGGGCACACGGAACCGCTGTCTTCCTGGCCGGGGTTAATGAGGGGGCACCTGCCGCATTACTACACAACCTGAAACACAATCAAGTGCTGCATGAACGCAACGTTTTGCTTTCCGTCATTATTGAAGACAAACCTTTTGTTACGAAGGGTAACCGTCTGTTAATTAATGACTTGGGTAAGGGATTTTATCGGGTGAGGGTTTTTTACGGATTCATGCAAACACCCGATGTACCTGCCGCTTTGGATTTATGTGCGCCATTGGGGCTGTCATTTGACATGATGGAAACAACCTTCTTTACGTCTCGCGCTTTGATTGTTTCAGCGCCGACTCCCGGCATGATGAAATGGCGTGAATGGATATTTATTATGATGTCCAAGAATGCGATGAATGCGACGGAGTTCTTTAAAATTCCAACGAATCGGGTTGTTGAAATGGGGACTCGTATTGAAATATAGTTCCAAAATATCCCTTTCGAGTCGATTCCAGCATGTTACGACCGATCAATAAATCAATGGCGTCTACCATTGAATTTGCAGATGACGACCGTCAATTGGAAGCGTAGCATCTCTCGCTGGCGGGGGTGTGGCTCCTGAATAATGGGTCAAGTTACGCGCCCCATTATTTACTTGCAGGTGAGGTGTTGATTTTAGATTGCGTTCGAGGGGTTGTTCGGGCGCATGGATGGTCTTGACTCATGACTTCGTCTTTGCATTTAAACAGTAGGGGCAAATATTATTTGCCCCTACAATCTGCAAAAACCCTTGGTTACGTCTGCTGTGGAAGGGGTGTTATAAAAGCACACTGATTGAAACTGGCGACTTAAGCAAGCACTAAATAGTTACCAAGAATCAACAGGCGATTGTTGGCATGGCCTTATTTATTCTGCTTACTTAAAATCTGCATATTGACAGTTGTTAAAAGACTCAATGTATTCTTATCTTTCGATACAGCTTCAAACTGCACCACTGTGCCCTTGCGCACGTCACTGATCGTTGCACGCTTTCCATTTACTATGACTTTAGTACTTAAAGGGTTGTACGCATAGGTCACGCCGCCAACCACCATTGTGCCCGCATCTGCGCGAATTTCACCCACCCTGCCACTCTGCCGGACTAAATCCACTGGCGTGGCCGAGGTGTTGCTTGCCGGCGGGGATGTTCCAATCTGCATCCTGGCATGCGCCAAGCTACTGAAAAAAATGGCTGAAAAAAATATCGCAGCAAGCAGTTTCATCGCTTATTCTCCTATTGAAAATATGGTGCCGTCTCTAACGGTAAAGTGTGGACGGCAGTGTGTTTAAATCAACATCCGACACGCTTGCGGCGCCCAGATCAAAGTGGGCAAGTAGCAACCACTCACAGAAATTGCTCCAACAAAACCGTTACCGTTCGCGGTGAGCTTGTCGAACCGCTGATCCCGCGTCAATGTTGGCCTTCGACAAGCTCAATCCGAACGAACTATTTGTAATTGTTGTATCGGAATGATCTACCAGGGTCTATCGACTACTTTGCCCAGCACACGGCAGGCGTGCCTGAACTATTCCCTTGTACCCCAGTGTTATCCAGTGTGTAGGTGCCGCACGCATCACCAGTCATGACTCCAGTAGGTGCCGCACTGAGCGTAAAATCCTGGCCTGCCGCTGCAACATGCGCTATGGTGATGTTGTATTTTGTCGTTCCGGTTTTTGGTGAAGTTGCGTATGGCAACACGATAGCAGTGCCCACGCTGTCTAGGTCATAGCGGTTAGCCGTAGTGTAATTTTGTTCAAGAAACTGAACGGTCTCCAATAATATAGCGCGCACCTCCGCCCGGTTTGCACGTAACACATACTGTGTGTAACTGGGGTAAGCAACCGCAGAGATAATGCCGATAATCGCCACCGTGACCATCAGTTCAACCAGCGTAAACCCAGGCTGGCGTTTAAGCGTTGACCGCAAGGCGAACCGAGCAGGTGTCACCATATCGGTGTTTCTCTCAATCTTATGTATTCGCATGGAACCCTCTCCGTCTACTGCAAAATTTCCCGCCAACTAACGCGACCACCAGACACGGAACCGAAATTAATCGGTGGCGTACTTAGTGAGCCGTTGGTCAGCGAGGCAACACCAACTCCGGCCGAACTACCTGCTGGTCCCTTGATAAACGTAGTACCCCCGATGGCAGCACCGATATTAATCCCACCGATGTCCGCATCAAAAATACCATCGTGATTAATGTCAAACACCGCAAAGCTGGGTTGAGTGCCGGTCAGACCATCCACCGCCATCAACCAACCCGTTCCCCCAGAAGCGCATGGCACCGTGGAAGGAATCAAAGTATTAAAGAAAAGTTTACCGTTCTCCAGTTTGGGGACGCCAGTCAAACGCTCCCCTGACGCAGGAAGGTCGAGGTACCAACCATTCTTTGTTGTCCAATCAATTGTCGTACCTGATATCGTCCGTTGTGTAAGTGGATTCGTCATGGTTCGCACGACCAACGTACTTGCCAGCACCGTACCCGAACCACTGTCGTGTACACCATACATCGTTTGCGTGGCGGTAGTCGAATTGTCCGTAAGCTCCAGATATTTGCCCGTTCCAAATAACACCATGTTGCCGCCCAATGGATGAGAGAACACTTCAGGGGGGGTCGTGATCGGCTTGGTTGTCCCGCTGCTGAACAAGAGTGAGGCGACGGGGCTGGCGGGGGTGCTGATGTCGAAACGCCACATATTGCCCTGTAGATCACCCGCGTAGGCAACATCTACCATGCCATCACCATCACTATCGTAAGGCACGGGTGTTGACAAACCATTGTCCGGACCACCATTTGCCACCACTTTGATGAAATCACCCGACTCAGCCCAGCTGCCATCAATCCCTTTTTCAATCTTCAGCAGATACAACACCGCCTTGCCATTCGTGCTGTTATAACCATTACCGACGACTGCTGCCCAATTGCCATCTTGCAGCTTGACGATCTGCGTAGCCTGGCTATTGCCTGCATTCTGTGGCGACAGGTTATACGCGTAGCCCATATCCGTATCATCGGCATCAGTGAATTCCCATAACAGCAAATTAGCCGCATTGCCCGTGCTGAAGATGGGCGCAGTCACGCTGCCCAGATTGGGATTGGTGATATCGAGCGCAAAATAACCTTTGCCGCCGCTGTTCATGTTGCCGATCAATACGGTACGCCACTTGTCTACGGTAGTGCCTGTCAATGACGGCAAATACACATCGGCTGACATGGGCGTGCCATCTACCGTGTAGCGATGGTTCTGGTTATAGGTTTGGGCAGTGAGCTGACTCAGGGAGCCAAACACTTGCGAGGGTACATAGGCAATCACCTCATTTCCTCCTGTGGAAACCGGGTTTCCGTTGCTAGCAAGCTCTGCATCGAAGCCATGCAACATGCCGTCGTTTGCCCCCACGTATACCAACGGCTTACGATTCAAATACCTCGCACGAAAAGCAGCATAGCCAGGTTGATCGACATCGGAATATCCCGCTTTGGGTGCACCTACATAAAGCGGGCCGGAGCTGACAATGTCGCCAAGAACGCTGCCACTCGACGATGGCGAGTTGCGAGCGCGAAACTGTCCCGGTGAGCTGCCTTCGTTGGTTGTGTCACCACGCAGGTAATTCAGGCGAGCTGAACCCAGTCCATCGTTGACACTAAGATTATTAGTGTTGAGCAAGGTTTGCTGACTGGCCGTCAGATTTGCCCATTCGAAACTCACCCCGCCAGCCGCCCCTTTTGTCAGGATGAGCCGGCTAGCGGGTGACATAGCATCGAGCTTGGGTGCAGCATCCCATTTCTCCGTCAGAACCACCGAGCCACTGCTGGTATCGAGGCGGAGTGAAAGCAGTTGCCCGCTCCAGTCCGTCGTCTGAAATTTAGCCTGGAAAATATAGTTGTCGACCTGAAGATTTGCCGTATTGGTGGCAACCGCAGCTGCGGATCCGGATTGCGCAAGAATGTCGCTAAAAATTATGTTAAATGTGGAGCTCAGCGAAGGAAGGTCGCTTGCAAAAAAAGCAGAGATCGTACCGCCCGCGGCCGCCATTTGATTGAGCGGATTGGGTGGATTGGTGACGAAATAATTATTGGTAAATTCTGGCAAGGCAAAACCGATGACGTAAGTTTTGACTGGGCGCACACCACTGTTCAAAGCAGTCACTGCGGTAACGGTGTTTACCACCTCACTCGCCGAAAATGGCTGCCCAGTGCCATAAGTAACGGCGCTACCATTAGCTTGACGGCTAGGTAATCCATTGGTCAATAATACGGCGAAATCGTGGCCACACGCAGCGATTGGTGCCGCCTGCGGCCCGCCTTGAGACGCACCAAAGTTAGTGATGGCACCATTAAAGTAATCCTTGGCTGTACTGAATGTTCCGGTAAGGGGAGACAAGCCCGCATTTATCAGGGGCGCGTTAGGATTCGTAGGTGTGTTTCCGCCTGTTATGGCGGTAGGGTTGTCGTTCCAGGTACCTCCACTAGTACGGGTGGGCACAACACTCGTTGCCAGCTTCACGTTTAGCTTAGCTGCTTGAACCGTATCCAGGCTTACGATCGGCACATGCAAATAGCCCAAACCTGGGCTGCCATTGGCAAACCAGGTCGGTCCTTGATCAGAAGAGGCTAGTCTTTGGCCAAAGTCGTCAATATTTTGTGCAAAATCACTCTCTGTCGGGCCAAAAGTTCCATTGAACTGAAATGCACCATACCCTGCACCAGATACGCCCGGTGCAGCATCTGAAGTACCTGTCTTGGTACCGTAGCAAGCAAAGCTTGTATGGTCGCCCGGGAAGGTTGGCGTGCTCCCCCCTACCGGGGCTGAATAACAAAAACTGTTACCCTGCGGCGTTGTCGTGTAATAAGGTAGGTTGACGTTGTAATACACGCAATCAACCTGAACACCGACGCTCGTTGTGCATGCCCCGGTCGCATTAGGACTGCTGGAGTTGGGGATTTTAAATTTCTTATGGGTTGCGCTATCCCTTGCACCCGTCCAGGCTGGATCATAATTGGCGGGGTTAAAGCTGGCATCGTAAGGGCTTTGATTCAGCCACTGATGCACCACTCCACTTTGCTGGTATGCCATCAAACCCATATTGATCCGGCCAGTGTAATTCGCCACCAGGCTTCTGGCTGCCGTACGTGCGACCTCTGATTTACTGGTCGGGCTGTTGCTACCCACAGCCAGACCCGTGGGGTCTTCGTCCATAGCGTTCGAGTTACTGAAAATAAGCAGCACGTTGGCTTTTGTCGCGGAAATGGTAAACAGAGGAACCTGGCTTAAGAATAATGTGGCACTTGCCATGCCGTAATGGCACACAGAAAATGTGGCCAACAACGCCAGCATCAATGGTTTACGTTTGAAAGTCATCATGAAATGGTCTCCTTTAGAGAAATTATTTAACAGCTTGTACGGTTACCTAAGCTTGTCCAGCAATCCCCAGCTACATGCAGTAATACGAAAGTCTGTTGTGTGCCCGACCTACCACCACTGCTGATCGACATACTTTTTCCAGGAAGCAGGACGGAAGCTGAAACTAAGCTTGATGATGTAACGTGGCTGCAGATAGTTTTCATGGTTCTCTCATTGATTAAACGACACTGTTATGCCCTGAATACTTCTTGTAACCACACCACCGTGTTAGCGTTCGCACCTTGCGCACGCACGGTGATACGGTAGAAATAAACGGTTGTGCCTGTTTCTGTTTTCTCAATGCCTTCGATAATGTAACGCGGCTGCGCCGAAAGCCCGGCAATACCTGTCGCGCCCGTATTGGTGCCATACGCAACGCTGGGGGCAGCCGTCATGCTAACCACGCTCCAGACGGGGGTGGTATTCCAGTTTGTTCCATTAGCATTCCCTGCGAGTCCGTTGTAACACAGGCCATTTGTACAGGCTGAGTCAAAGTTGGTCAGCCCGGAAATAGCCGTTGCCCGGGTAATGCCTGCGCCCCCGCGAATATCCCGCTCGGCATCACGCAACGTCATCTCGGCTGCCTGCATGGCCAGGGAACGATCCCGCATATTGCCCGACATGCGTTCTTCAAGGCTGGACATGCGTGCCGCTGTGACGGAAATCAAAGTTAGCACCACCAGGAAAATCAGCCCGGTAATCAAAGCGACACCATGCTGGCGATTAACGGGTCGAGTATTGCAGCGCTGATTTATCATGATCTTAAGGCGCAGCAGCGACACGGTTACGCAGGTTGTAGGTAGCCACGAAGCTGCGATGTAGGAACAGATCCCCGGCAGGTGCTGTGGTAAAGGCTGCGGCTCCTGTTGCTGTACCCAGCGCACCTGCACAGTTCAGATATCTCTGTGGAGAGGTGGTCAGACCATTATTGGCCGACATAACCCGCACACAAACGCGCGCGGTCACGACATTCGGCCACTGTGCTGCAGTGGGCGCTGCCACATATAAATCTGCTGACCGATAATTTGGGCTTCCGGAAACATCGGTATCAATGCCGTAAATCACCTGGAGATCATCGACATTTTCGACCAGTGGCTGCGCGACGCCTGATACACTACCCGTGCACCGCAGATTTCCAGCGGTGAGGTCAAATGTGTTGGTTACCACTACGCCTAATGCGGCTTGACCGCCAAGACAGTCACGGGCTATCCATGTATTGGGTGCGATGCGCTCTTCACTCCCCGCATAAAATTGCACGGTTAGCGTATCAGGAGCCCCCGCGAGACCATTGAGCCCGTTAATAGCAACACATGTGCCTGCCACATTACATTGTGGCGTGATTGCTGTTTTGTTGAAATTCATTTCCGCATTCGTGCCCGCCTGCCTGATACTGCGACCGATCACTTCCAGCGCATATCTACCCGATTCCTGAATGCGGGCATTATCTTCTTGTACGCGGTAGGTCTTCTGACTGCCGATGTAAATCGAACCAACGGCCAGCAGCACAACCAGACCAATCGTAACCGCGATCATGAACTCCACTAGCGAAAAACCTGCCTGATACCTGGGCATACCAAGTTGAGACGTTGCGTCGTGGGACGAAGACAAAAATATGCGGTTTTTCATGGCGTGATACTCGTCACAAAGGAACGTGTAGCGACCCCTCCCACAACCTTTTCAGTCCACAAAACGGTGATGACGAATACCCAGTTGCCTGTGGCTGCGGTACACCCGGCAGCAGCAGGGCCATCTGCACACACGACGGTTCCATTGCCGTTAGGCAATAAAGCTGCATTGGCCGTGTTCCACTGACGACGATCGGAAATGGCTATATTTGCGGGAGTGCAGGCCGCAGCAAAACAGTCTGGATTTCCAACCGGGAGGCCTATCGCCAAATTGTTGTAACTATAATTAGGCGCACCCACGCCAGCCAGATTGGCGCGTAACCGATCGGCGATGTCATATGCCTGCTGGGTGGCAATACTGCGATAGTAGGCAGTCTGGTTGTTGCGCAGGCTGGCGGCTTGCAAACCGGCCAGCCCGAGCAAGCCAAGAGAAAGAACGACGATCGCCACCATGATTTCCAGGAGGGTAAAGCCGGATTGTGTTTTGGTCAGGGGCATGCCGTGGTTCCTGTACCGATAGTTACCCGGCCTTGCAAACTTACAGCAATGGCCCGCCCACTTGCTATGCCACGACTGTCGCAAAGACGGAAAGTGTCAGCGTTGCCGGAAAAACCGGAGTTTTGATACGTTACTTTTTGTATCCCGGCTGTGCGTAGCGTATTGCCATTTTCCAGCGGCTGCCGTACTTGTAGCACTGTTTCGCCTGCATCTATGGTTCCAAAGTTAATGGGATCAACAAATACCAGCCAGCCCGCATCCCAGTTAACTACACCCGCTCCCGAACAGGTAGTATTGTCCAAACGGCTACATACTGAAACCCGAACACCGCGCTTGATGGCTTCACTTCTGGCGTAATTGAGCGCGGTGATCAGGTCATTCGCTTGCCCGACCAGGCGACTGTTCTGTACAAGCGTCATAAAGCTGGGCACAGCGATTGACAGCATAATTGCCAGGATCGATAGCGTAACTAGCAGTTCGATCAGCGTGAACCCCGTTTGTCCAGGTAAGGTATCGACTCTCTGGCTACCCAATAATGGGAGTTTGTTTTCCATAACTTATTCTATCGACAGGTTTGAATAAAATACCACTTTGCTCTGACCAACGGTCGCCTTGCCAGAATGCACGGACAGACCAACGGGTTTGCTCCGGCTTGGCTCATCTCGCGGTTGTTATCGGCACTTATATCGTCGACTTTAATTCAGACCAAGCCTTATTGCAGGCTTCCTTGCACTGATAGTCTATTTGTAAGGATAAGCGACTATTTCGGGCTTTCTTATTGACTTATAACGTTCTCGTTATCGATATTGCTGTCTCAGGCTGAGGCTCTGGAGCAAGAAATGCCTAAGTTTTGATGAAGTCACCCTTGCAAACCTCCGCCGTTACAAGGAGTCAGTGAAAATTGTGCCTTGAAAGTGCCAAAGTCGGGTAGTACCGGGCAAGTGAATGTAGGGGTTATACCGAAACTTGCCGCTCGTTGGAGCTTGCTAGGAGGAGTGTGTCACGCGTGAAGATGCCTTGTCGGCCGAGATGCACATAAAGGGCTGGAGCCTCAAGAAGAGGGAAGCCATGAGGAGTAGCGACTGGAGAGATGGTTTCTCGCTTTGCGAAAAATAAATCCGTTCATCCTTCGACTGGCTCAGGATGAACGGATTTACTTCTTCTCTAAAAATTTTCTCCTGGCCTATTATGCGGGAATTATGAGTGCCAAATTATTGGCAACCAACTGTTTTTATTGGCTCTCATCCCATAAATCTTTGCTATTCATATTGCGCGGCTGCACTAGTCCAAAATGTTTGTAGGCATTAGCGGTCGCCACTCTTCCGCGGGATGTGCGTTGCAAGTAACCCTGTTGGATCAAATAAGGCTCCAGCACATCCTCAATGGTATCGCGCTCCTCGCCGATGGCAGCGGCAAGGTTGTCTACGCCCACCGGGCCACCGGTAAACTTTTCAATCACGGTTAATAATAATTTTCTATCCATCAGATCCAATCCCTGCACATCCACGTCGAGCATAGTCAGCGCGGCATCTGCCACTTCGCGCGTAGCTTCGCCCTGTGCCCTTACTTCGGCAAAATCGCGCACTCGGCGTAGCAAACGATTTGCAATACGCGGCGTACCGCGTGAACGTTTTGCAATTTCCATGGCACCGTCGGACGAGATCGGCAATTCCAGTAAACCGGAAGATCGCGTCACGATGCGCTGCAATTCACTGGCGGTGTAAAACTCTAAACGTGCCACGATACCAAAACGGTCGCGCAGGGGGTTGGTTAACATACCAGCGCGAGTGGTTGCTCCAACCAGAGTGAATGGTGGCAAGTCCAGCTTTACTGAACGCGCTGCGGGACCTTCGCCGATCATGATGTCGATCTGATAATCTTCCAGTGCGGGATACAGGATTTCTTCCACCACCGGTGACAGACGGTGAATTTCATCGATAAACAGTACATCGTTCGGCTCGAGATTGGTTAACAGGGCAGCGAGGTCGCCGGCACGTTCTAAAACTGGCCCGGAAGTATGGCGCATATTGACACCCATCTCGCGTGCGATGATATGCGCCAAAGTAGTTTTGCCCAGCCCCGGGGGGCCGAACAGTAGTACATGGTCAAGTGGCTCCTTACGTTTGCGAGCTGCTTCAATAAAAATTTCCAGCTGCCCGCGTATTTTTTCTTGGCCAATATATTCGTCCAGATTTTTAGGGCGCAATGCGCGCTCTTGCATTTCCTCTTGCAAAGAGACCGGAACGGGAGAAATAATGCGATCAACCGCAGTCAGATTATCGTTTTGGATCATGCTTTGGATAATAGCTTAAGTGCCTGACGGATGCCGTCCGCCAAATTTGCATCGGCGGCCAATTGTTTGGCTGCCCAATCTGCTTCCTTACCGCTGTAACCCAATGCCAAGAGCGCGTTAGTGATATCGTCACCATGTGACTTCGCAACACCACTCGCACCATCCGACACGGACACGATGAATTTATCTTGCAGCTCCAACAGCAGACGCTCGGCGGTTTTTTTGCCAACTCCTGGGATTCGGGTCAACTGCCCCACCTCCTTACTCGCCACGGCAAGGGCAAGATCTTTCAAACTCAAGCCGGACAGCACTGACAGTGCCAACTTTGGCCCCACGCCACTAATTTTTAATAAGTGTCGAAACGCCACGCGCTCGTCCTCAGAAGCAAAACCATAGAGCAGGTGTGCATCCTCACGAACAATAAGTTGGGTATATAACACCACCCGTTCATGCAGTACGGGTAGGTTATAGAAGGTACTCATCGGTACGTTCACCTCATACCCCACGCCTTGAATATCCAACAAAATTTGAGGCGGGTTTTTTTCCAACAAAATGCCTGTCAAACGCCCTATCATGTTTCCCTTGTTAATCTTTCTCGGCTAATTGTGCAAGCGCGATAATTATTGCATTAGAAAAATTGCGATTACGCTTATTCTGTGGCCGAAGAAGTTATCATGCTTTTTAACTTAATCTGCCATTCCGCATGCGCAAGCCTTTGGTATCCAGCTGGCCCAAGCCCATTCCAGCGTGCGCGTGACAAATCGCACAAGCCAGCGCATCTGCAGCATCCGGGCTGGGGGAGCCCGACAATTCCAGCAGTCGCTGTACCATATCCTGCACCTGCTCCTTTTTCGCATGGCCGTTGCCTACCACGGCCTGCTTCACCTGCAACGCAGTGTATTCTGCAACCGGCAGGCTCGCCAGCACTGCAGCACAAATCGCCGCACCGCGCGCCTGTCCCAGCAACAGGGTGGATTGAGGATTGACGTTGACGAATACTTTTTCTACCGCCACCAACTGCGGCTGATGCGTTTCAATCACCTCACGCAATGAGTTGAGAATGACTTTAAGACGCTCAGGCAGCTCGCCTACGGGTGTTTTGATACAGCCGCTGGCAACATAAACGAGTTTTTGCCCCACTTTGTCCAGCACGCCAAATCCGGTGATGCGCAGTCCGGGGTCTATACCTAAAATGCGTGCAGCAGAAGAAAAAATCATCGGTGCAGGGAGGATTTACCCTTTACCCTGATCCCTTCTGTTCTTTCTTCATTCATTCCTCAATCACAGCCGTGGTATACACCTCTTGTACATCGTCAAGGTTTTCCAGCGCGTCCAATAGCTTTTGCATGCGCACCGCATCGTCACCAGTAAACATCACTTCGACAATAGGTTTCATAGTGACTTCTGCCATTTCTGGCTTAAAGCCGGCTGCTTCCAGGCGCTGCTTCACTTCTACAAAATCATTGGGCGCGGTGATCACTTCAATGCTGCCGTCATTATTGCTCACGACGTCCTCTGCTCCCGCGTCCAGCGCAACTTCCATTAGCGCATTCTCATCAGTGCCAGGTGCAAAAATCATTTGGCCGCAATGTTTAAACAGAAATGACACAGAACCATCCGTGCCGAGATTGCCGCCGTACTTTGTGAAAGCATGGCGCACATCGGCCACAGTGCGTGTTTTATTGTCGGTCATGCAATCTACCATCACCGCTGCACCATTGATTCCGTAGCCTTCGTAGCGAAGCTCAATATAATCCACACCGTCCAGTTCGCCGCTGCCGCGTTTAATGGCGCGCTCCACATTATCTTTCGGCATATTCTGGTCATAGGCTTTTTCCATAGCCAAACGCAGACGCGGATTAATGGCCGGATCGCTGTCGCCCAACCTGGCCGACACGGTAATTTCCTTAATTAGGCGTGTAAAAATCTTGCCACGCCTTTCATCCTGACGACCTTTGCGGTGCTGAATATTTGCCCATTTACTATGACCCGCCATGATATTTTCTCCGTTGATTAATTCCCATAGCTCGAACGCTGCAAGGATTTTTATCCTGATTAAAGTAGCGCGGATTTAAATTCGAAGTGCAACAGTTAATAATAAAATATTGCATTTAACGTTTTAGTGTAGCGCACCTTCTCCTTGAAGAATACCTGAAAAAAAATTCTGTATCCCAGCACTTTGTAATATCAATGCTTGAGGCAGGCTCAAATTCATTACACCTGTTTTAGATACCTGTACATCATGGCCGTTAGTTGACTTCCCTTTGCACAACCTTACAATCCCCTTAAAAATCGTACTCTCGATAATATTTTTCCAACATGGTTTATCTACCACCAATGCTGTAGCCGCTACGATAATCTAACCTGCATGGCAAAAGCCGCCCCCGATGATAAAATTAGCCATGCCCGTTCCCTCACCCCACCTCTCCCCCGGTTGAAGGGAGGTAAACGATTCGCCGCACGAGTTGCACGTTAAAGATAGGTGGGGGATAAACGCTGATGATATGCGACTAATATCATAACTGAAGGGTGAAATTTATGAATCGAGCGATGCGGCGATGAAAGTACTTGTGATCTTAGGGCATCCACGTAGCCCCAGCCTATGTTCCGCCCTTGCAAGTGCCTATGAAAATGGCGCACTAGCGGCAGGTATGGAAGTTGAGAAGATAGATTTGGGAGCGATAAACTTCGACCTTGATGTACACCCGATCTCGCCTCGGGATCAACCTCTGGAACCTGGTCTGGAACACGCCTTGCAGCTTATCAAGTGGGCAGATCATGTGACTTTTATTTATCCTGCCTGGTGGGGAGTAGGGCCGGCTCGTCTTAAGGGATTTCTCGATCGGGTTCTATTACCGGGTTTTGCTTTCAGAGAGTGTGACGACGGCCACTTCGAGGGATTGCTGACTGGCAAGACAGCTCATCTCATTACCACTTTAGATATGCCACCCTGGGTGTATCGATTCATCTACCGCGCCCCCGGTCACAATGCCATGAAGCGATCCACGTTAGGCTTCTGTGGCATCACTACTACTCGCATTCTTGCGCTGGGCCCAGTCAAGGAATCAGAGCCGGTTCAACGAGCCCAGTGGTTGGAGCAAAGTCGAGGGCTCGGTTTTTCCTTAAGGAATGGTGCCTCAAGCTATGTCGACCGTGTTGTCACTAAGCTAAAAGCTTGGCTCAAGGCGTTGCGGCTCCAATTTTATCCGATGACCTGGATGGCCTATACGGTAGGCGCATTGGGAGCGGCCTCGGCCAGTGGAAACTGGAACCCATGGATCTATTGGCTGGGTTATGCCTGCCTGTTCTTCCTGGAAGCAGCCACGGTATTTACCAATGATTGGTTCGACTATGAAAGCGACCGGTACAACCGCAATTATGGCCCGTTTACTGGCGGCTCCCGGGTGCTAGTGGATAAAAATCTAAGCTTCCATGAACTACGTGCGGGCATCGTGATCTCATTGATGGCCGCCGCGGCGTGTGCAGGTTTACTCGTGGATTATCTGGCAGGTAGCAGTGCTGTGCCTATAGCTATACTCGTTATGGCAGTGCTAGGGCTGGGTTATACGGCACCTCCGCTGAAGCTAGCCTGGCGTGGGTGGGGAGAGCTCAATGTGGCCATCACTCACAGCATTGGCGTAATACTGTGCGGCTATATATTTCTGGGCGGAGAATGGAACAGCCCTTTTCCCTGGCTTATTAGCTTGCCGCTGCTTCTGGCGGTGATGCCGGCCATCATCCTCTCGGGCATCCCAGACTACGAGGCAGATATACAAGCTGGCAAGCGCACCTTGGCGGTGCGCTTGGGGTTCGGCCGGACAATGCTGTTGGCTCTGTTACTGGCTGCGGCGGCGCCATTGGCCGTGATGCTCATTAAGGATCAGCCGGCTTTGCATGGCAGCTTTCAGGGGTTGCTACCGTGGGTGCTTCCCCATGTTTTTCTGCTCGGATTTCTGATTTACCGCGACTGGAGACAGCAGCGGCTAGGCGGCCGCATCGACGGGCTGATGGTGGCATCGCTAACCTATATTATTTGGTTTGGATTGATCCCCTTGTTACATTTGAAATGAGCCTGAAATAACCCAGATAATCCATTAGGCAATTTAACCAGCCTCCCCCTTTGAAAAATGGGGATTAAGGGGGATTTTTGTGTCCCTGCAACGCTCAAATCCCCCCTAGCCCCCCTTTTTTCAAAGGGGGGAATGCGAAATCATCGCGCGAATCAGCTCTAATGGATTATCTGGGATTAAAGTTACCAAACCGAATTCAATACTCGATTTTGGTAGAGTGACAATGCATGATTGGTAAGGCGATATTAAGCAAGTTGAGCACGTTGCCGTTGCCCTTGAACAACAGGCGAGCTTCAAGCGATGGCTGCAACCTGAATCGGTACTGCCGCATAGCGGACCACCTTGGCAAATAAAATATCGTGCCTACCCCATGGTCAATCCATATAAAGAAAAGTGGCTCTTTATCCGCTTGCTTTTCTGTTCATTACCTCGTTCACGGTCCCTGCTGCGATGTGCTGAACCAAGTTGTAGAAAATAATCGGAACCATTACATTTGGGTAAGAAGATAAAGCGAGTGATGCCAATACCAACCCCGTCCCGTTATTGTTCATACCCAGTCCGAACATAAGTGAGACGCGCTCAGTTCGGTCCAACTTGAACAAGCGGCTCATACCATACCCCGCAGCAAACAAAGTTAAGCATAGCCCTGCAGAAATGACCATTGTGACGGCCAAGAAATCGTAATCCTGATCAGTTATGGCTTGAGGCAGAGATACTGCAGCATTGGAGTAATTCAACAACAACAAAACAATACTATTGATGAATTTCAGATAAGGCATTCCCTTAACTACCCAATCTTCGACAACTATAAAGCGCACCGCAATGCCCAGCAATGATGGTAGCACCACCCAAAGACCTAGAAATGCACCAGAGCCATATACTGCCAAACCCTGCAAGACCTTCTCGAACTCTTCCGAGGCCATCTCACCAAAAATGTTAAACGTTACCGGAGTGATGATGGGACTAAGAAGTGTAGAGAAAAGTACCAGTCCCAGGCTCAATGCCAAATTTCCATTAGCGTTTTGTGCCCAAGCGGTTGACCCTCCAGCAATCGGCATGGCTGCAACCAATGCCAGGCCCACAAGAATGTGTTGGGCTTCTATCGGCTCATACCAAAGCCGCATTAAGACCGTTACGCCAAAAATATAGATAATTGGGATGGTTACGTTCGCAACTAGCCCGGCCAGCAATACATATTTTTTTTCAAGAAATTTTTTAATATGGGAAATATTCAACCCCAGACCAGCATTGAACATGAGTATGGCGAGCATAATCATCAGCAACGATATATTCATTTTCTGCTGGTAGATAGTGATCTCGCCGAAAGAAACATTCCTTATCCGGAGACCGGGAACTGGCAAAACAACGGCAATAACATATGCGGCGATCAAGAACCAGAGCAGATGACGCTGGAGGAATTGAGATATCGAAAGCAAATTCAATTTATGTTTTGTCTCAATCTATTTACATTTAGCAGCGAGGAATTCAACCTTTGATTGCCCGCTCCACTGCCATAATCCGTGCCTCACGCACCTTGTCAGCAATAGCATTTTGATCCTCACACTGCTGTGCAATTTCTCCTGCATTCACTGTCTGCGTCGCCCGTAACATTCGCTGCAGATAATCTGCCTGCGGATAAGCATCCTGCTCATGTCCGGTCCGTCCCCGCGCATCTGAAGCGCATGCCTGCAACAAGCGCTCAAAGCGTTCCGGCCTGCGCCACGCATCGCAACTCTGCAATATGGCGACTATGGTATCGGGGCGCAACTCGGGGGCACGATGCACATTACCGTGATAGCGTGCCACCAGTAAGCCGAGGTCACGGCATTCATTTGTTACGCGCAGACGCACACACAAGGCACGCAACAAGTCGACACTGCGTATCTCGTGACCGATATGGCGCGGTAAAATATCCGTTGGCGTATTCCCCTTGCCGAGGTCGTGCGTGAGAGCAGAAAAACGCACTTCCAGTGGGTAGTCGTGTTGTGCCGCATCGTCCAGCACCAGCATGGTGTGTATGCCGCAATCGATTTCCGGGTGATGTTTAGGCGGCTGTGGCACGCCGAACAATGCATCTACTTCCGGCAATGATTTTCACCAGCGCACCGCAATCACGGAGCGTGAGAAAAAAACGTGACGGCACTTTTTCCATCAGACCACGCGCCAATTCTTGCCACACACGTTCCGGCACCAACGCATCCACTTCACCATTTGTCCACCATTGCGCGCATCAGTGACTAAAGTTTCCGGTGCTATGTTGAAACCGAAACGTGCCACGAAGCGCGCAGCACGCAGAATCCGCACCGGATCTTCACTGAACGCCGAGCTGACGTGGCGTAAAATTCCGGCTTGCAAGTCGGCGATGCCGTTATGGGGGTCAATTAACGTACCGTCTTGGTCGCGTGCAATGGCGTTAATGGTAAAGTCGCGGCGCAGTAAGTCTTGCTCCAGCGTTACGTCTGGCGCGGCATGGATGGCAAAACCCCTATAGCCGGGCGCGGTTTTACGCTCGGTGCGTGCCAGCGCATATTCCCCTTGTCTGTGGGGATGCAGGAACACCGGAAAATCCTTGCCCACCGGCTTATAGCCGCGTGCCACCATGTCTTCCGGTGTACTTCCCACCACAACCCAGTCGTGGTCGTTCACTGGCAGGTTGAGCAACTCATCGCGCACAGCGCCACCAACACTGTAAATTTTCAGGCCGCTATCTTTCATCAGAAATAGCCTACAGGCTAATTACATCCTTTGCCGCAATCACGCCCAAACGTTGCTTGAGGGAAAGAGTCGGATGGCCGAAAAGTCGAGAATAATGCATGGTATTGCTCATTACCTTTTTTACGTAATTACGCGTTTCGTCAAAGGGAATGTTTTCGATGTAAATGGCACCTTCCAATGCACTTTCCCCACGCCATTTGCGAGCGCGTGAAGGCCCAGCGTTATAGGCGGTGGAGGCCAGCACCGGACTATTGTCTAGCGACGATAGCACTGTTTTCATGTAATGAGTGCCCAGTTTGAATTGAGTGTCTAGTTGACTCAACAGTGTCTGGCGATAACTTTTCATTCCTATCTTTTGCGCTATCCAGCGCGCCGTAGCAGGCATGATCTGCATAAGACCTGTCGCGCCTACTGGCGATTTGGCTTGATGGACGAAGCGACTCTCCTGCCGCATTAAGCCATACACCCAAGCTTCTTCCAGTTCATTATTGCGAATATGGCCCCGTAATGCTTCCCGGTAGGGCGCGAGATAGCGCAGGCTGAAATCATGTATCTGCACGGTACGATCTGCAGTATTGATAGCATGGTCATACATCTCGTTACGGCGCGCAATTTCAGCTGCCACCAACAGCTGTTTGTCGTCAAGCTTGCGCGCCGCCCATGCCCATTCTCTGGCCGCGTCAGTTCGCAGACCCATGCGGTATAACGCCAGTGTTCGCTGAACGGCGGGCTGCGCCAGCATTGCATTTATTGTCGCTTTGCTAGGCTGATAGCTGGCAGGCATCGTTGCGGTAAGCGCTAGTCCGATCTCATCGACGGAAAGTTGACCGTAAAAATCATGTTCACGGCTCAATTCAGCAAACAACACATTTGCTTCTGACAAATTTCCCCGTGCTTTCAGAGCTCGCGCCTTCCAATAACGCCAGACACCTTCGCGCTGCTGTTGCGGCGTCATGGCATTAATGCTCGCCGAAACTTCGTCCCAGTCCTGCGTAAGCAACGCTGTTCGGGCACGCCATGCCAGCTGCTGCTCAGTCAGGGGACCCTCACCTGCCGCCTTGTACCATCCCAGCGCGCGCACATCTCGTTTACGTGCGGCTTCGTAACCTAACCACCCATAAAAATAATGCTGCTCATCCGCAGTAAAATAGGCCGCATTTTTTTCCCATTGTGAATAGGCCAATTGCGGCGATTGCTTGGCTAGCCGTTGCAAGGCAAACATCGCCACTGTGCGCTGCGCTTCGGAGGCGTTGTCCAGCTTGGCATTGGCTAGATAACGCACCTGATCGGTGGCAGCTCTATCCAGTTCGGAGGAAGAAAGGACGCGCTTGGCAGGCAACTTCTCCGAGAGCTGTTTAGCCAGCGTCAGATTACCTGCCTCCAATGCCAGGCGCAAACGTAGCCATATATCCGCTGCCTTAATGATACCGCTGGTAATTGCCGCATCGAACAATGGAGCGCAACTTTCCGGCAATTCCGCGCTGCTCGTTAGCCATAAATTGCGTGCCTCATGCAGCACTTGTTCTTCTTGCAGACGTTGACGTGATCGCAGTGCATAACAGGTCAAATCGATCTCTCCGCTCACCAGACGCGGATATTGCACCGCAAATTCTTCCCATTGCTGCCTTTTTCCAAGCAGCCTCAACCATTCCGCACGCAGGTGGTTAATCACCGGGGTATCATCAGGGCGCGCCAGAAATTCCTGAATCTCAGTGGCACTCGCCGTTTCTAGTCGCATACGCAACTGGTAATAAGCTAGATAAGGTTCTAGCGGGGAATGTTTTAATCGCGCGGCCATGCGATCAAGCTTCACTACATCACCCATCCGGAATGCATCACGCGCGGCGAGAAAATCCGCATCCTGATTTGCTACCGCCAAAGCAGGAAAAAAAATCAATACAAACACAAAAAACTTTGAAAAACGCATGGATTATGCCCTTATAAATTCCGGTTAGCCGTCTTATGTCCGACTGATTTTGAAATTTTTCCATGGCGGGTGATTTCCCCGCTTAATATTGAGCTGAGCTCATCTCCTCTACTATCGGTAGCCAATCCTCGAAACTTGAACTTGACGTGGCTTGTTGTCCACATTGATCACTGATCAAATAATTCTTCTAACGCAGACAAGCTTGGTATTTTAGCAGATACGATTAACCGCGCATCGTCAGCGAAAAGCACATACTTCTTCACTGTTAATCGAACTCAAGGGCACCACTAAAAATTTAGAGTTCTGAACAAGACTAGACGCGAATAAAAAATGTTGACGCAGCATATCATTGATATTTATGGGACATTTTTTGTGAGCAACAAAGTATTGTGACGAAATCTGGATTTTTAGAGGTAGCCTCAACCGTATTCCGATGTATTGGTGTTGTATATCGATGACTTATGAGCAGTCATGGAAAGATTAAATTTCCGGAGGCGAGAAAAATGCGTACTTATATTACGCCACCAATCCCTCTCCACTGCGCCTCTTGCTAACCCCAGCCAGTTCCAATGCGTAATGCTGCCAGATCATTGCATATGCCAAATAAACAGAGTGGAATGATGCAGATCATCCACCTGCACGATTTCATGGTGTGTTTGATCAAGTACGGTAAAGGTACTGCTTATAAATATGGTGCCAGAACGCATTTCGGCGCGTGCCTTGTTCCAAAGCTTTTCCATCGGTAAGGGTGAGAGGTAGGCAAACACCACGTCGTACTGCGACAAGTCGCAATCCCATAAACTCCCCCACTTCACTCGGCAGTTGCGATGACCGCCTAACCAGATACGCAACCAACTCCAGAAAACAGGTAAGGGTGCTGCCTCCACGCCGATGTATCGTCCGTCCGGGCGCACACTGGCAAGATGCGTCAATACTCCGCCTAAACCGGAGCCTAAATCAATGAAAGTGAAACCCGAATCAGCTTTAGCAACAGGCAACAAATGCTCCAAGGCATGCCACACTTTATTGCTGGAAAGATACAGCGGTACTTGCGTGCGAAAAGTATTCCAATACACAAGCAATAATACTAGAAAGGCACCGAGGAAAAGAGTAGGCGGCAATTCGACTGCGAGCATCAACACCAAAGCGGGTGCAAACAGCAGTTGAATGACCAGCCACCACTTGGCCAGTCCGGCAAAGTAACTGAACATGGCGGCGAGCAGGCCGCAAAACACGGCAAATAACAACGGCGAGTCATGCCGTTCTGTAACGTTAACCATCAGCAACATGAACACTACTGACGCTGATTGCAGCAGTAGTGCAATGATGGAGGGCGGGAGTTTTTTGAGCAACGACAACATAATTAAAGTTTTCAGGCCAGATAATGCGCGAGTAAAAAATTTAAGCGCGGCATATAGTTGATATGTAATAGATAATTTTCGAGTAACGCCGTATTGGACGAAACGGGTTAAGCAGGCAAGCAGCGAAGCGGTTACTCGAAAAATTGGATTTTTAGAGGTGCCCTATGGCCATCCCCTTTATAGGGCATGGAAAAATTCTCGCGCTAAGCAAATTAGCAACTCAGTACGGTTAGGTGTAACTGCGATTTACATGACCTTGATCCAAGGAGATCACTATTCACGCATCAAACTCGCTCTACAAATTCCTCGAATTCTGTCAGCGGCAGTGGGCGGCTAAACAGATATCCCTGATAGGCATGGCAGCCGTTCAAATTGAGAAACATAAGCTGCGCTTCGTCTTCCACACCCTCGGCAATGACGTCTAAACCGAACGTGTGTCCCATAAGAATGATGGCCTGTACAAGGGCTGCATTGCTGGAATTGTCGCCCAGGTCGCGGATGAAGGATTGGTCTATTTTCAATTGATCCAGCGGTAGTTGTTTTAGATAGGCAAGTGAGGAATAAGCGGTGCCGAAGTCATCCATCGAAAAACGGATGCCGAGCGCCTTGAGAGCATTCATCTTACTAACGGTATCACTAAGATTGTCGAGGAGCAGGCTCTCAGTCAGTTCAATTTTCAGAAGTGACGGATTGATACCCGTTGCGGAGACTGCTTGCTGCACCTGTTCGACGAAATCTGGCTGGCGCAACTCAAGCGCACTGGCATTGAGGGCGAGTTGCAGGCTGCTGGTGGCCGGATTGCCAGCCCAGTCCCTGAGCTGCGCGCACGCCGCTTGCAGCACCCACAATCCAATTGGTACGATCAGGCCGGTTTTTTCGGCCAGCGGAATAAATCGTTCGGGAAGAATCAGGCCGTGTTCGGGATGCATCCAGCGGAGTAATGCCTCGGCACCGATAGCATGTCGCTCATTGTCTACCTGTATCTGGTAGTAGAGGCGTAGTTGTTGGCGTTCCAGCGCATGGTGCAGGTCGCTTTCAAGCGCGCTACGCTCGATCAACGTGGCCTGCATTTCGGGGTCGAAGAAGCGCACGCTATTGCGCCCCTCCTTTTTTGCGTGGTACATCGCGAAATCGGTGTGTTTGAGCAGCTCATCGACTGAAACTTCATGGCCGAAAAACAGGCCGACTCCTATACTGGCGGTGCACCGTAACTCGAGGCCCCCAAGCATATAAGACGATGCAATGGCATCGCATACTTTCTCACCGACCAAGCCTGCCTGAATGGCAGCTTCCTGAATATCCTCGCTTAAATTTTCCAGCATCAACACAAACTCGTCGCCGCCCAACCGGGCCACAGTATCGCCTTCACGTACGTTGGCATTAAGGCGGCGCGCAACTTCAACCAGCAGCAAATCGCCAATATAGTGGCCGCGCGTATCATTGAGGTTTTTGAAATTATCCAAGTCCAGGAATAGAAGGGCACCATAATGTTTGCTGCGAATGCTGGCCGCAAGCGCCTGCTTCATACGGTCAAGCAGCATGCGGCGGTTGGGTAACTGGGTGAGAAAGTCATAATAGGCCAAGCGGTGAATCTCAGCCAATGACTCGGGGTTGCTGGTGATGTCGGAAACAATTCCAACGTAATGAGTGATGTTTCCATCAAGTGCAGTGACGGCAGTAATGGTCAGCCAATCGGCAACTATTTTGCCATTTTTGCGTTTATTCCACATTTCACCCTGCCAGTATTTCTGCTCATTCAGGGCTGTCCACATGCCTTGGAAAAATTCTTTATCATGCCGTCCGGAACTCAGTAGCGCTGGTGTTTTCCCCGCCACTTCTTCCGCACTGTAACCAGTGAGCCGTGTAAAGGCATTGTTTACCCGCTGGATGATGCCGTAAGCGTCGGTCACCATAATCCCCTCCTGCGACTCGAAGGCGATGGCGGCAATGCGGAGTGTTTCTTCGTCTTGTTTGCGCTTGCTGATGTCGGTAAATGTGATGCGCACCGAGTGTCCGCTGTTGCCAGCTTTTATGCGCAGGCAGTCCAGATGCGCATGAAAGTTTTGACCACTACTGTGCTTAAGTACCAATTCGAAACTCTGCCGCTCATCACTTTGAAGTAAGCTTTCTAAAAAAAGATACCAGCTATCGCTATAATCTTCTGCGATAAAATGTGCAAAACGGTGTAGTAACAATTCCTTGCGCTCGACTCCCAACAGCGCAGCGCCAGTGAGATTTACCTCGGTGATCAGGGCTTCGCTGGTGATCGTTATATAACCAGCAGGGGCAAAATCATAAAGATCCACATAGCGATCACGAGACTCTTCCAGTTCACTCTGCGCCTGCCGCAACGACTCGTTCTGCATCTCCAGTTCAATCTGACACACATGGAGCTCGTGCAGAAGTTCCTCGGCAGGTCGCGGCGTCCACGCTTTCTCAGATGCGGCGGTAAGTTGCGCTTCAGCTTGCGCGCGTAACTGGCTTGGTCTATTTGACTGCTTGCTCATTTATTTCTCTGAGAACCCGGATAAATCTAGTTTTACGGTGAGGCGAATAAGTTCGCTCATTTTTTTCCCCCTAACCTGTGTCACCCTACTCTGGCCGTTATTATAGCGGGGTGAGCTTCGCGTACTCCAGCGCCAGCCACTTCGTTCCGGCTGTGCGAAACTTCACCTGTACGCGCATATCTGAATCACCACCTTCAATGTTGACTATTACTCCTTCGCCAAACTTGGCGTGATGAACAGCTTGACTCATATGCCATGGTGAATTTTGCACATTAACACACTTTTTAGCCCCAAGCCCGCTCACGTTTATGGGAGGAGGCTTGGAGGTGAAAGGGGTTGAATAAGCAGAAGAACTGAAGTTATTCCGTGTCGCTATGCGTGGTGTAATCCAGTGCAACAACTCCTCTGGCAGCTCGCGTAAAAAACTGGACATCAAGTTGTAGTTCACCTGTCCGTGCAACATACGGCTCTGTGCAAAGGAGAGATAGAGTCTGCGCTGTGCGCGCGTGATAGCCACATACATCAGGCGGCGTTCTTCATCCACACCAGCATCTGCCATGAGGCTATTCTGGTGTGGGAATAAGCCTTCTTCCAGACCGCTCATGAACACAGTATGAAATTCCAAACCTTTGGATGAGTGTACCGTCATCAGGTGTATCGCATCCGCGTTAGCCTCCGCCTGACTTTCACCTGATTCAAGCGCGGCATGAGTGAGGAAGGAAGTAAGGCTGTCATCCTCGTTTTCATGCACAAACAGCGTCGCGGCATTGATCAGCTCATTGAGGTTTTCCAGCCGTTCCTGAGCCTCGCGTTGTTTGATACCCGTCTCGTTTTGATAATGGTCAAGCAACCCGCTGTGCAGAAGTATATGGTCTATGACTTCCGGCAACGGCAGTTCACGCGTGGCACCGGCCATCATTTCGATTAAAGTTACAAACGCCGCCACCTTGCCGCTTGTCTGTTTTGCCACCTGCCACAGGCTGACATTTTGTGTGCGCGCCGCTTCCTGTAATTGTTCGATAGTGCGCGCGCCGATACCGCGCGTAGGAAAGTTGATGATGCGCAGCAGTGCGTTATCGTCACCCGAGTTTTGTATCAGGCGCAGATAAGCAAGCGCATGCTTGATTTCCTGCCTTTCGAAAAACCTCAATCCACCGTATACGCGATAGGCCACCCCCGCTGACACCAGTGCGTGTTCGATGACGCGCGACTGGGCATTGGAACGGTATAGTACGGCCATCTCGGCCAGATGAATACCTTCGCGGTTGAGTTGGCGCGCCTCGTCGACGATGAATCTGGCTTCTTCCGCATCGGTGGGTGCCTCGTACACGCGTAATGGCTCACCTTTGTTTTCCGAGGTCCATAAATTCTTGCCAAGACGGCTGCGATTATTCTTGATTAGTGCATTGGCGGCATCGAGGATGTTGCCGTGCGAGCGATAGTTCTGCTCCAGTTTGATCACATTCTGCACATGAAAATCGCGTGTCAGTTCCTGCATATTGCCGACATTCGCACCACGGAACGCATAAATGGATTGGTCGTCGTCGCCCACCGCAAACAGAGCATTGTGTTGCCCAGCCAATAATTTTAGCCATTGATATTGCAGGCGGTTGGTATCCTGAAATTCATCCACCAAAATGTGGCGGAAGCGAGCCTGATAGTGCTCCCGTAATGGTTGATTGCGATCCAGCAATTCGTAGCAGCGTAATAGCAACTCAGAAAAATCCACTACGCCTTCGCGCTGGCACTGCTCATCATAAGCCGCAAAAATTTCCACCCTGTGGCGGGTGTAGGGATCGAAGGCTTCCACCTCATGCGCGCGCAGGCCCTGTTCCTTGTTTTTGCTGATAAAGTTCTGAACCTCGCGCGGTGGATATTTTTCGTCATCCACATTCAGCACTTTCATCAACCGCTTGATGGAAGCAAGCTGATCGGCGCTATCCAGAATCTGGAAAGTCTGCGGTAACATCGCTTCGCGGTGATGGGCGCGCAACATACGGTTGCACAGTCCATGGAAAGTGCCCATCCATAACCCGCGTATGTTGATCGGCAGCATGGTGGACAAGCGCAAGAGCATCTCCCTCGCCGCCTTGTTAGTGAAGGTGACAGCCAGAATGCCATGCGGGCTGACTTGTCCAGTGCTGATCAACCAGGCGATACGCGTGGTTAGCACGCGTGTTTTGCCGCTGCCCGCACCGGCCAGTATCAGCGCAGATTGTTCAGGCAGGGTAACGGCAGCGCGCTGTTCGGGGTTAAGGTCAGAAAGAAAATCCATTAGGGACGCCCGTAAAAAAACGGGGAACCAGCAACGATGCCTGATTCCCCGCTAATATCAAATTATAAAAAAGTTACTTGTTTCTGTTCTGCAGCATCTCATGCATGATTGGAGCCAGAATTACTTCCATCGCAAAGCTCATTTTGCCGCCGGGTACCACTATGGTATTCGAGCGCGACATGAACGAGCATTGAATCATATCAAGAAGGTGTGAGAAATCCACGCCCTTGGAATCGCGGAAACGAATCACTACAAAACTTTCGTCCGGTGTGGGGATGTCACGTGCAATGAAAGGGTTGGATGTATCCACCGTAGACACGCGCTGAAAATTAATATCAGTACGCGAAAATTGTGGTGTGATGTAGTTAATATAGTCCGGCATGCGGCGCAGGATGGTATCTACCGTTGCTTCAGCGGAATAGCCACGCTCAGCTTGATCACGATGGATTTTCTGTATCCATTCCAGATTGACGATAGGAACCACGCCGATGCTCAAGTCAACATGCTGGGCTGCATTCACGGCATCTGTTTTCACCATGCCATGCAAACCTTCGTAAAACAGCAGATCGGAGCCGGCAGCGATATCTTCCCACGGAGTAAATTGACCAGGGTTCAAGCTGGTATTCAAGCGCGCATTCAGCTCCTTCGCTTCAGCATCACTATGAATATAATAACGGTGTTTGCAAGAGCCAGTTTCGCCATAAGACTTGAAGGTCTCTTCAATTTTGTCGAAATGGTTGGCTTCTGGCCCAAAGTGGCTGAACGAATGATTGCCTGCCTTGCCAGCTTCAGCCACGGCAGCCCGAAATTCCATGCGGTCTAAGCTGTGTAGGCTGTCACCTTCAATCACGGCAGCATTGATGTGCTCACGGCGGAAAATATTTTCGAAAGCGCGCTTGGCGGTAGTAGTGCCGGCGCCTGATGAACCGGTCACAGCAATCACGGGGTGCTTGCGGGACATAAGTAAAGCCCTCCTGAAGGATATTAAAAATTTATTTTGGCGGCATTCTAGCAGAACCTAGCACCCCGAGTCGGCATAACGCACCACCACTTGCAGCCTTGTCTGTCAGTTCGTGCGCAGCTTGGTGCAGGATTATGCCGTTATAATGTCGACTGGACGAACTAACGAAAAAATTAAAATGCAACAGGATTATAAACCGAAAAATATCGAAGTTGTCGCGCAAGAATCCTGGAAGAAGAAGCTGACCTTCCGCGCGGAGGATCAATCTGACAAGCCAAAATATTATTGTCTGTCGATGTTCCCTTATCCATCCGGCAAGCTGCACATGGGGCATGTGCGAAACTATACCATCGGTGATGTGCTATCGCGTTATCACCGCATGAAGGGCTTTAACGTGATGCAGCCGATGGGTTGGGATGCCTTCGGCCTACCCGCTGAAAATGCCGCCTTGGCCAACAATGTACCGCCCGCCGCATGGACTTATTCCAATATTGACGTCATGCGCACGCAGCTACAGCGCCTGGGACTTGGCGTCGACTGGTCGCGCGAAGTGACTACTTGCAAACCGGATTATTACCGCTGGGAACAATGGTTATTCACGCGTCTGTTTCAGAAAGGGCTGATTTACAAGAAGACGTCTTCGGTGAACTGGGATCCGGTCGATCACACCGTGCTGGCCAATGAACAGGTGATCGATGGGCGCGGCTGGCGTTCCGGCGCACTGGTGGAAAAACGCGACATCCCGATGTATTTCATGCGCATTACCCAATATGCCGAGGAACTGCTTGCCGACCTGGATCAGTTGGAAGGCTGGCCGGAACAAGTTAAAACCATGCAGCGCAATTGGATCGGCAAGAGCTATGGCTGCGAAGTGTGTTTCCCCTATGATGCGGCGAGTGTCGGAACGACGGGCGTGCTCAAGGTATATACCACCCGTCCTGACACCCTGATGGGTGCGACTTATGTCGCAGTGGCCGCCGAGCATTCGCTTGCAACCCAAGCCGCAGCAAGCAATCCAAAGTTGGCTGAGTTCATTGCCGAGTGCAAGCGCGGCGGCACTGCCGAAGCAGACATGGCGACGATGGAAAAGAAAGGCATGAATACCGGCCTGTTCGTCACTCATCCGCTCAACGGCGAGCATCTGCCGGTTTGGGTCGCCAACTATGTGCTGATGGGCTACGGTGAAGGTGCGGTGATGGCAGTTCCGGCGCATGACGAGCGCGATTTTGAATTTGCGAAAAAATATAATCTGCCAATCAAGCAGGTGATTGAACGTGAAGAAATTGTTGCCACAAAAAAAGCACCAAAAGAAGATGTTGCGCCTACTGATGATCCAAATGGAATGAAGGACCAGGTATTAGTTCATTCTCATGATTTGATGGAAGCTTCGCTCGTAAATAAATTTACAACCGATTATTGGCAAGAATGGTACGGTGAAAAAGAGCGTCGTATGTGTGTCAACTCCGGCAAGTACGACGGACTCGATTTCCAGCAGGCCTTCGACGCAATTTCTGCCGACCTGCAAGCCAAAGATTTAGGCCAGAAGCGTACTCAGTTCCGTCTGCGTGACTGGGGCATATCTCGTCAGCGCTACTGGGGTTGCCCGATCCCGATCATGCATTGCACACATTGCGGCGATGTTCCGGTACCGGATGAACAGTTGCCAGTGATATTGCCGGAACAAGTCACCATCACTGGGGCGGGTTCACCGCTGGCAAAGATGCCTGAATTTTATGAGACCACTTGCCCGCAATGCGGCGGCGCTGCAAAGCGCGAGACCGACACCATGGATACTTTCTTCGAATCGTCCTGGTATTACGCGCGCTACACCAGTCCCGGCTGTACGACGGGCATGGTAGACGAACGCGCCCAATACTGGTTGCCCGTTGATCAATACGTAGGCGGCATTGAGCACGCCATCCTGCATTTGCTGTATGCGCGGTTTTTTAACAAGTTGATGCGCGATGAGGGATTGTTCGGCGAGGCTGCCCTTACCTCAACATCACAGGGAAGCGGGGCGCAAACACTGCGGTCAAAATCCATTAATGAACCGTTTACCAACCTGCTCACGCAAGGTATGGTGATCGCACCGACTTTTTTCCGCGAAGGTGCGGCGGGCAAAAAACTGTGGATCAATCCTGCCGAGGTGGATATAGAGACAGACTCGCGTGGACGCCCAGTCGGTGCCAAGTTGCGCTCCGATGGCCAGCCGGTTGTTATCGGCGGCACAGAAAAAATGTCCAAGTCGAAAAACAACGGCGTAGATCCTCAGGTCATCATTGACCAATATGGAGCCGATACTGCGCGCTTCTTCATAATATTTGCGGCGCCACCTGAGCAAACGCTGGAATGGTCTGATGCCGGCGTGGAAGGCGCATACCGTTTCCTGAGACGGGTATGGAATTTTGCTTATTCAAATAAAAAAGAGATTGAGGTTTGCCACAGTCGCAGCAAACAAGAATCTGACGAATCTTATTTGAAGGCCATGAATAATGATCAAAGAGAGGTTTATAGAGAAATGCATGTTGTGCTTAAACAAGCAAATTTTGACCTGCAGCGCCTGCAATTCAATACAGTGGCATCAGCTTGCATGAAAATTTTGAAAGCGTTAGAACAACAAATGGTGATAGTGATACCTGGCATGAATACTAAAGCTATTGCCATCACAAATGGATTCAGTATCCTACTGCGCCTGCTTTCCCCCATTGCACCACACATCACACAAACACTCTGGCAAGAGTTGGGTTACGGCGACGATATTCTGTCCGCTCCGTGGCCGGAAGTGGATGAAGCGGCATTAATACAAGACGAAATCGAATTGATAATTCAAGTCAATGGAAAGGTGCGTGGTAAGTTACGCGTAGCGAAAGATACCGATCATGCCACGCTCAAACTGCTGGCTGTAGCCTATCCACCCGTTGGGAAACTGTTAGCGGGCCAAACTGCCAAAAAAATTATAGTAGTACCTGGTCGCTTGATCAACGTAGTAATCTAAATAATAGGAAGATGTTAATGCGTACAAATCTGCTGCTAGTACCGCTGTTGTTACTCACGTTGCTCTTGGGTGCGTGCGGCTTCCACTTGCGCGGGCAGGGGCAAGGGAGATTTGCATTCCCATTTCAGACATTATTCATACAGGCAGCTAATGCCAATGCGCCCTTCATTCTTGATTTAAAACGTGCTGTGCAGTTATATGATGTAAAGCTCGTTGACTCGTCCGAAAAAGCGCAACTGACTTTGCATATCGTTTCCGAAACGATGAGCAAGCAGGTACTTTCCTTGAGCCAGGCCGGTCGCGTGCGCGAATACCAGTTGATTTACCGTGTTGCGTTACATGCCGACGATAGTAAACAGCATGAATGGCTTCCTGCAGATGAAATTGTGCTGCAGCGTTATTTATCTTATGACAACACTCTAATTCTTGCTAAGGAAAGCGAGGAAACGCTGCTTTATCAAGACATGCGCAAAGACGCAGTACAGCAGGTATTGCGCCGCTTGAGCCTGGCCAAGCCGCCGCAATCACAACAATGAAACTAACTGACCCACAATGAAGCTTTCAGAGGGGGATTTGCCGCACCACCTTGCCCAAGGTCTTGCGCCGTTATATGTCATTCACGGCGAGGCGCTGCTGCTTGCTATCGAGGCTGCCGATGCCATCCGCGCTGCGGCTCGCTCGGCAGGCTATATCGAACGTGAATTGCTGATCGCCGAGCCAGGCTTCAAGTGGGCAGAGTTGCGCAACAGCGCGCATTGCTTGTCGCTCTTCTCTACGCGCAAGTTGGTGGATTTGCGAATTCCTTCCGGCAAGCCGGGTGTGGAAGGTGCGCAGACCTTGCAGGACTATTGCCAAAAATTGAACGCAGACACAATCACACTGGTATCGCTGCCACGACTGGACAAGGCTGCCTTGGGTAGCAAGTGGTTTGCTGCTCTATCAGCTCAAGGGGTAGTCATCGCCACCGAGGAGATTGCATTGAATGCATTGCCAACCTGGATTGCGAGCCGATTGAAACGTCAGAATCAGTCGGCTGATGCGGACACGTTGATGTTTCTCGCGGAGCGGGTGGAAGGCAACCTGCTGGCGGCTTATCAGGAAATTCAAAAGCTCGCGCTGCTATTCCCTGCCGGACCAATATCTTTCGAACAGATGCAAGGTTCGGTGATGGATGTGGCGCGCTACGACGTGTTCAAACTGTCCGAGGCCATGCTGGCCGGGGATGTAGCGCGTTATGCGCATATCCTTGATGGCCTGCGTGCGGAAGGTACGGCTACTGTGCTTATACTGTGGGCGTTGACCGAAGATATCCGCACGTTGAACAAGGTGTTACGCGCCATGCAGCACAGCGGTAATTTGAATTCCGCGCTACGCGATGCGCGTGTATGGGGCACACGCCAAAAGTTCATGGAGCGCGCTGTGCGTCGCTTCAGTCCGGTTGCAGCCGAGCGCGCCTTGCGCCAGGTCGCTCACTTGGACAAGGTAGTTAAAGGCTTGCGCCGTGGAAATGTGTGGGATGAGTTGCTGCAGTTGGGGGTTCGCTGCGCTAATGTGAAAGCGGCATAACGCAAATGGATGAAATTCTTCTAGTCCTGACCAACTTGCCGAATCGTGAGAGTGCCCAACGTGTGGCCAATGCTTTGATTGAAAGTCGCGCCGCCGCATGCATTAACATACTGGCGGAATGCGCCTCGGTCTATCGCTGGCAGGGAAAAATAGAGACGGCCAGTGAGGTGCCGCTGCTGATCAAGACTACCCGTGCCGCCTACCCACACCTTGAGGCTGTCATCCATGCGCATCATCCCTATGAACTTCCCGAAATTATTGCGGTCTCGGTTAACGCGGGCTTGCCCGACTATCTGCAATGGATCACGCAAGAAACATCCCCGGTTTCTACAAGCCTTCCCTGAAAATGTGAGGCTGAAAGGATTAGAGGTAACGGTTGTCCTTAATACAATTGCTCACCATATAGCCATTTAGAAAATTGAACATCCCCTTATTCACATAGAGGCATTTGGTTCGTCAAGTTACTAACTAATAGGTAATATCCACAAAGGTTTTGAAAGCGATGCGTCTCTTACTATTGATATTGTTATGTTTAGTTCCGTTATCCCATGCGGAAAATTTTCTGGATCGCTTGCCGCTGCTGGGCGGTGCGAAGAAAACTGTCATCTTGCCTCCGGATAAGGCATTCGGGCTGGAGGTCAGCGTAAGTGATGAGTCAACCTTGCTTGCCAATTTCAGGATCACGCCCGATTACTATTTATATCGTGACAAAGTCAAATTCACAATATCGGGCGATTCTGCAAAAGCTGCGGGCGTAAAAATTACGAATGTGTCCATGCCTAAAGGGGAAATGAAGTCTGATCCAAACTTTGGTGATATGGCGGTATTTCATCAGTCCTTCCAGGCGGTGATTACGCTGCAACGCAGCAATAAGACAGCTCAGGATATTACGCTGGCAGCCAGTTATCAGGGGTGCAAAGAAAACGATCTTTGCTACGCGCCGATTGATAAGCAGTTCAGCATCGTGCTACCCAAGGCAAGTCTCGCAGCAACTAATGCGCCACAGATGCAAGCCTCGCCGCAGTCGGCACAAGGCGTTGCAATGCCTGCTGATTCCGAAAGTACGCAGCTCGCCAAACTATTCAAGCAAGGTAGCTTTTGGCTAATCGTGTCATTTTTCTTTGGTGCCGGGTTACTGCTTGCTTTTACTCCCTGCGTGCTGCCGATGATTCCTATTCTTTCCGGCATCATCGTCGGTCACAGCTCACATCCCACCAAAATGCACAGCTTCCTTTTGTCGCTTGCCTACGTGCTCGGCATGGCATTAACCTATGCGGCGATCGGCGTGGCTGCTGGTCTTTCTGGCACGCTATTATCCAGCGCACTGCAAACGCCCTGGGTGCTGGGCAGCTTCGCTGCCTTGTTCGTGTTGCTGTCTTTTTCGATGTTCGGTTTTTATGAACTGCAACTCCCCGCTGCCCTGCAAAGCAAATTGACCAACACCAGTAATCGCCTGCATGGTGGTCATCTGAGCAGCGTATTCATGATGGGTGCACTATCTGCCGTTATCGTCAGCCCATGCGTCGCCGCACCCATGGCGGCTGCGCTACTGTATATCGGGCAGACACATGACGCCTTACTGGGCGGCACAGCATTGTTCGCACTCGCAATGGGCATGGGCTTGCCATTGCTATTGATCGGCGCATCCGCTGGAGCGTTATTGCCTAAGGCAGGCGCCTGGATGGAAGTGGTCAAACACTTCTTTGGCGTGTTAATGCTGGCGCTCGCGATCTGGCTTATTTCAACGTTGATCCCGTTGAGCATACAGATGTTGCTGTGGGCGACACTGCTAGTGCTTTCTGCCATTTATATGCACGCGCTGGATGCGCTGCCAAACCATGCTTCAGGTTGGCAGAAGCTATGGAAAGGTATCGGCATTCTCGCGCTGCTACTTGGCAGTGCCTACTTGATCGGTGCACTCTCCGGTGCGCGCGACATCCTGCGTCCGCTGGCAGCACTTGGTAACAGCCAGGCAGAAGCGGCCTCAACTCTGAAATTTGTGCGGATAAAAAATGTGGCTGAACTGGATTCCCGTATTGCACAGGCGAATGGCAAAACTGTGATGTTGGATTTCTACGCTGACTGGTGCATATCGTGCAAGGAGATGGAACGTTATACGTTCACCGATGCCAAGGTGCAGGCTAAACTGAGCAACGCTGTGTTACTACAAATCGATGTCACTGCTAATAACGACGAAGATAAAGCACTGCTAAAACGTTTTGAATTGTTTGGCCCACCTGCCATTCTGTTTTTTGATGCACAAGGACGCGAGCAGGATGGCCGCCGTGTGATTGGGTACCAAGGTGCAGCGCAATTCCTCCAATCGCTGACTTATGTGGGGCTATGATCTTTAGATTATTGATTTCTACAGAATGGTGAGTTAAAGTAATTCAAAGTGTAAAACACCACTTTTTCCATGATTTTTGAATATCGTCTGTTTTAACACTTTTACTTAACATTTAATTTTAAAGGATACATTATGGCTGTAGTAACCGAGAAAGAGCTGACCGAATTACTGATTGGTATCGTTAATACTCAAGTCGCAATCATCCATGCATTAAAAGACCAAAAGGACTATCACGCTGTAACAAAAGTAGTAGGTAGTGTTGGCATCGTTGCAGGAATAGAGGATGAAGGCACAACTGGTGGTGAAAACCCTGTGCGTCCACCAATGACTTTAGCCAGACTTCCGGCACATTTAGTTCTTAGAGCGCTTTCAGAACGTGGTTCATTTCCACAGAACATGGAACAGCTTGCTCATCAAGAAATTGGCAAGCTTTTTAATAAGTAATAGCAGTCATTGCGCGGCTTCTGCATTGTTGGAAATTCGAATACATGCTTTTCAAAATTGGCTAATTAAATATTGAAAAGTCACGTTTTACTATCGAAACTACCTTTTTCTTCCCATAGCGCGACGAAATATAGACTTAATATAACAAGTAGGTTCAGATTGTGATCGCGAAGCGAGTCACAATCTGAACTGTTTGTTAGACAAGCCCAGCCTGGGTACGATTTTTTCATATGGAAATATTTTGTTGATCTACGCGGTTTCTGAGGGTGGATTTACTTCATTCGCCACTGCCCCAACCTGCATCGTTACCATTGAAGCAACGCTTTCATCCTGAACAGCATTTGCGGGTGAGTTCTCCTCCTTCAATAGCCAGCCTTTTGCTTGCAAGAAACCGTGGGCTTTCAAGTTAATAATAAGCAATGTTATATCTCAAGCATTCCGCCTTTACAGGTCTTTGCTTGTTCCAATCGCGTTAGGGTTGGCAGCAGGTTGAGGCCAATTTCTTTTTTTAATATTAGCGCCTGATCCTTCAAGTCATTCATCGAAATGCAAATTGGTTCGCCCGCTGCGGCAAAGGCAATGGCGTTGCCACTGTCGCAGGAAGGAAACGCCAAGACACGGCCATCAAAGGCACTGCGCATGCGTTCGACGCTGCCCTTGAAACCACGACTACGACCCAAAAGATTGACAGCCATGATGCCATTTTCGCTCAGATGAGCGCGTGCAACTTGATAGAACGGTAAGGTATCGAGCGCACCAACACGGGCATTGGCATCAAATCCATCGACCAGTATCAGATCATAGGTCTGGTTGCTGTTGGCGACAAATTCGGCACCATCACCAATTACAATTTTCAATCGTTTGGGGTCTTCCGGCAGCTTGAAAAATTGTCGGGCGGCAGCGATTACCGCGGGTTCGATTTCTACCACCGTGAGTTTGGCCAGTGGTTGGTTGCGATAAAGAAACTTGACTAGTGAGGCGGCACCGAGTCCAATCAATAATACCTTTCGGGGAAAACGGGTTGCCTCGCGTAAAAGTAGGCTCGTCATCATTTCTTTGGTGTAATCGAGCTCCAGATTCCATGGACGCGCGATGCGCATTGCACCTTGGATCCACTCAGAACCAAAGTGCAGGGTGCGGACGCCGGACTCCTCGCGAATATCAATTGAGTGGCTCATGATGTTTACCAAAATTTGTGTTTGTTTTGCAGCTGCTTGGCTTGGATGCAGGCATGTGTAATGAAGTCATTTGCTTTGTATTATCCATTGGTTTAACAGCCAGCGCGCCCATTCTGTCACTTCAGTGGCTGTCATGCCGATTGTAATTTTCTGTTTTGCCATTGCATCACCTGCCGCGCCATGCAGGTGCACGGCCAACAATAGGGCTTGATCCACATCTAATCCTTGGGCGATAAAAGCTGCGATCATTCCAGTCAACACATCGCCCATGCCGGGGCTGCTCATGCCGGGGTTGCCGGTCTTGTTTACAACTATCTTGCCATTGCGAGTGACGCACAGGCTGTGAGCACCTTTCAGCACCACAGCGCTATGAAAACGTTTAGCAAGTTGTTGTGCAGCTTCGGAGCGTGCGGCCTGCACTTCTTCAGCGGTGCAGCCGAGTAGGCGTGCGGCTTCACCAGGATGCGGGGTAATTACGCTGGCATTCTTGCGCGAAATTAATGCAGTGCGCAAATCTGGGCGGAGGGCGAGAATGTTAAGTGCGTCAGCATCGAGTACCAGTACGGTATTCAGCTTGAGCGCATCATGCAAAATTTGCTGAGCAACGTCGTCATGCCCCAACCCGCAGCCGATGGCTAGCACATCCAGCTTGGGTAGGTGCAATGCAGCTTGTGCGCTATGCAGCATTAACTCGGGTTGCAATATATCGACACTCGGGGCGTTGTTCGCCAGCATGCCTACATGTACGCAGCCTGCTCCCAGCTTGAGCGCCGCACGCGCAGCCAGCAGTGGTGCGCCGACCATGCCGCTGGCACCCCCTATAACGGCCACTGTGCCAAACTTGCCCTTATGGCTGTCAGGCGGGCGAGGGGAGAGAAAGGTGGCGACTTGCTTTTGCGAAATGGTGGGGATGCGCGGCGCGGCTGGCATGAATGTATTTTCCTTCGAGTGCAAATGAGGTCACATAGTATAATGGCAAGCTGTTTTTAACAGCCCCTGAAAGCCTGTTTATGTTTCGCGTCTCCCCCGGCAAGTCCGCGCTGTCTTCCTTCCGTCTCGAAAAATTGCGTGCTGTCGTTAGCAACGCCCTTCCAAATATAAATATAACAAATGCATGCCATTGGTATTTCGTGGCGCTTAATGCGGATTTGTCAGTCACTGAAGCCAGCTTGCTGGATAAGTTACTCGATTTGGATGATGCAGGAGAGGAAGGTCATAGAGGTAAAGGCAGGCTACAACATCTGCTGGTTGTGCCGCGCTTGGGTACCATCTCGCCGTGGTCCTCCAAGGCCACGGATATTGCGCAGCATTGCAGTCTGCATAGGGTTGAGCGCATTGAGCGCGGCGTTGTGTACTCAGTCAAGACTAAGGATGGCAAAGTGCTGACGCAAGCAGAATTGAAAGTGTTGCTGCCGCTACTGCATGACCGCATGACAGAGTCCGTATTTGATCCTGTGGTTAGTCTCAAAACAGACTTCAATGATGTGGCAAAAAAGATTTTCCGTCATGGTGAGCCACTGCCACTCTCTACTGTGGACATTATGCATGGCGGCAATGCGGCGCTGGCAGCGGCTAATATCGAGATGGGACTGGCGTTGTCCAGCGATGAGATTGATTATTTGGTGGAGAGTTTTCATCGAATAGGTCGCAATCCTACCGATGTAGAGTTAATGATGTTTGCACAGGCGAACTCCGAACATTGTCGCCACAAGATTTTCAATGCGGATTGGGTGATAGACGATGAGCAGCAGGCGATCTCACTGTTTGGCATGATCCGTAATACCCATAAGCTGCATCCAGAAGGTACGGTGGTTGCGTATTCCGATAATTCCTCTGTGATCGAAGGAGCGTGCATTGAGCGCTTCTATCCGCGTGCAGATGGCGGCTATGCATACAACAATGAGCTGACGCACACGTTGATGAAAGTGGAAACGCATAACCATCCCACGGCCATCTCGCCCTTCGCCGGTGCGGCCACCGGAGCGGGTGGCGAGATACGCGATGAAGGTGCGACGGGTTCCGGTTCCAAACCCAAGGCGGGGTTAACCGGGTTCTCTGTGTCCAATTTGAATATTCCTGGCTTCGAGCAGCCGTGGGAAATTTATGGCAGCGCTCTCGCTAAACCCCTTTCGGGTGGAGCCCCGCCGATTTATGGCAAGCCGTTACGCATTGCTTCCGCCTTGCAGATCATGCTGGAAGGACCACTTGGCGGTGCAGCGTTCAATAATGAATTTGGCCGCCCCAATCTGGCCGGTTATTTTCGCACCTTTGAAGAGACCGTCAACGACGAGGTGCGCGGTTATCACAAGCCCATTATGCTGGCCGGTGGAGTGGGCAGTATCGCGGCGCAGCATACGCACAAGCATGCATTACCTGTGGGCGCGTTGCTGATCCAACTGGGCGGGGCAGGGATGTTGATCGGTCTGGGCGGCGGTGCGGCATCCAGCATGGATACCGGTGCCAATGCGGAAAATTTGGATTTTGCTTCGGTGCAGCGAGGTAATCCAGAGATGCAACGTCGTGCGCAGGAAGTAATTGATCGTTGCTGGCAGATGCGTGAGAACAATCTCATTTTATCCATACACGATGTTGGTGCGGGCGGCATCTCCAACGCCTTGCCGGAACTAGTGCATGGTGGTGGACGCGGCGCTCGTTTTGAATTGCGTGCTGTTCCTTCTGAAGAGCGAGGGATGTCGCCGATGCAGATTTGGAGCAACGAAGCGCAGGAACGCTATGTGCTGGCGATTGATCCGGCACGTTTGGATGAGTTCAAAGCCTTGTGCGAGCGTGAACGTTGTCCCTTCGCCGTATTGGGGCACGCAATTGTCGATGACAAATTGATCGTGCATGACGAATTATTTAACAATAATGCGGTGGATATGCCGTTGACAGTACTGTTGGGCAAGCCTCCTAAAATGACGCGCAATGTAAAGCGTGAGGTTGTGAAGCTGCCTGCATTTGATGTCAGCAAAATAAATCTTAAAGATGCAATTGAGCGCACGTTGCGCTTACCCTCCGTTGCCGACAAAACTTTCCTTATTAGCATCGGTGACCGCACAGTGGGTGGTTTGACTGCGCGTGATCAAATGGTGGGGCCATGGCAAGTTCCAGTCGCGGATGTGGCAGTGACCTTGATGGGCTTCAATACTGCACTGGGCGAGGCTTTCGCCTTGGGTGAGCGCACTCCGCTGGCGGTGTTGAACGCTCCGGCTTCCGGACGAATGGCTGTGGGAGAGGCGATTACCAACATTGCAGCAGCGCGTATCGAAAAGATCGGCGACATTAAGCTATCGGCCAACTGGATGGCGGCCGCAGGTCATCACGGCGAAGATGCCGCGCTGTTTGACACCGTGCGTGCAGTGGGCATGGAACTGTGCCCGCAACTCGGTATTAGTATTCCAGTAGGTAAGGATTCAATGTCCATGCGTACAGCATGGCAGGAAGGTACAGAGAAAAAGGCGGTAACTGCCCCATTGTCGCTGATCGTGACAGCCTTCGCACCGTGCATGGATGCACGTTTGACATTGACGCCGCAATTGGCAGCCAATTTGGACACTGTATTGCTACTGATTGATCTGGGCGAGGGCAGGAACCGTATGGGCGGCTCGGCGCTGGCGCAAGTGTATAAACAGGTGGGTAATGTTGGCCCCGACTTGGATGATGCGGGCAAGCTGAAAATATTTTTCGACGTTATTCAGCGCCTGAATGGTGAGGGCAAGTTGCTGGCTTATCATGACCGTTCGGATGGCGGATTGTTTGCCACGCTGTGCGAAATGGCATTTTCTGCCCATGTCGGCCTGACCATAAATCTTGATGAATTGCAGGGGGATGCCCTGAGTGCATTGTTCAACGAAGAGCTGGGAGCGGTGGTGCAGGTATATTGCCGCGATTTGCAGTATGTACTGGGCGTGTGCCATAGCGCAGGGCTTGCAACGGTTCGTTCGGTTGCTACGCTGAATGTAAGCGGCACAGTAGATATAGTGCAGCAAGACAAAACATTGTTCAGCGAGACTGGTGTTAACCTGAAGCGCATCTGGTCGGAAACGACTTACCGGATGCAGATGCTACGTGACAACCCGGTTTGCGCTCAGCAGGAATATGACCGCATCCTGGATGCTGCCGATCCTGGCTTGCAAGTGAAACTCACATACGATCTGAACGAAAATATTGCCGCGCCCGCGCTATTGAAATTACGTCCTGCTATCGCTATTTTGCGTGAGCAGGGTGTGAACGGCCATGTTGAGATGGCGGCGGCGTTTGACCGCGCCGACTTCGCGGCGGTGGACGTGCATATGAGCGACATCATCACTGGCCGCGTTAAGTTGGCAGATTTTAAAGGGGTGGCGGCGTGTGGCGGTTTTTCCTATGGCGATGTACTAGGGGCGGGTGAAGGCTGGGCAAAATCCATATTGTTCAATCCGCGTGCACGCGATGAGTTCGAAGCTTTCTTCAAGCGCGATGATACTTTTGCTCTGGGCGTGTGTAATGGCTGCCAGATGATGAGCAATTTGCACGAAATTATTCCAGGGGCAGAACATTGGGCACATTTTGCGCGTAATTTATCGGAGCAGTTTGAGGCGCGTTTTGTGATGGTGGAAGTGCAGCACTCGCCCTCTATATTATTTGATGGCATGGCAGGTAGCCGTATGCCCATCGTGGTGGCTCACGGTGAGGGATATGCACACTTCGGTAACAGCAAACGCTTGAAGGCGGCGCAGCCGTTGGTCACACTTCGTTATGTGGACAACTACGGCCAGCCGACAGATGTCTATCCACTTAATCCAAACGGTTCGCCACAGGGTATTACCGGACTGACCACTGCTGATGGACGATTCAGCATCATGATGCCACATCCGGAACGGCTGTTTCGAGCCTTGCAGTATTCATGGCGTCCTCCAGAATGGAGAGAAAATGGAGCATGGTTAAAAATGTTTCAGAATGCGCGCAAATGGGTTAATTAATAGTTTGCAAAAGTGCATGCAAAATAAAAGGCGACCAATGGTCGCCTTTTATTTTTACTTAAAAATCAGTTTATTCAATTTTTGCTTTAGCACGCATGTCAGCGACAGCTTTTAGTACGGCTTGTTGTTGCAGACGTCGTAATATGTTCCCCTTCACTTCCCGGTAATCAGGGAACTTGAAATCACGCACACCCTCTTGCTTAATCAGATGCCAGCCAGCCTCAGATTTCACCGGTGCACTCACTTCATCTTTTTTAAGATTTACCAGCGCATCAGCAAATGTTGGTGTGAAATTGCCTGGCAGAGCCCAACCTAGAGCGCCACCCTTGTCACGCGAACCCTGATCCAAGGAGTGTTTTTTTGCCAGCTCTTCAAACTTTCCTTTCTTTTTTAGTTGGGCAGCAATAGATTTTGCTTCACTTTCAGTTTTTACCAAAATGTGACGTGCGTTGTATTCCTTGCCGCCTGTGGTTTTTTTAATATTTTCAAATTCCTGCTTGATTGAATCTTCGCTAATAGGATGATTTTTAAGGTAATTCTGTAAAAATGCATTGACAAGAACAGTCTGTTTGGCTAGCTCAAATTGACTAAGGGTTTCGGGTTGTTTATCTAGCCCCTGTTTTACCGCTTCTTGTGCCATTATTTCACGGTTGACTAATTCATCTTTAATGGCGGAACGCAGTTCCGAACTATCTTCTGTTCCTTTAGAAGCGGCAGCCTTGACATGCATGTCAAGCATTGCTTGCGAGATGACGGTGCCATTCACTACTGCGGCGGGTTTTTGTTGCGCATAAACCTGATTTACTGCAAGTGCAGAAAATAGAGTGATAGTGGCAAGTTTTGAAAATTTCAGCATCGTTCTGTCCTTAAGTTAGAAAGTTTAAATAAAAGTTATATTTCTTCTGGTGTATAGGCAGCAATGGCCAGTGCATGAATATCGTGCTTCATCATGTCTCCCAACGCAGAATATACCATACGGTGCCGTGTCAAAGTTGGCTTGCTAGCAAACTGTGTGGACACAATCAGAAGGCGATAATGTCCACCACCACCACGTGCGCCAACATGTCCTGCATGCTTATGACTATCATCGATAATCTCTATTTTTGTGGGTTGAAGCACCGCAAGGAGTGTATTCATCTGGTCAATGCGGATGTTTGAGTGATCGGCTGCGGGATGGTTCATATTGGAAATACTTTCTTAAACGGTTTGACCAAAATTTGAGCATAAACCCCAGCGGCCATATAAGGATCAGCCTGTGCCCATGTTTCCGCGTCCTTTAGAGTAGCAAATTCCGCCACGATCAAGCTGCCAGAAAAGCCTGCAGCACCAGGGTCAACTGCATCCACAGATGGGAAAGGACCAGCCAGAATTAAACGCCCTTCGTTCTGCAGTGTTTGTAACCTTGCTATGTGTGCGGGCCGTGCTGCCAGACGTTTTGTTAGACTGTCAGGTACATCATGGCCAATAATGGTGTATAGCATTTAACTCTTTTCTTCCTCTTCATTCATGTATTTCGACAACGCCATAGCTTGTAGCAGCACGAATACTAGCATCATTCCGGTGGCACCGAAGAGTTTGAAATTAACCCATGCATCTGTAGAAAAGTTGAATGCAACATATAAATTTACAATGCCAAGTATGACAAAAAACAGACTCCAGCCCAAGTTGACTTGGTTCCATACCTTAGTTGGAAGTGTGAGTTTTTCCTGCAGTAAAGAACGCATCAAGTTCTTTTTTAAGAATAGATTAGAACCCAACAGTGTGATGGCGAATACCCAATACAAAATGGTGGGTTTAAATTTAATAAATGTCTCATCGTGAAGAATAAGTGTCGCGCCACCAAATACGGCAATGATGGCAAAACTTACCCATAGCATGGTATCGACCTTTCCATGCCGCCATTTAACCCACCCAATTTGGGCAATGATGGCGGCAATTGCAGTGCCTGTAGCAACATAAATGTTGAACATCTTGAAAGCGACAAAGAACAGGATAACGGGGAATAGGTCAAAAAATAGTTTCATGGTGATAGATTATGGAGGGGAATTTATTCTCGGTCTAGCGTCAGTGCGGCGGAGTTGATGCAGTAGCGCAGGCCGGTCGGTTTCGGGCCATCTTCGAATACATGACCAAGATGGGCGTCACAGCGGCTACACAGTACTTCCGCGCGCTCCATACCATGACTGTCATCTTTTTTTACAGAGATGCTGTCAGGTTGGTGCGGCTGCCAGAAACTGGGCCAGCCGCTGCCGGATTCATATTTCACATCTGAATCGAACAGTGTGTTACCACAGCACACACATCGATACAGTCCTCTATCATGGCAATCCCAATACGTACCAGTAAATGCGGGTTCAGTGCCGCACTGGCGGCATACTTTGTATTGTTCAGGGGTTAGCTGGTCGCGCCAGACGGCGTCCGGTTTTTGGATTTTTTCGCTCATCAGGTAATCTTGAAAATAGGTGATTTGACAAATCTTCTCCCAAGCTTCTCATGTGAGTGCAAGGGGGTTGGAAGGGTTGAAATTGTGATAACGAAATGCCGGTTGCTCACAGCACCTCTCCGGCATGGTCAGCCAGACGCGAACGTTCTCCCCTTTGTAAGGTGACATGCCCGCTGTGTTGCCAACCCTTGAAACGATCCACCACATAAGTCAACCCGGAGCTGCCTTCGGTCAGGTAAGGTGTATCAATCTGTGCGATATTGCCCATGCATACTACCTTGGTGCCTGGGCCGGCGCGCGTGATCAGCGTTTTCATCTGTTTGGGCGTGAGGTTTTGGGCTTCATCAATGATCAGATATTTATTCAAAAAAGTTCGACCACGCATGAAGTTAAGAGATTTTATCTTAATGCGCGAACGAATCAGGTCGCGCGTGGCGGCTCGCCCCCATTCTCCGCTTTCGTCGCTGGGCTTGTTGAGTACATCCAAATTGTCATCCAGCGCGCCCATCCAGGGCGACATTTTCTCTTCCTCGGTACCTGGTAAAAAGCCAATGTCTTCACCAACTGGCACGGTGACGCGGGTCATGATGATTTCTGAATACAACTTTTGTTCCAGCATCTGCTCTAACCCAGCGGCGAGTGTTAGCAGGGTCTTGCCGGTACCAGCCTGACCGAGCAGGGTGACAAAGTCAATTTCCGGGTTCATCAACAGATTGAGCACAAAGCTTTGTTCACGATTACGTGCAGTAATTCCCCAAATGGCATTTTTGGTATGAGTATAATCAGTCAAAGTGCGCAACATGGCTATGTTGTCATTCTGTTCTGTGACGACCGCATAGAAAGGATTGCTGCCGTTTTCCTGATATACAAACTGATTTAACAGCATGTCACGGCATAGCGGCCCCTGAATATTGTAAAAAGTGTGTTCACCTTGCGGCCCGGATTTCATGTTCTTGCCATGCTTGTCCCAGAAATCCTGTGGCAACGGCAGTACGCCGGTGTATAGCAGGTCGGTATCTTCCAGTACCTTGTCATTAAAATAATCCTGTGCAGCCAGTCCCAGCGCACGGGCTTTAATGCGCATATTGATATCTTTGCTGACCAAGATCACAGAACGTTTGGGCTGCTGATTGTGGAGGAACATTACTACCCCGAGGATAGCGTTGTCGGCTTTGCCGATCGCCATATTGGCAGGCAATTCGCTGTTAATGAACTGGGTTTGTAAAAACAGGCGACCGGTAGCGGCCTTGTTGCTTGGCGTTTGTAATGGCACGCCGACATCAATGTTTTGTGTGCTTTCGCTTATTAAAGAGTCGAGGAACCGGCTGGCCTGACGGGCATTGCGCGCGACTTCAGTCATGCCTTTTTTATTGTTGTCCAGCTCTTCCAGCACGAATATCGGTAAATAAATGTCGTGTTCCTCAAAACGAAACAGGCTGGTTGGATCGTGCATTAGCACATTGGTATCCAACACAAATAGCTTAGTAGTAAGATTTGCAGCCACTGTTTTGCGGGGAGGCATGATGTTCCTTATGTGGTTAGAGATTGCACGAAATGCAATACTTCCTGAGCGTGGCCGTCGACTTTAACACCGCGCCATTCGCCCCGCAGTATGCCGTCTCGATCGAGCACGAAAGTGCTGCGCTCGATGCCTCGCACTTGCTTGCCATACAGATTCTTCAGCTTGATTACGCCGAACTGTTCACATACTGTTTCTTCTGAATCGGCAAGTAGAGCGAACGGTAGGCTGAACTTGGCTTTGAATTTTTCATGCGACTCTATGCTGTCGCGCGAAATTCCTACTACCTCACAATCCGCTTTTTTAAAATCTGCATACAGATCGCGGAATTGTTGGCTTTCAGTCGTGCAGCCCGGAGTGTCGTCCTTGGGGTAGAAATAAATCACTAGCGACTTGCCGCGTTCGGCAAAAAGTTTGAAAGTTACTCCGCTAGTGGCTGGTATTTCGAAATCGTCAATCGGTTGATTAAGCATTTAGGTCATTTCTCATTAGGGCATGACATTGTTGACAAAATTCTTGCACAAGGCAAGCGTCTCATTGGTTAATGCGTGAAAAGCTTTTTAGTTCAGCGTGTTGAAGGTCAGGTAATTGCCCCGTCCCGTCTGATTAAATCCAAGCCCGACGGTGGCACGGAAGCGCGGTGGAACGGCAGTGAGTAGATGGGAAATCAAACTCGACAGGCAAGAACGAGGAGTATGAGTGTAGAACATGTCACACCGGATGTATCCCCAAGAGCCTACCGATTTGAGAAAGCTTGATGGCCTGATATCAGACTCATATGTACCAGTACGTGAAAATGATGCCTTAGTATTACGCAAAAAACTCTACCGCCTCACTTAAATCCCGTGTGCGCTTGAATGGCGGCAAGCTCTGCCATATGCGCTTGCCGTAGGATTTTGCTATCAAACGCGGGTCACAGATCATCAGTACGCCGCGGTCGGTCTCGTCTCGAATCAAGCGTCCCGCACCTTGCTTAAGATTAATGACCGTGCGGGGTAATTGATATTCCATGAAGGCGTTACGTCCCTGGCTGGTGATCAGTGCAAGGCGCGCCGCCAGCACCGGGTCATCAGGTGGAGCGAACGGCAGTTTGTCAATGACCACTAGCGAAAGAGCTTCGCCGCGCACATCCACGCCTTCCCAAAACGACTGACTGCCCAGCAGTATGGCGTTGCCATGTTCGCGAAAGCGGCTCAACAGCTCATTACGCGAACCTTCGCCTTGCAACATCAACGGAAAGTTAAGATTTTTGCGTTCGAACTCAGCCGATAAAATTTCATGTGCGCGTTGCATGGCGCGCAGACTAGTGAACAGCAAAAATGCTCGTCCCTTGCTGGCCTCGATCAACGGAAGAGCCGCCTGCACTACTGCTTCGGTATAGCCAAAACTATTAGGGTCGAGCATATTTTTGGGCACATATAGCAACGCCTGCTCAGGGTAGTTGAAAGGGCTTTCCCAGCAGGCGGTTTGAGCATCAAATAACCCCATTTCTGATTGATAGTGCGAGAAATCCTGCTTCACTGTAATCGTGGCTGACGTGAAAATCCATGCACGCGGGTGGCCATTAATTTGCTTGGCAAATATTTCCGCTATCGACAACGGCGTGGTGTTGAGTTGCACGGACTGATGAAATATTTCCAGCCAGCGCACCCTATCCACTTGTTCTTTGTCCTGCCATTGTAAAATTTTCTGCGCCATCACCAGCCCTCGTTGCCAGCAACTTTCCAGTCCCTCGCTACGCTCAGCTTGCTTCTCCAGCAGGCTGATAACCTGCTTGAGCTTTTCATTTAGCACGACTAAGGCATCCGCCCAGCCGGGTAAATCTTCAATGGCGACGGCAGTCATTCGCCCCTCGCTCTGTTTGAACACCAGGCGCAAGTCACGTGCGGCTTTGTCCAGCGAGTCTGTGGCGGTAGGAAGCGCGGCAAAGTCTTTAGCCGAAATCGCCGCCTCCAACCGCGCATCTCGTGCCAGCTCTATGATTTGTGACGTCGAAATACTCTCGCCAAAAAACAAGCTGGCGGTCTCGGGCAATTGGTGTGCTTCGTCGAAAATAACCGTATTGCAGGCTGGCAGCAGCTCTGTCAGACCTTCGTCGCGCAGCATCAAATCGGCGAAAAACAAATGATGGTTCACCACCACCACATCGGCCTTCATCGCCTCCTTGCGCGCTTTAAGTACAAAGCAATCTTTATGATGCGGGCACTCTTGCCCCAGACAGTTATCCCGCGTTGAAGTCACCTGCATCCAGATAAGTGCATTCTCTGGCACATCGCTCACACCGCTCTTGTCGCCGGATTGGGTAATTTTTGCGTATTTCGCAATTTTGGCTAGATGGCGCGCATCCTCGCGTGTGGTAAAGCGGCCATCAGACTGAGTGCGTTCGAGGTGATAATGGCACAGGTAATTGGAACGGCCTTTAAGCAAGGCTATCGAAACCGGTACCTTGAGCGCATCGCGCACCGTGGGCAAATCGCGCTGGAACAGCTGATCTTGCAGATTTTTCGTGCCGGTGGAGATAATGACCTTGCCGCCGGCGAGCAGGGCAGGGACGAGATAGGCGAAAGTCTTGCCTGTTCCGGTACCCGCTTCTGCGATAAGTTGACCATTTACGGTAATTGCCTGTGCGATGGCTTGCGCCATTTCAACCTGCTGTGGACGCGCGCGAAAATTGGGGATGTGCTCGGCCAGCGCACCATCAGGCGAAAATAGTAAAGCGAGTTTTTTATCTATCATTGTTAAAACAGTAGTCCAACGAGTCAAGCAGCGAATTGATTTGCATGGTATCACTGCATGAAAGCAATGGGTGACGGATAACCGGGACAGGTCACCATACTGTTCGCTTACCCGTTTGTGGTGAGCTTATCGAACCATCAGCTGCTCACCCAGAACCCTTTACCCCTTGACGGCTATTTCTGTTAATTGAGAAGGCATGGAACTTCTTCCGCCTTTGCCACTCAGAACTGCTACAATCTGCTAAGTTTTGTAGCAGATCATATCGAAACCGGGGGCGACTTGGCTTCGACGTGGGTTGCAAAGCAGTGTAGGGCATACCGAGGACCCGCAACCTCGTAAATCAGCTGGAAAACCAATAGTCGCAAACGACGAAACGTACGCTTTAGCCGCGTAAGCGGTTAAACCTCACACTCTGCTGTCCGTGGAGGGGCTCAAGGTCGTAAGGCCGCGATGAGTGAGGTCATTTACACGGAATCGTGTCATGCAGGGTTACTTTGTATGGCATTAAATTTAGGTAACTCGTTCGGTAGCAGCCTGTCGGTTGGCGTCTACCGGATAAAATTAAATAACTTGACTAAGTATGTAGAACTGCCTGTAGAGTGCTTGCGGACGCGGGTTCAATTCCCGCCGCCTCCACCAATACCTTAAAAGCCAACCTTACCGGTTGGCTTTTTTTTGTCTGTTGCCGAATTAAAGGGGTCAGCATCGCATTGTTTTTCTGATTTGCTCTCATTCCTTAATCCCGTTGAAATTTAATCCGAAGCTAGACCCCTTTAATTTTTGGCCCCCTTTAATTTTTGCTTACTCTTGGCTTAATGTATGAAGATGGTCACGGAGTTGTAAAGAATTTAGTTCGCGCCCATATGTGGTTCAATCTTAGTGCTTCATCAGGCGCTGCAAATAGGGCGCAAAATCGTGACCTCGTTGCAAGGAAAATGACCTCCCAGCAAATTGCACAGGCGCAGAAGATGGCAGGTGACTGTCAGCAAAATAAGTTCACAGGGTGTGGCTGAATTTCACAAGCATTAATGTCATTTGAGATGGAAAAATAAAAAGGGTGATGCTGACAGGTAAACTTGTCAAAGGCCTAAATCACAGACACTCAGGCAGGATAAAACGGCGCAGCCGACCATGCTGCAAAAGGCGAAGGGGCGACGATATACCAGCCTTATTTTGCTGCCCCTCGACGAAGGAGATGGACGCTGACCTTGACTTGTGTGGCGGGATTTACTCGCAAAGCGCAAGACATAAAGGCCTCTTATGCGAACCCGAAGGGCGGGAGTTTTCCGGCGCTTGCGCTTTGCATAAGAGGCCTTTATGTTAAACACTGGCACACACATAACCGGCGCAGCCGACAACGCCTTGCCAGGACGTCGTGAGGCCACGGCACATTCAGGCTACTACTGCACCAGCAGTCTGCGAACGGCGAGTGCTTGATGGAAGCAGCGACCTTTGGCAAAGCCATGAAGTGCGACGGCGTGAAGCGGCTGCGGCAACGTAGGGAAGCCAGCGTGTAACAGCGCGCAAGCCGATGGCGGCTTTATGCCTTCGGCGCTCTCCCAGACTATCCATGCACTAGCCGACAGCGAACCCCAAGCCTTTGGCGAGGTACTTTTCGCGAAGGGTGCAGTGGTGAGGTGGCGGCGGTAACGGAGCGGACACACTTGGCTACGGAGCTAAAGCAGAGGGCAGTTTCATCGCCTTCTGCGCTCTGTCCGATACCACTGCGCTAGCGAAGGCGTGGGGCTTGCGCTTTATTTTGCAAGCGCCGTGACTGAGCGGTTCAAGTCCAACGGCATCCAAACACGCTGTGTGGCATCCAAAAAATATTTGACGCCGTTACTTTTAATCCATACCATACGCAGACAACTCTCCCCTATTGAAGTCGGTTTTCCGATGAACAACTGGGGCGACGGAGCCGCCGAAAGGCGGCTTTGTCATTTTTGCCTATTGGGATTTCATGACAACGCAACGTGCCATCGCCTACATTGACGGCTACAACCTTTACTATAGCCGTTTGCGAGGAACCGCCTATAAGTGGCTGGACTTGGTTGCGCTGTTCCGTGATCAAATCTTAAAGCCGCAACTACCAGATGTCCCGCTCAATGTCGTAAAATACTTTACCGCTCCCGCGATGGGTAAGTTTGCTTCGCATGGAACAAACTCAGTTACAGCCCAGAATGAATATCACCGCGCACTTAACGCCAAGTATTCCGGCGAGATCGAAATCATTTCTGGATACCATACAGCAGAAGAGTCTCTGCTAATGGCATACCTCGAACCGCCCGACAAGAACAACCGCCTTTCGGTGTGGCGCATTGAGGAAAAGCAAACCGATGTGAACATTGCGCTTGCCATTTATCGCGATGTTGCTCAAGGTGAAGCTAATGTCGTGGTCATCTGCTCAAACGATTCCGACCTTATCCCAGCAGTCAAAGCCATCCAGGCTGACTTCCCAGAATGTATCGTCGGGATCGTTGCGCCGTTACACGAACCAAACCGCAATCCTCACCGACGCGGCAACACTGAACTGGAAAAATTAGCCCATTGGACACGCCACTACATTCGTGACGAGGAATTAGCAAAATCTCAATTGCCAGATGTCGTGCCGACAAGAAAAAAGGCAGCGAGGAAACCACAGCATTGGTAACTATTTGGGACGCGGGTTCAATTCCCGAACGCGCATTTAAAGTCCAAGGGCATCCGAACACACTGGGGGTATTATTGGGGGTATTTACAGAAATTGAACCAGATATTTTTTGGTTAATGTCTTGGCTTATATGGCATTGCAGGACGCGGGTTCAATTCCCGTCGCCCCACCAATCTAAAGGTCTCCAGAAACCACCGGAGACCATTACAGCCAATCCTTTAATAGGGGTTGGCTGTTTCTTTTTAAAAAGCTCGTTTAGTCCTAAATGGTCTGTTTTTGGCTATGTATGGTCACAGTTTGGTCACATCATTATGG
>CAWDCY010000020.1:0-162978 GCA_963800965.1 uncultured beta proteobacterium | reverse complement strand
AAGCCCAATGTCTCGCTTTCATACGAACCCTGCTAAGGCACGTTGGCAGCAATAGCACGACAGGCCTGGAATTGTCGATTAATAGAAGTTGTAATCTATACAGGACAGCACGATCTTCGTGAATTTCAAAGCATGTCGGGATTTACCAACGCTGTTCACATCAGCCTGCGCTCTGCTTGTATCTCCTGCAGGAGTTTGCGCACCGGCGTAGGGATTGCAGCTTGCAACGCATCATCCGCATCCAGCCACATCATGCCTGGCTCCTGAATTTGTTTGGGTTTGTTAATTACCTGCAATAGTAGGGGGGTGATATGCAGTTTGAAATGGGTGAAAGTATGTGTGAATGTTGATAGTGCAATCGTGTGCATTGTCTCCGTGCCGAAGTGCTGAAGGCAGTAGGCACTCGCATCTTCAACCGTACTTAGAAGTTGCGGATCCATTTGAGGCGGGCACCATAAGCCACCCCAGATGCCGCTCCCCGGGCGCTTTTCCAGCAGGATATCGGGGCCATTGAGCAGTAAAAGGAAGGTGCTGTGTCTTTCCGGAAGCGCCTTGCGTGGGCGTGGCGTGGGCAGTTGTGCGACCAGTCCGTTCTGATATGCCATGCAATCTGCTTGCAGCGGACAGATGGGGCATTGCGGTTTGCTGCGCGTGCAGACCAGCGCACCTAGATCCATCAAGCCTTGCGTATAGACCGCGACATCACGCTTTGGCAGCAATGCTTCGGCTTGTTGCCAGAGTTGAGCTTCAATCTTTTTTTCGCCAGTGTAGCCCTCAATGGCATGGTAGCGCGCCAGTAAACGTTTGACGTTGCCATCGAGAATTGCGCGACGTTCATGGAACGCGAATGCGCTGATGGCTGCGGCGGTGGAGCGGCCGATGCCGGGAAGAGAAAGGATGTCTTCAAAATGCTGAGGAAACTTTCCCTCATGCCGTTGCATGATGAGTTGCGCTGCACAGTGCAGGTTGCGCGCACGCGAGTAGTAGCCCAAGCCGCTCCAGTAAGCCAATACTGTATCTTCGCTGTCGGCGGCGAGAGCTGCGATAGTGGGAAAGCGTGCCACGAAACGGAGGTAATAGGGGATAACGGTGACGACCTGGGTCTGTTGCAACATTATTTCTGATAGCCATACGCGATAAACATCCGCGCCCTGCCACGGTAAGCCGTGCCGACCGTGTTGTAGTTGCCAGTCTATGATGCGATGAGAAAATAATTCTGAGCGCGGCTTATTTCGATTCTTGATCACGGCGTCAGATTCTGGTTTATGGCGATGCGAGGCGTAGTCCGTGCATTTACCTTCGGGCTGCCTTTCATGCTGCCCTGATGTAGATTGGTGGATAGTGTGCTGATTGTAATCAAGCTGTTATGTGCTTTCATATCGAGGCGTACTTGTGAAAGTTTCGCATTGGCGATTTTAAGCGCTCCAATGCGTAATCCGCCTTCAAGATTTAGTTTTTTTAGATCAGCCAATTCAAATGGCTGCTCTGTCGAGGAGGGCTTAATGGCAACGCTTGCTGCTTTCTTAGGCAGGTATAAATCAGCGTCAAACTGATCTACATCTATGTCGAAGTATATGGCTGGATCTCGAAATCCGTTCACTGCCATCTTGGCTTTAACCTGGCTTTGCAGCAGCCCACCCGCGAGGTTGGCCTGAACGCTCTGGCGGCTGCCATCTATTTGCACACTACCCTTCATTTCGCTGCTGATTGATTTATTCGGCAGCTTGTCACCCGTTACATTTACTTCGAGGGTCAGATTGGAAAGGTTGAGCTGTTGCTGCTCGATGTTGCTAGTTACAGGCGAGCCGAGCTTTATCTTGAATGCCTGTTCGGGTTGCTTCATATCGAGTTCTAACGTAAGCGCGCTACTCTTGAACGATTGAAGATTGCCGGTCAAATCAAACAGAGCAAGATTGGCCACGATGTTGCCTAATGCACTATCCAGCTTAGCGTTTAATGTGAGCTTGTCGCCCGTAAAATTATTTTGAACCAGGTTTAACTCAGGCGCATCCAGCTTGGCATCGAAGTTATTTTTGCCTTGCACGCCAGTGGCCGTAACCGCTAATTTTTTCGTAGAGAAATTTTGCGTGTCAAAATTCGCGCTGATATTGCCGTTAGCCAGAACTGTAAGATTGCTGATGTCGAGTGCTGCCCCCGTAGCTTGCAACTTCAGCCCTTCCATTTGAAATTGCTGTTTTTTTAGATCGAAAGTCAATGTGGCTTTCATTTGTGCGGCTATGTTCAGCTTGGGTTTGTTGGATTGAATGACTGCAGCAAAATCAATTTTGCCCGGCACACCGTTGGCAATACGTCCGGTATTAAGGTTGAAGCCTTTCAGCACATATTGAGCAGCCGTGGTTTCATCCAGGTAGGTCAGCTCTGAGTCTTCCACGTGCACTGTGGCTATGTCGAACTCAAGCGGCGTTTTTTCTTTGTCAGTCTCGCTTTTACTCAACAGGTCGTCAATGTTGAATTTGCCGTTCTTGAATTTCACCAGAGCTGCCTTTAGACCACTGATCGAAACTTCATCTACAACCACTCGTCTGGATAGTAGCGGCAATAGCGCTAACGAGACACGTGCACTGTCAATGTAAATAAATTCTTCGTCGCTCTGAAACTCAGACAATGATACCTTGCCAATATTGGCGCCTATGCTGGGGAAGAAAACCAGTTTGATATCGCCATTCAGCTTGAGATTACGTTGCTGTTTATCTTTCACCAGCTTGATGATTTGGGTCTTGTAATCATTGGGATTAAATGTGGCAGCGATATAAATTATTCCGGCTATCGCAATGGCTACCGCCAGACCAGCTGACCATAAGCTATATTTTAGAAATTTTTTCACATGGTCCCCTGGCTGAACATTGACAACGATTATAGACGATGTGCAAAACAGTCGATCACCTTCACACCAATTAGCCCAGCAAAAGCACTGGCTGGCGCAAATTCGCAAAACCATATGCTCTGCTGGTTAGTGAGAAGAAGGAAAAAAATCGTTCTTTACGCCCTTTTTTTGAATCAGTAGTTAAACGAGTTATTTTGATCATTAAAAATGTTTAATAAGTTATAATATAAATATATGTTGTATATATTTTATTGTTCAGGTAGGATGCGTCTGGTTCGTTATTAATAAACGAACCAAACATAACGGGCCACTAAACTTAGGAGACAACAATGGAAAATATTAACAACATAACTGATAATTCTCGCCGTACCGCCCTAAAAACTGGCCTTGCCGTAAGTGCGTTCGCTGCGCTTAGTTTGACGACTCTCGCCAGTGCAAATGCGAATACGGGTAGCGATACAAAGCACGACATGGCTATTTTAAATGCGGCTTTAGACCTTGAAAATCAGGCAATTTGGGCATATGGCGTGGCAGCGGGAAAGCTGAGTAACAGCCAGGTGGGAAATGTCATTAAGTCTCTGGCATTGCGTAATCAGGCCGATCACATCAAACATCGGGATATTTTCATATCCACGATTAAAAGCTTGGGTGGCACACCAACAAATGCAAAGGGGGCGTACGATCTTTCTGCTTATATCAAGGCAGGGGAGGGCAATCTTGATAGTGACGCCAATATCGCTAAACTTGCACTGGCACTAGAAGTGGATGCGGTGCTTGCTTATGCCAGTGCCGTTAGTAAACTGCGTACCCCAGCGTTGGTTGCTGCCGGACTGACCATTTTGCCAGATGAATCAGCACATGCCGCAGCAATTCGCGCGGTGTTTAGCACACTTGATGCGACGATCCATGCCGTACCGGCTGCGCAACTCAGCAAAGAAACTCGTAGCCAGTGGATACTGCCTGTCTAAGCAGCATGACGCGTATCGTGAGGAAATTCTATACGTTACTTATGTGGGTATATTTGGGGCTGGCAATCATTTCAATGACGGTGTCAGCCGCTCCCAATGATGTAACTGGGGAGCACCATGCTACTAGCACACCCATTACGGTCACGATTGATGCCTTCCAATTTCAACCCGATAAGATACGGATAAAACGCGGGCAAAGCGTTATCTTTATTAATAAGGATGAAGTTCCGCATACTGTGACAGCTGATAAAAATGGTCACTTTGATTCTTCTGGCATCGTAAAAGGTGGCGAACAACATGAAGTATTTTTTGAATCAGCGGGAATACAGGATTATTCGTGTGATTTTCATCCCAGTATGCGTGGACGAGTGATTGTAAAATAGGAAGCGGTTCGTTAAACATACATTCATGCTGAGCTTGTCAAAGGATGAGCGGATTTACTCCTTCTGCAGGAGGGAGAAAGTTGATTGCCCACTCTATTTCACATAGAGTGGGCTGTTTTTTCTACATATGGTCTGGAGTAAAAATGCTAAATGCCTCCTTAGAGGGAGTCGAATGCATCCAAGGAGTATGGAATGCTTGAATTATTAGGGAATCGTCAGCAAGCGCTTTTAAAGCTCCTGCTAAAGAATAAAGGCGGTTTAACTTTAGAAGAGCTCTCGGAATATCTAAAAATCACCCGGAACGCTGTTCGCCAGCACATAGCCGCGTTGGAGAACAACGGAATAGTCACCCAAGGGATGACCCGCCCTTCTGGGGGACGACCAGAACAGCTTTATGTACTTACCGATGAAGGTAAGGAGTTCTTCCCACGCAATTACGCCTGGCTTGCTCAATTGATGATCGAATCAATCGCTCAGGAATCTGGGGTGGTGAGATTAAGGGAAAGATTGAGCACCATGGGGGTGGGCGTTGCTCAGCAGCTACTTAGCCAAAATTCAGTGCTCAATACGCGCGGGCAAAAGGTGGAAAAGCTTTCTGAGGTGATGGAAGAGCTTGGCTATAGCACGAGGAGTGTCATTGTTAATAGCGATACGCCCACAATTGAAGCGGATAACTGCATTTTTCACAATCTTGCCATGAAAAATCCTGAGATTTGCCAGTTTGATCTGGCGTTGTTATCGACCTTTACAGACAGTAAGGTTAATCACGAGGAATGTATGGCTAAAGGCGGTAACGTTTGTCGTTTCAAATTTATGGCTAAAGATGAATAAATTTTATAAATAAGTTTGTTGTAGTAGTTGTGAGTTAGGGAAATACCTAGACAAGATTATGAAGCAAGGTTTAACTTCACAAGAATATCTTTCAGTCGCGAAAGTTTTGGTATTGCAGCGGAAAGTCAGTGATGGAAGTACGTATCAACTGGATGGCTGCTTGTAGATCGTCGCGCTTACCTCCAGTTATGCGCACCGTGTCGCCTTGTATGCTGGCTTGTACTTTCATTTTACTGTCTTTAACGAATTTGACGATCTTTTTCGCCAGCTCAATTTCCACTCCCACCTTTACGGTGCAGGAACGTTTAATCTTGTTACCGCTGACTTTCTCAATCTTATCGCTAATCTCCAAGCACTTGATGTCCACGCCTCTCTTGGTAAGTTTAGTATTAAGAATATCCTGCACCTGGCTCAACTGAAATTCATTATCAGCATGCACGGTGAGTACTAACTCTGCCTGCTCCACGCGTGCGTCTGAACCCTTGAAATCAAAGCGCGTACCAACTTCTTTGTTGGTCTGCTCGACTGCATTTTTAACTTCCGTTTTATCCACTTCGGATACGATGTCGAATGATGGCATTGCAGTTCTCCTAAAATTTTATCTTCTTAATCTCCTTTTTCAAACGGAGGAATGCTTGATGAGGAGGCGTTACGAGTGGATTCAATTCACTAACCAAAACTGCAGACGTAATTGACTGCATCCTGCGCATGTATTTCAAAGCTGTGATTAGCAGCCACACTAAACTGCATGCCGGCAGTGTAGGTTTTAGCAGCGGTGTCGCCTGCTAATTTAACTTGACAGGTACCACTGGTAATTTCCATTAATTCCGGGGTGTTGACGTTAAAAGTGAGCTGGCTGCCCGGCATTATCACGCCGACAGTCTTGCGTGTGCCATCCGGAAATAGGACGGAGTGTGACACGCACTTACCGTCGAAGAACACATTGGCTTTTTTAACGACGCTAACGTTATCGAATTGGGACATGGATACTCCTGATGTTTAATGATTAAATTTATTCAAATTGTTATCTAAGCACAAAGCATTTCGAACCGGTATGAGCTTCTGTCATAGCTTTGCCGCAATACGCATTCTAAGAGCGTTCAGCTTGATAAACCCGGCGGCATCCTTCTGGTCGTAGGCGCCCTTGTCGTCTTCAAAAGTAGCGATGTTCGGGTCGAACAGAGAGTTTGTTTTGGAATCGCGTCCTACCACGATGACATTGCCCTTGTATAGCTTGATACGCACCCAGCCGTTCACTTTTTGCTGTGTGTGATCTATCAGTGTTTGCAGTGACTGGCGTTCGGGGCTCCACCAATAACCGTTGTAAATCATACTGGCATAGCGCGGCATCAAATCATCTTTCAGGTGCGCTACTTCGCGGTCCAGCGTGATGGATTCGATTGCGCGATGCGCCTTGAGCATGATGGTTCCGCCGGGAGTTTCATAACAGCCGCGTGATTTCATACCGACATAACGGTTCTCTACCAGATCAAGACGGCCAATGCCGTGCTTGCCACCCAACTTATTCAGCATGGTGAGTATCTCGGCAGGGTTCATGTGCGACCCGTTGAGGCCGACAATGTCGCCGCGCTCGAATTCAATATCAAGATATTCAGCCTCATCTGGCGCTTGCTCTGGTGATACCGTCCAGCGCCACATGCTTTCCTCTGCTTCGGCAGCGGGATTTTCCAGATGGCGACCTTCAAAACTGATGTGTAGCAAGTTTGCATCCATTGAATAAGGTGATCCACCCTGCTTATGCTTCATATCTACTGGGATACTATGCTTTTCAGCGTATGCCATTAATTTTTCACGCGAGAGTAAGTCCCACTCGCGCCATGGCGCGATTACTTTGATGTTCGGGTTAAGTGCGTAATAACCTAGCTCGAAACGCACTTGATCGTTGCCTTTGCCGGTGGCGCCGTGCGATACCGCTTCCGCACCCGTTTGCCGGGCGATCTCAATTTGGCGCTTAGCGATTAGCGGGCGCGCGATAGATGTGCCGAGCAGATATTCTCCTTCATACACGGTGTTGGCGCGGAACATCGGGAACACAAAGTCGCGCACGAATTCGTCGCGCAGATCGTCGATGAAAATATTTTCCGGCTTGATGCCGAACTGCAAAGCTTTTTTGCGTGCGGGTTCGAGTTCTTCACCTTGACCAATATCGGCAGTGAAGGTCACTACCTCGCACTGATAAGTATCCTGTAACCACTTCAGGATTACTGAGGTATCCAACCCGCCAGAGTAGGCGAGGACAACTTTTTTGATTTCACTCATTTCATTTTTCTCTGTTGAATAAACTACCAATGAAAATAGGGTGCTCGAGCGCACCCTGCATGTTTGCTTTTAGTCATTCACATTACCTAATAGCAGATACTCCATCAGTGCTTTTTGTACGTGCAATCTATTCTCTGCTTCATCCCATACCGCACTTTGCGGGCCGTCAATTACAGCGGCGTCCACTTCCTCGCCTCGATGAGCTGGCAGGCAATGCATGAACAGTGCATCCGGTTTGGCGACGGACATCATTTCTGCATCCACAATCCAGTCGGCGAACGCTTTGCGGCGTGCATCGTTCTCGCCTTCAAAGCCCATGCTGATCCAGACATCGGTGGTAACCAGGTCGGCATTGCGTGCCGCGTCCATCGGGTCAGCAAATTCCTCATAGTGGTCTTCGCCAAATAATCCAGCACGTTCTGGCTCAACTTCATAGCCAGGAGGGGTGGAAACATGGACGTTGAAGTCGAACACCTCCGCTGCTTGTAACCAGGTGTTGCATACATTGTTGGAATCGCCTATCCACGCCACAGTTTTGCCCTGAATAGAGCCGCGCTGCTCGATATATGTGTAGATGTCAGCCAGTATCTGACAAGGATGGTATTCATTGGTCAGGCCGTTAATCACCGGTACTCTCGAATTTGCTGCAAAACGTTCGATAATTTCCTGTTCGAAAGTACGGATCATTACCAGGTCGCTCATGCGAGAGATAACTTGTGCCGCGTCTTCTACCGGTTCACCGCGCCCCAGTTGCGAATCGCGCGTGTTGAGGTAAATGGCATTGCCGCCAAGTTGCTGCATGCCTGCCTCAAACGAAAGGCGCGTACGCGTGGAGCTTTTCTCAAAAATCATCACTAAAGTGCGATCTACTAGCGGATGATGGGGCTGGTAGGCTTTGAAGCGCTGCTTGATGATGCGCGCGCGAGCGAACATATGTTCGAACTCTGTGCGGGTAAAGTCCTTGAATTGTAAAAAGTGTCTAATATTCACGTTATGCGCCTTCCGTCAGGAAATTGGTAATCAGCGGGCATAGCTTATCCAGCAATAGCAGCGCTTCTGCAGGAGTGAACACCATTGCGGGTAGCAGCCTGATAACGTTGTCATCGGTGACGTTGATCAACAGTCCTTGCGCCAAGGCTTGTTTAACCAATTCCCCGCAGCTCCTATCCAGCTCAATGCCAATCATCAGCCCCTGCCCTCGAATTTCCACCACGCCAGCTACTGTGGCCAGGCGTGTGCGGAAGCTCTGTAGTAGGAATTCGCCTACCGTAGCAGCATGCGCCACCAGTTGGTCTTCTTCCATTATTGCCAGCGTGGTTAGTACAGCTACACATGCCAATGGATTGCCGCCGAAAGTTGAGCCATGATTACCCGGTTTGAAGGTGCCTGCCGCCTTGCCAGCGGCCAGGCAGGCACCGACAGGTATACCGGAGCCGATACCTTTGGCTAGTGTCATTACGTCCGGCAGGATGCCCGTATGCTGGTGGGCGAACCATTTGCCGGTGCGGCCAATACCGCATTGCACTTCATCCAACATCAACAGCCAGTTGTGTTGATCACAGATTTTGTGCAGTTGCTCGAGATAATGAATATCCAAGGTGCGGATTCCGCCTTCGCCTTGAATGGGTTCGAGCAGCACCGCTACGACATTGGGGTTGTGTTCGGCAACCTGATGTATGGCATTCAAGTCATTATAAGGAACGCGCACAAAACCTTTTACCAGTGGCTCGAATCCCGCCTGTACTTTACGGTTGCCGGTGGCGGACAGTGTAGCCAAAGTGCGGCCATGAAACGCTTTCTCCATTACGATAATGGCTGGATTATCAATGCCTTGCTGATGACCATATAAACGCGCTAATTTGATTGCAGCTTCATTAGCCTCGCAGCCGGAATTGCATAGGAACACCTCTTGCATGTTAGCCAGCGAAGACAGCTTGTCGGCTACAACTTCCTGCTCGCTTATCTGATAAACGTTGGAAACGTGTATCAGTTTGCTTATCTGCTCTTTTAGCGCCGCAGTTAAGCGTGGATGAGCATGTCCTAAAGTGTTGACAGCGATGCCGGACAGCGCATCAAGGTAGCGTTTGCCATTGCTGTCCCACAGCCAAACGCCTTCCCCATGCGTGAAGGCGACTGGCAGGCGAGTATAGGTATTCATTAAGTGTGACATATTATAGATAGAATGACATACGGCGGCATGGCCGCCGTATTGAGTTAGGGAAAACGCGTATATTGAGCCAAATTGCCTAGATTGCGCAAGGGGAAATTAATATTGCACGTTATTAATAAGGTTCCAGTTTAGACATTCAGCATCAAACGAACGGCACGCAACGGGTAGCAAAGTCGCAATTTTGTACGTGCAAACTTTCACAAAATGGTAAAAAATTATTTGACAGAAGGAATGGCGCGTGCAGGGTGGCACCAATGAGGCGTTTTTTATTCCTCGTCCCGTGTCCCATGTCCTACGCTAAAACTGTCCGTCTTTACCTGTCGAGTTGGATATTCATCTGCTTGTATCGCCCCCTTGTCGCACAACCTGAAATGTTGGTGGAGTGTGAACGATATGGGCAGCAGAAACGCATTCTTCTGGAGCTCGGGATGCAGATTCGCTCAACGTCGTGGACGCTGGTTCTGCTATTAAACTTAGTCGCGGAGTATTCTTTCTGATCACTGTGGCGCGACAAACAACCGCTGACCGGCGGCGTGGTGGCGGAGTGGTTACGCATGGAATTTACCGGATTTGCTTGCGGGGACGGTTTCAAACGGAAGTCATCGATATTCACCTTCTCGGAGCAGCGCGACGACCTCGGATTGCGGGTGGTGCTTCCCGATCAGCAGTGAGAAGTACGGTAATGTATCGCTATTTGTTTGGGGTAAGCGAAAAACAAATGGTGCTCAGCTTCGCAATAGCTATTGATTAACCTGTGCAATTAAATATTAAGTGTGTGCAGGTTAGCTTGGGTGTTCGCTGCGGGTGATCTATGCGATTCATAATTTTGTCGAACTAAAACTAAAGAGCCGACAGCAAGTGCTGTCGGCTCTTTAGAGTGCGTTCAGTTGTTTAAGCCATTGCCTTAATGGCAGCAGATAGACGACTCTTGTGGCGCGCAGCCTTGTTTTTGTGAATGATCTTTTTGTCGGCGATCGTATCCACAATACTGGTGGACTCGATGAAAACGGCTTGTGCCACAGCCTTGTCGCCAACTTCAATGGCTTTCGCCACTTTTTTGATTGCAGTACGAAGTTCAGAGCGCAAGCTCGTGTTATGTTCGCGCTGTTTGTCCGCTTGTCTCGCGCGTTTTCTAGCTTGTGCAGTGTTTGCCATGGCAACTCCTTGATAATTTCTCTTGCAATAAAAAAGTGAATTATACGAAGGCTTGTCAACTTTAGCAATTGTTTGTTTTTTCTATGTGGTGGGTAACTAGACTGCCCAGATTTATAGCACATGACTGACCGGTTTAACTCAGAGCTTGCAAAAATGTCAACATCAAAGGAAATTTGACCAGAAAGTTGCGTGATTTAGGATAAAATGCCGCTGTTCATCAGCATCTATAATTCATGTCTTCTACAAAGATTGTCATAACACCTGAAAGCCTGCTCCGCCAAGAAGTGCTCGACCTGCAAGCGTACCCTGTGCCCGACAGCACTGGCATGGTCAAGCTGGATGCGATGGAGAATCCTTATTCATTGCCACAATTATTGCGTGAGGAGATCGCTCGTTTGGTGGCGAACGCCGCCATTAACCGTTATCCTGATGCCGATGCTCAGCAATTAAAGGCCTGCATCCGCGCCATGATCGGCTTGCCGCTGAGCTTGGATATTTTGCTCGGAAATGGGTCGGATGAGATCATTCAGTTGTTAGCTCTTGCGGTCGCTAAACCGGATGCTACATTATTGAGCGTTGAGCCATCATTTGTGATGTATAAAATGATTGCGGCTTTCACGGGGATGCAGTATATCGGCGTGCCATTGACAGACGATTTTGCGCTGGATTTACCAGCCGTGCTGGCTGCCATGCAACATCATCGGCCTGCGCTTGTATTTCTGTCCTATCCCAATAATCCCACTGGAAATCTGTTTGATGCGGAAGTCATAGCGCAAATTATTGAGGCCGCTCCCGGTTTGGTGGTGGTGGATGAGGCCTATTATGCTTTTGCCAATGCTAGTTTGATACCCATGCTGACGCGCTACCCTAATTTGCTGGTAATGCGCACATTCTCCAAACTTGGCATGGCTGGTTTGCGTCTGGGCTTTTTGGTGGGTAGTAAGGCGTGGATAGCGCAGTTAGAAAAGCTTCGCTTGCCGTATAATGTAAGCGTGCTGACGCAATTGGTGGCGGGAACATTGTTGCGGCATCACGATGTTATGTTGCGGCAGGCTGAGCAGATCAAGCAGGATCGTGCTTGGTTATACGAGCGTTTGGTCGGGGTGGCGGATGTACGACCTTATGTAAGTGATGCTAATTTCATCTTGTTCCGTGTGATGCATGCTGATAAGATTTTTCAGGGACTGAAAAAGCGGGGTGTGCTAATCAAGAATTTGAACAGATCTCACCCGCTATTGATTGATTGTTTGCGTGTTACGGTGGGTACTCCACAGGAAAATGAGCAGTTCATCCGAGCATTGCAGGAAAGTATTCATCAATTTGTTTAGGCGATCCATTAGGGAAAATTATGCGTAGTGCGCAAGTGACTCGTAACACCCTGGAAACCCAGATCTCGATCAAGCTGGATTTAGATGGTAGCGGCGAGGTAAAATTTGATACCGGCTTGCCTTTCCTCGAGCATATGCTCGATCAAGTTGCACGTCATGGCATGATTGATTTGGACATTGTTGCCAAGGGTGATTTACACATTGATGCGCATCACACAGTCGAGGATATAGGCATCACTTTTGGTCAGGCTTTCAGTCAAGCGATAGAAGACAAAAAAGGATTGCGGCGCTATGGCCACGCTTATGTGCCACTAGATGAGGCGCTGTCGCGTGTGGTGCTGGATATTTCTGGTCGTCCCGGTTTGGTATTCAATGTGGATTTTTCGCGCTCCAATATAGGTGAGTTTGACGTGGACTTGGTTCATGAGTTTTTCCAGGGCTTTGTCAACCATGCGCTGGTGACACTGCATATCGACAATTTGGTTGGTAAAAATGCTCACCACCAGGCGGAAACAGTGTTCAAGGCATTTGGGCGTGCTTTGCGCATGGCGCTGGAGCTCGACCCGCGTATGGCAGGCTTGATGCCCTCCACAAAGGGTACGCTGTAAAGCTTATCAAGGAGCTTCAACAGGCAAAGTAATAAATGAGATATGCGCTTAGTACAATCGAGTGTCGCATGCTATGAATATAGATTTATAAAGCCTTACTTTCAGTTATGGTAGACATCGCAATAATTGATTACGGCATGGGCAATCTACGCTCGGTGCATCAAGCATTGCGCACCGTCGCGCCAACTGCATCTATTGTGGTAACCGACGACCCGCAAGAAGTTGCGCAGGCGGCGCGCGTGGTCTTCCCTGGCCAAGGTGCAATGCCAGATTGTATTCGCGAACTGGATGCGCGAGGGTTGCGTGCAGTAGTGTTGCATGCTGCGCAGACCAAGCCTTTTCTTGGGATCTGTATCGGCTTGCAAATGCTGTTTGAACACAGTGAGGAGGGCGATATTTCTGGATTAGCCATCTTGCATGGCAAGGTGGTGCGCTTCGCCAGCAATTTGTGTGATGCACAGAATAACAAGTTGAAGGTGCCGCATATGGGGTGGAATCAAGTACAGCATGGCAATCATCCGTTATGGGAAGGTATAGATCAAAACGCGCGCTTTTATTTTGTGCATAGTTACTATGTATGTCCACAGGATACCCAGTTTGTGCAGGCTACTAGTTGTTATCCACAACCGTTTGTTTGTGCCGTGGCACGCGAAAATTTATTTGCCGTGCAGTTTCATCCAGAGAAGAGCCAAGATGCCGGACTAATGCTACTGAAAAACTTTGTAAATTGGGTGCCGGTTTAATTTTTAATTTTTTCATAATTGTATTGTGCTGCCATGCTGATTATTCCCGCGATTGATTTAAAAGATGGACATTGTGTACGCCTGCGCCAAGGGCTGATGGAAGGCGCCACGGTGTTTTCCGAAGATCCTGTAGCGATGGCGCTACATTGGTTAAATCAGGGCGCGCGCCGTATGCACCTGGTTGATCTGAATGGCGCTTTTGCCGGCAAACCCAAGAATGAGGCGGCTGTCCGCAGCATCGTGGAAGAGGTAGGGCTGGATGTGCCAATTCAGTTGGGCGGTGGCATTCGCGATCTGGAAACAATAGAACGCTACCTCGATATTGGAGTGACCTATATAATTATTGGTACCGCAGCGGTGAAGACTCCGGGTTTTCTACATGAAGCCTGTGATGCTTTTCCAGGTCATATTATGGTAGGGCTCGATGCCAATGCTGGGAAGGTGGCGGTGGACGGCTGGTCCAAGGTAACCGGGCATGACGTGCTCGATCTGGCTAAGCGTTTTGAAGGTTATGGCATTGAAGCCATTATTTACACTGACATCGGACGTGATGGCATGTTATCCGGCGTGAATATTCCGGCTACTGTGGAACTGGCGCGTGAACTTACTGTGCCAGTCATTGCCAGTGGCGGTATCACCAATCTCGACGATGTGCATGCGTTGTGTGCGGTGCAGGACAATGGTATTGTTGGTGCGATAACTGGCCGAGCCATCTATGAAGAGACGTTGAGCTTTGCTGCGGCGCAGAAGTTGGCGGATACATTAACTGAAAATAGAAACGAGAAGAGCTAAGTGTCGAGGTTTCCATTTTTCATCCACTCACTCAAATAATATGCTGGCCAAACGTATCATTCCTTGTCTGGACGTAACTGCTGGTCGCGTAGTCAAGGGCGTCAATTTTGTTGAGTTACGTGATGCGGGCGACCCGGTAGAAATCGCACGCCAATACGACGAACAAGGCGCAGATGAGCTAACTTTTCTTGACATAACCGCCAGCTCAGATGACCGTGGCATTCTGTTTCGCATCATTGAGCAGGTGGCTAATCAGGTTTTTATTCCTCTCACTGTGGGTGGCGGCGTGCGTCAGGTGGAAGATGTGCGTAACTTGCTTAACGCGGGTGCCGACAAGGTAAGCATTAATACGTCTGCTGTGCTTAATCCGCAACTGGTGGCGGACGCGGCAGGGCGCTATGGCTCGCAATGTATTGTGGTGGCAATAGATGCCAAGCAGATTCAGCCTGGCCGTTGGGAGGTGTTCACTCATGGTGGGCGCCAAGCTACCGGCCTGGATGTTGTGGAATGGGCTAAAAAAATGCAGGCACTCGGTGCGGGAGAAATCCTGCTTACCAGTATGGATCGTGACGGCAGCAAAATTGGTTACGACTTACAGCTTACTCGTGCTGTGACGGATGCGCTGGAAATTCCTCTCATCGCCAGCGGCGGCGCGGGCACTCTACAGCACATGGTGGACGGTGTGAAGTTGGGTGGCGCGGATGCAGTGTTGGCGGCCAGTATTTTTCACTATGGCGAATTCACAATACAACAAGCCAAGCAATATATGGCGCAACAAGGTATTGAGGTACGGTTATGAGCGATAGCTGGCTGGATAAAGTAAACTGGGCGGCAGATGGTTTGGTGCCAGCCATCGCGCAGGATGCAGGTTCAGGTTGTGTGCTGATGATGGCGTGGATGAGCCGAGAAGCTTTTAAACTTACTGTCCAGACAGGCGAAGCGACGTATTGGTCGCGCTCGCGTAAAAGGCTGTGGCACAAAGGCGAAGAGTCGGGCAATATTCAGCGGGTGCAGGAAATTCGCCTTGATTGCGATGGCGATGTGGTTTTATTGAAAGTGGAGCAGGATGGCGGAATAGCCTGTCATACTGGGCGAGCCAGTTGTTTTTTTAGTCGTTTAGAACAAGATAAGTGGGTGGAAATCGACCCGGTGCTGAAAGCGCCCAATGAAATTTACCAGAAGAAATCATAAGCAATGGGAAACGACATTCTTCAGAAATTGATGGAAACAATAATGGCGCGCAAAGGCGCAGCAGTTGAAAGCTCATATGTGGCCATGCTGCTTAGTAAAGGCGAAGATGCCATCCTAAAAAAAGTCGGCGAAGAAGCCACCGAAGTGCTGCTGGCCGCTAAAAGCGGAGATAAACAACATTTGGTATACGAAACTGCTGATCTGTGGTTTCATTGCATGGTATTGCTGGCGCAGCATGGCTTGAGCGCAAACGATGTGTTGAAGGAGTTAGCGCAACGGGCAGGAGTTTCCGGGCTTGATGAAAAGGCCAGTCGTAAGGATAATGCTCACTAGTCTATTTTCTTGCGGGGCGCGATTTACCGGTATAGTAAGTATGACCTACTGCTTCCCTTTATCAGGTTATCAGGAGCTGGAGCGAGGACGAGGAGGTAAAAGTGGATAACTGCATTTTTTGCAAGATAGTTCGCGGTGATATACCTTGTCGAAAGGTGTATGATGACGACGATTTACTTGCCTTTCACGATATTAATCCAGTCGCGCAGGTACACATCATGCTGATCCCTAAGTTGCACTTGGCATCGCTGATGGAAGCCAATGACAGTCATACGGCGGTACTGGGGAAGATGTTGTTGCTGGCACCTAAACTGGCAAAAGAACAGGGGTTGAATAACGGCTTTCGCACCGTCATAAACACTGGCAAAGGTGGGGGGCAAGAAGTGTTTCATCTGCATATGCATATTATTGGCGGAAATATTCCGCCCATGGTACGGCGGGATTAACGCCACTTAAACTTTTAGGAGAAATAAAAATGGGTTCATTCAGTATTTGGCACTGGTTGGTTGTATTGTTAGTTGTTATTCTCATATTTGGCACTAAGAAACTGCGCAATATGGGTAGTGATCTGGGAGGCGCGATGAAGGGCTTTAAGGAAGGTATGCGCCCGGATCCGGAAGTGTCTATAGATGACTCTCACAAGCAAGTGGAAAAGGCTGGTCAGACCATCGAAGGCGAAGTTAAAGACAAGAGTCATACTAACGCATAGATTGAGCAGCTATGTTTGACGTTGATTTTTCAGAGATAATGGTAATTACGGTGGTTGCATTCATCGTCATCGGACCTGAGCGCCTGCCAAAGGTGGCACGTACCCTTGGTCATTTGTTGGGCCGTGGGCAGCGCTATATCAGTAGTGTCAAGGCTGATATCGTGCGGGACATCGGTATTGAGGAAATGCGTCAGTTGCAAGAGAAGGTACAAAATGAATACAAGAGTGCCGCAGATGCAGTGAATCAAGTCACACAAACCCTTAATCTGCATGCGCAAGAAGTCACACAATCTCTCAATCAGCAAGTGGAGCAGGCTAGAGAGGGTGTCAATCAAGAATCGCAATTGAATTTAGAGGTGCAATCCACCGTGCAGAAGGTCACTTTAGAGAAACAAAGTGCCCCCACGCCTAGCGAAAAAGATAAGGGTGCGCCACAATTGAGTAAACAGAGTGGTGGCAATATCGAAGGCTCGGGACTTGCGAATAGCGAGAGTTCAGCAGATGAGGTTGAATTTAAAACGATTTCATCGGCTTATCAAGAGGCGACACGTAATTTATATGCTCAGCAAGAGGCAGCACGCAAGTTACATATTAAAGAGGAAAGGCTACGTCAGCAGAAGCAAAAAGAAGATCAGCAAGTCAGCAATAATGATCAGACAGTGCCGCAGGATCTGTTAGTGCAGCAACCTCATAGTGCCATACTTCAACCCAAACAAGCCGGTGTGCAGCACCATGCACAACCAGAGTTGCAGATCACTCCCGAGCAAACAAGACTCCCTATTGATTAATGAGTACTAACGAAACCTTCGTTTCCCACCTGCTCGAATTGCGCACACGCCTCCTATATGCTTTTGGAGGGTTGTTGTTGGTGTTTATATGCCTTGTTCCGTGGGCAGGTGATCTTTACGCGTTACTCGCGGAACCGATGATCGCTAAGTTGCCAGCAGGCGGGCAGATGATCGCCATTGATGTGATCACCCCATTTTTCGTGCCACTTAAAGTGGCGATGATGGCGGCATTCCTTATTTCATTACCTTATATATTGTACCAAGCTTGGCTTTTCGTTGCGCCTGGAATGCATACACATGAAAGGCGCTTAATGTTGCCACTCATTACGGCCAGTGTGGTATTGTTTTTTTTCGGTATGGCATTTGCATATTTCTTGGTGTTTCCCGTGGTATTCGGTTTTTTCAGTAGTGCAGCCCCACAGGGTGTCGCAGTGATGACCGATATAGACAAATACCTGAGTTTCGTGATGGGAATGTTCCTTGCCTTTGGTGTTACCTTCGAAGTGCCGGTGGCAGTGGTGGTGTTGGTTAAAATGGATTTGGTAAACATCGCCAAGCTTAAGGAAATCCGGCCTTACATTATTGTGGGGGCGTTTATTGTCGGTGCTCTGCTCACCCCACCGGACGTGGTATCGCAGTTCATGCTCGCTGTACCATTGTGGCTATTGTATGAAGTGGGCATCATAGTGGCGTGGTTGATGATAAAAGACTCGAAAGAGGTTGAAACGAAAAATGGATAACCATCACTTTTATTTCAGCTTCATGAAATAAATTATTTGCATCCGGCTAATTTGTATTCTGGAATTTTATTCCAGTTTTTTCGGCCTAGGTCGCTTACCAAGCTTGACTTGCACCACTACTTCACGCTGATTGCGCACCAGCTTGAATATGACAACCTTGCCGGGCGGCAAATTTGAAATAGTTTCCAGCATAGAGTTGGAACCTGTTAGCAACTGTTTGTTGTCTACCATGGTGAGAATGTCGCCAGCACGTACTCCAGCGTTGTCCGCTGGACTGCCACGCACAACTTCCGAAATTAACACTCCCTGTATATTACCGAGCTGAAGTGATTCCGCTAGTTCTGGCGTGAGCTCCTGTATTGCTACGCCGACCCAGCCGCGTGTTACCGAGCCGCTTTGGATAATCTGCTCCATAATATTTTTTGCAGTGCTGACAGGAATAGCGAAACCGATACCGAGTGAACCACCATTGGGCGAGTAAATCGCGCTGTTAATGCCAATCAGGTTTCCATTTACATCTACCAGCGCGCCACCTGAGTTACCTGGGTTAATTGCTGCGTCGGTCTGGATGAAGTTTTCGAAAGTGTTGAGTCCGAGGTGATTGCGTTTTACTGCACTGACTATGCCCATTGTGACCGTTTGACCTACGCCAAATGGGTTGCCAATGGCCAACACGATATCACCTACTTGCGCTTGGTCTGGGTGGCCAAAGGTGATGGCCGGTATAGTGCCAGGCAAGTCGATCTTGATGACTGCAAGATCGGTTTCTGGGTCGGAACCAATAATGCGTCCTTTAGCCTTGCGCCCATCGGCCAGAGCCACTTCGATCTGGTCGGCAGCTTCAATCACGTGATGGTTGGTAAGGATGTAACCGTCATGGCTGATGATGACGCCAGAACCTAAGTTAGAGCCCCTTTGTGGAGGATTGTTGAACTCTTCGCCAAAAAAGAAGCGGAAGCGTGGGTCATCCATGAATGGATGCGAAGGTTTCTTGATATCGGTGCTGGTAAAAATATTAACAACAGTGGGCATAACTTTGCGTGCCGCAACGCTGTAGCCTGCTGTAGGAACTTGGGTGGTGCTGGTGTTTACGCTTTCGTGAATTGTGACAATGCCGCTACGCGCAGCTGAGGGAAGTAGACTGGGCTTTAGGGTGTTAATGATAAATAATATAGCCAGCCCGACCGTGGTGGCTTGTGCAAATAAGAGCCAGAATTTACGCATGATATTATATATTTTATGTTATTCAGAGATCTATTTATCTAACTCGAATGCTTCATAAATTCTTGTGGAGATCTGTTGAGGTTGATGGGTCTGGCAAAATACGCAGCATCCTGCGAGCTACACTTGTGTGTTGAGCGACTATTATGAACGATCGGTGCAGCTATTCAGGCGTCCAGTGGGACTGCCTTATTGCATATCAAATAATAAAAGTGATGTGCACGTAAGTCAATGAAAAATACAATATAATTTTTATATGCAAAGATTGAAAATTGTTGTGACGCTGCTCACTGTTTAAATGAAAGATGAGATTAAGTTTCAGCGTGGCTGATTTACAGTAGAATAAAAATAGTTAATTGAGAAGATAACGTCATGTTGCTGAATGATTTACGCGATTATATCGCAAGCCTGCTGCAACCCGATCGTTTTCGTGACTATTGTCCAAATGGCGTGCAAGTGGAAGGCAAAGCAGAAGTCCGCCGCATCGCCAGCGGTGTAACGGCCTCGCAACGTTTACTGAATGCAGCTACTGCATGGAATGCGGACGCAATTCTGGTACACCATGGTTATTTTTGGCGTAATGAAGATGCTGCTGTGACTGGAATTAAGAAACAGCGTATTGCGCATTTACTTCAACATGATGTGAGTCTGCTGGCTTATCATTTGCCGCTGGATGCACATGCTGAACTTGGCAACAACGCGCAACTCGGTCAACGTTTGGGTTTTATGGAGCATGGCCGCTTCGGCGAGCAAGGCATTGCTTGTTATGGGGAGTTGGTACAAGCACAAACTCTGGCACAATTGACCCAGAAAATTGCACATAGCTTGCAGCGTACGCCGCTAGTGATAGGTGAAGGTGACCCCACTATACGCAGAATTGCTTGGTGTACTGGTGCGGCGCAGGGTTATTTCGAAGAGGCGATAGCGTTGGGCGTGGATGCCTTTCTTACCGGCGAAATTTCCGAACAGAATGTTCATGAAGCGCTGGAAACGGGTGTGGTATTTATTGCGGCCGGACACCATGCTACTGAGCGCTATGGAGTGCAGGCTTTAGGTACTCACCTCGCTGAGAATTGCGGTATAGAACATCGCTTCTTCGAACTAGATAATCCGGTTTAAGTGCATACGTTAACGCTCGAGGTTTGTCCGCAACTTGTCGAGTGATATCACTGAAGTTGCAGCGTTTCGCGAAGATTTACGTAGCGTTGTGTTGGCCAAGTGCAAAGCATCGCCATGCGTCACCAGCAAATTTTGTATTAGGCTGGCGGCTTCGTGTAGTAGCGCATCCGCAGCAGTGGAAAACCGTAGAAGGAAATCCATGTTGCGCGGGTAATAAGACGTCCATTGCCAAGCCAGGAAACGCTCATTGCTCTTAAATCCTGCCTCCTGAAAAGTATTCAGTAGCGTGTTAATGACGCTCAATTGTTTTTGCTCGAGTGTAGGCGTAGCACTCCACATCAGTCCATAGTAAATACGCAGGGTGTCGCCTAGATATTGCTGTTCCAGCAGGGGGCACAAGTAGAGCTTTTGTTCTGTTTCAGGCTGTAGGTACAGTCCAATCAAGCACTCAGTTGCATTGCGGTCTTCAGTGGTTGATACGCGCCAGCCCGGCGCATACGCTATGATACGTTCGCTTAATGCTAGCCAGAAGTCGTGGTTTAATTTCTGGCGTGTTCCATCCACCTGATTTGCCACACTAAGTGCCAATGGCAAATTTTCTTTTTGTGCGAAAAAATTCAGCACAGCTTGTTCTTCGTTCATCTACCTACCCTTAAAATTAAACATAAAATTATACGGGTTAGTTTTTATCACAAATAGTTATAATTGGTTTTTCCATTTTTTATATAAAGTTTCAGTTACTGATCTTATAAAGTACACAGTGTATAAATTGAATATCCATTCTATTAGATACTCATATTCAGAACTCGATAGATTTCATGTAGATATTGTTATTTTTTACTTAATAGTCAAATAAGTAAAAAATGTAGTCGGGACCAATAAATAACCAAATGGAACTGTTGAGCAAAATTATTAGATGGCTAGTGTAGTGATATATTTTAGAAATTTTTCTAAAGAACACCTCTCAAAATCCAATTTTTTTGGCAAAGCAAGAGTAAAAAAGTTTTAGCACGGCATATTTATATGTAAGTGATAATTTTTTTCGATAAACGCCGTATTGTGACGAAGCGGGATAAGCAGACAAATCGCAAAGCAGATGCTCGCATTGTGAATACTAGCAGACAATCTGCACAGCAGATGCTCGCAATTTTGGAGGTGCATGTATGTCCGACGCCGAAATTCTCTTACAGGAGGTTTCCGCCTACCTGAAGTCCAAGGATGTCGAACATATCCGTCAGGCACTTAAATTTAGTGGCGAAGCACACGAAGGTCAACTACGTAGGTCCGGTGAACCCTATATTTCGCATCCCATCGCGGTTGCTCGAATTCTCACCCCATTGCATCTTGATGCGCAAGCCATCATGGCGGCATTGTTGCACGATGTGGTGGAAGACACTCATATTAGTAATGAAGAAGTAGCCGAGATATTTGGCAAATCGGTAGCCGAACTGGTTGATGGCTTGAGTAAGCTTGATAAGATTGAATTTCAGACCAAGGAGGATGCACAGGCGGAAAATTTCCGCAAAATGCTATTGGCGATGGCGCGTGATGTGCGTGTCATTCTGATTAAATTGGCCGATCGACTGCACAATATGCGCACGTTAAAATCGATGTCACGCGAAAAATGCGAACGAATCGCACGCGAGACAATGGAAATTTATGCTCCCATTGCCAACCGCTTGGGTCTCAATGCCATCTATCATGAATTGGAAGACTTGAGCTTCAAGCATCTGTATCCCAAGCGCTACGAAGTGCTGTCCAAGGCTCTCAAAGTCGCACGCGGTAATCGTCGAGAGGTTGTAGGAAAAATCCAGGAAGCCATTCGCCAGCGCCTAGCGGAGCATCACATCACTGCGCAAATACAAGGGCGAGAAAAGCATCTATACGGCATCTACCTGAAAATGCAGGTAAAATCACTAGCCTTCTCCCAGGTGCAGGACATTTATGGCTTCCGCGTGATGGTGGATGACGTCCCCTCCTGTTACTTAGCGCTGGGATTGCTACATGCTCTATATAAACCGATTCCAGGCAAATTTAAAGATTATATTGCCATCCCCAAAGCAAACGCATATCAGTCGCTGCATACTACCCTGTTTGGGCCATACGGTACCCCCATCGAAGTGCAGATTCGCACTCAGGAAATGCACAAAGTCGCAGAGGCAGGTGTCGCCTCGCACTGGTTATACAAGACCACACAAACATCATTCAATGATCTGCACAAGCAAACCCACCAGTGGCTGCAAAGTTTATTGGAAAGCTTAAGCCAGAGCGGCGATTCGGTGGAGTTCCTTGAACACCTGAAGGTGGATCTGTTTCCGGATGAAGTTTACGTGTTTACGCCTAAAGGCAAAATTCTCGCGTTGCCACGTGGCGCAACGGCTGTGGATTTTGCTTACAGCGTGCATACGGACATTGGTAATCGCTGTGTAGCTGTCAAAGTAAATTTTGAGCTGGCACCATTACGCACTGAGATGAAAAATGGCGACCGTGTAGAAATTATCACTGCAACGCATGCTCACCCCAATCCCGCATGGCTCAGCTATGTAGTCACAAGCAAGGCGCGCAGCCACATTCGGCATGCACTCAAAACGATGCACTTTGACGAATCCTCCGCGCTGGGGGAGCGCCTGCTGAACCAAGCTCTTTCTTCACTTGGACTTAAGAAGCATGATATTGACAGCAGCCAGTGGGAAAAGCTGCTTAAGGATACCGGTGTAAAATCGCGCGAAGAAATTTTCGCTGACATTGCTCTGGGACGCCGCCATGACATGGTTATTGCACGTCAGCTTGCACGTATTGGAGAGTCCGGTACTCAAGAGCATCCGGCATTCAGCGGCGTAATCACTATCCTTGGCACGGAAGGTATGGCAGTACAGTTCGCTAAATGCTGCCGCCCAATTCCAGGGGATCCTATTATCGGCATTATCAAAAAAGGCCAAGGATTGGTAGTTCATACACATGACTGCCCTCTGCTATGCAAGGGACGTGGCGGCATGGACAAATGGCTGGATGTAGCGTGGGACAAGCACATTAACAGACCCTTTGAGGTGAGCATTAAATTGATCGTAGCCAATCAGCGCGGCGTCCTGGCCAAGGTAGCAGCAGTGATTGCCGATGCTGAATCCAATATCGAAAACGTCCACTTCACCAATGAAGGTAATTACACTACGTTGTACTTCACTTTGCAGGTGAGCAATCGCATACATTTGGCTAACGTGATGCGCGGCTTGCGTGGAATACCCGAGGTAATACGCATTACGAGGATCAAGAGCGTACCGACCTAACTAGCTTTCAGCCATAAACGAAACAATTGAATTTAGCATAATACAAAGCTAATTATGGAAAGTGCATTTTCTGGATCGGCCACAAAGGTACAGGAATTGCCTGAGTCGTGCTCATATTCACTTGCCTTGCTGGTCAGGATTGAACGATGGGTTTTTAAGCTGATTACTACATCGGGGGCTGCGCGTCTGGCTTGGCGGCGTGTGAATATTAATGGCAGGGCGCAGGTTGGGTAACTTGAGTTACAGCAGATGTGGCTGGTACTGCTGGAACATCCGCGCCAAGAGCGTGGTTTGTAAAGCCTGCGAGCAGTTGCTTGGTGGCTTGCTTACCCCGATTCGTCGCAATACGGTGCTAATTGGAAAGTTATAGCTTATATATCAATTATCACTACTGTCCGGTTAAATTAAGTCTTGCCAACGTAACGCCCAGTATTAGCAACGGTTGCAGGGGAAATATTTTGGTGCCGATTTGAAATCACTCATCGTTTTGTGGTTCTTATAGATCAGTAGGTTACATTGTTTAAATCGGCGTTTTTTAATTTAACCGGACAGTAGTGATCAATTATATGTATTTATTACTCGCTTTTTTTGCCGATATGTACTGTGAGGTTGCTGTCTGATTTGTTGACCGATGCACGATAGTATTTAACATAGAGGATGAAGGATCAGGATGTCGTACCAATGGGTTGCTCCTTATATGCGCTGTATTTACTGTTGTAAACAGATAATCCATGGGCGCATAGATGTCGCTATTTAAGTCAGTTAAGGTCTGACTGGAATCCAGATTAAGCGGTAATTGGAACTGGTTGTGGTTGAGTGTATCCTGCAATGCCGTGCTCTTTGCGCGGAGGGGTGTTACTGAATTTGTGTTTGGAATATCGGTATGGGTGATTACAGCACCTGCACTTACAAGTGCATGCGAGAAAAAGATGAATCGCCCGTCACAGCCGCGTAGTTGGCCGTTCTCTTAAATTGCGTATTCTCCGGATAAGGTTTAAGAAATTTGTCTTAATAATTCTTCGCGAAGTGTTGCTATTGACTGCGGTTGGATTAGCTCTGCGCTGGCTATACGGAAGGTGTCCTCGGCGCGCGCACCCAGAGTGTTGATTTTAGCGCTGCGTATCACTATGCCATGTCGCGCCAGCACATTTGCAATGCGTGCCAGCAGACCGGGACGGTCACCGGCGATGATAGAAAGCAGATAGTTGCCTTTATCATCAGGTGTTATATTGACTTCGGCTACGATGGGAAAATGTTTGAGCTGGCGGGATATTCTGGCGGATTTTGGTGCGGCGAATTCGTTGGCGGTGGCTATCTCACGTGACAGTTCATACTCTATGTAACTCATTACATCGCGATATGCTGGCTTGCTGTTGCTTGCATCCATCGCCAGAAAACTGTCTAGTGCATAACCGTGCTGGGTGGTGTGGATCTTTGCCTCCATGATGTTGTAGTTCAGCCGCTCGAAAAAACCGCAGATGCGCGCAAAAATATAAGGCTGGTCGGGGCTATATACCATCAACTGAATGCCTTCTCCGATGGGGCTTAAACGTGTTTTGACGATGGCAGAGTCGCTATTGACTTGATGTGCCAGCAGGCGAGTGTGCCAGGCAATTTCCTGCGGTTCGTGACGCAGGAAATATTCTGCGTCTAGTTGCGCCCATAGTGTTTCATGTACTTCAGGAGCAATCGCATGCAAGCTTAATATTTCCAATGTGCGTGCGCGGATTTCGCCGACCTGATCGGCAATCTTACCGCCAATCATGTATCGGCGTGCTGCCCAGAACAGATCTTCAAGTAACTTGCCCTTCCAGGCATTCCACACTTTTGGGCTGGTGCCACGAATATCGGCCACGGTGAGCAAATACAACGCTACTAGATAGCGATCATTCTTTACTTTTGCAGCAAAGGCAGCAATCACGTCCTGGTCGGATAAGTCTTGTTTTTGTGTGGTGGTGGACATTGTAAGATGATGCGCTACCAACCATACCACCAGGTTGGTATCTTCCTGCGTCAGCCCGTGTTGTTTGCAGAAACGGGCAGCATCCACGCATCCCAGTATCGAATGGTCGCCGCCGCGCCCCTTGGCGATGTCGTGGAAAAGTCCGGCGATATACAGCACCTCGACGCGCGCAAAATCCTTGATCAGCTTGTTACATAAAGGGGACTCATGTGCGTGTCTCTGCCAAGGTTAAACGGCGCAGATTGCGCACCACCATCAGGATATGTTCGTCTACAGTATAAACATGGAACAGATCGTGCTGCATTTGACCGACGATACGACCAAACGCAGGTAGGTAGCGGCCCAGAATATCATTTTGATTCATGCGCCGTAGCGCATGGGTAACGCCGTGTGGCTGGCGCAGGATAGTCATGAACAATGCCCGGTTGTGAGCATTACATCGGAATGCAGCATCTATCTTATGGCGCGCCCGCCACAGAGCGCGCAAAGTGGGGGCAGAAAATCCGCTCAGATGTGGATATTGTTCCAGCAACAGGAAACTTTCCATAATGGCTGAAGGTTCGCGTTCGAACAGAGCTTCATCACGCGCTTCGAGCAAATCATCGCGCGTTATGAAGCGTGCATTTAGCGGATGCATGGTGCTTGCTTCGGGAAACAGGTGTGTGCGCAAGTTCTGCAATAGCACGGCATTGAGTTGTAGCACAGCTTGTTTAGTGCGGTAGTAACGCTGCATCATGTGTTCGCTGGCACGGCGCGCACCTGTAGCAGTGATGTGCATTTGTTCTGCCAATTCGGTCTGGTAATCAAATAGCAGGCGATCTTCACGCCGACCAGCCAAATAATGCAGGCGAATGCGCAGGTTTTTCAGCAGGGCTTCGTGATGTGCGATAACACGTGCCTCAGGCTTGGTAATCATGCCAGCCTTGGCCAGCTTGCGCCAAGTGTCGCCCAAGTTGCAAGCGCGGCTAATCCACAGCACGGTCTGTAAGTCGCGCAGACCACCCGGGCTTTCTTTCAGGTTAGGCTCGAGGTTATAGTCCGCGTCGATGAAGCGTGCGTGGCGCCGCTGCTGTTCATTCTGCTTGGCAAGATAAAAAGCGCGATGATCAAGGTGTAGCGTCAGCGCGTTGACCATTTCTTCAAACAGTTGGGGTGCGCCGATAATTAATCGAGCTTCTAATAGGTTGGTCTGTACCGTAATATCGACCGATTCCTCTACACATTGAGTAACGGTACGGATGCTGTGGCCGACTTCCAGGCCTATGTCCCACAGCAGGCCAACCAACTCTTGTAGATGTTGTTGCAATGCCGGATCCGGTTCATCCGGCAGCAGGATTAACAGGTCAATGTCAGATTTTGGATATAGCTCACAACGCCCATACCCTCCTACACCCACTAGCGTTAGAGGGGGCGGCATGGCGAGGAGTTGCCATGCCGCGCGTAAATGCTCATCTACCAGCTTGGCATGGGAACGCAGCAGGCGTGCTGGTTGCGCGTGACGTTCATAATTCTGTTGCAGGAATAATCGTGCAGCACGCAAGCTCTGGCGAATTTCAGCGGTGCTTTGCACGACTTATTTACGGTGGGGGAGGGGGAGTTCCAGCGGAAACAGTCAGCACTTCAAAGCCGGATTCGGTTACCAGAATGGTATGTTCCCACTGAGCCGACAAACTGTGATCCTTGGTGACGATGGTCCAGCCATCACCGAGTTGAGTAATGCCAGCCTTGCCTGCGTTAATCATCGGTTCTATGGTGAAGATCATGCCCGCTTCCAGTTTTAAACCGCTTTTAGGCTTACCATAGTGCAACACCTGTGGCTCTTCGTGAAATCCCTTGCCGATGCCGTGGCCACAGAATTCACGTACCACGCTGTAGCCTAGCGCTTCGACGAAGCTCTGGATGGCATGGCCGATATCGCCCAAATATGCACCGGGTTTGACTACGCGGATGCCTCGCCACATCGCCTCATACGTGGTTTCACACAGCCGTTTTGCCTGGATGGAGGTTTCGCCGACATAGAACATGCGGCTGGTATCGCCGTGATACGCTTGTTTGATGGTGGTGACGTCAATATTAAGGATGTCCCCATTCTTAAGTTTTTTTTCACCCGGCACGCCATGGCATATCTGATGATTGATTGAGGTGCAGATGGATTTTGGATAGGGCGCATGTCCTGGTGGCGCGTAATTGAGCGGCGCAGGAATACATTGTTGCACGTTCACCATGTGATCATGGCAGAGGCGGTCAATTTCGCCAGTAGTAATGCCAGCTTGTATAAAGGGGGTGATGTAGTCCAGAACTTCGCTAGCCAAGCGGCCTGCGATGCGCATTTTATCTATTTCCTGAGGAGTTTTAATACTGACGGGCATAATTGCTTAGATTGTAAGAATAAATGATGGCAAGCATAGTGGATAGAGGCTGTCAGCACAACAGGGCACCTTAAAAATCCAACTGTCCAAGCAATTTGCCGCACAGGTTGCCTCGTTTAAACCACTCAATTGGCAGCTATTGCGTTGCGGAAGTGAGACAAGCAGCAGGTGCTTGTAAATTCTGTCTGCACTTGGCATTTGGTTAAACTTTGAATTTTTAGAGGCGGCCCGACAGTGTGATTGCCGGTAGAAACAAAAAAGGCACGCCTAGGCATGCCTTTTTGCTTTTAGCGAAAAAGTCGTTTAGTGCTTAACGGTTGCCATTGTTGTAGCCGCGTCCATTCGAGAAGTTACTTGCCGGACGACGTTCCTGGCCAGCAGGGCTAGTGTTGCCGGTGTTCCCATTACGCCGAGGTGCATTATCGCCGAAACGATTGTGAGATTGACCCTCACGCCGAGCGCCATCTGTATGAGCATGACGGCTGTCAGGGGAGGTATGACGTCCATATCCGCCGGGTTTGCCACGTGTGCTGGAAGGCTGCGAGCGCGGTTTGAATTTGGGTTCCAGACCGGCAACGATATGAGCTGTTATGCTTTGTCCAGTGTAACGTTCGATCTTTTGCAAATTGCCGGCATCGCGGTTGGATGCAAAAGATACTGCGATACCGGAAGATCCGGCGCGACCTGTGCGGCCGATACGGTGCACGTAGTCTTCGGCGGCCTTGGGTAAGTCGAAATTGATTACGTGGGAAATACCTGGAACGTCGATGCCACGTGCGGCCACGTCAGTCGCCACCAAAATACGTACTTGGCCCCGGCGCAGGTTAACCAAGGTGCGGTTACGTTCGCGCTGGTTCATATCGCCATGAAGCGCGGCGGCAGAATGACCTTGGGACAGTAGTTTGTCAGCCAAAGCATCAGCGTCGCGCTTGGTAGCGGTGAATACCAATGCTTGGTTCAAGTCCGCATCACGTAGTAAGTGATCCAGCAAACGGCCTTTGTGTGCCATGTCGTCCACATACATTAGGCGTTGTTCGATGTTTTCGTGGCGTGCCTGCGTAGCTGTGATGCTTATGCGCTTTGGATTCGTGAGCAGTCGTTTTGCCAGGTTGCCAATTACACCATCCAGTGTGGCGGAGAACAGCAGCGTCTGGCGCGTGGCCGGAGTAGCTGCCGCGATGCGCTCCACATCATCAATGAAACCCATATCCAGCATGCGGTCAGCTTCATCCAGTACTAACATTTCGAGGCGCGAAAAGTCGATGCGGCCGCGCTCGATGTGATCAATCAAGCGACCAGGAGTGGCAACTAAAATATCCACTGGGCTGGATAACAGTTTGTTTTGCAGAGGGTAGGGCATGCCACCGAGAATGCTCACTACTTTCAGGCGCATGTTCTTGCCATATTTAGCGGCGGCGTCTGAAACTTGTTGTGCCAGTTCGCGCGTCGGAGTTAACACCAATACGCGCGGCCCCTTGCTACGCACGGCGGCAGGTTCGGCGATGCGGTGTAACGCGGGCAGGATGAAAGCAGCAGTTTTGCCGGTGCCGGTCTGGGCGGATGCCATCAGATCGTGGCCCGCCATGACTTCGGGAATGGCTTCGGCCTGAATGGGTGAGGGCACGGTATAGCCGGATTCTTCTACAGCATTGAGGATTAAGGGATTCAATCCCAGAGAAGCAAAGGTAATAACTTTAATAGGTGTAGCTGTGTTATCAATAGACACGATTGTTCCTTAATTATAATGATTAAATCAAAGCGCATGCGTGGCTAAGGCCACACACTAGAATTTAGTAGGGAGATCATAGACTCTACCAGCGCAAAACATCGTCGCTAACCGGTAAAAGCAAGACGCGTCAGAGACGCCAGGGGTCAGAAAACGATGAGCTATTGCTGCACAAATATCGCAGCAAGGGCGCATTATACACAGCTGAATAATAATAGCCAGAAAATAAATCTGGCCGTGCCTTGCTCCTTGCAAAATAGGCTGCAAGAATTTTTACCCCACATGTAACAGTTTGGAATGGATTGTAATGTTTAGAGGCGTCCTTATATGTATGCTAGAATGCGCGCCCTTTATCTAGCTAGGTAGTATACATGTCGCGCGCACTCCGTAATATCGCCATCATTGCCCACGTTGATCATGGCAAAACCACTTTGGTGGACAAACTGCTGTCTCAGACAGCCACATTCGCCGCGCACCAGCATATTGCTGAGCGCGTTATGGACAATAACGATCTTGAAAAAGAACGTGGTATCACAATTCTGGCAAAAAACTGTGCAGTGGAATATGAAGGTGTGCATATCAACATCGTGGACACGCCAGGGCATGCCGACTTTGGCGGTGAGGTAGAACGTGTTCTGTCTATGGTGGATGGCGTGTTGCTACTGGTAGATGCGGTGGAAGGCCCGATGCCGCAAACCCGATTTGTTACGCGCAAAGCGCTGGCCCTGGGTTTGCGTCCTATCGTGGTAATTAACAAGGTTGATCGACCCGGCGCGCGGCCAGAGTGGGTAGTGGATCATACTTTCGATTTGTTCGATAAGCTTGGCGCAACCGAAGCGCAAATGGATTTTCCAATAGTCTACGCCTCGGCGTTGAATGGATACGCGACATTGGATTTGGCGAATCCGAGCACGGATATGCGCCCGTTGTTCGATACCGTGTTAAAGCATGTGCCAGCGCCGGCTGGCGATACGGAAGGACCGCTGCAATTCCAAATTTCTGCACTGGATTACTCCAGCTTTGTTGGACGCATCGGCGTCGGGCGCGTTTCGCGGGGCCGAATTAAGCCGGGCCAAGAAGTCATGGTGCTGAATGGCGATAAACCGCCGAAGAAAGCGCGGGTCAATCAAGTGCTGGGCTTCCGTGGTATAGAGCGGGTGCAAATGGAAGAAGCGGGTGCAGGCGACATCATTCTGGTCAACGGTATCGAAGATATCGGTATTGGTGTTACCTTGGCCGATATTAACCAGCCAGAAGCGCTGCCTATGCCCAAGGTGGATGAGCCTACATTGACTATGACCTTCCAAGTGAACAATTCCCCCTTGGCAGGACAAGAAGGTAAGTTCGTCACTAGCCGCCAGATTCGAGATCGTCTGACTAAAGAATTGTTGGTCAACGTGGCATTGCGCGTGGAGGATACGGGTGAGACAGATTCTTTCCTGGTGTCGGGTCGTGGTGAATTGCACTTGACCATTTTGCTGGAAACCATGCGTCGGGAGGGTTTTGAATTAGCTGTTTCGAAACCGCGCGTGGTGTTCCGTGAAATCAACGGTGAAAAATGTGAGCCATATGAAATGCTCTCCGTAGACGTTGAAGAGGTAAATCAGGGTGCGGTCATGGAAGAGTTGGGTCGTCGACGCGGCGATTTGCAGGATATGCAGTCGGATGGAAGAGGCCGTGTGCGTTTGGAATATCGTATTCCGGCACGCAGCTTGATCGGTTTTCAGGGTGACTTTATGACCATGACCCGTGGCACCGGACTAATCTCGCACGTGTTCGACGACTATGGCCCGGTCAAGCCGGATATGCCAGGCCGTCATAATGGCGTGCTGGTTTCCCAAGACAATGGCGAGGCTGTGGCCTATGCCTTATGGAAATTGGAAGATCGTGGCCGCATGTTCGTCAGCCCCGGAGAAAAATTGTATGAAGGTATGGTTATTGGCATACACAGCCGCGATAACGACCTTGTGGTTAACCCGATCAAGGGCAAGCAATTGACCAATGTACGTTCCTCCGGCACGGATGAAGCAGTGCGTTTGACTACGCCAATTCAGCTGACGCTGGAGTCTGCTGTTGAGTTTATTGATGACGACGAGCTGGTGGAAATCACTCCGCTATCCATACGTGTGCGTAAGCGTCATCTTACTGAACAAGATCGTAAGCGTGCTTCCCGCTAGGTAAATATTTGCTTTAAGGCTACGCTGAACAAGTCCCTCCGTTCGGGCTGAGCCTGTCGAAGCCATTTGCAGATTATTGATTTGCAAGGAGTGCGTTTCGACAGGCTCAACGCGAACGGATTTGTTCAGCGCAGCCTTAAATGTTAAACAAAAAGGGGCGTAAGTGCCCCTTTTTTACGTCTAAGAAGAATGTCGCGGGTATCGTTCAGAAAGCCGTATGCGCAACAGATTGAGGGTGCCTCAATAAATCACTATTTCCGCGCCCAGCATAGCCACAGAACAATTCGTTTGTTGTGTGCGATACAGATGTCTTCGAACTTGGTGAATTTTGTCTATCCAAGTCATGATCAGCACAAGTTAAAGCACGATACTTTAGTAACTCTTGACTAAAGTTATTTCAGCAGGCTTAATTGGCTCTGTAATATGAGCCAATTAAGGAGCTATAAAATGGCAATGGAAACGATACTTTCCGACCTCTCGGTAAGCATGACGGAATTCAAAAAGAATCCCAATGAGGCACTCAGAGAATCGGGCGGACGCGCTGTCGCCGTGCTCAGTCACAACAAACCCGCCTTTTATATGGTGCCGCCGGACCGCTATGAAGCCATGCTGGAAGAGATCAACGACCTGCGTCTCGTGCGCGTGGCCAAGGAACGCCTAAAACAAAAAGACCGCGCCATCGAGGTAACGCTGGATGACCTCTAGGCAGGTCGAGCGCAAGCCAACAGTAAAATACCGCCTCAATTCGTGCCGGATGCCTGGCGCGAATGGCAGGCGCTGGACGGCTCAATCAAGCAGGTACTCAAACCGCTGCTGGCAAAACGCCTGCAAAACCCGCATGTACCCGGCGCGCTCCTGCACCGGGAATTGGTGGGATGCTACAAAATCAAGCTGCTCAAGCAAGGATACCGCTTGGTTTACGTGGTCGAAGACGGCGAGCTGTTTGTGCTGGTGCTGTCTGTAGGCAAGCGGGAAAACAACGCCGCATATCTGGCGGCAACAAAAAGAATTAAATAATTAACGGGTAATAATGAATCATTTTTTTAAGCAAATCGAAGCGGCACTGCTGCCTACCGCAGACTAGTACGCACCGGAAGGTTCCGATCCCAAGGCCATTGCTTATCAATGGATACATGCGGCCGCAAGCGGAAACAAACCGTTTGCGGCAAAATATGCGCCCGATCCTTGTTGAGCGACCACCGGAAGAATTGATGACTGCCTTCACCGAAAAAGTTGCACAACTCTACGCATAAATCACCGCCAACCTTCATCAAATCTGCGATCTTGTTACCCTGTGTGATACGCTGCTACCGAAGTGAGCGAGGAGATTTTAAACAAATGACTATTAATTAACTGAGGGCTTGCTCAAATGAACTCAATCACACGTTTTGAAATCAAGAAGCTCCATGGCGACAAGAATGTAGACCTCAAACTGGTCGACAACACGCTTATTCTCGTCGGGGAGAATGGTGCAGGCAAAAGCACGGTCCTCCAATTGTTCTACTACCTACTCTCAGGTCAATGGAATTCAATGGCGAAATATCAATTTGAGTCGGTCAGTATGACCATTGAGAAAAAGAAATACACGCTGCAATACGCAGATATTAAGAAATCTTTTCGCAGCATTGATCGTCACGTTCTTACTCGTCTGCCTTCACCTGTCAGGCATCGGGTTATTGCCCTTCTGGAACAGACTGAAGGGCGACTTGTTGCTCCAGAATTAGAAAAAATTTGCGATCAATATGGCATTCCGCTGCACTTCCTGCTGCATGAACTTGACCTCTTCGACGAACCTTCTAGCAGCAAAAAGGCGGAGCCACTTCGGCAAGCTCTAGCGGGTATTCGGCAGTCTCTCAAGGCACAGCTTTTATATCTACCAACATATCGTCGTATTGAACAAGAGTTGAGCCTGATCTTCAAAGGATTGGACGAGCGAGAGCTTCGCAATCGGGGGAAGTTGCTTACAGACCAGAGGAAGGAGGACGCATTCGTTGAGCTCATCGAGTTTGGGATGAAAGACGTCGACGATGCGGTCAATGAAACTCGCAAAGAACTTGATCGTTTTGCGCGCGAAAGTTTAAATAACCTCACATTCAGCTACCTCGGTGATATTGTGGAACACAAATACTTGACCGTAAATCTGAAAAAAATCAAGAGCGCTACAGCTGATACGGTCGAAAACATCCTTAAAAGAATTCAGGAACCCATCTTGTCTTCAGCTAATAAGCAGCATCTTCGCGAAATCATTGGTGGCGTAAAGACTGACGAAAAGCAAGATGAACACGCTAAAGTGATCTGCCATTACTTCACCAAGTTAATGGCATTCCATGAGGAACTGGAGGCGAGAGAAGCAAAGATCGTCAATTTTTGTCGAGTTTGTAATGACTATATGGTCGGTAAAGAATTCAAATATGACACTTCAAATTTCCAATTTTCAATCCGACCTAAAGGGGCTGATGGCGTCGACAGTGAAATCAAACTTCATCATCTTTCTTCGGGGGAGAAGCAGATCGTTTCTCTTTTCAGTCATCTCTATCTATCTGGCGGAAAAAAGTACTTTGTGTTGATTGACGAGCCGGAACTTTCTTTGTCTGTACCATGGCAACGAAAATTTTTGCTTGACATTAGAAACGCCGATTTCTGTACTGGTCTGGTTGCCGTGACACATTCACCATTTATTTACGACAATATACTTAAAAAATATGCACATGGTCTTGGCGAATTTGTCATATAAGGAAGTGCCATGACCATGATTGACATTCATTCGGCTTCATTGAGCAGTAAAATAACAACTTACCATGAGTTTTTATTGCGATACAAGAAGACCTCAAAGGTGGTCTACGGGTTTGTGGAAGGGAAAGAAGATCCATGCTTTTATCGAGGCTTCATCGAGTGGTTTCTTCCTGAGGATTGGCGTGTCGAGCTTTGGCCTGCAGGCAACAAAGAACGCGTCTACGAAATTCACAGAGACATTGACTGGAGGCGATTCAAAAAATCGCGAATTTGTTTTTTTGTAGATCGTGACCTTTCAGACTTGATTCCCGAACCCTTAGTTCAGGACGCAAACATTTATGTAACAACGGGCTATTCGATCGAAAACGATATCGTAAATAAGGCAACATGCCATCGGGTACTATCGGAACTATGTGGTTTCGACAATGCCGACCACGGCGATCTGGAAGCTGTGTGTGATTTATTTGAGCAGGAACTCGAAGCATTTCTTCACGCTATGATGCCGATTATGGCTTGGGTTCTCGCTTGGAGGAGGAACGGAAAGCGGCCAAACCTCAGTGGCATCAAAATGCGCGACTTATTCTCATTCGCCAACGGACAGCTTCAGACGAATGCAACTCCAAAGGGTAAGGCGAGTGTACTTGTGTATCTGCAAGAACAATGCGAGGTTGTTTTCGCCTCAAAAATCAACATTGCTACTATTCAAGCCGAATTTGGGCGGGAAAAAACTTACGAGAAATTTACTCGTGGCAAATTCGTCTTTTGGTTTTTGGTCGAGTTTTGCAATGCAATTCATCGGGATGCTCCGGCGCTGTTTAATACAATATCTAAGCCACCAAAAATGCATGTGAATTTGTCGTGCTCTAATGGAATGGCCTTGATCGGTACGCGCTCTCGCATTCCCCAATCTTTGCGAAGCTTTCTTCAGTTGACGTTCTGTGCATACATCAAAATGACTGAAAGTAAGGCAGCATGAATCATGGTGTTTAACGAATCCGTCGTGGAAGCGCTACCCTGACTAGGTTCGGGGAACTGGGCTATGCCATCGACCACGACACACATGACACCGACAAACCGGCAACGGCTATGGAAACCCGTATGAGCGACCAAGACAAATCCCTGCGCTACGCCGCGCCGGACAGGCGGCAAAGGTGGATATTTTCTTCAAAGAGGAGTCGGTATATAGAACCTTATCAAGACAATGCACGTAGAAATGGCCAAGGCGTATCTACCTTACTTGGCTAAAGGCGAAATAAAAGCGTTCGAATATGCGTTTGCTATTTTCAAATCTAGCTTTCGCAAGGTTTGATAAACCTCCAGCACATTGTCCTGCTGCCCATGGCGGGAATAAGCCTCGCCCAAGTTATACCAGACACTTGCATTTTCCGGTTCGATGCGAACAGCTTCTCGATAGGCGGAAATCGCCTGCCCGTATTGCTTAAGATTGCTGTAAGCAATGCCCAAATTATTCCAGGCAGAGGCATACTCCGGATTAATGCGTAGCGCCTCGCGATAGGCCTGAATTGCTTGTTCGTGTTGTTTGATGTTGTTATGGATATTACCCAGATTATTCCAGGCATCGGCATATTCAGGTTGAATGCGTAGCGCGCTTCGATAGGCTTTAATTGCCTGCTCGTATTGTTTGAGGTTTTTGTGAGCGATGCCCAAGCTAAACCAAGCGTCTGCACTTACTGGCTCACTTTTGACCCACTGCTGTGAAAGCTTCAGCATTCCGTCCCAGTTTTTTTTGTGTTCCAAGGCCACGACTCGGTTGAGCCAAACCAACCCGCTCTTTTTCGCCATCACCGGAGTAGCTTGAGCCCGTTTCGGCAGCTCCCCTATCCAGTCTACGGGTAGGGCGAAGTTAAGATTCTGTCCCTCCGCGTGATAAAACGTGGTGATGCCGATTAATTGGCCTTGATCATTGAATAGCCCACCACCGCTGGAACCGAGAGAAATCGCAGCGGAGGTCTGGATGTATGCCGAGCCTTCGTGCGGGCGCAAACTGGAGATAAGTCCTTCGCTTAAGGTCAGCTCCAAGTCTTCCGGTGCGCCGATTGCATAAACGCGCTGACCCACCTTGAGCTTTTTGGCAGTGCCCAGAACGACGGGGGGCGCTTGTAAATCCGGCACATTTAACTGGCACAGATCGCGACTGGGATCCGAGTAATGCATAGTGGCTGAGAATTTTTTGCCAGATTGCCGTACTTGTCGACTTGTTCCTCTTTTAGCAACATGACAATTGGTAATGACCTGGCCGGTGCTTATCACCACGCCACTGCCTTGCCCTAAGAATTCATCCTTCGAATCGAAGATATCAACTACCACTACGGAAGGTGACACTTGTTCAAAAATTTGTTCCGGTGTTTTGGCTGCGGCAAGCGAAGAAAGCAAAGCAAGTGTGACACCGGCAGCTAGCACAGAGTAAAAATATTGAAATCTCATGATTTCCTCATTTTAATTTTTAGGCAATGCCATACATAAGAATTGGAGTCAGTGATAACAATTTGTTTGCTTGACGTGAATTAAGTTGCATTCCTGAATTTTTTTCGTTTCAACAAATATCTAATATGTTATTGAATTTACGATAACTCTGATAAAAATGTTTTTAGGGTTTGATTTATTTTCATAGAGCCGGACCCTACAAAACAGACCTAACAATGAAGTGGATATTTCAAATTCATTGAGATTGCAGGCTCGCCCTATGATATTTCACTTTAGCTTGGAAGACACGGCGTTAATTTAAGTCCAACAAGTGAGTAAGCGAATTCTTAACGAGGTTCAATTTTCCATAAGTGCTGGGCGACGGACAGCCAAGCGCCTAGCCAGCCAAGGTAAGCCGATAACAGCAACAGTATAGAGCTGTCGACTAAAGAGGGTAATTGCAGGGTAAAGCTGCTGGCATACAAATGCGTCAACTCAGAGAGACTGTTATTGAGCAAATACAAGCTGGTGGTAATGATAAGCCACGCTGCGGCACCACCTAGCAGTCCTTGTAGTAAACCGAAGTACAGAAATGGTCGGCGTATGAAGGCATTGGTGGCGCCGATCAGTTTGGACACTTCGATTTCTTCGCGCTGGGTGAGGATGTGCAAACGAATGGTATTGAAGGTAACGGCCACTAGCGCAAAGCTGAGCAGCACGGCGAGAAAGAGTACGGCCAACAGACCGAATTTAAGCATTGCTTCAAGCTTGTATGCCCAAGCTGAATCCAGTTGCACATGCTCGAGGTTGGGCCATTTTTGCAACTCATCGCGTAACGCTTCCAACGCGTGCGCACCAGATATCTTTGGATAAACAATATAGGCATCCGGCAGCGGATTCTGTGCCATTCCGCCGATTACGTCAGTCAGTCCGGTGGTCTGCTTTAACTGTTCCAGTGCTTGGTCACGCGGCACAAATTTTACCCGGTTGATGCCAGCGTGTTGCTTTAATTGTTTGCCGATATGGGCAACTTCGTCCTGGCTGGCATCCATGCTCAAGAATATGCTGATCTGCTGTGTGCCAGCTTCTTGTTCAGCCAGACCTTGTACACTTTTCAGCAATAAATACATGCCCGCCGGTAAGCTGAGTGCGATGCCGATGACCAGAATATTTAGCAGACTTGACAGCGGTGTGGTGAAGAGACGGCGCAGGGTAAGCAGTAACACGTGGACATGCGATATCAGCAAGTTTTTCATGGGCACAACTCCCCATTTTTTAGTGCCAGCACGCGTCCTTTGAACTGGCTTAGAATGTTTTCGTCATGTGAGGAAATTAGCAGTGTGACGCCAACCTGATGGAACGATTTGAAGATGTTCATGATGTCGCGGGAATAATCCGCGTCAAGATTACCAGTCGGTTCATCTGCCAACAGAATGGAAGGACGATTGACTATGGCGCGTGCGATGCACAAAAGCTGTTGCTCGCCGCCGGACAGAGCGATTGGGCTGGTTTTTTCACGTTTGAGCAAACCTACCTTGTCTAGCGCCGCTCGAACGCGCTTGGCACTTTCGCGATGATCGAAGCCGCAGATTTGCAGCGGCAACATTACGTTGTCAAACACGCTGCGGTCGAATAGTATTTTATGATCCTGGAAAATCAAGCCAAGGTTGCGACGCAGGTAGGGCAATGCCCCGCCCTTGATCGAACTGACGTTCTGTCCTTTGACTACAATGCTGCCAGAGTTAGGCCGTTCAATGGCGGCAATGAGTTTGAGCAAAGTGCTTTTCCCTGCGCCGGAATGACCAGTGAGGAATATCATTTCACCCTCGGCGATCTCAAAACTGACATTTTTCAGTGCTTCATACCCTCCGGGGTAGCGCTTGCATATTTGGCTGAACTTGATCACTCATCCAGCCCCAGAAGTGCCGCGACGAAGTCTTCCGCTACAAATGGGCGCAGGTCATCCAGTCCTTCTCCCACACCGATAAAGCGCAGAGGGATGGGATGCGCCTTGGCGATGGCAGCAATTACGCCGCCTTTGGCAGTGCCGTCCAGCTTGGTCAGTATCAGCCCGGTGACAGCCAGCGCATCATCGAAAGCTTTGACTTGGCTTAGTGCGTTCTGCCCGGTGTTTGCGTCCAGTACCAGCAGCACTTCATGCGGCGCACCGGGTAATGCCTTGGCGATAACGCGTTTAACCTTTTTGATTTCTTCCATCAGATGAATCTGAGTAGACAGGCGTCCGGCGGTATCTGCCAGCACTATGTCGATTTTGCGTGCCTGTGCTGCTTGCACTGCATCGAAAATTACCGCCGCGGCATCGCCGCTCTGTTGGGCGATAACTGTAACATTATTGCGAGCACCCCATTCCATCAACTGTTCGCGCGCAGCGGCACGGAAGGTATCGCCTGCGGCCAGCAGCACTGACTTGCCTTGCCCTTGGAAATACTTTGCCAGCTTGCCAATGGAGGTGGTTTTGCCAGCGCCGTTCACCCCGGCCAGCATAATGACACAGGGGTTATGTAAGTCAGTTTCCAAAGGCAGAGCCAGCGGCTTGAGCAGTTTAATCAGGTCATGCGCTAATGCTTCCTTAAGCTGAACCGCGTCGGTCAGTCGCTGTGCTTTGACTTGCTTGCGCAACTCGGCCAGCAAAAATCGAGTGGCGTTCATCCCGACATCTGCGGTGATCAGGATGGCTTCAAGTTCCTCATACATCTCGTCGTCGATCTTGCCGCCACGGCCAAACAAATCGGACATTTGATCGGCAGTGCGCGACAGTCCGCTCTTAAGTCGGCTGATCCAGCTGCTTTTTGTAGGTATATCTTCGACGGGAGATTTTTTTAGGAAGCCGAACATTATATGGGGGTTTGGGGAGGTGGCAGAAAGATAGCTAAATAGCGCATAATACATGTCAGTTGTGGCGGCTTTTGCCGCCATCGTTATTCTATTCTGATTGAGTTGTTTTGGGCTAAAAAAATGCGTATACAAATATTAAAATACCTGCTGACTATTGCTGCTTTATGGCCTGCGGTGCTTATATTCGCTGTTGAAGCACAGGCGGATGTGTTTGAAAAGACACTCAGCAATGGCCTTAAGGTAATCGTCAAGGAAGACCACCGTGCCCCCGTTATAGTTCAACAAATATGGTATCGCGCAGGTGGCATGGACGAAAATGTTGGAGTCACCGGTGTTGCACATGTACTGGAACATATGATGTTCAAAGGTACCAAGACCGTGCCGGTTGGGCAGTTTTCCAAGCGTATATCTGCTGCGGGCGGACGCGAAAATGCCTTCACCAGCAATGATTACACGGCATATTTCCAGCAGTTGCACAAATCCAAGTTACCTCTCGCCATGCAACTCGAATCAGATCGTATGCACAATTTGAATCTGACGGAGACTGAATTCAGCAAAGAAATTAAAGTTGTTATGGAAGAGCGACGCATGCGCACGGATGATGAGCCGCACAGCCTGATGAATGAAAAATTGATGGCCGTGGCCTATCAGGAGCATCCCTACCGGACTCCGGTCATTGGCTGGATGAACGATTTGCAGACACTTTCAGTAAATGATGCCAAGACGTGGTATAAAAAATGGTACGTACCCAATAATGCGACATTGGTAGTGGCAGGAGATGTAAAGGCGAGTGAGGTATTTGCGCTGGCGCAGCGTTTCTATGGTCGGATTCCGGCGCGTAGCTTGCCTGCACGCAAGCATTTCAGCGAGCCTCGGCAGTTAGGCGTGAAGCGCATTGTAGTTAAAGCGCCGGCGCAGCTGCCGCAGCTGGTAATGGCTTATCACGCCCCCACGCTGCGCGACCCGGAGAAAGATTGGCGGCCCTATGCCTTGCAAATACTAACCGGCATTCTCGATGGTAATGCTTCGGCGCGTTTGAACAAAATATTGGTGCGAGAAAAGCAATTGGCCAGTAATGTAGGCGCCGAATATGACGCCACCTCGCGTGGGCCAGGCCTGTTCGAGTTAGAAGGTACCCCCAGCGAAGGCAAGAATGTGACAGAGTTAGAAGAGGGTTTGCGCGAGCAAATAGCCATTCTGAAACGGGACGGCGTGAATGAAGATGAACTTAAACGTGTTAAGGCACAGGTGACTGCCAGTGAAGTATACAAGCTTGATTCACTGTTTTATCAGGCAATGCAGATTGGGCAGATGGAAAGTATAGGGTTGTCATATAAAGCTATTCCTATAATTCTAAAAAAATTACAGGCGGTAACAGCGCAACAGGTGCAGGATGTGGCGCGGGAGTTTCTGCAGGACGACCAGCTGACCATTGCCGTGCTTGAGCCACAGCCACTTTCCGGCAAACCGAAACAAATGAATAAAGGGGCATTACATGCACACTAAATTACTTGCCGCTGTGATGTTGTTTCTGGCTGGCATCACACCTGCACTCGCCACCCCCCATATTCAACATTGGCAATCGCCAAGTGGTGCACGTGTGTATTTTGTGGAAAACCATGATCTGCCAATGCTGGATTTGACAGTGACTTTTGCCGCAGGAAGCGGCTTTGATGTGGCGGAAAAATCCGGATTAGCTGGGCTGACCCATAAAATGCTGGACCTGGGTGCAGAAGGTTTGAGCGAGGACGAAATCGCACGAAATCTGGCCGATATTGGTGCGCAATTGGGAATGAATTTCGATGAGGATCGTGCCGGAGTAAGTTTGCGCACATTAAGCAGTGCTGCGGAACGAATTCAAGCGCTGGATATTCTGGCGCGTGTACTGCAACATCCGCTATTTCCAGAAAATGTGTTGGCACGAGAAAAGGCGCGCTTGATCGCGGGTCTGAAAGAAGCTGAAACCAAGCCGGAAAGCATTGTTGCAAAAGCCTTCGATAAGGCCGTCTTCGGTACCCACCCTTATGGCTTGCCGTCGCCGGGTGATGTCGCCACCGTGGAAAAAATTCAGCGTGCTGACATTGAGGCATTTTATCGGGCACATTATTTTGCCAAAAATACCGTAATTGCCATTATGGGTGATGTGACTCGCGCCGAAGCGGAAGCTATCGCGCAAAAGCTTACCGAGCAATTACCACAAGGCATCGAGGCGGCGCAGATTGCACCGGTGGTCATGCAAATTAAAGCGAATGAGCAGCGCATAGAGCATCCGGCCAGTCAGAGCCATATTCTGATGGGCGTACCCGGTATGGCACGCAAAGACCCGGATTATTTCCCCCTCTATGTTGGCAATCACATTCTCGGCGGAGGAGGGTTCGTGTCCCGCCTGATGCATGAAGTCCGCGAGAAGCGTGGCCTTGCTTATAGTGTCTATAGTTACTTCATGCCGATGAAGCTGCCAGGCGCGTTTCAGATCGGGCTGCAAACAAAAAAAGATCAAGCCGATGAAGCGCTGCAACTAGTGCGCGCTACGCTACGCGAGTTTATTGATAAAGGCGTGACAAAAAAGGAATTACAAGCATCCAAGCAAAACATCATTGGTGGTTTTCCGTTGCGTATCGATAGCAATAAAAAAATAGTTGACTACCTGAGTGTTATTGGATTTTATGAGTTACCTTTGACCTATCTGGATGACTTTGTCGGAAATGTTGATAAAGTCACCACCGCGCAAATTCGCGCTGCCTTTAAACGGCGCGTGAATCCGGATGCGATGGCCACGGTCATAGTTGGTGCGCCGGAGACCAAACAGCCAGGTAATAAAGCGGGAGCCGTGCAATAAATCGGGTACGCATTATTGGTGGCAGTCATCGTAGTCGTTGGATTGAGTTTCCGGACGAAGAAGGCTTACGCCCCACGCCGGATCGCGTGCGCGAGACTTTGTTCAACTGGCTGGGACAAAATCTTAACGGCAGGCGCTGTCTGGATCTGTTCGCCGGTAGCGGGGCATTAGGATTTGAAGCAATGTCACGCGGTGCGACAGAAGTAGTAATGGTCGAGCGTAATCGTAAGGTCTTTCGCGCCTTGCAAGAAACCGCCGTGAAATTAGCCTGTTCTAACGTATTGCTGCGTTGCGAAGAGGGGCTAGAATTCGCGCTCCAAAAAAATGGACTATTCGATGTGATTTTTCTGGATCCACCATTTCAGAGTGACTATCTGCCAAAATTGCTTCCACTGCTTGCTGACAAACTAACGCAAGACGGCTTGGTGTATGTTGAAAGCGGTGAGGTATTTGAACCTGGCCAGGCTTGGCAGGTGGTGCGGCGCGCCAAATCGGGTACTGTGCATTATCAATTATTGAAATGCGGAGGTGCGTTAAAGCATGATTAAAGTTATTTATCCGGGTACTTTTGATCCAATCACGCGCGGACATGAAGACGTCGTCCGCCGCGCCGCAGGGCTGTTCGACGAAGTGGTGGTGGCTGTGGCCGAAAGTCGCAGTGCTACCTTGTTTACTTTGGATGAGCGTGTCGCCATGGCGCGCGAAATCTTCGCTGATTTTGCCAATGTACGGGTGGAAGGTTTTTCTGGATTGTTGATGAATTATGTGCGAACGCAAAATGCACGCGTAGTATTGCGCGGCTTGCGAGCAGTATCAGATTTTGAATATGAATTTCAGATGGCAGGAATGAACCGCAGCCTGCATCCGGATGTTGAAACTTTGTTTTTGACGCCGGCGGAGCATTACACCTTCATCTCAGCCAGTATGGTGCGTGAAATTGCGCGCTATGGCGGCGACGTAAGTAAATTTGTTTCTCCTTTGGTGGCGATCAAATTGACTGAGAAAAATAACTTAATTTAAAAAGGAACAGTGTGGCTCTGATTATTACCGACGAATGTATCAACTGCGACGTGTGCGAACCGGAATGCCCAAACGATGCCATTTCGCAAGGCGATACTATTTATTACATTAATCCCGACAAATGTACCGAGTGCGTGGGACACTATGAAACACCACAGTGCGTGGAAGTTTGCCCTGTAGATTGTATCCCGATCGACCCGGACCATAAGGAAAGCAGAGAGCAGCTTCAAGCTAAATATGAAAAACTAATGGCGGCGAAGGACAAGTAACAAGCAGCAGCCAATAGTTTTTGTTTAACGTTAAATAATACTTCAAGGATTATAAAATGAGCCAGCTGAATGTGACCACGCTGAACCAACAATTCGCCATTCCTGGTCAACTTGAGTTTACTGAAGATGTGAGCGGTTTGGTTGTTGCGCGCATTGCCAACGAACAAGCAAAGTCTACCATTTCATTACAGGGTGCGCATGTCATGACCTTTGAGCCTGCGGGCGAAAAACCGGTCATTTGGCTCAGTCCTGCTGCCAAATTAGCACACGGCAAATCCATTCGTGGCGGCGTACCAATTTGCTGGCCGTGGTTTGGTGCCCACGCTACTGACAACACTTTCCCAAGCCATGGGTTTGCCCGTACCGTTCCCTGGCAAGTTGTGGCCAGCGAAGCACTATCAGATGGCAGCACGCGTATCACCTTTGAACTGCCACAGAGTTCAATTCCTTCTGCGCAATGGCCGCATGCTTGTCGGGTTCTAAACATTGTTACGATCGGTAAGGAGATGATCGTGGAGCTGGTCACCGAAAACACCGGCCAAACCATGTTTGAAATTGGCGAAGCGTTGCACACTTACTTCGCTATCAGCGATGTAGATCAAATTCGTATCACCGGTTTGGAAGGCTGTGCTTATCTTGATAAGGTGGGTGATTGGCAGCGCAAAACACAAACTGGCACAATCACAATAGTCGCAGAAGTAGATCGCCTCTACGTGGATACCGACTCGGATTGTTTGATAGATGATAGCGGCCATAAGCGCTGTATTCGTATTGCCAAGCGCGGCAGTCGTTCCACAGTAGTGTGGAACCCGTGGGTGGAAAAAGCCGCGAAAATGGGTGATTTCGGCAGCGACACAGGCTATCGCGGCATGGTCTGCGTGGAAAGCGCGAATGCAGCGGAGAACGGTGTTGAAGTCGCAGCGGGCGCAACCCACTCGTTGCATGTAACCTATAGTATTGAGAAAGCATAATAGACAAGATGCTGTGATGGGATCAAACGATGCGGGTAATTTATCTAATAAGGTTAGATTTGGCATCATCGCTTCTTTTCGTTCGGCAAGAATAGAAACATGAGAAGAAAGGTGAACTGATGCCATCAATATCAATGTTCTACGGCTTAATCGTCTATATGTACTTCAATGATAACCGGCAGCACAAGTTGCCCCATATTCATGTCAAGTACCAAGACGATGAAGTCGTTGTGTCCATTCCCGATGGCACTGTCCTTCAGGGAGGTATTCCTAATTCTAAAATGAAGCTATTACAAGCCTGGATCGAATTGCATAAAGAAGAATTGATGGCAGATTGGAATCTTGCGGTTGCTGGAGAGCAGCCATACAAAATAGATCCGCTTAGGTAAATGCCATGAACCCAAGAGTAAAAAATGTCGTCGCACAAAGTGATTACAAGCTTCACATAGAATTTAGTAATGGAGAGCATGGAGTTTATGATTGCGCTAATTTAATCGATTTCGGTGTCTTCAAGGAATTTAAAGATAAGAGCTATTTTAAAATGGCCAAAGCTATTGCTGGAACCGTAGTTTGGCCTCATGAGCAAGACATTTGCCCTGATACCTTGTATTTGGATTCAATAAAAACCGAACAAGGCCATTAGCACGTACGGCTAAAAATATAATAAGGTTGGATTTGGCCTCATCGCTTCTTTTGACGGCGTAATAAGATTGATCTTGCGCGAGAAGTCGATTACCTGAAAAACGGTTGACATTTAAAGATGGTACCTACCGAGGTATCTATCGAGTTTGACCCCACCGATCTGTTTTATGTCCCTTGAATTTTATAGTACTGTAAGCCGAGTAATTCGTTCGTTAAGCACTATACAATGACTGCACCTTTTTTATTTACGGCAGCGACACAGGCTATCGCGGCATGGTCTGCGTGGAAAGCGCGAATGCAGCGGAAAATGGTGTTGAAGTCGCAGCGGGCGCAACCCACTCGTTGCATGTAACCTATAGTATTGAGAAAGCCATGTAGGGTGGGCACGGTTTTGTGCCCACGCGGATTAGTCATTTTGGAGTAGCCATCTATGTCACGTTATCGCCGCGCAAAGGCTACAGGCTCAAGCTATTTCTTTACGGTGCTCGCTTACCGGCGGCAGTCGATTCTATGTGACGAAGCGATTCGCAACGCATTGCGCGCCTTAATCGAAACGGTGCGTGTGTCGCGTCCTTTCATCATTGATGCATGGGTATTATTGCCCGACCATTTACATTGCGTATGGACATTACCCGATGATGATGCCGATTTTTCCACCCGTTGGATGATAATCAAGCGAGCGTTTTCTTTGGCCTGCGGAGAAGATTATCGTCGTGCCGATTGGGTGACGGCATCAAAACTCAAACATCGCGAATCGACTATCTGGCAACGGCGATTTTGGGAACACCAAATTCGTGATGAAAATGATTTTGCGCGCCATCTCGATTACATTCATTTTAACCCGGTTAAACACGGGCATGGTCAACGTGCAGTTGATTGGCCTCATTCAACATTTCACCGCTATGTGCGTGACGGGGTATATGCGCATGACTGGGCTGCTGCGATGGAAAGCACTGTGCCGGGGTATGATTAATGCTGCCCGCGTGGGCACAAAACCGTGCCCACCCTACTTGGCTTTTGCGGCTCCAAAATCGCCGCAAAGCTCTGCGTTAGGTATCTGAAATGACAAAGCGCGCAATCGCAGTAAAGCACCTTCGAGCCGGCATGGCCCTACATGAGATCGCTTTCAAAATGAACGTGTCATTCCAGACAATCGTTCGCTACATGAAGCTTCAAGTTGCCGAAGGTGGTGTCACAGCCTCTGAAATTTTCTTCGGTATGGAGCAAGGACGAAGAGCATTTCTAGAAGATCTATTGGAACGATCCGAAGGAAAGACTAGTAAGAGCTATTACAAGCTGGCCGCTGAAGGAGACATTTCATGGGATGAAGCCAACCTGTATTGGTCTCTTTCTTCATCCACAGCGAACCGTGGCGACATGTATGAGAGAGTCGCGGATTTGGAGGTCTGGCTTCATCAACACATCCAGGTGGTTCTCTCTAATGAGTACGGCGAACTTGAATCGGATTGGTGGAGAAGTGGCGTTCCCTTGGCCGTTCGCAAGGCTTGCGTGCAGGCGAGAGAAGAAGATGACGAGCCAGTCGAAAGCCCATTTGCGTACACAACCTTCATCCATCGCTCCGAAATTATAGACAAAAATTGGAAGCTATTCTCTGCAAATCTTCCGAGGTCATTCGTTTCCCAAAAACAAACATTCTTGTCGAACCTCAAGAAGTTGAATTCAATTCGAAATGCGGTGATGCACCCGGTGAAGGGTAAAGCATTGAATGAGCATGACTTCGCTTTTGTAGGAACGCTTCTCTCCGAACTTAGGGCGTTCCTACAAACCACGAATAAACACACTGCTCATATTCACCGAACTGTGCCTTTTGGTGCACTGCGTTAAGGTTGGCAAGCCCATGTAGGGTGGGCACGTCTTCACAAACATCACGGGGTCAGTTCAGTTCTAACACTCCAACATTCTTCCAACATTCCAAACAGTGCGGAGGCAGGTCAGATCTCACAAAGCAACATAAAGTAAATCCGCTGTGATGGAATCAAACGATGCAGATAGTTTACATAATAATGGTAAACATGATCCCCTCTTCCCCTCAAGATAGAATCAATTCGGTAACGAAATTCAATTCTGTTATAATCCGAAAAAAGTGGTATTAGTTTCTAGTCTTCTTGCCACTGTCCATACTGGTTTTCAAAAATCCATCTATCTGCCTAAGACTGGCGCCATTAAAGGCGACAGGCCGATTTTTCTAGGAATAATTTATGACTTTTTCAGCTCTCGGCTTGTCCGATGAACTTGTCCGCGCCGTTACCGAGCGTGGTTACACTGAACCAACGCCCATTCAGGCGCAGGCTATCCCTGTTGTGCTATCCGGTGGCGACTTGCTGGCTGGTGCGCAGACCGGCACCGGCAAGACGGCTGGTTTTACCCTGCCTATCCTGCAACGTCTTACTGCTTCTGCGAAACCTGTAACCGGTAAGGCACCGATTCGCGCGTTAGTTCTTATCCCCACGCGCGAGCTTGCCGCACAGGTAGAAGAGAGCGTGCGCGATTATGGCAAATACCTCAAGCTTACTTCGATGACGATGATTGGTGGCGTTAACATCAATCCGCAAATACAGCGCTTGAAAAGCCGCGTGGATATTTTAGTTGCCACGCCTGGCCGACTACTCGATCACTTGCAGCAGAAAACGCTGGATCTGTCGCATATAGAAATTCTGGTGCTGGATGAGGCCGACCGTATGCTGGACATGGGTTTTATCCGCGACATCAAAAAAATTCTGGCTATATTGCCTAGAGCAACGGCAAAACCTGTTGTTTTCCGCCACCTTCTCCGACGAGATCAAAATGCTGGCCGATGGACTGCTCAACAAACCGGCGATGATAGAAGTGGCGCGCCGCAACGCTACTGCAGAGCTGATCACACAGAAAGTTTACCCGGTGGATCGCGAAAGAAAGCGTGAGTTGCTCACCCATCTTATCAAGGAGCATAACTGGCATCAGGTGCTGGTGTTTACACGCACCAAACATGGTGCCAACAAGTTAGCTGAACAACTCAACAAGGACGACATTCCAGCGCTGGCCATCCATGGCAATAAGAGCCAAGCGGCGCGCACCCGCGCGTTGGCGGAATTTAAAACCGGCAAACTACAGGTGCTGGTGGCGACTGACATTGCCGCGCGGGGCATCGACATCATTGAGTTGCCGCACGTAGTTAACTACGAGATGCCCAATATATCGGAAGATTATGTCCACCGCATTGGACGCACCGGTCGTGCGGGCAGCGAAGGCGAGGCCAGTTCGCTGGTATGCATTGATGAGCATAAGCTGCTGCATGACATTGAGCGACTGACCAAGCGCGAAATTCCGGTTGTGCAGGTGCCCGGCTTCGAACCCGATCCGCGCATCAAGGCAGAGCCTATTTTAAACGGTCAGAATCGCGGTCAAGGTGGTGGGCGTGGGCAAGGGCAAGGACGTGGTGGTCAAGGTCAGGGTCGTACTCGTGCAGCGCCGCGCACGAACAGCGGCCCGGGCCGCACCAGTGCGGCTACCGGCAAACCTGCTGCTCGCGCACCTGCATCGCACCGTTCCGGTGGATACGGTCGCTAAACAATGTATTCGCCAATACGCAGAGTCGGGTAATTAACCGAACCGACCCCGACCAAGCTGATCAATTTTTTTACGAAATTGCCAGCCGTGTTGGCGAGCATGACTCAACTTTCTAGAGCACCTGAAATGAATATCACAACAGACGAAACAATCATAGCTGCGACCAAACTGTGGTTGGAGCGGGCCGTCATTGGCCTCAACCTGTGCCCGTTCGCCAAGGCTGTTCACGTGAAAAATCAGATACGCTATGTGGTAAGCAATGCAGCCACGCATGAGGATTTGCTAAGAGACCTCATGCGTGAACTGGAAGTATTGGCCGAAACGCCGGCAGCAAAGATCGACACAACCTTGCTTATTCATCCCTACGTGCTTACTGATTTTATCGAATACAACGATTTTCTTGATGTAGTCGATGCGGCACTGGAAGACATGGATTTGGAAGGTGCGTTGCAAGTGGCCAGTTTTCACCCGCAGTATCAGTTTGCCGGGACGCAACCTGACGATATCGAAAACTACACCAACCGGTCGCCGTATCCCATGATGCATTTGCTGCGCGAGGCTAGTATGGTGCAGGCGGTGTCGGCTTTTCCTGAGGCCGAGAAAATATTCGACAAGAATATTGAAACACTGCGAAGCTTGGGTCATGCGGGCTGGAATGATTTGGGGCTGGTTAAGGTCAGCCCTCCCTTGAAAAAATAATGCCTGCGCAAAGTGCTTTAACGGTGACATCGCCCACTTACTCTTTACTTACCCCCGATTGCGTCATGAACGCGTTGGACAGCCTGGGCTGCTACAGCGATGGTCGCCTGTTGGCGCTTAACAGCTATGAGAACCGCGTCTACCAGGTCGGCATGGAAGAAGGCTCGCCGCTGGTAGCAAAATTCTATCGGCCAGAACGCTGGACCAATGCCGCCATACTCGAAGAACATGCTTTTGTGCAGGAGTTGGTCGAACGCGAAATTCCAGTGATCCCTGCTTTGGTGCTAGGTGGCAAAACACTGCACACCTTCGAAGGATTCCGCTTCGCCGTTTTTTCCAAGCACGGCGGACGGGCGCCTGAGCTTGAAGATCGAAACACGCTGGAATGGATGGGGCGTTTTCTTGGTCGCATCCACGCCATAGGCGCGCTCAAGCCGTACCAGCATCGCCCCACACTGGATATTGCATCCTTCGGTGTAGAACCACTTGGTTATTTGCTGAAAAATAATTTTATTCCGGCTGATCTTGAGGCTGCCTATCGCAGCGTAGCTGAGCAGGCACTGGCAGGTGTGCGTCATTGCTTTGAGCGTGGCGGTAGTAATATAAAATCTCTACGTCTGCATGGAGATTGCCATGCGGGCAATGTATTGTGGACGGATGATGGTCCGCACTTTGTTGATTTTGACGATAGTCGCATGGGGCCTGCTGTGCAGGACTTGTGGATGCTGTTGTCGGGCGAGCGTGTTGACATGGTGCGTCAGCTGAATGACGTGCTGGCGGGGTATGAGGACTTTTATGATTTTGATTCACGTGAATTGCATCTGGTCGAAGCACTGCGCACCTTGCGCCTGATTCATTATTCCGCCTGGCTGGCGCAGCGATGGGACGATCCAGCCTTCAAGCAAGCCTTCCCGTGGTTTAATACTCAACACTATTGGCAAGATCGGATTCTCGAATTGCGCGAGCAGATCGCGCTGATGGACGAGCCGCCACTATTGTCTGCTTAATTGATATGCAAACTCATTGTGCTTGCGACAGTAATAAAAACTTCACAGACTGTTGCGGGTGTTATATCGAGGGCAACGCGCCTGCCCCCAGTGCTGAAGCATTGATGCGTTCCCGCTATGTCGCTTACACATTGGGATGTGAGGGTTATTTACTGGCAACCTGGCATCCCTCTACACGCCCCGCCACGTTGGATATGGTTGATAAAATTGAGACAAAGTGGTTGGGGTTGGAGGTAAAGCGGCATGACTACAATCTTCAGGAGCCGGACCGCGCCGTAGTGGATTTTGTGGCGCGCTACAAAGTGGGGGGGCGTGCACATCGACTGCACGAAGTGAGTCGCTTCGTGCGCGAAGGCGAGCAATGGTTTTATGTGGATGGCGACATTCGCTAAATTAGACTTAGTTTCTTACAGCCTCTAGACTTACTTATTTTTTGCAATAACTATTTTCGCGAGAACATTCATCATGGCAACGGATTCAGCAACACAGCCTGTACTACCAGCAGTCGACGCACCCGCACCTGTCTCGCGTGATTTAATCACGCGAGAAGTGGCGCGCCGTCGTACCTTTGGCATCATCTCTCACCCGGATGCGGGAAAAACCACGCTGACCGAAAAATTATTGTTATTTTCTGGCGCGATTCAATTGGCGGGTACGGTGAAGGCACGCAAGAGCGGCCGCCACGCAACGTCCGACTGGATGGACATCGAGAAGCAACGCGGCATTTCCGTAGCCAGCTCAGTAATGCAGTTCGAATATCGAAACCATGTGGTCAATCTGCTCGATACCCCCGGCCACCAGGATTTTTCTGAAGACACCTACCGCGTGCTCACCGCTGTAGATTCCGCGCTTATGGTTATCGACGCGGCCAAGGGCGTGGAAACGCAAACCATCAAATTGCTCAATGTGTGTCGCATGCGCAACACACCCATCATAACTTTCATTAACAAGATGGATCGGGAAACACGCGACCCGGTGGAATTGCTGGATGAGGTTGAGTCGGTTCTTAATATCCAGTGCGCACCGGTGACTTGGCCGCTGGGGATGGGTAAGACTTTTCGTGGTGTCTACCACTTATTGCGTGATGAGATTCTGCTGTTCGCGGCGGGCGATGAACGTGCCGATCAAGATTTTGAAATCGTTAAAGGCATCGATAACCCGCGCCTGGTAGAAATGTTCCCACTGGAAATAGAGCAACTTAAAGCGGAAATTGAGCTATTGCATGGCGCTTCTCATCCTTTTGATCTTGCCGCGTTCCTGGCCGGCACGCAAACCCCCGTATTCTTCGGCTCCGCCATCAACAACTTCGGCGTGCGCGAAATTCTCAACGCCCTGCTGGATTGGGCGCCGGCGCCGCGTGTACGCGATGCCACCGTGCGTGTTGTCGCGCCTAACGAGGCGGCTTTTACTGGCTTCGTATTCAAGATACAAGCCAACATGGACGCAAATCATCGTGACCGCATCGCCTTCTTGCGTGTTTGCTCCGGGCACTTCGAACGTGGCATGAAGATCAAACACCTGCGTATTAACCGCGAAATTCGTGTGTCCAACGTGGTCACCTTTATGGCCTCCAACCGTGAGCAGGTAGAGGAAGCCTACGCTGGCGACATTATTGGCTTACCCAATCACGGCAACATGCAGATCGGTGACAGCTTTTCCGAAGGGGAGTTATTACAGTTCACCGGCATTCCTTATTTTGCGCCGGACTTCTTCCGCTCCGTGCGCATCCGGAACCCGATCAAGGTCAAGCAGCTGCATAAAGGTTTGCAGCAACTTGGTGAAGAGGGCGCGGTACAAGTATTCAAACCGGTTAGTGGTGGTGATTTAATTCTGGGCGCGGTCGGCGTACTGCAGTTCGATGTGGTTGCCAGCCGCTTGATGGGCGAATACGGCGTGGATGCAGTATTCGATGGTACCAATACCACGAGCGCACGCTGGGTGACTTGTGACGACAAAAGAATGCTCGCCGATTTTGAGAAAGCTCTGTCGCACAACGTCGCCTACGATGCCGCCAACAATATGGCCTATCTCGCACCGAACAGCGTCAACCTTAAGCTCACCCAGGAACGCTGGCCAAAAGTGGTGTTCCACACCACGCGCGAACATGCGGTGAAACTGTAGTTAATTTTCTACCATAAAGACTTCCATGCAACAATTTGAATTTAAACTTAATGGCGAATTTATCGAGCTAAACCAATTGCTTAAAATGGTTGGCGTGTGCGATAGCGGCGGAGCAGGTAAGACGCTGGTCGCTGAAGGTGTGGTATCGGTGGACGGGCACGTGGAATTGCGCAAAACCTGCAAAATACGGGCAGGGTCAGTGGTGACACTAGGCGATGTGCGCATCACAGTGCTTGCGTAATTTTCATGCTGTATATCTCCCACAACGTTACCATTGCTGATCATGAGATCGAGTTAACCGCCGTGCGTGCACAGGGGGCGGGCGGGCAGAACGTCAACAAAGTTTCCAGTGCTATGCATCTGCGTTTCGACATCAATGCCTCATCACTGCCAGAAGCATTTAAAGCACGGCTCCTTGAACTGCACGATCACCGCATCACCAAAGACGGCGTGGTAATTATCAAGGCACAGGAATTTCGCAGTCAGGAAATGAATCGTGGTGAGGCGATGCGACGCTTGAAGGAGTTGGTGCAGAGCATCGCGGTGTTGCCCACCGTCCGTCGTGCAACAAAACCTACGCGCAGTTCGCAGAGAAAGCGTATGGACAGCAAAGCCAAACATGGCGCAACTAAAAGTATGCGTGGTCGGGTGGTGGAATAATTTGACAGGAGTAAACATGACCCATTTCTGCATGAGATGGATTCAGGAGTTATATGGCTATTAAAGCAACTATCTTCAAAGCCAATCTGCAAATCGCAGACATGGAGCGCCATTATTACCAGGATCACGCGCTTACTCTTGCACGTCACCCTTCTGAAACAGACGAACGCATGATGGTGCGGTTATTAGCCTTTGCGTTGCATGCCCATGAATATCTGGAATTTGGCCAGGGGATGACCGCTGATGATGAGGCGGATTTGTGGCGGAAAGATTTAACGGGTGCGATTGAGTTGTGGATAGACGTCGGGCTTCCCGACGAAAAACTAATACGTAAAGCCTGCGGCCGCTCTAATCAGGTAATTGTTTACACCTATGGCGGCCGCGTTGCAGATATGTGGTTCGCACAACACAGCAGTCAATTCGAACGGCTCAAAAATCTGAGTGTAATTAACCTGCCAATTGAAAGTACGCGCGCTATCGCCAAACTGGCCCAGCGCAACATGCAGTTGCAATGCACCATTCAGGATGGGCAGGTATGGTTGAGCGATGGGAATGACAGTGCGCAGGTGGAACGGGTGTTGCTAAAAGTACCGTCCACTCGCGGGCATTGAGCACCGACACCCACAGGCTGCTAGTCGGCGCTCAATGACTTGCTCAACTTCAATCGCTGCCGCCACAACACTGCGCTTGCCCAACTCAGCGCGGCAAGCATAACCAAGCCACCAAGCGTATGCGCCAGCGCACCCCAGTGCTGCGCGTTGGGGCGCTGACTAACGCTGTCAAGTAAATATATCCAATCGTGCGGGCCGTCTTCGCCGACGCTACCGCCGAGCAAAATTAATTGCGGTCGCAGTGCATCATAAATGTAAGGTGCAAGGTCTATCAAGCTGACACTTGTCCACCATAGCCCGATCGCTGCGCCGAAGTTGTCGCGATTTTTCCAGATAAAGGCGATGGCAATTCCACCGGGTAACGCCAGCTGAAATAGGCTACCGCCGAGGATGGTGAGCCACTGGCCAAAGGGCATAAACAACACATGCCCAGCCTCGTGGATGGGAAGCAGGATGTTGTGCATAAAGGAGCCGCTGATCTCGCCGCTACGGTAATCGTAAGCAAACAGCCTCCAGCTCCACCATGCCAAAAATACAAGCAGCAGGCAACGCCCATAGAAAGATAGCTGATCCATCTGTTCCTTGGGAGTGAGCAAATCCTGCGTGCGTTTATGCCAACTGCAAGTGGACGTGCCCAGATCGACATCGTAGATCACTGGGGCGTCTGTCAATGATTGCCACTTAAAAAAATAAATACCGCAGACAGGGCATGCGGCATTGCTCGGTAAAGGTTGCGGCAACTTGTATCCGCACTTGGGGCAATCAGTGTAGATATCAGACATTGGCTTCACGCTTTGCCGATAAGAAAGCCGCAGATTTGCCGAAAGCTGCGTTGTACTGACTTAGGTGGACGGACTTTCATCGTCAACGCGATCGGACTGATCTGCGGAAGGCGGGGATTTCTCTTCTAATTTGCGCTGTTTTTTGTCTTCTTGCTTTTTTTTCTTGGCTAATTCTTTCTGACGCTTTTCGAATTGAAAATTAGGTTTTGCCAATTTGTCGCCTTTATTAATAAGATTGATATAAATGCCCGATTTGCAGTTGCTATTTTCACACATTTACGACGATACATGGGGTTTGCTTTTGGATTGCCGCTGCACACGCAAACTGCTCAATGCAAACCGCTCTCCACGGATAAAATGCAAAAGCTTAATACCGTCAATTGAAGCCTGCTCTCCTTATTCAACGCAAATGCTTGCGTCCCTCCTTCGGATGTTCCAGCATCTGGCAGGCGCGGCGATAGGCCAGCAAAGTTTTCTGGGCGTGGCCCAGCACGCTGTCATGAGGATAATTACCCGTTCCGTTCGCGATGCCGATCGGGAAACCGGTAAGCAGCTCTATCCCTTCGCTCGCATGTTCTGCAGTGTAGATATGAAATAAACCGTTAGCGACGGCCTCGATGACCTTGAGTTCCAGCATCAGGTGCCGGCGGTTACGGTATGGAATCAGCACGCCTTGGCTTCCGTCCAATCCGGCCGTTTCACAAACGCGAAAGTAACCTTCTATTTTTTCGTTAATTCCACCCACCGGCAATACTTCCCCGTGCTGGTTGACTGCACCGGTTACCGCGATACCTTGCCTGAGAGGCAAGCCCGACAAGGATGAAAGTAAAACATACAGTTCGGCACAGGAAGCAGAATCACCTTCTACACCGTAATAGTCCTGTTCGAACACAATTGATGCATTAAGCGCGAGCGGTGCAACATGGGAAAATAAGGCAGACAAGTAGTTCTGTAAAATGAACACGCCCTTGTCGTGGATTGGCCCGGACATTTCTACTTCGCGCCCAATATTGAGCAAACCGTCTTCACCGGCATAGGTGCGCGCCGTGATTCGCAAAGGAAAGCCAAAACGGTAATCTCCCAGATCTATCTGGGAAAGACCGTTAAGCTGGCCAATTTTCTCACCATGCACCGTGATCAACACATCACCTTCGGCAATGGATTCTTGCAAGCGCTGACTGGGGTAATCATGGCGTGAGATGCGCGCACTAAGTGCAGCCTCTACATCCGCTGCCTCGACCAAAAGACCGGCACGAGCGCGGCAGAGCGTAGCGCATTCTATCACCAGCGCCTCGGTGCGGGAGAAGATCGCGCTTTGGCGAGACTGATCGTCCGTTTCGCGGTGGGAATCCTCTAGCAAACGAGCTGCGGCGGCGGCGGAAAAATGAGGCAGCCCCAACCCCTGGCAAGCGTGGGCGATAAAAATTGACGAAGCGCGGCGGGTTTCAGCGCTGGATAAAAAACTTTCGGCAAAGTCTACCTTGACCCGAAAGCGGCGTGCGAACTCCGGATCGCCCTCCTGCAATTCATAATACTCTTCGCGCGAACCGATCATAATAATCTTGATGTCAACATTCACTGCTTCTGGTTCGAGCGAAACAGCCGTAATCGGTGTAAGCGCTGTACCCGGCTCTTCGATTTGCAGCTTGCCGCTACGCAACAAGCGTCGCAGCTTCTCCCACACCACATCGTCAGTCAGCAGATCGCGTAAATGCAGCATGAGGAAGCCTCCGTGCGCTTTGTGCAGGCTTCCAGCGCGGATGCAGGTAAAGTCAGTTACCAACATATCGTTTTCGGTCTGATATTCAATGCAGCCGAACAGTGAGCGGAATAATGGGTTGTCTTCGACGATTACGGGTGCACCGCTCAGGCCACCATTGTCCACTGCCAGATTAATCCGGTAACGGGATAATACTTTGCTGAGCGCCTCCTGCCGACTTTCCTCGTCGGTATCGGAAACCTTGAACTGCTCCAGATTATCGAGTATGTCCTGCATGACCTGCGTCAGATATGCACCAAGCTTAGCGTGATCTTTGACCTCCTTGTTCAATCCATCTCTGATTCCCTGTAATTCATGATTCAACAGCGGCTTTACCACTTGGCGCAGCAATGCCGCCAAGGCATCGTTCATCACTCGTTCCAGTGGCCGGGTTTTCTCGAAATAGCTGGCAATCTTCGCGCGCAGTTCCTGCTCGGCCTGCTCTATTTCAGCTCGGTGTTCTTTCGGCAAGACGAGCACTTCATCTTCGGTAAGCAAGTGTCTTTTTTTACCCAGCAAAGTAAAAACCATACGCCCTGCCTCACGCTGTATAGCGAACTTGCGGGCTTCGGCAAAGGCTTCGAGTTCGGCGTAGCTTTTGCTTTCTTCATCCTTGTAGGTTTGTTCAATGCGCGCGCTTTCGGCTTTGAAATCCTGCCCCGCCAAGCATTGTGGTATTTCCGTCTGCAAGGATTTCGTCATCCGCGTCATGAGTTGGCGCAGCAGACGTCCCTGCCCGGCAGGCAAATATAAAGCCTGCGGTCTTTCCGGCGCATCGAAATTGTGCAGATAGCATAAGTCGGGTGGCACCGCCTTATTGGCAGCTGCCGCCTGCATCGCTTGCCTGAGCAGCGAAGAGCGGCCACTGCCGACTTCACCCAGCACGAACAGGTTATAGTCTGGCTGATCCATTCCAAGACCAAAGCGGGCGGCCATTTCCGCACGCGCCTGCCCGATCCAGGGCAGTGGATATGGCAGCAACTCTGAAGTATCAGAGAACCCAAGCGAATCGGGATCGATGGTGAAGCGAAGTTCGGAAGGCGTCAGGTTTGATATCAGCATTTTTAAGTACAGCGTTACACAGGATTTTCGAATTGTAACCATTAATCCGGTTTACATTACTCCTGTGTCGGGGAGTTGTTCTGCCATCATGAGTAACGGATGAAAATGATAGCGTCCACTTTGCTCAATGAGATCAAATAACAGACGGTTAAGCTATAAAAACAGCCCTATTAAAAAATTGGTTCGTCCGTGGAATTAGTGGGTCTTTTTTGGAAAATGGACCGTTATTTGTAAGTCTTAAAGGCTCTCAATAATTAAAATTTGTGGTGTCGACTTACCCACCGCGTCGAGCGTTTATGGTCTAAGTAGGGACCACGCACGCCGCCGTGGATAAGTCTTTTATAGTTATTTTCTTCGATCATGGTAAGTCACCCCAGAAATAATTAACTAGTTTAACTATGTTAATATTTATACATATCATAAAGATAGATTATTTTTAAGGGCAGTGGTTACCCACTAATTTTTCGGACGAAGCAAAAAATTGAAAAAATTCTTACAGTCACGATACCTTGAACACAACCTCATTAGGTACGGCCAACGTAGGCTTCAAGCCTGCAATCTCATGGTTCACTTAATGGATGTCCAACCGAAAGCCCGTCACTCCTTACCGGGATGGGTCAGCACACTGAATACTATGTCGATTGGCTTACTAAGCAAAAGCTGGCAGTATGGGAAATAATGCTGAGTATTCTAAAAACAAAGGCAAGCTCATAATCCAATCACCAAGCACTTGCGCCAAATTGCACTCGACTTATTGCTTGCCTGCACCCAAATATATTGGACTTAGCCGTGATCACTTTCAAACGCAAAGTTGCTCTCAAGATTGCGATGGTATCGCTGGCCCTTGCCAGTATTGCCAGCCCTCTGGCTTGGTATGTATCGCGTCAGAATGCCGAGAAAGGCATCGTCTCTTTTGCCAGGGAAGAGTCACGCCGTTTGCTAATGCACCATGATGACTCTCATGGGAAAGGCATGGATGCCGAAAAGGCTGCACGCACCTTGGCAGGGGGATTGTTTGAGATTGCGGAAATCTACGATTCAAACGGGATCAAACTGGCTGATGCCATGACTGCTGAGGGACAATTGATAGAGCAGGAAATCTACCATCACGCGCCACCACGCTATCAAGCCTCCATGTATGAAAGCTTGAATTTATCCTCAAATCGTTGGATCTTGCGGGTGTTTACGCCTTTGCGGGAGGTGAATGGAAATCTGACAGGTTACTTCGAAGGTGTCCGTCTTGTTCCTGCGTGGCAGCGGAAACAGATTCTGGTGGATTCCCTTACGGTCGCCTTGATGGTGGGATTGGCATCTCTACTTTGTGGCGGTGTGCTATACCCCGTTGTGATTCGGCTCTCCTCTGAAAATCAACGCAAAGCTCAAGAGGTGCTTGAATCTCATATTTCGATGATGGAATCACTGGGGCGTGCAATTGCCAAGCGTGATTCGGATACCGGCGCGCACAACTATCGTGTGGCATGGATTTCCGCCACACTGGCCGAGACACTTGGAATTAAGGGGGAGGGGATGCAGGCATTGATAGTCGGTAGTTTTTTACACGATGCCGGAAAGATCGGGATTCCCGATGCGATTCTGCTCAAGCCAGGGAAGCTGACAGATGATGAAATGGATTTGATGCGCACTCACGTTGCAATGGGTGAAGAAATTATCACCGGCGATGGCTGGTTAGATGGCGCTAGAGAGGTCGTAGCCTGCCACCATGAAAAATGGGATGGCTCAGGGTATCCCCGTGGATTAGCCGGAGAGGCCATCCCTTTAGTGGCACGCATATTTGCAATTGTTGATGTGTTTGATGCCCTGTGTTCAAAACGCCCCTACAAGAACCCGCTCCCGCTGAATGAGGCGATGGATGTTCTGCAGAAAGGATCGGGCATCCACTTCGACCCGAAGCTGCTCAAGGTGTTCTCAAGCATTGCCAGTAAAGTTTATGAAGCTACCATCCACGCATCTGAGGCAGAAGTGAGAACCCTTATGAAGAAAATGGTGCAGCGACACTTTGGCGACTGACTACTTTTACTAAAACTGTCTGGTTTGGTGACTAAATTCAGTTTCGCATAGCTTGCACAGTATGCTGACTTGACTTATGTTTCATGAATCGCAATCCCAACATAATTTATCAAGGAGATAAAAATGTCTAATGAAGGCTATCACGAACCCATAAATGAACTTACCGATGAAACGAGAGATATGCACAGAGCAATTACATCACTCATGGAAGAGCTTGAAGCAGTAGATTGGTACAATCAAAGAGTTGATGCGTGTAAAAATGAGGACTTAAAAGCGATTCTTGCCCATAATCGAGACGAGGAAAAAGAGCATGCAGCAATGGTACTTGAATGGATCAGAAGGCAAGACCCTAGTTTTGATAAAGAGCTGAAAGATTACTTGTTTACGGATAATCCAATAGCTCACAAATAAAATTCATAACGACTACGCCCAACATCACAGGGGAGTGAATGAACAGTGCGTTACCGACGTGCCGATACAGCGGGAGGGACATAAGGCCGGATTCTCGCGGCGACAGGCCAAAGACAAGCACATTCGTGCCAGTTACCATGCCAAGCGTGAGTGAGATATTGGGCGTCATTTCATTCAGCCCAGCTTACCGAGCTTCGGTACATCGAAACCGCATTCCCCGCATAGCGGCTTCGTCCAACCCGGCAGTCAAGTGGGACTGCGCGAATAAGACCTCACGCAGCTCCTTGTTTTTACGTTAGAGCCCGCAAATGATATTCCTCGTTTCTGTGATTTCAGTTCTGCTCTTAGGTCTTTGCGGATACCTCTGGCAACGCCAACTCTCACTGAGTCGTGAGGCATACATACGTGGGTTCGTTTTGCCCAAAGGCTTGTTCGAAAAGCTTCGGCAGCGCCATCCGCATCTGACGACGAAAGAATGCCAGCTGGTCTCACAGGGATTGCGGCAGTTCTTCTTGGCATATCACAAGAGCGGCAGAAGGTACATCTCCATGCCGTCACAAGTGGCAGACGATTTGTGGCACGAACTGATTCTGTATACGAAGACATACGATTCATTTTGTAAGAAGGCATTTGGGCGGTTTCTGCACCACACCCCCGCTGTCGTTTTGAGTAAGCGTCAACAGGGCAACGAGGGAATCCGCCGCTGCTGGCGATACGTATGTCTTGAAGAGAACATCAATGCGCGCATGCCCACGCGCTTACCGCTACTGTTTGCGTTGGACAGCAAACTCAATATACCCAATGGCTTTCGCTATGTAGCGAACTGCGAAGGCGTCCATAAGGAGGGAAAGCCTGGCGAAAGCTCTTCAGTACCATACTGCGGAGCTGAGCTTTCGAGCCCAACTGCCGAAGGCGGAACCGACGGTCAGAATTCAGGATCCGGAAACGGTGACGAGGGAGACGGCGGAGGGGGAGATGGTTGTGGTGGTGGAGGATGCGGTGGTGGTGACTAACGGCTTCCTTCACGAGTTAGCCCAACATCACAGGGGGATGAAGACATGCGTTACCGATATGCCAATGTAGTGGGAGGAACATACTTCTCACTGTCAATCTGGCTGAACGGCGCTCCGATGCAATGGTGAAAGAAGTGTGTTCGTTTGCAATGCTGGCGATGAGGATGTGACCCGAACACCTGCATGCAATATGGCGCTTGCCACCGGATGACGCCGATTACCTGCTGCGCTGGTCGCTCATCGAAGCCGGTTTCCGTGGCGGCTGACAAAACGCAAGCACACTCGGCCAGCCGCCAAGTGATAGGTTGGACTTTATGTCATTTAGCTTAACACGCCAAGCTGGCTGGAGAAAACGTCCGTGCCATAGTCGTATATCTGAATCGATAGTAGTAATACCGGTTGAAACGGGGGCTACGCTATTTAGTGGCTGGGTTAAACCGGGCAAGTCATATGTTACAAGTATGGACGTTTTTTGCTGGCTACGACTAACTGCTGGCCAGTTGCATTTCGAGTTAAACTCTGCTGAAATCCCGCATCCTGTTAATTTCCTATATTAATTTTTCATGTCAGTATCAGAAAATGGATTGCCATGCAATCGTGACGTGCATGGAGATCTGATCCGTAAACTGCGAAAGCTGTTGCCGCCAGAAGCCGTACTCACCGACAAAGAAGATCTTCGCCCGTTCGAGTGCGATGGGCTATCGGTTTATCGACGTCTGCCCTTGGTAGTGGCTTTGCCTGAAACTATCGCGCAGGTGCAGGCCATCTTGCGCCTGTGTCATGCTTTGCAGGTGCCCGTTGTGGCGCGTGGTGCAGGCACCGGTTTGTCCGGTGGGGCGCTGCCTTTGTCTGATGGCGTGCTGCTGAGCCTGGCAAAATTTAAACGCATACTGCATATCGATCCAGAAAATGCGATGGCCACTTTGCAACCGGGTGTGCGCAATCTGGCAATTTCCGAGGCCGCCGCCGCGTATGGATTGTATTACGCGCCTGATCCTTCCTCGCAAATTGCCTGCACCATAGGCGGCAATGTCGCGGAAAATTCCGGCGGGGTGCATTGCCTGAAATATGGCCTGACAGTACACAACATCCTGATGCTGAAAGTGGTGACGATGGAGGGAGAATTGCTGACCATCGGCGCTGAAACATTGGACTCTCCGGGCTATGATCTGCTGGCATTGATGGCTGGCTCGGAGGGCATGCTGGCGGTGATCGTTGAGGTTACTGTGAAGCTACTGGCCAAGCCGGAGCGTGCGCAAGTTTTGCTGGCGGCCTTTGATGATGTCTTCAAAGCCGGGGAAGCGGTCGGGGCGATAATCGCTGCCGGTATTATTCCGGCCGGTCTGGAAATGATGGATAAGGTGGCCATTCAGGCAGCAGAAGATTATGCGCATGCCGGTTATCCTCGTGAGGCAGAGGCGATTTTGCTGTGCGAGCTGGATGGCACGAATGCGGAAGTATCCGAGCACATCATGGAGGTGCGTGACATATTGCACCAGAGCGGCGCGACCGAGGTGCGCACTGCCGTTAACGAAGCAGAACGACAATTGTTCTGGAAGGGGCGTAAATCAGCCTTCCCCGCAGTGGGGCGTATTTCGCCGGATTATTACTGCATGGATGGAACGATTCCACGCCGTCAATTGCCGTACGTGTTGCGCCAGATCAGCTTATGGTCGGAAGAATATGGCTTGCCGGTGGCGAATGTGTTTCATGCCGGAGATGGCAATCTGCACCCGCTGATTTTGTTCGATGCCAATAAGGACGGCGAGTTGGCACGCACCGAGGAATTCGGTCAGCGTATCTTGCAACTGTGCGTTGAAGTGGGCGGATCTATCACCGGTGAGCATGGCGTCGGCATGGAAAAAATTAATCAGATGTGTATCCAGTTTAAAGCGGCCGAACTCAGTCAATTTCACGCGGTTAAAGCCGCTTTCGATCCCGACGGCTTGCTCAATCCCGGGAAAGCCGTGCCCACCTTGCAACGCTGCGCAGAGTTTGGCGCCATGCACGTTCATCACGGTCAGCTGCCGCATGCCGAGCTGGAACGCTTCTGATGTTGGAGCGCGATATCAGTGAGACACTGCAACAGCAGGTGCAAAGCGCCGTCGGTAACGGGACACCGCTCAAAATCGAAGGAGGCAATAGCAAAACATTTTTAGGGCGAGAGACGCACGGCGAAATTCTGGATGTCAGCGCTCATTGTGGCATTGTTGAACATGATCCGCGCGAGTTGGTTTTGACTGCACGCAGCGGCACGCCGCTCAAGGAAATTGAAGCTGCGTTGGCAGAAACCGGGCAGATGCTGGCATTCGAGCCGCCGCATTTTGGTGACAACGCCACCTTGGGCGGCACCATTGCCTGCGGTCTGTCCGGGCCGCGTCGTCCTTATAGTGGTTCCGCCCGTGATTTTGTATTGGGCTGCAAACTGATCAATGGTAAGGGCGAGATATTGCGCTTCGGTGGTCAGGTAATAAAAAACGTGGCGGGCTACGATGTCTCGCGCCTGATGGTCGGTGCATATGGCACGCTGGGCGTGTTGCTGGAAATTAGCTTGAAAGTGCTGCCGCGCCCGGCGGCGAGTCACACGCTGATACAGGAATGTACTCAAGCTGAAGCCATTAGTAAAATGAGTCGCTTGTTGTCCCAGCCCGTGCCGGTAGATGCAGCCTGTTATCATGCGGGACATTGTTATCTGCGGCTTTCCGGCAGCGAGCAGGCAGTCAAGCATGCCCATGAGCATTTGGGCGGCGAATTATTAGAAAAGTCAGAATCCTTCTGGCACGCTTTACGCGAACATCATCTGCCATTGCTTGGTTCTGCGAATCCGCTGTGTCGCGTAATGGTAAAGCCTGCCGTGCCACCTTTAGAAATTGCTGGCGAATGGTTGCTCGATTGGGGCGGGGCACAGCGTTGGCTAGTGAGTGACGAACCCATTGCGTTAATACGCGAGCGCGTTGCTACAGTGGGCGGGCATGTCACCCAGTTCCGGGGCGGAGAACCCAATGCCGAAATATTTCAGCCGCTTGCCGCGCCCTTACTCGTCATTCATCAACGCCTGAAAGCCAGTCTTGATCCGCACGGAATTTTTAACCTGGGGCGCATTTACGCCAACTTGTAAGCCATATGCAAACTGCCATTTCTTCTGAACTCCTTGTTAATTCCGACATTGCCGAAGCCAATGCGATTCTGCGTTCTTGCGTGCATTGCGGATTTTGCAACGCCACCTGTCCTACCTATCAATTGCTCGGCAACGAACTCGATGGCCCGCGCGGGCGAATTTATCTGATCAAGGAAATGCTGGAAGGTAATCAATCCAGCGAGAAGACGCAATTGCATCTGGACCGCTGCCTGACCTGCCGCGCCTGTGAAACCACTTGTCCATCCGGGGTGCAGTATGGTCGTTTGATTGACATCGGGCGGCAGATAATTGAGGAACGCGCGCCGCGTCCGCTGTGGCAAAAAATTGTGCGGCGCAGTCTGCTGGCAGTGCTGCCGTATCCCAAGCGTTTTGCGCTGGTGCTTGGCATTAGCCGCGTGGTGTATCCATTATTACCACTCTCTTTGCAACGTAAAATCCCGGTCCAACGACGGGCACAATCAGCTCGTCCGCAATCGATTCATCCGCGCAGCATGCTGGTATTGGAGGGCTGTGTGCAATCGCTGAGTGCGCCGAATACCAACACTGCTGCTGCACGCGTGCTGGATAAACTGGGTATATCGTTAATCAGCGCTTCCGGGGCCGGCTGCTGTGGCGCCCTGAACCAGCACTTGGCTGACATAAATGGGGCGCATGACATGATGCGCCGCAATATTGATGCCTGGTGGCCATATATTGAGCAAGGTGCAGAGGCTATTGTGATGAGCTCCAGTGGCTGCGGCCTGATGGTGAAAGAATACGGCGCAACACTGAAGCACGATTTAGACTATGCCGCGAAGGCAGCACGCATCAGCGAACTGACACGTGACTTGAGCGAAATTCTCGCCTGCGAAGATTTGAGTGCCTTGGCCGATGTCGGCAAAGGTGTGCGCGTCGCTTATCAATCCTCTTGCACCTTGCAGCATGGGCAAAAACTGTCTGGCGTTGTTGAAAAGATCCTGCAAAACTGCGGCTACACGCTGACACCAGTTGCTGACAGCCATTTGTGCTGCGGCGCCGCAGGCACATATACCCTGATGCAACCTGTGCTGTCGCAGCAGCTATTGGAAAATAAACTGGGTGCGCTGCAACAAGGTGCAGCCGAGATCATCGCCACCGCCAATATCGGTTGCCAGCTACACTTGGAAAGTGCAGCCCGTTTGCCGGTGAAACACTGGATTGAGCTATTGCAACCATTTCCCCAACAAGGGGCGACTGACAGCAGTGAAAAAAGTTAAAATGTCAAAATTTACGAACCGCAACCCGCTAGGAGAAAAAGCATGGCAATAAAATCGTTCCATCCCCCGCAACGCATTCTGATGGGCCCAGGCCCTTCGGATGTCAGTCCACGTGTACTGGCGGCCTTATCGCGCCCCACCATTGGCCACCTTGACCCATTGTTCGTCGCCATGATGGATGAAATGAAAGCGCTGTTGAAGTACGCTTTCCAGACTAAAAATGAATTGACTATGCCCGTTTCAGCTCCCGGTTCAGCCGGAATGGAAACCTGCTTCGTCAACCTGGTCGAGCCCGGTGACAAAGTCATCGTATGTCAGAACGGCGTGTTCGGCGGACGGATGAAGGAAAACGTTGAGCGTTGCGGTGGTATTGCAGTGATGGTGCAGGACGATTGGGGACGCGCAGTTGATCCGCAAAAAGTGGAAGATGCACTCAAGGCTAATCCTGATGCCAAAATTGTTGCGTTTGTGCATGCAGAAACTTCCACTGGCGCCTTGTCTGATGCTAAAACATTGACTGCACTTGCTCACAAATATGGTTGTTTGGTTATCGTGGATGCAGTCACATCACTCGCCGGCTCGCCGCTCAAGGTCGACGAATGGGAAATAGACGCTATTTACTCAGGCACGCAAAAATGCCTCTCATGCACGCCCGGGCTTTCACCAGTCAGCTTCAGTGCGCTCGCGCTGGAGAAAATAAAGAACCGCAAGAACAAAGTGCAAAGCTGGTTCATGGATCTGAATCTGGTCATGAGCTATTGGGGCGGTTCAGCCAAACGCGCCTATCACCACACTGCGCCGATTAATGCGCTATATGGCTTGCATGAATCATTGGTAATGTTGCAAGAAGAAGGGCTGGAAAATTCATGGGCTCGCCACACGAAAAACCACCTCGCCCTGCGCGCCGGCCTGGAAGCAATGGGATTGAAATTTGTGGTGCCGGAATCTGAACGTCTGCCTCAGCTGAATGCCATTACCATTCCAGATGGCGTGGATGATGCTGCTGTGCGTACCACCCTGCTAAACGATTATCAACTGGAAATTGGTGCGGGTCTGGGCGTAATGGCAGGCAAGGTATGGCGTTTTGGCTTGATGGGTTACGCCAGTAATCAGAGCAATATTTTGATATGCCTAGGTGCGCTGGATGACGTGTTAGGCAGGATGAAGGCACCGGTTCAGCATGGCGTGGCAGTAGCTGCAGCGCAAAAAGTACTGGCGGGTTGATTCGTTTGGTTCGTCCGTGGAATTAGTGGGTCTTTTTTGGAAAATGGACCGTTATTTGTAAGTCTTAAAGGCTCTCAATAATTAAAATTTGTGGTGTCGACTTACCCACCGCGTCGAGCGTTTATGGTCTAAGTAGGGACCACGCACGCCGCCGTGGATAAGTCTTTTATAGTTATTTTCTTCGATCATGGTAAGTCACCCCAGAAATAATTAACTAGTTTAACTATGTTAATATTTATACATATCATAAAGATAGATTATTTTTAAGGGCAGTGGTTACCCACTAATTTTTCGGACGAAGCATTCGTTTATCCCCTTGTGTTGAAGCAAGGGGATTTTTTGCCGTAATCAAATTATCATAAACATTTCAATCTACATTTACATTCACATTCTCAATTTCTTAATAAATCATAAACTTCACACCATTTATAAGTTGTTCAGTTCTACATATGTAGTTAATCTGAGCATCTAACTGTACGATTCGTGCCATTTTTATGAAATTCAGTATTAGTGGTCACCAATATGTGAATTGGTCTACCAAATTGACCTGCATCAGATTACTTTGGATTAATAACAACAATCAATTCAAAATTTTATATACAATAATCAAAAATCATTCTTTTATATTAATATTTATTAATCGAAAATTACAATGCGCTAACATTTATTTACGTTTCTAAATTATTATAATAATGTTTGTTCTTCGGAATCCCCCCTTTGTGTTGAAGCAAAGGGGGGATTTTGCATTGTGCAGTGTAAGTTGTCTGAATTCTGGCCTTCACCGGAATGTGACAGTTGCGGTAAATTAAAATGTCATGAATGATGTAAAGTTCAATAATATCGTGCTTTACTTGTGTAAATGAATGCTTTACAGTTTGTGTCATGATTGAATCGTTCATACACAAGGGACTGGAAGAGCTTTTCAAGAAAGGCAAGAGCGCTAAAGTACAGCAAGCCTTGGTGGGGCGCACATTGCGGCGACTGGATGCTATCAACACCGCCAAAACACCGGAGGTGTTGAATCTTCCGGGCTTCGACTTCCATCTCTTACAGGGCAAGCCCAAGCGATACAGCGTGCATGTAAATGGGCCGTGGTGTATTACATTCGAATGGGAAGGCGAGAATGCGCTACGGATCAATTTGGAAAACTATCACTAGGAGATGCATATGCGGACACGTAAACCAACGCACCCCGGCGCGATCTTGCGCGAAGACGTTCTGCCAGACTTGGGAATGTCTGTAAGCGCCTTTGCTCGCAATCTTGGAGTCTCGCGCCAAACCCTGCATGCGGTACTGGCAGAGCGTAGCGGCATCTCCCCGGAAATGGCGCTACGTCTGGGTGCATTGCTAGGTAATGGCGCTCAGTTGTGGGTGGACATGCAATCGAGACACGATCTATGGCAGGCTGAGGATAAACTTCACGACGTGCTGTTGAATATCCAATGCCTCACCGACAACCAGGTATTGGCTTGATTCTCGATGTTGCCGCTTGTGGCGGATAAAGCTGCGGAGCCGCAATCCTGCTGGTTGCGGTGATAGGACACCATTTCGCGCATTGAACGCCGCAGCGACTTGTTGCGCTTCACTCTATGCCATATATCCAGGCAATAGGCGGCGAATTTGATCTAGATTGGAGGGCATCATGCAAACATGGCAACTACAGGAAGCAAAGGGCAAGTTCAGCGAAGTCGTTAAATGTGCGCAAAGCCAGGGCCCGCAAAACATCACCGTGCATGGTGAGTCAGTTGCCGTGCTGATTTCCCGTCGCGATTATCTGAAGCTCACCCATCCCAAACCCGGCCTGGTCGAATTGCTGCGGGCATCGCCGCTCGCGGGCAGCGATCTTAAAGTTACGCGCGAGCAAACTCTCACACGCAAAATAAAGCTATGAGTTATCTGCTCGACACCAACATCATTTCGGAATTGGTGCGCCCAAAGCCCGCCAAAGCTGTCTTGGCGTGGTTCGAAAACATCTCTTCCGAAGCCCTGCACATCAGCGTATTGACCTTGGGAGAAGAAATCCGCAAAGGTGTTGAACAAATGCCGGAAGGCGCGCGCCGCGAAAAGCTCCGGCTGTGGCTCGAACACGACTTGGCTGACTGGTTCGAAACCAGAGTACTACCCATAGATATTTAGGTCGCAGACCGCTGGGCCAGACTGATCGCACAGATGGGGCGGCCTATGCCCAGCATAGACAGCCTGCTGGCCGCGACCGCCCTGCATCATGAACTACGCTTGGTCACGCGCAACCAAAAAGATTTCGACTACCCCGGATTAGAAGTCATCAACCCGTGGGGCTAGGGGTTTCGAGAGAGCTTCCACGAATTTAATCCGACCCCATAAATTCACTTAGTGCCTGAACCCCTTTAATTCCACTTTCCGGCCTCTTTGGCGTAAAATCCAAAACGTCAAAACGCATTGGATGGCATACCATGAGTAACACCATCACATTCCCGCAAACTATTTCCAAGTGGCTGGAAAAATATCAGCAGGTTCCCGGCGTGCCCCGCAATCAATCATCAAGCAAGCGATTACGGATCGTCTTGAATACGAAGAATGGAAGCTGGAGCAGAGTGATGCAGGGCTTGCTGACATCAAAGCTGGGCGCGTTTATTCGACCGCTGAAGTCTATAAAAAACTAGGCTTGGTTAAGCATGGCAACAAAAAGTCTGCACAGCACCGCAGTAATCAAAAAACCATTCGGAGCATCCCATGAGCACTACCACCCTTGAAATCCGGCCAGAATTGAAAATGCAGCTCGTCCATCTGGCGGAAGAAATCAACCGCAGCGAAAGCGAGCTGGCAAACGAGGCGGTGACACTGTACCTGGCGCAGCAGCACCGCATCATCGGGCGCATACAGGAAGGGCTGTCGCAAGCGCAACGCGGCGAGTTTGTGACAGACGAGGAGATGGAGGCGTTCTTCGCGCGCTACACTGACCCCCAAGCAAACTGATACAAGCACATGAAACTGCGATACACCCAGCGAGCCAAACTGGACCTTGCGGAGATTCACGATTACATCGCACAAGAAAATCCACAGGCAGCAAGACGCGTCATCCTGCTCATCCGCAAAGCGGCTGAAACGCTACCGAAAAATTCTCAAATCGGCAGGGTGGGTCGAATCGCCGGAACCCACGAATTAACCGTTGGCCGCTTTCCGTTCATGCTTGCATATCGCATCGAATCGGAAGAGATACAGGTTTTGGCGGTAGTGCATACAACCAGATTGTGGCCGGAAAATTTATGATTCTCAATTGTTCCCAAAATCAATTGGGCTCCGTCCCTGCGGCCTCATAGTGATTTTCGCGCAATTTCCGGGGCGCGAATTTAATCTGAACCCGGCCCCTTTAATTCTCTACAAATCCCCCATCCCTGGATATCCCATTTCATTCGGCGCAATAACGATTGCGCCCTACGTGGGCGTATCCCTCGGCAACCAACAGGTATGAAATACATGAACTCACAAAATCCCCAGAGCCTTTTTAAATACTTAATTTTTGGCGAGAGACTTCTTGATCAGCTCTGCCGCGATGAGGTCTACTACGCCGCCCCAGCGGGTTTTAACGACCCATTGGATTGCCAGCCAGTTGTAAAAGCCGACATTCCCGAAGATGCTCTGGAACGACTGCTGGCCGAAATGGCCGGGCGAAGGTTGGGTAAAGAAATTGACGAAGCGATGAAGAAAGTAAAGCTGCGAGGTGAAAAAACTACCGCACATCGCAATGCACTGACCAAAAGTGAAACACGTAAATTGATAGAAAATTTTAAATACAACGCCACCAACCCAGCGATCAACGACCAATCTGCTTATTATCGCAATGAACTTACCCTAGAAATCGAACGCGAAATGCGTAAGGGGTATGACAGAGGCGTGCTGTGCTTGAGCAGTAATTTCGACAGTCCCCTCATGTGGTCGCACTACGCAGATCAACATCGCGGCGTATGTATTGAGTATGACGTTTCAATGCTGAATCCCCAAGAGTTACACAAGATTTCTTATGGCGCTTCAAGGGAGGTTCTTGCCAGCCAGCTATGGAATTTTATCTTCGAAAACAGCAAGAGTGCCGGTAAGTCAATTGACAAGGCATGTCTACTTTCCAAAGCAAGAGAATGGAAATATGAGCGTGAGTGGCGGATATTCGGCCAAGTTGGCTCTCAAGCGTCGCCAGTCAAAATGAAGTCGATCATCTTCGGTATGAACTGCCCGGATACGCTGCAACACACTATCGAGAAGGCACTAAAGGGGCGTGACGAAAAAGTCAAATTCTGGATTATAAAAAAACCTAGCAATCTGTTTAAGCTAAAGCGCGAGCGCATCGATACGAATGACGATACGCCCGGTTTCCCACAAACGTCAGTGATTAGAATGTTTGAGGATTTGATGGTTTCCGACGAACCTAACGAAGGTATCCCCGATAATTAAAACTCACAAAAACAAATTGCGTAAAACATAATGTTGGGTGGCAATAAGCAAAGCACATTGCACCGGGTGTTTGCGAGTTGGGCTACAAGTTGCGCCTCCCTGCGAACCAATTGCATTCGGCGCAATAACGATTGCGCTACACACGCTCGAATTGAAGCCGGGTTTCAGAAGAAAGTACTGTGTTCTCATAGTGAGCACGGCATATGATCTCGCCGCTGGACTCATACCAATGCGTAGCCTCAGGCAACAGTGTGAATGGAAATGGGTGCGCAGCAAGGGGATTATGGAACACCTCTAGCTCTACTGCCAGCGCTCACCGCCACCAGGCCAGAGCGCCGCGTACTCTTCACTGGCGATATCAAGATCGAAATTGATTGGTTTCAGCGCGCTGTGCGAGCGATCAAAGATGATGCCGCACCTGCTCATTCTTAGCCCTTTGGATCGTATCCCAGCTAAATAGCCCATCCGATTGAACTTCGCAATGGTTGCTGCATTCGAGAAAATAACTGCAGACAACCAGCTGTACTCCGAGTTTTGAAAGAGCCCAGCAGGAAACTTGTTTTCGTCAAGATGTTCCGTGATTTCGACTAGCATTGCCTCTATAGCGTCATTGTGATCGGCAGCAGTCAGCCACGCGTTATATAGATAGGCAATCATTGCTTCGCGACTCCACATCATTGAACTTGGCGCGTGGAAGTCTGCAATCGCGATGGCGAAGGGTTTCCCTGCGACATGGTTTAGCTCATGGTAATTCTTCTGAATTTTATTGCCCAGTGACTTTGCGAAGCGAACTGCAGCAGGCCCCATTTTCTTTTCTTGCAGCTCGGTCGGTGCGGAGGTTGGTGCTGGCGTTACATGGTCGTATGGCATTTCGGGGTTTGCGGTGCCTGCCTCGATCCAAGCCTCTTCTCCTTTCAAGTTAGAGATCAAGAAATCGGGGGATGGGACATTTTGAGTCACCAAGCGACCCTGTTCCTTAAAACTCGCGTAGAGGTACAACTCCCACAAACGTGTATGAAACGCGCCAGTCTGAAAATCGCTTGCCCAGTTTTCATCAGGTTTGGGGAGTGCCAGATATATCTGGTTGATCGCCCAAAATGCTGCGTGATGAGAAGGCTGAGCTAGGAGTTTGAAAATGCCATTTGGCTGACGATCCTTTAATCTCGGCAACGGGGGACGGAGGATTATGCCCGATGGAACTTGTTCTGGAATTTTTTCCTGACAAAGCGCGACACGTATTACGGCCATCGCTTCTTCCTTGTTCACGCAGATTACCTCGGTGTGAGTTACAGACCAGACATGATCGGTTCGGCGGCGCATTATCGTACATCCGTAGATTCCGGTCTCGGCATGTCTTTGCAGAATGCCACACGATTGATCGTCTTCCCCTTTCCAAGCAGTTACAGGTAGCATCTCGCCAAAACCCAGCCCGCGCGGAAGCGCGATAGCATAGAAATCGAACTCCCTAGAATGTATTAGAATCATAAAGCATCTTAATGATCATTGATCGTGGCATCACTTAACCCGCCATACCCAGCCAGGCCTCTTCCAGCCGAGCTTTTCGAATCGGTGACTGCTGTCTTGTGCTCTCCGCTGAACACCTACCGGGCTTGGGTGAATTCTCAGAATCCGCGAGTAATGGTATCGAAACATCTCGCATATTCGATAGTGCCCTTCAATCCGCATTCGCGCACCGCTTTTGCAGCGCGCCGTTTGTACTCGGCCATAGAAATACCATAGTGAATCGAAGTTGCGCAGATTCCGTACTCCACATTGGGGGCTCTGAGGCCTTTCTTAATGTATTTATTGCACTCATTCTCCATTCTTGCCCGGCGCATCAATAATTCCTGCTTCGAGATTCTTAATGAATTTGCTTCATCCGTCCTACGCGCTTCCTCAATGTATGGATCCGTTCCAGATAGACCATACCGCTCAAGTTCATCGTCTTTCAGAATCTTAATATTGGCCGGAGAAATTCTGATCATATCGTCCCAGAGCGATGGGTTGACATTCATGTCATCAAGATATTCTTTTACCTCATTTTCGATTTGCAAATAGAAGCGCTTTTGTTGGTCGGGGGAAACGATTTTGTCATTTGGCTGGTAAGGGCGATGGATTCCCACTTTCCCGTAAATCATCTTGTCCACCGCTCCGGCCAAGACGAAGACACATGCGCTCGCGCAGACTTTCTCAGGGTAGACCACAGCCGTGTTGGACATTCGGCGCAAGATTCGTCCCAGCTCGATCGCGGCATGGACGTCTCCCCCCGGACTGTCTAACAAAACGATGTGATGTCGTTGCAGGTGTTTCTTCAAGGCAGCCGGATCATTAGGACTAATCTGGCCGGAGATCCAGAGGGCGTCACGTTCTCCAGATACTAGTGGATGTAAGCTGACATCTGCCTGCGCTGATAGAGAAATTACCAAGCCAACAGCGAAAAACAGTTTGGACTTCATACTCAACGCTCCCATCGTAGTGCCCAACCTACCGGGCTTTTCCAGAATAATCGCGTGCGAACTGCCAGGCTACGCGCCCGCTGCGTGATGCGCGCATCATCGACCATTGCAGCGCTTCACGACGGATCAAGTCGTCCCAGTCCTTGAGATCGACGCCGAAGACACTCAGCCAGTGTCGCACGATCTGCAGATAGGCTTCCTGATTAAAGCTGTAAAATGACACCCACAGGCCGAAACGATCCGATAATGAAACTTTCTCTTCTACAGCTTCCTCGGGATGCAGCTCACCTTCGTCGCCGTGCGCGGTCTGCAAGTTCTCGGAGAAGTACTCCGGCATAAGGTGGCGGCGATTGCTGGTAGCATAAATCAGCACATTATCCGGTACAGCAGCGAAGCTGCCATCGAGCACCGTCTTGAGCGCCTTGTAACCCGGTTCACCGTCTTCGAAGCTCAGGTCATCGCAGAAGATGATGAAGCGCTCGGAGCGCTCGTACACTAGATCGACAATGCGCGGCAAATCGACTAGATCGGTCTTGTCGACCTCGATCACACGCAGACCTTCAGCCGAGTATTCCGTCAGCATAGCCCGGACGATGGAACTCTTACCCGTTCCGCGCGCTCCAGTCAGCAATACATTATTGGCGCGCTGGCCACTTACGAACTGGCGCGTGTTGTCATCCACGCGTTTTTTCTGGTCGTCGATATCCTGCAGATCAGAGAGATGAATGGGTTGCAGAACGTGCAGAGGCTCCAGCCAGCCGCGGCTCTGATGCGTACGCCAGCGCTGAGCCAGCGCACTCCAGTCGGGCATCGGAGGCGGCGGTGGCAGTATCGCTTCAAAGCGCGACATGAGATGCTCGGCGCGCGCGACCAATCGCTTGATATCATCGGGGCTCATAGGCTTTCCTCCTTGTTCCGGCTTGTCGTATCAATGTTCAAGACCACGGCCTACGTGCCGGGCTGCTCGAGCTTTTATGTTCGGCAAAGTCGCCCATACCATCCTCTAAAAACAAGAAAAAAAGGGCAGCCAGTTTGATTTTTTTGCTAATCAAGAGAACTTGATCACTGCGGCGACTCTGCGTTGTGAAGTTAATGGTGGTGAGGAATTTCATCAAAATGTCAGCCAATTGATTTCACTCTAATTGTGTCGAAATAACAACTTAAAATAATATTGTCATTTCGAAAAACCTCGCCTCTTTGTATATTTTAAAATAACCTTCTAGTTCGTCGCTAGCGCAGTATTAATGTGTTTAATGAGTGCGTGAATACGTTCGGCATTTTTACCAAGGTCACTTTTACCCACCCTGGATTTACTACGAATATCCATAACACTCGTTTCACCAACAGCGCGAACTCGAATCACAACATCGTCTTTAAATCCAAACCAGTATGTGGTGTCAGTTGCTTCAATTATGCCTTGTGATTTATCCGCGTTAACTAACTCCCAGCCGAGTTCATGCACTGCGTTTTGTGCGGTGCTAAATAACACGTCAAAACTTTTCGCATAACTTTGCGTAGAGAGGTCAGGGTAGGACTTGCGTTGTTGTTGCGCTGATTCTTCGCCAGCATATTCTACTTTATTAGGCGCATTGGCGCGCAGGGCGGCAATAGCAACAAATTCAGGCGGGTTAATTAAGTCAGTTGAGATGTCATGGATGGGTGGCACTGACTTTGCCTTGCTCATCATGCTGAGCGGCAAACCAACGGCAATAATGACAAATACTGCCGATATTCCTGCAGCTGCCCAACGGGTATTTTTTCTTAGAAAAATAACTTGGATTAGCAATAGCACCAAAGCGGCTATCCCCACGTAAACACCGTATCGCAGGACAGCAAACGCGGTACCTAGTTCTGCAATGTTGTATTTGTATAATGGACCGGGCAATGCAACGAGTAAAACAGCAATGAAGCTGGTAATACTAAGCAAAGGATTCATAAAATTATCTCCGTTGTTATTTGAAAACAAGGGGTGTGTGCGATGATACTCTTGGAAACAATGACTTCATTATCCAGGCTGATATTGACCTGGCCGAGTTTCTGGTCCATGGCGATGGGTGCCGAAATTTCGCTTGCAATTTCCATCGACGCGACGAGTTCCTTATAACGCCCACGCGGAATAGTAATGTGGATGCCATCGCCGCTGCCCAAGTCTACCTGCTCTTGTTCGCCATACCAAAGGCGTGTAGATTTCAATTTTTGGCGGATATCCTTATAGGTGTATTCTTTTTCGCAATAAAGTTGACAGAACAATCTGGCTGACCCTTTGATCAGGGTCTATGGTCTGTGCCCAATTAAGGCATCCATACGCCAAGCCATCATTTCATTTTGCTAATTAATATGTTAAGTTTAATTTCATTAGCTGGGCCAAAATAATAGCGACATGCCAAAGATAGCAGACTAAACCCGGTTGAAACTACTTCAATCGAAATCCCAGCTAAAGATTTAAAGTCACCCTGAAATTTTTTTGAAGCTTCATTGGAAACGCTTAATAATCGTAACAATCACCAGGAGAATTACCATGATTTCACGCGTCTCAGGCTCTCTCATCTTCGCAACTCTCGTTATCGCAGGCAACGCTCATGCACAGGTTCGCACCGTCAGAGACATTCCGACCGCACTTGCAGTAGAGGCCGTCGCTGCCGCCGTCGCTGACTGCTCTTCGAAGGGCTATAACGTCAGTGGAGTTGTGGTCGATCGAGCTGGACAGATCAAGGTGTTGCAACGTGCAGACAACGCGGGCCCGCATACGATTGATAGTAGCCGCAGGAAAGCATACACAGCTCTTACGACCAAAAATTCTACCATGCGGCTAATGGAAAATACGCAGAAGAATCCCGCAGCTGCTAATCTGGTCTTCATAAATGATTTCATTGCCTTGGGTGGAGGATTACCAATTCAAGTGGAAGGCGAAACAATTGGTGCCATCGGCATCGGTGGTGCGCCTGGCGGCCATCTTGATGAGCAGTGCGCGGAGGCAGGAATCGCTAAGATCAAGGATCGCTTGAAGTGATGTCGGCTGGGAATTGTGAAGTTCAACGGGTCAGGCAGTGATTTGACTTGCATGATTCCCCTGCGTTAAAGCAAGGGGTGACTGGCAGCCGGGACGGGTCTATTTTTCTAACGGCTATGGAATCCCGATGTTTTCTGATGATCCCCTGTATGGATCGATTCCAAAGTTACTACCGCCCGATTACGTAGGCTGTCTTCATTACGATGCTCAAAATCAATCGGGTCAAAAAATAACGGGTCAAGTTACTTGACCCGTTACTCATTTGCTTTACACAATCCCACAGAGTTTAAGCTGCTATTCTTTAAAAATACCACCTGATCAATTAGTTAAAAATTCGGAGATGCAAATGACCATATGGTATAGAAACAACCAATTGAATTTATTTAACTAAATTGCCGGACGCTACTGATTTAAAATAAATAGAACCAGGTTGTTTGCCATGGATGTTTATCCAGCTTCTCGTGACATTGCCACTAAAGCATGGCGAGCCTGTTGCGCATCGAGCACCATTTCGGGGAAATCAAAACGCAATATTTTTTCATCGGCGCGTACATCGAAACCATCGCAGTCGATGCCTAACATTTCCACATGCAGCACTTCGATTTTATGAAAATGCTGGCAGTAGCGACACATTGTGTTGCGATGGTCAGAGTTCATGTGCGAAATCACATCATTTTCTTGCTGGATTAACGGATAGGGTGGCACTAAATAGCTATCCGCTTCGACCCAATGGATTTTTCCGAAGCCGCCAATATATCGTAATGACTGCGGCATGATGCGGTAAAAGGAAAAATCATGCATGTCAAAGTAGCTTTGAGCTTCTGGAAAGTAGCGCAAATAGCGCGTGCCAGCTTTATCTTTATCAGCAATGATTTGCGCTGTGCCCACCACGGTGACGCGTCCTTGTGTCTGAATGTGCGGGTTATCTTGGTTATGCGTTATTAGGCTTAACCGTGGGTCATGCTGGATGTTTTTGGTATGTTCCGCTAATGTGCTGATCAGAATGATCAGGCTACCATCATGGTCAACCAGATAAGGCGTGATTGAGCCGAATGGATGGCCGTCAAATTTCTTGGATAGCGTGCATAGCGCGCCATAGCGATGAGCGCGTAACATTTGGCGAGCTTCGCGCGCATTATTCATGAATGCTCCTGGAAGTTATCTATGTAGTCATACCCGTGAAAGCGGGAAAAAACTGAAGGGATGGATACCCGCATTTTATGCGGCCAATTTCAATGCAGTGTGCGCGAGCCGTTTGCCAAGCGCGATGCATAGCTTTTTTTCGTCTTCGGTGATGGGATGGTCATTCGCCATCCCTGCGAAATGACTGGCACCATAAGGTGTCCCGCCCTGCTGTGTGGTGGCAAGTTCCGGCTCCGAATAAGGCAGGCCAACGATAATCATGCCGTGATGCATCAGCGGTAACATCATAGACAGCAGTGTACTTTCCTGCCCGCCATGCATTGAGCCAGTCGATGTGAAAAAGGCAGCGGGCTTGCCGACCAAGGCATGTTGCATCCAGAGCGAACTCGTGCCATCCCAGAAATACTTCATTGGAGCGGCCATGTTGCCAAAGCGCGTGGGGCTACCAACAGCAATGCCTATGCATTCCTTAAGGTCGCATAACTCGGCATAAGGGGCGCCCTCATCTGGTATGTCGGGCGCGGTCGCCTCGCATACCGTGGAAATCTTAGCCACGGTGCGTAGCCGCGCCCGCACACCAGCCACCTGTTCCACGCCACGCGCCACCAGTTGAGCCATTTGACGCACTGCACCGTGCTGGCTGTAATACAGTATGAGGATTTCTTTGTCGGTTATCATGGGTATATTGTATTACATGTTGTAACGGCATTCTAATGTGTTGTTTTGTAATATATTATAAATATAAATTTTATGGGCGGATTATCAATATTTTCTGCGTTTATGCGCATGTTATTTCAAACAGGATCGCTGTGCGGAGATGGCGGCCAGGCTGATTTTTACCAAGTTGTTGTCATTCGATCAGGCTCGTAAGGAAGTAGTCAGCATGAGTGCTACTCAATATGACCCGGCGGCAATCCAGGCATCTAGGACTAAAGAGGCTACACTGTGCGAAATGGTGGCAGCCAAATGCACGTAATTGCACGATGCCGACACTTCCCGCTTGGTGAATCCCGATGGACGTAATTGAAAGGAACAGACCATGAGCACAACTACAGATCCTGTATGCGGTATGAAAGTTGACAGCGAGTCAGGGCGCAACTTGGAGCATGCGGGCAAGCGCTATTATTTTTGCTCACAGCACTGCGTGGAAAAGTTTTCAGCGGATCCTGACAAATACCTTAACCCGGTCGCTTCGGCTCCCACCATTACAACCCCATCCGCTGGAGGTTATACCTGTCCGATGGATCCAGAGGTGCATCAGGCCACACCCGGTTCGTGTCCGAAGTGTGGCATGGCGCTGGAGCCGGTGGATAACTTGTCGGACAAACCCGATGTCACCGAATACGTTTGCCCAATGCATCCGCAGATTGTGCGCAGCGAGCCCGGCGATTGTCCAATCTGCGGTATGGCGCTGGAGCCCAGAACGGTTGCTGCCAAGGAAGAGAATCCTGAGCTGGACTATATGACGCGCCGTTTCTGGATCAGCACTGTCTTGGCCGTGCCGGTGTTCGTAATGGCGATGGCTGCTGATATGTGGACCGGTTTTGCGCCGAAAATGATCTCGTTTAGGCATTTGCAACTCGTTGAGTTCTTGTTGGCGACCCCGGTCGTACTGTGGGGCGGCTGGCCATTCTTTCAGCGTGGCTGGGCTTCATTGGTCAATCGGCATCTGAACATGTTCACACTAATTTCACTGGGTGTCGGTGTGGCCTGGTTATACAGCGTAATCGGTACTTTATTGCCGGATATTTTTCCGGCGATGCTGCGCCGAGAAGATGGCACGCTACCAATTTATTTTGAAGCTGCTGCGTCAATCACCGCGCTGGTGCTGTTGGGGCAGGTGCTGGAACTGAAAGCTCGCAGCCGCACCAACACCGCGATCAAGCTGTTGCTGGGCCTGGCACCCAAGACCGCACGCATCGTGCGCAGTGATGGCAAGGAAGAAGATATTCCGCTGGAACAGGTGCAGGCGGGGGATGTATTGCGCGTGCGTCCCGGCGAAAAAATCCCGGTTGATGGGCAGGTCGTAGAGGGCAGCAGTTCAATAGATGAATCCATGGTAACCGGCGAACCAATACCGGTGGAAAAGCAGCAAGGAGAGCGCTTGATCGGTGCCACGCTGAATGGCACCGGCGGGTTGTTGATGCGCGCGGAAAAGGTCGGTGCTGATACTTTGCTCGCGCAAATCATCCACATGGTCAGCGAAGCGCAACGCAGCCGCGCACCGATACAGCGGCTGGCCGACACGGTGTCAGGTTATTTCGTGCCGGTCGTGATACTTGTCGCATTACTGGCATTTGGCATATGGATGATCTGGGGGCCAGAACCGAGATTCGCTCATGCCATCGTGGCAGCGGTATCGGTGCTGATCATCGCCTGTCCTTGTGCGCTGGGTCTGGCGACACCAATCTCGATCATGGTGGGAACCGGACGCGGCGCAACTGCAGGCGTGCTGATCAAAAATGCCGAAGCGCTGGAGATCATGGAAAAAGTGAATACGCTGGTGACCGACAAGACCGGCACGTTGACCGAAGGCAAACCGAAACTGACTTCGATAGTGGCGCTGCAAGGATTTCTGGATAACGACATTCTGCAACTGGGTGCCAGTCTGGAACGCGCCAGCGAACATCCGCTGGCGGCAGCTATCATCAAGGGAGCAGAGCAGCGCAGCCTGACACTGGCCGAGGTCAAGGATTTTCAATCCGTCAGTGGCAAAGGCATCACTGGCCTGGTGGGCGGCCGCAAAGTTGCGATCGGCAATCAGAAATTATTTGTTGATTCGGGCATAGAGATGGCTGAGTTGCTCGACCGTGCCGATGCGCTACGGGCAGAGGGGCAGACCGTGATGTTCGTGGCTGTGGATGACAAGCCGGCAGGTTTGATAGGCGTGGCCGATCCGATCAAAGAATCCACACTGGAAGCGGTGCGAGCCCTGCAGGCTGCCGGATTGGAGCTGGTCATGCTCACCGGTGATAGCCGTGCCACCGCAGATGTGGTTGCGCGCAAATTGGGGATCAAACGCGTGGTGGCCGAAGTGCTGCCGGAGCAAAAAGCCGAGATCGTGAAACAACTGCAAGCCGAAGGACGAATCGTGGCGATGGCGGGAGATGGCATCAATGATGCGCCGGCACTGGCGCAAGCGCAGGTCGGCATCGCGATGGGAACGGGAACCGATGTGGCGATGCAAAGTGCCGGGGTGACGTTGATCAAAGGCGACCTGAACGGCATCGTCCGCGCGCGTCACCTGAGTCAGGCCACGATGCGCAACATCCGGCAAAATTTGTTCTTCGCTTTTGCCTACAATATGCTGGGTGTGCCGGTCGCGGCGGGGCTGCTGTACCCGTTCTTCGGTTTGCTGCTCTCGCCGATGATCGCCGCCGCTGCAATGAGCTTTAGTTCGGTGTCGGTGATCAGCAATGCGCTGAGGTTGAGTCGGGTTAAGCTGTGAATCGGCATTAGCGCAGATTTATACAAGTAGCCACTTGGATTGGGTTTGCCATCTTGTCCGGGAAGCGCCTATCTAAGGGTAATGTGACGATTAGCGCCATTAAAGATGGGACGCGCGCAAAACCATGCATGATTTGGCCGGACGAATACTTTCATTATCTCACTGCGTAAACAGTTACCACAGATATGAAGCGACTTTCATGATGTGCTGGTCAACTCTGCTCACAACAGGATGGGCGCGATGATTGAACCTGGTCTACAACATGAAGAGATTGGTGCAACGAATCGTGCGCGATAGGGAGGAGTTCATTCGAAGGAGAGTGGCCAGAAAAATCCAGATTTAGCACCGTGATTTTCTGAATGTTTAAACAAATTCTATAACGGTGAATTATAAAGGTGGCTTATGATATCCACACTACAACATAGTCGTGTTATAAATTTAAACTTACAAAAGAGTAAGGGAACATTGCAAGTGAACCCCTAAACTTTCGTAAGCCAATATTCTTAGCTGTCTGCTAAGAAATTTTAAAAGTTTCTGTTATTCTTCATTAGCTTGATGGCCAATGGTACGTCCTGTACCGCGCTCCTCATCACCGAAAAGTTTCTGTGATTTTTCCCAGGCCTGCTGACCAATTACACGCCCTAGTTTACGGGATTCCAAGTCACCATCTATAAAGTGAATCCCACCGAAACGTCTGGAAATACCGGCTTCATCAGCTGCGTCAGTAAATGTTGCCCAGTATAAGACCGTATCTTTTGCGGGCACCAAACCTGGCTCAACGCGTGATGAACCGGCACGAATGATTTCGCTACCGCCAAAATGGTCACTTTTGGTAAACAGTTTCAATGATTCAGCAGCCGCGGCACTAAATACGCTATGTCCAGAAATGTACTCAGCGAATGGTGGTGTCACTACATTAGCTGCTTGATAAGGCTTCCAGTTTGCGCCATCAATTAAACCATCCCAAGACTTTACGGTTTGACCTGCAAAAAGCAGATGAATTGCGGTAACAGGTCTTACATAATCAAAAAACCGCTTTGCATCCCAGCTTGCAATGCTGGCATCAAATACTGCATTAGTCATAGCAAAGAACATTTTGACATCTTGGTCTACCGTATTGTGGTCACGCTCAGACACAAATGTGGCAAACAATGTCCAATGTCCAGGTGGAAGCTCAGATGATGGGCCGTCAGCCCAAAATTCGGCGATAACTTTTTTCTCATCAGTTAAATGAGCGCTGTATTCCAAAACCTGCAACGCTTGAAGATCGTATCGGGCTGGTTCAGTGTTAAAGTCAGCCGGTTTAAGCAAGGTTTTGCGGAATTGGCTACCGGATTTTAAGGCGTAAGGCGTTACTTTACCCCAATGAGGCGCAATAAATTGTTGTACGTTAGCGCCAATTTGCAATGGCTGCCAGCGGTTGGGATCATTGATCGCTGTCGGCGTGTTGACTGGCGTGTAACCTGTGTAATCTGAGTATGCACCCGGATTCAAATCGCCCAACTGGTTGGATCCGTCATGGTGGCGAAAATTCAACACTGCTTGGGCTGCGGCATTACCTATACCAGCAGGGGTCGCAACGTTAAGACTATTATCGCTAGCGTCATAGCCCAGAGTAGCCATTAAAGTGTTAAACCTTGCCGCTTCTGTTGGAAAAAGATCGGATAAACATTCGTGAGCTGCATAACTAATTGCCTTTTCTTTATTGGCAACGGTAATCTCACTATTGGGAAGGCGATTTTTTTTGACAAAATGCGCACCTTTGGCTTTATTGTCATAAGCTGTCCAAGCATCGTACATACAGGTATGGGTAATTGCCAATGCTCTGGCAACCATCGGTGGTCCAGGGTGAGTAATCCGTATTGCTTCCAGCGCGGCATCATTCCATTTGGTGACTACTGTATTGCCAGCTGAAAAAGCTGTTTGGGAAACTGCAAGCAAAACTATTGCTGATGCAAAACATATTTTTTTTGAATTATGCTTTCGGCTTTCCATCAATTAACTCCCTATTGAAAATCAAGAAAAATGACAAATTTCTTCTCCGTACGCTTCAGCATGCGAAGAAAATTGGATTGTAATTTATTTGCAGTTGCTAGTGTAAAATCAGGTATGCCTACAGTGGTAGGCCAAACTGGAAGATCAAGCCGATAGACTTATTAAGACCGACAGGCTGCTAGCATGCCCGGCTGATTAGTGGGTTATTTTTTTGCACTTGAAGCTGTTAAGCAATTGATAATGAATTGCTTAACATAAGGAAATTATCTCAATCTTTTTTCTAACCACGTATCGATCGACCAATTGCCGCGACTCAGTATCAACAATACGCCGAACAGAATGCCCCAAGATATGTGCTGATTGATCCCTGCCTCGCTTAAATCAGCATAAGAAATGACTGCGACCACATTGAGGATGGACAATCCGGCAGCGGCAAACCGCCCGAATACCCCCAATACAAGCAACGCGGACAGCCCCAACTCCGCACCGGCCGCCATTGATGCTGCCACCTCAGGTGACAGTAGTGGCACATTGTAGATGTCGCTGAACAAGTATAGTGTGCTATCCCAGTTTTGCACCTTGGTCAGACCGGATTTGAAAAAAACATTTGCAAGATATAGTCTCAGCCCCAGATCAAACAGAGGCGCCAGATATTCCGGCAGATGTGATGCTTTGTAATAAAGTTTTGTCAAGCTTGATAGCCATGTCATGGTATCGCTCCCAGGGAAATGTTTTCAATAACATTTTGCGCGACCAGTTTCAGCAGCGCGGCTTGTAAATCGAAATCTGGATAATGTTCCAGCGTGGCGGCAGTTGCTTCTCCTAGCTGAGTTCCAGCCTGTATGCCTTGCAGCCATACCGCATCGGCTTCCGTCAGTTCGTTGACCAAGACCACATCATTCTTGCGGCTGACCAGAGCATTGCTGGAGCCGCTATCCAGATCAATGCGGAAGTCACCGGACGCACCGGGTTGATGGGCATGCCAGATGGCAGCGATCGGATAGCGGGAGCGCACAAGATGACATGCCGGGTGAATGTGCAGAATCAGATTTTGATATTGCTCGGGTGGAACCTGCGCCAGCTTGTCGATATCCAGTGTCGCGGCATCGTCTGCGAAATAAGCGCAGTGACAGGCCCACTCGAGCGCCGCGACATCCGGCAGATAAACCAATTCTTGCGCAGGTTCGAAGGCCGCAACAAAACCTGCCATCTCCGCGCCATAGTGATGCAGGTTTCCGCTGTGCGAAAGATGTTGCCCGATAAATCGCCGCGTCAACAGCCGGAAAAAATCCTTGCCCACGAGTTGTTCGATGACCGGATATGCGCCTGCAAGCGTGTCATGCAGATTGCCGCGATAATTGTTGCGATAAACTTCGATGGCGATGGCGACAGAATAATTCTGATAACTCGTGTCGATCTGCGACGACGGTGCCTCGCCACGCACGATGGCACGGGCAAGATCGGACAGGTCGTCATTTAACACAAGCATGATATTTCTCCAGCCGTTGCTGTGCTTTTTCCGCCTCACCCTGCAGTACTGCCAACGCAGGGATATCACTATCCCATTCGATTAGCGTGGGGCGAGGCCCGATTTGTTGCAAGGCAAACTCATATAACGCCCACACCTCGGCGCATACTTGAGTGCTATGCGTATCTACCAGGCAGCCATCCCTTATGCTGTGCCCAGCGAGGTGGTATTCCGCCACCGCTTCAGCCGGAAGCGATTTTATAAAAGCCCTGGCATCCACGCCCAGGTTTCGTGCATTCACATACAGATTGTTGACATCAAACAGGATGGCACAGCCAGTGAGCCGTGATAATTCAGACAGAAATTCGCTCTCACTCATTTCACTGTTCGTGAAAGATAAGTAGCTGGAGAGGTTTTCCAGCAGCAGTTGACGACCAAGTTTTTCCTGCACCTGTTCAACTCGCCTTGCTACGTGGGAAAGGGCTTCATGGGTATAAGGAAACGGAAGCAAGTCGTTGATGACCATTGGGCCGTTGATAGTCATGTCTGGCACAGAATTCCAGCATAAATGTTCCGACACGGCAGCAGGTTGCACCGCATCACAAAGACGATGCAAAGCAGATAAATGCGCCTGATTCAGCGGCGCAGTCGAAACCAGCCCCATTCCAACGCCATGCAAACTGACGGGATAATGTTCGCGCACCTTGAGCAAGGTACGCAGGGGTGCGCCACCCCCGAAAAAATTCTCGTTATGTACTTCCACCCAGCCGAGCTTGGGCAGTTTTTCCAGCACTTCACTATAGTGAGGTGCCCGCAACCCGATACCGGCGATACACTGCAAAGAATCGTTTGCGGGCTTTCCCATTATCAGGACTTCAGAGTGCCGCCAGCAATCTTGGCACAAGTGCCTTTGGGTACGGCGACAAAGTCCTCAGCATCATTGTTTTTAGTGCCTTGACCCGCACAGGAATGCGCGCTCTTGTTGCTGGAGCAATCATTCTTGCCTGCCTTGGCGATACCATAACATTGTTCCATATCCATTTTTTTCCCTGCAGCACTGGCATTGCTGACCAGTCCAAGTGCTAACAGGCTACCGATTGCTGCTGACAAGACTTGACGGTTGTTCATAGTAAAACTCCTTTTGTTGGTAGATAAACTGGGAGATTCTGTCTCCTGGAGCATTGGTCGGGGAGAGCTGGGTTTTCTTACAATTAACGTGTATGGCAAAGATGTCGACCCGGTAAAAAAACTCGCCATGCACGCTTCTCTCACCCTACCCTCTCTTGGTCGTAAAGATGTATTTGTGCTTCCAAGATGTCGACACAAAGAATGTGGAGTTAGCCTAGTTCGGCTGAGTGAAATAAAGTCTAGCATCACAAAAGAGGGTTGAGGAACAGATGCGTTACCAACTTGCGATGTGGCGGGAGGAACAGTAAGGCCGAGTTTTAGCAGCGCCTGACAAAAGACAAACATGTTCGTATCTGCCACCAAGCCAAGCGTGAGTGAGATGTTGGGCTTCATTTCATTCAGCCAAACCTTGTATCGTCAACTTCGCGAAACCTCTTGGTCGTGAGATCTCGCATCCTCTTGGATTCCGTCACCTTCGCGCCTTCCACAAGATTCACTCGTACGAGATAGAGGAGCCGCTGAAAGTCATTAGATCGCTTTGGCATGTGGCAATGAAATTAAAGGAAATAAAGGGGCCGGGCACGAAGCATTCATGACGTTTGTCCTCATAATCCCAATTCCCCTTGCCCTACGTTACGCGCTGGGGATTCGTCATGATTCTATCGCGGCCTGCCGCATGGCTTGTTTTCCGCTTTGCTTCAGTTAATAAATATTCGAGCTTGGCCTTTTAGATTTCAGGTTAAAGGGGAGGGTCGATACGAAACACAGGGTAGTATTCTGCGATTGCTTCGAAGTCGGAAATTGACGCCTGGTGCGAGATCGGGAGGTGCTGGCGACCACTCGTCGCAACTTGGCACCATGCTTTGAGGATCGGCGCGCGCGCCTTGGCTGGGATCTCCGTAAGCATAATAGGATGAGAGCCACCGCGCTTGATAAACGCCTTTCCGCCCGCCGCCCGCACGTTTTGCACCCACTCCGAATCATCTCCGAGCATCGAAACGAGGTAACGCTGAGCTTGATATCTGGCGGCGACGAGGATGTTTGCGCTTAGGTGACCAGTGCTTCGGTCTTTCACCTGCAAAGTAAGCAGGATTTGCGGCGTCAATCCAAGCCCCGATATCCAAGCCAACGCCCTATTCCAAAATCTCCCGAATCGAGTTGGGCGCCAGTCGCGGTAGAAGAAGCGTAGGTAACCTCGTTCAGCTGGATCTTCGCGTTGTGACATGAGTCCCTCCTTTCTGACACCGAAGTGGCCGGGGTCAGGCGCTTGTATATTACAAGACTTCATATATGGCCGACAGCGGCACAATATGGGGTCTTACATTTGCGCATGTCAAATGGTAGCCCCCGTTTTCGAAAATTGAATGGATGTCTACGCCTTTCATTTAATGCCTGCATCGAAAGTAGCATTCCGTCTGTCGAAGTAGCATTTCTCACCCAATTGGTGCGCCGCATATTTGAAGATGCATAAAATTGGTGCGTAAAAATATTTTTCTACCTTGATAATAAATCAACACATTGTTTTTACTAACTAAAATGTAGTGGCACGGAAGCTGCTTTTGACTAAGTAGGTGCTAAATAATGTTGTTTACGCTCTACCACACGTGAGGAGTAAAAATTATGAAAATGGTTACTGCAATCATCAAGCCGTTCAAACTCGACGAAGTACGTGAGGCTCTGACTGCGCTTGGTGTACTGGGTATCACCGTTACGGAAGTGAAAGGCTTTGGCCGGCAAAAGGGTCATACCGAGTTGTATCGCGGCGCAGAATACGTGGTGGACTTTCTGCCTAAGGTCAAGCTGGAAGCCGCTATTAAAAAGGACATGTTAGAGCTGGTGCTTGAAGCCATAGAAAAATCTGCACATACCGGCAATATTGGCGACGGCAAGATATTCGTTCACAACATCGAGCAAGTAATTCGCATCCGTACCGGCGAAACTGGCGGGGAAGCCTTGTAAGGAGAACGCTATGAATAAACTTGTTGCACTTTTCGCGTTGCTGGGCATGTTGTATGGTCTGGTCGTTCCGGCATTTGCGGAAGAATCCGCCGCCCCTGCGGCTGCAGCGACAACAACCACAGCCCAGTCTTCTGCGGCAGCTAACGCAGTCAAGCCCGCCGAAACGGCAGCCACACACGCTGCCGCTCCTAGCCCCAACAAGGGTGATACGGCGTGGATGCTAACGGCCACTCTGCTGGTCATCATGATGTCCATCCCCGGCCTCGCGCTATTCTACGGCGGCCTGGTGCGCAGCAAGAACATGTTGTCCATCCTGATGCAGGTGTTCGCCATCTTCGCGCTGATCATCGTGCTGTGGGCCATCTATGGCTACTCACTGGCGTTCACGGCGGGAAATGCATTTATCGGCGGATTTGACAGGCTGTTCCTGAAGGGCATCTTTGATCCGGCCACCGGCAGTGTTGCCAATGCGGCAACCTTCAGCAAGGGCGTGGTAATTCCTGAATTCGCTTTCGTGGCCTTTCAGGCTTCCTTCGCCGCCATTACCGTTGCGCTGATTGTGGGTGCTTTCGCCGAGCGGATGAAGTTCACCGCTGTGCTGCTATTCTCCGCATTGTGGTTTACCTTCGCCTACCTACCGATTGCGCACATGGTGTGGTTCTGGATGGGGCCGGATGCCTACACCACTCAGGCTGCGGCTGATACTGCAACGGCTGCCGCAGGGTGGTTGTTCCAGAAGGGCGCATTGGACTTCGCTGGCGGTACTGTGGTGCATATAAGTGCGGCTACTGCGGGTTTGGTCGGCGCATTCCTGGTTGGAAAACGCATCGGATACGGCAAGGAACCGATGGCACCGCACAACATGGTTATGACCATGATCGGTGGCTCGCTATTGTGGGTCGGCTGGTTCGGCTTCAATGCCGGCTCGGCTCTCGAAGCTTCAGGTGCGGCCACACTGGCTTTCGTCAACACGCTGGATGCCGCTGCCGCTGCCGCATTGACTTGGACGCTGGCTGAAAGGCTGTTGAAGGGCAAGCCCTCCGTGCTGGGCGCGATTTCCGGTGCGGTCGCAGGCTTGGTTGCCATTACTCCCGCCTGCGGTTGGGTGGGCGTAAGTGGCGGCCTCGTTATTGGCGCACTGGCTGGCTTTGCTTGCTTCTGGGGCGTAACTGGTCTGAAGAAACTGCTGGGGGCAGATGACGCGCTGGATGTGTTCGGAATCCACGGCATCGGTGGCATCTTGGGTGCATTACTTACCGGCGTGTTCAACACCTGGAGTATGGGTGGCACCGGTATCGTTGATTACGTTAACAACACTATCGTCGATACCACCATCAGTGGGCAAGTGTGGGTGCAAGCGCAAGCCGTGCTCACCACGATAATCTGGTCTGGTGCGGTTGCCTTCGTTTGCTATAAGATTGTAGATATGACTATCGGCTTGCGTGTAAAGGAAGAAGACGAGCGCGAAGGATTGGATACTGCAACGCACGGCGAACGTGCTTATAACTTCTAAACGCTTCGATATCTTGAAGGTAATGAGATCACGGGGTCAAATGAAATCACCGCGTTAGGCCTTACATTTGCGCATGTCAAATGTAAGGCCTAACCACATTTTCCACTTCGATGAATTTTGCACTGGCGGCACGATGAAAAGTAACGGGCAGGCTCATTGCCTGATTTTGGCAAGAGCGGCAGCCTTCACTTCACTCCATGGGACTACATCATCGGGGTTGGCAAGATGATCCGCGAGGCGGCGGTCAAGCTCTGTTTTTTGCGCTTCGGTCAACGATGGCACAGTACCACGACTAACGATCCCGTCCCAGATGGCTTCAACCAGTTCGATCTGCTCGTCAATGTCTAGCACACGAGCTTGCTGAAAGAGTTGTGTGTTCATGATCGGGACTCCATTCAAAACTAACGAAGTAATTCTAGCGCGCTTCGTACCCTATGTCGCAGTATTTCATCAGGGTCACAGTTCTAAACAGGGCCAGACTCTCATGGCATTCGGTTAAGGCAAACATATTTAAAATTATTGTAAGAACAATTGGGCTGGTCAAATGAGTGATGGAGTAGACGGTTAAGGTGAGCGGTGAAATGTTGGGCTTCATTTCATTCAACCCAACCTACCGAGCTGACCCCGTGATTTTGCTCAGAAAAATATCTTCCCGACAATCACCGCGCGATGTGACGTGATAAAGCGCTCCCGAAAATTCCAGTCTGAGTGGTCTTGCCATGTGCGAAGTTTACATGGGATGTTGGAATGTTAGAACTGAACCCCGTGATTTCGCCAATATGTGCCCTACCGCACAGATGATGTTCAATATACTTTGTTAGACTGATTTCAGAGTGAGCCAAATAAGGTCTTGGTAATCTCTGGAGAGCGACATAACATTATGTCGATTAAGCAATTTTTGCAATATTATAAATGGAGTTTAAAATGAAAAAAACTTTTAACTATCTCGCTATTACCTCCTGCTTTGTCTTGGGCACTACATTCGCTCACGCTGATTCTTCTCAAGGAAAAATGAAGGACGAAATGTTCAAAGCTATGGATACCAATTCTGATCGAATGATCACCAGAGACGAATTTAACACTTTCGGAACAAAAAAATTTCAAGAGATGGATGTCAACGGCAACGGCCAAATCAGCTCAGAGGAAATGAATGCCTGGCGTAAGAAGATGACGAGTGGAGGGCGCAACAAAATGGATGATAAGGATACGGATTCCAGTGGTAAGGCACGTTCCCAAAAAGAGTACAACGCCTATCAGATGGACGACACTAAAACGGACGGTCGTTCCAATAACTCATGGACCCCGAATTCCGGTACTAATAGATCAGGCAATATGGGTAATGCTTGGGACAAGAAGAGGGACGATGCTCAGAACAAGAAGATAGACAATGAGGATGATGACAATGATGACAATGATTAACAAATGTAGTCCCTTGTAAAACCTGTCATTCGATCTGAATTATGGAAGGATTCAATTTCAAAAATGGGTATGTACTTCTCTGACCAAATAGGCAGGTTTTAATTTATTAATTCATGCCTATTTACCTTGCAATTTATCCTCCCTAAACCCGCTCCGACGGGTTTTTTGCTATCCGTCTAACTGAAATAAATAAGAATAAATGCAACGGAATCAATGGTGTCAGACTCTCATGTCACTCGGTTAAGCAAAACACATGTTAAATCATGGTTATATATGCAGAGCACAGCAGAGCACAGCAGAGCACAGCAGAGCACAGGGTCCAGCAGAGCACAGGGTCAGTTCTAACATTCCAACATTTCAGCATCGCTTTTTTCCCTTAGCCTTTTCCGTCTCTCAGAAAAATATCTTCCCGACGATCACCACGCGATGTGACGTGATAAAGTTCTCCCGAAAATTCCAGCCTGAGTGGTCTTGCCATGTGCGGAGTTTACATGGGATGTTGGAATGTTAGAACTGACCCCGAGATTTTAGAACTGACCCCGAGATTCAATTTTGAGTTTTTCTACAGCGTCAACGTAAAATTAAGGGGCGCTCGTAGGGCGTCCCTCTTGAATGAAGGGTTTGGCTCCATTACTCGAAGCGTAGCTTCAGTAGGCTTCTTTGCCGACTTTAAGAGCGGCAAGAAATAATGTGGTCATGAAATAATGGGTAGTCTTGACACAGCGTTAAACCTGATGCGTGATGTCAAGACTTGACCCGATATTTTGTTTAAAAAATCGTTTGTTAACGTTGCAAAATTCATGGACTGCTTGTTGTCTCTGGATTACCGGGATTGGAGCTACGGGGAATGGCTATTCGAAGAGAATAATTTGGGTTCAGATTAACATTAACTGGCGCTGTCTGTTTTCTTTTGTGGTCGCCCTGCCTTTCTTGTAAATAACTGGGGTCAGAGTAAATGCCACTAAAGTTAAGGGGCTTCAGTATAGCTTAAACAATAACTTAAGCCAGTATTGGCGCGGGTTTTACAATAGTCTGACCTTGCTAAAAAGGCTTAACTTAGTGCCCTTCGTATCTGACCCCGATGGTTCTCCGATGGTTCTGACCCCGATATTTGCGTTTAAGCGCAGGATTTGGGGTGACCATAGAATATTTACTCCTGTACTATGACTGAACGTAGCAAAGACATGGCAAAGATTCTTTCGGTATCGAGATTTAGCGACGCAAATGGATTTATCCCTTTTTTCTTGCCGAATAAAAGTTGAATCGACCACATGGTATTGGTGCGCCGGTCCAGAATAATTAAAACCTCTCCTCCGAGTTTTCCTCCATACCGCTCCGCTTCAAAGGACGCTTGTCGAGCCTCGTGGCCGGATACGTTAAGTGATTTAGTCCATTGCTTGAAATTCTTCATTCCATCCAAACGAGCTACGTTCCGCACTGACTCACTTGCTGCACCGTCGATGTTTGGCTGGATTTTCATAACGTAGTGAATTTTTAATAGTTGGACTCCGATGAGTCCATTCGTTGGTGGGGCTTCGAAAAGTTCAAATGATCTCGTAAGTGCTTTGACGTTTTCTGGGTATTTGGAGAACCATTGCTGCGCCTTTGCCGCGCTCATATGAAAACTGTGTGGGTAGTCAATTCCAAGTCCAACAATGCTCTGCCCCGCAAGGGCCGTCAGAGGCGCTTGGGAAAATATAGCAATCAAAAGCAACAGAAGATAGCGTTTCATCAATTCCTCCCCTAATGAGGCTGTAGAAAAACCCTGTTTTCACCGAAAATAGGATACGTAACTTGTTGATTTTTCATAAGGCGATTTTAAAAATTTTGAGTTTTTCTACAGCGTCAACGTAAAGTTGAGGGACGCGCCACTTTTGGCGCATCCCTCTCGAACGCCATGTTAGCCACTTAGCGCCCTACACCAGCGTTAAGAACTTTAAATAACTTGTTAACGCCAGGGCCAAACGCTGTAACAGATTCATAGTTGCCGCTGACATTGAACATTTTATTTAGGATTTTAGTTATAAGGTTAAGCGCATCATCAATTTCACCAAATGTAACATTTGGAAGTTTGATTGCTTTTTTCGCTACACGAAGATCATTGTGCGATATTGATTTATTGCGCAAAGTTCTTATATTTTTTATTCCGTCTTGCAACGAATATAAATAATTATCAATTTCCTGTATGTCGGCGCTGCTTAGACTGCTTTTTAGTTTTTCATATTGGTTGTAAATACTGTTATTTTCTTGACCCATTGATTTCGGTGGATCACACAACCTGCATATTGCAGCCAAAGTTTCGTAAACAAGAAGCTCTTGAAATATCCCAAATACTTGCCCTCCACAGTTATTCAGAAGATCTACCTTCTCATCTTCACCAAACAATTCCGAGTGAATTCTCCATCGATACTTGATTTGAGCAAAGTCCATCTCTAGCCGGCTAAGCATGGTTCTCTCTCTGTATGGCTAACGTTGAGTTGACCGGCTCAGCTTTAGCGGAGTCCGAGGTGAACGTAGGGTTAGGAGGAGAGAAATAATGGATAATCCTTTTTTACCCGCTGAGTTCAAAAAAGGCCACGAAGATGAGAAACATCATAATCAAAGAACTCTACTAGGCGCACTGATTTTTCACCTACGATTATGGGAGAACCAGATCGTACACCTCGGTTTTCGAGGCATACTGCGAAGGGAGCTTCGCCAATTATTGCTTCGACTGGAGATGCGCCTGCGCCGAAGTAGGCTGGAGCGGGTTTGCCCACTTCTACCTCATACTCAATGCCGTTGTGCCGAAACACTAGACGGAATATGCGCCTTTCGGGGAGAGGCGAAGAAACATGACGAGATATGCTTTCAAGGAGCACATCAGCCTCAGCGGGGTTCCGTGCCATTGGGAGAAAAAATTTCATGTGAACCTCTTTTTATGGTTGAATCCAAGTAATTGGGGTCAGCAAGTAATTGGGGTCAGAGTAATATTAGCTCGGTAGGTTGGGCTGAATGAAATGAAGCCCAACATTTCACTGCTCATCTTAACCATCTACTCCATCCCCCGTTTCATCTTCCAGCAACCAAGTAAAACCCACCGAGTGTCGCGTCGACTATAACATGCGCACTTTGCGATGGCTCGCCAAAAAATAGTATCAGGCTAGATAATATATTTTTTATATTCAGCCGCTTATTCCAGTCACGTAAGCCGCAGTCAAATCATGACTAGGTGAATCATATAACGATTGGCTGCGTCCGTTCGATCAGTTTCCCAACACGCTCTGTCATCCAAAAAAAGGCCGCGTAATTGGCAACGCGGCGCGCTTGCGCAAGATTGTAGGTTAGATCACGATCTGTATAGCGATTGCGAAGACACTGTATGATTTCTTCGACGACAGTCGATGCAAGGGTCACACACTTCGTTTCCCAGTTTCCCATTTTCAATCACACTTAGCAGCAACCGGAAGTGGCTGTACTTTCAGATTGTACGTTTTCATATTGTGCAAAGGGTATGTCACTACCGCATCCGGCAAAAATTCCGTAATGCTGGCTAAAGTCGCCGATGAATTCGAAGTGTTCCCTGAATCGGGAGTTATGCAGCATGTGCCAGGTATTGCCGCACACGGGGAATACTCGGCCGGCTTCGATGTCGTGGTGGCTGTCGAGGACAAAGCGATGCGGGTGATCGGGGATCGTGCCGCGATAAATCACCGCCTGGCCATAATCCTCGCAGGCGGGCTCCAGGCCATCCAGCTTGAACAATCTATAAGTGGCCGAGAAAAAGCGGATGTTGCCGGCCCGCTTAGCCAGTTTGGCATCGGTAATGTCGAGCGGTTTGTCTTCAACCAGCCTGGGATCGGCAAATTTATGGCGCTTGGCAAGATTAATGAAATCGTTCCAGTACAGCGCGCCACCCAGGCATTCTCCGTACAGCACCGGATCATTGCGCACTGCGTCCGGCACTCTGCGGTCGGCGTAGACATCCGAGAAATAGAATTCGCCGCCCGGTTTGAGCAAGCGATGCACTTCGCGCAGCACCGCATCCTTGTCCGGCGAAAGATTGATCACGCAGTTCGACACGATGACATCAAAGCTGCCGCTTTCCAACCCAAGTTCATCGAGCTTCTCGATGTAGCCCTGTTTGAAAGTAACGTTGCCGAAACCGAACGCCTCGGCGTGATAGGTGCGATAACTTTCCGCAACGGCAAGCTGCTCCTCGGTCATGTCCACACCGACCACCTGACCACTCGCGCCCACCAATTGTGCCAGCGCATACACATCGCGCCCGGAACCGCTGCCCAGATCGAGAATGCGACAGCCTTCCAGCAGCGGCGGGCAAACCAGACCGCAGCCGTAGTAGCGCGACATCACTTCAGGATGGATGCGCGCCAGCAGCGGCTTGAGCCAGTCCGGTACGCGTGACGCATCGCAGCAGGCAGAGGTCTTCAGGTCGTCGGAAGTTTGCAGCTGTTTGCCGTAATAGTCTTTAACGATTTCATGCATGATCAATGCTCTTATGTAAATTGGGATAGGGTTTAGTCTTACGTTTTAAATATTTTTTAAAAATGCATTGAAGCAGGGGAAGATGTACGTCTAGCTTTTTTCATGATGCCCGCCGAATTCATAGCGCAAGGCAGACAATAATTTATTGCCATAATCCGCTTCTCCGCGCGAATTGAAGCGATCAAATAATGCGGCGGTGAGAACCGGTGCGGGCGTACCCGATTCGATGGCGGCGATGCTGGTCCAGCGTCCTTCGCCGGAGTCCGACACTTTGCCACCGAACTTCTGCAGATTTGGGTCGGCTTGCAACGCGTGCGCGGTCAAATCAAGTAACCAGGAACTCACCACGCTGCCGCGCCGCCACAGCTCGGCTACTTCGGCCACGTTGATATCGTAGCGGAAAGCTTCCGGCTCGCGTAACGGTGTGGTCTCCGCATCCTTCTCGTGTGATAAACCACCCACATTGGCATGACGCAGCAGATTGAAACCTTCGGCATAGGCAGCCATCATGCCGTATTCAATACCATTGTGAACCATCTTGACGAAGTGCCCTGCACCCTCGGGCCCGCAGTGCAGATAACCCATCTCGGCCGTGCTTGGCTGGCCGCTGCGCCCTTCGGTGCGCGGCGCGGTTTCCACACCCGGCGCCAGTGCGGCAAAAATAGGTTGCAAGCGCGCTACCGTGTGCTGCTGGGCACCGATCATCAGGCAGTAACCGCGCTCCAGCCCCCAAGTTCCGCCGCTGACGCCCACATCCGCATAATGGATGGACTGCGCCGACAGACTCTTGGCGCGGATGATGTCGTCCTTGTAATAGGAGTTGCCGCCATCGATGATGATGTCGTCCGCGCTCAGCAGCGGAGTGAGTTCTGCGATGCTGGCATCGACCACCGCTGCCGGTAACATCAGCCAGATGGCGCGCGGTGTACTTAATTTATTCACAAAGTCCTGCACGCTGTCAGCGGGTGTCATGCCTTCTTTTGCCATTGCCTGCACCGCTTCGCTGCTGCGGTCGAACACCACACATTGGTGTCCGGCGCGGCTCAAACGACGCACCATGTTTGCACCCATACGCCCCAACCCTATCATTCCGATCTGCATTATTTCCTCCTCCAATAAAATATAATTTTCTATGGCATTAAGAAACACTGTTCGCTTAACCGTTCGTGGTGACCCTTCGACTTTACCGGACTGAGCCGTCGAAGGCCCAGAGCCCTTCGACAATGCCTTCAGTCCTGAGTAAAGTCGAAGGGTCAGGACGAACGGAATTTCTTTAACCAAACAGTATTTCGCATGGGGTCTCACCCCCGTTCAATGCGACCCGGCGCACGGTGAAAGCGTTCAAACACCCTTTCCTGCATGTTGTACGGCGAATAAAGCCGGACCATACAGTGCTGCGCGATCATTCAGGATTACCTTGACCGGCATCGCCGCCAGTAGCGGTCGCCGCCGGCCTTTATCGAGAAAGGCCTCGAGGAAGCCACCCGCCTGCAACAGCGGTAATATTTTCGGCGCAATGCCACCGCCAATATACAGGCCGCCACGGCTCATCACCTTGAGTGCCAGATTTCCGGCTTCCGCGCCGTACAAGCTGACGAACAATTGCATCGTTTCCACGCATATCGCATCGCTGCCTGCCAGTGCCGCAGCGGAAATGGCCGCCGCCGTATCCGTGCCGCTCATCTCTTCTGCAAGCCATGCCGGTGTCGATACATGCCGGTAGTCAAGCAGAAATGCATACAGATCAAGCAACCCCATACCGGAAACGACACGTTCCCAACTGACATGCCCCCTGCCTTGCTGATGATGGTGTTGCTGCAAATAATTCATCAAGGCAAATTCCAGCGCATTGCGCGGGCTGAACGTGGCATGTCCGCCTTCCGAGGCAAAGGGGTGATGGGATAGACCGTCCCAATACAAACCTGCCTCGCCCAAACCCGTCCCTGCAGCGATCACCGCCGCATTACCCATCGCACCGGGCGACCCCGTTTGCAGCGTCAAAAAATCAGCATCGTCTAGCGCGGGCAAACCGTAAGCCGTGGCCTCCAAATCATTCAGCAGGTGGCAGCGCAAAAAGCCGAAGCGTTGGCGCAGCGCGGCAGCATCGATCCGCCAAGGCAAGTTAGTCGTTTGCACCACACCATCCTGAACCGGCCCGGCAATGCCGAAAGCCGCATCGTCAACGGTATTGCCCGCTGACAAAAACTCATCCAGCAATGTTTCAAAATCCTTATAGTGCTGGCTGGCATAGCTAAGTTCGCGGTGGGTTACAACATGACTACCGTTCACCTCGACTAACGCCAAACGGGTCTTGGTGCCACCGATATCGCCGGTCAGGAATGGTTTCATTTCAATATGCCTCCAGTTTGCCGCCATCCGGGCTCAAGGAATGGCGCCAGAACTGGTCTTCACGATCGAACAGGCGGTAGGTGCCGCGCGGCCCCCAGCTGCCGGCGGGATACGTGTTGATGAAGCTGCGCTCCATCGACCAAACCTTGAGCACCGGATCGACCACGCGCCAGGCTGCCTCGACTTCGTCGATGCGCAAGAACAGCGAATGGTCGCCGAGGATGACATCAAGGATTAACCCTTCGTATGCATCATAATCTTCCTCGCCATCTTTGCGATAAGTCGCATCCAGGCTGATGGTGCGTGTGTGTACATCCAGCCCCGGCACTTTGACCTGTAACTCCATTTTCAGGCAATCGTCCGGCTGGATGCCGAGCATGACCCAGTTCGGTTGCGGCGGGCCTTTGCGGGTGTGGCGCAGCAAATCTTGCGGCGGCTCTTTGAAGCGGATGCAGATCGCCGAGCTACCCTCCGCCAAGCGTTTGCCGGTGCGCAAATAGAACGGAACGCCTGCCCAGCGCCAGTTGTCAATGAACAGTTTCATTGCGGCATAGGTTTCGGTCGTGCTATCCGGTGCAACATTCTTTTCTTCCAGATAACCGGGCACGGTCTTGCCATCGATTACACCACTGGCGTACTGGCCACGAAAAGCATGGGCGTGCACTGCGTTCTGGGTGATGGGGCGGACGGCTTTCAGCACTTTTACTTTTTCATCGCGCAAGTGTTCGGCCGACATGCTCAACGGTGGCTCCATCGCCACCAGCGCCAGCAGTTGCATCAGATGGCTCTGCACCATGTCGCGCAGCGCGCCTGCACCTTCGTAGTAATCGGCGCGTCCTTCCACCCCCAGCGTCTCGGAATGGGTGATCTGCACATGATCGATGTAGTGGTTTCTCCACAACGGTTCCAGCAGCAGGTTTGCGAAGCGGAACACCATGATGTTCTGCACCGTGCCCTTGCCGAGGTAGTGATCAATACGATATATCTGCGGCTCATCGAGATGGCGATAGAGACTGGCTTGTAAGATCTGAGCGGAAAGCAGGTCGTAACCGAACGGTTTTTCAATCACCACGCGACGCCAGCCGTTGTGTTGTTTCAACAACCCGACATTGCCCAGCTTCTCCACGATACCGGGATAATCGGCGGGTCGCACCGCCATGTAGTACACCACATTTGGTGGAAACTTCGGGTCGTCGTTCAGTAAGGTTTGTAGTCGCGCATAAGCATCCTCATCACCGACTGGGATGGCGAAATAATACAGGCGTGCGCAAAACCGTTGCAGTGCCGCTTCGTCAATTTTCGCACCATGCAGTTCACGCAAGATGTCACTTACAAAATCCAGCCATTGTTCAGGATCGTAGTGGGTAATATCGCAACCCAGGATGATCAGGTGGTCAGGCAGACGCTGCAGGGTTTCCAGATGAAACAAAGCTGGAATAAGTTTGCGTCGGCTCAGGTTCCCACCGGCGCCGAAAAAAACCAGCGTACAGGGATCCAGGATTTTCATGCGGCCTCTCCTTTCATGTGATACGACTTGTGAACCCGGTAAGCCGGAACGGGCAGTTCGGCGCTTTTCTAAAGCTTTTCTGCAAGTGTCTTTTCCAGTTTGATCTGATCCACGGTGAAACCGCGTATGCCTTCTGCCAGTTTTTCCGTGGCCATGGCATCCTCGTTTATCTCCCAGCGGAATGTCGCTTCGGCCATGGGTGGCGGCTGCGATTCGGTCGCTCCGGTATCGTTCAATTGACGTACCAGCAAACCTTGCGTGGCTTTCAGCTCTTCCAGCAAAGGGGGCGCGATGGTGAGTCGGTCACATCCGGCCAGCGCCAATATCTCGCCCATGTTGCGGAACGAAGCACCCATGATAATGGTGTTGTAACCGTGCGTCTTGTAGTACGCATAAATCTTGCGTACCGACTGAACGCCGGGATCTGCTTCCGCCGCAAAGTCATGCCCGCTTTTAGCTTTGTGCCAATCAAGAATGCGTCCGACGAACGGGGAGATCAGCGTCACGCCTGCCTCGGCACAGGCGCGTGCCTGGGCAAAACCGAACAGCAGGGTGAGGTTGCAGTTGATGCCTTCGCGTTCAAGAATTTCCGCAGCGCGGATGCCTTCCCAAGTGGAGGCGATCTTGATCAGCACGCGATCGTTGGGTATGCCTGCTGCGTTGTAAAGACTGGTCAGCTTGCGAGCCTTGTTCACCGTGGCTGTGGTATCGAAGGAAAGCCGCGCATCTACTTCGGTCGAAATGCGTCCCGGAACGTACTTGAGCACCTCCACGCCGACATCTACTGCCAGCCTGTCCATGGCATCATGCGCCTGTTGTTCACGATCATTGCTTTGTGATTTGGCCCAGATGATGGCATTTTCGATGAGCGGGACGTATTCCGGCAGTGAGGCAGCTTTGAGCAACAATGACGGATTGGTGGTGGCATCCTGCGGCTGGTGATGGTGAATCGCCTCGATATCGCCGGTATCCGCCACGATGGTGGTCATGGATTTCAGTTGTTCCAATAAATTGTTCATGTTATTTCTCCTGGCAAGTATTAGGTTGGTGCCCTATTGCTGGCTACCATCTTTATGGTTCAGGGCTTGACTGCAACATGCTCCGCAAAACATGCCGCCTCTTTCTCAACAAACTGAAAATCAGCGAAACCGGCATGAGCGCTTTCTCCCGTGTTGTCGGTGTCGGATGCGACGGAGAGCTGGGCCAGACGCGCCTGCTCTGATCCGAACTCAGTAACCATGTCTTTCTGTACATCGTGCCGTGCAACGACCCATTTCCCCGCATTGGCAGCACCGGATTCAGCCACAATCATGCGGGTACGGTCGGTATAGGCATTAGGCTTGCGCGTACCCACCGGATAACGGTTGTCCCACACATAATTGATCGCGGCATCGGGCACCGCATCACCATAGATACTGCGTGCCAGCTTGAGCTTGACGCGCGTCATAAAACTCAGCGCGGAAGCAGGCATGGTAAACGAGACATACACGCGTGCGGCATAATCATCGCCTGCTTTGGTGGCCATGTCGGCCTTGACCAGCGGGGCATCCACACGCCAGCGCCAGCACAGCACCGGCGTGCGATTCAAATCGACCTCGACCGGTCGCGCCAGCAGCGACATACTGTGCTCGGCGGTGGCTTCGATGGCCAACACATCGTCCCATCGGGTGACGCGGTATCGGGTGGGCGATACTTTTTTATTGAGTTGCACCACTTGCCACGGGGATGGGACATCCGCGGACTCCTTGGTAAAATGATCTAGTATGACTTCATTACTCGCTTGAGCCAGCAAAGAAAAACTCGTTCCTATCAGCAACACTAAATTTCGTAATGTCATGCAGCCTCCATTATTGGGGTAAGTATTTCAAATCCTGCGGCGCATCCACATCATGCAACACCTGCCCGATATGCAGCGACCAGCCAAGCTGTCCGATACGCGCGATGGTAGTGCTGGCAACCGCATCGGTGCTCCACGGCATATTACTGAACAGAGCTGCGCTGTAGTGCTTGAGTCCCAACAGGGCATAGCCACCATCGGCGGTGCAATGGATGACTGCATCGTGTTCGTGCAATGATTGAGCAGCCTCACGCAGCAAAGTGGCGGACATTTCTACACAGTCTGACCCTATCAATAAAACTGATTCTGCATTTTCAATGGCGCGCTCTGATGCACGCGCCAGTCGCGCACCGAGATCCCCCTCGCCTTGATCGGTAATCTCAATGCCAAATGGAAGTGGTATGCCTTGCCAAGCGACATCGTCAATCTTGGGTGTGCTGCATAATTCGACCGTGCCGATGTCAGCGGCCAGCGCTTCGAACAAAGTATTGGACAACATTTGCTGCGCCAGTTCGGCTGCGCCCTCTGCCCCCAGTGCGGGTATCAAACGCGTCTTGGCAAAACCGGGCTGCGGGGCTTTGGCAAAGACAATGATGCGGGTGGATGTCATTGGTACAACCTCGCCAGCTCACCCGCATCCGTGCCGCGCCAATACGCCCAGCGCAAACGCCACATCAGCAGGATGGTGCGCCACACGCCGCGCGTCTCCCAGCGCCGACCGGAGGTCGTCACACAATGAGCGATGCAGGCGGGACGCGAGAACGCCAGCAACCGTTTGCTCAACTCCACATCCTCCATTAGCGGCTGATCAGGAAATCCCCGCAGTTGCTCGAACACGGTACGCCGCACGAATATTGCCTGGTCGCCGGTGGCGATTCCGGTCAGACGCGAGCGCCAATTCATCAAGCGACCGACCACGCGCAACATGAAGGGGCGACCGGTAATGCACACATCGAAACGCCCCCAGCAGTGCGCATTATTGGCCAAAGCTTGCTCGATGTGGCGAGCTGCGCCCTGCGGTAGGCGCGTGTCGGCATGCAGAAATAACAGCATATCACCGCTGGCCTGTGATGCACCGGCGTTCATTTGATTTGCCCTGCCGCGAGCAGTGCGTAACGCAGTGAATCCAACCACCTCGGACAGCATTGCTGAGCCATCAGTACTGCCGCCGTCGACAAACAGGATCTCGCAACCGGCTCGCTGGTACGGCAGCAAGTGTGCGAACAATTCCGGCAATTGCTCCACTTCATTGAGCATCGGCACGATGATGGACAGACGCATCGTTCAGCCTCGTTTCCAGGCGTGATAGCGCTTCAGCCACGCCAGCACTTTTTGCGGCGCATGGGCGCGTTTCCATTCGCCAGCCGCGAATTTGTTTGCTTCAGCCAGAGTCGGGTAAATATGGATAGTGCCGAGTATCTTGTTCAGCCCCAGTCCGTGTTTCATCGCCAATACGAACTCGATTAGCAAATCGCCCGCGTGCTCGCCAACGATGGTGGCACCGAGGATCTTGTCCTTGCCGGGCACGGTCAGCACCTTGACGAAGCCGTACGCCGTGCCATCGGCGATGGCGCGATCGAGATCGTCCATGTTGTATTTCACGACTTCGTAAGCGATGCCTTGCTCGCGCGCTTCCTGTTCGTTGAGTCCGACGCGCGCGACTTCCGGATCAATGAAAGTTGACCAAGGCACCACCGAGTAATCCGCCTTGAATTTCCAGAAGTCACCAAACAGCGCATTCACCGTCGCATACCATCCCTGATGGGCGGCGGTATGGGTAAATTGGTAAGGTCCGGCTACATCGCCCGCCGCAAAGATGTTGGGATAAATGGTTTCCAGATAGTCATTGGTGACCACGGTGCGTTGGGTTTCAATCCCAAGTTCTTCAAGGCCGTAGCCTGTCAGCCGCGCCACACGGCCTACAGCACACAACAGCGCGTCAAACTCGATGCGGCGCGATTTGCCATCCTGTTCAACCACGATGTATTTGTGTCCGTCTTCCTGCTCGCAGCGCACGGCCATATGGTCGGTCAGCACGTCCACCCCATCTGCGCTGAGCGACGCTCGTGCCAACTCGGAGACTTCGCTATCTTCGCGAACCATGATGCGCCCACCCTTTTCGATCTGGGTGACGTGTGAGCCCAATCGTGCAAAACTCTGTGCCAGCTCACATCCAATCGGGCCGCCGCCCAGCACCACGAGGCGCGCAGGGGCTGTGTCCAACTTGGCGAACTCGTCCCACAGTGTGTCGCTGGTAAGGTAACCCACCTCCTCCAAACCGGGCAGCGGCGGCACGAAAGGCCGCGCGCCGGTAGCAATGATAATGCTGCGCGTGGTGAGCACTTTAGTTGTGCCATCGTTCAATTTTATTTCTACCGTCCACGGGTCGGTAATGCGCGCATAGCCTTGCAGCACTTCCACGCCCAGGCCGGTATAGCGTTCCACGCTGTCGTGTGGCGCCACGGTGCGGATCACCTCATGCACACGCGCCATCACTTTGCGAAAGCTGAATTTTGCCTCGTTCGTCTCCAGTCCATAATGATCGGCGTGACGTATCTGATGCGCCAGCTTGGCGCTTTTTATCAATGCCTTGCTCGGAACGCAGCCGTAGTTGAGACAATCGCCTCCCATCTTGCTCGCTTCAATCAGCGTCACCTTGGCCTTGACTACCGACGCAATGTAAGCGGATAACAGCCCACCCGCGCCGCCGCCGATCACGATCAGATTGCGGTCGAATTGTGCGGGGGGATTCCATTTGGCATAAACGCGGCGGCGTTGCAGCCAAGCCGTGATTTTTTTTGCGATCATCGGAAAAACTCCCAACAGTACAAACGAAAACAATAATCCCGGCGACAGGATGCCGGACAGACTTTGCAATTGCGCGAGTTGTGTCCCCGCATTCACGAACACCAATGTGCCCGCCAGCATCCCCACCTGGCTGACCCAATAAAAGGTGCGGGCGCGCATCGGCGTGAGTCCCATCAGCAAGTTGACAAGAAAAAACGGAAACACGGGAATCAAGCGCAGAGTAAATAAGTACAACGCTCCATCTTTGGCTATTCCATTGTTTATCGCTTTCAACTTGTCGCCGAAGCGTTGCTGCACGGTGTCACGAAACACAAAGCGCGAGGCGAGGAAAGCCAGCGTCGCACCGATGCTGGAAGCGAATGACACCAACAACGTGCCCATCACCAACCCAAACAACGCACCCATGGCCAGGGTCATGATTAATGCGCCCGGCAAAGAAAGCGCAGCAACAATTACATACAGCACAAAACCGACTGCCGCGACCATCCACGGTGACTGCGCCTTGAGCGCAGCAAAATCATGCTGACTCTGCTTGAGTGATTCCAGCGTCAGAAAACGCCCCAGATCGAAGACAAAGAAGCTGACGACCAGCACAAGAATCAGCAGAACGAGCAGCGCGCGCTTCATGCGGCGAGGCTTTCTTCTTCTTTCAATGCGCCGCCGCAACTGCTGCCTTGTCCGGCAGTGCAGCCGTAGCAGTGGCCGGCAACCTGGATTGGATGATCTTGCAGATCTTGCAACAGCAAATCACGCAAGTGCGGACGACCCTGACCTGAGAGGGGCAGTTCCAACTGCTGGTTGAAATCGCAATCGAAAAGAAATCCCTGCCAATCCACGCTGACCAGATTGCGGCACATCACTGTGTCGAGATTGGCAGCGGCGAAATTTTCTTTCAGTAAGCGCAGGTAATCGTTGAACTGGCCTTTGGAGACCAACATTGAACCGAAACGCTGGATCGGCATATTGGTGATGGCAAACAGCTGGTTGAACACGATGCCAAAATGCTCGAACAGCTCGCGCTTGTAATCGGCTTGCAGCGCAGCCTGATCTGGCGGCAGCGAAGCGCCCTGCGGGTTGAACACCAGGTTCAGCGTCAGGCCGCTGTCAGGCTGCCCGTAACCCAACACATTAAGTTTTTGCATTGCGGCGATACTCTTGTCGAACGTGCCCTTGCCACGCTGCTTGTCCACATTGTCCAGCGAGTAACAGGGCAGCGAGGCGACAATCTCGACCTGCTGCGCGGCGAGAAATTCGGCAAGATCTTCCTGTCCCGGCTCGAACAGAATGGTGAGGTTGCATCGGTCAATCACCTTGCAGCCCTGCGCGCGAGCGGCGCGCACCAGATCACGAAAGCCCTCATTCAATTCAGGTGCGCCGCCAGTCAGATCGAGCGTATGCAAGTCGCGCGCCGCCAGCACCTGTGGAATCAGCGCCAGCGTTTCACTATCCATCATCTCAGTACGATTCGGCCCGGCATTCACATGGCAATGCACGCAAGTCTGGTTGCACTTGTAACCCAGATTAACCTGCAGAATCTCCAGTGTACGACGACGCAAGGCGGGAAATTCAGTGGCTTGTAGCAAAGGCAGAGTGGCGTGCATGAGTTATTCCTGTTAAATATTCTATCCATCGCAACTGCACCAGACCGACAGTGCAATACGTTCCTGAGAGGTAGTCGTTACAAAAACCAGATTGCTTACAAAGTAAAACTTTGCAGCAATGTACTGCGCCATTGTGTACGGAATCAGCTGGCACCCATACAGTCATTGAAAACAGGCGGGACTTGACACTTAAATTCTATGCATTACCAATATTTTGGATATCTGGCATCGCGAGTTGCGTTGTTATAGATGAGAGCGACGACCACCAAAACCAGAGCACCTACCAGAGTGGGGAATAGCAAGAAGCCCCACGAGGGCTGAGTTAAAAAAACGATAACTGGATTTGAGCCAGCAGGCGGGTGTACGGTACGTGTAAGCATCATAAGCGCAATCGCTGTACCTACGGCGAGAGCAACAGCCCACCAATGAGGGCCAAAGACTACCAGAAAAACAAGACCCACCAGAGAGCTTATGACGTGACCAACAACCACATTTCTTGGTTGGGAAAATGGTACATCAGGATAACCAAACACAAGCACGCATGACGCGCCGAATGATCCGAGCACCAGAGCAACCGAGAGAAAATCTGTTAGCGCGGCAACTGCGGCGATAGCAAGAAAGCCACCCAGCCATGCAAGGGCAACAACTTTGAAAGCTGGCCGAGGTGGCAAAGATGCCCCATCACCTTTGAGTTTATCGAAAAATGACATACAGACTCCTTTGTTGTCTAACGCAAAATTGAGACGCGCCGCGCTTTTACGGCGTCGCACTCGAATGTAAGGTTAGGCTGTTTTTCATTTAAAACAACTAAATACCATAATCAATCGAGTCTGGCCCGAATACCCCCAAGTCAAGCAAATTTAGCATGCGGAAGTCTGGTGTGAAGCGTGTACTACCATTTGGCTAAGCTGTTTATTTTGAGATGGCAATACTCCTTAACTTAGTGGTATTCAGGCCTGACCCTCATGGCACTCACTCATGGCATTCTGAATCCCCGCAAAACCTGCAAACTCTTCTACGGTGTAGCGTTGCTTGATGTGTTGCGGACAATTGATATCCCAGGCATCCACCCGAAAAACAATGGCTCGCTCGGGTATGGCTTTGTATGCAGGATCTTTGAGTCGGTCGAGTAATTCCAGGTCGTCGTCTACCACCCGCGCATGTCCCCATATCTTGATTCGCCGCTTGTTTGCAAAATCAATCAGGAAGATAAAGGCTTTGTCGTTATCCTTCAGGTTGCCCATGGTAATGTACTGACGGTTACCTCTGAAATCGGCAAATCCAAGCGTATGTTCATCCAGCACCTGTAAAAACCCGGGTGGGCCGCCCCGGTGCTGAATATAGGGCTGTCCCTGTGCATTGGCTGTACCTAAAAAGAAGGTATCGCGCTCGGATATGAATTCGATCAGGTCGGGGGTAATCACATCATTCCAGCCACGCCCTTGCTCCATCTGTTCATAGGTTGGGCGTGAACCACGTTGCTGCTGGATTCTTTTGACCGTTGGCGTGAATGCAATATCGCTGGTGGGCGTTTTCATAATAGGTCTCTCTCAAGTTGTATGGATGGATTACTATTTGGTTGCATTACCAGGTTTGATTGGCATATTCCGCACACGTTTCTGGTAGAAATTACGGATCAGTTCAGCAATCAACTGACCATCCTCTTCTAACGCAAAGTGTCCGGTATCCAGTAAATGGAATTCGAGGTTGGTGAGATCACGTTTGTAAGGCTGAGCGCCTTCAGCCGGGAAAATGTAGTCGTTCTTACCCCATACAATCAGTGTTGGTGGCTGATATTTGCGGAAATAGGCCTGCCACTCAGGGTAATAGGGGACATTGTTCTGATAGTCATAAAACATGGCCAACTGGATGCTCGGATTCCCTTCACGTGTCAGGTGGTGCAGGTCGACGTTCCAGTTATCAGGGCTGATAGTCTGCGCGTTACGCACACCATGGGTATATTGCCATTTCACACCCTCGAGTGAGATGAATCCTGCCAGGGGTTTTGCATTCTCAGCACTTGGATCTTTCCAATAGGTACGAATGGGGTTCCAGAAATCACGCAATCCCTCGGTGTAGGCATTACCGTTTTGCACTATCAATGCCTCTATCTGGTCCGAGTGCTGTGATGCCAGGCGAAAGCCGATGGGTGCGCCGTAATCCATCAGGTAAACGCTATATTTTTTGATATTCAATTTCACCAGGAACGACGCCATAAGCTTGGCCATTCTGTCGAAGGTATAGTCGAACTTGTCCATGCTGGGTTGAGCGCTGTTACCGAAACCGGGATAGTCCGGTGCCACCAGGTGAAAACGGCCGGCTAGTGCAGGGATGAGGTTGCGAAACATATGTGAAGAAGTCGGAAAGCCGTGTAACAACAGTATGGTTGGCGCATTGACCGGACCTGCTTCGCGGTAGAAAATTTCCACCCCATCGATAGTGATCGTTTTGTGCATGGTTTGCGTGGCCAATGTGTTCTCGTTAGCCTGGGCTGGATTAAGCCATGTGACCCATGAGAGCGCTAGGGCCAGCGCGATCATCGCAGTGTTGCTGGTGAGATTGTGTTGCATAATTTTCAAGCATTTGTTCATCATTTCGTTCTCCTTGGTTTTGGTTCTGGCCAGGCATAAAGCCGCACTGGCCAATCGGTTTGTGCTTTATCAATCCGTGTTTTATCTGGCGGCACGAATGGCCGCTACTGCCTGATTCGTGGTCCATACAGTGTTGGCAATGAAACGGAAGTTCACCAGTGCAGACTGGTAGCCATCACCTTCGGCAACCTGGGCGGCTGCTGTGGCATCCGATACCACGGCTACTTCGAAGCCCTGCTCCATCAATTCACGCATGTGTGATTCAGTACACAGATTGGCAGACATTCCGCCGAGAATGACTTTGTCTATACCACGCTTGCGCAGTTGCAGCACCAGGTCATTGGTTTCGGGCCCGTATACCTTGTGTGGGCTGGTGATGATGGTTTTACCGTCATTGATCAGTGGCTTATACAAATTCAGCCAATCTGCTCCGGATCCCTGAAAACCTTCCACAGTCAATGCACCCGGACGATCAAACATGCCGATGTTGTGCATCAGCCTTTCCAGAGCGCCTTCAAACTTCCAGCCATGATCTGTCGGGTAGTAGTAGTGAGGTGAAATGAAAAGCGGAAGGTTTTTTTCTTTGGCTGTTTTCATCAAGGTTTCGATATTCCCGACCGTGTTGTTTTTAGTCACACTGTTGCCAACCACACCCCAGGCCACACCTTTAGGGCTGAGAAAATCATTTTGCGGATCGGTAATGACGATTGCCGTACGCGCAAGGTCGATTTCCATACCGGGGTCAGGCAGTTGTGCCTGAGTCAAGGAGCTGGAAGCTGTCAGAATCAGCAGCGCAAGAAAACGGACTTTGTTTATGGTTTTTATCGAAGATGAATTATTTTGTAACTTGTTCATGAATAGGTCCTCCTTGGATTAAATAAATGGCTCACACTGCAATTAAATCTGCCGCTCGATGGCGGATATGGGTATGTCGTTTGCACTCATGTCCCGGCGCTGCATCAGGCCTTCCTGGTTAAACTCCCAATGTTCGTTACCATGTGTGCGGAACCACTGACCGCTACTGGAACTCTGCCATTCGTAAATGAAACGGACAGAAATCCGATCGTCGGTCCAGGCCCACAATTTTTTTTCAATCTGTAATGCAGTTCCTTTTGCCACTTGCTGCTGAGGAATTGCCGGATGGCATCGCGCCCTTTGAAAAAGAGAGCACGATTGCGCCAATCAGAATCTTCTGTATAAGCAAGCGCTACTCTGTTGGGGTCACGTGAATTCCAGGCGTCCTCGGCGGCCTGTACCTTGGCCCTGCCGGCCTCTTCAGTGAACGGTGGTTTAATCGTTTCGGTCATGTAGTTTTTCTTCGTTTATCAAACCCCTGCTGTTTTGCGGGATATACCCCTGTAGGTGCAGGATTTGTGCCAGAACGTAAGGTGTATAAAAAACAATCAGATAGTTAAAATAAGTGGATCTCAGAAATTTGTTAATCACAGGAAACTGTGAGAAAATTCACAATAATTCAGGAATTATTTATTTGATTGGAGGGCCAATAGTGAGCGTCGAAGACACTTCTAACTCCTTAGCAGAGACAGCTTGTATTGATACCGCCGAGGAGTTGGAACGTTTACTGAAACGTCACCAACTCATCCTGTGCTCCGCCGGTGAAGGTATTTATGGTCTGGATGCTGAAGGCAATACGACTTTTTCCAATGAGGCTGCAACGCGGATTCTGGGTTGGCGCGCAGAGGATGTCATCGGTAAACCTTTGCACGATATCCATCATCACTCGCACCCCGATGGCAGTCACTATCCGCGCGAGGACTGCCCGGTTTATGCCGCCATAAGGGATGGTCAGGTGCACCAGGTGGACAGTGACGTGTTCTGGCGCACGGACGGGAGCTCCGTTCCTGTCGAGTACACCAGCACACCCATCCTTGAAAATGAAAAAATTATCGGTGCCGTGGTGGTTTTTCGTGACATCTCGGTGCGCAAGGAAATCGAGAAACAGCGAGAGGCAGCATATGAAGAAATCGTTTTGCTCAAAGAGCAGTTAGAGCAGGAACGTGATTATCTGCGGGATGAAATCAACATCACGGCAAATTATGGTGAAATTATTGGTGAATCCCAGGCGCTAAAGCGAACCATTGCGCAGATCGAAGCGGTGGCGAGCACAAACGCCAGCGTCATGATCAATGGGGAATCGGGTGTCGGAAAGGAAATGGTGGCCAGAGCGATTCATCAAAGAAGTCGGCGTGCTCATATGCCCCTGGTGAAGGTCAACTGCGCTTCGATTCCGGGTGAATTGTTCGAAAGCGAGTTTTTTGGTCATGTAAAAGGCGCATTTACCGGTGCACATAAAGATCGTGTGGGTCGTATGCAGTTGGCCAACGGCGGCACCTTGTTTCTTGATGAGATTGGCGAAATCCCGTTGGAGTTGCAGGGCAAGCTATTGCGCGCCTTGCAGGAGAATGAGTTCGAACGGGTAGGTGACGAGCGAACCATCAAGGTCGATGTGCGTATCGTGGCCGCAAGCAACAAGGATCTGCGTGCCGAAGTAGAGGCGCGTGCGTTTCGTCAGGACCTGTTTTACCGCATCAGTGTATTTCCACTGGATGTGCCGCCTCTGCGTCAACGCCGTGATGACATCCTCCCTCTGGCCAAACATTTTCTGCAACTGGTTTGTTCCGAATTGTTAAGAGAGCCTTTGCACTTCACACAGAATCACGTTGACCTTCTCTTGCGACACGACTGGCCAGGTAATATTCGTGAGTTGAGGAATGTGATCGAACGTGCGGTCATCTTGTCACCGGCGGGTCGTTTGAATCTTGATCTTGCTATGCCTGAGCATGTTAATGGAGAATCCGTGATTGGCATTGATGTGATTCCCGAATCAGAGTTTCTGACCGAAATTGAATTTCGGGAAAAAGAGAGGGGCAATATGCTGGCCGTGCTGAAAAAAGCTGGCTGGCGCATATCCGGCCCCGGTGGGGCAGCGGCACTGCTTGGCGTCAAGCCCTCAACCCTGGCGTACCGCATGAGCGTGTTTGGCATCGAAAAGCCATAAATGGCACCTCTAAGTAACGTATCGTCTAAGAAATTTGAAATGAAACGTAAAAATATGGCGGATTCAACATTGAAGCGCAACTTTTGTGGCTAGTGGCTAGGGTCAGACTCCATGATTTGCTTGAACAATTGATCCGATTGTTCGAGATGTGCCATGTTTTGGTTTTGATTGTAGGGGCAAAAAATCTTTTGCCCCTACGTCTTTTGCCCCGATAGTGATAACTCCATGTACAAAATGAGGACAGACTCTCATGTCACTCGGTCCGCCTGGCGAGTGCTCGCTACCAACCACCAGCCGACCCCAGCCATGCCAGCGAACAACGCCAGCCACAGCCAGGTGCCGGTGAGCTCCCAGTGAACGGGCTTCACCGTTGCGTCTATCCAGATCAGCGCAAAGATCGGCAACAGTCCCCACGCGGCCAACGTCAATCCAAACGTTTGTTGCTCATTTCGCGTTGATCCGTGCAGTAACAACCAGGCCCCCAACGCTGGTGTCAAGAACGTGACGCTGTAGATGTGAGCGTGGAAGGCATCCAACTTCCACGGCCAGAACCACGATGCGGCGGCTGGCGCGACCAGTAGTGACAAGCCATATGCGCCGAGCGTGATAATCAGCGTCCACAGCGCGATTCTCAGCGCGCCGCGAGGTATACCGCCAGGTTGAGGCCGTGGCCACTTGCGGTAGCGCCACAGATGGATGCCGGCATTGATGCACACGCCAATGTAGAGGATGAACCATATCCACGCTTCAGGGCGGTGCAGATCAAAACGGTCGAGGTGCACAAAGGAATACACCGTCACCACCAGTGTGAAGATGAAGATCATCGGTGTCACGACACGCGCCGGTGACCAGCGGCCAGACCTTGCCTGCAGGAAGGCGGCGACCAGCGCTGCCGTGTACAGCGCACCCATGTAGCGCAGGTTAAAAGGTGCGAGCGGCCACGGCCAGAACGGCGCCATGACGGGCGGATACAACAGGAGGCCGAGGCCCGCCCACATAAGTATCACTACCTCAAGCCAGGTCACCACGAGGAGCAAACCACTGATATGTGGATTAGTGTCGTTGTTCATCTATCACTCCTCATTTAGATTTCGTTACGTCAAACATGCTTACACAGTTTTTGGGGGCAGGTCTATAAAGGTTGCATGAGGTGGTGTGCTATTTAGCTAGTATCCCGCGTGCATGTAGTACATTGCTAGACCCCATTTTTTGTTTCTTTGAATAATGCGAGCAATACTGGTGGAAGTTAGGCGACTTCTATCGAGTTGAGTAACGCATCTCGGCAAAAACTCCACACCCTCTCTGTTATCAACTAATCATAACTAATCCGCTTTCGCTGAAAAACGAGCCAGCACTTCATAGCAAGCGCCTTGTTCATCGCTGCGCGATTGCACTAGCACAAAATCACTCACCTGCCAGCAGACTTTGGATTGTCGCGGTAGAGGTGCGTCGCTCCATTGGGCATTTCGGAGCAGTGTCACATGCGGCTTATATGGCCGCTGCTCGAATTGAAAACGATGATCAAGCAGCTTGCTTTCAAGTTCGTTCACCAGAGACATGTGCTGGGACGGGACTACCTCCGGCGCAGCATACACAATGTGGTTATGTCCCCAATAGCGCGCTTCTACCAATTCTAGATAAAAACGCTGAAAATCCACCTCTCGCGCCGCCAACTGCAATGCTTCCAGACGATTCTCTGCCACCTCGCCAAGGAATACCAACGTGACATGCAAAGTGGCAGGTCGCATAGCCCTGCCATCGCACAACTCATTCAATAGTGGTTGCCATGAGGCCAGCGCAGTGCGCTCAGTTTCACTCGGCCATAGCGCGAAGAACAACCGCCACTTTTTGTCCTGGATTGATTTCATGCCGGAATGTTAACCCCATTCCTTTGTTATGGTCGATTCACTACGTGCGTTGCGAGGCTATTGCGAGCAATGTAACGGGCAATCCCCAACAAATCTTGGCGCGCCCATTCGGCAAACTCCAATTGTGCTGTCTTCGCCATTACGCGCTGGATTGTTAAATGGCCACCTGATCAATTGCTGCATTCATTTCGGCGAACATTTGTTCAGCCGGAATTGGCGGGTGTTGGTCGCGTCGGCTGGTCGCAATTGCTTCGCGCAAAGTTGCGGCGTCTAGTGCCGCCATCTGGCGCATATACATTGCCGCCGGAACCAAATACGCTGCCGGGCAATTATGGTTCAATACGGCAACCGCTTCATCGCCTGCCTGCTCGATGATAGCGCTGGGGCTGTTTAAGTTCGGTGATGCTAACCGAGCGATTAGCCAATAATTTCTCCATGACTTTGCCTCCAATAGGCACCAAATAAGATACCAAATTGCGACCATTATCCCCGCAGCGGTCAATGAGAAGTATCATGGGTCAAGCCTCAATTCTGTTTGGTTAAAGAAATTCCGTCCGCCCTGAGCTTGTCAAAGGACCCCGAGTGAGCGGCTGATGGTTCGACAAGCTCACCACGAACGGTTAAGTGAACAGCCCAACCTATCGGACTCAATGGATATTTATGTTTGGCGTTTGCTTAATTCTTGGCGAACCTGATCCATCATCCTTTCTTTTTCCTCCGAGGAAAGATTGAATGCTCTACCAAGTTGGTCTAGGATTTGATCTTCTTGGGGGGAAATTATGCCGTCGACAAAAGCCTTGCGAAGCTCCGTTTCAAAAATAACTCTACGTCTTGCCATCTGGTTTGCAAATGCCGAAGCCACGATACCGGTTAGGATGGCAACAGTGCATACGCCGAGAAATGCGGTAAAAAGCGATATGACACGGCCAAGCCATGTCACTGGCGTGAAATCACCATACCCAACCGTGGTCAGCGTGATTACCGCCCAGTAAATCGCGTCGGGAATGGAAGCGAACATCTCTGGTTGTGCTTCATTTTCAGCAAAATACATTAGTGTAGAGGTAATTAAGATTGTGATCAGCAACAGATACAAAGTTGCGGCAAATGAGCGTCGCTCGTCATAGATGGCCTGCACCAGATCTTCTATAGCGGTGCTGTAATGTGAGATCTTGAACACACGAATTAGTCGAACCGCACGGACAACACGCAAATCCAGACCGGGAATGAGCACTTGCAAAAAGTAGGGTGCCAAAGCTGCTAGATCAATCAAACCATAAAAGCTCAGGATATAGGCTTTGCGGCCACGCCACGAATTACCGTGGGCCGGTGGAAAGCTGGCTCCGCTCGCCCAGATTCGTAGCAGGTATTCAATAGAAAACAAGATGATGCTGAACCACTCGAAAAAATCGAAATAGATACTCCACCGCTGATATAGGGTGTTTACGGATCCAAGCACGACAGCAACGATGTTAAGTAAAACTACCGTGGAGATCAGGATGGTGCAAAACCTCGCTGAGGGATCGTGCTTAACCTCGCTTTCGAGTATTTGAAACAGTCGGACTTGTATGGGGCGAAGGTTCATATATGATTTTTACATTAGCCTGGTTGGGCTGACCCGCATTCAGGGACTGGGCTTGTCTAACAAACGGTTCAGATTGTGGCTTCGCTTCATTCGCATGATCTAATCTTATTCGTTAGGTTATATTTCTTCAGCGTCAAAAAAATCATTGTCGACAACCTTCACTTCATAGCAATTTTTTGTCTGCACTCCAACATTGAACTTATGCATCAAATCTACAAGCTTGGAACCGTCCAGTAAGATTATTGTGTGGTGTGCATCTCTGGCTTTTACTTTTGCCTTTTCATCAAAAGATGAAGTAGTCACAAAGATACCCTTGTGAGTATCGCCACTCATAGCACCGATAAAGTTGCGTATATCAGTTTCACGGACTTTATTTTCCCTATAGCGCTTGGCTTGAATATAAATCTTCTCAAGCCCAAGTTGATCTTCGTTGATAATACCGTCTATACCTCCATCGCCTGACTTGGCTGTTTCTATGAAGTCACCATACCCCATTTTTTTAAGCAAAATCAAAATTATCTTTTCAAATGCATATGGATCAACCTCTTTAAGCTTTGAAAGTAATTCATCTTTTACTTCCCGTTCGATTTGCTCAAAACCAGAATCAATTAAATCCTGTGGGCTTGCGTTCGCTCCGATTGTTGTTTTTGATGCAGACTTATTTTCAGGCTCATAAAACGTAATGACATTAGATTGAATATCATTGAGAGATACATTTCCTGGCTTAGCGGATTTTCCTTTCTCGGTGATTTGAACATAGCCTCGTTGCGGATAGTGAACTAACCCACCTTTCTTAAGGTAGGACTTTCCCCAAGCGATACGATTTTCAATTAAACGATCCCCACTTTTGGTCGTCTGCTCCAGTAAATCATGGGGTAAGTCCGCATAAAAACGCTCTTGTACAAGCCGAATCAAATCTCGACCCTTGATGATTTCGCTATCTTTAAGTACTTCCAAAATTGGAAGAAAGGTTTCATTAAACTTAGGTAATTCCATTGATTTCCCGTTCTTGCAGTTTGATTTTGGTGAAGCCTGACTAATAGCGTTTATCTGCCGCCCTCCTCAAATTTGTTAAACCCGCGACCTTATCGGCGGTGGATAAACCTCGTTGGACCGAACATCTAAAGAACGGAACCTATGGGGATTGTAAGGTTCCAAAGTGTGGCGTCAACCCAATATCATGAGGGGGCGGCAATGGGTGTCCCCATTTTTCATTGCGCTCTACGTCAATGACACCTCAGCACCGGGCTTACCCAACGTAGCGTTTCAGTTCGTGCCAGATTCTGCATCTACCATAGCTGATTCAACGCGGTTGCGCCCACCCGATTTGGCCTTGTACATCGCTTCATCGGCGGCTTTGAACAGGGTCTTGAAATCCACTACCATGCCTTTAGCCACCGTGGCCAAACCGATGCTGCCTGTGACAAGAATTCCCTCGGGCATGCAGGCCTCAATTTTCTTTAGCAGGTTTTCGGCGAAGCCGATGGCGTTGGTCTGGTCACGGTTGATCAGGGTGACACAGAATTCTTCGCCACCCGCCCGCGAAGCAATGTCCCCGCTCAAACAACACTCGCGTATCACCTTGGCCGTCTCAAACAGGACGACGTCGCCTACGTCATGACCCATGGTGTCGTTTATTTTCTTGAAGTGATCCAGGTCAAGCAACAAAAGGCTAACCGGAATGCCATGCTTCATCGCCTCAGTCATTCGCCGGGAACCTACCTCTGACATATAGTGCCGATTAAATAGACCGGTGAGCTGGTCGGTTAGCGCCAGACGGCGCAGGTGGTCGCGTTGGGCCTCAACTTGGTCAAACAATTGCTTATGCTTGACCATATTGTGTACCCGAACTTCAAGTTCCTTTGGGGTGACCGGTTTCGCTACAAAATCGTTAGCACCATAACCAATAACGTCAAACTGGCGCTCTTTGCTGGTGGTGCCGGAAATGGCAAGAAAAGGTACACGACAGTAGGGTTCGTCAAGCCGCCTGATGGCGCGCACCAGTCCAAGCCCAGTGAGATCGCCTTCGAGCTGAACATCCGAGATCACGATGTCGAATTTTCGCTTCCTAAATATTTCAAAGGCGTCTTCGGCGCTCGCCAGTGTCGTCACTGTAAGGCCCATGCCGCGTAATATTTCGCTCAAAAAGTTGGCGATTGTTGGGCTGTCTTCGACCAACAGTGCATTACCGGTTAGCGCTCCTGCCGTCCGGCTAGCCTTCTCATATTCGGCGATGTAGTCAGCGAGTGCGCCAAGGTTATTTTTGTAAAAAATCTGGGTGATGCCTGCTTCCTTAGCATCTATTCCAAGATTTGGATCTTCTGACCCGGTGAGCAGCAGAATCGGGATGTTATGCCCTGAGGGATGCTTCCTGATTTCCTTGCACAAGTCCAAGCCGGATCCATCGGGCAGTATGCCTTCGACGCAGATGACGTCCATTTCGCCCGCTACAATAAACATCCGCGCGTCCTGAACTGTATGGACAAAAGTAAGCTCTTCGGAAAGAAATGATAAATGCCGCCGGATGGCATTTTGCGAAAAATTTGACGAAACCAACATTAGGACTTTCATTGTTCATCTTTTCCAGAAAGTATTTGAATAAATGTAGCTCGAAATCAATGGTTGCCGATTAAATCAATTTTGCCTATGTCGACGCTATTATGATGCAAGATTGAAAAAGTAGTATTAACACACTTTCTCTTACCATGTCGCGCTCTATCTGAATGGAGTTTCTCAATGTTTGCTACAAAATTGCCCGAGTAGGTAAGCCCGTCCGGTAGGTTGGTTTGAATTGAATGAAGCCCAGCATCACAGGGGGTGAATGAACAGGTGCGTTATCGATGTGTCGATTAAGTCCGGGTTTTCTCCATGAGGCTGCCATGAATACTGGCAAGACGTTGTTCGCCCAACCAATGGATTTTCTGCCTTGGACCAAATTTATCTGAATCGTCGCGCGACATGGTGGCAACTGCTACGTGAAATTGCTGGCATGTACCGATTAACATGGCAGCAGTGATGAAACAATTGTTTTGGCACCCGAGTGAGAAAGAAAAAGCTCAGCCAGAAATAGAAATAAACATAGAAACCGAAATCTGGGGCAGCGCCGCTCCGCTGTATGAAGAAAGGTATACTTTTAAACTTGATGCGTTATTGTCTTGACGGATGGGTTCCTCCTAAGGTAGAAGCTACTGAATAAAACGATATTTGTGGGGGTAAGTGATGTTTGATAGAGGAATGGTTATGGAAACGTTGGGTTGTGTACCAAATATATATCCTCAAGTGCTTGAGGAGCGATTCCCTCATGTCCTAAATAAAATCGTCGAACTCTGGGATTCCCCTCTTTGCCAACCCTATTTTACCGATCTGTTGCAACAAAATGGCCGTGGTGGTGGAAGAGTAAATCGGGATGGCTTCCCAGATGACGCTTGGCAGGAAATATATCAATTGAATGAGTTTTTTTGGATATACCGGTCTGGATTTGACGATTAATTACTGCTTATCAGCACCAACCGTCACTAATTTTAGCCCAGTTTTGGCTGAATGATCGGCATTTCCGCTGATTGTTTTAGTACAAAGATTGGGCTTTATTCATTTAACACAACCTTGGCTGCATTCGGCCTTACTGGTGCCAACGGCGTGCAGAATAAATAGCCCTAAATTTTCCTCAATCCCCCTCTCTCCATAAATTATTCAAGATGCGCAAGAAAGTCGCGCGTCTTGGTAGGCAGGTAGCGATGCATGGGCAACATGCCCAGTCATCAGCTGACGGAGAATCGCAACGGTCTGGCCTTACAGGCCAGCGTTAGTCAGGCAATAGGACAGCGGAACGGGAAGGGCGCTAGCGATGCTGGATGCAGAGCATACTCGGGTAGATGTACCTTGGGTGCCAACAAAAACTAAGGCATCCAAGCCTTGGTGGCGGACTGCCGAGAACGCAAAGTAACGCCGCATGTGGCGCAGGAAAAACATACAGCGATTGATGGGCGCACCAATCGCCATGCGGGTTACAAGATTCGCATCAGGAAGCGCAAGCAAATCGAAGCGTATTTCGGCTGGGTGAAAGACTTCATTTTGATGAGTCAATTGCGGCATCGCGGGCAATTGTTGGTGAACTCGCTATTTCTGTTTACGGCTGCGGCGTATAATTTGGTCAGGATTAGGCAATTATTGGCGTAACACGCCATAAATCTGCAAAAAGGCGGGAACATGGGAAATTCCCAGAAAACTGGCTTCACAGAGAGCTATTAATTTAAAAGTAACCGAAAAATTTCTTAGGTGGGCGGGTAATGAAAATATATGACTCTTCTTTAGTAACCTGCTAGTGGTGACGAAAGTGAGAGAAATACAATTACACTATTTGGCTGAATTCATGAATGCTAAGAGTATCTCTAGTTATTCCATCTTTGACCAACATGTTGTCCGGCTTTTGGTAGTCATTCCATTTTCCAATCAATATTGAAATGTGTATTGCATCTATTAATGGCAATGGAGCATACGAATGCATCACATGGTTACTTCAGCTTAGAAAGACAGATGGAATCAGTTAGAAGTTTGATCAATTAATCAGATGAGAGTCTTTCCTGTTTCGACTATGCCCACTTTTTTTGAAAGCTAGGTAGCTTCTTGCCTTATGGTCATAAATACAAAATTATTCACGCCCTAACCAAAATATAAATATAATCAATGCGGCTCTAGCCGCACTTGCTCGCACATATTTAAGACGTTTTCTGTGATTTTTTTGTGAGTGCGGGTACGTCATTTTTACTTTAATTAAGAGATATATATGCCTTGTATTACATTGCCAGATGGCTCGCAACGCAGTTTCGCGCAGCCAGTTACCGTGGCCGAAGTTGCGCAGAGCATAGGCGCGGGCTTGGCGCGTGCGGCGCTGGCCGGTAAGGTTGATGGGCATCTGGTTGATACTTCTCACCTTATTTTCTCTGACTCAGCATTGTCCATCGTCACCGATAAGGACGTGGACGGGTTGGAGATTATTCGCCACTCCACTGCCCATCTTCTGGCTTACGCGGTCAAGGAGTTATTTCCCGAGGCTCAAGTGACTATTGGCCCGGTGATTGAAAACGGGTTCTACTACGACTTCTCCTATGCGCGTCCGTTTACTCCAGATGATTTGGCGGCGCTTGAAAAACGTATGGCGGAATTAGCCAGGCGAGATATTCCGGTAACGCGAAAAGAGTTGCCACGCGACGAAGCTGTGGCCTATTTCAAAAGCATAGGCGAGCATTACAAGGCGGAGATTATCGAATCCATTCCCGCAGAGCAGGGCGTGTCACTTTATACTGAAGGTGATTTCACCGATCTGTGCCGTGGTCCGCATGTGCCGTCCACTGGCAAGCTCAAGGCGTTCAAGTTGATGAGTGTGGCTGGCGCATACTGGCGCGGCGATCAACGCAACGCCATGTTGCAGCGTATTTATGGTACAGCCTGGGCTAAAAAGGAAGATCTTGACGCCTATCTGCACCGCTTGGAAGAAGCGGAGAAACGTGATCATCGAAAACTTGCCAAGCAGCTCAATTTATTCCACATGCAGGACGATGCGCCAGGTATGGTATTTTGGCATCCGAATGGTTGGACCATCTGGCAAGTAGTCGAGAGTTATATGCGCGGCAAGTTCCGCGAGTATGGTTATCAGGAAGTGCGAACTCCAACCATGATGGATCGCACGCTTTGGGAGAAATCCGGGCATTGGGAAAATTATCACGAGAATATGTTCACTACCCATTCAGAGGCGCGGGATTTTGCGGTGAAGCCGATGAATTGTCCGGGACACGTACAGATTTTCAATTACGGCTTGCGCAGTTATCGCGAGCTACCCCTGCGCCTGGCCGAATTTGGGTCCTGTCATCGTAACGAGCCGTCTGGTTCTCTGCATGGCTTGATGCGCGTGCGTGGCTTTACCCAGGATGATGCACATGTCTTTTGTACTGAACGTCAGATAGAAAGTGAAGTAGCGGATTTCATCGTGATGTTGCAAAAGGTGTACGCAGATTTTGGTTTTAATGATGTCTTGGTAAAACTTTCTACTCGTCCAGAGAAACGCGTTGGTTCCGACGAAACTTGGGACAAGGCGGAGGCGGCACTGGCTGCGGCATTAGGTCAGAATGATCTGGAATATGAATTGCAACCCGGTGAAGGGGCGTTCTATGGGCCGAAAATAGAGTTCTCTCTGAAAGACACGCTGGGACGTGTGTGGCAATGTGGCACCATTCAGCTGGATTTTAATCTTCCGGAACGTTTGGGTGCGGAATATGTTGACGAGGACAGCACGCGCAAAGCGCCGGTGATGCTGCACCGTGCTATTCTTGGCTCGTTAGAGCGTTTTATGGGGATTCTTATCGAGCACCACGCTGGAGCTTTTCCGTTGTGGTTATCGCCGGTGCAGATGGTGGTGGTGAATATCTCGCAGAACCAAAATGGTTATGCTGCTCAGGTCGCAGAAACTTTGCGAGCAGCTGGGTTTCGTGTGCACTTGGATTTGCGCAATGAGAAAATTACCTATAAAATACGAGAATATAGCTTGCAAAAATTACCTTATCAACTGATAGTTGGCGATAAGGAAATGGCTGCTGACTTGGTTTCTGTGCGAACCCGAAAAGGTGAGGATCTTGGGCAGATGTCGATTGCGGTGTTATTGCAACACCTGCAATTGGAGCTGCAAGCGGGTAGTACGGTTTAATTTTTTATGGAGAAACTGCAATAGCTCAGGATAAAGAACAACGCCTCAACGAGCAAATAACTGCACCTCAGGTGCGGCTAGTTGGTGTAGAAGGGGAGCCACTCGGTGTTGTGGCAATCGGGGAAGCGTTACGCTTGGCTGAAGTGGCTGATTTGGATCTGGTGGAAGTTGCGCCGATGGCGGAGCCGCCAGTTTGCCGGATTATGGATATTGGTAAGTTCAAGTATGCCGAGAGCAAGAAGCAGCACGAAGCTAAGCTTAAACAAAAACAGATTCAGATTAAGGAAGTTAAATTTAGGCCCGGTACGGATAGTGGTGATTACAATATCAAATTGCGTAACCTAACCCGATTTCTAGCGGAGGGTGACAAGACCAAAATCTCGTTACGTTTCCGTGGGCGCGAGATTGCGCATCAGGGGATTGGTATGCAAATGATGGAGCGAGTCATGGTCGATCTCGGGGAGCACGGTACTGTGGAGCAGTATCCTAAAATGGAAGGTCGTCAGATGGTGATGGTACTGGCGCCGAAGAAAAAATAATTTAATGAGTTAGTCTCCCTCCGGCTTTGTCAGGGGTGATTTTGACACTGCTCGGGTTAAGGGGCTGATCAGAGCAGATTAGCAGTAAGCAGTCCCACATAAGTGATCCCAGGTTTTTAAGTGTTCCTGCCAGGAATCTCCTGATGTCATAAAATAAAGGAGTTGTTATGCCTAAAATGAAAACAAAAAGTGGTGCGGCAAAGCGCTTCAAAGTGCGTGCAGGCGGCAGCATCAAGCGCGCACAAGCATTCAAGCGCCACATCCTGACCAAAAAGACTACCAAGAGCAAGCGTCAATTGCGTGGTACTACCGAAGTTCACGCAAGCAACACGGCGTCTATTCGCGCCATGATGCCCTACGCATAAGGAGTAGAACATGCCAAGAGTTAAACGTGGTGTAACGGCGCGAGCGCGACATAAGAAAATTTTAGATCTGGCCAAGGGTTATCGAGGTCGCCGTAAAAACGTCTATCGTATTGCCAAAGCTGCAGTTATGAAGGCTGGTCAATACGCCTACCGTGATCGTCGTCAACGCAAGCGTCAGTTCCGTACTTTATGGATTGCGCGTATCAATGCCGCAGCGCGCGAGCAAGGTCTGAGCTACAGTGTGTTCATGAACGGCTTGAAGAAAGCTGCGATCAGTATTGACCGCAAGGTGCTGGCAGATATTGCAGTATTTGATAAGCTAGCCTTCATACAGATTGTCGGACAGGCTAAAGCCAGCCTCGGCGTTTAAACGCAAGCTAAACCACATTTAAGAGGCGTTCAGCGCCTCTTTTTCGTTTTTTAATTCATTTGCGTTGACTGCTTGATTAGCTTGACTGCTTGATTAGCAATTAACTTTTGTGATGGGCATTCGAGCAATTTGCTGTTTCGGCGCAATTACGCCGCTAACCTCTCTGTCTTCTCTGACAGGGTAGATACATAATAAACAATTGTCATGCAAGAACTTGAGAAAATTCTCGACGAAGCACTGAAACAGTTTGCCGCGATTGATCAGGCAGCGGAATTGGAGCAGGTTAAGGCACGCTATTTGGGTAAAGAAGGTCGTTTAACTGTGTTGTTGAAAGGTCTTGGCAAGCTGTCCGTTGAAGAGCGCCCAGCAGCAGGGGTTCGGATCAATCAGGTTAAGCAGAGCATCGAAAGTGCATTGCAGCAAAGACGCGCGGCTCTACAGTATAGCCAGTTACAACTTAAACTTAAGGCGGAGGCGCTGGATGTTACTCTGCCGGGCAGAGGGATAGGTTGTGGTGGGTTGCATCCGGTCACGCGCACACTGGAGCGCATCGAGACGCTGTTCCATTCAATCGGTTATGCCGTGGCGGAAGGCCCGGAGATCGAAAGCGATTTTTACAATTTTACCGCGCTGAATATCCCGGAAGATCATCCGGCACGTGCCATGCACGACACTTTCTATATCGACGAGCAGCACGTGTTGCGCACGCATACCTCGCCGATCCAGATCCGCTACATGCAGGCGCATGTTGAGAAACATAAACATCAGCTGACCATGCCGGACATACGCATCATCGCACCGGGGCGCGTCTATCGCGTGGATTCCGATGCTACCCATTCGCCGATGTTTCATCAGGTTGAAGGATTGTGGATAGGCGAGCGAGTGAGCTTTGCCGACCTCAAGGGTGTGATTGCCGATTTCTTGCAGAACTATTTTGAGACATTGGACATGCAAGTGCGTTTCCGCCCCTCATTCTTTCCATTCACCGAACCCTCGGCTGAAATGGACATGAGCTGGAATGGCGGATGGTTGGAGATCGGCGGCTGCGGTATGGTGCATCCGAACGTACTGAAGCACGTCGGTATCGACAGTGAGAAATACATCGGCTTTGCTTTCGGTATGGGCGTGGAGCGCCTGGCTATGCTGCGCTACGGCGTGAATGACCTCAGGTTGTTCTTCGAAAATGACCTGCAATTCCTCAAACAGTTTAATTAATTATGCAATTTTCCGAATCCTGGCTGCGCTCATTCGTCAACCCATCGCTCTCCAGCGATGAGCTAGCACACCTGTTGACAATGGCTGGGTTGGAAGTAGAGGCGATGGCTGCGGTTGCGCCAGCTTTCGACAAAATCATCGTAGCACAGGTGTTGACCAAGGACAAGCATGCTGATGCCGACCGCCTAAACGTGTTGACCGTGGACATAGGCCAAGCCGAGCCGGTGAGCATCGTGTGCGGCGCGCAGAACGTCAGTGTCGGTATGAAAGCGCCTTGCGCGCTGGTCGGAGCGAAACTGCCGGGCATCGAGATCAAGCAGGCCAAGGTGCGCGGCGTCGCATCGTTTGGCATGATGTGCTCGGAAAAGGAGCTCGGCTTGGCGGAAGAGAGCCAGGGTCTTATGGAGTTAGCTGTTGATGCAGTGGTCGGGCAGAGCATACGCGAGCACCTTGATCTTGACGATCATCAGATCACACTCAAATTGACGCCAAATCGCAGCGATTGTCTGTCGTTGTATGGCATCGCGCGCGAAGTTTCTGCCTTGACAGGCTCACCGTTACTAGCTTTGCCCCAGGCAGATTTCAAACAAGGCTGCGACCGTAGCTGCAAGATCCGGGTGGCTGCATTAGCCGCTTGCCCACGCTATGCGGGACGCGTGATTGCCGGAGTAAACGCGAAGTCAGCCACGCCAGCATGGATGGTGCAGCGTCTGGAGCGTTGCGGTTTGCGCAGCATCAGTGCGCTGGTGGACGTGACCAACTACGTATTGCTCGAGTTGGGTCAGCCGTTGCATGCTTTTGACCTGAACAAATTGAACGGCGACATCGAAGTGCGTTTCGCACGTGCAGGTGAAAGCCTGAAGCTGCTCAATGAGCAAGTTGTGAACCTGCAAGAAGACATGCTGGTGATCGCTGATGATATGCAGCCGATTGCATTGGCAGGCGTGATGGGCGGAGCGGAAAGTGCGGTGGACGATGCGACCACGGATATCTTTCTGGAGAGCGCGTTCTTCACACCTGGCGTGATTGTCGGCAAGTCCCGTCGCTTGGGTTTCGGCTCTGATTCTTCTTTCCGTTTCGAGCGCGGTGTGGATTTTGCAGCTACTAAGGAAGCATTAGACAGGGCCACGCAATTGATTCTTGATATCTGCGGCGGACAAGCTGGTGTGGTGAGTGAGGTGCTGGGTGAATTGCCCGCGCGCAATCCGGTGAAATTGCGCCTGCCACGGATCGAGCGCGTGTTGGGCATGTCACTTGAAGCGCAGGAAATCTCGCAGTTGCTGCTGCGCTTGGGTATGGCTGCTCAGCAAAAAGGCGACGAATTCAGTGTCACACCGCCCAGCTACCGTTTCGATATCGCCATTGAGGAAGATCTAATCGAGGAAATCGCACGCGTACATGGTTACGAGCGAATACAAGCTGTGCCGCCGCAAGTGCGCATGACCATGTTGCCGCTGGCCGAGGCGCAGCGCCCCTTGGCGAAGGTGCGCCAGGCGCTGGTGCTGCGCGACTACCAGGAAGCAATCACCTACGCTTTTGTGGACGCGGAGTGGGAGCGCGACCTGTGCGGCAATACCGCACCGGTCGCTTTGAAGAATCCAATCGCCAGCCAGATGAGCGTGATGCGCAGCAGTTTGCTGGGTGGGTTGCTCGCCGCTTTGCGATCCAACCTCGCACGCAAGGAGCCACGTGTCCGCCTGTTCGAGATGGGTGCTTGTTTTGTCGCCGAGGCTGGCAGTTATGCACAGCACGAACATGTGACCGGATTGGCTTACGGCACTGCGTTGCCGGAACAATGGGGTGTGGCAGCACGTAGCGTAGATTTTTACGATGTAAAGGCAGATGTAGAAGCGTTGTTTTCTCCAGCCCCATTAAGTTTTTTGGCGTCCCCGCACCCCGCTTCTCACCCTGGACGCTCTGCGCAAATCTTGCGTAATGGGCAGGCGGTGGGTTGGATAGGGGAGTTGCACCCGCAGTGGTTGCAGCAGTATGAAATTTCGCAGGCAGTGATGTGGTTTGAGGTTGAGCTGAATGCTCTGATATCAGTCGATGTACCGCATGTCAGCGAAATTTCCAAGTTTCTGCCGGTGCGCCGCGATCTTGCCGTAGTCGTGGATGAAAGTGTAACGGTTCAATCTCTATTGGATGCCATGCTAAGTAGTAATACCAATTATGTGACAGAGCTAGCGCTGTTTGATCAGTATCGTGGTAAAGGTGTGGGGGATGGAAAAAAAAGCCTTGCTTTCCGTGTGTTATTGCAAGATACTAAAAAAACACTAATTGATAGTGAAATTGAACTAAGCATCGCGCGCTTGGCCGCGGTTTTGCAACAGCATGGCGCGCAGTTACGAATATAAGGGGTGATCAATGACATTGACCAAAGCAGAACTCGCGGATTTACTATTTGAAAAAGTTGGCTTGAATAAACGTGAAGCCAAGGATATGGTTGAGGCCTATTTTGAGGAAATTCGTGCTCAACTAGAACATGGTGAAAGTGTCAAATTGTCCGGTTTTGGTAATTTTCAGTTACGGGATAAGCCCCAGCGACCTGGGCGCAATCCAAAGACAGGAGAAGACATCCCCATAACGGCACGCCGCGTAGTGACTTTTCATCCTAGCCAGAAACTCAAGAGCATGGTAGAGATAAACTATCATGGAAAACCACAAGCCTAAGTTTATCCTGCCATCGATTCCGGCGAAGCGTTATTTCACTATTGGTGAAGTAAGTGACTTGTGCGGCGTGAAGGCGCATGTGTTGCGTTATTGGGAGCAGGAGTTTACCCAGCTTAAACCAGTTAAACGGGGTGGTAACCGGCGCTACTACCAGCATCATGAAGTTTTACTCATTCGTCGTATCAGGCAATTGCTGTATGAAGAGGGTTTTACTATCAATGGAGCACGTGGCCGTCTGGATAACGTTATCGAGCAACGGGTAGAAGATTCTCAGTCACAACTGCTTCAGTCATCCGCTAATTTGTCCGAGTTACATCGAGAAATCCGAGCAATAATCGCTTTGCTAGAGTAGTGCTTCATCTATTCAGTCAAGCTTACGATTGGTACGAAAAGCTTCCGGAGAGCACTATTGCCCTTTTCTTTTCAGATGTGGTGCCTTGGTATTTCTTTATCTATCTGATGTAATAGCTAAAGCGCTCGGTGTGGTGATGTGGCTGCTGGCGCTGGGGAATTGGCGGTCTATCGAACAAGTTGAGCGCGGAGAATAAGGTGGCTGTACTGCTTTCTTTGTAGTCGTGGGCCATGATTTTTCCGCGGCAATCCGAGTTGAGTACGATTTTAATGGATAACGAGACATTCGTTATTATTATCTGGTTACCAAGAACCATATAGATAATTGCGACTTAGCCAAGATGAAGATGAAAATGACTAATGATGATATAGCCCAAATAAATCGACCCCCACGGTACTTGCACAATGAAAGACGTGGCGAGGTCAATTTCCACTAACAGATTATTTTTGCTATAATCCGAGCAGATTTCCAGATGGGCCTAGGCCCGTTTTTTATTTGTGGGCATGATTATGGATGTAGCGAGATTGGTGGAAACGACGGTGACTGGCTTGGGGTATGAGTTAGTTGACTTTGAAGTATCTGGCAGGGGTTTGATGCGAGTGCTGCTAGATAACCTAGCGGGAATTACGGTAAAGGATTGTGAATTGGTCAGTCACCAGTTGACACGCTTGTTTGCGGTAGAGGGGGTGGATTTCGGGCGCCTTGAAGTATCATCTCCGGGACTGGATCGTCCACTCAAGAAGGAAGCAGATTTCGTACGCTTTTGCGGTAAGAAGGCGCAGCTAAAATTGCGTGTCCCGTTGGAAGGCCGTAAGAATTTCATCGGTGTTCTCGGTAACCTTCAGGAGGGTGTATTGCCATTAGATGTGGATGGCAAGCTGGTGCTGATTGAGCTGTCCAATTTGGATAAGGCGCGTTTAGTGCCTACATTTTGACGTAATTACCGTTTGCTTGCGGCGAACGATATGCTTGAGCCAAATGTTTTTAAAATTCGTTTTTACGCGTTATCGTTGCAATATATGACAAAAAGATTTTTGTTTGTCTGGCCCCGCAATATGAAAGGACAATGTGGTTGCACATTTTCGTGGGTGAAACAAAATTTAATATAGCTATTAAATAAGCATATCAAAAATATGCGAGTGAGCGCGTTAGTTTAAAAAACATTCGGGTTGGTTGGAGGCAGTGATGAGTCGTGAAGTTTTATTATTGGTTGACGCCTTGGCGCGTGAAAAAAATGTGGACAAGGGAGTAGTGTTTGGTGCGCTGGAATCTGCTTTGGCGTCTGCTACCAAGAAGCGTTTTGCCGAAGAATCTGATGTGCGTGTCAGTATTGACCGTAACACTGGTGAATATGAGTCATTTCGTTGCTGGCAAGTAATGGATGATGAAACTTTCGAAACGCCTGATCTGCATATCAAGCTAAGCGAGGCTCGTAAACGTAATCCGGATATCCAGCTGGAAGAATTTATCGAAGAGCCATTAGAGTCCATTGACTTTGGACGCATAGGTGCACAAGCAGCTAAGCAAGTGATCTTTCAGAAAATTCGTGATGCTGAGCGCGAACAGATTCTGAGTGACTTTATGGAGCGAAAAGAGCATTTGGTGTCCGGTACTGTGAAGCGTACCGAGCGTGGAAATGCCATCATTGAATTCGGTAAGATTGAAGCGTTATTGCCGCGTGATCAGATGATACCAAAAGAAAATATGCGCGTTGGCGATCGTGTGCGCGCGTATTTATTGCGTGTGGATCGTTCAATACGTGGACCGCAAATTACCCTGTCGCGCATTACGCCAGAATTTTTGATTAAATTGTTCGAGCTTGAAGTTCCTGAAGTGGAGGAGGGGTTGTTGGAGATAGTTAGTGCTGCGCGCGATCCAGGAATTCGCGCAAAGATATCGGTACGCTCCCATGATAAACGCATAGATCCGATTGGCACTTGTGTGGGTATGCGCGGCTCGCGTGTGCAAGCTGTAACCAATGAGTTGGCGGGAGAGCGCGTTGATATTGTATTGTGGTCGGAAGACCCCGCTACAAGTGTTATTAATGCATTGGCTCCGGCTGACGTAGCCAGCATTATGGTAGATGAAGACAATCACAGCATGGATGTGGTCGTTGAAGAAGAAAGCCTTGCGCAGGCTATTGGACGAAATGGCCAGAATGTACGCTTGGCTAGTGAGCTGACCGGATGGGAGCTTAATATTATGACTGTAGAGGAATCCAGCCAGAAGAATGAGCAGGAATTTTCCAAGGTGCGTGATTTATTCATTGACAAGCTCGATGTGGATGCAGAGGTGGCAGATATTCTAGTTCAAGAAGGTTTTAACACATTAGAAGAAGTGGCTTATGTGCCACTGAACGAAATGCTGGAAATCGAATCACTTGATGAAGAAACAGTGAATGAATTGCGCAGCCGTGCGCGTAATGCCCTGTTAACTGCGGCAATTGTCAATGAAGAGCAGGTGGAACATAACATTGAAGATTTAGTTAAACTCGACGGTATGGACGAGCATACTGCTCGTGTTCTGGCTAGCAAAGGAATCTACACACAGGAACAACTTGCCGATTTGGCCGTGGACGAGCTGGTTGAGCAGGCGGGTATGGATGAAGAACGCGCAAATCGGTTAATTATGGCTGCACGCGCTCCTTGGTTTGCTTAATGGAGTTAGCTAAGTGTAATTATATTGACCAGCGTTACCATAAAACTGCATGATCCATATTCCATGTTTTATTGAATATAGAAATTTAGTAAAGAGCCAATGCGGTCATTTATGCATATCCGATAGAACAAAATATTGCTTGGTGGAGACATACCATGAGCGAATTTAATGTAAAACTGTTCTGGCTAATGGATTTTGCTGAGTATTGAGCGCTATAAGTCTCAAATTTTTGGGGTTAAGGGGTGGTAATGGGAAAAATGAATGTAGCGCAGTTTGCTGGTGAGCTTGGCTTGCCAGTTGAATTGCTGCTTGAACAACTACAGGCTGCCGGGGTTGCCAGGCAGCAGGAATCAGACAGCATATCGGAACAGGATAAGGCGCAGCTGTTGGAGCATCTGCATAGTACGCATGGCAGTGGCAGCGCCAATAATAAAAAAATTACATTGACTCGCCGTGAAACATCAGAGATCAAAAAGTCGGATAGCACGGGCAGGGCTCGTACCATTCAGGTTGAAGTGCGCAAGAAGCGCGTGGTTGCACCAATCACAGCTGCCCATATAGAACAGCCAGTTGCTGATATATCAAAGGTTTCCCCAGCGCAAGTAATACCAAAGACTTCAAGAGCCGACATATTGGGCGAGCAGGAGATTGCTCTGCGTAATGAAGAGGCACGTAATCAGGCAGAGTTGGCCTCACGCCAAGCCGCTGAAGTCCAGGCCAAGAAAGAGCACGCCAAACGCAAAGCGACGCCAGTTATCGAACCTGTGGTGCTTCCCATTCAAGAGCCAGAAACCAAGGTGGTTTCAATTCCCGAAGTAGAGGCAATCTCTGTTGCTAAGCCTGATTTGGCCGAAGGTACATTGCATAAGCCTATGCCCAAGCCTGGTGACAAGGTGACTCGACCAGCGGCCAAAAAAGGTGTTAAAACTGCAATCCCAGACAAAGTCAGTCCATGGACTGAGGCTGGTCACAAGAAGCGCACCCCCGCAGTCGTAGATGCGCGACCTGGTGGTTGGACGGCTGGCCGTGCAAAAGTTAGCTCGCGCCATCACGCTAAGCATGTCAAACAAGAAGAGACTGCCCAGCATGCTTTTTCCTTGCCGACAGAGCCAGTTGTGCATGAGGTAATGGTGCCTGAAACAATAAGTGTCGCGGAATTGGCACAGAAAATGTCAATCAAAGCCATTGAAATTATTAAGGCACTAATGAAATTGGGTTCCATGGTGACCATTAATCAGGTGCTGGATCAGGAAACTGCGATGATTGTGGTGGAAGAGTTGGGGCATATAGCCAAACCAGCTAAAGTGGATGATCCTGGCGCTTACTTGACAGAATCTGATGATCACAAAAATACACCTCTCGAACCGCGCGCTCCGGTAGTTACTGTAATGGGTCACGTTGATCATGGTAAGACATCATTGCTAGATTACATTCGTCGAACCCGTGTGGCCAGCGGCGAGTCGGGTGGCATCACGCAGCATATTGGCGCTTACCATGTAAATACCCCGCGCGGCATGATTACTTTTCTTGATACGCCGGGTCATGAGGCATTTACGGCAATGAGAGCACGCGGCTCAAAAGTGACTGACATAGTGATATTAGTGGTGGCAGCTGACGATGGAGTAATGCCTCAGACCAAAGAGGCAATCAACCATGCCAAGGCAGCTAACGTACCTATCGTGGTAGCAGTGACTAAGATTGATAAACCCGATGCTAATTCCGAACGTGTAAAACAAGAATTGGTTGCAGAGGGCGTGGTGCCAGAAGACTGGGGCGGTGACACCATGTTTGTTGAAGTATCTGCAAAGAACGGACTGGGTATCGATTCCTTGTTGGAAAGTGTGTCATTGCAAGCTGAATTGCTGCAACTCACTGCACCCAAACTAAGCTTGGCCAAGGGTATTGTGATTGAAGCCAGGTTGGACAAGGGTAAAGGGCCGGTGGCGACTATACTGGTACAGTCAGGCACCTTGAAGCGAGGTGATGCAGTGTTGGTAGGCGCTGTATCCGGGCGCGTTCGTGCCATGCTGGATGAGAATGGCAAGGCAATAAATGAGGCCGGGCCATCGATCCCAGTGGAGATTCAGGGGTTATCCGAAGTGCCTATTGCTGGTGAAAGTGTGCTGGTACTTTCAGATGAGAAAAAGGCACGTGAAATTGCCTTGTTCCGTCAAGGCAAGTTCCGTGCTGTGAAACTAGCCAAGCAGCAGGCCGCTACGCTGGAAAATATGTTCGAACAGATGGCAGAAGGCGAAGTGCGGATGCTGCCATTAATTATCAAGACTGATGTGCAGGGCTCGTGTGAAGCGATTGCACATGCCCTGCAAAAACTATCCACCGATGAGGTGAAAGTTAATCTGATTCACAGTGCGGTAGGTGCGATCAGCGAATCTGACATTAACTTGGCGCTGGCTTCTAAGGCCATCGTGATTGGTTTTAATACCCGAGCCGACGTTGCTGCGCGCAAGCTGGCGGAATCTGCCGGCGTAGATGTGCGTTACTACAATATCATCTACGAAATGGTAGATGTTATTAAAGCGGCCCTGTCAGGCATGCGGGCTCCAGAAAAAAAGGAAGTTATCCTTGGTATGGTGGAAATACGCCAGGTATTCGTCATCTCAAAGATTGGCACCGTGGTCGGTTGCTACGTGACCAATGGCATAATCAAGCGTAATGCTCAGGTACGAGTGTTGCGTAACAATGTGGTTATTCATGCTGGTGAACTGGATTCGTTGAAACGCTTTAAGGATGACGTCAAGGAGGTGCGATCGAATTTCGAGTGCGGCTTGTCGTTGCGTAATTTTAATGACCTCGAAGTGGGCGACCAGATTGAAGCATTTGAAATAATTGAAGTGGCACGTCCTCTGAATGCCTAAAGGCTACACTAGGACTGACAGAATAGCCGAGCAGATTCAGCGCGAGGTGGCTCAGCTGTTGCGCCTGGATGTGAAAGATCCTCGCGTGCGTATGATCACCATTACGGGAGTTGAGGTGACCAAGGATTATTCCCACGCCAAGTTGTTTTATACCATCATGGACGGTGAAAGCGCTGCAGTGCAGCAAGGTTTGGAGCGTGCTAGCGGTTATTTGCGTAGTCGACTCGCACATGCAATGAAGCTGCGCATTATGCCGCAACTGCATTTTATTTACGATCCGTCGATCGAGCGTGGCGCGCATTTGTCGCAACTTATTGATCAAGCAGTCGCCAGCGACAAAACATCTCACAGTCCTTCCATAGCTCCTTTGGACCTTTTGTCAAAAGAAGGCGTAGTTGACCACTCGCTTCCTCCTGATAAGGTGGCAGTGAAGGACGTTTCGAGAAACTAATATGGCTCCCATAATGCGTCCGTTAGATGGCGTTATGTTATTCGACAAGCCTCTAGGACTCAGCTCCAATATCGCTTTGCAAAAGGTACGCCGCCTGTTTCAAGCGGAGAAGGCGGGTCATACAGGTACGCTGGATCCTCTGGCGACTGGTCTGCTACCCGTTTGTTTTGGCGAGGCAACAAAGTTCACCAGCTCGCTGCTGGAGGCTGATAAAACCTATTGCGCGTTGATTCGGCTTGGGCAGACGACTGCCACGGGCGATGCCGAGGGCGAAATCACCAGCACCTGTCCTGTAGCGCTGGATGAGGCAGAAGTACGCTCGGTATTATGTAAATTTATCGGTGTAATTCAGCAGATCCCGCCTATGCATAGCGCCATTAAACATCAGGGGAAACCACTATATGAGTACATTCGTAAGGGCGAAACTGTAATACGTGCAAGCCGTAACGTGATCATACACGAACTGGTGCTGGAGCGTTTCGCTGGTAACGAGATGGAGATTACAGTGCGTTGCAGCAAGGGCACTTACGTGCGCACGCTGGCCGAAGATATTGGATCGGCTTTGGGGTGTGGTGCACACCTGCAAGGATTACGCCGCACAGTGATTGGCAGATTTAGCCTTGAGGGTGCGCATAACTTGGCTCAGATGGAGTCGGTAACTATGCTAGAACGAGAGGCATATATTTTGCCGTTAGATAGCTTGCTGCAGGATCTACCGGTGCTTGATTTGGATGCGGCGCAAGTGACCCGCATCGCTCAGGGGCAACGGCTCATCATTGATACAGCGAAGCTGGACGGTAAAGTTCGATTATATGGAGCAGGGCGTTTCATCGGAGTGGCCGATCTAGTGGAGCAACGGCTGACCCCTGTAAGATTGTTGTCCAGCGTGGCGAAAAGTGCCGCTTGCGTAGTATAAGTTTTGTTTTATTTAAAGTGCTTCTGATAGAGGTGTTAGAGAAAATTAATCTGAGTGGCAACGTATAAAGCTGCATTGATGAATTTGATGCTTTAGCAGTCGGTGATTCACGGCGCCCGTGAGGAACTGTTTGAGGTAGGCTGGGAAAAATGGACACCAATGTTTTGTTAAACTTAAATCTGAGGTGTGAGATGAAACAGTGAGTACCAAGCACAATTTAAAGAAATAAATTCGTGAACTGGCGGTCAAGCAAGTCACAGAAGAAAGGTTAAGCCAGAAGGAAGCTGCCTAGCGGTTGTCGATGCCTGTTTCCACATTGGAGCACTGGTTAAAGGACGCGCAGACAGATGCGGCCGTTAATTTCACTCTAAATATTTTGGCTAATGTGCTTTCATTATGCAACAACCTCGTGAGGTCCCAGTATCTGCGATGATCTGTGTTGTGAATTCTGAGAAGTTTTCGTCCTTGTGTGTGGAGGGGGGGGCACTGAATTCAGATTTTCTGTTGGAGTTAGACTAAAAATTGGTGTTGACCGGAGTGCGGTGGTCATGGATACTTCGACTTATACGGTTGAAATTCCTATTCTTTATCCTCCTCCAGTACGCACATTGGCTTACGAAAGTTTGATCATGCACAACGTTATTGTTGAAATTTTAACTAAAGACCTAAACGCCCAAGGTGGCGTGTTCTGACCGAGTCCCAAGGCCGGCATGAATATTTGGAACTTTCGTCCCAAGGTCTATCTGGATATGGCACACACGGGCGAGGTCAAATGTCCGTATTGTGGCACGGCGTATCCGCTCAAGGTAGGCGGAGTGATTCACGCGAGGCATTAATGGCGGTGCGGTCATTGCCTGACAGCTTGGCTACGCCGCCACTGACACTGACCGTGGCCGTGCTCACCAAAAATAATGCCCCTCGCATCGAGAGCTGCCTGCGCAGCGCGGCCTTCGCTGACCAGATCGTGGTGGTGGACAGCGGCAGCACCGACGGCACCGTGGAGCGCGCCCGGATCATGGGTGCTGAGGTTTGGGTGCATGACGACTGGCAAGGTTTCGCCGTTCAGCGCAACCATCAGCTGACGCACGCCAATGGGGACTACGTGTTCTTCCTTGATGCCGACGAAGTCATCACGCCGGCGTTGCAGGAAGAAATTCTTGTCAATGTCCGTTCTGGTAAACGCGCGGTCTGGCGGATTCAGTGGCGCATGGTGGTGTTTGGCCGTGAATTGAAATTTTTTCGTCCCCAATCGAAGGTGGAGCGGTTGTTCCGTCGCGATATGCTGCGCGAATACGTGGGAGCCGTCCACGAACAAGCCGTGCTGCATCCCGCGCCCGGCGACGCCCGTGTGCCGCGGCATCTGATGCGGGCCAAGCTGTTGCATTACTCGCGCGAGACCGTGCGCGGAAGCATGGAAAAAATGACGCAGTACGCCATGCTGGGGGCGGCCAAGCGCGCCGCGCAGGGCCAGCGCGGGGGTGTGCTGCGCGGGCTGGTTTCGGCCGCGTCGATGTTCATCCGCCTGTATGTGTTCCACTTGGGCTTTCTGTGCGGCGGAGCTGGATTCGTGCATTGCCTGTTCGTGTCAGCAGAAGGATTCTTTCGGTATGTGGCGCTGGACTATGACCGGGAAAGCCTGGCTTCGGACATCCCGCGCTGAGGTGGTGCCCGCAAGAGACAACCGATGCTTGAGCCATTCTGATGCAAAAAACCCGATTTCGGACTTTTATGGTGCGTATTTTGCTAGGCATTCTTTGGCTGGCCGTTGCGTTGTCGCCTTTGCATTCCTGGATTGCCGCATGGGGTTGGCTCATGCTGGGCCTGCTGGCATTGGCAGTGACCGATGGCGCCGGGCAGCGGGGGACGCCCGCCATGATGTCCGCCGCAACTGCCTGGTTGACGGGCAGCATGATCTCCGCGTCACTCTGGACGACGCAATCCATCATCTGGCAGGAACCTTGTTGTAAGGTTTCGATGGATCTTGATGTTGTGTTGCGGCTGATGCTGGCGGCGGTGTCGATCTATGTTATTGCCCGTGCATGTCCACCTGCGCCCAACGGCCGGACGGGTGCGCGACTGTTGTATGCGATAGTGCTGGCCTGTGCTCTGGCTTTTCTGCTGGCCGCCATACGGGGGCGCCATTTGCCGGTAAATCCGATTCCATGGGCTGTGGCCATAAGTTTTCTAGTTTGTCTGCTGCTGCCACGAGCCTTTGACGCGCAAGAGGCCAAGGGCCGCCGATGGCTCTGGGGTGCGGGTGTTTTTTGCGGATTGGGCAGTGTGTTGCTGAGCCAATCGCGCGGCGCTTTCGGTGTGCTGTTATGGGTACTGTTCCTCGCCATATGGATGCACCGCCGCCACAAGGCAAACATCCACCATTCATACCACAGAGTGGCCGCTGCGGCGTTGCTGTCAGGCCTGTTGGTCACGGCTGCGCTGAACCTGCCTGGCGACCCCATGCGCTTGAACATTGCCTTGCAAGAGGTCAAATCGGCAGTTCAAACCAAAAATTACAACACCTCGCTCGGTGCAAGGATCGCTCTCTTCAGGTTGGGGTGGGAGGGCTTCGTCGAGTCGCCCTGGATCGGTCTTGGTGCCACTGAGCGTGCACGTCGCATTCACCGGGCCGGAGACGATCTTCCGGCAGATCAGCGCGTTGCATTCACGCATGTGCGCGTTATGGGACACGTCCACAACCAATATATGAACAACGCGATCGACGGCGGTCTTGTGGGGCTGTTGGGCTTGCTGGCTTTGCAGGTTGGCCTGTGGGTTGCCGCCCATCGGCTCGGGACTTTCAACCGGATTGCCGGACTGCAACTCTGGGGTGTAGGCTGGATGCATGCGCTGGCAGGTTTGAGCAACGTCAATCTGGCCCACAACTACTACGCGCTCATGCTGGCTCTTTCCGTAGGGCTGGTGTTTGTAATGGCGTGGGCCGATCCCACTCCTGAGACAAAGCCTTTAAAATTATAGAGACTATCCAAAAGGGCGGGTGATCATGAGCAAAGCTTTTATCAAGGAAACGGACGAAAGTCATGACGAAGAAGAAGGTCAGTCAGTATCACCACTTCCGCAAGGAGTTAAAAACTACATCACCCCCGTTGGTTACCAGCGTCTGAAAGATGAACTTGATCAGCTATGGAAAGTAGAGCGCCCGGTGTTGGTGCAAACCATTACTTGGGCCGCATCCAACGGCGATCGCTCGGAAAATGGTGATTACATTTACGGCAAGAAGCGTTTGCGTGAAATAGACCGGCGCATCCGCTTTCTTTCCAAGCGTCTGGAAAACTCCGCAGTGGTGGATCCGGTGCAGCGAGAATCGTGTGATCAAGTATTTTTTGGTGCGACGGTCACAGTTTGCAGACAGGACGGCGCAGAGTATACCTACAGCATAGTCGGTGTGGATGAAGCGGATGCCGGGCGCGGATTGATTAGCTGGGTATCACCGCTAGCTCGAGCGTTGCTAAAGGCGCGCATCGATGATGTGGTAATGCTGCATATCCCCGACGGAGTAGAAGAGCTAGTAGTGGTTGAGGTTGCTTATCAGGCGATAAGTTTTGGCGATTGATTGGCTGACAAAATTCTCTTTGGAAGAAATCAGTCTGACTCTCTCAATGTCAATACTTAACCCTCCTTTAAACATCAGCAAATTTTTTACACTCATGTGATTATCACGAACTAATTGGCCGAAATTAAGGGATTTTAGTGAGGAAGACCTTAAAGTATGGGCTAACATGTCCAAAGAAACCAAGAAAAGAAGCAAGCAAGGGGATAATTGTCACAGAAGAAAACGACATTTGCAGACTACTCCAGTTCTGCCTGCTCATCTGGCCTCAAATCACTGAACAGTAACAAGACGCCCTTGATGCTTCCTGCAGAAAGCTCTACCGCTTTCTTCAGGCTATGATTGATAAAGATGAAATGATTCTGAACAACTAAAAATTACCCACACATAGCCTGAATGAGGCTAATTTGAAAAACGTTCGAGCCTACCAGACTAAGGAAGACTTCCAGAGCGGGTGCAGGGGCAGAAAGAAAACGGCACGCCTACTGACGTGCCGCTCATACCTGAATCAGTCAGTAAATCACACCTGCGGATGCGCGCGCTCCGCTTTACTATCCAATTTATTCAGCGCGTTAAGATAGGCCTTGGCGGAAGCTACCACGATATCAGTGTCTGCACCTTGACCATTGACTATGCGACCACTCTTGGATAGCCGCACGGTCACTTCCCCCTGCGCATCTGTACCACTGGTAATATTGTTTACCGAATAAAGTTGCAATTCAATGCCACTTTGCACGATCTGATCTATGGCCTTGAACGTCGCATCTACCGGCCCACCTCCCTGAGCATCGGCGACAAATTCCTTTCCGCCCACATTCAATCGCACCTGCGCCACAGGCAGAAGTCCAGTTTCAGAATGCGCGCGCAATGATACCAAGCGATAATGCTCGCTAACTTGCGCCACCACGCTTTCACTGACTAAGGCTTGCAAGTCCTCATCAAAAATTTCACGCTTGCGATCAGCCAATTCTTTGAAACGAGCAAAGGCGTCGTTCACCATCTCCTCGCTTTCCAGCACGATGTCAAGTTCCTGCAATCGGGTGCGGAATGCGTTGCGACCGGAAAGCTTGCCCAGGGTTAATTTGTTCGTGCTCCAACCGACATCTTCGGCACGCATAATTTCGTAAGTCTCGCGGTGCTTTAGTACACCATCCTGATGAATACCGGATTCATGCGCAAAAGCATTTGCGCCAACAATCGCCTTGTTAGGCTGCACCGGATAACCGGTGATGCTGGACACAAGTTTGGAAGTCGGTACGATCTGCGTGGTATCTATACGCGAATCGCAACTGAACACATCGCGGCGCGTCTTAACTGCCATTACGATTTCTTCCAGGCTGGCGTTCCCTGCACGCTCACCCAAGCCGTTGATGGTGCATTCCACCTGACGCGCACCGTTCATTACGGCAGCAAGAGAATTCGCCACCGCCATACCGAGATCGTTGTGGCAATGGGTAGACCACACGACTTTCCCAGAATTCGGCACACGTTCGATCAACTGTTTGATGCGCTCGCCCCACAAAGCCGGAACGCTGTAACCGACAGTATCCGGCACGTTCAGAGTCTTTGCTCCCGCTTGAATCACTGCATCAAAAATGCGGACGAGAAAATCCATTTCCGAGCGTACCGCATCCTCGGCAGAAAATTCGATGTCGTCGGTATATTCCAGTGCGAGCTTCACCGCTTTCACTGCCGCTTCCACCACTTGGTCGGGTTGCATACGCAACTTCATTTTCATGTGAATAGGTGAAGTAGCGATAAAGATATGAATCCGACCAGACTTGGCTGGCTTGATCGCTTCACCGGCAGCGCGGACATCACTTTCAGTAGCGCGCGCCAACGAGCAAATAGTTGATTTTTCAATAATTTGTGCAACACTGCGAATTGCGTTTGCGTCACCCGGACTAGCAGCAGCAAATCCTGCCTCGATAACATCAACGCCCAGCTTTTCCAATTGCCGAGCGATGCGGATCTTTTCTTCCTTGGTCATAGACGCGCCAGGGCTTTGTTCGCCATCACGCAAGGTAGTATCAAATATTATTAATTTTTCTTTCATGCTGAACTCCATTGCAATTATTTAATTCGCGCGATCCAGACGAATAGAATTCGACCGAATGCCGCCTGCTTCAAAACTATGGGGAGGTAGTATATTTAGCGCGCGACGCGCAGTAACAGCGCAGCCAGAAGGCTGGATGTAGAATGCAATTGCGAGATGTGGCGAGAAAAATGCATAGTTGGAATATAACGACTTTTGTTTGCTTACGCAATATTCACGCTCTATTCTGTAGCAAACAAAGCGAACGGGCTTTTTCGAGAAGCCCGTTGCAAACATTAATGTTACAGGCTGTAGTACATGTCGAATTCAACTGGATGCGTTGTCATACGATAACGAGTCACCTCTTCCATTTTTAAATCAATGTAAGCATCAATGAAGTCATTGGAAAACACGCCACCGCGGGTCAGGAACTCGCGATCATTATTCAGCGCTTCCAAAGCTTGCTCGAGGCTGGAACATACAGTTGGGATTTTTGCATCCTCTTCTGGGGGCAAGTCATACAGATTTTTGTCCGCAGGATCACCTGGGTGAATTTTATTTTGTATGCCATCCAAACCAGCCATCATCATGGCGGTAAAAGCCAGATAAGAATTGGCAGTTGGATCCGGGAAGCGCACTTCAATACGGCGTGCCTTATCACTCTGTACGAAAGGGATGCGAATCGAGGCAGAGCGGTTTCGAGCCGAGTAAGCCAGCTTTACTGGGGCTTCGAAGCCGGGAACCAAACGCTTATAGGAGTTAGTGCCGGGGTTGGTGAGGGCGTTAAGCGCGCGGGCATGCTTGATGATACCGCCAATATAATACAGGGCGAATTCAGACAGCCCAGCATATCCATTGCCCGCAAACAGATTTTTCCCGTCCTTCCAGATGGATTGATGAACATGCATGCCTGAGCCGTTATCACCGACAATAGGCTTGGGCATGAAGGTCGCAGTCTTGCCATATTGATGTGCGACGTTGTGCACCACATATTTAAGCTTCTGGGTTTGATCGGCACGATTTACCAAACTGTCAAAGCGGGTGCCGATTTCACATTGGCCAGCGGTCGCCACTTCGTGGTGATGAACTTCGACAGGAACGCCGATCTCCTCCAATATCAAACACATTGCAGAGCGCATATCTTGTAACGAATCGACAGGGGGCACTGGGAAGTAACCACCCTTAACCGTGGGCCTATGGCCAGTATTGCCACTGTCATATTTTTCTGCTGATGACCAAGCTGCTTCTTCGGAATTAACCTTGCAGAAGCAACCAGACATATCCACTTGCCAGTTTACAGAATCAAAAATGAAAAACTCAGGTTCAGGGCCAAAGTAGCATATATCGCCTAACCCTGTGGATTTCAAATAGGCTTCAGCACGCTTGGCTATCGAGCGTGGATCGCGATCATAACCTTTACCGTCGGATGGCTCCACGACGTCGCAAGTCATCACCACTGTGGTTTCGTCCATAAAAGGATCGAGAAAAGCGGATGCGGGATCGGCCATCAGCAGCATGTCGGATGCTTGAATACCTTTCCAGCCAGCAATGGAAGATCCGTCAAAGGCGTGGCCTGTCTCGAACCAGTCATCACTATCAGACACCACATGTGCCGGAATCGAAACGTGCTGTTCTTTGCCACGGGTATCAGTGAAGCGCAGATCAACGAATTTAACCTCGTTGTCTTTAAGTAACTTAAGAACATCAGCAACCGACTTCGACATAATCATTTTCTCCATAAACGTTAAAAACTAAACTGAAAAATTAAACAAACTTAAACTTTGGAATCAAGTACGTAGTGTTCAACGTCATATTCCGGCACTAAAATCAGCATTTTGCCATATCCGTAAGGATAAATGGATATAAATATGCGCCCTTTTCGGGGCGCATGCCATATATGTGCACTATTTCTGTGTTTGCCTGATGATGTAGATGGAAAAAGGTACGATCAGCATGGGTTCGTCTGCATCTTGCCGAACTGGCAATATAGTATCTCGATCCTGGCAGTTTGCAGGGTACGAGCGGATAGGATTTTTTCTGTGTTGAGTATAGTATGCAAGCGTCCTCCGTAAGCCATGCTTGCGGGTTATATATCGAACAACAACGGAGAAATGTCGTGGGGAAAATCACAGCAATTTTGAACGCCGCGCAAAAACGCGCCAAAGACATGAACTTACCCTACGAGGGTGCCCTGCTGCCGAATGAGGCTTATGAAATACTGCAAATTGCGCCCAGCAGCAAACTGGTTGATGTGCGCACACGGGCTGAGCTGGACTGGGTGGGGCATATCCCCGATGCAGCGGAAATTGAATGGGCTACCTATCCCGGCATGAAACTCAATCCGTATTTCATAACACAGCTTGAGCAGCAAGTGGACAAAGAAGCATTGGTATTATTCATATGCCGCAGTGGCGCCCGATCTCATACTGCTGCTATAGCTGCGTCCGAAGCAGGTTATGCCGAATCCTATAACGTACTGGAAGGCTTTGAAGGCGACAAAGACACCAACAAGCACCGTAATGTACTAGGTGGCTGGCGCGCACGTAAATTGCCGTGGGAGCAGAGCTAAGTCCTAAAGGGCTATCGGTAGCTAATTGCCTGGAGAGCCTACCATTCAACAACTCCGGTGTAGGCGGTAACCAGCACCAGCAGGCCAAATGCAATGCGATACCAAGCAAACCCCACAAAGGTATGATTGGAAATAAATTTAAGTAAGGCCGCTATTGCCAGATAGGCGCTAACAAACGCGCCAATAAATCCGACTGCGAATATTGGCAAATCGTTGGCTGATAGCAGATGCCAGTTTTTGTAAAGGTCAAGGACGGTTGCCCCGAACATGGTAGGAATAGCAAGGAAGAAAGAAAACTCGGTCGCAACTCGTCGATCAAGTCCAAAAATCATCCCGCCCATAATGGTCGCGCCGGAGCGGGAAACGCCAGGAAACATGGCCAACGACTGGGCAAATCCAATCTTGATTGCATCTTGCCAGCGCATATCTTCAACACTATTAATCCGTGGGTGAAATGCTCGTTTTTCCACCCACAGAATAACCAGCCCTCCCCCTATTAGCGCAAACGCCACCGTATAAGGATTAAACAGATAAGTCTTGATCCAGTGGTGAAATATTAGCCCAAGCACAACTGCTGGCATAAGTGCCACCAGCAAGTTACTGGCAAAGCGCCAGGCTACAGGTTCGCGCACCACTAAGCCACGCGTCACTGTCAATAGCTTGGCTCGGAATTCCCATACCACAGCCAAAATCGCACCCAGCTGAATTACGATCATGAATACTTTGCCCCGCTCATCATTAAAGTTGAGCAAGTCGCCAGCAATGATCAGGTGACCAGTACTGGAAATGGGCAGAAATTCGGTCAGACCTTCAATAATACCGAGAATGAAGGCAACGATAAGCAGGGTTATATCCATAATGACTTGGGTAAGTGCCCTATCACATAGGTGCCGGCCACTCTGGCATGGTTTCCAAGTCTGGGTGGGTTAGTCTTAGCACCGCCATAGATTCTCCTGGCGCACTTGAGCCCACAGGTACCAAAGCGCATAGTTCGACATCCAGTGTCCAGGCGCTCCCGTTTTTGGCCATTACTTGCGCCTTCAGCACACGATCATCCGGCAGATCTTCAAGGGCTTGTTTTAGTTCACCGATTGTTTTCATAATTTTCCTCTTTACTGTAATAATTCAATTTATCGGTGAAAGAATGTACTACTGCACATTCTTCTTGTATTGACGTTATGCATCAAATTTTTTATTTGCGAACAGATTTACTTTTTCGCCGAACTGCTGGGCAAAATTACGCATTGATTGCGCTGCATCCGTTTCTCCAGTAGCACGTTCAAAAGTATCAGCCATTGACAAAAAAGTCTGGTGATAAAACTGACACATTTCCTCAACCATCATGTCTTTGGTCCAGAAATCAATACGCATTGTATTGTTTTCCTTGGCATCCCAAACTGAAATCATTACGCCTTTGCTTGTGTTGTGCGCTTTTGCATCAGAAGCGCTCCAGTCTATTTTTTCTGCCACCATGTTGTCGTCAAGCGTGACTGTGAATTTAATTTCAGATTTCGTCATTTTTAATTAACTCCTAAAAGAAATATTGGTTGAAAGGCGTTTAAGCCATTGACTCCCCGCTAGTGTCTATCCTGTCGGGGCGATCTTGATACGGTATTCCCTGTCCTCTTGCAGCCTGCACCAACCAGACCGTTATGCACAGCATGAACTGATGAAATTACGAGCATTGGTATAGCAGAAAAAAGGTTGCAAGCTTAACTTAAAAAATGAAATATAAAAATATTATGCACGGAAAAATTCAGATGCTATATGTCACAACCCTCGATGTAACGGTGCTGGATTATTGATAGGGGTGAAATAGAAACTTTGGTTGATTTAATCGTTTTTTAGAGCAAAAAATTTATTTTCCATAACCAGATTCATTTTTTCGCCAAGCATCTGGGCAAAATTTCGCATTGCTTGTGAGGCTTCCACATCTCCGGTCGCACGTTCAAAATTATCTGCCATGAATAATAGGCTTTGATGATAAAACTTCTTCATATCCTCTTTCATCATGCTTTTAGTCCATAAATCAATACGCAGCGTATTCCTCTCCTTGCCATCCCAAAGGGCAATCATAACTGCATTAGATTCGGCAGTTTGTTCCTGGATATCAGACGCGCTCCAGTCGATTTTTTCGGGTACCTTTTTGTCGTCGCGGGTAACGGTAAATTTAATTTCAGATTTTGTCATTTGGCATTGATTTCAAGATGTCGTCAAAAGTCAGTGGGGAGTTTTCAGGCAATTAGAAAGCAAAAGTGGTCGGGTCAGGTGATTATCTAGCTATGTAGCACGTACTTCTACCCTCACCATCCTCTTGCTTGCCGAACAAATCTTCTAACCATTGTGAAGTGTACCCCGAATTGCTCGACAATTTACTGGTATGGATCACTATCCGTCGCATAAGCCGCAACGATGGCGGCATTCCGGTCTGGCGATCCGCTCTACCATCTCTGTCAGAGATAAGGGATTCAGAGGGAAATTCAGGGAACACAGTATATAGCCTGGAAATCAATGCTGCTATGGCACCACTAAGAGTGAAAATTTACCTCATTTCTGCGAAGGCGTAAATAAATAACAAACTGATTTATAAGCTGTTTTCAAGTTATTAATTCCCGCCTTCGCGGGCATGACGAAATTTTAGAGACGTCCTCTATCAGTCTTACTGAAGCATTAGAATATTTCCTGCTTAGCTATTAAACTGACTGACGTTTCCGAGCCACTCCTTCTAGGGATGGCATATGCCGCCAGCCTAGGGGGAATTGGCACCCCGATCGGCACACCTCCCAATCTTATCTTTATGCAGGTTTATTCGGAGAATGTGGGTACTGAGATTGGGTTTACCCAGTGGATGGGCTGGTCGTTGCCGATCGTCGTGCTGTACCTGCCGATAATGGGTTTTTGGTTGACCCGTAACTTGACCCACAGAAAGTTGCTCGTATTACCGGAGCTCGGGAATTGGCGGAGTGAGGAAAAAAGAGTATTGGGGGTGTTCGCGTTGACGGCACTTGCGTGGATCACACGCTCTGAGCCGTTTGGTGGCTGGAGTAAATGGTTTAATTTACCGCAGGCAAATGATGCGTCTGTAGCGTTGATTGCAGTTGTCGTTATGTTTTTGGTGCCCAATGGCCGAGGTGAACGGTTGCTAAACTGGGAAACTGCAGTCAAGATTCCATGGGGAGTGCTGCTGTTGTTTGGAGGAGGAAGTTGTCTAGCTAAAGGATTCGTGGTTTCGGGGCTAAGCGGACAATTGGGACAAATGCTTACCGGCCTGTCGGATGTACCCCCTTATTTGATGATTGGCGCTATTTGTCTTTTTATCACTTTTCTTACTGAAGCTACCAGCAACACAGCGACAACAACGTTACTCATGCCGATTCTGGCTGCAGCAGCAATCGCTGCCAATATTGAACCTGCTGTAAAATGGTGCCAGCAGTAATCAGTGCCAGTTGCGCTTTTATGTTGCCGGTTGCGACTGCCCCCAACTCCATCATTTTTGGTACTGGTAAAGTCAGCATTCAGCAAATGGCGCGAAAAGGACTAGCGCTCAATCTTATTGGAGCGCTAGTGATTACCACGGTATGTTACTTTACCTTGGCCTCCTGATTCCCGAAATCTAAAGTACATGATTGCAAGACCCGCCCCTTTCTCTGTCCAACTATTCTACGTTTTGTCCAAAAAATACACTTGCCTGTCAATAAAGGACATTGTATAGTCCAAAAGTGACATAAATGCATATTTGGAGATATTATGATTACTTATTCGATTTGGAACAATAAGGGTGGAACAGGCAAAACTAGTTTAACTTACCAAACTGTTTGTCGTTTCGCCAACAAGAATCCAGACAAGAAAATTCTTGTTGTTGATTTGTGCCCTCAAGCAAATCTTTCAGAGATTTTATTAGGTGGGCAAGAAAATAACGGAAGCAAAAACCTCCTAATTAATCAAGGAGGGATACCTCGAGCTAGCATTGGCGGGTATTTCGATTTAAGGTTGAGCGCCCCATTCACTCCGCCAGCTTTTGCAGCTAATAATTTCATAACCACGCCATATAAATTCAATACCGCTATTCCGGAAAATATAGATTTGGTCTGCGGCGATCCATTATTAGAGCTTCAAGCAATTGCAATGAACACTCTTGCAAATGCGGACATCCCAGGTGTGAATGCGTGGCTTGGGGTTATAGATTGGTTAAAAGATTTTCTTGCTCTTCTTGAATATGATTATGTATTCATCGATACCAATCCTAGTTTTTCTATGTATACCCAAATCGCTCTTGCGGCTTCAGATCGTGTAGTGCTTCCAGTAATGGCGGATGACTCTTCGAGAAGAGCTATACAAAATGCATTTTCATTAATTTATGGACTTAAACTACCCTCTGAAATATATGCTAAATATACATTTGCCAAGAAACTCAATGACGCAAAAAGAAACCTGCCGAAAGTCCATCTCATTATAAAAAATCGCCTTACTCAATATATGGGGACTTCGTCGGCGTACAATGCCGTTTTGGTTGGTATTAACTCTGACTTGGAGGAACTTATAAAACAATATCCTCAGTACTTTACTTTTAATACACCTGAATCTGGGACCGTCGATGTACGTGATTTTGGTACAACAGGTGTCGTTGCCTTTGCTAGAGGCTGCCCGTTTTATGATATGCCAATCGGGAAATTGAGTCTTTCTGGTCAAAGAGTTCAGGTAAAAAGAGAAGCACGCAAAGAAATGATGGACGCAATTGAAAGAGTGGTAATTACTCTTTGATTTTAAATGGGAATTAATCTAACAAACGTGGTGCAGGGTCAAAAAACCGTTAGGCCTTACATTTTACATCCGCTGTGTAATTTGTAAGGCCTGACCCCGCACCCGCTGGTTGCCGTAGACCCAATTTTTTCTGATCGGAGATCAATGCTGAAATTTAAGCGTCGACAAAAAGTTCAGGGGACACATTACCTATCCTAGCAATTATGTATTGTGTTCCCTGAATTTTTGTACGTTATGGAAATTGGCGGGTATTTCTATCGTTTAATCTACTTCCAAGGATTAATGATCTTAATCCCACACCCTTCAAAATCCTTAGTATTTCTTGTCGCAATTGAAGCATTTCTGCTTTTGGCGATAGCAGCTAACATTAAATCAACAGCATCAGTATTAAAACCTTCTTTTTCACGTTTTGCTGCAATATCACCATAAATGTAAGCGGCGGTTTCATCAAAAGAAAAAACACGCCCACTAAACGCTTCAGTAATAAAACCATCAAAATTAAGCTCCAACTTAGAACGGCGTTTCCCCTTTGGCAAACGGGCTAGCCCTCTTTGAATTTCTGCTATAGCGATAGTGGTTAAGCCAAGATTTATAGGCTACTGCGCCTTTATCCATTCCTTAATTTTTGGATCGGACTCTGCGCGCATAAGCTCTGAGATAACATTGGTATCAAGAATAATCATTAATTACAATCAACCCGGATAATCCATTAGGCAATTTAACCAGCCTCCCCCTTTGAAAAAGGGGGATTAAGGGGGATTTTTGTGTCCCTGCAACGCTCAAATCCCCCCTAGCCCCCCTTTTTCAAAGGGGGGAATGCGAAGTCATCGCGCGAATCAGGTCTAATGGATTATCCGGGATCAACCTGATTTCGTTCGGAGCGGCGCGGCGCTCAGGTAAAGCAAGATCAACACCTTGTTTAGAACCAAAATATTTTTCAGCAATACTTAGAATATCAGCAGGTTTAAAGTCACCTGAGCTGGATGCTGTCTGAAGAATGTGACGGGCATAGGCCTCAAGAGAAATCCCCGATTGCGCTGCGTGAATGCGCAATGCCTCTTTTGTATTATCTGGTAAATCTCGAATAGTGATGTTAGCCATATCAACCTCCTTTTTGTTTCGTTGTAATCAATGATATCGTTGATTACAAATTATTCTGATAACAGTGGTACACAGGATCAAGTCCTGACATCACAGTTATCGTTAATGTTACAGTCGAAATATTTTAGCGCAGTTGTGCTGAATAAAGTGAAGCCCAGCATCGCCCATTTTGTCTACGAAGGGAGGGCAGGGTAACTGCTTCCGGTTAATTGATGGATTGTTTGACGCTGAGGTTTTTATGCTGAGCCAACAGTGCACATCATGAAAACAGCGACATGCCCGTCACACTCACCATAAAACCTCAGATATTCTTAAACTCTAATGCGGAATGTTGGCAGCGATGTATGTCTTAAGCTTTTCCAAATCTACGTCCATCACTTCGACGCGTTGCGGTAATTTCTCGATGCATTCTAATCCGGCAGGCCGTTCCGGATTGCGTCCGAGGGCTTCGAGGATGGTGTCTTCAAACTTGGCTGGCAATGCGGTTTCCAGGCAGATCAGTGGCAAGCTGGGACGGCGTTGTTCGAGGCCGACTTTGATCCCATCGGCGGTATGGGTATCGACCATTACGCCGTAGTCTTCCCACACTTCGCGGATGATTTTAAGGCGGTCTAGGTGCGTACTTTTGCCGGAAGCGAAACAAAATTTAGACAGCTCATGCCAATAGGGCGTGCCCTTAATATCGAACGCGCCCCCTGCATCAATGCTGCTCCAGAATTCACGCACCTTGGCTGCATCGCGCCCAACCAGATCAAATATAAAGCGTTCGAAGTTGGATGCCTTGGAGATATCCATCGACGGGCTGCTGGTGTGATAGGTGTGATCCGTCGCGCGTGGGTGATAGACGCCGGTTCTAAAAAACTCATCCAACACATCGTTTTCATTAGTGGCAAGGATAAGCTGGCCGATGGGCAAGCCCATCATGCGCGCAATGTGGCCAGCGCAAATGTTGCCGAAATTTCCGGATGGTACCGAAAATGCTACTTTTTCATCGTTGGATTGGGTCGCGGCAAAGTAGCCTTTGAAATAATAGACAATCTGCGCCATCACGCGCGCCCAGTTGATTGAATTGACCGTGCCGATTTTATATTTGGCCTTGAAGGCGTGATCATTAGAGACGGCCTTGACCAGATCCTGCGCCTCGTCAAACACACCACGGATGGCGATGTTGAAAATATTGGGATCTTGCAGCGAATACATTTGCGCACGCTGGAAGGCAGACATTTTGCCGTGCGGCGACAACATGAACACGCGGATGCCGCGCTTGCCACGCATGGCGTATTCTGCCGCCGAGCCTGTATCACCGGAAGTGGCGCCTAGAATATTAAGCTCCTCGTGCTGCTTATCCAGCACGTACTCGAACAAATTACCCAACAATTGCATCGCCATGTCCTTGAATGCCAAGGTCGGGCCGTTGGATAGTTCTAAAATATGCACTCCCGACTCCAGCGTACGTAGCGGGGTAATTTGCTGAGGGTCAGAATCAGCACGGGCGTTGTGATAAATGGCAGATGTATAGGTCTTGCTAACGATCATTTTAAGATCGGCTGCAGGAATATCCGTTGCAAATTTTGACAGCACAGCATAAGCGAGATCAGCATAAGGCAGGTTGCGCCAGCTATCCAGCTCAACTCGCGTTACTTGTGGATATTCTTCCGGCAGGTACAGGCCACCATCTGGCGCGAGTCCACCGAGCAGGATTTCGGTGAAATTTTTAACGGGTGAGTTGCCACGTGTGGAGATGTATTTCATTGCTTTGCTCGCTTCGCTTTTAATCCCAATTCAATTCAATTCACGGAGAGAGGGGTAGTGAGTAAGTTTCTCTCAGTAGAGACGGAATGCCTTATTTGCCTAACATTTCCATGCGGATGTGCGTTACTTGACCCACTACTACTGGCAATTTTTCAAGTCTGGCAATAGCTGCATTGGCGCGTTTTTCGCGCGTTAAATGGGTAAGCAAAATCAAGTCCGCCTCGTCTTCACCCTCACTCGGTTCTATCTGAGTCAAGGCATCAATCGAAATCTGCTCATCCGCAAGTACTCGCGTGATATCAGCCAGCACGCCAGGTTCATCCTGGACCCGCAAGCGCATGTAGTGGCAGGTCAGCACCTCAGTTATTGGCAGAATGGGCAAAGCGACCAATTGATCCTGCTGGAATGCCAAATGCGGCACACGATGTTCCGGGTCGGCAGTGTGCAGTCGCGTCACATCAACCAGATCGGCAATTACCGCACTGGCCGTTGGTTCCGCACCCGCGCCCTTGCCGTAATACAACGTCGCACCGACTGCGTCTCCCTGAACTACCACCGCGTTCATCGCACCTTCCACATTGGCGATCAGTCGTTTGGCGGGAATCAAGGTGGGATGCACGCGTAATTCAACACCTGCCGTGGTGCGTTTGGTAATGCCGAGCAGTTTGATGCGGTAGCCGAGCTGTTCGGCATACTTTATGTCCTTTGCATTAAGCTGGGAAATGCCTTCAATATACGCCTTGTCGAATTGCATCGGAATGCCGAATGCAATCGCAGAAAGTATGGTGATTTTGTGCGCTGCATCCACCCCTTCGATGTCGAAAGTCGGATCGGCCTCGGCGTAACCCAAACGCTGCGCCTCTTTCAGCACGGTATCGAAACTCAGCCCCTTATCGCGCATCTCGGATAGGATAAAGTTGGTAGTTCCGTTAATAATCCCGGCAATCCATTCAATGCGATTGGCGCTCAGACCCTCGCGTACTGCTTTAACAATCGGCACACCGCCCGCCACTGCTGCCTCGAATGCAACCATCACGCCCTGTTTTTGTGCCTCGGCAAATATTTCGTTGCCATGCATGGCCAGTAGCGCCTTGTTAGCAGTGACCACATGCTTGCCATTAGCAATAGCCTTAAGCACTAATTCCTTGGCCACACCGCAGCCGCCGATTAGCTCAATAACGATATCCACTTCCGGGTCGTTGACTACAGCGAATGCATCGTCAACGACACGACAGGCGCCCTGGATAATTGCACTGGCACGCGCCACATCCTTTTCCGCCACCACGGTAATGCGTATGGGGCGACCCGCACGGCGGGAAATTTCTTCAGCATTACGTGACAACACAGTAAATGTGCCTGCACCTACGGTGCCTATACCCAATAGTCCTACGTTCATTGGTTTCATTATTTTTTAACTCCAAAATTCAATTCGTTTACATATCCCTTCTCCAGCTCCCTGATAATAGGGGTTGGGAAGGGTTAGCGGGGTACTCGGGGCAGGGCTGCAAGTCGGCCGAAGATCATCATAAAAATTAATTTAAAATCAAATGCATATATTTTAAAAATTGAGAGGGTATGCTTGTATTTCCTTGATTACTTCTTCCCATACCGCTTGCGGTAATATTCCAGAAAACGTGCAATGCGACCAATCGCTTCGACTAAATCGTCCGTATTCGGCAGGAAAACCACGCGGAAGTGGTCGGAATCCGGCCAGTTAAAGCCTGTACCCTGAACCACCAGGACTTTCTCGGTTTCCAGTAATTCAAGGATAAATTTTTGATCATCCTTGATCGGGTACATCTTGGGATCCAGGCGCGGAAACAGATATAGCGCGGCTTTCGGCTTGACGCATGAAACACCCGGAATAGCGGTAAGCAATTGGTATGCAAGATCCCGTTGTTTGCATAGCCGTCCGGCAGGCGCGACCAGATCATTGATGCTCTGATAACCGCCCAGTGCAGTCTGGATAGCGAATTGCCCAGGCACGTTTGAACACAGCCGCATCGAAGCAAGAATATCCAAGCCATCAATATAATCTTGCGCGTGCTTCTTTTTGCCTGACACAATCATCCAGCCAGCACGATAACCACAAGCGCGATAATTCTTGGACAGGCCGTTAAACGTAACGAACAGTACGTCATCTGCCAGCGAAGCAATTGAGGTATGGACTATGCCGTCATACAGCACCTTGTCATAAATCTCGTCGGCGAACACAATGAGGCTGTTTTTGCGTGCGATCTCGATGATCTCTTGCAACAACGAATCCGGGTATATCGCACCAGTGGGATTATTCGGATTAATCAGCACGATGGCGCGCGTGTTGGGTGTGATTTTGCTGCTGATGTCAGCCATGTCCGGCAACCAGCCAGCCTGCTCGTCGCATAAATAGTGGCGCGGTGTGCCGCCCGCCAGCGTGACCGCCGCCGTCCACAGCGGATAATCCGGCGCTGGCACCAGTACTTCATCGCCAGTATTGAGCAGCCCCTGCATGGACATCACAATCAATTCGGATGCGCCATTGCCAATAAAAATATCCTCCAACCCGACCCCGGCGATATTCTTTTGCTGAGCGTAATGCATGATGGCTTTGCGCGCGGCAAACAGCCCTTTTGAATCAGAATAGCCGGAAGAGTTGGGGAGGTTATGGATTACGTCCTGCTGAATTTCTTCTGGTGCTTCGAAGCCAAATGTCGCCAAATTGCCAATATTCAGTTTTATAATACGATGGCCGTCTTCTTCCATGTGCTTGGCGCGCGCCATCACAGGGCCGCGAATGTCATAGCAGACGCTGGCCAGCTTGGTGGATTTCAAGACAAGGGGTACGATTTCCATATCTATGCTGTCAGGTTGTTTCAATTGGCTCTCTCAATCTGTTGCTTCAAAACTGTGACGAAAATCCGCTGGGTGTTAGAATTTGACACGAACGAAAAACGTCATAAATGTGCTTATGTCCCTTGAAATTACTGACTACAAAGAGCGTGATTCTAACTGAGCGCGCCTAGGTCAGCAAATGGAGAACTCGCGTGAAACTGCATCTCAATACCCGCACAAACCAAAATATTTTCACTGCCCACGGCGCTGGCTATGTCACGGTCAGCGGCCAGCGCTTTGAGCATGCCATAGTGGTCACGCCGGAACAGGTATTCACCGATTGGCAGCCGCAAGGTTTCGATGTATTAACTGAATCACACTTCGCTTATCTCCTAGCCATGAAGCCAGAAATTGTGCTGCTTGGTACTGGCGCACAGCAACGCTTTCCGCACCCACGCCTATATCAGCAATTAACTGCGGCCAGTATCGGGGTGGAAAGTATGGATACCCCCGCCGCCTGCCGCACTTATAACATCCTAATGGCAGAAGACCGTAAAGTGTTTGCCGCTATTTTGCTGTAACTTGTTATGGCTAGCTCACTATGCAACGTCAAAGGGAAATTCAAATGCCAAAAATATCAATTGCAAACACGATTGTAGCGAGCACCCTATTAATATCTCTAAATGGAGCTGCTGCTCCTCGGGATGAGAAAACCACAACGGTATCCGATCAAAAGGAAGTCGCTGTCACGATTTACAACGACAATCTGGCTTTAATTAAAGATGCGCGCAGGGTAAAACTGGATCGTGATTTTAATAAACTGGCCTGGCGTGAAGTCTCCGCTCAATTGCGGCCCGAGACGGCGCTATTGCGCAATCTCACTAATCCCGGCGGATTCCGCTTGCAGGAGCAAAATTTCGATTTTGATCTGTTGACGCCGCAGAAACTGCTGGAAAAATATCTCAACAAAGAGGTGACAGTAATTCGAACCAACCCGGCCACCGGGTTAGAACTCAGGGAAACAGCCACAGTGCTTGCAACCAATGGGGGTACCGTACTCAAATTTGCCGACCGCATAGAGACCGGCGTCCCGGGTCGCCTGGCATTTTCCGGCGTTCCGGAGAATTTACGCGACAAACCTACTCTGGTTGTCTCACTCATCAACCCTGTTGCGGGCGAACAAAATCTTGAGCTTTCCTATTTAACTGCCGGGCTATCATGGCGCGCCGATTATGTAGCTGAATTAAATGAACGCGATGACCGACTAGATCTCAATGGCTGGGCCACGCTGACCAATCAAAGTGGGGCAGCATATCCGAACGCCAAGCTGCAACTGGTTGCCGGTGAGCTGAACCGGGTGCGTCAACGACAATCCAGTTCGCGCAACCTAATGTCCATGACGTCAAAAATGGCAGATGCGGAGGAAATGAAAGAAGAGTCACTGTTCGAATATCATCTCTATACGCTGCAACGCCCTACAACTTTAATGGAGAATCAAACCAAGCAGGTGGCGCTGATGTCTGCAACCAGTGTACCCATACATAAAGAGTTTTTGTTGGCAGGTGCAAATTACTATTACTCTGGGCAGTATGGCGACATCGGCCAAAAACTCAAAGTGGGCGTCTTTGTAGAATTTCAAAACAAAGGTGAAGGCTTAGGGATTCCACTACCCAAAGGGGTGATTCGGGTTTACAAAAAAGATGCTCAGAGCAATGCCCAGTTTGTAGGTGAAGATCAAATTAATCACACACCTAAAAATGAGTTTATTCGCCTGAAATTGGGAGATGCATTTGATATAACGGCCGACAGAAAGCAGACGGATTTTCAGAAGCTGGCCGAAACAGGACATTCTAGTAAGCTTTTCGAAAGTGCCTACCAGATCGTACTAAAGAATGCCAAGAACGAGGCAGTCACAGTGGTGGTGCAAGAACCCATGCCTGGTGACTGGAGGATGATATCCGAATCTCAACCTCACACAAAAGCGACATCCGGCATGGCGGAATGGAAAGTGAAGGTACCCGCAGAGGGCAAGGCCACGTTGACTTACCGAGTGCGTATCAAATATTGATATCGCGGGAGATTGCACTCTTTAGGCAATTCAGCGCATAAGCCAGTGCAGCATACAATGCTGCACTGGCTTAATTTGAATCAAGTGCGAATTAAATTGAAAACACAGCCGATTTAATTGTGTTAAATCATTACCCCAAGGGAGCTGATTTAAAAAATTACTGACTGAAGGCGTCAGCGGCGACAATAACAAGCTACATTTGGCTTTGTAGCCAATTCTGAATACCGACTTTTTGCATTACGTCCAACTGGGTTTCCAGCCAATCAATGTGTTCTTCGGTGTCTTCCAGAATTTTATTAAAAATTTCGCGAGAGACATAATCATTAGCACTTTCGCAAGCGGTTATCGCAGCGACCAGATTTTCACGTGCGCCCGACTCTAACTTGAGATCGCAGGCCACACACTCCTCGGCTTTTTCACCGATCATCAGTTTGCCAAGCTCCTGCAAATTAGGCAGGCCTTCCAGAAACAAAACGCGCTCTATCAGCATATCAGCGTGTTTCATCTCCTCGATGGATTCGTCATACTCATGCTTGCCCAGGCTATTGAAGCCCCAGTTCTTGTACATGCGTGCATGAAGAAAATACTGGTTAACGGCGGTCAGCTCATGTTTCAATTGACGATTCAGAAACTGAATGATATCTGGATTGCCTTTCATGTTGGTCTCCTTGGATTATCTGGCCTCAACCAGATGGCTGGGCTGATGCGAAATAATTTTAACACGTCTTAAATCTGCCAGAACCTCATTCATAACCTGCTTGGCATGACAGGCGCATTTACCGCACTGCGTACCCACACCCAGACACGTATTCAAATCCCGCATACGGCATGCGCCTTGGCAGACAGCTTCACGGATGGCGGAATCAGTTATTCCCTTGCAAATACAAATATACATAGTTCTGGCCTTTATCTTATGCAGCTCAGTTTGTTTTTGTCCCGCAATAAAATTTCTTCTTGATGCTGAACAATGGGTTCTGGTCAAATTTTTTCATAAATGACTCTCTAACAATAATGAGAATGATACGCAATAAAAAATAAAACGCAACTATTTTTTAGGGGAAAGCTTTAGTTAGGTGGATAAGCTGACGAGTCTATTACAAATTCCAGAGGAAACTGAGAAAAGCAAGAAGCGCTGCGCGCCTTACGGAATGCGATTACTGCATTCAAGTTATAATCCGCACACCTACACAACACGCAATTATCATGCAAATTACCAGAAGACTAGAATTTGATGCAGGTCACCGCATCCCCAGTCACACCAGCCAGTGCAGACATTTGCATGGTCACCGCTACGCCATTGAAATTACCCTGTCCGGTGAGATCATCACCACCGATGGCTTATCTGAGCAAGGCATGGTGATGGACTACTCTGAAGTAAAACGCATCGCTAAGGAACAACTGGTGGATGCGTGGGATCATGCCTTCCTGGTATATCGCAATGACAAATCAGTATTGGATTTTCTGAACTCACTGCCCAACCACAAAACTGTAATCCTGGAAGTGCCGCCCACCGCAGAAAATCTCGCCATGCTCGCATTCAAACTGCTCGACAGCGCCTACCGCCATAGCTATGGTAATAACCTGCAACTGGAACGCGTGCGCATTTATGAGACACCTAATAATTGGGCAGACTGCCTGCGCAATGCGAGCTGACTTTTATGAATTATTAATTGCTGTAACTGCACGCCTTTGACATCCTCAGCTCTTGAGCCGGTATCCTGTTTTAAAAATCCACCATATGACTGTAAGGCACAGGACAAGAAAGACCAACGTCATTCCAACGCTGATGGCCACGTTGACGTCAGAAACGCCATAAAAGCTCCATCGGAAACCACTGATCAGGTAGACCACCGGGTTGAATAGTGCGATTTTTTGCCACAAGGGTGGCAGCATGCTGATCGAATAAAAACTTCCACCCAAGAAAGCCAACGGCGTGACGATCATCATGGGTACGATTTGTAACTTCTCAAACCCGTCAGCCAAAATGCCGATAATAAAACCGAAGAGGCTGAATGTAACTGCAGTGAGCACCAAGAAAAAAAGCATCCACAGCGGATGCGAGATCTCGAATGAAACGAAAAATCGCGCCGTGGCCAGAATGAGCAAGCCCAGGATGATTGACTTGGTGGCCGCAGCTCCAACATAGCCTATGACAACCTCCACATAAGAAATAGGGGCGGATAGGATCTCGTAGATGGTACCCGAGAATTTCGGCATATAAATACCGAAAGAGGCGTTGGAGATACTTTCCGTCAGTAGGGCTAGCATGATCAGACCGGGAACAATAAAGGCCCCATAACTGATGCCATCGATCTCTGTCATGCGCGAGCCGATCGCTGAGCCAAACACCACGAAATAGAGTGAGGCCGAAATGACTGGTGACGCAATGCTTTGCATCAACGTTCTCCAGGTGCGCGCCAGCTCGAATAAATAAATCGCGCGAATAGCATAAATATTCATGGTCGTCCGCTTACCAAATTAACAAAGATTTCTTCCAGTGAGCTTTGGCTGGACTGAAGATCCTTAAAATCGATTCCGTGCCGGGTAAGCTGCCGCAGAAGATCTGCGATTCCCGTTTGTTCACTCTGGGCGTCAAAAATGTAGACCAGCTCATGCCCGTCGGCTGATAGTTCAAGTGGATAGTCGGCGAACTCCTCGGGGAGGTGCGCCAGTGGAGATTGCAGATACAGCTTGAGCTGCTTTTTGCCCAACTTATCCATCAATTTTATTTTATCCTCCACCAGAATAATTTTACCTTTGCTGATTATCCCGATGCGGTCAGCCATTTCTTCGGCTTCCTCAATATAATGGGTGGTCAGAATAATGGTCACGCCACTTTTTCGTAAGCCTCGAACCATCTCCCACATGTCACGGCGCAATTCGACGTCAACGCCAGCGGAAGGTTCGTCAAGAAATAAAATCTGCGGTTCATGGGACAGAGCCTTAGCGATCATGACCCGACGCTTCATGCCGCCCGACAATGTCCTGATGTTTGCATCTTTCTTGTTCCACAAGGACAAATCGCGCAGAATTTTTTCAACATAGGCCGGATTGGGCGGTTTACCAAACAGACCACGACTGAATTTAACCGTGGCCAAAACGGTTTCGAAGGCATCGGTTGAAAGCTCCTGCGGTACCAGGCCGATTTTTGATCTGGCCGCGCGATAATCAGAAACTATGTCATGGCCGTCGGCCAGCACTCTGCCCTGACTCGGATTGACTATCCCGCAAATGACGTTGATTAATGTCGTCTTGCCGGCCCCATTCGGACCCAGCAGGGCGAAGATTTCTTTACGCTGAATCTCCAGATTAACACTATCGAGCGCCTTAAAATCCGAGGCGTAGGTCTTTGTAAGATTTTCTACTGATATAACTGGTTGCACGCAATCACCTTATTGATAATAAATTTTCTATTGAAGCGTTATTCGATTGGAGCATCCTTAGGGTTCATCAATATATCCTATATTTTTTAAGTAGAGCGCCACTGAAATAGATTTTTAAGCACAATCATGAATTGGGCAAGCCCTTCAGCGCCCAGTCTGGATGGATGCGGACGCTTACGCGACCAAGGCTGAACCACTCAAAGTGCGGGAAGTGGGTGTTGGCGGATGGACACTTTTTGATGTGAAAGCGGTGATTGCTACGCTAGTTGTTGCCTCAAAATTTAATCTGGGGCGGCAAAGCCGTCAAGGCGTAAGCATGACACCGCTAATCGCTTGATCCTGATGGGTGACGGGCGCGATTCGTTCGCAGTCATGATTGAAGAATCGGGTGCGGTTCAGTAACTGCAACGAGAATGTAGGAAGATTTTAAAACTGGCGGCTGATGCCGCTATGGGAACGGGCAAGGTAAGGTGCCTGTTATGGTTTTGACGATTAAAATCGGACTGGCAAGGTGATGTGGGCCGAAGTGTGTTGACTTGTACGGTTGAATTTCCTATCCTTCGGCGCCGACTATATCCAGTAGGCACAACGTTTGGGGCAATATCTGAGTCAGGCATTCGCCCGGAATTTGGTTTAGTCGCCCGAGCACGGACTCGGCGCGATCGATTTTGAAGACGACCCGATCAGTGCGATGTCGCTGGCCAACGCACAATCCGTGGTCGGCTGCCATATTTCTTTTCAATTGCGATTTATTTTGACAATTGTCTGCCGATGGTGTGCGACAGGATTTGTGCTGTACGGACGTATGAAGATGCAACTGGATGCGATGACGTGGTTTTGCGCTTCGCCGCACTGGCTGTTTACGCTTACTGCGCTGGCTGCTACAGGGCATGTAGCGAGCAGGCAGTTCAGTTTCCAGAATTGTGCTGACGGATATTCCAACGTTGCCCACTGCTTTAGCATTAAGCGCACGGATGTCGCCGTGTTGATTCCTTACCGCTCTTAACAAGGGCTGATGCCGATTGGCCAAGCGAGTAACCCTATTTAACGAGGTTTGAAATCTTCCTATGGTTGAGCACAGTCTAGTCAGTCTCAGTGCCGTTGTCACCTTGGGCATTGCGGCTCAGTGGGTGGGGTGGCGCATGCGTATCCCGTCGATTCTGTTGTTGTTGATATTTGGAATTTTAGCCGGCCCGGTTTTTGGCTGGGTTAATCCTGACGACTTGATGGGCTCCCTGCTTTATCCCGTGGTGTCATTGGCGGTGGCCATGATCCTGTTTGAAGGTGGGCTGAGCCTATCGGTGAAGGAGTTTCGTGCCATCGGCGGAGTAATGGCTTGGTTGGTAACTGTGGGTGCGGCCATCACTTGGCTCATTGGCTCCGTCGCAGCGCACTGGATTCTGGGGCTGGACTGGCCGCTAGCGATTCTGTTGGGCGCTGTGCTTGTAGTCACCGGCCCAACGGTGATTGGCCCGATGCTGCGGTTTATCCGCCCCACCGGGCAGACGGGTGCCATCCTGAAATGGGAAGGCATCGTGATCGACCCGATTGGCGCCATGCTCGCGGTACTGGTGTTTAAGGTGACTATGGAATCGGGGACTCAGCCAGAAATGATGGTGGTGAGCACGGTGCTGAAAACTATCGTAATCGGTGCGCTATCGGGATTGCTCGGTGCATTGGGTTTGGGCATCTGCATGAAGCGAGACTACATTCCTGATTATTTGCATAATTCTGTGGCAGTCATGTTTGTGGTGGCCGCGTTTACCGGCGCCAATATTCTGCAATCTGAATCGGGTCTGCTGGCAGTCACCATCATGGGGTTTGCGCTGGCCAACCAAAAATCGGTATCGGTTCAACACATCGTCGAATTCAAAGAAAACCTGCGGATATTGTTGATTGCCGGTGTGTTCATTCTGTTGGCGGCGCATCTCAGGCCGGCGGACCTCGATCAGATCGGCATTGCCAGCTTCTTGTTTTTGCTGGTGCTGGTGTTGATTGCGCGACCCGCTTCCGTTTTCGTGTCCACCTTTGGAAGCAAGCTCAGTACCAAGGAAAAGCTGTTTTTATCCTGGATGGCTCCGCGTGGAATTGTGGCAGCAGCGGTGGCGTCGATATTTGCCCTGCGGCTGGAAGAGATAGGGCTGGCCGGTTCTGAAGTGCTGGTGCCGCAGACTTTTTTCATCATCATTGGTACCGTCGCCCTGTATGGATTGACGGCGCCGCTGGTGGCACGGCGGCTGGGCTTGGCTAAGGCGCATCCGCAGGGTGTGCTTTTTCTGGGCGGACAATATTGGGTTCGCAATATTGCCAAAACCCTGCATGACGAGGGCTATCCGGTCATGCTGGTAGATAACAGTCGACACAATATTTTAGCTGCGCACATGGCCGGCATCCCGGCTTTCTATGCCAGTATTTTTGCCGACAATGTACTGGATCGCATCGAGATCAGCGGGATCGGCAAACTAATGGCCATGACGACCAACGATGATGTTAATTCGCTGGCAGTCCTGCACTTTGCCTCGCTGTTTGGTCGCTCGCAAACCTATCAATTGATCCCGGATGATGAAAAGCTGCTTGATGCCCATTCGCGTCATCTCAGAGGACGTTTTCTGTTTGACAAAGGTATGACGCACGCAGCTCTGCTGGAATGGTTTACTGATGAGGCCGTCGTCAAAAAAACCAAGCTAAGCGAGGAATACGGTCTGGAAGAATTGAAGGCTCAGTATGCGGGCAAAGTGCTGCCACTTTTCCTGATTACTGAAGATGGCAATCTTCAAATAATTACGACCGAAGGCAATATCAAACCCCAAGCAGGCCAGATCCTGATCAGCCTAGTATTGCCGCAGCCTGACGTCACCGATTCTGCGGAACAGGCCTCGTCAGAAAAGGCTGGCGACAAGATAACAGCTTAAAGGACGGATAAACATGGCACCCTGGAAAGGGATGTTTTGATCATTTAAGACACAGCGGACTTGGTCGATGTCGCACTTCGGCAACGGGGGCGGGTCTCAATAATATTTGGACAGCGCGCTTGACGGAGTGTTTTATCTGTTCAGTACGTTTATTTTATTTAACTTGTTGTTATTAATAGAGCAGTATTGAGACCCGCCCCTGTTGCCTTTTGATAATATTTAGCCTTGGTCGTTTAACGACGGCGAGCGAATCCAAGTCCTGCGAATCCAAGTCCCAGTAGTGCCAGGGTTGCAGGTTCTGGGATAGTTGTGGTCGCCAATTTAATATTGGTGACTTGGTCAAAGCCACCGCCAGACTCGGTAACCGGCAAGATCGGGCCAGTAGAATCCGGATCAATTGGGCCAACGAGACCTCCGAGATTTAACTCTTTGATTTCAATGTCAAGATCAAGCGGATCCTGCTGCGCAGTTGGGGTATTCTCTTGTACAGGTCCAGCTATGAACTCGAATTCCTTCTTGTGGACCGAGACATTTGGGGTGAAGTTCAAATTTCCGCTAATTTTGCTTTTTGGAACAATAATCTTTCCCCCTAGGGAGCCCAGAACCGACAAACTGAAAAAAGCTGAACCTAGTATTGGCGTGGCTGACGCAGAACCACAAAACAAACCAATCACTATCAATACAAACAACGAGTTAAGTGATCTGCCATTAAGCGTATTTCTAGCATACTTGGTTAGCGATTTCATCGCTGACCTCCTTGTGGAGTTAAATAAAAAATGATCAAGCTTCATAATACAATCGGGGAAATCTTACAGTATTGTTAAGCAATATTCATGCCAAATAAAAATATTGTTCATAAACAAAAATCTATTGTGCATCACTATGACACACTTAATCAGATATGTAAAAATTTTCGACATGAATTTTCGACATGGTTATATTAGTTAAAAGTAAAAGTGTACTTGCATCTAACTAGGGGTCAGAGTGGGATGCTACTAACTTAAGAAGTATTGCAATTTAAAAATCAACATATTATCAAAAATGGTGGTACACGTTTCGCAACCAAGCTGCCGAATGCTAGATTTGCTTAACTTAGTGGCATTCGAATGTCTAGCTGGGGTCAGAGTAAGTTTAGTCAAGTGAATAATTTTAAGATAGCATAAAAATACTTTAAATTTACTCTGAACATCCCGCTTGAAATTGCAATCAATTTTTTAACAAATGACACGATTCAACACACAATACTACAGCGACACTGTTGCCAGATAACAGTATCAACCCTTTCTGTGGGGATTACGCTTTATCGTACTTCGTATTTTCTCCCCTGTTTAACCATAGCCCAAATGACTCGCACCAGATGACGGCCCAAGGCTCTAATCGCCTGATTGTGCTGCTTGCCTTCCGCACGCTTCTTGTCGTAGTAGGCGCGCGACATCGGCACGCAAGCGATATGCCGTGCCACCGCCACCATCATGGCCGCCTTGGCGCGGGTGTTGACGTGGCGCGGAGTTTTTGCACTGCTTTTTTTGCCGGAGCTATTGTCCAGCGCCGACATGCCCATGTACACAGCCAGCCCTGCCTCCGATTTGAAACGTGCCAGTGACCCGACTTCCCCGGCGATTTCCGCCATCGAGGTTTTACCGAAGCCGGGTAAGCTACCGATGGTTTGCGCCAGCTCGGAGTGGGCGGCGATGGCGGCGATTTTCTCCCCAGTTATCCCGATAAATGCAGAGCAATCAGTTCAACCGGATGGCTGTATCGAAGTGCCAAGTCCGGCGGATCTCGATCACGTCGAATTCGCGGGCCAGCTCCGGCGGGAACGCCTGATAGTGCACATGGCTTTGCACGATGCGCCGTATCGCTTCATCGATTTCCGCCACGCCGCTTGAAATAACGAAAATCACTGGCTCCACGGATCCGTCGCTTCGGATAGACACCGTCACCATGGGGTCGGTGTGCGGCTGCTTTGCCACTTCGCGGACTGTATCGACAGGCGTGTTGAACTGAATCTTCCGCGCCCACGCCTCCGCATACTTGACGAGTGCGGCGTTGGGGTCGGCACGGCCCCATAGCCTAGCCCGACGTGCCGTGTTGAACGAATAGGGTAGCGTGGAGGGCGAACGAGCGGCAGTCGATGCTGCTTTGCGCCGGGCAGCGTTCTCATTGAGCTGACGTCCTATGGCCCGCAGCCGCGCTTCCCGTTTTGCTTCTTCTTGTTCCGCCGAAACGCGCGCGGCCTGTCGCGCGGCTTCCAGGCGTTCAGCCTCTAGTCGTGCAGCCTCGATGTGCACTATTTCCTGACGCGCAGCCTCCTGACGTTTTGCCTCCAGCTTTGCCTCTGCTCGTCGCACAGCTCCCAGGCGTTCAGCCTCCAATCGTGCAGCCTCGATGCGTGCTGATTCCTGACGAGCGATTTCCTGACGTTGCGCCTCCAGCTTTGCCGCCGTCAGTCGCGCGGCTTCCAGGCGTTCAGCCTCTAATCGTGCAGCCTCGATGCGCG
>CAWDCY010000019.1:0-55978 GCA_963800965.1 uncultured beta proteobacterium | reverse complement strand
GCTTCATTTCATTCAGCCCAATCGAGCTATCGAGCTAAATATCCTGTCATTCAGGGCCATGAGAAAACATGAATAAAGAAGAAAAAACAGGAAACCGCAATCCAATAAACATTGGAAGAAGATTTTCCGACAGGCAAACGCCCATAATGCTAATAGCTACAGCATTAGTCAACTTATCCGGGGCACCGGCCAAAACTGTCGTTAAATGGGGAATTGTAGTTTGGCTTGTCTCGGTTATAGGTGACCACTTGATAGCAATAGTTCATGAGCTAAAGGGAACAACGACACTTGCAAACATTCAAATAAACATGGGCGCGGCTTTGAGCGTGGACACTCAAGCAGGTAAATTCAGAATGGCCAATGCTATGTAAGCTGCTTATGTATTTGGCTAGTGGCGCTGCATTAGTAGCTTTCATAGCCGTTATCTATACTTACCGAGAACGCGCGCTACGCAACCAAGTGATTCGGGAGATGGGCCTGGAAATTACAATACTAGAAAAGGTTCATGACAAACACCGTAGCTCAAGTAGCCTGACGCCGACAGGCAGCACACATCCAAAGAATTTATGATGCTCGAACTACACATCAAAACGATTATTATAAGCACGGTTTTCTTGGTGCTATGGATAATGTTCTTTACTCTCCACCGAAGCTTTCACATAGCGCGAACACGCCAGCGATTGTTTGGCACCCGAGCTAGTCTGTTCAACGCTGCATTAGAAGGAAAAATCGGGTTTGACGAACCAGCTTACCGCCAGGTCCGCCAAGTATTAAACGGAATAATCCGATTCACACACAACCTTTCGTTTTTTCGTATGTTGGCAATCGTAATTTTCAATCAATATGTGCATAAAGATTTGCTCGGACACTTCAATAGTCAGTTAGAGAAAGCCCTGGACAAACTCACACTCGAACAAAAAGAACTGCTTTTAAATTCCCTCGATGAAGCGCATTTGCAAATCGTGCGCCATTTAATGAGCGTTTCGCTTTTATGGCCAATTTTTAAACTTCTTAGCGTGATATTCAAGATCGCAGATATGACGAAGGGAGCCAGAAAATGGGCAACAAACGGGCAAATAGAACTCAGCAATGGCGTCGATTTAACGCTGAAGTAACATATAGCTCATCTTGTGAAGATGATGATTGCGGACTTATGCTGGCCGCCTAATACGCCTTAAAGGGGGCCATAAGAAGCCTCCGTAAGCACCATCGAAGCCCGTAAAATCGGCGCGACGAAGTCAATTTCAGCCAAGCTGACGCAAGAAGCTGCCATACGCAGCTTTAACCGCCTTGCTGAGGCAGAATACAAGAAAGGAACGAACTGCAAAATTTGCACACCCCAAAACCTGTCAAGTACTTTTTGAAATATATTTTAGGGGGCGAGTAGTTACTTCAGTTCAATACTTGGAGGGATAACTTGAAGCGGCAAAATTGATTAGCTGACGAGAGAATAACGAACAATATGGTTCGTTCAACACTAGCACCGAATGATAGCATCATTTGAAGATATTTTTTCGGTTTAAAGATATGCTAAGAAAAGCTCTCGCAGGGTATAGTCTAACTGTCTTCAAGCGCTTCTGGATGATGTGAGTTATCGAATCAATTGGCGTGCGAGGGAAACAAAATTACCAATCTGACTACTCAACGTCAGATTGCAACATACTATGGTAAAGCTGGCAATTGATTAGTTGCACAAATTTTGTTTATAAAAAAATCGGACAAGTCCGATTTTCTCGCCAATATAATTTTTACTAGCTAACTACAATTAAACGTTCAACTTGACATTATACATATACTCAACATTATTTATGGGATTGAGTATATGTATTAGATGTAAACAATCTTCTCACAAATAAATAATTACTTAGAACAAACAACTAATTGTGACATACACTATCACGCTGTTTCACCATCCACCAATGCCTTTTCAATCGGACGATCTAACAACTCTATCAATGCCATTGGCGCATTATCTCCCTTGCGAAAACCAAATTTCAAAATACGAGAATAACCTCCATTTCGAGTTGCATAACGTGGACCAAGCTCATCAAACAGCTTAGTAACCATTTCTCGGTCACGCAACCGCGCGAATGCCAAGCGACGGTTAGCTAAGCTAGGACTCTTACCCAGAGTCAAGATCGGTTCAGCAACGCGACGTAACTCCTTTGCCTTAGGCAGCGTGGTCTTTATAACCTCATGACGCAGCAAAGAAGTTATCATGTTGCGCAGCATCGCCAAACGATGACTGCTAGTACGATTAAGTTTTCTTAGTCCTAAACGGTGACGCATAATAATCCTTTCTTACTTCTCAATAGTCACTGGCCAATTTTCCAGTTTCATTCCCAATGATAGACCATGCTCAGCCAGTACCTGCTTTATTTCGTTCAAAGATTTACGACCCAAGTTAGGGGTACGTAGCAGATCATTTTCAGTATTCTGAATTAAATCACCAACATAATGAATACTTTGAGCTTTAAGACAGTTGGATGAACGCGGAGTCAACTCCAAATCATCAACTGGGCGCAACAACATTGGGTCAACCTTAGGAGTTTGTGGTTTCTCCATTGGCGCTGGCGTACCTTCCAATGCAGCAAATACTGAAAACTGTTCAACTAATATACGAGCAGCATAACGAATAGCTTCTTCAGGATCAATTGCACCATTAGTTTCAATTTCCATTATCAGCTTGTCTAAATCAGTGCGCTGTTCCACGCGCGCACTTTCAACTGCATAACTCACACGGCTCACCGGACTAAAAGATGCATCAAGCACAATATGTCCAACTGCACGATTTTCAACTGGAGCCTGACGCGCAATCGCTGATACGTAGCCTCGACCATGCTCGACCTTAATCTCCATGTCTAATTTACCGCCCTCAGTCAAGTGAGCAATAACGTGAGAAGGATTAATCACTTCAGTGTCGGCATCAACAACAATATCACCAGCCGTCACTACACCCACACCCTCTTTCTTAAGAGTCAGCATTGCTGAATTGGCATTATGAAGCTTAAGTACTACTCCCTTCAGGTTAAGTAAGATCTCGACTACATCTTCTTGCACGCCATCAATTGAGGAGTATTCATGCAATACACTTGCGATCTTGACCTCAGTGGGAGCATAGCCCGGCATGGAAGACAAAAGTATGCGACGCAGTGCGTTGCCGAGTGTATGACCATACCCACGTTCAAACGGCTCCATCACAATTTTTGCTTGATTGCTCGAAACTCTTTGCACTTCGATAATGCGGGGTTTCAGAAAATCATTGTTATGCATAACCGACTCCGCATGAATTACTTGGAATACAACTCGACAATAAGATGCTCGTTAATAGAGGCAGGCAACTCTGAACGTTGAGGTTTAGACTTATATATACCTTTCATAGCCTTAGCATCAACCTCAACCCATTCAGGTAAACCGCGTTGCACAGCAGCTTGCAATGCAGCCTTAACGCGTAATTGCAACTTAGCGTGTTCTGCTATCTCAACCACATCTCCAGCACGAACCTGATAAGACGGTATATTGACACGTCTACCATTCACCAAAATGCAATTGTGTCGGACCACTTGACGTGCCTCGGATCGAGACGCACCAAAACCCATACGGTACGATACATTATCTAGGCGTGACTCAAGTAATTGCAATAAATTTTCACCAGTGATGCCACGCTGCATATCTGCAGAGCGATACGTCAAACGAAATTGATGCTCGAGAATGCCATAAATACGACGAACTTTTTGTTTTTCACGCAACTGTCCACCGTAATCAGACCGGCGTGAGTTTTTCTTTTGGCCGTGCTGACCAGGTGGATATGCACGACGTTCAACCCCACATTTGTCGGTAAAACATTTTTCGCCTTTCAGAAACAGCTTCTCGCCTTCACGACGGCACTGACGGCACTTTGGATCAAGATTTCTAGCCAAGGCTAACTCCTAAGATTAGATACGACGCTTTTTGGGCGGGCGGCAACCATTGTGTGGAACTGGGGTAATATCTGAAATGCTGGTGATTTTAAAGCCCGCCGCATTCAATGCACGAACAGCAGATTCACGACCAGGACCAGGGCCTTTTATGCGCACCTCAAGATTCTTTACGCCACACTCATGGGCTGCCTTACTGGCTGTCTCACCAGCTATTTGCGCCGCAAACGGTGTGCTCTTACGCGAGCCTTTAAAGCCATTGCTACCACTAGTAGACCAAGCCAATGCATTCCCCTGGCGGTCAGTAATTGTCACAATAGTATTATTAAAAGAAGCATGCACGTGGGCAATGCCCTCAGCCACATTTTTTTTGACTTTCTTGCGCACTCGCGTGTTTGTTTTAGCCATGCTCAAATCCTCTCGAAAATTACTTCTTGGCGCCGGCAACGGACTTGCGCGGACCCTTGCGAGTGCGAGCATTAGTTCGAGTCCGTTGTCCTCGAACTGGCAAACCGCGGCGATGACGCAAACCGCGATAACAACCCAAGTCCATCAACCTCTTTATGTTCATCGAAATTTCTCGACGCAAATCACCTTCCACCGTAAATTTTGCGACTTCGTCGCGCAACTTATCCATATCCGCATCGGCGAGATCTTTTATCTTGGTGGCGGCGTTAACTCCGACAGAAGCACATATTTTTCGCGCCCGAGTGTTACCGACACCATAGATTGCGGTTAAAGCGATAACCGCGTGTTGGTGATTTGGAATGTTTACCCCTGCAATACGAGCCATACAACTCACCTATCGTTTAAAAAGGCATTAAAAATGCCAGTTAAGAAAGACTTATACCTCACCCAAACTTAGCCCTGACGTTGCTTGTGGCGAGCATCACTACTACAAATTACACGCACCACCCCTTTACGCCGTATTATTTTACAATTACGACAAACTTTTTTTACCGATGCTTGAACTTTCATTTCTTCTCCTCAATACTATACGCAACACCTACTTGGCGCGAAAGGTAATGCGCCCTTTTGTTAAGTCATAAGGTGTCAGTTCAACCGTAACCTTATCACCTGGCAAAATACGAATATAGTGCATACGCATCTTACCCGAGATATGACCTAACACAATATGACCATTTTCTAGTTTCACACGAAATGTTGCATTGGGAAGAGATTCTACAACCTCTCCCTGCATTTGCATCGCATCTTCCTTGGCCATCAGCGAATCAACCCACCCTTAAAGTTTGCCTTCTTTAACAAGCTTTCATACTGATGCGTCATCAAATACGATTGAACTTGTGCCATAAAATCCATAGTCACCACAACCATAATTAATAACGAGGTGCCGCCGAAATAAAATGGAACGTTCCACTTTACAACAAGAAACTCCGGCAACAAACACACCAGCGTTACATACACCGCGCCAACTAAAGTCAAGCGTAACATAATGCTTTCAATATAGCGTGCAGTCAAATCACCAGGACGAATTCCAGGCAAAAAAGCGCCACTTTTCTTCAAATTCTCTGCCGTTTCTTTTGGGTTAAAGACCAGAGCAGTATAAAAAAAACAGAAGAAAACAATTGCGGCCGCATACAGAATTACATATATCGGCTGGCCTGGTGACAACATATCACTGATATTCTTAAGCCATGCAAAACCTTGCCCGCTGGCAGACCAACCAGCTAACGTTGCCGGAAATAAAATAATGCTAGAAGCAAAAATAGGCGGAATCACGCCAGCCATATTCACCTTCAACGGTAAATGTGAGCTTTGACCGCCATAAACCTTATTCCCAACCTGACGCTTAGCGTAATTAACAAGAATCTTTCGCTGACCACGCTCGACAAATACTACCAACGCTGTAATTCCAACCGAGCCAAACAATAGCAACAACACAAGCGGGATAGAGAACGCACCGGTACGTGCTAGCTCCAAGGTACTACCAATCGCAGTAGGCAATCCAGCAGCAATCCCAGCAAAAATAATTAAAGAGATACCATTTCCCAAGCCACGTTCAGTAATTTGCTCACCCAACCACATTAAAAACATTGTGCCAGACAACAAAGTAATCACCGTGGTCATTTGAAACATTATGCCTGGATGCAACACTAAACCTGCTTGAGATTGCAATGCCACTGACATACCAAATGCTTGGAACAGCGCCAGAAATAAAGTACCATAGCGAGTATACTGCGTAATCTTACGTCGCCCCGCATCACCATCCTTCTTCAATTGTTCGAGATGCGGTACAGCATGTGTGGCTAGTTGCATGATAATGGAAGCGGATATGTATGGCATAATGCCAAGAGCCAATATCGTAAAACGAGAGAGCGCTCCGCCAGAAAACATGTTGAACATGCCTAATATGCCACTTTTTTGCGAATTGAATAAATCAGCCAATACCACTGGGTCTATTCCCGGAACGGGAATATGCGCGCCAACACGGTAAACCACCAACGCACCCAATAAAAACCATAAACGACGCCCTAGGTCACCATACTTTCCGCTAATCGATCGATTCTTAACACCTACATCCACAGAATCTACCATTACTCTGTGATACTACCGCCAACAGCTTGAACTGCAGCAAGTGCGCCCTTGCTAAGCAACAAACCCTGTAATTTTACAGAACGTTTAATTTCGCCAGATAACACTACCTTAGCAGTCAGTGCTGCAGCAGGGACAACACCAGCCTGCTTCAATACAAGCAAATCAATCACATCAACGACCAATTTTTCTAAATCAGAAAGGCGTACTTGAGCACAATTATAACGGGTCAACGATACAAAACCACGTTTAGGTAATCGACGATGGAGAGGCATTTGACCACCCTCAAAGCCAACCTTGTGAAAACCACCAGAACGAGATTTTTGTCCTTTGTGACCACGACCACATGTTTTTCCTAAACCGCAACCTATACCACGCCCAACGCGACGACTAGCATGCGTCGAACCTAAAGCTGGTTTTATTTTATTTAGTTGCATTTATGCCTCACACTTAACCAAGTAATAAACCTTATTAATCATACCCCGTACTGCTGGTGTATCTTCAACTATGACAGTATGATTCAAACGTCGCAAGCCCAGTCCACGAACGCAGGCACGGTGAGATTCTTTAGTTCCGATCACGCTCCTTATTAACGTTACTCCAACTTTACCAGCCGGTACTTTTAATTTTTGATTAGACTGTGACATTGCTCTACCCCTGAATTTCTTCTATGCTCAAACCACGTTTAGCTGCAATTTCAGATGGAGAATTAATAGCCTGCAATCCATTCAAAGTTGCACGCACGACGTTATATGGGTTACTCGAACCAATACATTTAGCTAATACGTTATGAACACCCACAGCCTCAAACACAGCACGCATTGCTCCACCCGCAATAATTCCAGTACCTTCAGATGCCGGCTGCATATACACCTTCGCAGCACCATGACGACCAATCACAGTATGATGCAACGTACCTTTGCTTAAATTAACATTAACCAATTTTTTGCGTGCTTCTTCCATCGATTTTTGCACAGCAACCGGGACTTCCTTGGATTTACCCTTACCCATACCAATGCGACCATCACCATCTCCGACCACTGTTAGCGCGGCAAACCCCATAATGCGACCGCCCTTGACAACCTTAGTCACACGATTGATCGAAATCATCTTCTCGATAAGACCATCACCACGATCTTCTGATTGCTGCATTCTTCCCTGTGCTTTAGCCATCATTCACCTCAAGTTAAAACTTCAAGCCATGCTCACGCGCCGCAGCCGCGAGAGCCTTTACGCGACCGTGATATTTATAACCAGAACGGTCAAAAGCTACTTCAGCGATACCAGCCACCTTGGCTCTTTCAGCAATACGCTTACCCACAAGAATGGCCGCAGCAATATTTCCCCCATTAGCAATCGAACTACGCACATCTATTTCTAAAGTGGAAGCGCTCACTAACACTTTACCTCCGCAGGCAGAAATTATTTGAGCATAAATGTGTAAATTACTACGACATATCGATAAGTGTATCGATTTTTGACTAGCAATTTTGGCACGAGTCTTACGAGCCCTGCGCTGACGCGCATTATTCTTGATAAACATAATCCGCCTTAATTATTTTTTCTTAGTTTCTTTCAACTTCACCACTTCATCGGCATAACGAACCCCTTTACCCTTATAGGGCTCAGGTTTACGAAACGCTCGAATCTCAGCGGCGACTTGGCCGACTTGCTGCTTACTAGCGCTCTTCAATACAACCTCTGTTTGAGTCGGCGTAGACACAGTCACACCGACAGGTACCCTATAAACTACAGGATGAGAAAACCCAAGGGACAGATTAAGAGAATCGCCCGCAGCCTGCGCTCGATATCCAACTCCAACCAAGGTCAGCTTGCGCTCAAAACCCTTGGACACACCTTGCACCATATTAGCAATCAGAGCACGAAGAGTGCCAGACATAGCAACCGCTTTAGCAGATTGATCGATAGCTTTGCACAGCAACACCTTGCCTTCATGCCTCACAACGACATTGTCGCTTAGCTTTTGTGTCAATGTCCCCAAAGGACCTTGAATGGAAAGTTCATTTAAAACAAGTGTTACGTCGACACCAGCAGGCAAAGAAATAGGATTTTTAGCAACTCTAGACATAATTACCTCGTTACGCGACTATGCACAAAACTTCACCACCTAAACCATTGGCACGTGCTTTACGGTCAGTCATCAACCCCTTTGAGGTAGACACAATGGCAATACCCAACCCATTCATTACTTTAGGTATATCAACACAACCCTTGTACATACGCAAACCAGGACGGCTTATTCGTTGAATTTTTTCAATAACAGGCCGCCCCGCGTAATATTTGAGGGCAATTTCCAACGTAGGTTTACTACCTACGTTCGATACATTATATCCCTCAACATAACCCTCATCTTGGAGCACCTTGGCAATAGCCACCTTTAGCTTTGAAGATGGCATTATTACATTCAATTTTTCCGCCATCTGCGCATTTCTAATTCGCGTCAGCATGTCGGAGATCGGATCGCTCATACTCATAAATTCACCCCCTACCAGCTTGCCTTGATTACGCCAGGAACCTCGCCACGCATTACAAATTCACGCAACTTAATACGACCCAGACCAAACTTTTTAAAAACACCACGCGGACGTCCAGTCAATGAGCATCGACTACGCAAGCGAACCGGACTAGCATTTCGCGGGAGGGCCTGCAATTTCTGCCGAGCAATATAACGATCCGCATCACTTAATTTTGCATTTGTGATAATTGCCAGTAACTCAGAGCGCTTATCAGAATATTTTTTTACAATGTTACGACGTTTTTGTTCGCGATTTATGACAGCAGCTTTAGCCATTTTGACCTCAATTCTTCAAAGGAAATTTGAAAGCCAATAGGAGCGCGCGCGCCTCATCATCGGTCTTCGCACTAGTAGTAATTGTAATATTTAAGCCACGCAACGCATCAATTTTGTCATATTCAATTTCTGGAAAAATAATTTGCTCCTTGACACCCATATTGTAATTTCCACGGCCATCGAATGCCTTACCAGACATACCGCGAAAATCACGGATACGTGGGATAGCCACTGTTACCAATCGATCTAAAAATTCGTACATACGCAATTTACGTAAAGTTACCTTACAACCGACTGGATAATTTTCACGAATTTTAAAGCCCGCGATAGACTTCTTAGATTTAGTAACCACAGGCTTCTGACCACTAATTTTTTGCATATCACCAACAGCGTGCTCCATAACTTTCTTATCTGCTACAGCTTCACCCACGCCCATATTTAGAGTAATCTTTTCTATTCGCGGGACTTCCATAATAGACTTGTAGCCAAACTGCCTCATAAGGCCTGGAGCTACTGTATCTTTGTAATATTCATATAGACGAGCCATGCCATTCCTCCCTTACGCGTCAATCACTTCGCCACTTGATTTAAAGACGCGCATTTTGCGACCATCTTCTAACGTTTTAATACCCACACGATCAGCCTTTTTTGATGTCGAATTATAAATTGCAACATTAGAGACATGGATCGGCATCTCAATAGGAACTATGCCACCTGTCATACCCTTTACTGGATTTGGCTTCTGATGTTTTTTAACCATGTTAACGCCACCAACCAACAAACGATCACCAAGAACACGCAGCACACTGCCACGACTCCCTTTGTCCTTGCCAGCAATGACAATTACATCATCATTCATTTTTATCTTGCGCATGACTCTTCCTTAGGCCGCATTACTTCGTAACTTACAATACTTATCGTCCCCTATAGAACCTCAGGAGCAAGCGATACGATTTTCATAAATCGCTCAGTACGCAACTCACGCGTAACTGGGCCGAAAATTCTAGTGCCAATTGGCTCAAGTTTCGCATTAAGCAAAACCGCTGCATTTCCATCAAACTTTATCAAAGATCCATCCGGACGACGAACACCCTTCGCTGTACGCACCACCACGGCGCTATACACCTCACCTTTTTTAACACGTGAACGCGGTGCAGCATCCCTTATGCTAACTTTAATTACATCGCCAATAGCGGCATATCGGCACTTGGATCCACCCAAAACCTTTATACACATAACAGAACGGGCACCCGTATTGTCAGCCACGCTCAAAACAGATTGCATTTGAATCATTATTTATACTCCAACTTAATCCGTCACTATGGCGGCCAGTCTTGGACCCGCAAGGGTTAGGTAGCCGCGATTAATTTCAGCGGCGATACGAAGCTTTGTAGTATGCTTACATTTATCATAAAATGCAAGCAATAAATTGAAAAAGTTCAATACCCGCAAAAAAATAATAGCTAAGCTGCTTGAGTTTTTTCAGCCAGCTTGGTCACTCGCCAACTTTTAGTCTTAGCCAGTGGTCGGCATTCTTCTATTGATACCAAATCACCCAAATGGAATTCATTATTCTCATCGTGAGCATGGTATTTTTTAGATACGCGCAACACTTTGCCCAACAGAGTGTGTTTGATTTTTCGTTCAACAAGAACGGTAATTGTTTTATCCATCTTGTCGCTTACAACCATGCCAACCAGTGTCCGCTTTAAATTTGTTGCACTCATTGTTGAGCACCCTTTTCAGTCATTATGGTTTTCACGCGAGCAATGTCACGGCGCACTTTAAGAAGCAAGCTATTATTACTCAACTGCTGCGTTGCCACCTGCATTCGTAATCCGAATTGCGCTTTCGCCAAGGACAATAACTCAAGATCTAGATCCGCTACGGATTTCTCTCTTAATTCATTTGCATTCATTATTAAGCCCCCACCTGTCTGATTACGAATGTTGTAGCAATAGGCAGCTTAGCAGAAGCCAAGCGGAATGCTTCACGCGCTATCAACTCCTCAACACCATCCATTTCGTACAGCATTTTTCCAGGCTGAATTTCAGCAACATAATATTCTGGATTACCCTTACCATTACCCATACGTACTTCGGCAGGCTTTTGAGAAATTGGTTTATCCGGGAATATGCGTATCCAAATACGCCCTCCGCGCTTAATGTGCCGCGTCATAGCCCGTCTCGCTGCCTCTATCTGACGTGCAGTTAAACGTCCACGGGCAATGGCTTTAAGACCAAACTCACCAAAACTAACCTTATTTCCTCGAGTCGCAATACCTGTATTACGCCCTTTTTGCTCCTTGCGAAATTTTCTTCTAGCTGGCTGCAACATGTTTTGACCCCGGCTTTCTTATTCTTTTTTCAGGTACAGATACTATCGGCACGGATACCTCTTCCACTCCAGTATGATCTCCCTTGTAAACCCACACCTTGACACCAATAATGCCATATGTGGTTTTAGCCTCTGCGGTACCGTAGTCAATATTAGCACGTAGAGTATGCAAGGGCACACGCCCTTCTCGATACCACTCTGAACGCGCAATTTCGATTCCATTAAGACGTCCCGCACTCATAATTTTGATACCTTGAGCACCTAAACGCATTGCATTTTGCATAGCTCTTTTCATAGCACGTCGGAACATGATGCGCTTTTCCAACTGTGAAGTGATGCTTTCAGCAATCAGCTGAGCATCAATTTCAGGCTTCCGCACTTCCTCAATATTTAGTGCAACATCGGGCAACCCCATACGCTTCCTAAGCTCAGCCCGGAGAGATTCGATATCCTCGCCCTTTTTACCAATCACCACTCCAGGACGAGCGGTATAAATCGTTATCTTAGCGTTTTTGGCTGGCCGTTCTATAACAATCTTGGATACACCTGCACCGAAGAGTTTTTTCTTAAGATAGTCACGTACCTCAATATCCTTAAGTAGCATTCCAGCAAAGTTTTTACTATTAGCATACCATTTTGAAGTCCAATTTTTTTGCACGCTCAATCGGAAACCGATTGGATGAATTTTCTGTCCCATATCTGCTTTAACTCCCGACGATAATCGTAATGTGACAGGTCTGCTTCTCGATGCTATTGCCGCGTCCCTTGGCGCGAGCCGAAGTCCTTTTCAGCGAAGCTCCTTTATCCACATAGATAGCTGCAACCTTAAGATCATCTATGTCAGCACCATCATTGTGCTCAGCATTGGCTATAGCAGACTCCAATCCCTTCTTAATGATTACAGCTCCCTTTTTTGGACTGAAAGATAGAGTATTTAGTGCCTTATTAACAGGCAAACCTCTAATCTGATCCGCCACCAAACGACCCTTCTGAGCCGATAGGCGAACACTTTTTACTACTGCGACTGTGTTCATCACGCCTCCTTATTTTTTCCTGACAACTGCTTTTTTATCGGCAGCATGCCCTTTGAATGTGCGAGTCAGCGAGAACTCACCAAGCTTATGACCCACCATGTTCTCAGAGATATATACAGGGATATGTTGCTTGCCATTATGTACGGCTATAGTCAGACCGATGAACTCAGGAAGGACAGTAGACCGGCGTGACCAAGTTTTCACTGGTCTCTTATCGTTGGTAGCGCGCACAACTTCAACTTTCTTTACTAAGTAAGCGTCGACGAATGGACCTTTTTTAATGGAACGTGCCATAATTTTTATCCCTTATTCTGAAAGCGGCGACGCACTATCATGCCACTAGTGCGCTTATTGCGACGCGTACGAAAACCCTTAGCTGGGACACCCCATGGACTCACAGGGTTACGGCCAGCAGCAGTTTTTCCCTCACCGCCTCCATGCGGATGGTCGACTGGGTTCATAACCACACCACGCACGGTCGGACGCACCCCGCGCCATCGCATCGCACCAGCCTTGCCGATCGATCGCAAGCTGTGTTCAGCATTACCCACTTCACCTATTGTCGCTTTACAATCTACATGCACTTTACGAATTTCGCCGGAACGCAAACGTAATTGCGCATATCCACCTTCGCGCGCCAACAGCTGAACTGAAGTGCCAGCCGAACGTGCCAACTGCGCACCCTTACCCGGCAACATTTCAATGCAGTGTATAGTCGAACCCACTGGGATATTGCGCAAAGGCAAGGCATTGCCCGCCTTAATTGGCGCTTCTGAGCCACTCATCAATTGAGCACCAACCTTCACACCCTTCGGTGCGATAATATACCGACGCTCACCATCTGCATAGCATAAGAGAGCTAGATGCGCACTGCGGTTCGGGTCGTATTCCAAATGCTCAACAGTGGCCGAAATACTATCTTTATCACGCCTAAAATCAACAATTCGATAATTTTTTTTGTGCCCACCACCCATATGGCGAACAGTGATATGGCCATTATGGTTACGACCAGCTGTTCTATTCTTTCTTTCCACTAACGGTGCATGCGGCTTACCCTTGTGCAGTTCATAATTTACCACACGAACAACAGCGCGTCGTCCCGGAGAACTTGGTTTAAGTTTAATCAGTGCCATATTAACCTTGCTCACTCTCTGAAAAATTGATACTCTGACCAGTCGCAAGGCACACATAAGCCTTCTTCCAATCTTTACGTCGACCCATGAACTTCCCGAAGCGCTTTTGTTTGCCTTTGACAAGAGCAACTTGAACGCTCTCGACATTCACTTTGAACATCAACTCGACAGCAGCTTTAATTTCAGGTTTCGTAGCAGTAGTCGCAACACGGAAAATTACTTGTTCGTATTTATCAGAAACATACGTTGCTTTTTCTGAAATCTGCGGTGCTTGCAGTACGTTCATCAATCGTTCCTGGCTGAATTTTACATTACTCATGCCAGCACCTCCTCAATTTCTCTCACAGCATCGAGCGTAACAAGTGTTTTTGGGAATCGCACCAAACTCACCGGATCCACCTGACGAGCCTCCAAAACAAGCACGTTTGGCAAATTACGTGAAGATAAATATAAATTATCATCAAGATTGCTGACAATAACCAGCACACGACCTGAGCCAAACCCAAAATCCACCAACATCTGCGCAAACAATTTTGTCTTTGGTGCCTCAAGCGCCAATTTATCAACTACCGTCAAACGATTCTCGCGCACCAGCTGTGAAAAGATGGAAGCCAAACCTGCGCGGTACATCTTGCGATTAACCTTTTGTGAAAAATTTTCTTTCGCAGTGTTCGGGAATATATTACCACCTCCTCGCCACAGCGGACTGGAAGCCATACCAGCACGTGCACGGCCAGTCCCTTTTTGAGCCCATGGCTTACGTGTACTCTTCGCAATTTCACTACGGTCTTTTTGCTTACTATTACCAAACCGAGCATTTGCCTGATATGCAACCACAACCTGGTGAATCAGCGGTTCGTTATACTCTCGGCTAAATAATTCATCGGAGGCTGAAATACTGGAGCTGACCACGCCTTTACCATCAATAACCTTAAGTTCCATTATGCACCCACCTTTACTGCCGGGCGAACGACAACGTCCCCACCTTTTGAACCAGGAACAGCACCTATTATCAACAATAGCTGCCGATCAATGTCAATGCGGACTATCTTAAGGTTTTGCACCGTACGACGCACATCGCCAAGATGGCCTGACATGCGCTTACCCGGAAAAACCCGACCCGGATCTTGGGCCATACCGATAGAACCTGGCACATTATGAGATTTCGAGTTACCGTGCGTAGCACGACCGGAACTAAAATGGTAACGCTTAATTACCCCACTAAAACCCTTACCAAGTGTTGTGCCAGTCACGTCAACTTTTTGACCAACCTTAAACAAATTCACGCCAAGCATACCACCAGCCTGCAAACCACTCAATTCTTCAGAAGTAGCAACAAATTCCTTTTGTACGCTACCCGCAACTACACCCGCTTTAGCATAATGACCTGCTGCCGCCCTAGTAACACGACTCGCACGTCGCACGCCAAACGTAATTTGAACTGCATTGTAACCATCAGAATTAATAGTTTTAATCTGCGTCACGCGATTATTAGACACGTCCAACACTGTCACCGGAAGTGATATTCCTTCATCGGTAAAAATGCGGGTCATGCCAATCTTTCGACCGACAAGTCCTAAGCTCATTTTTATATCCTTCTTAAGGGGCTGACTACAATTGGCCAACCAATTCATTTCTTACAACTACTGCAATTTAATTACGACATCCACACCCGCAGGCAAATCCAACTTCATTAGCGCATCTACAGTTTTTTCAGTTGGATCAACTATATCCAGCATACGCAGATGCGTACGAATCTCAAATTGGTCGCGTGACGTCTTATTGACGTGAGGCGAGCGCAAAATGTCAAAACGCTCAATTTTAGTAGGCAGTGGAATTGGCCCCTTTACAACTGCCCCAGTCCTTTTCGCAGTCTCAACAATCCGTGATGCGGACTGATCAATTAGGCGATAATCAAATGCTTTCAGACGTATACGGATATTCTGGCTTTTCATAATTTTATATCTACTTTTTTTGCAGTTATGACGCGACTAGCGATTAACCCACCATTGTACAGCATAATAATATCTTACTGTACGGAATATTATTCAATCACCTTCGCCACCACGCCGGCACCGACGGTTCGACCACCTTCGCGTATCGCAAAGCGAAGACCTTCTTCCATCGCTATTGGGGCGATTAAATTTACCGTCACCGACACATTATCTCCAGGCATCACCATTTCAGTTCCTTCTGGCAACTCAACCGCGCCTGTTACGTCGGTAGTACGGAAATAGAATTGTGGACGGTAACCCTGAAAGAACGGCGTATGACGACCTCCTTCATCTTTGCTGAGGACATAGATTTCAGCTGTAAATTTGGTATGCGGACTGATTGAGCCAGGCTTAGCTAAAACCTGACCACGTTCGACATCTTCACGCTTAGTACCACGTAACAATATACCTACGTTATCACCCGCCTGACCTTGATCAAGCAGTTTACGGAACATTTCTACGCCAGTGCATATGGTTTTAATTGTGGGCTTTAGGCCGATGATTTCAATTTCCTCACCCACCTTGACGACACCACGCTCCACTCGGCCAGTTACCACGGTGCCACGACCAGAGATAGAAAAAACGTCCTCTACAGGCATCAAAAATGTGCCGTCCATGACACGCATAGGCTGCGGTATATAGGCATCCAGCGCATCGGCCAATCGAAAAATGGAGGGCTCGCCAATTTCAGACTGATCACCCTGCAAGGCCTTGAGCGCACTACCGATAATGATCGGGGTGTCGTCACCAGGAAAGTCATATTTGGTTAGAAGCTCACGCACTTCCATTTCGACCAGCTCGAGTAGCTCAGGGTCATCAACCATGTCTGCCTTATTCATGTAGACGATGATGTAGGGAACACCCACTTGACGCGCCAGCAGTATATGTTCGCGAGTTTGCGGCATAGGCCCATCGGCAGCTGACACAACCAGAATAGCGCCGTCCATCTGCGCAGCACCCGTAATCATGTTTTTTATGTAATCCGCATGACCAGGACAGTCCACATGCGCGTAATGTCGGCCAGCCGTTTCATACTCAACGTGAGCAGTATTAATGGTGATGCCGCGCGCCTTTTCTTCCGGCGCCGCGTCAATCTGATCATAAGCTTTAGCCTCGCCGCCAAATTTCTTGGAAAGAACAGTGGAAATCGCTGCTGTCAGGGTGGTCTTGCCATGATCAACGTGACCAATTGTACCTACATTTATGTGCGGTTTGGTACGCTCAAATTTACTCTTTGCCATGATTTTAAATTCCTTGATTATTTGACAGTTTATGAGCCAACTTAAATTATTTCCTGCTACTCATCACCGATTCAGCCACATTTTTTGGCGCTTCGGCGTAATGCTTAAATTCCATAGTGTATGTGGCTCTCCCCTGAGTTGCGGAACGTAATGCAGTAGAATATCCAAACATTTCTGCTAAAGGAACTTCTGCCTTCACGCTCTTTCCACCTCCAGCCATGTCATCCATACCTTGAACCATACCCCGACGAGATGACAAATCACCCATTACCGTACCTGTATAATCTTCTGGGGTTTCAACCTCTACCGACATCATCGGCTCCAGCAACACGGGACTTGCCTTTCGCATACCATCTTTGAACCCCATAGAAGCGGCCATCTTAAATGCATTTTCGTTAGAGTCCACATCGTGGTAAGACCCATCGAATAGAGTAACTTTAATATCCACCACAGGAAAACCCGCTAATACGCCATTCGGCAATGTATCTTCCAAGCCTTTTTTAACTGCCGGAATAAATTCGCGCGGAACCGTCCCACCCTTAATGGCATCTACAAACTCAAATCCCTTGCCAGTTTCATTTGGCTCAACTTTTAACCATACATGACCATATTGACCGCGCCCACCCGATTGCTTAACGAACTTACCCTCAACCTCAACTGCCTTACGTATCGCTTCACGGTATGCCACTTGTGGTGCACCAATATTCGCTTCCACCCCGAATTCACGCTTCATGCGCTCAACCAATACCTCCAGATGCAGCTCTCCCATACCAGAAATTATGGTTTGACCAGATTCCATGTCCGTATACACACGGAATGACGGGTCTTCTTTTGCCAAACGATTCAATGCCATACCCATTTTTTCTTGGTCAGCTTTTGTTTTTGGCTCGACAGCAATATGAATAACCGGCTCAGGAAATACCATTCGTTCCAATGTAATTACATTGGCTGGATCACACAAAGTCTCGCCAGTAGTAGCCTCTTTTAAGCCCACTGCGGCAACGATATCACCCGCGTAAACCTCTTTGATTTCTTCTCGCTCATTAGCGTGCATCAATAATATACGGCCAATACGTTCCTTTTTACCCTTGATAGGATTATAAATTGTATCGCCTGCCTTCAACTGCCCTGAATACACACGGAAGAAAATCAACTGCCCGACGAATGGGTCGGTCATAATTTTGAAGGCCAAAGCAGAGAATGGCTCATCGTCGTTCGCCTTACGCTCCCCTATCGACCCATCTTCCAATTCACCCTTAACTGGTGGGATGTCTGTCGGTGCAGGCAAATAGTCAACCACCGCATCCAACATCGCTTGCACCCCTTTGTTTTTGAAAGCAGAACCGCATAGCATCGGGACGATTTCACTGGCAATGGTACGTATGCGCAAACATTGCTTTATCTCTGCCTCGGACAAGTCGCCCGACTCGAGATACTTATTCATCATCTCCTCGGATGCCTCAGCAGCACTCTCCACCATCTTTGCACGCCATTCTTGCGCTGCCGCCTGAAGCCCAGCAGGAATATCGCGCAGCTCAAACTTCATTCCTTGAGAAGGCTCATCCCAGTAAATCGCCTTCATCCGCACCAAGTCAATCACACCCTCGAACTTATCCTCTGCGCCTATTGGCAATTGGATCGGCACAACATTAGCGCGCAAACGAGTACGCATTTGTTCGTAAACATTAAGAAAGTTCGCACCAGAGCGATCCATCTTATTAACAAAAGCCAAGCGCGGCACACCATATTTATTGGCCTGACGCCACACTGTTTCAGATTGAGGCTGCACACCACCCACGGCGCAATACACCATGCACGCGCCATCCAGCACGCGCATTGATCTCTCCACTTCGATAGTGAAGTCTACGTGTCCCGGAGTATCAATGATATTAATACGATGCTCAGGCAAACTGGAGTCCATACCTTTCCAGTAACAAGTCGTTGCAGCCGATGTAATGGTAATACCCCGCTCCTGCTCCTGCTCCATCCAGTCCATCACAGCAGCACCATCATGCACTTCGCCGATCTTATGTGACACACCCGTGTAAAACAAAACTCGTTCAGTGGTCGTAGTTTTACCCGCATCAATATGTGCGCTAATGCCAATATTTCGATATCGCTCGATTAATGTTTTCCTTGCCACAGTAGTTACCTAACTTATAAAACCATCAAAAAAAGCAAAAAATTTCTAGAAACGGAAGTGGGAGAAGGCCTTATTCGCTTCAGCCATACGGTGAACTTCTTCGCGTTTTTTAACTGCACCACCACGGTTTTCTGACGCGTCCAGTAATTCGCCAGCCAAACGCATACCCATCGATTTTTCACCACGTTTACGTGCAAAATCTTTGAGCCAACGCATCGCCAATGCCATACGCCGCGAAGGTCGAACTTCAACGGGAACCTGATAGTTGGCCCCCCCGACTCGGCGGCTTTTTACCTCCACCTGAGGCCTAACATTAGTTAAAGCAAGATTAAACACTTCGATTGGGTCTTTATTGCTTTTTTTAATGATTTGCTCCAAAGCACCATAAAGTATGCGCTCTGCCACAGATTTTTTACCTGCTGTCATCAAAACATTAACGAACTTGGAAAGATCCTGGTTGCCATATTTAGGATCCGGCAGGATTTCTCGCTTTGGAACTTCTCTACGTCTTGGCATATCTTAAACCTCATGTTAACTGGCTAATTCAAAAACTGGCTAATTCCAAATTACTTATCTGGCGACAAGTTAAGCCTTTTTTGGGCGCTTTGTACCATATTTGGAACGGGACTGCTTCCGATCTTTTACTCCGGCTGTATCCAAGTTACCTCGCACCATGTGGTAACGAACACCAGGCAAATCTTTTACTCGGCCACCACGTATAAGCACCACCGAGTGCTCTTGCAAGTTGTGACCTTCACCGCCAATGTAGGATATAACCTCAAAACCATTTGTTAGACGAACCTTGGCAACCTTGCGTAAAGCAGAGTTTGGCTTCTTTGGTGTTGTAGTATACACACGAGTACACACTCCCCGTTTTTGGGGACTGCCACCCAAGGCAGGAACTTTACTTTTTATACGTTCAGCTACACGAGGCTTGCGCACTAATTGGTTGATGGTTGGCATTATCTAAATATCCTAAAAATTCTATGTATCAGCAATATGAAAAATAGCCGCGTAGACTATGCTTTCCCCTGTCTGGCGCAAACAAAATGACCGCGCATTCTATTGATGAAAACCAAGACTGTCAAGCAAGCTGGTTATCTTGTATTTCTGCAGACAGCTCACCTTCGCTTAAGAGCGTCGCCTCAATACCCATGCCTTGCCGCTGCTTACGCCGTGTAGCATGATATGCCAAGCCTGTACCAGCCGGAATCAAACGACCCACAATGACATTTTCCTTCAGACCACGAAGCTCGTCTCTCTTCCCCATAATCGCTGCTTCAGTCAGAACACGAGTAGTTTCCTGAAAGGATGCCGCTGAAATAAACGAATCAGTAGATAATGAAGCCTTGGTTATACCCAGCAACATATGTTCATATGTCGCCGGTTGCTTGCCCTCATTCTCAACACGTTCATTCTCTTGCAGCAAATCTGCGCGATCCACCTGTTCTTTGGGAATGAACTTAGTACCACCTTCATCTACAATCTGCACTCGTCGCAACATTTGGCGCACTATCACTTCAATATGCTTGTCGTTAATCTTAACGCCCTGCAGGCGGTAGACATCCTGCACTTCGTCAGCAATATAACGTGCCAGCGCTGCTACGCCCAGCAAGCGTAAAATATCATGCGGATCGCGCGGTCCGTCGACAATCATTTCTCCTTGGGTCACCATTTGACCATCGTGAACTAGAACGTGCTTGTCTTTGGTTATCAGAAATTCATGCGCCAAACCTTCTTTATCGGTGATAACCAAACGTTGCTTACCCTTGGTATCCTTGCCGAACGATGCCGTTCCGGTAACTTCTGCTAACATACCAGCGTTCTTAGGCGAACGGGCTTCGAATAGCTCCGCAACACGTGGGAGCCCCCCTGTAATGTCACGTGTCTTGCTGCTTTCTTGCGGAATGCGTGCCAAGACCTCTCCCACACCAACAGGCTGACCATCTACTACGGTGATGATGCAGCCTGTCTGAAAAGTTACCGATACCGGTAATTCTGTAGCCGCCATCTTAATTTCTTGCCCTTCTTCGTCGAGCAAGCGTACCAATGGCCGTAAGACGCCCTTGCCTTGGGTACCAGCAAGCTTAGGGTCCACCACAAGAGTGGACAACCCAGTTACTTCATCTATCTCTCTGGTAACGGTAACACCCTCTTTTACGTTTTCAAAGCTTGCTCGACCGGCATATTCAGTAATAATAGGACGTGTATGGGGATCCCACGTAGCTAGCACTTCACCTGCACGAACTGAGCTTCCTTCTCGCACAGCCAGCATCGCGCCATATGGCACCTTGTGACGCTCGCGCTCGCGTCCATGATCATCGGTAACCATTATTTCACCGCTACGCGCCACGACTACTAACTCACCTCGAGTATTACTGACGGTACGCATGTTCGCGCTGTACTTCATCTGGCCATTAGATTTACCTTCGACCTGACTAGCAACCACGGTACGCGATGCCGCGCCGCCAATGTGGAAGGTACGCATGGTTAATTGTGTACCCGGTTCGCCGATGGACTGCGCAGCAATTACGCCAACAGCCTCGCCAACCGTCACAGGGCCACCTCGACCTAAGTCGCGACCATAACATTTGACACACAAACCATAACGAGTTTCACAAGTCAGTGGCGTCCGTACATGCACTTCGTCGATACCTAGCGATTCAATGTTGTCCACCATATCTTCATCTAGCAGAGTTCCCGCTTCATATAGTGTTTCGTTGCTTTCTGGATTGACGATATCCTTGCTAGCAACGCGACCTAGTATGCGCTCTCGCAATGCTTCAATCACCTCGCCACCCTCTACCAACGCCTTCAGTGCGGCACCAGCACTCGTACCGCAATCTTCTTCAGCCACCACCAAATCTTGGGTTACATCTACCAGACGACGCGTCAGATAACCAGAGTTCGCGGTCTTCAATGCTGTATCGGCCAACCCTTTTCGCGCACCATGAGTGGAAATGAAATATTGCAGCATATTCAGCCCCTCACGGAAGTTAGCGGTGATAGGGGTTTCAATGATAGAACCATCCGGCTTGGCCATCAGGCCACGCATTCCTGCTAATTGACGAATCTGAGCAGCAGAGCCGCGCGCACCAGAGTCAGCCATCATATATATGGAATTGAAAGACTCCTGCATCACTACTTTGCCTTTATTATCAATAAGCTGTTTGCCGCTGGCACGGTCAATCACAGGCTCGCTACCCAGCTGATCCATCATAGCCTTGGCCACCCGATCACCGGTGCGCCCCCAGATGTCCACAACTTTGTTGTAACGTTCGCCTTGAGTCACTAAACCAGATGTGTATTGCACGTCAATCTCACTCACCTCTTTTCCTGCCGCGTCAATTAACTCATTTTTTTGCGACGGCACCAACATGTCATCCAAGCAAATTGAAATACCGGCACGGGTAGCATAAGTAAAGCCGGTAGTCATTAACTTGTCAGCCATAATCACAGTATTGCGCAAACCACATCGACCGAAGCAAGTGTTAATAAGACGAGAAATTTCTTTCTTCTTTAATGCTTTATTGACCAAACTGAACGGCAGACCGTCTGGCAAAATATCTGATAGAATGGCGCGCCCCACGGTAGTTTCATACCTCGCTCGCCTCTCCTGTCTCTCATTTTGTTCATCAAGATAAATTTCAGTAATGCGCACTACCACCTTGGCCTGGAGATCAACATGGCCAGACTCATAGGCACGTAGCGCTTCAGACACGTCCGCAAACAACGCGCCCTCACCTAGCGCACCGATTTTTTCGCGCGTCATATAGTACAGTCCCAGTACGATATCCTGCGACGGTACAATAATTGGCTCGCCATTGGCGGGCGACAGCACGTTATTGGAGGCCAACATCAAGGTGCGGCACTCCATCTGCGCTTCCAGCGACAGCGGAACATGCACTGCCATCTGATCACCGTCGAAATCGGCGTTGAAAGCCGTACAAACTAATGGATGCAACTGAATTGCTTTACCTTCGATCAGAATCGGCTCAAATGCTTGAATACCGAGACGATGTAGCGTAGGCGCGCGATTCAGTAGCACAGGATGTTCACGAATTACGTCTTCCAATATATCCCACACAACTGGCTCTTCCGCTTCCACCATACGCTTACCTGCCTTAATGGTTGTGGCCAGCCCGAGGACTTCAAGTTTGTGAAAAATGAATGGCTTGAATAGCTCCAGTGCCATTTTTTTGGGCAAGCCGCACTGATGCAATTTCAGTTGCGGACCCACCACAATTACGGAACGACCGGAATAATCTACACGTTTTCCTAGCAAATTCTGACGGAAACGTCCACCTTTGCCTTTGATCATATCAGCCAGTGACTTCAACGGACGCTTGTTAGCACCAGTCATAGCCTTGCCGCGACGGCCATTATCCAGAAGCGAGTCAATTGATTCCTGTAACATACGCTTCTCATTGCGCACAATAATTTCTGGCGCCTTCAACTCCAGAAGGCGTTTCAAACGGTTGTTTCGGTTGATTACACGGCGATACAAATCATTCAGATCAGAAGTCGCAAAACGACCACCATCTAGCGGGACTAGTGGCCGCAGTTCTGGCGGCAACACTGGCAACACCAACATAATCATCCATTCGGGCTTGATGCCAGAGAGCAGAAATGCCTCAAGGATTTTCAATCTTTTCGCATATTTCTTAATTTTTGTTTCAGAACTGGTCGCCTCAAGATCAGCACGCAACTTTTCCACCTCGGCTGGTACATCTAACGCGTGCAATAGAGCGCGTATTCCTTCCGCCCCCATCACTGCGGAAAACTCATCGCCATACTCTTCGAGCTTGGCCAGATAATCATCTTCAGAAAGCAACTGAGCGCGTTCGAGTGTGGACATCCCAGGATCGGTCACTACGTATGCCTCGAAATAGAGTACGCGCTCTATGTCACGTAACGTCATGTCCAGCACCATTCCCAATCGCGACGGCAAGGACTTTAAGAACCAAATATGTGCCACCGGACTTGCCAGCTCGATATGCCCCATACGTTCGCGACGTACTTTAGATAGCGTTACTTCCACACCGCATTTTTCGCAGATCACCCCACGATGTTTTAGACGCTTATACTTGCCGCACAAGCACTCATAGTCCTTGGTTGGACCAAATATTTTGGCGCAAAACAAGCCATCGCGCTCCGGTTTGAAGGTTCGATAGTTAATGGTTTCCGGCTTCTTCACTTCGCCGTAGGACCAAGAACGAATTTTCTCCGGTGAGGCCAGCCCGATCTTGATCGCGTCGAACTCATCCTTCTGCGTTACTTGCCTGAACAAATCCAGCAATGCTTTCATATGTAACTCCTAAATATTCGGCAGCAATGTAGGGTACGCCCTGCGCACCAATCTTGAGCGGCACTCAATGCGTACCACTCCCTACTCTCGATGACGAACAAGATCGATATCAATGGCCAAGGAACGGACTTCCTTGGTTAGTACATTGAAAGACTCCGGCATGCCGGCATCAATCTTGTGATCACCCTTGACAATGCTCTCGTAAATCTTGGTGCGTCCAGCCACATCATCTGATTTGACCGTAAGCATTTCCTGAAGCGTGTAGGCGGCGCCATATGCTTCCAGCGCCCACACCTCCATTTCACCAAAACGCTGACCACCAAATTGTGCCTTGCCGCCCAACGGTTGCTGTGTTACCAAACTGTAAGGGCCAGTGGAACGCGCGTGCATCTTGTCATCCACTAAGTGGTTAAGCTTTAGTACATGCATATAGCCGACTGTGACCGACCGATCAAATGCAACTCCACTTCGCCCATCGTATAGCGTTATCTGTCCGGAACGTGGTAAGTCCGCTAGCTCTAACATATCCTTAATTTCATCTTCATTCGCGCCATCAAACACCGGCGTAGCAAATGGCACACCGCCTCTCAGGTTATGGCAGAGATCTAGCACCTCCTCGTCACTAAACGCAGCGATCTCCACAGCCTGATCATGCATATAAATCTTGCTGAGAAATGTGCGTATTTTTTCAATCCTGGCTTGAGATTCAAGCATCTTACTGATTTTCTGCCCTAAACCCTTGGCCGCCCAACCCAAGTGAGTTTCCAATATCTGCCCAACATTCATACGCGATGGAACACCGAGCGGATTCAATACGATATCTACTGGCGTGCCATCCGCCATGTAAGGCATGTCTTCTACCGGCACAATTCGTGACACCACGCCTTTATTTCCATGACGGCCAGCCATCTTGTCGCCAGGTTGCAAGCGACGTTTTACCGCCACATACACCTTAACCATCTTCTGCACACCAACTTGCAGCTCATCACCCTGTGTCAAATTGCGTTTCTTTAATTCGAACGCAGCATCGAATTCCAAACGTTTTTGTACCAAACTTTCCTTGACCTGCTCCAGTTGCGATGCAGTATCTTCGCTATCGAGTCGAATATCGAACCATTGATGACGCTCCAAGCTGGCCAAGTAATCCTTGGTCAACTTGGTACCCTTAGCTAGTTTTTTGGGCCCTCCATTGACCACCTTGCCTAATAGCAGCTTACCCAGTCGAGTAAATACATCGACTTCAACGATACGCATTTGATCAGCTAAATCTTTCTTGTAACGTTTCAATTCGTCATCGATAATTTGTTGCGCGCGTTGATCACGCTGCAATCCCTCTCGGGTAAACACCTGCACATCAATCACTGTCCCAGAAATTCCCGCCTGCACTCGCAGGCTTGTATCTTTGACATCTGATGCTTTTTCGCCAAAAATAGCACGTAGCAATTTTTCCTCAGGCGTCAGTTGAGTTTCACCTTTAGGCGTGACTTTACCAACCAGCACGTCTCCAACTCCGACCTCCGCGCCAATATGCACAATGCCGCACTCATCCAAACGTGCCATTTGCCCCTCGGAAAGATTAGGAATGTCACGAGTAATTTCCTCCGAACCAAGTTTGGTATCGCGCGCCACCACTGTAAGCTCTTCGATATGAATAGAGGTGAAGCGATCTTCCGCCACCACACGCTCAGAAATTAGAATTGAATCCTCGTAGTTATATCCATTCCAAGGCATGAAAGCCACCAGCATATTCTGGCCCAGAGCCAATTCGCCCATATCGGTAGATGCACCGTCAGCAATCACATCGTCACGCGCGATCACGTCCCCCATCTTGACCAGCGGGCGCTGGTTGATGTTGGTATTCTGATTAGAACGAGTGTATTTGGTCAGATTATATATATCCACGCCGACTTCACCGTGCGTAGTTTCATCATCATTAACTCGCACCACAATACGGCCTGCATCAACGTAGTCAATTCGCCCGCCACGCCATGCCTGCACTGTGGTGCCTGAATCGACCGCCACAGTGCGTTCGATTCCAGTCCCAACCAGTGCTTTCTCAGCGCGCAAGCATGGTACGGCTTGGCGCTGCATATTCGCTCCCATTAAAGCTCGGTTTGCGTCATCATGCTCTAAAAATGGTATCAATGCCGCTGCTACTGATACAACTTGTGCAGGTGCCACGTCCATATATTCAATACTATCCGGGGAAGCCAGCACAAACTCATTGTTCTGGCGAGATGAAATCACTTCATTGGTAAATTTCCCTTTGCTGTCTAGCTCGGCATTGGCCTGAGCAATAGTGAACTTGCCTTCTTCAATCGCGGACAGGTATTTAACTTCATCAGTTGCTTTACCATTAGCCACTTGGCGATATGGGGTTTCAATGAAGCCATAATTATTGATGCGCGCATATAGAGCCAACGAATTGATCAAGCCTATATTCGGACCCTCTGGCGTCTCAATTGGACACAAACGACCGTAATGTGTCGGGTGCACATCGCGCACTTCAAAGCCGGCACGCTCACGAGTCAATCCACCAGGCCCAAGCGCAGAAATACGGCGCTTGTGCGTCACTTCAGACAAGGGATTGGTCTGATCCATGAATTGCGACAATTGGCTGGAGCCGAAAAACTCCTTGACCGCCGCAGAAATTGGTTTAGCATTAATCAAGTCATGCGGCATTAGATTGTCTGTTTCAGCCTGACCCAAACGCTCCTTCACTGCACGTTCAACGCGTGCCAACCCAGTTCGAAACTGGTTCTCAGCCAACTCCCCCACAGCGCGCACACGCCGATTGCCAAGGTGATCAATATCGTCAATTTCGCCACGACCATTGCGCAACTCGACCATAATTTTGATTACGGCCACGATATCCTCGTTGGTCAGTGTGACCGGACCCGTCAGCTCATCTGATCCAATACGACGGTTGAATTTCATACGCCCCACAACCGATAAGTTATAACGCTCGTCTGAAAAAAACAGTCCATTAAAGAGGTTTTCAACCGCATCCTCAGTAGGCGGCTCTCCGGGACGGATCATACGATAGATAGCAACTCGCGCAGTCCACTGGTCGATAGTTTCATCTGCTCGCAAAGTCTGAGATATGTAGCCCCCTTGATCCAGATTATTTGTATATAGAGTACGGATTTTTTTCTCGCCAGCTGCCTGCAATTTAGCCAGCAACTCTTCTGTGATCTCATCGTTGGCATTGGCTATAATTTCGCCACTATCCTTATCTATGACGTCACCAGCCAGCACGCGCTCGTACAGAAAGTCATTCTCTACAGCCAGCTTGTCAATTCCTGACTCCTGAATTTCTCGAATATGGCGCACCGTAATGCGCTTGCCACCGGCCACTATCACCTTGCCATTCTTGTCTAGGATATCAAAGCGCGCCACTTCTCCACGTAAACGTTCTGGCACCACCTCAAACTGAATCCCTTTTTTACCAAGATGAAAAGTATCGAACTCAAAAAAAGCCGCAAGAATCTGCTCAGGCGTATAACCTAGTGACTTCAATAGAATCGTGACCGGCATTTTGCGACGGCGATCTATACGGAAATATACATAATCTTTTGCATCAAACTCAAAATCCAGCCATGAGCCGCGATATGGAATAATACGCGCGGAAAACAATAATTTGCCTGAACTATGTGTTTTACCACGATCATGTTCAAAGAAAACGCCTGGTGAACGGTGCAATTGCGACACGATAACTCGTTCGGTGCCATTTACGACAAATGAACCAGTACTTGTCATCAGTGGTATTTCGCCCATGTATACTTCTTGCTCTTTCACCTCCTTTACGGCGGTCGGCTTAGATACCTCTTTATCGAACAAAGTCAAGCGTACACGAGCCCGAATCGGGGATGCATACGTCAAGCCGCGTTGCTGGCACTCTTTTACATCGAAGGGCGGCACACCCAAATTGTAACTAACAAAATCAAGACGCGCATATTTGTTATGGCTTTCAATTGGAAAAATTGAATGGAAAGCAGCCTGCAATCCATCGTTTACCCGTTGCTCAGGTAACTGACCGGCTTGAAGAAAAGCACTGTAAGATTCTAGTTGCGTGGACAGCAAAAAAGGTATCGGCAAAGCACCAACACGTTTTGCAAAACTTTTACGAATACGTTTTTTTTCAGTAAAAGAATAACTCATAATATCTCCACGACCGAGGGAAAAGACAATGGACAAAAAACATTTTATAGCTTGCTGTCCGTTATCTTCTTAAAACGGCAAAAGGCTGGCGGGCATCCGTCAGCCTTTCGATTCGTACAATATTTACTTGATTTCAGCAGTTGCACCAGCCTCAATCAATTGCTTCAAGATAGCGTCAGCATCGGCATTATTCACACCTTCTTTCACTGCCTTCGGCGCACCATCCACCAGATCCTTAGCTTCTTTCAAACCAAGACCGGTAATCGCACGAACTACTTTAATCACGTTCACCTTACTAGCTCCTGCGGCAGTTAGTATCACACTGAATTCAGTTTGTTCAGCAGCTGCAACTGCTGCAGCTGCAGGCGCAGCAACTGCCACAGCAGCAGCAGATACTCCAAACTTTTCTTCCATTTCCTTGATCAATGCAGATAATTCCAGCACAGTCATTTGTGCAATTGCGTCCAGAATGTCAGCCTTATTAACAGCCATATTGTTCTCCTAATATTAATTCGAAAAGTTTGATAATAGCGTTAAGCGGCAGCCGTTTCGGCTTCCTTCTTATCGCGGATAGCAGCTAGGCCACGCACGAAAGTGCTAGTTGCAGCAGTCATGGTCGCCATCAAACGTGCAATCAACTCATTCCGGCTTGGGATAGCAGCCAGCTCAGCGATCTGCTCCGCAGACATCAAAGAACCAACCATTGCACCTGCCTTGATTACCAACTTGCCATTCGTCTTGGCAAATTCATGTACTATCTTAGCTGCCGCGACGGGATCAGCGCTAATACTGTAGACTAGCGGGCCAACCATTTTCTCAGCCAAAGTCTCAAACTGAGTGCCATGCACAGCGCGGCGCGCCAATGTATTTTTTAGCACTCGAAAGTACACCCCGGACTCACGTGCAGTGGAGCGCAGCTTGGTAATATCACTAACTGCAATCCCACGGTACTCTGCCAACACAATAGTCTGAGCCTGCGTTACTTGCTCATTAACTTCAGCTACTATTGCTTGTTTTTCTTGCAGATTAAGACCCAAATCATTCTCCATCTTCAATTGGAACACCTGACCAAAGGCCAGCGATCCATTGTTAACAACTGCGTCCTTAAGCCAGGGCTATAACATCGCTCCTGCTCACGGGCACACCATCTACGTAAGCGTCAGGCAACAGAAGCAGAGCCTTGATCTTGATGCCTCCACACAATGCCCCTTACATTAAACCCTATTGGGTACTTACGGTCTTTGACAATCTGCCAATACGTCAGCAGTTCAAAGCCTATCAACAGCACAACGATTTAATCAATCATGCCGCATAATCTGTATTGCACTAACTTCTAGCTTTAATTTATTATGAATATGATCCCCGCATTTTCATATTTAGAGCAAAGAACAAAAGAAATTATCCTACCAAACTTGCCTGCTCAATGCGAACACCCACACCCATGGTACTGGAAACAGATACCTTCTTTAGGTACACACCCTTTGCAGTAGCGGGTCTAGCTTTGTTTAACGCATCGACTAACGCCAGCAAGTTTTCACGTAGCGCTTCCATAGCGAATGAAGCGCGTCCAATGGTGCATTGCACAACCCCATTCTTGTCGGTGCGATACTGTACCTGACCAGCCTTAGCATTTCTCACGGCGCCCGCTACATCAACTGAAACTGTACCCACCTTAGGGTTAGGCATTAATCCACGCGGACCAAGAATCTGGCCTAATTGACCAACGATACGCATAGCATCAGGAGAGGCTATCACAACATCAAAATCCATATTGCCAGCCTTGATACTTTCAGCCAAATCTTCGAAACCTACCACATCCGCGCCGGCCGCCTTGGCTTCTTCAGCCTTGGCGCCTTGAGCAAATACAGCAATGCGCACAGTCTTGCCAGTCCCTTTGGGCAACACTACCGCGCCACGCACCAATTGATCGGACTTGCGAGCATCTATACCCAAATTGATTGCAATGTCGATCGACTCATCAAACTTGGCCTTAGCAGTTTCTTTTGCTAAATTCAGTGCATCATTCACCGCGTACAGCTTGTTACGATCGACTTTAGCAATCAACACCTTATAACGCTTAGATACATGTGCCATGCTATACCCCCTCCACAACAATGCCCATACTGCGCGCGCTACCGGCAATAGTGCGTACCGCCGCATCCATGTCGGCAGCGGTCAGATCAGGCATCTTGGTTGTTGCAATTTCTTCTGCCTGTTGACGGGTCAACTTACCAACCTTGTCTGTATGCGGCTTAGGACTCCCTTTCTGCACACCTGCCGCCTTCTTAATCAGAATAGTTGCAGGCGGAGTTTTCATAATAAATGTAAAACTCTTGTCTGCATAAGCCGTAATTACCACCGGAATTGGCAAACCCGGCTCTACGCCCTGAGTCTGTGCATTAAATGCTTTGCAGAACTCCATTATATTCAAGCCACGCTGACCTAACGCCGGACCGATAGGCGGACTTGGATTTGCCTTACCGGCTGGAACTTGTAATTTGATAAAACCTATAATTTTTTTTGCCACAACATTCTCCCTATGGGTTCAAGCGAGCGCATTTGCGCTCTCCCCGATTAACAAGGAAAGAAGAAAGAAGATCGGAAATGAATGCCAACAATCAGCCCCCCTTCCCAGCCTCCCTTCAACTCTCCGCTTTAAGCCTTTTCAACTTGACCAAAATCCAACTCCACAGGCGTGGATCTACCAAAAATAGTCACCGCTACCCGCAATTTGTTCTTGTCATAATTGACGTTTTCCACCACACCATGAAAATCAGTGAACGGACCATCCTTTACACGCACCGCCTCACCCACTTCAAATAACACTTTAGGTCGCGGTTTTTCCACCCCGGCCTGCATTTGGTGCATAATATTCTGCACTTCTTTTTCGCTTATGGGAGTCGGCTTCATTGCCGAGCCACCCAAAAAACCAGTAACTTTTGGCGTACTCTTAACGAGATGCCAGCTTTCGTCGGTCATCTCCATCTCAACCAGCACATAACCCGGGAAAAATTTACGCTCACTGATGCTTTTCTGGCCCGACTTCAACTCCACAACCTCTTCCACCGGCACCAAAATTTGGCCAAATTGATCTTCCAAACCCGCACGCTGAATACGCTCCGGCAACGCTCGCTGCACGTATTTCTCGAACTGGGAATACGTATGAACAACATACCAACGCTTGGACATTATTCACGCCCCATTAATTTATTAACCACCAATAACAAACTGGCATCAACCGCCCATAAAAATAATGCCATTACAACCGCGAACAGCAGCACTACTCCTGTAGTCTGCACTGTTTCTTTACGTGACGGCCATACCACGCGCTTAGCTTCAGCTACGGATTCTGCACCAAACGCAAATAGACGCTTGCCTGGTTCGGTCATCCAAACCATAACAGCAGCCAGCGAAAACCCGAGCAATACCGAAGCTAGCTTTATAACCGCAGCACTTTCGTGCAAAGCATAAAACCCTGCAATGCCCGCAACAACGAACATAAACGCGACAACTAATTTAATTTTATCCGCCATGCGCAATCTGCCCGTCTTTCATGATGATTTAACTGGCAGGCCAGGAGGGTTTCGAACCCCCAACCCTCGGTTTTGGAGACCGATACTCTACCAATTGAGCTACTGGCCTAATTTTTTAAACGGGAATAGCAAGTCAACCAAGATGAAGATCCGCCATTTGCAACACCCCACCCCTTTGCCACCGCTATTCAATCACCTTCGCCACCACGCCGGCACCGACGGTTCGACCACCTTCGCGTATCGCAAAGCGAAGACCTTCTTCCATCGCTATTGGGGCGATTAAATTTACCGTCACCGACACATTATCTCCAGGCATCACCATTTCAGTTCCTTCTGGCAACTCAACCGCGCCTGTTACGTCGGTAGTACGGAAGTAGAATTGTGGACGGTAACCCTGAAAGAACGGCGTATGACGACCTCCTTCATCTTTGCTGAGGACATAGATTTCAGCTGTAAATTTGGTATGCGGACTGATTGAGCCAGGCTTAGCTAAAACCTGACCACGTTCGACATCTTCACGCTTAGTACCACGTAACAATATACCTACGTTATCACCCGCCTGACCTTGATCAAGCAGTTTACGGAACATTTCTACGCCAGTGCATATGGTTTTAATTGTGGGCTTTAGGCCGATGATTTCAATTTCCTCACCCACCTTGACGACACCACGCTCCACTCGGCCAGTTACCACGGTGCCACGACCAGAGATAGAAAAAACGTCCTCTACAGGCATCAAAAATGTGCCGTCCATGACACGCATAGGCTGCGGTATATAGGCATCCAGCGCATCGGCCAATCGAAAAATGGAGGGCTCGCCAATTTCAGACTGATCACCCTGCAAGGCCTTGAGCGCACTACCGATAATGATCGGGGTGTCGTCACCAGGAAAGTCATATTTGGTTAGAAGCTCACGCACTTCCATTTCGACCAGCTCGAGTAGCTCAGGGTCATCAACCATGTCTGCCTTATTCATGTAGACGATGATGTAGGGAACACCCACTTGACGCGCCAGCAGTATATGTTCGCGAGTTTGCGGCATAGGCCCATCGGCAGCTGACACAACCAGAATAGCGCCGTCCATCTGCGCAGCACCCGTAATCATGTTTTTTATGTAATCCGCATGACCAGGACAGTCCACATGCGCGTAATGTCGGCCAGCCGTTTCATACTCAACGTGAGCAGTATTAATGGTGATGCCGCGCGCCTTTTCTTCCGGCGCCGCGTCAATCTGATCATAAGCTTTAGCCTCGCCGCCAAATTTCTTGGAAAGAACAGTGGAAATCGCTGCTGTCAGGGTGGTCTTGCCATGATCAACGTGACCAATTGTACCTACATTTATGTGCGGCTTGGTACGCTCAAATTTACTCTTTGCCATGATTTTTCCTCATCAACACCGAATTAACAAAAGTATCTCAACAAAACTCATTGGTGCCCATGGCGGGAATCGGACCCGCGACCTCTCCCTTACCAAGGGAGTGCTCTACCACTGAGCCACATGGGCCAACTCAAACTGGAGCGGGTGAAGGGAATCGAACCCTCGTCGTAAGTTTGGAAAACTTCTGCTCTACCATTGAGCTACACCCGCATGCCTTGCCGCAAAAATGACATGCAACCATGCAACAACCGCGCCACTCAGCCCAGTCAAATTAGCAGCCAAACTTGTAAATAAACCTTAAAAAACAAAAATTGGTGGAGGGAGAAGGATTCGAACCTTCGAAGGCAGAGCCGTCAGATTTACAGTCTGATCCCTTTAACCGCTCGGGAATCCCTCCAAACGTAACTAGCGATTATCCATCTTTTCACCCCTATTGTCAATGGCACACAGTAGGCGATAACGGGGCAATTTAAAATATAGCTGCACAGAACTTAATAGACTCTATTGCTATTTTACAAACATGAAATCCATATTAAATCCACGTAAAGATTTACACACACCTTTAACGATTCTAATTTCAATAGATAATTGTTGCCACCTAGGTTCACTGCTATCCTGTTAAAACATGAATAGACTCCATTGATTACAGCCTCTACCCTATTCGACTTTGACGTCGCTGTTCGGAAACCCTTGCTGGATTGGCATTTTCACGAACAGGGTGAGTGAAAATATATGCACCAAAGTGTAGAGCAAAGCGTCCAGATTGAGGCGTTTCTTGACGATAGCGACAAGGACATAGACCGTTACAGCGATCCAGAGTGATGACTTCACTGCATTCTCCGAATTGCCGTAGAATTTTTTGATACGCAGATGCTGCTTGATCCACTTGAAGAGCAACTCCACCTGCCAGCGTGCCTTGTGGCGCGCGCAGAGGGCAGCTGCCGACAACACGAAGTTGTTGGTAAGAAACCCCAATGTCTTGCCGGTCTCGGCAGTCGTGTAACGAATGTGACGCAAATGTTCGGGATCGTTTTTCCGGCTGTGGTGCCGGTGAGCGTGACAGCCTAATCGCAAATGATGCCCGTACTGCGATCTACCGGGCCGAATAAAGGCGCTTGAGCCGGGTGTTCGACTTGTGCGCGTGACGAAAGTCAGCTTACGCCTGATACATCGTCTAAAGCCACGCGAAATCCAAATAACCGTGATCTATAACGTATTTCACCCTTGGCTCCATCCTCATGATGTCGAGCACATTGACGTCGCCCAGATTGCCGTCGGAAATGTGAATGAAGCTTGGGAATGTTTCCGCGCAAGTCCGGCAGCGTATACATCTTCACCGCCGACTGGTGGTGCGAAACAACGCCTACTGCAAGAGTAACAGGCACAGGTTAATGGTTGTCGAATCCAGCGCGTAAGCCTTGTTCTCCAACTCGATGTTAAAGCTGTCGCCAACATAGCGCTTGTCTCCTACTGCAAGCCCCATATGTCAGTTGCGCGAAGGCCGTCACGCGGAATTGATCGGCGCACGTCATAGACTTTACATAGCGATCGCCGCCCCGTAACGATCGGCAGTGTGCGATGAAAGGTCTTTCAGGGGAGGAAACCTATGAGCTGCATGAACAGTGTTTTGCCGTTGTTCATGACAGCCTCCTGAAGAAAAACCGGAAGACTGTCAGAACCGATCTTCGCCGTTCAAATCGAAGATACCCTTCATTGCTTGGAATCCTGCTAATGATGACTTTCAGCGGTTCACCCTCCTGTTTAACCGGACAGCAGTGACCTTGGTTATAAGTTTTTCCATCCTTGGGCCACCAAATGAGGGGAGTATGCGTTGATCTTATTGATATTTGGAGGCCATCCTAAGCACCGTTATTTATGACGCACCACACCAGCATGATACATAAGCGAGATATTGGAAAATTCCACCTTATATTTCTTGTCTGGTAACATTAGTATCATTGAAAAACAGAGTGATATTGATGCAAGGCATAGATTTTAAATCACCATATCTGCTCAGTCACTTCCAAATGGAACACCGTATATCGATGACTTATCCTCTGCGAGCAATCCTCGCGATGGTCAATTGAAGCCAGTTGGCAAATGTTAGGTTCGACGTATCATGCTACAAGCTGATATTACAATTGGAATATATCACTGCTTGATAGCAGTGGGTGACAAATAGTAAAAGGGGGTTTGTTTTCGTTGTCGGCCATCAATAATCTCAATGTACTCGGTCATTCCTTATATTACATACATTCGGGTACGGTAGAACATAATGATTAACCAGCTCGTTTATTTGATTCACACATGACCGATTCGCTACAACTCGTTCTAATTTTGCTTGCCGTTGCGGTAGGTGTGGTGGTGGCTTGCCGTGTGTTGCACTTGCCTGTAGTACTGGGCTACTTGACCGTGGGCATTCTGATCGGTCCGCATGCGCTGGGCTGGATACCTGACACGCCAAGCACTCGTCATCTGGCGGAATTCGGCTTGGTGTTTCTAATGTTCAGCATCGGCCTTGAATTCAGCCTTGCGAGTCTTCACAAAATGAAACGCACGGTATTCGGCCTGGGTGGCGCGCAGGTGGTGATAACTCTTTTATTGATTATGGCAACTGGGTGGCTGGCAGGATTTGATTGGCGTGCAAGCTTAGCTATGGGCTGTGTGCTCGCAATGTCATCCACCGCTATTGTAAGCAAGATGCTTGTCGAACGCGCCGCCATGAATACACCGCACGGCCAACAGATCATCGGTGTATTGCTATTTCAGGATTTAGCTGTAGTGCCGCTTCTCATAATCATTCCGGCTTTGGCGAGTGCACCAGGCGACCTGCCTCTTACTCTCTCCCTCGCACTGCTTAAAGCCGCATTAGTACTAGCTGTGCTATTGCTATTCGGCCAGCGCGTAATGCGATCTTGGTTTCATGTCGTTGCGAGGCAAAAATCTTCCGAGCTGTTTATGCTCAACGTACTTTTTATCACACTGGGACTTGCCTATTTCACTGAGTTCGTTGGGCTATCGTTAGCACTGGGGGCATTTGTGGCCGGCATTTTGATTGCCGAAACTGAATACCGCTATCAAGTTGAAGATGACATCAAGCCGTTCCGAGATGTACTTATGGGTCTATTTTTCGTTACTGTGGGCATGATGCTGGATCTCGGTGAAATGTTTGTCAATATTGGCTGGGTACTTCTGATGATGCTGTGCTTGCTTCTGATTAAATTTTCTGTAGTGGCATTATTGGTGCGCAAGTTTTCTGGTGATTGGGGAGTAGCGATTCGTAGTAGCCTGGGATTGGCACAAGCTGGTGAATTCGGCTTCGTGCTATTAACCTTGGCTGGCGGGGTAAATCTGCTCTCTCCCACAGCAGTGCAAATTATCCTGGACACCATGCTCCTTTCTATGTTGGCCGCACCTTTTCTAATCCAGCATACCGAAGCTATTGTGCGGCGCATTGCGCCCTCAGAATGGATGAGCCGCGCCATGCAGATTCATCAAATAGCGGTTCAAAGCATATCTGCCGATGCAAACATCATTATTTGCGGCTACGGACGCAGTGGGCAGTCGTTGGCACGTTTTATGAAGCAGGAAAATGTCCAATTCATTGTGCTCGACCTCGACTCACGCCGTGTACATGAGGCAGCTGCAGCGGGTGAGAACGTGGTGTATGGTGATGCTGCCAAGCGAGAAGTACTTTTGGCGGCCGGATTAATGCGCGCTAAAACTCTGGTCGTCACTTACAACGACACCCACTCAGCGCTAAAAATTTTACACCTAGTTAATGAACTGCGCCCCGATTTGCCAGTGGTGGTTCGTAGCGCAGACGAGACCCATATCGAGGCACTCAAACAGGCTGGAGCGTCCGAAGTTGTAGCGGATGTGCTTGAAGGCAGCGTGATGCTGGCGTCGCAAGCACTACTTATGTCTGGCGTGCCACTCAACCGCGTCGTCCGCCGCCTTCAGGAAAATCGAGCGCGCCGCTATAGCATGTTCAGCACCTACTTTCGCACTGCTGCGAATGTAGTAGGTGAAGCCACGGAAAACTTACAACCGCGCTTCCATAGCGTGTTGCTGGGAGAACACGATGCCGCCGTTGGTAAGACGCTTGATGAAATTAATCTGGCCGAATTAAATGTGGAAGTTAATGCGGTACGCCGCCATAACGTGCGCGGCAATCAACCTGCGGGCAATATGATAATGAAAGCTGGTGACGTACTCGTACTGCTCGGTCAACCAAGGTCTCTGGCAACGGCAAAAAAACACTTGCGCGAGGGATAATTAAGTCTGTGTACGATTAGCCGTTGCATTTGACTCGCGGATTCAAGTTCGAAGTGCAACAACCAGTGACATTCTCGATAAGGTAATCCGCGCTCGTGCTGCCTTGAATAAGAACGCTTCTAAATGACGCACTACACAAGTTGCCAAGCTAGTGGATTCTGGAATAACTTCTATATTGTGTCCAGACAGAAGCGGGTTTCTGGTTTTAATTCTTCATATATCCGGTAATCTGTTTCTATCATGTCAAGAGCTTCATACGTATTTTTGGCAAGAATATTTTCTTTTTCCACATAAAGGCGAAACCCGCAAACACTGGGATTATTATTCGCAGACTCTCTAATAAACTTATAAAGTTCAGTATAAGTCCCTTTTCGGCGCTCATTTGGCTCGACATAGACACTTTGAATCCACCAAAACATACCATTTCGCCAATCGCTCCATTCCGTAGTTACCATTAGTGATCCAATAACTTCATTGTCACTTTCTGCAACCACATAAAAACCAAGGTTGGGATTATTTAAAAGTTTATCGACGCCCTTTGATATTACTTCCGGTATTAATTCTTTCTGTTCTGTTTCTAAAGCCATGGCTCGATTAAATTTAGTTATAACTAAAACATCACGAGTTTCAGCAAAGCGAATCAGTATTTTTTTAGGCATATGTAGTAGTGTCTTTACGTTTAGTTACATAGATTCAATTTGTTATTTTTTTCTGCACGATCATTTGCATTTCCAAATTTTTAAGCAATTGATCAAGTGGTACCTTAATCGAAAAGAGTCCGACCACAAAATCTGTAGGATTGTGTAACGCAAAGCCTCTCTGTATTGAGCCGTTTTTTTTCGATGGCGACCAAGATGCAAACCGAAATTGCAATCCATATTTGTGCTTCACTGCATTTCGATAGTGCTATAAAACCGCTTGATCCGAAGATGCTGTTTGATCCATTTGAAGAACAGTTCGACCTGCCAACGGCAACGATAAAGCTAAGCGTTGGGCAGCGCAGGCAACTCGAAGTGGGTGGTCAGGCAGACCAGATGCCTATCGTGTTCGGCATCCTATAACTTAATGCGCGCCGGTGCTACGGGTAATCCTTGCCGGCCTTCAGCGCGGTCAACACAATGGTTTGACGCACCACAGTTCCATGGATTTATTCACAGGGCGAAAGTAGAAGCGACGAAAGAGCAGCTTGGATTTGCCACGAATGACGAAAAATTCCTGCGCTCGATGCTTTCAGTAGCTTAACAGCATCACCTATGTTCATCTGAGAAAGGGGGACTACAAGGCGTCACAATATTGTAATAAATGTCGACTACCATTTGCATATGTTATATTTTTTACAACCAATGAAGCAAAGCTTTTCATAGCCGCAATACAAAAATACTACAGGACATGATGATTTTACGCGCTACATCGTGCGGATTGCCTGCAAATCCTGCGTCAGAAACTCCATCTACAAGCTTACTGGGCGAATCAAAAATGGCTCCCTCTCGTACATCAAACAACGGGCAACAAACATTGAATATACCTGCACAATCTTCAGCAAATGATGGGCTGGTATCCACTTTGAAAAATGACAGCAACGAGATGATGCTGGCACAACTGACAGAAATCATCGACAAGCGTTTGTTGAATGCGATCTTCCAGCCGATCATACATCTTCAAAGCGGTGAAATTATTGGCTATGAAGGCCTGATCCGTGGTCCATCTGACAGTCCAATGCATTCACCTCTAAGCTTGTTCAAGGTGGCATGGGCGAACAATCTAACCGTAGTAGTTGAGCATCTGTGCCGTCGTGTGGTGCTGGAGCGGTTTGCGGAATTGGGTCTGCCGGGGAAACTATTCCTTAATGTCAGTCCGGAAAGCCTGCTTCAAAGAGATGCGAAATATGGCGAAACGCTCGATTACATTCACGAGATTGGCATCAATCCGGGAAACGTGATCATTGAACTGACTGAGAGCCAGCCAACCTATGATTATAATTTGCTACTCGAAGCGGTCATGCATTACCGAAACATGGGCTTCCAGATTGCTATTGACGATCTGGGCGAAGGATTTTCCAGTCTGCGACTGTGGTCCGAGCTACGGCCAGAATATGTCAAGATTGACATGCACTTTATCCAAGGGATCAATCGCGATCCCGTCAAGCTCCAATTCGTGCGTTCTATCCAGGCAATCGCAGAACAATCCGGCACAATCGTGATCGCCGAAGGGATAGAGACACAGGCAGAATTGCTTTTGGTCCGCGACCTGGGCGTTGCCTGCGGGCAAGGTTATCACATAGCCCGTCCGCACAGCACCCCTGCCCCCACGCTATCTGCAGAAGTGTCGAAGGCTTTGATCCGTAACGGTGTTGCGGTATATCCACAAAAAAACGGATCCCTACATAACATTGCGACTGTTCAAAAACTGCTGCGTAAAGTGCCCACAGTCACATCCGGCATCCTCAACAACGAGGTCTATGAGCTCTTTTTGTGCGAACCGGATCTGCAAATCATCCCAGTGGTTGACAATGGCAAGCCACTTGGCCTGATTCACCGGATCAATATGATTGAACATTTCGCCCGCCCCTATGAGCGTGAACTATATGGCAAAAAATCCTGCACCTCTTTCATGAATGCCGATCCGCTATTGACGGAAAAGGACACATGCTTGCAAGACTTGAGCCGCCTCATTACGGAAGGGGATCCCCGCCATCTGATTAATGGTTACATCATCATGGATCAGGGGAAATATCTTGGCATCGGTACCGGACACGACCTGATGCGCGAGATCACGCAAATACAGATCAATGCAGCGCGTTATGCCAATCCACTCACTCAACTTCCCGGCAGTGTGCCAATCAATGAACATATCGACCGCTTGTTGCAAAATGACACGCGGTTTTGCGCGTGCTACTGCGATCTGGACTATTTTAAGCCATACAATGACGTGCATGGCTATCGCAAGGGCGATGACATCATTCAGATGACGGGCAAGATTCTCAGCGATCACTGTGATCCAGACCGCGATTTTATTGGCCATATTGGAGGGGATGACTTCATAGTGTTGTTCCAGAGCGAGAACTGGGAAGAGCGCTGTCGCGCGATACTGGTCGACTTCGAGTCAGCGATCCGACACTATTACAGTATCGAGGATCAGGATCGTGGCGGTTATGTCAGCGAAGACCGGCAGGGGAGAAAAATATTTTATTCGTTGATCAGCTTGTCGCTCGGCGTGGTCAAGGTCTGTCCGGGACAGTACTATTCACACCACCAGATTGCCACAGCAGCAGCCGATGCGAAGAAGCAGGCAAAAAAAATCAACGGCAACAGCCTGTTCATCGACCGTCGCAATGATCTTATAAATGGTGATCACAAGTCCAATTGATTGGAATATATTATTGTTGCAATCAGATTAAGTTTGATGGACATCAAATGTGTGAGGGCTCAGCGCCAGTGTGGAATGACCATCGGCGTGATCATTTATGTGTGGACAAATTGTTTTGCCAAATTATCTAATTACTCTCAAAATTGACTGCGACAGGTTCAGAAAGTCTTTTAATCTGATGGACGTTCATGCGCAGCCTGGTACCTATAAATGAACCCTACAACAGGTAAAGATTTTCGTTCGCAGCATTTTATTAATCGTGAGCTAGGTCAACTTGAGTTCAATCTGCGCGTGCTGGCGCAAGCAGAAAATGTCAGCGTTCCGATTCTGGAACGTCTGAAATACCTGTGTATTGTCAGCAGCAACCTGGATGAGTTTTTTGAAATTCGTGTCGCCGGTTTGAAGGAGCAAATTAATCTTAAAAGTGTTGCATCCGGGCCAGACGGCATGGATACGCGCCAGACGCTCAACCGTGTACGGGAGCAAGTGCATCGTCTAATCGAACGACAATATCGCATACTGAACAGCGATATTTTGCCTGTATTGGATATGCATGGCATCCGTTTCCTGCGGCGCACCAGCTGGAATGATGCTCAACGCACCTGGATCAAAAATTTCTTTTTATGTGAAGTGATGCCGGTTCTTACTCCAATCGGCCTCGATCCATCGCACCCTTTTCCTCGTGTACTTAACAAAAGTTTGAATTTTGCTGTCGAGCTAGCCGGCAAAGATGCCTTCGGGCGCAATTCTGCCAAGGCCATTGTGCAGGCACCGCGTGTGTTGCCGCGCACCATCTTGTTGCCGTCTGAAATTAGCGGTTGTTCGCATGGCTTTGTATTTCTTTCGTCTATTTTGCATGCTTATGTCGGCGAGCTGTTCGGCGGAATGGAAGTATTGAGCTGCCACCAGTTCCGTGTTACGCGCAACAGCGATCTGTTTGTAGATGAGGAAGAGGTGAAAAATCTACGTATCAGTTTGCAGGGGGAATTGCCGCAGCGTCACTTCGGCAATGCTGTGCGCCTGGAAATTACAGACAATTGCGCGCCACAGGTAGCCACGTATTTGTTGCAACAATTGGAGCTGGGACAAGATGACCTGTATCGCGTAGATGGCCCGGTAAATTTGGTGCGTCTAATGGGTATTCCTGACCAGGTAGCGCGCGACGACCTGAAGTTTCCTGCATTTGATCCTGGCATACCTAGCGACTTACTGAAGAAGGGCGCGGATATGTTCAAAGTTATCCGCAAAAGCGATGTATTACTACACCATCCTTTCCAGTCATTCAAACCTGTCGTCGATTTTATCCAGCAGGCCGCCGCCGATCCAAGTGTCGTTGCCATCAAACAGACCGTGTACCGCACCGGTGTGAATTCGGAATTAATGGAAGCACTTGTCACCGCTGCCGAACACGGCAAAGAAGTGACTGTCGTAGTGGAATTGCTGGCGCGTTTTGATGAAGAAGCCAACATCAACTGGGCAAGTCGTTTGGAAGAGGTCGGAGCACATGTGGTGTATGGCGTTGTTGGGCACAAGACACATGCCAAGATGCTGATGGTGATACGGCGCGAGGATGGCAAGCTGCGCCGCTATGTTCATCTGGGCACCGGTAATTATCATCCACGCACTGCCCGGCTTTATACGGATTTCGGCCTGTTTACGAGCAATGAGCAAATGTGTACAGATGTAAATGAAGTGTTTACACAACTTACTGGTCTGGGCAAAGCGGGTAAATTAAACCATTTGTGGCAATCGCCTTTTTCGTTGCACAGCCAGATTCTGCGCGCTATTCAGAATGAAAACAAACTCGCCAAGGCAGGTAAGCGCGCGCACATTATTGCAAAGATGAACGCGTTACTTGAACCAGAAATCATAAGGGCGCTGTATGACGCATCGCAGGCCGGTGTGAGGGTGGATCTTATTGTACGCGGGGTATGCGCGCTGCGTCCGGGAGTGCCGGGACTATCCGAAAATATCCGTGTACGTTCGATCGTTGGTCGTTTTTTGGAACACACGCGCATATTCTATTTTCGCAATAATCTGGCGCATAACGTGTATCTGAGCAGTGCCGACTGGATGGATCGCAATTTCTTTCGACGCATCGAGGTGTGCTTTCCAGTGCTAGACAAGAAACTGAAAAAACGTGTGATTGATGAGGGACTGAAAGCTTATATGCAGGACAACTCTCAAGCTTGGGAAATGGATTCGAATGGCCATTATCGAGCTAAGCACCCCCGCCGTGCTGTACTGAAATGCGCACAATCTTCATTACTGCAACAACTCGCCAATTCTGAGCCGGAGTCGTTATAACCAATCCCTTACTATAAGCCCTTAATTTGGCCCCATTTTTTACAAAATACCGTTAATAATCATTGGCTGAATTTTTGAAACCGTTTTCTTGTGCCATGATATTTATATTCAAGCTATCCTATTGTTTTTTGGTAATTTATTGGATAAATTTATTCATCGACCCAAACTAATAACACCGCCAGCAATGAGGCGTACTTTACGCATCGGATGACGATCAACACCGCCGACGATGAGCTGATCGGGCTCCACAAGGAAATGGACGAAGAAGTTGTGTGGCTGAACATTGTGGCTAATCAGAAAATCCTTCGTTCAGACTTATTCCTGATATTGGAAAATGCTGTGGGTGCCTCTTTCACACTTATGAAAGACACGTCAATAATTCACCATTCCCGCCTCAACCCTTGGCTACGCGCGTCGCCAAGTGGTGCCAGATGCAGAGTCTTCCAGCACAATTCCCGCATCTAATAGCTCCTTACGGATACGGTCGGATTCAGCGAAATTTTTGGATTGTTTGGCGACAGTTCGTTCGGCAATTAGAGCCTCGACATTTATAGGGGCTGTAGTCATCGAAAAGGTAGCTGTAGTCAATTTGACGAAGTTTTTTCCTTGCAGATAATCTGCAGGATTTTGCTGCAACAAGCCAAGTACCTCACCTAACATCTTAAGTTTCTTTGCGGCTTCTACTGAATGACTGCGATTCACCTCATTTGCCAGATCGAACAGGACTGCCATCGCTTCAGGCGTGTTAAAATCATCATCCATTGCCGCTTTAAAACGTTGTGAGTAAGGTTCGTTCCAGTCGATTGAACCCGTTTCGATAGGCACAGCAATATTTTTTAAAGCCGTGTATAGGCGGCTCAATGATTGTTTGGCGTCGTCCAGATGCGCATCGGAATAATTCAGCTGACTGCGGTAGTGCGCGCGCAGAATAAAGAAGCGCACGACTTCCGCATCATATTTGTCCAGCACCTCGCGGATGGTGAAAAAATTACCGAGGCTTTTTGACATTTTCTCATTATCTACGCGCACGAAACCATTGTGCATCCAGACATTCACAGACTTGCACTGACATGCGCCCTCACTTTGAGCAATCTCATTTTCGTGATGCGGAAACTGCAAATCAGCACCCCCACCGTGTATGTCGAAATGTTTACCCAGCGTTTCCAGGCTCATTGCCGAGCATTCAATATGCCAACCAGGTCGCCCTTTCCCCCAAGGAGAATCCCATTTGACTTCGTCTGGCTCGTTATCTTTGGCATGTTTCCACAGCACGAAATCAAGCGGATCATGCTTGCCATCATTCACCTCCACACGCTCGCCGGCACGCAAATCTTCCAATGTTTTACCAGATAATTTGCCGTAATTGGCAAACTTGCGCACCGCATAGTTCATGTCTCCATCAATGGCTTGATAGGCTAATCCATTCGCTTCCAGCTTGGCGATCATGTCCAGCATTTGCGGTATGTATTGCGTGGCTCTTGGTTCAAAATCCGGTGGCAGGATGCCCAGTGCACGTTCATCTTCATGCATCGCGTCAATAAATTTTTTCGTGAGCGAATGGATAGATTCAGTATTCTCCGCGGCTCGCTTGATAATCTTGTCGTCAATGTCAGTAATATTACGCACATAGGTCACGTCCAGCCCGCGCGCCTTAAGCCAGCGATATACCATGTCGAATACCACCATCACCCGCGCATGACCTAGATGACAATAGTCATACACCGTCATGCCACATACATACATTCGAACCTTGCCAGGTTCGATGGGAATAAAGTCCTGCTTGTCGCGGGTGAGAGTATTGTAAATTTTCAGCATCAAAAACCTTTAGAGCAAACTTTGCTTAACTATCTTCGCACCAGCAACACCGGCATGGATGCGGTACGAGTTACATTTTCTGCCACACTGCCCATCAGAAAATGGGCAATACCCTTGCGGCCGTGCGTGCCCACTACCAGCAAATCGGCATTCCATTTCTGTGCCTCATCCGATATGACGCTACCGATGCGACCGTCATAGGTCTCAACCAGTTTCGTTTCGACCGTCATTCCTTGCTCAGCAAGCTTTTTTCTATGCATTTCCAGCAATTCTTTACCTGCATCAACAACCGCTTCCAAGCTATTCTGCATCAGCATCATATTCATACCGTCCGGCTCCCACATGATGGGCATTTCCTCACATATATGCAGGAGCAAAATTATGGCGCTCAATTCTCGAGCCAGCCTGGTTGCTTCGTCCAACGCCTTATCGGAAGTCTCGCTACCATCCACCGCCACTACAATACGCTTATACATTGATGCCTCCTGCTTAACCGTGATCCTTTGCCCATGTATCTTTGAGGGTTACAGTCCGATTGAACGTCAGTTTTCCACCGGGCTGGTGCTCATGCCGATCGGTGCAGAAATAACCGAGACGCTCAAACTGGTAATGTGTTTCAGGTGCCGCGTCACGCACGACAGACTCGACCCAACCCTGCACTACGGTCAGCGAAGCCGGGTTGATGAATTCGCAGAAATCGCGCGTTTTGTCGTTGTCTGGTTCCGGCACGGTAAACAGGCGGTCATACAAACGAATCTCCGCGGGCAGCGCATGTTCAGCGGACAGCCAGTGGATCACGCCCTTAACTTTGCGCCCTACCGGGTTTTTGCCCAGCGTGTCTTGATCAATAGAACAGTGAAGTTCGATTACATTTCCGACATCATCTTTTATGACTTCATCACAGCGCATCACGTAACTATAACGCAAGCGCACTTCGCCACCGGGTGTCAGACGCTGCCAGCCTGTAGGTGGATTCTCGGCAAAGTCGTCGATCTCAATCCAAATCTCTTTGCTGAACGGCACCATGCGGCTACCGAATTCTGGATGTTCCGGATGAAAACCCGCTTCGCGTGATTGGCTCTCGCCTGCCACAAAATTGCTGATAATAACCTTCAGCGGTTTAACCACCGCCATCACGCGCGCCGCGCGCGCCTCTAAATCTTCGCGGATGCAAGCCTCCAGCACGGTCATGTCAACCACGTTTTCACTCTTGGAAATACCAATCCTGCGAGTAAATTCACGGATGCCTTGCGGGGTATATCCACGTCTGCGCATACCGATAATGGTCGGCATACGTGGATCATCCCAACCGGATACATGTTGCTCGGTGACAAGTTGCAATAGTTTGCGCTTGCTGGTTATGGTGTAGCGTAATTCCAGGCGCGAGAATTCAATTTGTCGGGGATGAGATGGTACAGCCAACTGATCCAGCACCCAGTCGTACAAGGGCCGATGGTCTTCAAATTCCAGGGTGCATAGTGAATGAGTAATGCTTTCCAGTGCATCGGAAATACAGTGAGTGTAGTCATACATCGGGTAGATGCACCAAACATCACCCGTGCGAATGTGATGCACGCGACGAATGCGGTAAAGCGTCGGATCGCGCAAGTTAATATTGCCTGAAGCCATGTCGATCTTAGCGCGCAGTACCTTGGCGCCATCGGCAAACTCACCTGCGCGCATACGCTGAAACAGATCAAGATTGTCAGTTACAGAACGCTCGCGGTACGGGCTGGGTTTGCCCGGATGAGTAAGCGTGCCGCGATACTCGCGCATTTCCTCAGCACTGAGATCATCTACATAAGCTTTACCTTGCATGATCAACTCGACAGCGTAGCCATAAAGCTGTTCGAAATAATCAGATGCCCATCTCACCTCACCCTGCCATTGAAAGCCCAACCATTGAACATCCTCCTGAATAGCACGTGCATATTCATTGCATTCTTTTTCCGGATTCGTGTCATCAAAGCGCAAATTACAGCGTCCCTGATAGTCGAGTGCCAAACCAAAATTCAGGCAAATAGACTTGGCATGGCCAACATGCAGGTATCCATTCGGCTCTGGTGGAAAGCGTGTGATAATCTCTGTATGTTTACCACTCGCCAGATCGGCCTCAATAATATTGCGGATGAAGTGTGGAACGGGTGCTTGTGTGTGGCTGCTCATTATTCGACGGTTCTTTCAAGGCAAGAGAAATGATTTTACCCGAAAATCTCCTTGCTCAAACAGATGAAGCATGGATGACCTTGTCAGCTAATACGATAAGCTGTGAAAAAAATGGGCAGATTTGATAGAATCCGGTTCACTTGGGCAATCCATTTATTCTGAATGCTTCATAAATTTCGCGTGATGATCCCGCAGGATTGACTGATAGGGAAATTTTGGTAAAGACGTGGCGTAATTATTTATACGCCCAAGCGAACAAAATCTTTCATATCTAATGACCACATAATGGACAATTTCCACCGTTTTGGCTTACGCGCAACACTATATGGAGGCGCGCTGTTACTGTGCTTTAGCCTCACCGCAGGCGCGAATGAAATCCAGGATATCAATAAGCTGTTCAAACAAAATCAGTACGCGCAGGCACTAAAGCGAGTCGACACCTATCTCTCCGACAAGCCTAAGAATGCACAGGCACGCTTCCTGAAAGGGCTAATTCTCACCGCACAGCAAAAAACTGATGATGCTGTCAGTATATTTTTATCGCTGACTGAGGATTACCCGGAGCTGCCGGAGCCGTATAACAACCTTGCCGTGCTATACGCCGGGCTAGGCCAATACGACAAAGCCAAGGTTGCACTGGAAATGGCTATCCACAACCATCCGAACTATGCTACCGCACATGATAATTTGGGCGATATCTACGCCAAAATGGCAAGCCAGGCATATGAGCGTGCGCTGCAACTCGATAGGAACAATACCACCACACAGACTAAGCTTGCTCTGATTAATGACTTGTTCACCAAGAATAAACCCAGTACCGTTATTGTTAATGCAGTCAAGCCGCAAGCAGCGCCTTCCGGGACAGCTCCTTTACCGTCCAAAGCAGTTATTGCCGTGCCTGAAGCTACTTCGTCCACCAAGCCTCCAGTTAATAAAAGGCTGGCTACCAACAGTAGCGCTGAAGTGCTAAAAACATTGCAAGAATGGGTCGAAGTATGGTCGTCCCAAAATACCAGAAAATATTTAGATTTCTATACTACAGATTTCAAGACCCCGAACGGAGAAAGCCGCGAACGGTGGGTCACCGAAAGCAAGGTGCGTATCACCACGCCCAAATATATCGAGATCAATATCAGTAATGCGAAGGTCAGCTTCCCGGATGAAAACCATGCCGCCGTTACCTTTCATCAGTCCTATCGTTCTGACTACCTAAACACATCCTTCGACAAAGTCATGCTTCTGGTAAAATCAAACAATAAATGGCTAATCCAAGAAGAGCGTGCTGCAAAATAATTTAACGTGTTCCTCAGCCTAGTTGTCGGTGCCGCTCAGTCACTGACTTTGGCTTCTGTGCTTAATGTCCGTATTTACTCCCTACTTTAATACATACCGGAAAATGAAACGCTATGCCGCTATATATAATATGCGTACAAGGGATAGCATTATGAAACCCCAAATGTATCACCCGCCCTATTGCTTAGTTGCGTGCGCTGGTGCGCCGCATCAGCTGGAAATCGTTCCAACCTTCAACAATCAATGGAGAATTTAGCATGGTTAAATTACATACAAATTATGGAATAATCACCCTCGAGCTGGATGCAGAAAAAGCGCCCGCCACTGTTAAAAATTTCCTCGAATATGTTAACAGTGGTTTTTACTACAAGACCATATTCCATCGCGTGGTCGATGGCTTTGTCATTCAGGGAGGTGGCTATAACTACTCGTGGGGAACAGTCGCGATGAGCAGCATAGCAAAAATGGCTCCCAAAACCACCAATTCGCCGATAAAGAATGAGGCCGCAAACGGCCTGAAAAACGACAAATATACTATCGCCATGGCGCGTCGCTCCGCCCCTCACTCCGCCACGTCTCAATTTTTCATTAACCTGAAAAATAATGACTCCCTGAATTACACTGCACCCGATAAGCAAGGCTATGGCTATTGCGTGTTTGGCAAGGTAGTGGGTGGCAAGGAAGTTGTAGACGCTATCAGCAAGGTGCCGGCCGGTAATCGCCACGGACTCGAAAACTTCCCATTAGAGGATGTCGTCCTCAAAAAAGCAGAAGAAGTACAATAACGAAAATTGGCAACGTACAGAAACCACTTTCAGATCATTTACGAGGAAACCCTATAATGAAACTTCAACAAACATTCGCTACCCTGCTGCTTAGTTGCCTGCTATTGTGCACAGCTCAAGCTGCCACCATTTCTCAACAACATTCTGCTCAAAAAGGAAAAAACAGCATGGTCAAACTGCACACCAACCACGGTAATATCACCATCGAACTGGATGCTGAAAAAGCGCCTGCCACAGTCAAAAATTTTCTCGAATACGTGAATAGCGGATTTTATGATAATACGTTGTTCCATCGCATAATCGATGGCTTCATGATCCAAGGCGGCGGCTTCGAGCCAGGCATGAAAGAAAAACCCACCAGGGCAACAATTCGAAACGAGGCCGCTAATGGCTTGACGAACGATAAATATACCATCGCCATGGCGCGTACCTCCGACCCGCACTCTGCTACAGCGCAGTTTTTCATTAACTTAAAAGACAACCTCTTTCTCGACTACACTGCACCCAGTAGCCAGGGTTATGGTTATTGCGTATTCGGAAAAGTGGTGTCAGGCACAGAAGTGCTGGATGCTATCCGCAAAGTCAAGACGGGCAATAAATCGGGGCACCAGGACGTGCCACTGGAGGATGTAATCCTCACCAAAGCGGAAATAGTGGAATAACTTAAAGAACGGCGACTATACAAGCCTGCCGGACTTGAGAGATCGAAGCAAGAAAATGGCTGGGCAGGAACAAATTTCGTCGCGTTTCAATTGAATGACCAAAGACGCGACGAAAAATGGGCCGACCTAACACTTTATAACAAACTTCCTTTAAGCCCGTCAGGGCTCCTCCCATTCCGTGACCTACAGTTTAATAATTTCTGACCTGCACCTTTGCGCGGAGCAACCGCGCAGCATGCAGGCATTTCAGCACTTTATTCAACAGATTGCGCCTGGAGCCAACGTACTCTATATTCTCGGTGATTTATTCGAATACTGGGCTGGCGATGATGACATCGACGACCCATTTAATCGCCAAATTACCGATGCTTTACACGCACTTTCCGTCAGCGGCACTGCCATCAATATCATGCATGGCAACCGCGATCTGCTAATGGGCCAGAAACTGGCACAAGCATGCGGCGCCACGCTGCTAAACGACCCCACGCTGCTTGACCTATATGGCACGCCGACGTTGCTGACCCATGGCGACCTCCTGTGCACTGACGATATTGCTTATCAGGATTTCCGTAAACAAGTACATGAACCCGTATGGCAGCAGAACTTTCTTGCCCAGCCGCTGGCGCAGCGCAAGGCCATTATTATGCAACTGCGTGCTCGTAGCGAGAATGAAAAAAAACACAAGAGTGAAGATATCATGGACGTCAATCTGGATGCAGTTGCAAGCATGTTACGGCAGTATCATTATCCGCGCATGATCCATGGGCACACGCATCGGCTAAAGCGGCACCTGCATACGGTGGATGGCCATAGCTGCGAGCGCTGGGTACTGGGAGATTGGCACGAGACAGGGAACGCCTTACGCTGCGATGAAATGGGGTGCAGCTGGGAAACAATTACTTTTTAGCACGGCACAAATTCTCGCACGGCACGCCATCGCGATTCTTGTCCAAAGACCTCACATTACAATGCGACAGATAAAAATTCGCCTCATCGCACGAGTTCATTTGTGAACAATATCGCTTACTACCACAGGTATCATTCTTCACAGCATATTGCAGCCGAGACGCTGCATGTGTCTTGCGCCATTCCTTCGGCGGCATTGGGTCGGTCTGCGCCCACAACCCGCGCTTAGCTTCCATAGCGCCATTCTGTAATATGAGCAATGCTTTACCCCTGTTAGAACGAGAATACGCCCACGCCATTCCGCGCTGAACCTGTTCGTAGTTAACGTTCAATTCATCTACTTTGATTAATGCTACCAACCGGCCATAATCGTCCACTGCCTGGCTATCCACACGTACTTGTTTATTTAGCACCAACTCGGTCAGCGATTGCTTGGACTCTTCACCAAACGCCTGCGCTTTTTCTGGCGCATCGATCTCAGCCAGCCGCACTTTAATCGGCATATTGTCGCGCAATATAAGAACTGTATCGCCATCCAGTACGCCGATTACCTTGGCTGAAAACTCTTCAGCGTGAGCGGCATTGAGCATGCCGAGTAGAAATAAAACCGCTACCAATCCTTTTGTAAGGACGCGCTTCACAGCAACACACTTTTCACCAGCGCCAAGCTCAATAGAGCGTAGCCCGCTGCGAGAATGTCGTCGAACATGACGCCGAGGCCACCATGCCATGTCTGGTCAAAGTAACGGATGGGCGGCGGCTTGACGATGTCGAACAATCGGAACAGCAAAAACGCCAGTAGCTGCCAAAAAAATCCTGCTGGTGTAAAAAACAACACCAGCAGAAAAGCGACAATTTCATCCCACACCATCCCGCCGTGGTCTGGCACACCCAGTGCCTGGCCGGTTTTTTCGCACACCCACACCCCCACAACGAAGGCCCCGATCAACACTAAAATAAATTGCACATCACTCAGGTATTCTGAAAGAATCCAATACATCGGGAAAGCAACCAATGTGCCCGCTGTGCCGGGTGCTTTGGGAAACAGGCCACTGCCGAAACCGAAGGAAAGAAAATGCGCGGGGTGACTAAAGATAAAGCGCCACGAAGGTTGCATGCGACAATCAGCGGAAGTGGTCATAGCCGGATTCCTCAATGTTGACAACACTGCCATCCGCAGCGCGCACTATGCACTTCTTTTCCGCCGTGATGGTGCCTATGCGTGTCAGCAGCAAACCGAGATTGACAGCAATTTTCTCCACTTCGGAACGATGCGCAACGGATACGGTAAAACAAAGCTCATAATCATCGCCCCCAGCCAGCACACAGTGCTTGCCCAGTGGTTGCTCAAGATAAAGTTGCATTGCGCAGGAAGCTGGCAGAGCGGCGAATGCAATTTCGGCTCCAACATTAGAGCATTCCAGTATGTGGCCGAGATCTGCCAGCAGACCATCTGAAATGTCGATGGCACAGTGCGCCACGCCGCGAAGTGCCAGCCCAAGTGCCACACGAGGCATGGGTTGGTGTAACGCCAAAGTACAGGCTGCAATATCCTTCGCCGCCAATTGCACATGCCCCTGCATATGAGCCAATGCCAGCGCAGCATCACCCAATACGCCGGACACCCAAACATCGTCACCAACCTGCGCACCCGAACGACGCAATGCCGCACCGTGCGGCACTTCACCCATGATCGTGACGCACAAATTTAGCGGCCCACGGGTGGTGTCACCACCTATCAGTTCTACGTGATGTTCATCTGCCAACGCAAACAACCCCGCGCTGAATTTTTCCAGCCACGTCTCATCAACCTCGGGCAGCGACAAAGCCAAAGTCGCCCAACGCGGTTGAGCCGCCATCGCCGCCATATCAGACAGATTTACTGCCAGCGCTTTGTAACCAAGAGAAAAAGGATCCGTATCCGGAAAGAAATGTGTCCCGCTCACCAGCATGTCGGTTGACACTGCCAGCTCCATACCAGGCCCAACATGCAGAAGCGCGGCATCGTCGCCTACACCCAACACCGCGCCGGGCGTGGTACGGGTGAAGAAACAGCGGATCAAATCAAATTCGGAAACCATGGGCCAATTTTACTCCTGAATACACAAACCAGATGCAGTCAGCCCTATGCCAGGATCATGGCAAGCTATCAATAAATTTTTTCATGGAAATTTTAAGCGTTGAAAAATTCGGGTTAGCCATTAAACGACGTAACGTACCGGCTTTAAGGTTGTCCTCTGTTAACTCACCCTGCAAATCCTGCTCTGGATTTTGGTTGCAAGCATCGTATTTTTTAATGTCACCTGGATAATAGTGTATGCAATTTGAATACTCCCCCATCGTTCCGTAGTACGCATCATCTAAAGGCAAGGTGATCGACGTGTGTGCAGCACTTAAAATTTTCTGCTCAGGAAAAACGCTGTTTACCAACTCCAATTTTTCTACTGGAATATCGGGTGGAACCTTCTTGGTGTCACGAGAATAAAGTACCAGCTTATTGGAGGCATGGCGCGCATGAGCCATGAAATCTAAAGTGGCCGATGTATAAACGGTCGTATCATCCTGACTTGCAGCAGTAAATACAGGGATATCTACTGTGTGCTCATGCAATTGAGCCTGCACTTCCTGCGTCAACGCATATATCTGGGCAGCGGCATTTTTGGGGAACGATTCGTATCGGTAAATAGCCTTGTCAGGCATGATGCTGAGCCATTTTGCTGAGGGCATCAACCAACTATAAATTTTATGTACATTGGCCAAGGCAGCCAATGGCGTAACTTTGAATGCAGGAGAAAACAGGAACAATCCACGTACACGCTTATCCCTCAATGCCTGGTAAACACTGAGTGTGCCGCCAGTAGAAAACCCTGCCAGATAGATTTCATCAGCCTCGGCGGCGAGCTTATCGGTGCCATAGGCTTCCGCCTTTGCCCACTCCTGCCACTTTACATCCAGTAAATCTCCCGGCTGCGTGCCGTGTCCAGGCAACATCACCGCCATGACACGGAAACAATTTTCCTGAAAAAAGGATGCCAATGCGTGCATGGAATAAGGTGCATCGGTCAAGCCATGGGTAAGCAGAACACCGCGTCGATAGGGTTTTTCATGTCCTTTTGGGCAACTCTCTGCCGGCTTTAATTCAAAAGGCGCATTGCCATTAAGCACCTTTTCCAACTCGGCCACATTACTTCCAGAACGTACTTTTGTAATCATGGCGCGGCTATCTGTCACGTAATCCGAAAACGTCAATTGGCCGCTATTGAACTGAGTATTAAGGCCAGAGGGCTGATGCCTCGCCCCCAGTGGCGGAGTCGCCCCGCATGCTTGCAACAGCAGAAGAGAAATCCCTAAAAAAATACTGTTAAATCGATTCATATCTGCTCACTATTTACGTTTCTCGGTTTCATCAATCAGCACTTCACTCATAAATCCAGATAATCCATTAGACCTGATTCGCGTGATGATGACGCATTCCCCCCTTTGCAAAATGGGGGCCAGGGGGGATTTGAGCGTTGCGGGGTCACAAAAACCGCCTCATCTATCCAACGGACTTATCACACCCTTGCCGCCTTTGTTCAATACATGAGTGTAGATCATCGTGGTCGAGACATCCGAGTGACCGAGCAACTCCTGTACGGTGCGGATGTCGTAACCCGCTTGCAGCAAATGTGTGGCGAACGAATGGCGCAAAGTATGCGGCGTAACGGGTTTGGCAATCTCTGCCAGCTTTGCCGCCTCGCGCACGGCACGCTGCACACTGGCCTCATGCAGATGATGACGACGCTCCACCCCCGAACGCGGGTCAACCGAGCGCACCACCGACGGAAACACAAATTGCCAACCCCAGGTACGTGCCGCTTTGGGGTATTTCCGCGCCAACGCATCGGGCAAATACACTTCACCAAATCCTGCCTCAAGATCGCGCTCGTGCAACGCCTTTACCTTTTCCAGATGCGTCTTCAACGGCAAAATCAAATTCTCCGGCAACACCGTCACCCGGTCTTTGTTGCCCTTGCCCTCACGCACGATGATCTCGCGCCGTTCAAATTCCACATCTTTAACCCTCAGCCGCAATCCCTCCAACAAGCGCATCCCCGTGCCATACAACAAGCTCGTCACTAACCCCATCGTTCCCGATGTCGCGTTCAATAAGCGGCGAGTTTCGGTCGGTGTCAGCACCACAGGCAATCGCTTGGCAGACTTTGCCGCAATCACTTCATCCAGCCAGGGCAGCTCAATGCTCAACACATTACGGTACAAAAACAGCAATGCTGACTTGGCCTGATTCTGCGTCGAAGCCGACACATTGCGCTCAACGGCGAGGTGGCTCAAAAAATCCCGCACCTGTTCCGCACCCATGTCTTTGGGATGCTTTTTGTTGTGATACAAAATAAATCGCCGCGCCCAATCCACGTACGTTTCTTCAGTGCGAATACTGTAATGGCGCACCCGTATTTCGGCACGTAACCGATCGAGTAATTTGGGGGGCACCAGAGAAACAGCTTGAGCTTCCATCCGCAGAATTTTAGGCTGCCCTAAAATTAAAGTCCAGCCAAATAAACAAATAAGGCAATGAAAATAGTGAGGAGTTGGTGATGCTTGACAATACTTGCCGATATAGGCAGCATTGCTGGCTTATGAAAATGTTTTCTAAATTACGTTAATCGTGCAATAGCCGTCGCCACACGCATAGGCAATGGTGGGGTTTAAAACCGCAGGGTTTTTTTAAGGTTGCCGGAACATGGCAGAGAAAATGAAAAAATCGAGGGCGGTAAAAACGCCATAGAGCGAAGCGTAGCGGACTATGCCGCATAACTGAAATCGTTCATGCGGACAAGTCCGCTACGCTTCGCGCTATA
>CAWDCY010000018.1:0-207635 GCA_963800965.1 uncultured beta proteobacterium | reverse complement strand
TGTCGGGTCGGAGGAGGCGCGCTTGCGCGCTAGCCTCCGTCCGCCGCTCAAACTGCACGTGCGGTTTTGCCGCATGCAGCTTTCACGAAGGCCCAGCTCGCTGAGCCGCAAGTGAAGGTATTAATCCTACAAGATTTACCAGCCCGTACTCTCCATATAACTTCGCGGTCGGCAAAGCTTTCCAGCCTGCACACCGCCACCGCTTATGTCGATGCGACCAAATTCGCCGTACGATCCAACGGTCAAGTCGGTTAAAGAGCTTTTGAATGTGAGCCCGTTTATAGTATTGGCCCCAACCACGCAGCACAGGATTTAACTGCTCTATCAGTTCTTCGGTTTTAAGCGGCGCTTTTCGTCTCGTGCGACTTCGCACCTGATCCATGAACCTTTTAACCGAACTCTCTTTCGGGATTGCATACAACTTCCCAGGCTGGGCACCACTACGTATCTTGTTCGGTGGCAGTTTTAACTGCTTCCCTTGCTTGATCTTGTACCCAAGGAATTCAAATCCGTACCGGACATGCACGATTCGCGTCTTCTGCGGATGTAGTTGGACGCCAAGTGCGTTCAGGATCGTCCGTGCTGTCTTTATCACTGCACGGGCTTCTGCTGGCGATCGGCACGTTACCACCCAATCATCCGCATACCTTGTAAGTTGATAGCCCCTGTATCGCATCTCCCGATCAAACGGCGTCAGAAGAATATTGCTTAACAAGGGGGAAACTACCCCGCCCTGCGGTGTCCCTCGCTCGGTAGGAATAATCCGGCCTTTGTTATCACCGCCTGCCTTGAGCATCGTCTCAATCAGGCTAAGCACTCGACCGTCAGCAATCTGTCTTGCCACCAGTGCCAGTAACTTATCGTGTTCCACCGACCCAAAGAAATCTTTCAGGTCTGCATCCACTATCCATTCACTGCCACCTTTGATTTCCTTCCATACCTTGCCGAGAGCATCATGTGCAGATCGCCCTCGCCGATATCCGAAGCTGGCTTCATCGAATATAGGCTCAAAGATCGGCTCCAGTCGGTTGAGCAATGCCTGCTGGCATACCCGGTCGTAGATCGACGGGATACCCAGTGTGCGATACTCTCCCGGCTTACCTGCCTTCGGGATTGGCACTTGCCATACCGGTTGCGGGCGATAGATATTCGTCGCAAGTTCACTTCCGAGTCGATCCAATTGCTGATCGACCTGTTCCGCAAACATCCGCAGACTCACTCCATCAACACCACCACTACCCCGGTTGGCACGCACTCGTTCCCAGGCCATCTCCAGGTTCTTCCGCTTGTACACCTTGTCGATTAATGAATGCACCTTCCTTGCTTCCGTCGGGTTGAGCCAGTCAGCCAGTCTCCTCGGACGTAGGTGTACGGGTATTTCACTCATGGAACTGATCCTCCTCTACGCCTTTATCTCGCTGGCTTGTTTCCTCTTCCCAACAACCTTCGTCGGCTGCCTTCCCCGACCCATTCCAGGTCGCCAATTGCTTGATCACGCAACTTTCATCACGCTTCTTGGTACTACTCAGCCGTCCGACTACTAACAGGGCTCCGCTCGCCATTTCGCTACCGCTTATAGGCTTGCTTCCTGCGGTGCCAACCGCAGACCTTGTTAGTTCTCCTGAGGTCACGCGTTGTTCTTCCGTACCGTGCCATCCGCAAACACCTTGGTGCGGTGGGTGAATGAGAACGCCTTCGTCTCCATAGTGCAGACTCGACCTTGCCCCACCTTTGGCCGACCGGTTTATCCTGAAGTTGCCTTCTCGATTACGGCCCGGTACTTCTCCTCATGCCCTTCGGATTCCACCTCACGATGGACACCCTGCCCTCCAGAGTCTTACGTAACGACTACCTCTGGCCAGCGAGGCATTACCCCCGCTTTCGGATATGGCACCCCTCATCCGGGCACCAGAGGGACTTTAACCCTCCTGAACTACGCGCTGCTCAGCGCACACTATGCCTTCTGCTGACTTCTCCATGGTATTCAGCGCCAATCTCTCAGCGCCCAGCTTCAAACTTCCGAAGCACCAGGGAGATCTCCCGGGGTAAGACACGTCACTTTCGCTGCGCGAGCGCCGGATTTACAAAGTACATCCCAACCGCAGATGGAGGGCTTCGCGGTCACGTGCCCGCTCGCCCCGGATGTACCACGCCTCATATCCGGTTTTTGTTCATCGCCCCGCAGCTTTGGGTTCAGCTTCCTCCAGACCCTGCCTCGCGGCAACGCCCTTGCCGTTTCCCTAGCCTTCGGCTCTGCGAAAACCTGGCTGGCGGACTTCCACCGCCATAGTTACGTGCCATGCCCGGCACACACGTAAAAGTAAGGGGTTGCGCGCTTTTGCGCAGTCCTGCTTGACTGCAAGGTTGAACGAAGCCGCTATCGCGGAGAAACACCCCTCAGCAACCAGTTTTAATAACATAATTCATCCTCACCCCGAAAGGGATTTTTTATGTACTTTACCATGAGGATGAATCGTAATGACATCAGAATTTCCAGCGCATTTTGCGTGCAATTATCAATGTCTGCTCAATCGTTTGAAGTTGCACGGGATGTAGCCAAAAACCATCGCACTGTATTCACACGGCGTACGTCGAGCCGAGGACTATTTTGATTATCGGATTGATGATTTGGCCCGGCTTCAGTTAACCGATTATTTCGTCCATATTGTCAATTCGCTTTTCTGGAGTTCGCTCAAACATGACCTGTATGGGCTGAAGTTTTATTACGCCCAAGTATTGAATAAACCCTGGCCGGGCGCAGATTTGGCTAAGGCTTTGGCTATATTTTATTTACAGGCGATGCCTACAATGGATAATGTGCGGGTGAATTCAGCCAGCAGGCTGCACTTGCGATAGATACTTAGCCAAGCCTGGTTACAATAGCGTCAGGTTTATATTTACTCCGCCAACGCAGCCGTTTTGATCATGGCATAGACGACAAGTCCCTTGCGCAAGTCTAGTCGATCACGTGACCATGCAGTGATTTCCGAAAACAAATTCTGTCCTCCGCTTAACCGTAACCAAAGCAGTACGTGCCCCTCGCGAGCGGGATCAATACCCTGTACCGTCACCGGCAATATATTCATCAGGCTTGTGTTCTCCGGTTTAGCGAGAGCAATGCCGACGTCCTTTGCAAGAATACGCAAACGTTGCGACTTGCCAACGCTACCTGAATAAATAGGGGTGCTTAACCAAAAACAATCTTCGCCAGCATGAAAGGAAGTTAACCCATGCTCTTTCCGCCCCAACTGACCCTCAATGACCGACACCACGCCTTCATCGTTAAATAGCGGTGAATCCGACCGCGATAAGGTGTCTTTGAGCGTTTCGACGCGATCGATGCGCCCATCCTGCAGAAACACCACTCGGTCTGCAAGACGCTCTACTTCGGCTGGTGCATGGGTAACATACACAATCGGCACATCCGCTTCTTTGACCAAGCGCTCGAAATAGGGAAGGATGTCGCGCTTGGACTGAGTATCGAGCGCCGAAAGTGGCTCATCCATCAAGAGCAGGCGTGGACTTGTTAACAGCGCACGCCCCAAGGCAATACGTTGACGCTCGCCACCGGAAAGTTTATTAATATGACGTTCAATCAGGTTTTCAATGGCCAACATACGGACAACTTCGTCCAGATGTAGTTTTCGCTCGGCAACGGGTGTGCGCTTGTAACCGTAGAGAAGATTTTCGCGCACAGATAGATGCGGCAACAAACTTGCCTCTTGAAAAACAATAGCGATCCGGCGCCGATGCAGCGGTACACAGTGACGTCCATTCAGCCAAATTTCGTGACGAAAGCTCACTTGCGCGCCATTCGGGCGCTCTAAGCCAGCAATCAGTCGCAGCAATGTCGTCTTACCCGAGCCTGAACGTCCAAACAGAACGGTAACACCCTCCGCGGGCCAATCAACATCAACATCAAAAACGAAGTTTGGGTGAGTAATCCGAGCACATACCGACAAGGTCATGGCTTTACCATCTCGAAACCTCGATTAAACCAGTACACGATGAAAAGCACGATAAACGCGAAAATCAATAGCATCAGACTAAGTCTTCCCGCAGCGGCATACTGCATGCCTTCTGTATAGCCATAGATAGTGGTTGATAATACGTGGGTAACCCCTGGAATATTGCCGCCCACCATCAGGACTACTCCGAACTCGCCCATTGTGTGAGCGAAAGTGAGTGTCATAGCGACGATGAAACCGCTTTTGGTCATAGGTAAAATTACGCTAATGAAACGATCTATCGCACCAGCCCCAAGTGAAGCAGCCACCTCGATCGGGCGTCGCCCCAAATTGGAAAATGCTTGCTCCAAGGGTTGCACTGCAAACGGCATGGAATACAAAACTGAGCCGATCAATATCCCCTCAAAAGAAAAGGCAAGATGATGTAGCCCCATATCCTCTAACGTTCCGCCGATGAAACCGCGCGGGCCAAGCGTAATCAAGAGATAAAATCCAAGCACGGTGGGCGGCAACACCAGCGGCAATGCAACCACAGCCTGCACAGCAGTTCGTAAGGTAGAGCGCCCGCTAGTCAACCACCAAGCCAATGGTGTTGCAATCGCCATTAAAATTAATGTGGTGTATGAACAAAGCCGTATCGTAAGCCAGATTGCTGTCCAATCCTCTGCGGTCAAGCTCAAGCTTTGTCTTAAGAACTCCAAAATTTATCTTGCCAAATAGTGATGTTTTTTAGGTAGCACAAAGCCATAGCTTTGCATGATTTTGCGTGATTCTGGTGTCTGGACGTAAGCCGCAAACCGCCGCGCCAGTGCACTATTTTTCGCTCGCTTGGTTATTACAAAAGCTTGCGCCAACGGCTCATGAAGACCGTCATCAATCAAGCTATACCCTCCTTGTTTAGACATTGCAGGATTAAGTGCCAGCGAAAGGGCAATAATACCGGCATCGGCGGCCCCGGTACTTACCATCTGTGCGGTATGTTCGATATTTTCGCCAAAGACAAGCTTGTTCTGTAGCTTTTCCCACATCCCGGCCGATTTCAGTGCTTCCTTGGCACGCAGACCATAAGGTGCAAATTCGGGGTTGGCAATGGCCACTTTACGAATAGCCGGTTCAGATAATTTTTGCAGTGTTAGTTTAGTAGCATCAGTCGTTGAAGACCAAATTACCAAGCGGCCAATCGCATAAATTACTGGATCAGCACTCGTTAACCCCTCTTTCTTCAGTATCTGCGGAAAATTAACATCTGCCGCGAAGTAAATGTCAAAAGGCGCACCGTTCTGAATTTGTGCACTTAATTTTCCTGACGAGCCGTAAATAGCCTTTACCTCATCATGGTGATGCTCGGCATTAAATTTACTCACAATATCGGCCATAGCAAATTTTATACTGGAAGCGGCGACGATGGTTATATTCTCAGCAGTTGAGATGCTGGCACCAAACGCGAATATTATTGCAATAATAATGGTGTGAAAAATTTTAGTCATAATAAACAGTACCTTTTATTTGTTTAATTAAAATGCGCTTAAAGTAGTTTCAACATACAGTAAATTGGAATTTGCTTTGCGTCCTGGCTCTGCTAATTGAGAAGTCTTTTTGGTGAAGTCACCTGCCATGAAGTGCGAATATCCTACATTTAGCCCGATGTACTTATTAATTGGATACCGCAAACGAATATCAAACTCTTCACCAATATTTTTGCCGCTTTGACCAGCTTTATCTTGTAAGTTAGCGCCACCACTCCAAAGGTCCGTGGCACTGGCTAAGTGGTACCAGCTGTAGCCGAAGTCAATTTTTAATTTATCCGAGGGGGTAAGCTGACTGCGAATTTTAGTTGCATATAAGTTTGAAAATTGAATGGAGTTACTAGCGGATAGAGACGACCTGGAAGCGCCAAACAGGCTATCAAAGCGCTGATTTCTGGAATCCTTAGGGTCTTTATCGCCGCTGGCGTAAGCTAGCGTGGCACTAAAACGTGGCTTCCATGAATATTGGGCGGTATAACCTCCTTCTAGATTATAGGCATAGGCATCCTGAATTCGGGTGCCATCATTACCCCATTGTTTAGCATAGTTAAAGTCATAATCAAATCCGGTTTTTCCTACAATACCAAAACCTCGAAAACCACCTGTATGAATTTCACGGTTTGTGTGAGCACTAGCAGCTGCAAGTGTTCCATTCGAAGCATAGGTGACTTTGCTGCCATCTTGTTTAAGAAATAAATAATATGGCTGTAATGTGATAATTTTTGACCATTTGCGCCAGTCGCCGACTATGCCATAGAGCCATTGGGAATCATTTACTTTATCCGCTTGATCTACCAAGCGAATTATTGGCTGCACGGCAATGAACTCTCCCTGCCAATCGCTTTTTTTCTGGCCAAAAGTTGCACGTACGCCTTGAAATGTATTCAATGTATTTCGCCAAACATTGCGCGCAATCAGTCGCCTATCCACTAAATCCAAGGTCATACGGCCAGCTTTAATACTAAGCGGCCTGTCATTGCCTAGATCATCCTTGCCTAGTGCATCTTTGAAATACAGCTCTCCATAACCTTGAACTATCTCGGTTTTATTGACATTACGATTATCGCTCATGAATGCGCTGTTATATGCACGAGAATCCTGCATTTCCACTGTAAAGCGTAACGGATCAATTTTACTTTTAACGCCAGCATAAATGCGCGTGCGCTGCAATAATGGCTCATCCAATACATCTTTTCTACGACGAAAGTCATTGTCACGATACTCATAGCGAAGTCGGGTCTGCAGACCTATATCTAGCCAGTCAATGTTATCCAAGCCATTAGTATCTTTTAGCCACGTCTTGTTGACCTGCTTTGCATAGCGGGGTGGTTCAGTTTCTTGAGCTACCCCAAAAGTCCGGCTTTCGACGTAATAACTGGGAGTTGTGGCGGGTGTTTTAACAGCTGATGTTTCAGTCTTAACCGTTTTTTTTACTTTCAGGTGAGTGTTCTCTTGGGCGATCTCCTGCGATTGCACTTCTGTTTGTATTTTCTGGCTTGATTCTTCGATTTGCGGTTTCAGTTGCGTATTTTCTTGCGCTACTGCACTGGGCAATGCTACTAATAAACTACCAGCCAGTATGCCGGCTTTAATCCTTGATCCAAACATTTCAAATTTAAAAATTTCTAAATTTTGAAGCGCTATTAATTTTGTATCTTTCTTAATATTGACAGCCTTGTTACTTCTGCCCAATGGACAATGGAAAGCTTTGATCATGATCCCCCCTGAGTAAACCTTTTTAATCGAAATATAAAAATATATATAACGATAACCAAAAAAAGTACACGAGCTACTGTTCTACTATCTACACATCTACGGCAAGAAGAATATTTGACGCCTTGATTAAGGCGCAAGCAGGACTGCCTATTGAGAATTTGAGTAAATTTTGCGATTCGTTGGTGATGATCGAAACAAGCGAATTGCCATTACCAAGATCAAGTGCCACCTCGGTATTTACAGCACCTTTTTCTATTCGACCAACCACCCCGCACAGCCTATTACGCGCCGGCGTTATGATTTTCTCACCCGCCAATGTCAAAATTACCCACGATGACTTGAGTAACGCGTATGCAGCTTTGCCTGGCGGAATTTGTTTTCGAATCGGCCCTAATTTAACGGCACTTTTAGTTTAAAACGACTTGATCGTTACGCTTGAGTACCGATGATCACGCTTGACGCTTTGAAAATTGCAGTAGCTGGCATACCAACGACAAACCCGATTGACGTACAACTTTCATTAGTAACGATAGCCGCAACAGAGACACCGCCTTCTAACCCGATTATTACTTCAGAATTAACTGCCCCCGGTTTCACTTGCGAAATGATGCCTCTCAGATGATTACGGGCAGAAAATTTTGCCCCCTGATCGTCGGTCGCAACAATGATTGACGATGCTTTAATAAGTGCGAATGCCTTTGCCCCGACTTGTAATCCAAGCCCATCCTTACTTTCATGAGTGACTATCGCGACGATTTGCTTCCCACCGGCAATTTCCAGCACGACCTCATCATTAACAGAACCTTGCGTAACATTCGTTACCTTCCCTTGAAACTGGTTACGGGCGCTGGTTTTCATGTTTACTCTCCTAAATTAGAAACTTAAATTAATATTAACAACAGGTAAGTATTGATACGGCGTGCAATATACATGCGTTATATAAATTTGTATATAGCCATGAGCTTTTGTACGCACTCTTGCGCAGGCTGAACTGATACGTGACATTACCCACTGGGGCACTTAGGTCGCACAAGTTTGGTCAGCGCTGCTTCGTATTCACTAATCGGAACAATTCAGAACAATTTCGGAGACGGCTCCCATGCTGATCTTTGGGTATTAACAACACAAAACTATTGATGCTTCGCGGCTTGCATAAGCCCAATCAAGTGCACCGCACCAGCTTATGCTGTCATACCTAAAATCACACCAGATGCTTTGAAAATACCTGTGGCTTTCGCACCAACAACAAGTTCAAGCGAAATAGAGCTTTCATTTGTGATGATGGCATAAAGGGAACCTCCGCCAGTCAATTCAATAACCACTTCAGTGTTGACTACTCCAGAGTTCACGCGAGAGATGGTGCCGCACAACCGATTGCGGGCGGAAAAATTAACATCCTTATCATCCGTCACGACAATTATCGATGATGACTTGATGAGAGCAAACACTTCCGCACCGAGACACAATCCAAGCCCCTCTGTACTCTCATGGGTAATGATAGCGACAATTCTTTCTCCCCCGATGATTGTCAGTTCGATTTCGTCGTTGGCAGCCCCGCGCTTGATTGCCGTGACTTTACCTAGAAACTGGTTGCGGGCGCTGGTTTTCATGTTCATTCTTCTGATCAATAAAAAATCGTTCGCGACCCCCTCAGCCTGCCGACTGAGTCGATCAACAAATTCGCGATGTTCCCGCTCTATGATTTTGAAGCTCTCCACCAATTGTTCTCCGCGCTGAGTCAATCGGGTGCCGCCGCCGCCCTTCCCCCCAGATACCCGTTCCACTAATGGTTGGCCAGACAAATTATTCATGCTATCAATGGCATCCCAAGCGGCCTTATAACTCATTTTGATGGACTTGGCTGCTTGGGAAATGGAGCCACATTCGGCGATCTTGGCGAGCAAGCCAATGCGACCCGGGCCACCAAAATTTTCACCTCCAACCATCATCCATACCGAGCCATGTAGTTCAATCGAATTTTCTTTTGGATCCATCATTCTCAATGTCCACTCCATCTTAAAATTTTAAAGTATACCGGGAACAAATTTTAGTTACTGCGCCCATAAATGGGTTATTGTAGGTTTGCAGCGTTCATAAAATGTTACGCAAGCAATTATCCTCGGCGCAGCTTCTGGCACGTTGTTACACTCGAATTTAGAATTCTTCGGTTCAAACTCTTTCTGGTCGCCACTCATATTTCGGCATCAGTGTATTTTTCAACTTAAACTCAAATCACACTTGCGGGCAAAATAGCTGTCAATCATGTTGCGTAAACAAAAGATTGAATACGATCATCCATTATTTTTGAATCTTCTTTATATTTAAGTGTACTTTACATCTTTGTAGATTCCCTGCTTCATACAGATTGAATTCATGATCGAACAGTCAACATTTCCCTGTGCATTTGAAAGAAATTGAGTATCGCTATAATCATAAAAGTGATAACGTCTTTGAAAATTGTTTTAAAGCTGTACTTTTAGTTACGTTTCGCCCTAATTACCATATTATTTCGTCATGCTTTAATTACACTTATTGGAGCTCGTCGTGTTCAAACAAAATCCAAATAAATCTTTATCTTTATTGTTAGTAGCGTCACTAACGCTACTAATCTCTGCTTGCGGCACTAACCCCGTTACCAAGAAAAAAGAATTTCAATTCGTTTCAGAGTCGCAAGAAATTTCAATCGGTCAACAAAACTACGCGCCCGCGCGCCAATCGCAAGGTGGCGACTATGTCATAGACCCTGAACTCACAGCCTATGTCCAGAGCGTAGGAGACAAGCTGGCTGCCGTTTCTGACCGTAAACTGCCTTATGAATATGCAATTATCAACGACTCAATACCTAATGCCTGGGCGATGCCAGGCGGTAAAATAGCTTTTAATCGTGGGCTGCTTTATGAATTAAATAGTGAGGCCGAACTCGCCGCTGTCATGGGCCATGAAATGGTGCATGCAGCGGCGCGCCACGGTGCAAAAAGCATGGAACGCGGCGTGCTGATGCAAGGAGCAATGGTTGCCATTGGAATTGGCGCTCAAAATAGCAACTACGCTAACCTCATTGTTGGTGGGGCGCAGTTAAGCTCGCAACTTGCCTCTAGCAAGTACGGGCGTGATGCTGAAAGTGAATCAGATTTATATGGCATGCAATACATGAAAAAAGCGGGCTATGACCCAACGGCAGCAGTCACTTTGCAAGAAACTTTCGTTCGTTTAAGTGCTGATCGTAAAAGCAGTTTTATTGACGGTTTATTTGCTAGCCATCCTCCTTCACCTGAACGCGTAGCCGCCAACAAAGTAACACTGGCACGACTCGGCTCGGGCGGTGAATGGGGCAAAGAAATTTATGCGCAAAAGGTCGGTAAGCTTAAAGCTAGCAGGGCCGCTTATAAAGCTTATGACGAAGGCGTAAAAGCGCTGGCGGCAAAAGACACTGCAAAAGCCACCGCCTTTGCCAAACAAGCCATTGCAGGTGAACCACGTGAGGCGCACTTTCAGGAACTGTTAGGCGATATAGCGCTATCAGAAAAAAAACCACAAGAGGCCTTGAGCTATTACGACAAAGCCATAAAATTGCAGCCGGACTACTTTAAGCCATACATACAAACTGGCATCACACTGTTTAATATGGGGAAAAAAACTGAAGCCGAGCCTTATCTTAAACGCGCCAACGAATTATTACCCACCGCGCCTGGACATGCATTACTTGGTCAACTTGCTGAAAGCCGTAGCCAAACTGATATCGCTTTACAGCATTACCAAATCGCGGCGGATTCGAATTCTGATATTGGCAAAGACGCTTCAGCACGTGGTGCACGTTTAGATTTACCACGCAACCCAGCTAAGTATATTCAAGCAGGTGCGCAAGCGGACAATTCTGGTAATTTGTATGCGGTTGTGCAAAATAACACCACCATACCAATTGCCCGCGTGCAAGTGCGAGTAGTGAAATACGATGCGACAACTGGCCGTGCTATAACACAAAGTGCACCAATGCAGATTGCCGGTGGCGTTGCCCCAGGTAAACGTAACCAAATTGCAGTTGGGGTAAAAGTGGCCACGGCAAAAGAAGTGCAATTATATAAAGTAGTAGTTGAGGCTGCTGAAATTGCGCAGTAAATACCAAAACTAAACTACAGGTTGTAAAAACCCTTTTTTCAACAAAAATGCAATATATTCATTAACTAGTAATACTCGGCGCACTCAATAATTAAATTCCCCCTTATTCAATGAAAAACCGCAAAAGGTTTAAAACCCAGACGCGGTTGCAACTTTTCTGCGATAGCGCGCGCCTCATCCTGTGTAGAATAGGGGCCAATATGCACGCGTACCATACCATCTTTCTTCTGGTACAACTCGACGCGCTTACCGCTACCCTCAAATTCAATATTCATACGCCCAAGAAAACTTTCTGCGCCCTGCTGTGACCGGAATGCACCCAATTGCAGATATACATTGCCGCCCGCTGCCGGTTCGCTTGAAACAGATAATGCAGTCGCTGGCTCCAAAGGGGTAACAATTACCGAATCTTTTATTTCTATAGGCTGGAGCTTACCGTCTGCCACCAAGCTTTCTACTTCCACCAGTACTTCAGCACTGCCCATATTTACAATACCAAGTTTATATGCGGCGACATATGAAAGGTCAATGATGCGCTCACGCAGAAATGGACCTCGGTCATTTATACGCACGATTACCGATTTTTTGTTACTAAGGTTAGTTACGCGCGCGTAACTGGGTACAGGCAATGTAGGATGGGCGGCAGTCATGCCGTACATATTATATATTTCGCCGCTAGCGGTGCGCTTACCATGGAATTTCTTACCATACCAGGATGCAACTCCTCGCTCAGTAAATTTGCCAGGCGTAGTTAAAGGTGTGTACGTCTTTCCTAAAGCGGTATAAGGGCTGTTAGCAAAACGGTGCAATGGTTCAACACGTGGTACTGCGTTGGGGATGGTATCCAAATTGGCGGGCGCATCAGTACCAGGGCTGTCACCCTCCAAATATCCGCCAAGCTTTGGTTGGGCAATCGGGGGAGCCGATGTAGCTGGTGCTTCAATTACGGGGGCGGGTGAACTGCGCATTTCTTCTTTGCTTGGAGGTACGCTGCCACATGCGGTGAGGATGATTGCTACAAAAAGTATCAGTCCTGTTTCTTTATTCACTTGCAACTCCCTATTTATAATTCGATAATTGAACGTATGCCTATTTGATGCAAGAGAGAATTAATTTGTGAAGTATAGCGTAATCCATCCAAATCTATTCAACCCAGATTGAGATAAGCTGTAAAAATAAAGTCCGAAAGGGCGAGAGAGAATGTCCGTCTGGAAGTCGAGATTCAAACAGCTCATTAGCGTACCCGCGAAACCAGTGGCCCGGAACTACAGCCAAGTTATCCGGCCAACTGCAACGTTCGAGTAGACTTGGATCACGTCATCCGTATCCACAAGAAACTGGGACTGCGTTGCAAGCACAACCGGGAACTTAAGGTGACAACCGATTCAAACACTAACCGACTAGTGTCATCGAATCTGCTGGAAAAATTTGGCATGACGGCATCCATGAGTTGCAAGGAAGATTGTTCGGGCAACGCAGTCAATACAGAATTTAACCTAGTAAATTAATATCTTGTTACATCCATCAGCGGAAACAGGCCCGCCTTGACTATTTGTCACCCACTGCTTGCAGGCAGCGATATTATAAAAATCAGCTCATTGTTTAACCCGTAGGATTCCACTATTCCCATCCGACCTCATCAAGTTTGCACCAGTTTTTTATGGGTATGAATACTCATCAGCATGCCAAAACCAAGCAGCAATATGACCATAGACGTGCCTCCATAGCTAATGAGCGGCAACGGTACGCCCACAACTGGAAGAATGCCGCTCACCATGCCTATATTGACGAAGGCATAGGTGAAAAAAGTGAGTGTAATACTGCCGGCCATAAGGCGAGTGAAGTATGTTGAAGCATTGGCGGTAATGACGAAGCCACGTGCAATGACGAACAGGTACAAGCTTAACAGTATAATGTTACCGAGCAGGCCGAATTCTTCCGAGTACACCGCAAAAATGAAGTCGGTAGTGCGCTCAGGCAAAAATTCAAGGTGAGTCTGAGTGCCATTGAGATACCCCTTGCCAAACATGCCGCCGGAACCCACCGCAATTATGGCTTGGATAGTGTGATAGCCTCTGCCCAGAGGATCCAGCTCCGGGTCAAGCAGCATCATGATGCGTTGGCGCTGATAATCGTGCAGCGTGGACCATACAAGTGGCATACTTGCCATCATAATGACCAAGAAGGTCAGCATGACTCGCCAGGATATACCGGCTAGGAATAGCACATAAAATCCGCTTGCGGCAATCAGAATGGACGTACCCAAATCTGGCTGGCGCGCAATTAAAGCCACCGGCAGCAGTAACAGCAAGATTGCGACGAAATAATTTTTTAAGGTCAACATGGCTTCGTGCTTTTCAAAATACCAAGCCATCATCAACGGCACGGCTATCCTCATCAGCTCAGAAGGCTGAATGGTCGTCACCCCAAGGCTTAACCAGCGCCGAGCACCGTTTGTGATTTCGCCGAAAAATGCCACTGCGATCAGCAGCACCATACCTAGCAGATAAGCGGGCACGGCAGCCCGCATGAGGTAATGAAGCGGCATATTGGCCACTATCCAGAGTGCTGCGCACGCCACCAATATATTTGTCATTTGTGCTAATACACGGGACCAGTTACCGCCACTGGCGCTATATATCACCACCAAGCTAACCAGCAGAAGCAATCCAAGCAAAGTCAGCAGAACGGGATCAAGGTGCGCGACGAAGCGTTGCCATAAACGTCGCCTAATCATGTTCTATCCCTTCGGCCTCATCCACTGTGAGCAAGGGCTGAGGCGTTTTGCCAAGCAGAAAGTAATCAAATACCTTACGTGCAATCGGTGCAGCGATAGAGCCGCCATGTCCGCCGTTCTCAACAAGCACAGCTAGCGCGATTTTTGGCTGATCGGAAGGTGCAAAAGCAATAAACCAAGCATGGTCACGATACCGCTCTTGAACCTTGCTCTCGATATACTTCTCGTCCTGTTTCATGCCTACTACCTGCGCCGTGCCAGTTTTGCCAGCAAATGCGTAGGATGCACCCGCACCCGCCATCGTGGCGGTGCCACCTGGCTGCGTTACTGCCACCATAGCATTTTTTACGAGCGCGAGATGCTCCGAATCGAGGTTGAGATTGAATTCGATATTCGTCCCCAATGTTCGTTTTTCGCTCGTGTGCGAACTTTGCACCGCCTTCAACAGATGCGGGCGATAAGCTATTCCATCGTTGGCCAATGTCGCAGTAGCATAAGCTAATTGCAACGGCGTAACCAAATTGTAGCCCTGACCGATACCAACTGAAACCGTGTCGCCGGCATACCACTTTTGTTTGTAACGTTTCTGCTTCCACTCCTGTGACGGCATCAAACCGGAAGCCTCACCTTCCACATCTATACCGGTTTTCTTACCGAATCCGAACTCCGAAAAAAAGCTATATATGTTGTCTATGCCCAATTCCGTGGCCAGCCCATAATAATAAGAATCGCAAGACACTACGATGGATTTAAACATGTCTACGCTGCCATGCCCCTCCTTTTTCCAATCGCGGTATCGTCGTCGACTGCCGGGCAAGCTAAAATAACCCGGGTCACTAATAGTGAAGCCGGGTGTACGCTTTTTGTAATGCAGCCCAGCCAATGCCATGAACGGCTTGATAGTAGAGCCAGGTGGATATTGGCCACGCAATGCGCGGTTGTTGAGTGGCACATCGGGCGAGTTGTTCAGCTCATCCCAACTCTGTTGATCAATACCATCAATGAACAGGTTTGGATCGTAGCCTGGCTTGCTGACAAAGGCCAGTACCTCCCCATTGCTCGGGTCTATAGCTACTAACGCCCCCCGATAATTGCCGAACGCCTGCTCGGCAACCTCCTGCAATTTTGCATCTATCGTTAGTATTAAGTTGTTGCCCGATACGGGTGGAGTGCGTGACAGCACTCGCACCTCGCGCCCACCCGCATCGACTTCCACCTGCTGGAAGCCGGTTTTACCATGCAATTCGCCCTCGTAACTCTGCTCGATGCCAGTCTTGCCGATGTAATTGGAAGCACGATAATTAGCAGCCATTTCGTCCTCTTCAAGCTGCGCAGCTTCCTTCTCGTTAATACGACCGATGTAACCGACCAAGTGAGAAATCTGCTCGTGATACGGATATTCACGGAATAAGCGCGCCTTAATTTCCACGCCGGGAAAACGATAGCGCTGTGTTGCGAAGCGAGCCACCTCTTCATCCGTTAAACGGTTACGTATTGGCAAGCTCTCAAAATTACGGTTATCTGCCAGCAGTCTCTTAAATCGCTTGCGATCTCCGGGCTGAATATCAATTAACTTTGCAAGCTCATCAATTGTCGTCTTCAGATCGGCTACCTTGCTTGATGTAATCTCTAAAGTATAAGCAGAATAATTATGTGCCAGAATCAAGCCGTTGCGGTCGAGTATCAAGCCGCGGCTGGGCGCAATGGGCACGATGGAAATGCGATTATTCTCTGCCAGCGTTTGATAGTGGCTCTGTTGTATCACCTGCAGATAAATAAAACGCGCCAGCAGTATTAACAATAGCAGTAACACAAACCCTATACTTAACGCCAGACGCAGTCGAAAATTATGGATTTCTCGTTGAGTGTCTTTAAACTCGATGTGACGCGTCATGTCTGATCAGGTGCAGCACGGGGACGACGCAAAGCCTGCAACAAAATGGTCATTGGTGCCCACAGCAAGGCTGAAACCACACTGCCAATGAAGTATTTCCATGAAATGTTGCCATGAAGCTGCCAATGCACCATGGCATACACCGTATATGCAAGCAAAAACAACGGGAAAATTTGCAAGGTCTGCTGGTGTAAATTAAACATCAACACCCGGCGATACAACACAATTCCGCTAAAAGCCAATACCGAATATGCCAGTGCATGCTGGCCAAAGAGACTTGCATCCGCCACGTCGGCAAGTATGCCTACCATCCACGCAACGCTAATACCAACATGGTAGGGTTTGTGCATGCACCAGTAGAGCAATACCAGCGCGACAAAATCTGGACGAAACGCCAACCAGATTCCTTGCCATGGCAACCAATCGAGCAATAGCGCAACAAGTAAGCTCGCTGCGATAAAAACACGACTGACAGGCAACTGGAATTCCTGGTCTTGCAGAATGCGATCACTCACTGCCCCCTCCGTTTACCTTTTTTTGCTTGTCGGTTGCGGCCCCCTCACCCTCCGGGCGCTCCGGCAACTTCAGCAACGCGGACAAGATCAACAGTTGGCGTCGCTTATCCACCCCCGCAATAGGGGCACACAGAATGCGCGCAAACGGATAGGTGGGATCGCGCTCAACATGGATTATCTTGGCCACCGGTAGGCCGGGTGGATAAGTGCCATCAATGCCGGAAGTGACCAATACATCGCCATTCTGAATATCGGCGCTAATGGGCATATAGCGCAGCGCCAGCTTATTACTGGCGTCGCCAGAGCCGAACACCACTGCGCGCAAGCCATTGCGCAGCACCTGCACGGGCACAGAGTGATCTTTATCAGTAATTAACGTGACCTCGCTCATCCAAGGATAAACGCGTGTAACCTGGCCGACGATACCGCTATCATCCATTACTATTTGCCCGGCTAGCACATTTGCCTGCGTGCCCTTGTCCAATAATATTTTGCGATTAAAGATGTCTCGTTCAACATATATGATTTCGGCTAGCTGCATTGGATAATCGGCGCGCTGCTTCACCATAAGAAGGGTACGCAAGTGCTGGTTCTCCCCCTTCAGCACTTCTAGTTGTAGCAACCGTGCGCCATCTAAAGTGTGTTGATGAAGTAATGCAGCGTTATCGCGAATCAAACTGTTGTGGGTGGAAAAAAAATCATCAACCTCGTGCCATAGTTTACTTGGTGTCGTCACTAACCGTTGCAGAGGGTGCACCAAGACTGAAAGGCCGCTACGTATGGATTCCAAGTATCGATATCGTACATCCACGAATAACAACAGGAACGAAAGGAGTGCGAAAAACACCAGCCGGACGGCAGGAGAGGGGCCTCGATTGAAGAAACGAAGTGGCTGATTGAGTTCCATTAGGGTATTTCAACAGCCATTTCTGCTTACAATTCTCAGTTACAACGCCAACACTACTCTCTCCCGCTCACGGAAGTAAAGTCGGAAGCAAAAGGAATGACTAGACTGTCGTAATTTAAAATTAATCCATACACCGTTAAATTTGCTCGCTACTTAATCGCTGGTGAAAATCCCACTGAATTTATCCATCCGGTCAAGAGCCATGCCGGAACCGCGCACCACGCAGGTAAGCGGGTTATCCGCAACCAACACGGGTAAGCCGGTCTCTTCCATCAATAAACGGTCGATATCACGCAGCAATGCACCACCGCCAGTCAGAACCATACCCTTTCTGGCAATATCCGAACCCAGTTCAGGGGGGGTCTGCTCTAGCGCGATCTTCACAGCGCTGACAATATTATTAAGCGGATCAGTGAGGGCTTCCAGTATTTCATTACTGGAAATGGTAAAGCTGCGCGGCACACCTTCCGCCAGATTACGTCCCATTACCTCCATTTCACGCACTTCGCTGCCAGGAAATGCCGACCCGATTTCTTTCTTGATTTGTTCTGCGGTCGTTTCGCCAATCAACATGCCATAGTTGCGGCGGATGTAATTAATAATAGCCTCGTCAAACTTGTCGCCACCGACGCGTATGGAACCTGAATACACCGCACCGCCAAGCGAAATCACACCTACTTCAGTAGTACCACCGCCAATATCCACCACCATCGAGCCGTTTGGCTCTTCCACTGGCAGATCAGCGCCTATTGCTGCTGCCATAGGCTCTTCAATCAACTCCACTCGACGCGCCCCCGCACCATAAGCGGATTCGCGGATAGCGCGCCGCTCCACTTGAGTGGAGCCGCACGGCACGCAAATCACGATACGCGGGCTAGGACTGAAAATACCAGACTTATGCACTCTCTTTATGAATTGCTTAAGCATTTGTTCTGTTACGGTAAAATCGGCAATTACGCCGTCCCTCATCGGGCGTATGACAGTAATATTGCCTGGCGTGCGCCCGAGCATCTGCTTGGCAGCCAGTCCAACCTGCTGAATCACCTTCTTGTCGTTTGGGCCACTCCCATGGCGAATTGCCACTACCGAAGGTTCATCCAGCACAATGCCTTTGCCGCGTGCCCAGATCAGGGTGTTAGCGGTGCCCAAATCTATCGCTAAATCATTAGCAAAATAATTGTCAAAAAATCCAAACATGAAGAATCCCAGAATAGAAAAAATGTGCCCATATCGTAAAAAATTAGTCAGGCAACAATATTTGATGATAACCTATTAAGCTACCTTTAATAAAGATAAAGAATTCAGTCTATGTCGCTCAGTATTAATGATGTCTATAAGGTTGCTCGGCTGGCCCGGCTAGAAATGATCGAGCAGGAAGCACAAACGGCGCACGTCCAGCTTTTGAATATTTTTGGCTTGATCGCCGAAATGCAGGCAGTCGATACTACTGGGATTGCACCAATGTCGCACGCTCAGGATATAACCCAACGCTTGCGTAAGGATGTGGTCACGGAACTCAATCAACGTGAGCGATTCCAGGCTGCAGCCCCACAAATTAAAAAGGGATTGTATTTAGTACCACAAGTCATCGAATAACTTTCCAGTTCCAAGACCATGCTTAATTCCAGTTTGCTACAGCTAGGCGCCGCATTGCGCAGCAAGAAAATTTCCAGTGTTGAGTTGACGCAACTGTATCTCCGCCGCATTGCCGCACTTAACTCAAAACTCAACGCCTACATCACGGTAAATGAAGAGATGAGCCTGACACAGGCACGTGCAGCCGATGTCCAATTGGCGCAATCCCAAACCAACGCTCTCACTGGCATTCCTATTGCTCAGAAAGATATATTCTGTGCAATGGGCTGGCGTACCACCTGTGGCTCGAAAATGCTGTCTGATTTTATTGCCCCCTACGATGCACATGTGATTGAGCAATTCAACCGCGTCGGCACGGTCAATCTGGGCAAGACCAACATGGACGAGTTCGCCATGGGCTCCAGCAATGAAACCTCTTACTTTGGCACAGTAAAAAATCCTTGGAACCACAACGCCGTTCCTGGCGGCAGCTCCGGAGGCAGTGCAGCAGCTGTGTCGGCACGCTTATGCGCAGCAGCCACCGGTACCGACACTGGTGGCTCCATCCGCCAACCAGCCGCGCTATGCGGCATCTCAGGCCTGAAACCAACTTACGGCGTAGTTTCCCGCTATGGCATGATCGCCTTTGCCTCCAGTTTGGATCAAGCCGGGCCAATGGCGCGCAGCGCAGAAGATTTGGCGCTGCTGCTGAATGTAATGGCTGGTTTTGACGAACGCGATTCCACTAGCCTGCAACGTGAAACAGAAGATTACGCACGAGATTTAACTAAGCCGCTGAATGGTCTACGCATCGGTCTGCCCAAAGAATTCTTTGCTGAAGGTTTGAGTTCAGATGTCGCGCAAGCGATAGAAGCGTCCATTGCCGAATATAAAAAACTAGGTGCCAGCGTGGTAGACATCAGCCTGCCCAACTCGCGCCTGTCCATCCCGGTGTATTACGTGCTGGCTCCGGCAGAAGCCTCCAGCAATCTGTCGCGATACGACGGTGTGCGTTACGGCTACCGAGCGCCGGAATACACCAATCTTGCAGACATGTATGAAAAATCCCGCGCGCAAGGTTTCGGTGAAGAAGTGAAGCGGCGCATCATGATCGGCACTTATGTGCTATCGCACGGTTACTATGACGCCTATTACTTGCAGGCACAGAAAATTCGCCGCCTGATCGCGCAGGATTTTGTCGAAGCATTCAAGCAATGTGATGTCATCATGGGGCCAACCACTCCCACCACTGCCTTCAATCTGGGCGAAAAAAACGATGATCCGGTGCAGATGTACCTTTCCGACATCTATACCATCGCGGTGAATCTCGCAGGCCTGCCCGGCATGTCCATCCCGGCAGGCTTTGGCGGCAATGGCCTGCCAGTTGGCTTGCAAATTGTTGGAAATTATTTCGACGAGGCACGCATGCTAAACGTGGCGCATCAATATCAGCAGGTGACCGATTGGCACACCCGCACTCCGCAACATATCGAGGTGTAAGGAACCGCACCATGCAATGGGAAATAGTTATCGGCCTGGAAGTACATGCTCAACTCTCGACAAGTAGCAAGATTTTTTCTGGTGCTTCGACCGCATTTGGCGCAGAACCCAACACTCAAGCCTGCGCGATTGATTTGGCGCTGCCTGGCGTATTACCGGTACTGAACCGCGGCGCAGTGGAACGTGCCATCCGGTTTGGCCTTGCAGTTGGGGCACACATTGCTCAACGCTCTGTATTTTCACGAAAAAATTATTTCTATCCTGACCTGCCCAAGGGATACCAGATCAGTCAGTTTGATTTACCGATAATTGGCCAAGGCTCGTTAACTATTCAGGTCCCTACAACGACCACAGGACAAACGTATAAAAAAGTGGTACGCCTGACTCGTGCGCATCTTGAAGAAGATGCAGGGAAATCATTGCACGAAGATTTTCATGGTATGACCGGCATCGATCTCAACCGTGCTGGAACTCCTCTGCTAGAAATTGTCTCGGAACCGGACATGCGCTCTGCCGCCGAGGCAGTGGCCTATGCCAAAATGCTGCACACCCTGGTGCGCTGGATCGGCATCTGCGATGGCAACATGCAGGAAGGGTCGTTCCGCTGCGATGCCAATGTCTCCGTGCGTCGTCCGGGGGCTGAATTAGGTACACGCCGCGAGATCAAAAACCTTAACTCGTTCCGCTTTCTGCAACAGGCTATTGAGTACGAAGCACAATGGCAAATAGACACACTGGAAAACGGCGGTACTATCCAGCAAGCAACAGTGTTGTTCAATTCCGACATAGGTGAAACCCGCGCCATGCGCAGCAAGGAAGACGCGCACGATTACCGCTATTTCCCGGATCCTGACTTGTTGCCGCTAGCGATTGATAATGAGTGGATCGAGCAGGTGCGCGGCACGCTCCCCGAGTTGCCACTATCGAAACAGGCACGCTATGTTGCCGATCTCGGCCTATCTGTCTACGACGCCGACACGTTGACCTCATCACGAGAAATGGCGGATTTCTTCGAAGCGACACTAAACGAAGCCCCCAAGGAAGCCAAGCTGTGCGCCAACTGGCTGATGGGTGATGTAAGCGCCTCACTTAACCGTGAAGATCGCGATATTACACAATGCCCGATCTCACCCCAGCAGCTAGGCGGCATGCTTAAACGCATTGCAGATGGAACCATCTCCAACTCTGCTGCCAAGGAAGTTTTCAAGACGCTTTGGAGTGAAGGCGGCGACCCCGATACCATTATCGAAACAAAAGGTTTAAAACAGATGTCCGATGTCGGCGCAATGGAGGCAATGGTGGACGAGATTATCGCCGCCAACCCAGCGCAAGTTGCCGAATATCGCAGCGGCAAAGAGAAAGTGTTTGGCTTCTTTGTCGGCCTTGCCATGAAAGCCAGCAAAGGCAAAGCCAACCCCGCACAGATGAATGAAATTCTAAAGCGTAAATTGGCGGGTTAAACGCGTTATTAACTGCGCTCTTACAACCCGCTGGCTTTCAACCAGCCCTTACCCCAAGAGATGGGGAATTAAACCCGAAAAATTAAATAGTGGTTCGCTTGGTTGAACTGCAACGTCAATCTGACGCAATGCTACTTTAAACTCTAGAACGAGACTATAGCCATTCTCTTTCCCGAGCATACCGGGAATCACCTATTTTTACTGTTGGTCAATTTTGAGCCCCAATCTTCAATATCACACGCGCTCCTGTGCTGAGATTTCCAATGGGAAAAATATATTTGCAGATAATAATTCGCCGCCGGACAGAAACCAACCTGCCCTGCTGGGTGCGGCTTTGTACTTTATCGCTAGCACTTGTTTTTTGTTGTCTGCCGATACGAGCAGCGGAGCTTGCTCCGCCTCAGGTGATGCTGGCAAATGTCCTTCGGGGCGATGTCGCGCTAACAGATTATTGGGTGAGTGAAAAATTTGATGGCATACGCGGTTACTGGGATGGCGAAAAATTATTGACGAGAAGCGGCGAACATATAGAAGCCCCGGTATGGTTCACCAGCGGCTGGCCAAAAATTCCTCTCGACGGGGAATTATGGGTTGGCCGTGGCCAGTTTTCCCGTGCTGTTTCCATCGTCAGGAAAAAAATTCCCGACGAAGCTCAGTGGCGTATGCTGCACTTTATGGTATTCGATCTGCCAGCGCATCCAGGTAGTTTCTCCGAACGCAATGCGGCACTACAGTCTGTCATTGCGCAAATCGGACAGCCATGGGTGAGCCACGTTGAGCAGTTTAAAGTGGCCGATCAAGCCGCATTGAAAGCAATGCTTAAACGGGTGGTCAAGCAAGGCGGGGAAGGGCTGATGCTGCATCGCGGTGCTTCACTTTACCGGGCAATCCGCAGCGACGATCTATTAAAACTAAAACCCTATGAAGATGCTGAAGCCAAGGTAGTAGCTCACCTGCCGGGCAAAGGTAAGTATGCAAACACACTGGGAGCATTGGTGGTGGAATCGGCTGACGGATTGCGCTTTCGACTGGGTTCGGGTCTATCTGACGCAGATCGGCGCCATCCACCCCAGCTGGGAAGATGGGTAACCTACCGCTATAACGGGCTGAATGAAAAAACCGGTATCCCACGGTTCGCTCGCTTCATACGAGAACGCGAAGATATGACTCTTTCAGGACAGGCAGTAAGACCTTGATTAAAACGCATGGAGCTTCAATCAAAATCCGAATAAACGCGGGAAAGTTAAAGCAACTTGCGCGGCTTGTGCGGAGCCCGTGAAAACACAAAATCATATAACCAGTTAGGCAGCAACTTAAGCACTCGCCCGACTAATCCCATCTGCCATGGCACTACCGCAAATGACTTGCCGGAAGCGATCGCTCGTGCAATACGTCGCGCAGCCTCATCGGCTGGCAAAATAAAAGGCATTGGATAAGGGTTGATGGCGGTCATCGGCGTTTTGATATAGCCAGGGCAGATGGTAACTACGCGCACCCCGCTACCACGTAACTCGACACGTAAACTTTCCATATAAGTGATTAGCGCTGCCTTGGATGCGGAATAGGCGCTCGCCCCCGGCAACCCTCGGAACCCTGCCACGCTGGCGACGCCAACCAATAAGCCCTGTCCGGTCTCACGCATGGGTACAAGAAACGGCTGAAAAGTTTTCATTACGCCCAATATATTGGTATCCATCACCTGCTGGAAAACATCAATATCGTCTGCATATTCAGTAAGCGTTCCGACACTAATACCTGCATTAGCAATCACGATATCCGGCACACCTATGTGCGCGATAAAGCTCTGCGCCGCCGCTTGCACAGCAGCCGAGTCACGCACATCCAGTGGGTAACAATAAACTTGTTGAGGGAACTGCTGAGAGAGGTCTTGCAGACAATCAGCGCGACGGGCGAGCACTCCAACCATCGCGCCTTGCTTAAGATAATGCCGTGCCAGCGCCAGCCCCAGGCCGCTGGATGCGCCGCTTATAACGACGCGTTGTGCAGCCACTAATGTTTGCCCGCGCGCTCCTTGCGTGCCTTGTCGATCAAGGCGTTCAATACATTAATACTTTCTTCCGGCCCCAGACCGCTAATCAGATATTTGCCGTCCACCGTTAGTGACGGTGTGCCGCGAATGTTATAGATCTTCGCCAATTGTTTGCTGCGCGATATTTTGCTTTGCATGGTGAAAGAATCATAGGCATCGCTGAATTTCTTACGATCTACGCCATGCTGGCCAACAAAGTCAATGATCTTGGCTTTGTCGCTCAGGTCAATGTTGTTCACATTCCAAGCATTGAACAGGTCGTCATGCAGTCGCTTTTCCTGTCCCAGCAATTCCAATGTGTAATAAGTACGTGCCATCGGCTCCCATGATGCGTTGAAAATAGTCGGTACAAAAATCAACTCGACGTCCTTGGGCATCTTTTTTTCCCAAGCGGTCAGCACTGGGTGCATCTTGAAACAGTGTGAGCAGCCGTAGAAGAAAAATTCCAGTACCTCAATTTTGTTGCCTGCATGCGCCGGCTGCGCCGAATGGAGCACTTTGTAATCCTTGCCAAGCTCAGGCTCGGCAAAAACTTGGTTAACACATAACAATGCGAGGACCACAAAAATCTGTTTGATGAATTTCATATCTATCTCCATGCAAAATTAGGACTGCAAGCAAAAATATATCATATTGCGATGTTAAACACACTTTACTATTTGTTTGTGATGCATATTTTTAATTCTGGCAGATGAAATACTACATTGCTTTTGCACAATAATGCCTAACAACCAAAACTTAATGCAGTTTCCTGCAAACCAATAGGGAACATTCAGACTAAACGCTAAATTAATTAAAGCACTTCAGACACTAACTGGATGAATAGACGTCTACTTCTCTATCCAGCAGGTATACGTTTTCGCCTATTTCGCAAGCATTGGAGTAGCACTCACCCCATTTTGTTTCAACGTGCCTAATGCATTATTCATTTCCTCTCTGCCCGAGTAGGGGCCAACTTGCACGCGATGCCACACCCCTCTATCAGGAATGATCGCGATATGCACACTGGCTTCTATGCCTAACATAGCCAGCTTGGCTTTTAATTTATCTGCATCATCCGCATTGGAAAATGAACCCGCCTGTAAAAAATAACTCTCTTTCGCAGTGGCATTACCCGCAGACTGGGCAGATGCAGACTTATTCGCTTTCGTTACCGTATTGTCACGATTATTTTGAATACGTTCTGTTGCATCTTGTTTGTCGGTTAACACCTTGTAAAATTCAAAGCGCGGTTTGCCTTCATCCACGCCTGATACAACCGCCGAAGAAGTGGGTGCCTGCGCAGTTTGTGTTGTAGATGTGGGAAGCTGTTTCTTAGCGTCTGCTGCAAGCTTAGCTGTTTCATGCGATACATTATTTACGAGCGAATTGGGCGTCTTTAAAACATACCATGCCACCCCACCCGCAATAGCCAGCCCCACTACCACACCGGTCAAAATGCCAGTCATTAGCAGACTCCCTTGGCGCGGTGCGGCGGATCGAGTGTTACCATTTTTACTCATATAATCAATCTTTAAAAAATTTCATGTATTCCCGCGGAGCTCCTTGCACAACCCAATAGAATTGGTAACTCCACATTTGATTTCGACCTCGCGGTCTTTAGTCCAACGGTTGCAAGTGCAAGGAAGCCAACCTACATTTTTTCCGGCGCGGAAACACCCAGCAGTACCAAGCCGTTGCGCATTACCTGCGCCACCGCAGCAATCAACGCCAACCGTGCCTGCTTAACGCCTTCCTCCTCAACCAGGAAGCGTGAAGCATTATAATAGCTGTGAAAATCAGCGGCCAAATCTTTCAAGTAGAATGCGATCAGGTGCGGTGCCAAATCTTCCGCAGCGCTTTCTATCACATGCGGGTAGTCAATCAGGCGTTGCAACAAGGCACGCTCGTAATCACTCTCAAGCACACTCACATCGGCTTGGCGAAGCGCCGCAGTATCGCCGCCCCATTGTCCCAACACGCTATAAATACGCGCATGGGCATACTGAATATAATACACAGGGTTTTCATTGCTCTGCGATTTTGCCAGATCAATATCAAACACCAGTTGAGAATCGGGATGGCGTGCCGCGAGAAAGAAGCGCGTCGCATCGCAGCCCACTTCATCTATCAAGTCACGCAGAGTGACGTAGCTGCCCGCGCGCTTGGATATTTTCACCTCTTCGCCATTGCGCAATACCGTCACCATCTGGTGCAGCACATAATCCGGCCAACCTTGCGGAATGCCAACATCCAAAGCTTGCAGTCCCGCGCGCACGCGTGTGATGGTGCTGTGATGATCCGCACCCTGCTCATTGATGACGCGGGTAAAGCCGCGCCGCCATTTATCCAAATGGTAGGCTACATCCGGTACAAAATACGTAAAATTGCCGTCGCTCTTGCGCATTACGCGGTCTTTGTCGTCACCAAAATCCGTCGTGCGCAACCATAGTGCATTGCCCTGCTCATACGTGTGGCCGCTGGCAATAAGCTTGCTGACAGCCTCCTCCACTTTACCGTCGGTGTAGAGTGCAGACTCCAGCGAATGCACATCGAAATTTACGCCAAAGGCGCGCAAATCGAGATCCTGTTCACTGCGCAGATAAGCGACCGCAAAATGGCGGATAGCAGTGGCATCATTTACATCACCTGATGCCCGCACATGCTGATCGTCGGCTTCCACTGTTTCTTGCGCCAAATACGCTCGGGCGACATCAGTGATGTAATCACCGCGATAACCATTTTCTGGCCACGATGGATCGTCAGGTGTCACACCCTTGCAGCGTAATTGTACGGATAGCGTGAGATTGTCGATCTGCGCGCCAGCATCGTTATAGTAAAACTCCCGCGTTACATTCCAACCTGCCGCCTGTAACACGCGGCACAAACAATCGCCCACCGCTGCACCGCGACCATGCCCTACATGCAGTGGCCCCGTTGGATTGGCAGAAACAAATTCCACCTGCAACTTACGATCCGCACCCAGATGAATGTGGCCATAGCCCGCCCCTGCATGCAGCACGCTATGCACCACGTTCTGTTTGGCTGCAGTCGTGATGAACACATTAATGAAACCCGCTCCCGCAATCTCCACCTTCTCCACCACTTGAGATGCAGGCAAAGCCGCGACCAATGCTTGCGCGATGTCACGTGGAGATTTGCGCAGCGGCTTTGCCAGTTGCATCGCCAGATTACAAGCGTAGTCGCCATGCTGCACCTGTTTGGGACGCTCGATGAGGATATTGGTCTGTGTCGCTTCAGGTGCAACAACGTGCATCGCCTGTGCAAACAATTCGGAAAGATGGGATTTGAAATTCAAGACAGCAAACATTACACAACTCATTCACAAGAAGTGCGGATTATAGCACTGGATGGGGTTTACCCGATGACAGGGTGCAACTGCTCGGCACTTTCGCACACGCTCTTAATCATCTCCTCGACCTTAAACCGGACTTATCCGACTTCAAGTTATTTCGAGTCAGGTGCGTGGTTCATCCATTCCCTGTGATGTTGGGCGCCATTTCATTCAACTCAACCTACCAATCGGCGCCTGCTGGGTTTGATGAAGCGCACCGAGTAGAATGTCGACATGCATAAAGCTATCGAAAGATGGTTCGAAAATGCACAGTAAAAAACTCAGCTAACACCCTATTAAGCTGCGCTATTGAGCGCAGATAAACTACACGATCTTATGATAACTTCAAAACAGTGGCATATCTTTAGTGCCGCACCTCACCGCGTCATGTTTTTCGGCGGCGCACTGCAATCTGTCGCCGCGATGGTGTGGCTGCTGACTGAGTTGCTGACAAGCTATGGCGTGCTCTGGCATCCCATAGCTTGGGCAATTGCACCGAATGCCGCGCACGTATGGTTAATGATGTACGGCCTGTTTCCGTTTTTCATGTTCGGCTTTCTGATGACGACCTATCCACGTTGGATGAAAGGTAGCGACATTCCGCCGCATCGATATGTGCCCGCTTTTTTGCTGCTCATGTTTGGAGCTGTCAGTTTCTTTATCGGGCTATGGATTAGCCATGCCCTATTGATTGTTGCCATCTTCAGCACGCTATCGGGATGGCTCCTGGCGCTGTATGCACTGTTGCGCGTATTGCTTGACACTACACACCAAAACAAACGTCACCCGCAACTCATTTTCGTCGCACTGAGCCTGGGTTGGTGCAGCCTCGTTGCCTACCTCATCTGGTTATTGGGTGGCAGCACAACATGGTTGCGCTTCTCTATTCAAGGCGGACTGTGGCTATTTTTGTTACCGGTATTTTCCAGTGTTGCGCATCGCATGATTCCATTTTTCACCGCCAGTGCGCTGACGCATAACTATATCCCGAGTCCGCATTGGGCTTGGTGGGTCATGTTGGTTGCCAGCGCGGGGCATGGCCTGCTACAAATCAATAATGCCCCTGCCTGGCTTTGGCTATGCGACGCGCCACTGGCTATCGTGGCACTCCATTTGACACACAGCTGGGGATTACGGCGCAGCCTAAAATTCCCGCTGCTGGGCGTATTGCACATCGGTTTTGCCTGGCTTGGCATCGCCATGCTGCTGTTTGCCGTGCAAAGTTTTGTACTGTTAATCAGCCATGGGAAAACCTTTATCTGGGGACTTGCACCCTTGCATGCACTGACCATAGGCTGCTTCTCCACTATACTGATCGGCATGGCCACGCGCGTCACTCTCGGTCACTCCGGGCTACCGATGAAAGTGGGTAACCCGATCAATTTAATGTTTATCGGACTGCAACTTGTCGCCATGCTGCGCGTGCTGGCGGACATATTGCCCATGCGAGCTGGATACTGGCTGTATATCGCTGCTGGAGCAATCTGGCTGGCGTGTTTTGGATCTTGGGCGGCACGTTATGTGCCTGTCTACTGGCGACCACGCACCGATGGCCGGCCTGGTTGAGCTGCACCAACCACACATCACTCAATCTAACGCGCATGGCAATGATGTTGCCCCGATGATCCACTCGCCCCCGACCATGAAAGCGGAATCAAATGGTGCGAAAATTACGGGTGGAAGAAGTTGGGGTAGAGGTCGAAATACGAATGGCGGCGTCATCACCCCGATGTCTAACCGGACCCACCTGGACTGGCTCGCACCCCAGATTGTACCGCTTGCATGACAAGCAGGACGCACGGTAAAGAGACCCTTTGAGGATCATCCAGTCCGCCACCCCGACTTCTTCCGCTGTTTATTTTAACCACGGGAGATTTATTATGGAAGGACTTTCCCCATTACATCGACGGGTTGCCGGGATCGACGTGCATCGTATGCTGCATGTTGCCACAGCGCTCATCGAAAACGATGATGGAACGATAGTAAAACACCAGAAGGAGTTTGGCGGATTCAAGCGAGACATGAAGGCCATGGCGGCTTGGCTGCTCGAACTGGAAGTGACGTTGGTGGTGATGGAGAGTACCGGTATTTATTGGAAGAGCGCCCACGCCCATCTCGAGCATGCCGGAATTTTGACCATGATCGTCAATGCCCACTTCATCAAATATGTGCCCGGTCGCAAGACCGACATGGGCGATTCGGAATGGCTCGCGGTGCTCGCCCGTTTCGGTCTGGTGCGCGGCAGCTTTATCCCGCCGAAGGACTTGCGCGAATTGCGGCTGATCTCGCGTTACCGCCGCAAACTCTCACAGATGTTGTCCGGCGAAACAAACCGCATGCACAAGATACTGGACGATGGCGGCATCAAACTGGGTGCGGTGGTGTCCGATATCAAGGGCGTGTCAGCACGCGCCATGGTGGCGGGGCTGATCGAAGGCCGGCCCCTGTGCGAAATGCTCGGCATGGCGCGCGGTAGCCTGAAAAACAAGCGCGAAGACCTCGCCGCATCGCTCGATGGAGACCTGTCGCCCCGCCACCTTTTTATCCTTAACGAACTGCACGAGAACGTCAACCTGCTCAAACAGAAGCTCGCCCGCATCGACGCCTATCTGATCAATGCGATGGAGCCTTACCAGTGGGCGTGGAACCTTCTGCAAACGATACCCGGCATCGACACCATCGCCAGCGCCATGATCCTGATCGAGATCGGCGACGATATGTCGCGTTTCGGCGATGCCGACAGGCTCGCCTCGTGGGCGGCACTGTGTCCGGGCAATAACGAATCGGCGGGCAAGCGAAAGACGGGGAAGACGCGCAAAGGCAATGCCATCATCCGGTATATCCTGTGCGAGTGCGCCAATGCGGCACGCATGACAAAAAGCTCTTTGTCATCCAAATACCATAATCTGAAGGTTCGCAAAAGTCACAAAAAATGTATTGTCGCCATCGCGCACAAACTGATACGCATCATTTATTTTATGCTTTCGCGGCGTGAGCCATATCGTGATCCAGGGGTGAATTACGAAGCCATGTCCGCTCAGAAAAATGCTCCACGCTGGATCAAGGCTCTAAAAAAACTCGGCATGTTGCTCACGGCAAAACCTGCCTCAGCCTGACCCGCGACTGATTTACTCGACTATCCCGCTTATGCCGGGAGGTAGCTGTTCGTCTTTTGGAGCAGGGCTTTCACGGTAACGCGCATGGCAATGATGTTGCCCCGATGATTAAGCTCGTCATGCCCGGTTTCCCTCACCCCAACCCTCTCCCGGTGGGAGAGGGGGTTTTCAAGGACACCTCTAAAAATTCAAGTTTCTAGCGGCCGGATGCGGCCGCCTTAGACCGCACCCCAGCCCGCCGCAAAGACGGGGTCGATGTGTTGGAGCCGGGTTTCAGTTTCGTTCATCGTCTAAAGTAATCTGCGTCAAGAGTTCAAATAATGGCCGATTGATATAAAAGTTTTTGCGGCCAATTTTTTTCTTTTCCACAAAGCCATTTTTAGCAAGCGTATCCAAATGCTTTGCCGCAGTAATGCGCGAAACACCTAAATCTTTTTCTACAAACTCGATCTTGGTGTAGGGATAGCGAAATAAATTATTCAGCAAATCCTGGCTATAGATTTTAGGCAGTTCAGCTCGTAAGCGATGCTTGGTTGTTTGCATCAACTCCCGCAAATTCTTAATCAGCTTGATTTCATTTTTGGCAGTAACAGCGATACCCTTCACGATATACACGCACCAATCTACCCAGTTATTGGTTTCCCTTGTTAACTGGAGCAGCTGATAATACTGGCTTTTAGTAGAGGTAATATAACGGCTTAAATACAGCACAGGCAAATCCAGCAAGCCTTCGCGCTGCAAGATCAGTAAATTGAGAATACGCCCGGTGCGCCCATTACCATCGTAAAACGGATGGATGCTTTCAAACTGGTGATGCGCAATCGCCATGCGTAATATTGGGTCCAGCTCATCATTGCCATGAATAAAATCCACCAAATCCGTCATCAGCTTCTCTATCACCACGGCATCTTGTGGCGGCTCATACACAGTTGCGCCCGTGGTCTGATTTTTAAGTACCGTGCCCGGCAGCTTCCTCAAGCCAGCATTGTTTTGTTCGACTTCTTCCTGCACGCGCAAAATCGTTCTCAATCGAATCAAGCCGGAGTCACGCACGTCCTGATACCCCACCCTTAAAGCGGCGATGTAGTTTTGTACTTCCTTGGCAGCAGGTGTCGCTGAACTGCTTTGGTCGTAGGCATAGAGCTCGTCATGCGTGGTAATGATATTTTCTATTTCAGAGCTATCTTTCGCCTCCTGGATGGATAGCGTATCCAACAGAATCGCGCTGTTGGGCAAGGATTCACACAAGCCCTTCAACTCGGCCAAATGGCGGTGCGCCTCGGCCAGGCTTTGCCAGATAGCCTTAACTTCCAGGCTAGCGTTTGAAGGTATCTGTAAAGCAATCACACCGTTCACCCTATAAAAACATGATAAGAAATTCCAATTATCTTATCATGTCACAAACAACGTGTATAAAAAATCTTATTTTCTTATCACGTTATGAGGCATAGGGTTAAAAAATCGGGTTTTCTATACACATTACTGATCTTCCAAGAGCGTGATCAGCAGAGTGATTTCACCTTGCAGCACGGCCAATAGATCGCGTTCAATCATCGCCCCTGTACTCGGCAAGCAGTCCGTCCATATCGTCACCCACGCCATAGCCGAAGTTATGGCAAGTGCGGCACACAGTATCCAGCCTGTCCCATAATGGTTGGCGTTGTGCTTCGGCCAAACTGGCGATGGTTTTTAAGGCCTGTTCAAACATCCGCACCAGCGCATCGAAGTAACCTTCATCCTGCAGGCCGATATCATTCGCTGAACCCTGCTGCACGTTCGCAATAAAACACCATCAGTTCGGCCAGACCTTCCGCCTGGCCGATGGCGTTTCTTGTAATCGGCGATAGGCTTTTTGGCTTTGGCGACAGAGATATCCTGATTCTTGAACACATCGGGCCATAGCCAGCGGTCGATGATGACCTTGTATGGCTTGAGCACATCGTCGCCCAGACTGAGGCGGGCGTGCAAGAAGGCTTGGTTATCCTTGTTGGCCGCGTACAGGTCTTGCAGCAGCCCAAGCAAACCAGCGCGGTCGAAATCGTTCAGTCTGGTTTTTACGTCACTCCACGTCGGGGTAGATTTCTTTGTGGCCATTCTCAATTTGTCCTTATTAACCAGTTAGCGCTCGGAGAGGCGGATTTCCCGAATGCGCTGTAACTGCTCTTCAAAATACTGCTTGGTGTTGTGGATCAGTTTTTTTCACCATCGTTCACGTCAGATGCTCCTCAATCCAGTCCCACCGCTTGTCCTTGACCATCACAAATCGGCAACGCCCATCGGAAAGATTGGCCCACAGGCCGCCAATCAAGCGGTCATCCTCGGCCGATAACCAGCGGTCGGCACCCTTGTATTCGACGGCGAGAATCGGTCCGGGCTTGTCATCTGTTCCGGGAAGCTGGCACAGAAAGTCCGGGTAGAAACGCCCATCCGCCTTTTGCAGGAAGAACGAACTGCCTTCGCGCCGCACCAGGTTGCGCACCCAGAACTGAATACGGCCCTGCTGCGCCTGAATATCCAGCCAGCAAGCGCACTCGAATTCCTCCTTGCTGTCGAAATCGCCAATGCGCCCGTAGAAGTGTTTCCTGAAATCAAAGTGACCGAAGTGACCGTCATAGTCGCGGCTGGGCGCATAGGCATGTGGGTGAAAATCGAAGGCATATTGATCACTCACCGCGACACGGGATGCGGCGTCGTCACCGAATAGCGTTTGCTGAAAAGCCTTGCCCACTGCCTGCTTGCGCAAGTCGCGAATACGGGCCTCAAGGCGATTACGGATCAGGAACTTTTGCAGGTTGGCACGAGCCAGCGTGACATCGTTTCGGCGCAGCAAATTGGTCAGCCACGCGGCCACGAAGGCCTGCTTGCTGGTGTGGGTGAGGGATTGCTCCGGCAGGTTACGACAAAGCCAAGTGGCGAGGCGAATTTCATCCCAGTTTTCCGGTTGGTACACCAGTCCCAAATCCCGTTGCAGATCGGGCAAGAAGCGCGAAATGATCCGGCCAGTGGCGTCATCCACATCGATCTCGCCCCCTTCCGAAACCTTGAAGCCAGCACCGAGCGCGCTCAAATCGTCGGCCGTTGGCGCAGCGTCGTAAGGCGAGAGATCCCACGGATACTCCAGCACCTCTGGGTCATCGAACAAAGCCAGTTCACCCTGAATGCGCAGCGCGAGTTGTGGAATGCGGAAGCGTTCACCCAGTTCGGCAGGCGTCTGAAAAAACTCAATGGCGGTGGTGCGGCTGACTTCGGCGGCTTCAACAATTGCCGCTACCGCTGTTTCTGACGTGACCGAGGCCTTAAGTATTTCGGTTTCATCCTCGGTCAGTGGCGTGCTGATGGTCAACGTATTCAGCTTGCCATCCCAACTCACTTTGTCGCGGATCGGCTTGGGTACACTCTTGAGATCAGGCTTCTCCGACAAGGTAATTGCCACCGGCCGAACGACAACGCGCCCGGCATGGCCTTCCAGATCCAGTCGCGATTGTTCGGCCTTGGCCGCTGTCACGAACTCGGACACTTCACGCCGCTCGAAGCCAGCCCCAGCGACCAAGCGGTCACGCAAGGCGCTGGCGGTTTCGGCAAAATTGCGCGAAACGACGAAGGCGTAGGACTGATTCAGCGCCAGCGCCTGCCGATGACTCGCACCCGGTTGCCGTAATATGCGCCCGAGCAACTGCTCGACCGCCGTGGCCGAATGCAGCGAGGCCATGCTGACCAAGATGTAGGCAAAGGGGCAGTCCCACCCTTCGGCCAGCGCCTTCTGAGTGATGACGAACTTCACCGGGCAGGCCGGGTCGGCAATGCCTAGTTTGTAATCCGCATCAATCTGTTCCAGCCCCTTTTCCTCACCGGTCGCCACGATGATCTCGCTGGCGGGTATGCCGTGATTGGTAATCAGCTCGTTGCGCACGCGCTCGAAATCCAGCGTGTCGATGCCCGACTCGGCGCGGTTCCGACTGAATCAGCACCAGCGGCCGCAAGTAGGCTGCACCTGCCCGGCGTTCGTCGTCTGCCAACTTGTGCAAGGCGTCGCGGCGACCGATGGCGTCGGCCAGACACTGCTGCCAGTTCGGCTCAGTTTCGAGCACCACCGGCAGTTTGATCATTTCTTCCGCCTTCAACTCGGCGGCGGATACGCTGTGCAAAACGTTGCTGGGCGTACGCTCCAGATCGGGTGTGGCGGTCAGTTCCATCACCCCGCTGGGACGGAAGCGCGCCAGCATGTCGAAGGCCAGTTCAGTGCGATTGTTGTGCGCCTCGTCGACGACCACGAATGGCCGCCGCAGACCGCAGCACGTTGGCCAGCGAATACGGCGTGATCCGATCCGAACCTTCGCCTTCGGTCAGCAACTCGTCGCGCTGAGTTGGTGACAGATTGTCGAAGTGGTGCATCAGCGCGCCGCTGGATTGGTACACCTTGCGACATTCTTCCTGTTCCACCTGAAATGCCTGTCGCGTCGCCACGATGATCGTGGTCGAGGTATCCAGCGTGGCCCGCGTCACGCTCTTGGCTTCCTCTAGATCGAGAACGGTAATCGGGCCAGCTTCGCGCAACGCAGTGTGGTAAGGGTGCTGGCGGTCGCGCAAGGCGCGCAGCGTCTGCTCGCGGATCGGTCTCGATGGCACCAGCCACAGAATAACGCTGTGCTCGCTACGCAGCAGGTGCGTGTTGGCCAGCGCCACGCTCTTCGCTGCCAGCCAGGTCTTGCCGCCGCCGGTCGGCACGCGCAGGCAAAAGTACGGCATATCGGCTGGGAATCCCGATAGCGGATTGTAGGTATTGCCACGACCCCACAGCCGTTCCGTGGTCGCAGTGAAGGCTATCGACGGTGACGGCAGTTCGTGGCAGGCCTTGAAGTAAATTTCCACACTTTCAAGAACTTGCGACTGGTATGTTTTCGGGGTGAAGCTGCTCATGCCTTGTCACCATAATCACCGGACGGCTCCTGAGCGTGGAACGTTTCGGCAGGTGGCGTCTCCGGCACCAGATATTCCAGCTTTCCATCACGGTTCACCACAATGGCCGTGCCCGTTTTTATGGCCAGTTCGCGGGCGCGCAGGGCGGCGCGCTGCAAGGCGGCTGACGAAAGGCGAATATCGGCGTCTTGAGCCTGTTCAATCGGTTGTTTGTTCACGGTTTTTCGCTCCAGTTCAGCAAAACCGGCTGGACGCCGGCATTGTCGTACAGCGCCCACGCATCCACCTTGGGCGCATACAAATGTTCAAAATTCGTTCGGCCCGCAGTAAATCGGCGGCGAATCACCTCTTCTGCAACGTTATGCCCGCCTTGTCTGACGCGCAGCATCACGCGGGCGATAGCTTCCTCCGGGCTGGCCAGTTGCAGAAAGATCAGCTTGACGCGATAGCCTGCGCGTTGCCACTGCTCGATCAGGCGCAAATAACCACGCCCGGACAGGGTAGTTTCAAAGGCAAAGTTTTCGCGCGTTGAAAAATGACGCGCCATTTCCTGCAGCATCACCCGCCCAGCCCGAATTGCCGCCGTTTCGGGTGCAAAAGGTGCCAGCCCCGCCGCAATCAGGTCGGCATTCACGAATATAGGGCACCCTGCTTCATTGGGCAGAAACTCGCGGGCGAAGGTGGTTTTCCCGGCGCCATTGGGTCCGGCGATAATGATGATGCGTGGCTTGGCTTCCATGCTACACCTCCAGCGCGTAAGGGGTTTGCTTGAAGGTGATGCCCTCGCGCGTAGCGCGGCCGCCCATGCGGTTGGCGGCGGCGTAGATCACTTTGGGGCCGGCAAATTTCGGCAACACCTCGAACACCGGCCCGGTGAGCACATTGCCACCGCTCACGGATTTGTCCTTGAGGATGCCGTTGTAGAGCAGGTAGATGCCGCGTCCCTCATGCGCGCCAAGAAGCGGCGACAAAGTCCCCCCTAGCCCCCCTTTTACAAAGAGAGAAGCCTTTTGCGCTTCACCATCCATCCCCCCCTTTGAAAAAGGGGGGCTAGGGGGGATTTGAAACCCCGTGCCGGTTTCCGCAAACCAGACGAATTCGGCCAGTTGAGCGAAAGTGACATCGGAGCGAATTTGTCCTTCGGCAGTGAACAGCGGCTCGGCAGACAGGCGACAGAACTGGAAGCCGCCGCCCAAGCCTTCGACGATATTGCCCTTGGCGTTGGTGTAGCCGGTGGCAACTCGTTTGACCCGCTCCGGCGGTGACATTGCGGGCGATGTTTCGTCCATTTCCACGAGGATGAAGCGGCGATTGCCCCTATCCTCACTGTTCTGCTTGAGCACCGCGTGGCCAGTGGTGCCGGAACCAGCGAATGAGTCGAGAACCAGTGAATCCTTGTCGGTCGCGATTTGCAGAATGCGTTGGATTAGGCGTGTGGGTTTGGGTGTGTCGAAAACAATTGCTGATTCTGACAAAATATCTTTGATTTCCATTTTGGCTTCTTGGCTGTGCCCTACATCTTCGTTCGTCCACCAAGACCAAGTGGCCACACCTTCTGATTCAGACAGAAAGTTTTTCTTCTGGGCACGCCATTCCCGTTCTTGCCAAACCAAATTCGGTTATCGGCTACAAGTTTAAGAAAAACATCCTCCGTGTTCTTCCAACAATTTTCCAGGGGGGGATGTCACAATTCGGCCAGATGTGGTTCAGTATCTCATACATCTCGTTTGGCCTAATCCTTGAGCTGAGAAATCTCTAGATGCCCATGAGCCACGAGTGTCCTTGTCAGGGTTCTTGAACATGCTGGCAATTTGCTTCGCGAGATTGAGGGATTTGGCTACACGAAAGTAACTCATTTTTCTTCGCGTAACAAATCACATGTTCGTGAGCGTCGCTCAGCTTTACGCGTGATCTGGTGAAATACTCTTCTGCCAAAGATGTTCGCCACAAAGTTCCCCGCCCCGAAAATCTCATCCATCAACAACCGCAGTGTCGCTACCTCGTTGTCATCAATGGAAACAAAAATAGCTCCGTCATCGCGCAAAAACTGTTTCAGCAACACGAGGCGCGGATACATCATCGACAACCAGCGGTCGTGTCGATCCAGCGTCTCGCCTTCCTTGCCGACCACCTCGCCCAGCCAGCGGCGGATTTCCGGGCTGTTGACGTTGTCGTTGTAAACCCAGCCCTCGTTGCCGGTGTTGTACGGCGGGTCGATGTAGATGCACTTTACCTGCCCGGCATAGCGTGGCAGCAGGGCCTTGAGCGCGTGCAGATTGTCGCCCTGCACGATTAGATTGCCGCTGTCAGCGTTGCCGCAGGAGAGTTCCGACACCGGCTCCAGTAAGCGGTATGGCACATCCTTGTGGTGTTTTACGACGGCTTCTTTACCGATCCAGTTTAGTGTTGGCATCCCGATTCCTGTTTCTATTCTTGTGATTTTTGCTGATTGATGACGTTGACCCACTTGGCCCCACGCCCCTTGCCAGTGGGGGTAATCAGACCCTCTGCCTTCATTGTGCGTAACACCAGCCGCACCATGTCGCGACTGACACCGGGGCAGGCTTCTTCGATTTCGGAAATGGAAAAGGGCAAGTTGCGCTTGAGTATATCTGAACCGTGTCACCATCCGCAGGTGTGCCTTCCACCCGTCAAATTGCACCGGCGAAAATATAGGGGTGTTGGAGTAGAAGGGATTTCTCCCTCCCCGCCGTAAGAATAATTTTATTCATAGAGGTTTCTTTTTGGCCCGCGGATGTGCTGCGTCGTAAATTTTACTGAGATATTGGAAATCAAGATGCGTGTATACCTGCGTGGTAGAAATACTGGCATGGCCAAGCATTTCCTGCACTGCCCGTAAATCTCCACTGGATTGCAGCACATGTGAGGCGAACGAATGGCGCAACAGGTGTGGGTGAACGCCGCTGGTGATGCCCTGTTTTATGCCCCAGCCTGACATACGTAATTGCACCGCGCGCGACCCAATGCGGCTACCGTTGCGGTTAACGAACAGTGCCGTTTCATCTTGTTTGGCCAATTGTCCGCGCAGTGCCAGCCAGGCTTGCAGTGCGGAAATCGCATAGCTGCCCAGTGGTACGACGCGTGTCTTGGCGCCTTTACCGATAACGCGTACAACGGCATCAGTAAAGTCAAGTGCTGGCGGGTCGAGACTGACCAGCTCAGCCAAGCGCAGGCCGGAAGAATAAAATAACTCAAACATCGCTTTGTCGCGTACCGCCAGAATGTCGCCTGTTGTGGGTAATTCCATCATGCGCACGGCTTCGTCCGGGGAAAGTGCATGCGGCAGATTGCGCGCCGATTTGGGCGCACGCAGCCCGATGCACGGATTGTCTTTGAACTGGTGGTCGCGTATTAGATAAAAATAAAAACTACGCCATGCCGACAGCATGCGCGCCAAACTCTTGCCACCCAAACCGCTACCGTGCAATTGCGCTACGAAACGGCGAATTTGATGGTTTTTTAGCTCACTTAGTGGCGTATCACCAGCAAGCTTAAGCAAACGGCAAATATCGCGAGCGTAATTTTCCTCAGTAAGGGGGGAGTAACGGCGCTCGTTGCGCAGATGGTCGAGGAATCCGTGCAGCGTAACCTGGTTGAGAGTGGCAGCCTGCACGGTACAGTTTGACCACGCTTTACAGTGAGGGGCGTAGCGCGCTGCTTACAATTTCCGCGATACGCTGCAGGAACAGCGTGCCCATGCCAGGATAGAAGCGCTGCGCATCCTCACTCGCCAAGATTAACAGGCCTATGGATTTTTCGTCCGCGCGCAACGGTAAATAAGCAAACGAATGTAAATGAGCCGCGCTTTCGCCAAACCAGGGCAACGTGTCATGGAGAGCGTGATGAACACAGACGGGTTGCAGTTGCTGGTCAGCGAAGGCCAGTACTTCCAAGCTGGGCGGCAATCCTTTCCAGACGTGCAGCACAACATGTGGCACGGAAAAAATTTCACGCAAATTCTGCGTAATGACATTCTGCAAACTCATCAGGTCACGCGCTGCCAAATAACGCGAGGGTGAATTGATGCACTTTGTGCTGTAATGCGTCGTTGTCCTTAGCAAACGTTACCATCTCGTGCAGTTTTTTTTCCAGGTTTTTGTTCTGCTCACGCAACGTCAGTAACTGCCGCTCACCCAATGAAATGGTACGTCCGCTGTAAGGATGAGGGAGTGTGACTTCCGCTAACATATCAGCATGATCTTCAAAGAACTGTGGATTGTTTAGTAAATATTGTGCAATGTCTGCAGATTTCATGCCGTCCTCTTATAAATTTATTTCGCCTTCAAATACAACAATCGCTGGTCCTGTCATAAGTACCGGTGCGCCGACTCCGGCCCAAGCTATATTCAGCACCCCACCGCGCGTGGCAACATTTACGCGCGCGTCTAACAGGCCGCGACGGATGCCGGTTACCACTGCGGCACACGCGCCAGTGCCGCAAGACAGGGTCTCACCAGCGCCGCGTTCATACACGCGTAATTTGATGTGATTACGATCGACTATCTGCATGAAGCCTGCATTCACTCGTTGCGAAAAACGCGGGTGATGTTCAATGAGCGCCCCCTGTATGGCGACGGGTGCATGTTCCACATCAGTCACTACCTGTACCGCATGTGGATTGCCCATCGATAGTGCCGTAATCTGCACTGTCTCGCCTGCCACTTCTAGCATTTGGATAACAGCATCGCTACTGCCAAGGAACGGAATACGTGCAGCCTCAAAAATCGGCTCGCCCATGTTTACAGTAACTTGACCATTGTCCTCAAGGCGCGGCGTAATCAGGCCACTTTTTGTTTCTACCACGATTTCACGCTTGTGTGTCAGTTTTTGATCGTGTACAAATCGCATGAAGCAGCGCGCGCCATTGCCGCATTGCTCCACCTCGCCACCATCAGCATTGAAGATGCGATAACGAAAATCCGCATCGGGATGCTGTGCAATTTCCACTAGCAGAATTTGATCACAGCCCACGCCAAAGTGCCGGTCGGCTAACAGACGCAGCTGCTCCAGTGTAAGCTGGTTGTGCTGGCGCATTCCATTGATGACTACGAAATCATTACCAGCACCATGCATCTTGGTAAATTTTAATATCATCTCTTTATCTCTGTTAATTCAAAAAGCGTAGAGCAATCCATTGTGTGATGGTTCGCCATACCAGCTGCCTGCGTATATAAATAGCAGACGGTAGAGCCGTCAAACTTGAAATTATGCCGCGTCAACGATTCTGCTTGGAGATACCTTCCACGAAGCGCCAAATGAAGGCTTTAATGCTGTCGATTTTTCTGTGCGGTAGAAAATTTCTGCGCATTGGTCACGGCAGCCTGTATTTTTAATACGATTATGCACAATACCTGCATCCCATAACAGAAAATTTATTCGATGCGCGTCATAACGGACGATGAACTCGATCCCGAAATAGTTTTCCCCGCAAAAGCTTGAGTATTTTTCCCTAAATATATTTTAGTAACAAATGTGTCGCCAAGACCAGCATCAGCACTGCGAAAAGTTTGCGCAATAGCCCGATCTTCATGCGATGAGCAGCTTTTGCGCCTAGCGGCGCGGTAATGACGCTGGCAAGTGCGATCCAGAATAACGTCGGCAGATACACGAAACCCAAGTTTGGAAAGGGTAGCGTATGGAAACTAAGGCCAGAAACAATATAGCCTGCTGTTCCACCAATGGCGACCGGGAAGCCGATCGCTGCGGAGGTACCAATTGCATTGCGTAGCGGCACGTTACACCAAATTAGAAACGGGACTACAATCGTGCCGCCGCCAATGGACACCAGGCTGCTGATCCAGCCGGTAAACGTGCCAGTCAGCGTCATACCGGTCATGCCGGGTAATTGACGAGAAGCTTGCGGGCGTAATTCAAACAGAATTTGAATCGCTGCAAAATACATGAACAAAGCAAAAAATATTCCTAGTCCACGCGGCGAAACAGATGCAGCGCATAGCGCGCCCAGCGCTGCTCCAAACAAAATGCCGGGCGTTATGGTACGAACCACGGCCCAATTCACCGCGCCATGCTGGTGGTGTTTGCGCATGCTGGCGAGTGACGTGAACAGGATGGTTGCCATAGAGGTACCGAGTGCCAGGTGCATGATATAGGGGGTGGGGAAGTCCTGCATGTTGAACAGTATCAGCAAAACGGGAACCAGAATGGCTCCGCCGCCAATGCCGAACATTCCACTAAATAGCCCAACAAATGCACCCAGCGCGAGATAGGCGAGTGCCCATTCCATATTAGTCGCGTACTAGATGCTTCTGAATGAAGCGCCACTCGGCGGGGTCAAGCGGTGTGATGGACAAACGGTTGCCACGTTGCAAAATACGCATGCCTTCCAATTGTGGATGGCGGCGCAGCTCTGCCAATGAAATGAGTTCAACTTTCTTTACCCATTGCACATCTACATTAAACCACCGGGGCGTTCCCTGCGTGGCCTTGGGATCGAAGTATTTGCTATTGCGTTCGAACTGGGTGGCGTCGGGATAGGCAGTGCTGGAAACGCGCGCTATACCCGCGATACCGGGTACAGCACAATTGGAATGATAGAAAAGCACCGCGTCGCCTGTGCACATCTGATCGCGCATGAAGTTACGCGCCTGATAGTTACGGACACCGTACCATGCCACGGTTTGGTTGGGCAGCTTGGCGAGGTCATCTATGCTGACGTCGCTTGGTTCAGATTTCATTAGCCAGTAACGCACGTTATTCCATTTCAAATTCTAATAAATTGAATCAATGTGTAAGAGTAGTCTTGAGGAAACGATAGCGTAATAGAAATCTAGAGGCAGCTCTCACACAATACCGAGCATACGGGTCACATATCCGATATTTCCTGACTACTGGGTTTACCAGATATCAGCCTGCTCACTTCGCCACTATCAGCCTTCTGGTCGTCAGGTCAGCAATTCGCCATGCCTGGCGCACTAATAAAAAAATGCGGCTTCCGCCGCATTATAAATAAAGTCCCCCGCCTGTGCCGTTGACCCAACATCTTGAACCTGGGTTCAAGAGGGCCGGTTCCCAGTTACATCAGGTACATCCGCAAGGAATGCGCACAACAGTAACATTATGGGTCGCGACCTAAGCAAAGCTTATTGGTCCAAAGAATTATGAGCCTGACGAACACCGCAGGGGAAACCTAAAATAACTCATCTTGTTCCGCAAGTAATGCGTCGATGGTTGCCTCCATAGAATTTATTCTACGCTTAAATTCACTCATGTCAAAACCAGTACCAAGACGTGTGGTTAATAACTCATGAGCCATATTTAAAGCACACATGATTGCGATGCGCTCGATCGTGGTAACCTTGCCGATATCGCGAATCTCGTGCATTTTCTTATCAAGATAAGCAACCGCATCAAGCAGCTCTGGGCGCTCCACTTCCGAGCAGCTGACGCGGAATTCACGGTCGAGGATTGTGACATCAAGCGTTCTTTCACTCTCGCTACTCATGTTTATTCTTCAGGTAGTTGCGCCAGTAGCCGTTCCAAGCGCGACTTGGCAGAATCAATTTTGTCGTGGCATTGACGGCCTTGACTTAACGCTTGAGCCAATTCTTGACGCAGGTGATTGTTTTCTTCTCGCAGACGTGTAGTCAATTGCACTAATTGAGCCAACTTTCTTCCCAATATGTCTAATTCTGCTTGCATGAAACGAACTATAGTTTAAAAAAACCCGACTAGTCAAACAAGCAACCAAAAATAATTTTAAGTTATATCACCAACGGGTTGTTTAATGTGCGCGTTCTATAATCTCACCCCAGCGAAATAGGTTGTACTTGATCCTCAGCTCAACCGATGATTCTCTCCCCACCGCTTCACTAACATATGCTCCACGCCTAAGTGATCAAGTACCTTTGCCACCACAAAATCTACCAAGTCTTGCACACTTTGTGGGTGATGGTAAAAGCCCGGGTTGGGCGGGAGAATGACCGCACCGGCATGACTCAGCTTGAGCATATTTTCCAGATGGATGGCGGAGAATGGCGTTTCGCGCGGTACTAAAATCAATGGGCGCTTTTCCTTGAGCATGACATCGGCTGCACGGGTGATGAGATCATCGCTTAACCCCGCCGCCACCGCCGCCAGTGTACCCATAGTGCAGGGGCAAATTACCATCGCGTCACCAGGATTCGAGCCTGAAGCCATGGGTGCGAACCAGTCATCGCGCCCGAACACTCGCAGTTTGCCGCTGACTTTGCCGAGCCGCTCCACCAAGATTTTTTCCGCATCTTGCGGACGGTTGGGTAACACAAAATCCAACTCCTGTTTGGCGACTATTTGTGCCGCTTGCGAATAAACCAGGTGCACGCGTTGACCGCCTTGAAGCAGGCATTCAAGCAATCGCATGGAGTAGGGTAAGCCGGAAGCGCCGGTTAGGGCGAGTACGATAGTTTTCATGTGCTTTTCAACCAGTCAATTTAGGTGCTTCGATCTCAGTGTTTGGTGCATCCAGGTAGTGTGCAGCAATCAGGCCATTTACTGTACCAAACAGCAATGCTGCCGTAGCAAAGATAGGAATCAGATACATCAGCCCAGTGTGTGGAATTAGCCAGAAATACACCAATAATAATTGGCCTGCAATGTGTGCAAATGCACCGAAGATGCTATGGGTGATCGGGCCGAACCAGCGTGCCGGCAAATGCTGGCTGATGGCTAGTATGGTGATGCTGCATAGCGCACCGCTTAGGCTGAGAAAAAACCCAGGTGTAAGAAAACTTCCCATAAGCAAGCTACCCGCCAGCACTCGCAACAGCGATACCCATGCCGCCATGCGCCAGCCGTAGCGTATGAGCACGATGAGAGTGATAATGTTAGCCAAACCAGGTTTTACGCCAGGCAGTGGCGATGGAATGGCTGCTTCCAGCATTGACAGACCCAGTGCCAATGCCGCCATCCGCGCGATGTGGTGATCTGCCGCGGTAGTTGCGAGTTTAATAGTTAAGGCTGTCATAACGCTTGCCCCTGCCACTCAATTCAACGCTGACTTGGTTGGGCAGGCAGATGGCAATTTCGCCTGCCTGCTTCAGCCAGCCTTGGCGCACGCAATATTGGCGCGGACTGGGGTCAGCTGCGATGCGGACTTGTCGGTTATGTATGGCAATTCGACTAATGCCGAGTGGGCCGGGTACAGAAATAATTTGGTTACGAGATAGCGACACTTCACTGAATATTTTGCCGCCACTGCGAATGATAGCCTTGTCCGCTGCGCCGCCTTGCCATAGTGTGATGGTGAGCCATGTAATGCAGAGCACGCCGAGCAACAGCACCATCCAATCGCCTGTCTTTATGGGCGTTAATGGCAACATGATTATTGATTGGTTAGCAACATTCTTTCTTTCCCACACTGAAATGCATTCAGTGGGTAGTATAAATCTAAGCTGCGCTGAGAAGCCTGGATTTTCTCCTGTATGGAAATGACGGGGTCTTCAATGAAATTTGTCATAAATTACACAAAAATCAATAAGTGTTACCGAGTTCGCGGTGACGTAGTAGCACTTGCTGTTGCACTTTAAAACAACGCGCAAGCTTTTCCACCAAATACACCGAGCGATGTTGACCACCTGTGCAACCAAGGGCGACGGTGAGATAGCTACGGTTATCAGCGATGAAGCAGGGCAGCCACTTCTCGACAAAACTGCGGATGTCTTCGCACATATTTTGTACATTCTGGTTGCAATCGAGAAATTCAATTACCGCCGCATCGCGGCCGTTTAGTGGTCGCAGTACTGGATCGTAATGTGGGTTAGGTAAGCAGCGCACGTCGAACACAAAGTCGGCATCAATCGGAATGCCATTCTTAAAACCAAATGATTGAAATAGCAAGGTAATGTGTGCGCGGTCAACACCCTTAAAATCTTTGATCCAGGCACACAAGGTACTGGCTCCGAGCTCGCTGGTATCAATACGATGGCCGATGTTACTAATCTCGGCAAGCATTTCTCGCTCGAGTTGCACGCATTCTGGCAGGGTAAGTCCTACATTGGTCTGCGCTGGAGGTAGAGCATTACGCAACGGATGACGGCGACGCGTTTCGGAAAAGCGTTTCACCAGTGTGTCGGTCTGTGCGTCTAAGAAGAGCAAGTGCACATCGACACCCTGTTGCTTAAGTTGTGCAATATAGTGCGGTAGTTGTTTCACGCTGTCGCCGCTACGCACGTCTATGCTGACAGCAATGCGTGTATTCCCGGTCTGACGCAGATTTTCCATGAGGATGGGTAACATCGCAGCGGGTAGATTGTCCACACAGTAGTAGCCGCTGTCTTCCAGCGCCTTGAGCGCCACGCTTTTTCCTGAGCCGGAGAGGCCGCTGATCAGAAATAATTGCATGAATTATTGCTCCAGCATTTGCTGCTCGTGGCGACTGATAAATTCTTGCATGCTGTCGATACCGCGTTGCTGTAGCACAAAATTGCGCGCTGCCGCTTCTACCAACACCGCAAGATTGCGCCCAGCCATGACCGGGATGCTTACCGTGCTAATCTTCACGCCTAGGATTTCCTGATGACTTGCCGCTATCGGCAAGCGTTCCAGATGGGAAAGGTCGCCACGTAGAGGGCGATGCAAATGTACAATGAGCTTTAAACTTTTTTTGCGCCGTACCGCGGTCTCGCCAAACATGGTGCGAATATTAAGCACGCCCAGCCCCCGCACTTCGAGGAAGTCACGCAATAGTTCCGGGCAGCGCCCTTCCAGCGTTTCCGGAGAAATGCTGTACAGTTCGGTGATGTCGTCTGCCACTAAACCGTTGCCGCGTGTAATAAGCTCCAGTCCAAGCTCACTCTTGCCTATGCCGCTCTCACCAGTGACTAGCACCCCCACTCCAAGCACGTCGAGAAACACGCCGTGGCGCGTGGTCGATTCTGCCAGCTCTTTAACAATGTAATGACGCACCAACCACATCAAATGCACGCTGGGTAAAGGAGAGCGGAACAGTGGTGTATGTGTGCGGTCAGCGTAACTAATTAATTCCTGCGGGAGCCTGTCCGTGCCGGCCAAAATCAAGCATAGCGTACCGCCGTGTTCAAGTTTCGTCAGTGCCTCTGTAAACTCGGCAGATGAAAGCCCTTGAAGATAATCAACTTCGGTCTCGCTCAATACCTGTACCCAATTCGGGTGGATCAAATTGAGGTGGCCAATCAAGCCGTTGTTAGAGGCACTGACTAAATCACTATCAAGTATCTTCGCAGCACCATTCGCTCCGGCTACCCAGCTTAATTCCAGCCGCTCCTGTTTGTCCTCGAACAGCTGTTGAATATTGACCTGCGCCATTGCTGTTACATCGTCCAGTTAGTAAACAATTGATGAATTATCGCGACATCATTGCTATTCTGTATTTGTTCGCGGAAGGTCTTGTCACTGAACATTTGCGCCAGTTCGCTTAGTAGTTGCAGGTGCAGATCAGTGGCCCGTTCCGGCACCAATAACACGAAAATCAAGTTAACCGGTTGACCATCCGGTGCATCGAATGGAATCAATGCTTGTGTTTTTACGAAAGCTGCAGCCGCATCTCGCAGTCCTTTTATGCGACCATGTGGGATAGCCACGCCGTGTCCCAAGCCAGTCGAGCCAAGCTTCTCGCGCGCAAACAGGCTATCGAATATTTGGCTACGTGCGATTTTATGAGTGTTTTCAAATAACACCCCCACTCTTTCGAATACCCTTTTTTTACTGGTGGAGTCGGCATCCAGTATGACGTTCTCAAGGGGCAGAGTTTTGCTGATCAGGTTCATAATTCAAACACTTTAAAAAAGGAATGGGCGGCCGTAAGTCGCCCTGCTATTATTCTTGCTCCAGTACAGGGTGGGTGCCGGATTCATCATGGCGACGAGCAGCATTTTTTTCTTTGTACTTGATAATTTGGCGATCGAGTTTTTCGATCAGATTATCAATGGCGGTATATAAATTCGTATCATCACATTCCGCAAAAATTGTCTTGCCGCTCAGATGGACGTTAGCCTCGGCCTTTTGTTTTAATTTTTCCACCGAAAGGATGACAGTAACATCAATCACATTGTCGAAGTGACGTTTGATTTTGTCGATTTTGCTCACTACGTGCTCGCGAATAGCGGGGGTGATTTCCAAATGGTGTCCGCTGAGATTTAGGTTCATGGTCTGCTCCTTAATGGTTAGAGTGATTTACGAAGATTAACTGGGAGGATATTCAACAACTCGCGGTATTTTGCCACGGTACGCCGGGCAACCAATATGCCCTGCAGTGCCAGTATTCCAGACATGCGGCTGTCGGTTAGGGGGTGACGTGCATCTTCCTCGTTGACAATCTGCTTGATGAGTGCACGGATCGCCGTGGAGGAACAAGTACCGCCACTTTCGGTTGCGATTCCGCTACAGAAAAAATACTTGAGTTCATAGATACCGCGCGGGGTGAGCATAAATTTTTGCGTAGTCACGCGGGAGACGGTAGATTCATGCAGATCAAGCTGTTCTGCGATTTCGCGCAGCACTAGCGGACGCATGGCGGTCTCGCCGTGCTCGAAAAAATCGCGTTGGCGATCAACAATTGTCTGTGACACACGCAAAATAGTATCGAAGCGTTGGTGCAAGTTTTTGATGAACCAGCGTGCTTCCTGCAATTGGCCGGCTAGCTGCAGTGGGGGTTTTTCGTTGCCCTGCTGCAAGATATTGGCATACATTTGGTTAACGCGCAGGCGAGGCATGGCAGCCTGATTAAGACGTACATGCCAGCTACCGTGGTGGCACTCTACCACCACGTCAGGCACGACATAGTCTGCAGTTCGCTGTTCAAATTCAGCGCCAGGTCTTGGTTGCAGATGGGTGATGAGCGATTGCACCGTGCGCAATTCGTCATCGTCACATCGGAGAACTTTCTTCAGTTTGGTAAAATCGTGCGCCCCCAGCAGGTTGAGGTGCTGCAACACCAAGCTCAGCGCCAGATCACGGCACGGGGTGTCTTCCGGGAGTGCTTTGAGCTGTAGGGCTAGACATTCGCTCAAGGTACGTGCGGCTATGCCTGGCTGATCCAAGTGCTGCAATTGCACGAGAGCAGTTTCCAAGTCATCCAGGGTAATGTCGAGTTGTTCCGGAAGCATCTCGACAATTTCTTCCAGTGGTTGAGCCAGGTAACCGTTACCGTCCAATGCGTCGATCAGCAGACCGATAATTTTTCGGTCGCGCATATTATGCTGACTCATATTTAGTTGGCAGATGAGATACTCACGCAAGCTGGGGGTATCTGCCGCAACTTCGGCTCGAGTCTCTTTCTCGTCGTCCGGCCCGCTCGCTACGGAAAAAGAAGGTTCATTCCAGTCTTCTTTTGCCCATTCTTCATCGGCCTGTTGCGGCACTTCATCTTTTACTTCGATATTATCTGTAGCGGAGGTAGCGGCAGCGTCTCTATGTGCATAGGACTGCATAGCGTCTTCATCTTCACGTTCGAGCAATGGATTTTCGTCCAGCAAGCGTGCCACCTCCTGATTGACTTCCAGAGTGGAGAGTTGCAACAGGCGTATGGCTTGTTGCAACTGAGGGGTAAGCGTCAGTTGCTGGGATTGCTTAAGTTGTAAAGTGGGTTTCATTACGCAATTTACGGACAAGAGCGGCGCATAGTATGCACCTATAGCTTGAAATGCTCACCGAGATATACTTTTCTCACGCCTTCATTATAAATGATTTCGTCGGGTTTGCCTTCTGCCATTACCGACCCGGCATTAATAATATAGGCGCGGTCACAGATTCCCAATGTTTCACGAACATTGTGATCAGTTATAAGCACGCCAATGTCACGTTCTTTAAGGAAACGAATGATTTTTTGAATGTCCAGCACAGCAATCGGATCCACCCCTGCAAATGGCTCATCCAGCAGGATGAAGCGTGGATTGGTGGCTAGCGCACGAGCAATTTCGACACGTCTCCGCTCGCCTCCGGACAAGCTGACAGCTGGATTATTACGTATATGAGTAATATGCAGATCCTCCATCAACTCATCCTGCCGTGCTTGAATTTCATCGTTATCATAATCTTGTAATTCCAGCACCGCCTGAATATTTTGTGCGACAGTTAGGCGGCGAAAAATAGATGCTTCCTGTGGCAGATAGCCCAACCCCAAACGCGCACGGCGATGGATGGGGAGATGAGTAATGTTCTGCCCATTGATAAAAATGTCGCCGCCATCTGCAGCTGCCAGCCCGACAATCAGGTAGAAGCAGGTGGTCTTTCCAGCACCGTTAGGGCCAAGCAGTCCGACCACCTCGCCGCTCTGTACCGACAGGGAAACGTCATGCACTACGGTGCGGGACCGATAGCGCTTTTTCAGTGCAACGGCGCGCAGCTCGCTCATTGATGTTCGTTAGGCTTGGTTAGTGTCGTTGTCGGCTTGATCGACAGGGGTTCGCCGACTGAAGAACGCTTGTGTTTAGGTTGGATGACAGCGCGCACGCGCCCCTTGTTGGAGGTTCCGTTCACCTGAAATACCTCAGCTTTGGAGTTATAGGTAATATGTTCGCCACGCACCTCATCCTGATCCTGCTTTACGCGCGCCTGACCGAAGAAGTCTATGATTGCGGTCTTGGAATCATATTCAATGCGCTCACCATATCCTTCCACATATCCATTAACATTATCGCGCTTCTGGCGAAAACTGGCGGGCTGTCCGGTTGCCGTACCGTGCTTGAATCCTTCCTTGTCCTGTACCACAACAACTTTGTCGGCGTTAATCATCATCGTACCCTGAGTGAGCTGCACCTTGCCTTCAAAGACGCTGATTTGTTTGGCATCGTCAATACTGAGCTGATTTGCTTCCAAATGCATCGGCTTGTCACGGTCGGCAAGTTCCGCTTGGCTGATTGACATATGGCAGATAAGCTCTATACAGAGCAAAGCAGCGTATTTAATTTTTGTCGGGCACATATTCGCCTTTAACTTGCGCAAGCAACTTTACTATGCGTGCTTTATTATCAAATTTCATACCTACTGCATGCACAATGTTACGTCCATCAATCATCGTTACAGGCTGGTCTGTATCGGCCAAGCCACGGTCAGGAATAACATGCAGATAAGTAGTGGTGAATGTCATTTCGCTTTGCGTGGCACTGGCGGTACGCACGACTTTTACGTCGTCGCGTAAAAATATTTCTTCGCCTTTACCTGAGATCATTCCATTATTTGCATAAGTATGCATGGGAGGATGGCCTGAATCAAAGCTGGTAAGCACAGGGGCTTCCAGGTATGTACTATTATTATCCGGGTAATGCAGCATTTTTTTTGCAGCCATCACGAAACGCGGCTTACCCTGCTCATTCAGAGTAGTCGCAACAACTTCGTTAACGATAAAATCCGGGTCGTGGCGCCTGCTGCTGTCGGGTATGAGGGGCAGCGGCTGTACTTGCTGATTCAGCCAATAAGCTGCTGCCAGCATTAGCAACAACAATAGCTGCGGCAATCCGGTAAGCCAGGCGCGCAAACGGTCAATAAGGCGTGAATGAGTCATGTCAAATAAGGCGCGAGTTGCGCATCCAGCGTGCCTTGCGCAGACATCAATAATTCGCATGCTTCACGTACCGCCCCATGCCCCCCCTCACGCTCGGTGATATAGTGAGCGCGATCGCGCACTACTTGTGGCGCATTCGGTACGCTGATAGCGAAACCGACACGAAGCATTACCGGCAGATCCATCACGTCGTCACCCATAAAGGCGACGACATCCAACGGCAGTTTAAGTTGTGCAAGCAATTTTTGCAGGCTTGCAAGCTTGTCGTGAACACCTTGGAACAAGTGTGAGATGCCAAGGTGGTGTGCGCGTAGCGCTACACACCGGGAGGTGCGACCGGTAATGATGGCCAGCTCCACACCAGATGCTTTGAGCATTTTTAAGCCATGCCCGTCAAGCGAATTGAAGCGCTTAAATTCTTCACCCGAGTCGGTTAAATAGAGACCACCATCCGTCATGATGCCGTCTATATCAAAGGCGATGAGGCGAACAGAATGTGCTTGATTTAAAGACATCAAATCACTTTTGCGCGCAGCAGATCATGCATATTCAGAGCGCCGACCAGCTTGTTGTTGGAATCTATCACCAGCATCTGGCTAATGTTATATTGTTCCATAATCTGCACCGCTTCGGCTGCCAGTGCATCCGGCATAATACTGCGCGGATTGCGCGACATGACGGAGCTGATAATAGTGGTAGTGAAATCAATATGCTTTTCCAACGTGCGGCGTAAATCTCCATCAGTGTAGATGCCCAGAACCTGCTGAGTATCATCGACAATGGCAGTCATGCCTAACCCTTTACGCGAGATTTCCAACACTGCCTCGGCCAGCGTTGCATTTTGATGCACAGTAGGAATCCCTTTGTCAGCATGCATAATGTCGCGCACATGGGTTAGCAAACGGCGACCCAAGCTCCCGCCAGGGTGCGAACGAGCAAAATCTTCTTCCCCGAACCCCTTGGCATCCAGCAGCGCCACGGCCAGAGCATCGCCCAATGCCAGCGCTGCCGTGGTACTGGCGGTAGGGGCAAGCCCCAGCGGGCAGGCTTCCTTGTCCACCGCAGCATCCAGATGCGCGTCCGACGCCTCTGCCAAACTGGATCGCGGATTGCCTGTCAGGCTAATCAGCCGTGCCCCCTGACGTTTGATGACTGGCACTATAATAAGCAATTCCTGACTTTCTCCGGAATACGACAACGCAATAAACACATCTTTAGCGGTGATCATGCCTAAATCGCCATGACTAGCTTCGGCGGGATGTACAAAATACGCTGGGGTACCCGTGCTAGACAGCGTCGCGGCGATCTTGCGTGCAATATGCCCCGACTTACCCATTCCGCTTACAATCACCCGGCCTTCGCAGGCTAAAATGATATTTAATGCCTGCAGAAAATTTTCATTAATGCGTTGCGTAAGCGCCAATACAGCTGCAGCTTCAATATTCAAGACCTCGCGAGCTAAATCAAGTGCGCGCGAGGTGGCAAAGATGGCTTTGTTCATGGTGACGAATTATAACAGTGCCATTCGGGGGTAGTGCAGTTTTGAAAAACGGTACAAGTGCGAATAATCACTTGTATACGCCTCAACGCAATCAGGAAGGAATTGTATTTGAAATATCCACGGTGTATTTTGTCGTTACGCATGAGTTTCTATAGCTGAGACTTCTACTTTGTCCATCGTGCGGAACCTTTCTATTGTCGTTGGCCATTGGCGTCTGACTTTCACTATGTACAAGACCCCTTTCTGAGCAGGGCGGACTGCGCATGCGCATGCAAGCCCTCACCAAGGGCTAGCACCGCAGCAATTTCACCCAGCATCGCTGCGCCCTGCGCGGATACTTGAATCAAGCTGCTGCGTTTCTGAAAGTCATACACTCCCAGCGGGGAAGAAAAACGTGCCGTGCCGGAGGTCGGCAGCACGTGATTGGGACCTGCGCAATAATCGCCGAGTGCTTCGGAAGTATAACGCCCCAAGAAAATTGCGCCAGCATGCTTGATTTTTGGCAACCATTGCTGGGGATTGTCCACTGAAAGCTCAAGATGCTCAGGTGCTATGCGGTTACTGATAACACAAGCCTCATCTAAGTCAGCCACTTCAATCAAAGCACCCCGGTTCTCCAATGCAATGCGAATGATGTCACAGCGCGGCATTTGTTCCAGCAGACGATCCGCACTTTGCGCCACGGCTGTAGCAAAAGCAGCATCCGGTGTCAGCAGGATAGCCTGTGCTAATTCATCGTGCTCTGCTTGAGAAAATAGATCCATCGCAATCCAGTCCGGATCGGTTTGTCCATCGCAGATCACCAGAATCTCAGATGGCCCTGCCACCATATCAATTCCAACTACGCCGAATACGCGGCGTTTGGCGGCGGCTACGTAAGCGTTGCCGGGACCGACGATTTTATCTACACGCGGCACGGTTGCCGTGCCATATGCCAGCGCAGCAATCGCCTGTGCCCCGCCAATGGTGAATACCCGGTCCACTCCAGCCAAGTGGGCTGCTGCCAACACCAACGCGTTTCGCACTCCATCTGGGGTAGGCACTACCATAATGAGCTCTCCCACCCCAGCCACTTTTGCTGGTAATGCATTCATCAGCACTGAAGACGGGTAGGCGGCCTTGCCGCCCGGCACATACAGTCCAACCCGATCCAATGGCGTAATCTGCTGACCCAGCAGGGTGCCATCCGTCTCGGTATAACTCCATGAAACTTGTAGCTGTTTCTGATGGTAAGCGGTAACGCGCTGTGCAGCCTGTTCCAGAGCAGAGCGCTGTGCAGCGGGCAATCCCTCGAAGGCGGCACGTAAGACTGCAGGGGGCAGTTCCAGTGCGGCACTATCATGTACATCCATGCGATCGAAACGTCGAGTGTAATCGAGCAGGGCTACATCACCACGTGTGCGCACATCCGCCAGAATAGCCGCCACAGTCTCGTCCAGCTGGCGATCCTGAGTTGCCTCGAATGCCAGCAGTTTGTCCAGTTGCGTATTGAAATCGGGCTGCCGAGTAGAAAGCCGTCTGATGTTCATTGAACTACCGCCAAGGAAAACGCGTCCAGCATGGGCTGAATAGCCGCATGTTTGAGTTTAAGCGAAGCCTGATTCACCACCAGACGCGATGAAATCGCAGAGACATCTTCTACTGCCTTGAGGTGATTGGCCTTCAGTGTGTTGCCGCTGCTGACCAAATCCACGATTGCATCTGACAAGCCGACCAGCGGAGCCAGCTCCATCGAGCCATACAATTTTATCAAATCCACATGCACACCTTTAGCCGCAAAATGCTCGCGTGCGGTTTGCACGTATTTGGTCGCCACGCGCAAACGCGCGCCTTGACGTACGGCTGATTCATAATCGAAATCATTCCTTACTGCCACCATCATGCGGCAACACGCAATATTCAAATCCAGCGGCTGGTACAAGCCGATGCCGCCATGTTCGTCGAGAACATCCTTGCCCGCGATCCCCAAGTCAGCAGCGCCGTATTGCACATAGGTCGGCACATCGGAAGCACGCACGATAATAAGACGTACGTCGGCACGATTGGTAGATAAAATCAATTTGCGCGTAGGTTCCGGGGCTTCCAGCGGTATGATCCCCGCCGCCTGCAACAGCGGCAAGGTCTCTTCAAAGATGCGCCCTTTGGATAAGGCGATGGTAATCATGGGAGTATCTTTCATTTATTTAATGCGAAATATGTTCGCTCCGAGTTGCGACAATTTTGTCTCTATATGTGCATAACCACGATCCAGATGGTAAATGCGGTCAATCACGGTTTCACCCTGCGCCACCAATCCGGCAATAACCAGGCACGCAGAAGCACGCAAATCCGTTGCCATCACCGTTGCACCCTCCAGATGATCGACACCGTGAACCAAAGCAGTATTTCCTTCCACGTCTATCCTTGCACCAAGACGGCGCAACTCTTGCACATGCATAAAGCGATTTTCAAAAATCGTTTCCACGACCATCGCGCTGCTATCGGCAACAACATTCAACGCCATAAACTGTGCCTGCATATCCGTAGGGAATGCAGGATATGGCGCAGTACGCACGTTCACTGATCTGGGCCGAACCGTCATGTTCAAGTGGATGTTCTCGCTATCGATACGGATGTGTGCGCCTGCTTCAGTAAGTTTTTCCAGCACGGAATCAAGAAGGTCCGCTTGTGTATCGAGTAACACGATGCTACCACCCGTTGCTGCTGCCGCCACTAGAAAAGTCCCACTCTCGATACGATCCGGCATGATGCGATGGGCGGCACCGTGCAATCTGTCCACACCCGTTATGACAATCGTGTGGCTGCCTGCCCCTTCAATTTTCGCACCCATTGCAATCAGGCAGTGCGCCAAATCCACTACCTCTGGTTCACGTGCGGCATTTTCCAGCACCGTTACCCCTTCTGCCAAAGTAGCAGCCATCATCAGATTTTCTGTGCTGGTCACACTGACGATGTCGAATAATATTCGTGCGCCTTTAAGACGTTTTGCCTGCGCATGAATGTAGCCATGCTCAATGAAAATTTGAGCACCCATTGCTTGCAACCCTTTGATGTGAATATCTACGGGGCGAGAACCAATGGCGCACCCCCCCGGCATTGATACGCGCGCCTCACCAAAGCGCGCCACCAGAGGACCTAGCACAAGCACCGCGGCGCGCATGGTCTTTACCATGTCATATGGCGCTTCCAGCTTGTCCACTTGCGCACCGTGCAAGGTCATCTCGTCACCCTGTACAGCAGCCTTCACACCCATCTGCTCCAATAATTTACGCATGGTTGCGATATCGTGCAAATCCGGCATATTGCTTAACTGCAAGACATCACTTGTCAATAGGCTGGCACACATCATAGGCAATGCCGCGTTTTTGGCACCGGAAATACGCACTTCGCCACGCAATGGGGTGCCGCCTTGTATAACTAATTTTTGCATACTGGTATCTTTAAAAATCCCGATTTCATCTTAATGTGTTCTCGCCATGGTGTGCATTATGTCAGTATCGCAATTTATACCCGGACTTTAACAACCCCAAAGATAACAGCATCAGGCCCAGCATACAGCCGCCCACCACCGTCAAGCTCACCCACGGAGAAATATCCGACACGCCGAAGAATCCATAACGAAAACCGTCTATCATATAAAAAATTGGATTGAAACTCGACAATGCCTGCCAAAATGGCGGCAACGAGTGAATTGAATAGAAAACACCGGACAAAAAAGTCAACGGCATGATAATGAAATTCTGGAACCCTGCGAGTTGATCGAATTTTTCTGCCCACATCCCGGCCACCACCCCCAGTGAGCCAAGCATCGCGCTACCTAGAACGGCAAACAATATAATCCAGACTGGAAACAGCATCGGTGGCTGAGCAAACCACAGTGCGGCCAAATATATTCCTATGCCAACCACTAACCCGCGCAGCATAGAAGCAAGTACATATGCCGCAAGGAATTCCCAATAGGCAATCGGTGCCAGCAGCACGAACACGATATTGCCGGTAATCTTGGACTGAATCAGGCTGGAAGAGCTGTTGGCAAAAGCGTTTTGCAATATTGCCATCATCATCAGTCCTGGGATAAGGAAGACAGTGTAATGCACCCCCGGATATACCTCTACATGCTGTGCCAGCACATGCGAAAAAATCAGCAGATAGAGCAGTGCGGTCAGCACTGGAGCCAGCACGGTCTGGAAGCCCACTTTCCACACCCGGAATACCTCCTTGTAGAGCAGGCTGTAAAAACTCAACATGCCCGCCTCAATGCACGGCCCGCCCCACCAAACGCAAGAAGACTTCTTCCAAATCAGGCTGCTGCAAGGCCATCTCCTGGATCGCAACTCCAGCCAAACGCAATTCCGCCAACATTGACTCCAATGCTTGATAAGACGGCAATGTCAGCAGGTAATCACCGTCCGTCTGTTCGACCACCTGCGGCAGCAATGTGGCCGGTAAACAACCCGCGAGTTTCAGCCTGACGCGACAACCGGCCAGGCTACTAAGTAGATTTTGTGTGCTATCCAGGGCTACAATCCGGCCGTGTTTGAGCATGGCAATCCGTGTGCATAAGGCTTCCGCCTCTTCCAGATAATGGGTAGTTAAAAGAATGGTGTGCCCATCGCGGTTAAGCTGCTGAATGAAGCGCCATAATGATTGGCGCAGCTCCACGTCCACCCCGGCAGTCGGTTCATCCAACACAATAACTGGCGGCTTATGCACCAAGGCCTGTGCCACCAACACACGGCGCTTCATACCACCGGACAGGCGGCGCATATTGGTATCGGCCTTCCCGGTCAAATCCAAGTGGTGCATCACCTCATCGATCCAGGCGTCATTACGACGCAATCCAAAAAAACCAGACTGTAAACGTAACGTTTCGCGCACTGTGAAAAAAGGATCAAACGCCAACTCTTGCGGCACCACACCTAACAGGCGTCGACTAGCGCGATATTGCTTGACTACATCGTGTCCCAGTACGGACAGCTGCCCCTCATCTGGCAATGCAAGTCCGGCCAGCAAGTTAATCAAAGTGGTTTTTCCGGCACCGTTGGGGCCAAGCAAACCGAAAAACTCACCCTGCTCGATACGCAAATCCACGCCGTCCAATGCTTGCAATTCGCCATAGCGCTTGCGTGCTTGGCGCACATCAATGGCAGGTGGCATCAAATTGAGTGCTTAAGGCTGAGAGGAATCACTGTCGCATAGCGGCAGCATGTCCACAACGCCATACAAACGGGCCAAGATTAACAAATTCTCTGGAACATTAGCGAAACACAGTTTCACACTGCTACGCTGCGCCTCGCGTAGCCAAGAAAGCAGCAAGCTGACCGCAGCAGAATCTACTGTCTCTACCTGAGCCAAGTCCACCACCAGAGGTGTTTCGTTATCTGATTGCAAACCATTTTTGAACAGGGGTGTAACCGTTTCAATGGTCAGGCTGCTTGGTGCTTGCACGTGGCCTCCATCGCGGTCAGTCACTTGGACGCCGCCTGAGACTGATTCTTTTCCATTAACGTTTTAATCAAGCCATCAATGCCGTTCTTCTGAATCTGCTCAGAAAAGGTACCGCGATAGTTGGTAACCAAACTCACACCTTCAATCGATAGATCGTACACCTTCCAGCCACTAGCCATCTTTTCCATATCATAATTTACGGGTGTAGATGGTTTCCCTCTGTTAAGAATCAAGGATTTTATAGTCACTTCGGTGGCATCATTTGCCATTTTGAGCGGCTTCACTTCCACCTCCTGATCTTGGTAGGACGTGAATGCGTTGGTGTAAGTGCGCACCAGTAAATTGCGAAACTCGATTTCCAAGACCTTCTTCTGCTCCGGCGTAGCCTTACGCCAGTACTTACCTACGGCAAGTCTGGTCATATGAGTAAAATTAAAATGCGGCAGCACCTTTGCATCTACCAATGCAATCACTTTTTCCTTATTTCCGGCTTTAATGTCCTTGTCCTGCCTAATGACGGACAGGACTTCCTCCACGGTGTTTTTGATTAACGCCTCCGGCTCCAGCGTGTTCGCCTGCACGCCCAGTGACACACACGCCATCAGCACCCCCACCCACGATGCAATTATTTTTTTCATATAGACACCTATAATTTATTAAATTAATTTGAACCTTCAGCCTTACTATATAAGAACTTGCTGATTAAATCCTCCAGCACCACAGCAGACTGCGTTTGTTTGATTTCGTCACCAGCCTTCAGAAATTCTTCATCACCACCTGGAATCAAGCCGATGTACTGCTCACCTAGCAATCCTGAAGTCAGGATATTAGCGAATGTATCTTTTGGGAACGGGTAACGCTTGTCTATAGTCATGGTTACTTTAGCCTCATAGCGCTTGGAATCCAGGCTGATCTGAGCTACCCGTCCTATAAGTACGCCAGAGCTTTTGATGGATGCCTGGGGCTTGAGGCCACCGATGTTAGAAAAATAAGCTTGCAACTGATATGTCTCGGACATATTGTAAGTACTCAAATTTCCCACCTTGAGCGCAAGTACTGCCAATGCCGCCAAGCCTGCCACGACAAATATGCCGACCCATAAATCCAGCGTGGTGCGTTTCATACTACTCCCCTTGAAACATGAATGCGGTCAAAATAAAATCCAAAAATAAAATTGTCAGCGACGACTCGACTACTGTGCGCGTGGTTGCACCGGACACCCCTTCTGCGGTGGGTGGTGCATCATAGCCTTCGAACAATGCGATGACAGTCACTGCCACTCCAAACACGACGCTCTTGATTATCCCGTTCGCTATGTCGTGCCAAAAATCGACCCCAGCCTGCATTTGCGACCAGAACGAACCTTGATCCACACCGATTAGCACCACCCCCACCACATATCCACCAAATACACCCATGGCAGAAAATAACGCCGACAGTAGCGGCACAGAGATGACCCCAGCCCAAAAACGAGGTGCAACCACGCGCGCCATCGGGTTAATCGCCATCATCTCCATCGCGGAAATTTGTTCGGTGGCTTTCATCAAACCGATTTCCGCAGTCATCGCCGAACCAGCGCGACTCGCAAACAGCAGGGCAGCCAACACCGGCCCCAATTCGCGCACCAGACTTAGCGCCACAAGTGATCCCAATGCAGATTCAGCGCCATAGCGTTTAAGCGTCTCATAGCCCTGTAACCCCAAGACCATGCCGACAAACATGCCTGCCACCAAAATTATAATAAGCGACATCACACCACTGGAGAACAGCTCCTTGATGGTCAAGTGAAAACGTCGGAAGCTGATACCGGAATAAAGCAGGATTAGCATGAAGAAGCGGGAGGCATATCCAATACGCCATACCGCATTCACAATACGATGTCCTAAGGATCTCAGATTTTCAACGATCATCATCGCCGGGCCGTAAATTCAAATCTTGCCCGTAATCACCGCTGGGGTAATGGAATGGAACCGGACCGTCCATTTCGCCATGCACGAATTGATGCACGAACGGCATATCGGAAGATCTGATTTCAGCTGAAGTCCCTTCTGCAACCACCACCCCATCGGCAATAAAATAATTATAGTCAACAATCTTAAGTGATTCCTGCACGTCATGTGTGACCACTACCGAAGTCGCACCCAGCGCATCGTTCAGACTGCGAATGAGATTACCCACCACGGAAAGTGAAATGGGATCCAGTCCGGCAAACGGCTCGTCGTACATGATTAACATCGGATCCAGTGCCACCGTACGCGCCAACGCCACGCGTCGCGCCATGCCACCTGAAAGCTCAGCAGGCATCAGATGATGCGTGCCACGTAAGCCCACCGCATGTAGTTTCATCAACACTAAATCCCGAATGATTTCTTCCGGCAGATCAGTATGCTCGCGCATCTGAAATGCCACATTGTCATACACAGACATATCCGTGAATAGCGCCCCAAACTGGAATAGCATGCCCATCCGGCGGCGCATAAGATATAAAGCTTTATGGTCAAGCTTATGTATCACCTGCCCATCAACTTTCACATAGCCACTGCTTGGTTTGAGCGCACCACCGATAAGCTGTAGCAATGTAGTCTTGCCGCAGCCGCTGCCGCCCATAACTGCAATCACCTTGCCCTTGGGGAAAGTGAGGTTGACACCTTTTAGTATGGGGCGGCTGTCATAGGAAAAATTGACGTCGCGAATTTCGACCAGCGCTTGAGATGACACGTATCAACACCTTGATTGTCCGATAGAGGGACATTCTAAACCATGCTATCGTTTAATCGCAATATTAGCTACTAAAGATTAGCGGGTCAGCAAAGCTGTCAAGACTGTCCATTTATTTTGATTAAATAGCACTCCAGGTTCTCAAAAACAGTCATTTCCATTGAAATCAACACGTCAGCATTAGCATTCGCTTCAGGTTCCGCTCGCACGTTCATTTCGGATGGTACAGACATTCGATAATCTTATGCCGAAAGCATTCCAACGTTAACGTGAAAATCCACGATTTTCTTATGAGCAAAAGGCTGGCTATCGAAAGTCATCGAATTTTAAAATATGCTGATCAAACAAGTTGTGGAATGTAATTGAAACGAATCTGACGATGAGTAAGTATTGTCTGAGTGGTCAGGCTTGAAGCGTGTTGAATTAAGCCAGCCGAACAAGCCGACCAAAATATAACAAACCCAATGACATTTGCCCATATAGCAAGCGGCGAGTGGAAATGGCCAAGTAGCGCACCAAATCCACCCAGCAAACACCCTAATAAAATCCATCTCCGATCAATAACCTAACGACGCTGTAGAAAAACCCCATTCTGAAACCCTGTTTCAGATTTGGGTGGAATTTTTTCAAACCATATGGTTGTCTTCATTTTCGGCTGTCTGTTTTCCGATAACATTTCCATTGGAAACCTGTCCGACCTGGCAAGTCTATCCATGCGATACAGAGGCGAGAATACCTTGCTTCCAGCCTCTTTATCTCGCATAACCATGATTCGCCAGCTTCTCGGTATTATGCATATGCAATACAACTGCCACTGCCCATCCACCTTGGCTTTTCCGCGTAGCGTAAAGTGGTGCAGGCGCTTGTTGCCACGCAGGTTGCCGAACACCGGCTCCACCGTCGCAAATCGGCGCGTGATCATTTCTTTACCCGTTTCAGAATCGATCTTCGACTTCATCAGTTCGATATAATTTTCCTGGGCATCGCGCATGCCTTGCAAGAAAGTAACCTGCAGTGTCTGGGGCTTCTCAGGTGTGCGCAAACATTCCGGGCGTCGCGTGCACGGCACGCAATCCTGTTTGGCACCACTGAATTTCATCGCCACATACCCATTGATCGTGCAATTCGAACCATTGCTATAGAGCCGTTTTCCGGCAGGGCAGACGCAGTGCGAGTGATCGTCTGCCAATTGAAAATCACAAGGCTTGAAGCACGCGACTTTCTTTGCTTGTCCGGCTTTGTTCCACAACGGATCGGGCTTGGTTGCATGCACGTATTGATCGGCATAGCGTTCATCCCGCTTGCGATACCCGTTGTCGGCTATATAGGCATCAATCTGTTCCCCGGCCAGTGCTTTGAGATTGGCTTCTGAATGGTAGCCGGCAGCAGCAGCGCTTACTCGAAACTCGTGCCATGCGCTTGCGCGTCAACGATGATTTGGTTTTTTCATCAACGGGCGCCACGCCGGTATAGCCTTGAATCACGCCTTTGCTGGTGGCCATTTTGGCCGATTCATTGTCGGTGCGATCGGATAGGCAAATGCGGAGATTATTAACCTAGTTGCCTCCTTTCCTCAAAGTTAGGATTCTTGAGGGTCGAGTCGCCCGAGGGAACTGCCCCCTCAGGCTCTCACAGATCCGTACGTGAACCTCTCATACGGCTCTTCTTGCCTGCCGTTCTCCAAAACAGAAATCCCAGTGCGCGAACAGCTGAGGAAGATTTTCTCGACATCGCTTGAGCCACGCCCATGATTGTCGTTTATGCCCTCTCAACCGCTTGTACTTGTTTCGCGCCCATCCGCCAAGCCGCAAGTCTATTCTGATCAAGAACCGTTTCAGCGGCTCTGGATAGAAAGCACCATAGTAATTCACCCATCCCCGAACCATTGGGTTCAGACGCCGCGCTAACTCTGGCAGCGTCGATGAGGTACTTCGATTGAGACTCATGCTTCTGATGGCCTGATACATTCGCTTCAGTGCCTTTTGACTCACCGCAGGCCCGAACCCAGTGAACAATTGTCCCTCTCGGTTTTGCATCGTCCGATGCGTGAAAGCTGAACCCCAGAAAGTCGAACTTTGTGTGAAGGTGCTCCTCTCGACGCCGTCCATCTTTACAGTAAACCAAGCGAGTCTTCTCCGGATGTAGCGTAAGGCCACAAGCCGTGAGTCGTTCTCGTAAAGCGGACAAAAACTTTTCCGCCTGTTGCTTCGTCCTGCAATGACAGACCACATCGTCGGCATACCGTTCAAACGGCACTTCCGGATACTCAGTCTGGACCCATCGATCAAACGCGTAGTGTAGAAAGAGGTTAGCCAACAGCGGGCTGATCACGCCACCTTGCGGCGTGCCTCGATCCCGTGCAACCATCTCCCCGGTTTGCTTTCGCACCGGGCTCCAGCCAGCGTCTAATGTAGAGTCGCGCCCATGGCTCCGCAACGTGCTTTTCTACGGCCCGTGTGAGGAGCTCGTGGTCGATGGTGTCAAAGAAGGATTTCAAATCAATGTCGACTACCCAAGCGTAACGCCAGCAGTTATTTCTCGCTTGCGTCACAGCTTGATGTGCCGATTTGTTAGGACGATAACCGAACGATGATGAATGAAATATCGCGTCGATTCTCGGCTCCACCATTAATTTCACCGCCATCTGAGCCACACGGTCTGTGACGGTCGGAATCCCGAGAGGACGAAACTGCCCGTCCCCTTTTGGAATCAGCACCTCTTTGACCGGTTGAGGAAAGTAGCTCCCCGAACTCATTCGATTCCACAGCGCGTACAAATTTCTGGCCAAACGATTTCGGAAGATTTCAATACTTTCCTTGTCCACGCCCGGTCCACCTTGATTGGCGGCGACGCGTTTCCAAGCTTCCCAGATCAACCGCTTGGGTATTTCGAACGACTTGGCGTCGACCCCGGAATCATCCCGCATCGCGGTTGTTCTGTGATCTTCGCCTGACAAGGTCATGCCTTCGCTCCAGAGGTCATTACAACCCTTTCAACACTACTACGCATGACTCCGCCCCTGTGTGCCTCGCATCGGTACTCTTACTCTCACGGGTTCGCCGCTTGAGTGTCTCCCTTGGCATCGAGACGACAGGTTCCCAAGTTCCGTATCCTCGCCTGCAGGAAGGTCGCGCCACCTCTATGCCGGATGCCGTCAAACCCACGTTCAGGTTGCCGTTTGACTGATCCCGAGGCGTTGTCGAGTCCTCGGTTCTGACATCATTGCAATTATCGACACTTCTTCGATGGTTCACTTGTGTTCGCCTCATTCCTGCTTACCTGACGAAATTCATCCCGCCTTTTCCCTGGACGCTCACTACAACCGCTCTTAACGACTGCAGCTCCGGGTGGTTTGGTATCACCGCCTGATCGGCGAAACCGAGGGGCCTGCCCTCATCACGGATACAGCATGTACAGCGACGTATGACTGTCGCTTTCCTTCTTGGCACACCGACAACTAGCCTGACACCGGGGGCATGGTGAAGCGCTTCAATGGGCGCTCAGCGGCGTGGAAAGCAAACCCGCTTCGCCTCAGCCACAGAGCTGGAGACGACTTCGACGCGATATTATAATGTCTATAGCTATTGTACCCGCAGCGTGCCTTGAATCACCTGACGCCCATTCAGTTATTGAACATAATAGTACAAAAAAAGCAGATTTATTCGTTAGACACTTTTATAAACAGGCAGAACTTGATAATTAATCAGATGGTGGAGAAGACAAACCGCTCGGGGGAAGGGGTAACAAGTAAGCATCGGAGGGTGCAGGAGGTGGAACACCACTGGGAGGAGGCGGAGGCACGAAAACACCAGCAGAAGGCGACGAAAGCGAGCTGCTAGGAATCGGTGAAGATTCATAATAATTTTTCTTGACAGGCTGCCTTGAATAATCCAAGCGCCCTGACACTGGAACACGATGGCCTTTCGCATACATACACTGCTGATATCCAAAGTCGTAACGCTGCTGAAGGTTGAACCCTGAGCTTTCACCAGTTCCCATTCCTGCCATAGAACCAATGAGCAATCCTGAGCCAGCACCCACACCTACGCTGTTATGGCCGCCAAGCAATGCACCCGCTGCAGCACCAACTGCAGTTCCGATCACCGCACTTCTTACGCCACTATCAGTCGCTGCTGCATTTGCCGTGCCGCCGCCTATCTGAGCGCTGGCATATTGCCTGCAATCGGCATCATCCAAGCGGAACCGATCAAAGCTTTTCCCCGTGCCCGGCAACACAAGCACACCTGGACCCGTCGGCACCGAAGTACAAGCACTCAGCGTCAAAACTGCTGCCAGAACGAATGAGAGCCGCAATGTGAACGTCATGGGGCAGGCGAATCATTTAAAGCAGGTTGGTCGCCTGAATCAGGTGCGGGTTGAGGTGCGACCCGAAGCCATCCTCCTGGGCATTGATTGACATATGGATAATAGGCCTTGGCATCAACGCAGTAATACCACCATGACTCCTGAGTATCTTGCGACGAATCATTCGGGGCCTCTTGTGTACCGATCTGAGTTTCGTCACTTCTCTCGACGTAAGTCATCGGCACAGGCTGTACCATCGGGTAATAAGTGGGCACAGAAGGATAATAAGCGGGCGGATAAGAATAGGGCACCCCATAGAAAGGAGCCCTATAGTATGAGTACGGATTATATCCATAGCTAAAACCAATCGGTGCACCCAAGTAGATGCCTACTCTCCCACCTCGATTCCAGCCACCTGAGTACCTTCCACCTGCGTGCCCGCCACCGCTAAACCCACGTCCCGGCTGCCCGCCACCTGCGTGCCCGCCACCGCCAAATACATGTCCCGAGTGCCCACCATCTGCCGCAATCGTCACCTCGCTCATCAATGTTCCGACCAACAGTAACGCGATTAAAGCTAAAGATCGGCTGATTTTTGATGTCTTCATTATTCCCTGTACCCCTATTATTCAGTATATGTACAATTTAATTTTTCGAATTACAATCTTTTAAGCTTAAGAAGCGATATTAGTCTGGTTTCCATAAAACACATTTCACCGACAATTGTAGAGATAACGATCATTATTCAGTTCCAAGCCACTTTGAAAGAACTCTAAAAATTTTGAATGTATTAATAAAAACGTATATCTTCAGTAACCGTTGACAAGCGCGCATATTTAACATTGCAAATTTTTCTCGTAACTGGCAGTAAGATGCCCAGCATTCAGCGTGCCTTGAATCACCTGAAGCCCATTCAGTCATTGGAAAAATGGTGCATAGAAAAACCAAATTTATTTGTTATACGTATTTATAAACAGGCGGGACTTGACTCCCAGATAAAATAAGCTTGACATAACCCCCCGTAAATAATGTAATAGCGGGTTTTCAAGTATTAATTATTAATTAGGGGTATTAACAATGAAACGTACATATCAACCATCCGTCACTAAAAGAAAACGGACTCATGGATTTCTGGTTCGCATGAGGACCAAGGGAGGCAGGGCAGTTATAGCTGCTCGAAGAGCTAAAGGCCGTGCACGCCTTGCCGTTTAATGCCGAACAAACTTTACCTCCATGCCGCCGGATAAGGCAACCGAAAGAGTTTGAATTGGCGCTTCGTGCCAATTGTTTGACTAATAAATGGTTTGCAGTCTATATACGAAAAAATGAGAATGGCTATTCCCGTCTTGGGGTAATAGCCAGCAAAAGAAGCATGCCAAAGGCAGTGTCTAGAAACTTTGCAAAGCGCATGATTCGAAATATATTTAGGCTTAATTTCTCAATCACTCACTCAGTGGATGTAGTGGTGCGTGCTAAGCGGCAATTTAATTCTGAAACTGCGGTTGAAGGACGGTTGGCCTTGTTACAATTATTCCAATCTGTCCCTAGCTGATGCGACAGCTATTAATCAGATTGATAGGTTTATATCAATATTTACTGAGTCCGCTCATGCCGCCGACCTGTCGTTTTACTCCAAGTTGTTCTCAATATGCTCGTGAGGTTATCTCTAAACATGGTGCTTGGCGTGGTACTTGGTTGAGCATAAAGCGGGTGGTCCGTTGCAACCCCTGGAATCCAGGTGGTTATGATCCCGCCCCATAGATTTACATAGGCGAAACCATATGGATTTTCACAAGCTGTTCAGGCTGTTCTTTTTTTTGGCGTTCTCAATATCAATCGTCTTGCTCTGGGAGAATTGGCAACGCACTCAACAACCAATATTGCGAACTGCGCCTGCTGCCGTTCCACAAGTTGCTGTACCGCCAGCTACTGCACCCAATCTAGTAGCTACGGTTAGCCCTGAGACTATTGCAGCTGCGACCCAACAAAAGATTGAAACTGGGCAAAAAATTACTGTAAAAACAGACTATCTAAACGCAGAAATTAATACAGTAGGCGGGGATTTGCGTCGTTTGGAATTTCTGCATCAGCGGGATAGCAAAAACAAGAACAAACCGTTCGTATTGCTTCAAAAACGAGGAGAGCACACGTATATCGCCCAAACTGGTTTGCTTGGCACTGGATTACCCACACACAATTCGACATTCTCGGCTCAAGCTAATGAGTATCTATTAACTGAAGGTAAAGACACAATCGAAGTGCGATTACTTGCAACAAATGTTGTTGGTGCAAAAGTAACTAAATTCTATGTGTTTCATCGAGATGGCTACTTGGTAGATGTAGGCTATGAAATCGAAAATATTGGAACCAGTCCGATTTCCCCGTCTGCTTATTTTCAGTTGGTGCGAGACAAATCTTCACCTGACGGCACATCAATGTTCTTGCCCACATACACTGGCACTGCGATTTACACAGAGAAGGATAAGTTTCAGAAGGTAGGCTTTCCAGATATTGAGAAGGGCAAAGCCAAGCATACTCTAAGCGCTGACAATGGTTGGGTAGGTATGCTGCAACATTATTTCGTAGCAGCATGGTTACCTAAAGGAAAAGTACAGCGAGAGTTTTACACCAAGCAGCTGGAAAACGAGCTTTATTCTGTAGGCGTAATTTTTCCAGTAGCGGCAATTGCACCAGGTCAGAGTACAAAGATTAGTGTGCCACTTTATGCGGGACCGGCGCAAACCTCGCTGGATGAAATCGCACCAGGGTTAGGATTAACCGTAGATTATGGCTGGCTGACCATCATTTCCACCCCCTTGTTCTGGTTGCTTTCCTACCTGCATGGTTGGGTATTCAACTGGGGGGTAGCTATTATTTTGTTGACTATGTTTATTAAGTTGCTATTTTTCCCATTGTCTGCAGCCAGTTACCGCTCCATGGGGAAAATGCGCGTAGTGGCCCCCAAGCTGGAGAAAATCAAGCAGCAATTTGGCGATGACCGCGAGCGCCTGCATAAAGCGATGATGGAATTGTACAAGACGGAAAAAATCAATCCGCTTGGGGGTTGTTTGCCGATGATCGTTCAAATTCCAGTATTTATCGCTCTATACTGGGCTATTCTTGCAAGTGTCGAATTACGCTATGCCCCATTCTTCGGTTGGATTACCGATTTGTCGGTGCCTGATCCATATTATGTTTTACCATTAATCATGGGCTCCACCATGATAATCCAAAGTAAGTTAAACCCTGTTCCACCTGACCCGTTACAAGCCAAGCTTATGAAGTTATTGCCCATAGTATTTAGTGTGGTATTTTTCTTTTTTCCGGCCGGTCTGGTACTGTATTCCATTGTAAATAACATACTTTCCATCGTTCAGCAGTGGTACATCACGCGTGGACTGGAGGCTAATGTCAAAGGTGCTACTAAAGCCTGATGTTATTGCCGCAATCGCCACCCCTCATGGACAAGGTGGTATCGGCGTGGTCAGGCTCTCTGGGCCTGACCTTTCCTTATTGGCACAAGCTCTGATAGGCAAAGTACCTGTGCCGCGGCACGCGACTTATGCTTCATTTCTGGATGCGCAAGGGCAGGTTATGGATCAGGGTATCGCTCTGTTTTTTCCCGCTCCGCACTCATACACCGGCGAGGACACTTTAGAACTTCAGGGGCACGGCGGTACAGCCATACTGCAATTGGTGTTGCAACGCTGTCTTGAAATCGGAGCTCGACTCGCCCAGCCGGGCGAATTTACGCAGCGTGCATTCCTTAATGAAAAACTTGATTTGGCGCAAGCAGAAAGCGTAGCCGACCTGATAGCTGCGACTACCAGTCAAGCCGCACGCAGTGCCATGCGTTCGCTACAGGGCGAATTTTCTCAGGCTATCCATCGCTTGGTAGACGGATTAGTTTTGCTACGCATGTTGGTCGAAGCCATGTTGGATTTTCCGGAAGAAGAAATTGATGCTCCAGATATCACGCAACGTGATGCACGACTAGTCACATTGCGTGCAGAATTAGAAAGAATTTTGAGTTTGGCACAACAGGGGAGTCTGTTGCGAGAAGGTGCGCATATTGTACTGGTCGGCCAGCCTAACGTCGGCAAGTCAAGTCTACTCAACCGATTGAGTGGAGAAGATGTCGCGTTAGTGAGTGAATTTCCAGGTACTACTCGTGACCTCATTCGCCAATCAATTCAAATCAATGGCGTGACATTGCATATTATTGATACGGCTGGATTACACGAGGCAGAGGATACTGTAGAACAAATGGGGATAGCGCGTACTTATGGAGCACTAAATAAAGCTGATGCCATCCTGGTTCTATTGGATGCCAACCACGGCATGACTGAGGATGACCAGAAAATTTTAGATGAGTTACCACTTGAAATTCCGCGATTACATGTTTTTAATAAAGTTGACTTGCTTGCCCAACATGCATATCTCAATGAGCAAAACGATGAATGCCGAATCTATCTATCTGCCAAAACAGGCGAAGGGCTTGAGTTACTACGTGATAAGTTGCTTTCAATGCTTGGCTGGCATCATGAAGCAGGCATATTTATGGCACGTGAACGCCACATTCATGCGTTATTGGACGCACGTGATCATTTGCAGCGGGCAGCAGTGGAAATTAAACGTCCAGAGCTATGCGCGGAAGAACTGCGACTTGCTCAAGAAGGACTAAATTCCATTACAGGTGAGTTTAGTGCTGATGATCTGCTCGGTGAAATATTCAGTCGGTTTTGTATCGGAAAATAATCATCCACATTGTAAATGTGGAAAAATCTACTAAGGGACATTGCTTTTCTTGCTTGGCCTCCGCCAGCCCGGCAGAGTAATTTGCTTAACACGTGACAGGGTTAATTCTCCTTCCGGAGCATCGCTCGTAATGGTGGAGCCAGCACCTATGGTGGCACCTCGCCCGATTTTTAATGGCGCGACCAGCTGCGTATTTGAACCTATAAAAACATCATCATCGATGATAGTGCGATGTTTGTTTGCGCCATCATAATTGCAAGTGATAGTGCCTGCACCTATGTTGACGCGGCTGCCGACGCTGCTGTCGCCAATGTAGCTTAAGTGGTTAGCCTTGCTGCTGGCGGCAATTTCACTGTTTTTTACCTCAACAAAATTTCCAATATGCACCTCGTTATGTAATTTGCTGCCGGGTCTCAGGCGAGCATAAGGGCCAATACGGCAGCTGTCGCCGATACTTGCTTGATCAATATGGCTATATGGTTCGATGCAGGTGTCGGCGCCAATGTGACTGTTCTTTATAATGCTGTAAGCGCCTACGCGCACGCCATCTCCTAGCGTAACGTCGCCTTCAAAGATGCAGCCAACATCAATTTCAACATCACGCCCACATACAAATTTACCGCGCACATCAAGGCGCGCAGGGTCAGCCAACGTAACACCCTTCACCAATAGCTGGTGTGCTTGTTCATGTTGCCAGATACGTTCCAATTCGGCCAATTGTACTTTGCTGTTGACACCTGCGACTTCCCACCCATGAGCAGGTTGTACCGTATGCACAGTAACACCCTGGGCAACGGCCATGCCGACTATGTCAGTTAGGTAGTACTCACCTTGTGCATTTTCATTACGTAATTTTGACAACCAGTTACGCAATAGATGGGTGGGAACGGCAAGGATGCCAGTATTCACTTCGCGGATGCTGCGCTGCTCTGCAGTGGCATCTTTTTCCTCTACGATACAGTTTACGTTGCCTGCACTATCGCGCACAATACGTCCGTAACCGGCAGGGTTGCTAAGGTGAATAGTAAGCAAAGTGAGCGCTTGATGCTCCAGCAACATTTTTTCCAATGTATCACGCTGAATAAGCGGCACGTCGCCATACAGCACCAGCGTAAAAGTGTCATCATTCAAGCGCGGAAGTGCTCGCTGTACCGCATGACCGGTACCAAGCTGCGGCTCCTGCAAAACAAAATCAGCCTCATACTCCGACATCGCCTGCGGCACTGCTTCGCCTCCATGACCATACACCACGCAGGTTATACCAGTAGTTAATTGGACTGCGGTATCAAGTACATGCTGTAACAATGGACGACCAGCCAAGGAATGCAGCACCTTTGGTTTATCCGAGTGCATGCGCTGCCCCCTGCCAGCAGCGAGAATAACGATATTGAGCTTTGTCATGTTGTATGCGATATAAAATATTATTAAGAAGTATAAACAAAAAAAGCGGCCTAGGCCGCTTTCATCGAAAATCACATTAACCCAGTAGACTTAGTGTGGTTGTTGCTTACGCATTTTCTGAATTGTTTGCAACTGGGCAAGTGCTTCAGATAACTCAGCTTGAGCTGTAGCATAGTCTATATCAGAAGCGCGGTTCTTCATTGCTTCTTCAGCTACACGCTTAGCTTCAAGCGAGCGCGCTTCATCCAAGTCTGCACCGCGAATGGCGGTATCAGCTAAAACCGTAACCACGCTGGGCTGCACTTCCAGCATACCGCCAGAAACATAAATCAGCATAAATTCACTTTGATCCGGCAGCTTGAGGCGTACCGAACCTGGTTTAATGCGTGTTAGTAGTGGTGCATGGCCTGGATAAACCCCTAGTTCACCCATTTCACCAGGAACGACGACCATTTCTACAAGGCCAGAGAAAATGGACTCTTCTGCGCTCACCACATCAACATGAACAGTCATTGCCATAATTTTCCTTATTACTTAGATGCTTGGCCAAATTACAGCGATAAATCTTACTGAAGAGTTTTGGCTTTTTCAATCGCTTCATCAATAGTACCGACCATATAGAAAGCCTGCTCGGGCAAGTGGTCGTAATCGCCATTGACAATACCCTTAAAGCCTTTAATGGTCTCCTTTAGCGTCACATACTTCCCGGGGCTACCAGTAAACACTTCGGCAACGTGAAAAGGTTGCGACAAGAAACGTTGAATTTTACGTGCACGGGCCACTGCCAACTTGTCCTCGGGCGCCAGCTCGTCCATGCCAAGAATCGCAATAATGTCGCGTAATTCCTTATAACGTTGTAAGGTCTGTTGCACGCTACGGGCAACGTTGTAATGTTCTTCACCCACCACTAGAGGATCAAGCTGGCGCGAGGTTGAATCCAAGGGATCTACAGCAGGATAAATACCCAATGAAGCGATGTCACGTGACAGCACCACCGTGGAATCCAAGTGTAGGAAGGTAGTCGCAGGGGACGGATCGGTCAAGTCATCTGCTGGTACATAAACGGCCTGGATCGACGTAATCGAGCCAGTCTTTGTTGAGGTAATGCGTTCTTGTAAACGCCCCATTTCTTCTGCCAGCGTTGGTTGGTAACCAACCGCTGAAGGCATCCGTCCCAGCAAAGCAGAGACTTCGGTACCAGCTAACGTGAAACGGTAAATATTATCTACGAAAAATAGGACGTCACGTCCTTCATCACGGAAATATTCCGCCATCGTAAGACCAGACAACGCCACGCGTAGACGATTACCTGGGGGCTCGTTCATCTGGCCGAATACCATTGCCACTTTAGATTCAGGCAGGTTATCCAACTGGATAACACCTGCTTCCGACATTTCATGATAGAAATCATTTCCTTCACGGGTACGCTCACCCACACCGGCGAACACGGACAAACCAGAATGCTGTTTGGCAATATTATTAATGAGTTCTAGCATATTCACGGTCTTGCCAACACCTGCGCCACCGAACAGCCCAACTTTGCCGCCCTTGGCAAAGGGACACACCAAGTCAATCACCTTAATCCCAGTTTCCAACAAGTCGACAGATGGGGATAATTCATCGAACTTTGGTGCTTTCTGGTGAATAGAGCGACGCTCCATACACTTAATTTCACCCACCTCATCAATAGGGCGTCCCAGCACATCCATAATACGACCCAAAGTGCCATGACCAACTGGCACAGTAATCTGGTTACCCGTATTAACCACTCCCATTCCGCGACGTAGCCCGTCGGAGGAACCCATCGCAATGGTGCGCACAACGCCGTCGCCAATCTGCTGCTGCACTTCCAAGGTCAGGCCTTTTTCAGCAACAGAGCTTCCATCGTCCTGTACTACCAGCGCATCGAAAACTTTAGGGATATGATCACGCGGAAATTCAACGTCTACCACCGCACCAATACACTGAACAATTCTTCCTTGACTCATCTTGAGGTTCCCCACTTTATATTGATTCTGTACTTATTGTTGCAAACAATAGAGCACATCTCTAATTCAAATTCAATCGTGATATGGTTTTGCTCAACAAAATTTGCACTCATTGTTAAGCACCTACACAGATATGCGTGTGCTATTTTAGCGCCCAGTCTTAATTTAAGATTCTAAATTCGATAGAGACGCAGTAAATCGCATGCATTAACTTACAGCTGCTGCGCCACCAACAATTTCTGATATTTCCTTAGTAATCGCTGCTTGACGCGCTTTATTGTAAATCAGCTTAAGTTCACCAATTACTTCTTTCGCATTATCGGATGCAGCCTTCATGGCTACCATGCGCGCACTCTGTTCGGACGCCTGATTTTCGGTCACCCCGTTATAAACTAACGATTCAATGTAGCGAACTAGCAATTCATCCACCACGACCTTGGCATCAGGTTCATAAATGTAATCCCATGAACTGCCATTAGTAGGTTCCAAAAGCTCACTCGAGAGCGGCAGCAATTGCTCCATTCTTGGCTCTTGCTTCATGGTGTTAACGAAACCGTTATAACTAATGTAAACTGCATCAATCTCACCGGCACTGTATGCATCCAGCATTACCTTGACCGCTCCTATCAGTTTCTCGATGTGAGGAATGTCCCCTAGTCCGATCATATGTGATTTAACTTTTGCACCAATACGGGACATAAAGCTAAAACCTTTATTACCAATAGCGCATATGCTGATACCTTTGCTCTCGTCTTCCCATTCCTTCATCCGCGCCACAACTAGACGCAGGATGTTAGTATTGAGACCACCACACAATCCCTTGTCAGAGGTGATAATAATCACAGCAACATTCTTGATAACATCTCGTTTAATCAGAAATGGATGCTTATATTCCGGATTAGCACGCGACAAATGTGCTGCAACCTGACGTATTTTTTCCGCATAAGGGCGCGCTGCGCGCATACGTTCCTGAGCCTTACGCATCTTGGAAGCTGCAACCATTTCCATAGCTCGCGTGATCTTGCGCGTATTTTCAACGCTCTTAATTTTAGTTCGTATCTCTTTACTGCCAGCCATTATCTTGCCCTCAGCTTAGTAAACTGCAGTGGACTTGAATTTATCAATTGCAGTAATCAAGATTTTTTCATTGTCGGCAGACAACTCCTTACTGGATTCGATGGCCTCCTCTAAAGTCTTGTATTGGGACTTTACAAACGAGTGCAGCCCAAGTTCGAATGCCAGTACTTTGTTCACTGGAACGTCATCGAAGGAGCCTTTGTTGATCGCGAACAGTGTTATTGCCATTTCCGCCACGGACAAAGGTGCATATTGTGGCTGCTTCATCAATTCCATTACTAGACGGCCACGTTCCAGTTGCTTGCGAGTGGCATCGTCCAAATCAGAAGCAAATTGCGCGAAGGCGGCCAGTTCACGATACTGTGCCAATGCCAAACGTACGCCGCCTCCCAGCTTTTTAATGACTTTGGTCTGCGCAGCGCCGCCCACGCGAGACACTGAAATACCAGCATTGATTGCTGGGCGAATACCCGCATTGAACAAATCCGTTTCCAAGAAAATCTGACCGTCAGTAATGGAAATAACGTTGGTAGGTACGAAAGCGGACACGTCACCTGCGGCAGTTTCAATCACTGGGAGTGCTGTCAATGATCCAGTCTTACCTTTGACTTCACCATTGGTAAACTTTTCAACATATTCCTCATTCACTCGTGCGCCACGTTCCAGCAAGCGCGAATGCAAGTAAAATACGTCTCCTGGGTAGGCTTCACGGCCTGGTGGCCTGCGTAGCAGCAACGATATCTGGCGATACGCCCAAGCTTGTTTGGTTAAATCGTCATAAACAATCAGCGCATCCTGGCCTCGATCTCGATAATACTCGCCCATAGTGCAACCAGCGTATGGCGCCAAGAATTGCATGGCTGCAGAATCAGAGGCAGTTGCCACAACCACAATGGTGTATTCCATTGCACCGTGCTCTTCAAGCTTGCGTACCACGTTGGCAACAGTAGATGCCTTTTGACCGATAGCAACATAGATACAGGTCATGTTCTGACCCTTCTGGTTGATGATGGCATCTACCGCCACGGCAGTCTTTCCAGTTTGACGATCACCAATGATCAGTTCGCGTTGGCCGCGACCAACCGGAACCATTGAATCAATGGCTTTAAGGCCCGTCTGCACAGGTTGCGACACTGACTTACGGTCAATCACACCGGGCGCAACCTTTTCAATTTTATCGGTAATTTTTGCGTTTATTGGTCCCTTGCCATCAATGGGTTGACCGAGGGCATTCACTACGCGACCGATCAGTTCAGGTCCAACAGGCACTTCCAAAATTCGGCCAGTGCACTTGACGGTGTCACCTTCAGTAATGTGCTCATAGTCGCCCAGTACCACCGAGCCAACGGAGTCGCGCTCAAGATTGAGCGCCAGCCCGAATGTATTACCGGGGAATTCGAGCATCTCGCCCTGCATCACATCTGACAGACCGTGAATACGTACGATACCATCGGTTACGCTGACGACCGTACCTTCCGTGCGGGCTTGGGATAGCGCTTCGAAATTTTCTATGCGACTACGAATCAAATTACTAATTTCAGAAGGGTTGAGCTTCATCTACTTTTCCTTAATTTCAATATATCTGTCATCAAGCCAAGGCGTTGGCCAACTCGGAAAGGTGGGTGCGCGCAGATCCATCTATCACCTTGTCACCGGCGCGGATAACTACTCCGCCTAATAATTTGCGGTCAGTTTCGCAACTAAGTCTGATCTCTCGACCCATGCGCTTTTGCAGCGCTTCAGCGATTTTTTGCTTTTGCGCTTCACTTAAATCAAAAGCGGAAGTCACTATAACGTCCACATTTTTTTCTGCTTCAGCTCGCATTACCTCGAACAGCATTACGATTTCTGGCAACAGTGTGAGGCGTTGCCCCTCTACCAGCAACTTGACAAAGCTTTGTTGAATCTCGCTCATCTTATCGCCGGGAAGTGCCAGCATCAAATCTACTAACTGACTTTTGATAATGCGCGGGCTAGTAATAATTGCACGAACCTCTGGATTAATCACTACTTGAGCCAGTGATTGCAGCATGTCTGACCAACTCTTCAATTCGCCAAGTTCACGCGCTTCATCAAATGCAGCTTGAGCATAGGGGCGTGCGACAGTAATAGCTTCAGCCATAATATTTAAATTTCCGCGACTAGCTTATCAAGCAAGTCGCTATGTGCCTTGGCATCTATTTCTCGGCCCAGAATTTTGGCTGCGCCAGCCAATGCAACTTCGCTCACCTGAGTACGCAAATGTTCTTTGGCGCGGAATACTTCTTGCTCAACCTCAGCCTTAGCTGCCGCAACAATGCGCTCACCTTCTATCTTGGCTTGCGCTTTAGCTTCTTCGACTATTTCGCTTGCGCGCTTGTCACCTAACGCTATAATTTCAGATACTTTTTCCTTTGCTTCGCGGAGAAGCTCAGTGGAGCGCTTGGCAGCTAACGCCAAGTCATTCTTACCCCGTTCCGCTGCAGCCAAACCATCTGCAATCCGCTTATTACGAGCATCCAGCGCTGCCATGATGGGTGGCCACACAAATTTCATGCAAAACCATACGAACAATGCAAACATGATCGTTTGGCCGATAAGGGTCGCATTAATGTTCATGCAAAAACCTTTCCTTGATTAAACGCACGCAGACTTACTGACCTGCCACTGCGAACAGAACATACATGGCAATACCGACCGCAATCATCGGAACAGCATCTACCAAGCCCATGACCACGAAGAACTGTGTACGCAGCATCGGAATTAACTCAGGCTGACGAGCAGCACCCTCAAGAAAGCGGCCTCCGAGAATACCAATACCAACTGCGGCACCCAAAGCGCCAAGACCCATCATGATCGCGCCGGCGATATAAAGCATTGCTTGTGCCGTATCCATTTGTTTTTTCTCCTGTCAATATAAAGTTAAGTGTTTAAGAAAATAAAGTTATCATTTTTAATGATGTTCCTGATGTGCCATGTCCAGATACACAATAGTCAACGTCATGAAAATAAAGGCTTGCAGCGTGACAATCAAAATATGAAAAATTGCCCATCCCAAGGAAAGAATAATCTGCGAACCGAACAACAACGTGCTGGAAAAAGTGAAACTGATCCAAGAGGCACCCATAAGTGCGATCAGTATGAATATCATTTCGCCTGCATACATATTCCCAAACAACCGCAATGCCAATGAAACCGGCTTGGCAATCAGATTGACCCCTTCTAGAAACAGATTGACTGGCAAACCAAATTTACCAAACGGTTGCAGCGTCAACTCACCTACAAAGCCACCTAGACCCTTAACCTTGATACTGTAAAAGAGCACAAGCAGGAACACGCCGATGGCCATACCTATCGTCGCATTCGGATCCGTGGTAGGAACCAGTTTAAAATGACCAATACCCAGCGGCTGGGTAATCAACGAAACATAGTCGATTGGCACCAGATCCATAAGGTTCATCAGGAAAATCCAGGCAAAAATGGATAGCGCCAATGGAGCTACCAAGGCGCTGCGCCCGCTAAATGAGCCACGCACGCTACTATCAATAAATTCGACGACCCATTCCACGAAGTTCTGCATGCCACTTGGTACGTCAGTGCTTATACTTTTGGCCACCCTGCTAAAAAGGAATAAGAACACACCTCCTAGCAAGAGCGACACCAGAATCGTATCCATGTTGACTGCCCAGAACCCCATTTCCTTAGCCTCTTCGGCTGTGTGTGCACAATGGAAATGACCATCCTGAATGGAACAGGTCAGATTTTGAAGATGGTGCTTGATATAAGCGGATGTCGTCAGGCCTTCAGTGCTCATAAAATTTTACACAAAAATTAATGCTACCCAGTAAACCATCAAAGTTGCAATATATGCCATAAAAAGCGGCAAAACTTGCACTTCCTTAAATTGCGTGAAGACCAAAGAGAACAATAGAATGGTGAACACCAGCTTATAAGCTTCGGCGCGATAATGAGCCGAAATTATTGCTTCTGGCTCGCTGCCTAATGGCGCGAACATTTTCTTAGCGTAAACCAAGCTAGTTAGAAAACCTACCGCCCCTCCAGCAAAAGCTGAGGCTGCGGCAACTGCATTCAGATTCACCAGCATCAACAGCGCCATTGCCACAGTTACAGCTAGCTGAATCAAAATAATCCGGCGAACCGCACTGCCCACAAGCGCCCCTAACTCCCTCGAAGCCCAGCATTCTACTCAATCTAGCTTACTTGCGTCAACGATTTATTTTCAGGGCGTTATTTCCAGCGTGCGATTAGCTCAGCCAGATGATCATGACTGGTGTAGTTAATAATTAGCTTGCCCGCGCCATGTTTTCCTACCTTGATTTGTACGTTGGTGCCGAGATTCTGGGCTATATCTTCCTGTAATTGCAGCGTATCGCGACTGGGTTTGATCTGTTTGTTCTGCAGTTTCGGACTCAACAAATTTTGCACCAGCTTTTCTGCCTCGCGCACCGACAGCCCGTCCGCTGCAATTTTGTTGGCAGCGGCAATCTGCTGCGCGCCATCCAGTGCCAGCAGCGCTCGGGCGTGTCCCATATCGAGCCCACCCCCCATCAACATACCTCTTACTGCCTGCGGCAGATTAAGCAGACGCAGCAGGTTACTGGTTGCACTGCGCGAACGCCCTACCGCATCGGCAGCCTCCATGTGCGTCATCTGAAATTCATCAATCAGACGCTGAATACCAACCGCCTCCTCTAATGGATTAAGATCCTCACGTTGGATGTTTTCGATTAACGCCATGGCCAGTGCGGCGTTGTCTGCCACTTTTCGTACCAATACCGGCACTTGAGCCAGACCAGCAAGTTTAGCGGCGCGCCAGCGGCGCTCCCCGGCAATAATCTCATGACTACCATTGGGTAACAAACGCGCCAGGATCGGTTGCATAACGCCCTGCACTTTAATCGAAGCGGCCAGCTCATTGAGTGAGGCTTCATCCATGCGGCTACGCGGCTGATACTTGCCCGGTTTGAGTTCATCAATCTTCATTTCACTTAGTACGTCGCCTTGAGCTTTGCCGTTGCCGGACAGCAACACATCCAAGCCACGCCCCAGTCCTTTGTTTGGTTTTGCCAAGTCATTTCCTTCCAGGTTAAGCCGATGCCGATTGCGCCGCCTTATTGAGCATTTCGCCTGCCAGAGCTAGATAGGCCTGAGCACCTTTGGAAGATTTGTCATGGTGAAGTACCGGCACACCATAACTAGGTGCTTCCGCCAATCGTATATTACGCGGGATGATAGTACGGTAAACTTTCTCGCCAAAGTGTTGTTGCAATTGGTCTGACACCTGCAAAGCCAATGTATTCCGTGGATCAAACATGGTGCGCAGCAACCCCTCGATTTCAAGATCCGGATTAAGATGTGCTCGCACCTTGCGGATGGTGTTGACTAAATCGCTAAGCCCTTCCAGGGCATAATATTCGCACTGAACCGGAATCATGACTGACTTTGCTGCACACAGACCGTTAAGAGTAAGCAGATTTAATGCGGGAGGACAATCAATCAATACATAATCATATTCTGCCGTAACGGCTTGCAGAATTTTCTTGAGCCGAGTTTCACGCTGTGGCAAATCAACAAGCTCAATTTCGGCACCGGCCAGGTCACGGTTCGTCGGTAGCACATCATATTTTCCAACTTCTGAATGATGACGCACTTCATCCAGAGTTTTACTTCCCAGCAACACGTGGTAAATGGTTGCCGTCAAATCCCGCTTATTAATACCACTACCCATAGTGGCATTACCTTGGGGATCAAGATCAATCAGCAATACACGCTGCTTCATGGCTGCCAGACTGGCAGCCAGGTTAATTGATGTGGTCGTTTTACCTACCCCTCCTTTTTGATTGGTAATCGCGAGTATCTTGGCCATATTCAAGTGAATTTCAACATCATCAAACAGCGTGCGGCGGCTAGACCTGGCACCTGCAACGAAACGACTCGTTCCACGCTGACATCATTTGGCAACCGCTGCAACTCCAGCGGTGGAACGCCCTTCATGGCAACCCAACGCCCTTCCTGGGCCAGCAAATGACGGGTCAGCGCAACAAATTTTGCTGCCTCTGCGAAAGCTCTGGAAATGATGCCATCAAATTTTTCCTCCGACTGCCAGGCTTCCACACGTCCGCAATAAATGCTTACGTTGCGCAATTCCAGTTCTATTTTCACTTGCTGCACAAAACTTGTTTTCTTGCTGTTACTATCCAAGAGGACAAATGTCCATTCTGGGCGCATTAACGCCAGCACCAAGCCGGGCAGTCCTGCACCACAGCCCACGTCTAGCCAACGACCTGGCCATAAGTGTGGCAAGACGGCAAGACTGTCGAGCAAATGACTGCTTACCATCTGTGCCGGCTGTCGTATCGCCGTCAGGTTATAAACCCGATTCCATTTTTGCAACAATTCAAGATAACTTAGCAGCTTACACTGCACATCTGGCGTAACATCCAACCCAAGTTGCACAATACCAACCGCCAGCTCTTTGGCCTGACTCACGCGCTTATCTGCATTTTTTCGCCTTCCGGTGGCTCTTTAATATCTGGAGTCATTACAACACTCCGAAAACCACGTTTCAGGTGCACCAATAACAAGGAGACCGCTGCCGGAGTGATTCCGGAAATACGTGCCGCTTCTCCTACCGTCTCTGGCATATGTTGATTGAGTTTTTGCTGCGCCTCTATTGACAGACCGAGCACCGTTCGATAGTCCATTATTTCAGGTAACCGCATGTTTTCATTATGTTCGTTGCGCGCTATCTCATCACGTTGCCGCTCAATGTAGCCGTGATATTTGGCTTGAATTTCCACCTGCTCTGCCACTTTTTCATCGATCACTGGCTCACCCACCCCAGGCAAAGTCATCAGGCTGGCATAGTTCACATCGGGACGGCGCAATAGTTCATACAGTGCATATTCACGCTCTATCCCTTTACCCAGCACACGTTCCGCATCTTCCTGTGGCAATAACTTTGGGTTGACCCAAGTGGATTTCAGCCGTTCTTGTTCGCGTGTAATTGCATCACGCTTCAATTCAAACGCCTGCCAATGGGTATCATCTACCACACCCAGATGACGCCCGATTTCTGTTAAACGCAAATCTGCGTTATCTTCACGCAGTTGCAGGCGATACTCGGCGCGGCTGGTAAACATACGATATGGTTCAGACACGCCACGCGTAATCAAGTCATCCACCAATACGCCCAGATAGGCCTCGTCGCGACGCGGACACCAACTTTCTTTGCCCAGCACACGCAATGCGGCATTAATGCCTGCTAGTAAACCTTGAGCGGCCGCCTCCTCATATCCTGTGGTGCCATTAATTTGCCCGGCAAAGAACAGATCACTTATCGCTTTAGTTTCCAATGAATGCTTCAATCCGCGCGGATCAAAATAGTCATATTCAATTGCATAGCCAGGGCGCGTGATATGCGCATTCTCCAGACCCTTTATGGAACGCACTAGTGCCAGCTGTACATCGAAAGACAAGCTGGTGGAAATCCCGTTAGGATAAATTTCGTGCGTAGTCAATCCTTCCGGCTCGAGAAAAATCTGGTGCGATTCTTTGTCGGCAAAGCGCGTGATCTTGTCCTCGATAGAAGGGCAATAGCGTGGCCCCACACCCTCGATATTTCCGGTGAACATTGGTGAACGATCTAGCCCGCCGCGGATAATATCGTGCGTGCGTTGATTAGTATGGGTAATCCAACAAGATAATTGTTGCGGATGCTGTTGCGCCCGTCCCATAAATGAAAATACCGGCACTGGTATATCGCCAGGTTGCTCGGTCATCACGGAATAATCAATACTGCGTCCATCAATGCGCGGTGGCGTGCCAGTCTTCAGTCGGCCCATTGGCAACTTAAGTTCGCGCAAACATTGCGCCAAGCTAAAAGATGGCGGGTCGCCCGCCCGTCCTGCTTGGTAAGAGGTCTGCCCAATGTGAATTAAACCAGAAAGAAAAGTCCCGGTTGTCAATACAACGGTTTTTGCGGCAAAACGTAAGCCAAGCTGGGTAGAAACCCCACATACTTTATTATTTTCCACCAGCAAATCATCCACTGCCTGCTGAAACAACCAGAGGTTAGGGGTGTTTTCTAATCGCTTGCGAATGGCCTGCTTGTATAGTACGCGGTCAGCCTGAGCGCGCGTGGCGCGTACTGCTGGGCCTTTAGATGAGTTGAGGGTGCGAAATTGGATGCCTGATTCATCAGCCGCCGCTGCCATAACACCACCCAATGCATCTATTTCCTTAACTAAATGCCCCTTGCCTATGCCACCAATAGATGGGTTGCATGACATTATCCCGAGCGTTTCAATGTTATGCGTAAGCAATAAAGTGGTGCAACCCATGCGTGCACTTGCAAGCGCAGCCTCTGTTCCTGCGTGACCACCGCCCACAACGATTACATCGAATTTTTTCGGAAAATCCATCTTTATGCTTTTTTAAATGGCTATTACAGAAATGATAGTTTGCTTGATGAAGCGAAGACGCGAATCATACATCAAAATGATACGAAGGCAGAAAACCCTCTCAATAGTTGTTTCACGTGAAACCAATATTACTTAACTTTTAAACGGTTAAGCAATATGTCGTCGAAGGCCGAAGGGTTGCAGAGCATGGAAATTTTTAACGGCACGGCGCATAATCTACCAAGCATCATGACCGGGAGGGGAAGACGATGTTTGATAATTTTCTAAAACTGATTCCGGCACAAATTTCGACGGCTTGGCTGGCGCCGGTATTCGCGATTGCCTTGGCATTCTGGAAATTCTTTAGGGAGCAAAAACGGTTAGAAGAAACTTTGGAGGCCGAAAAAACAAAGGTAGTCAAGCTGGAAGCGGCACTGGAACAGCAGAAACACTCTAATGAGTTATTACATCAAGGTTTGCTGGAAATGCAGCAGCACAAGGAGCAGCTCGACACATTGCTGGCCGATGCGCGCAGCCAGATTCGCGCAGTGGCCGATTCTATTATTATCCGTAACCCCTATTCTGATCAAGCCTTGGTGTTTCTGATTGCGCATGGCCCGGCTGCTCAGAGCGTGATCAAAATGCAAATTGATTTACATGGCAGTCAAGCTGGGGAAGTGTACCTGTCACGCAAAACTTCAATTTACTCGCCTTCTATGGTGAATAAGGCACATGAAAAACGGCTGGATACCAAATCCGGTTTTCAATCGAATAATATCCTTACCAAGCCTTTATTAAAATTTGGCAGCGAGCTGGTTGGTGTGGTGCAGTTTCTCAATGAAGATCGCAATACGCCATTTACGGTAGAAGATGAGAAAAAAATTGAGCCGATCTGTGTCAAGTTGGCGTTGGCGGTTTCAAACATCATTGCTGACCCGACAAATCTGGTGCATTTGGGTGTCGTGCTTGATCCGCACATCAATCAAGCCACGATCCTGTTTACCGACATCACCAATTCCGACTTGCTGTTTCAACAACTGGCGGTGGCGGATGCGACCGCGTTAGTAGATGAATATCTGGAGCGCTTGGGTGCAATAGGTGTGCGGCATGGTGCACGTATCGATAAATATCTGGGCGATGGCATGATGTTAAGCTTTGAAACAGCAGGCGCTGAAAATGCCCCGAAAGCGTTGCGAGCGGCGCTTGAAATGCAGCGTGAGTTTGCGGAGATCAAACAGGAATGGCAACGCTTGAATTACTCGCTGGATTTACTGGATCACCGGATAGGCATTGCGAGCGGGCTGGTTTACGGACGCCGCATGGGTTACAGTGGTACCAGTATCTTTACGATCATGGGTGCGCCCGTCAATTTGGCTGCGCATCTGTGTGACCAGGCACGGACTGCACGTGAGCACATCCTGATCAGTGAAGATACCGAACAAGAATTACGTCACGTCATGCCATCCGGTTGGTATTTAGAACGATTTACGTTACCGCGCTATGCGGCTTATCAAGTCAGCAACGACACAACCCGGCAAATGACAGATTAGTCGCCTGATCATGAGTTCCTTGATCAAGTGTCTTGAGTAGGAACCACAATTGCCTAAATAGCGAGTCTTGCATGTGACATCCAGACACAACTTATTGGCAAAGAGCGTCAATAAATTTTTTGGAGCTTCGAATGCTAGTTGACCCTGCCCGGCACTTTCGGTGTGGCGCATACCACGTCTGCGTTCTGAGCTCGGTGGCGCAGCGCATGGTCGATCAGCACCAAAGCCAGCATAGCCTCGGCGATGGGCGTAGCGCGAATACCTACGCATGGGTCGTGGCGACCATGGGTTTCCACTAGCGTTGGTTCACCCGCTTTATTAATGGAGCGGCGTGGAAGACGAATGCTGGAAGTGGGTTTTATGGCGATATGTGCAACAATATCCTGTCCAGTGGAAATGCCTCCCAGAATGCCGCCAGCATGGTTGGATAAAAAACCTTGCGGAGTGATTTCATCACTATGCACACTGCCTTTCTGCGTAACTGAAGCGAAACCGGCACCAATCTCTACTCCTTTTACAGCATTAATACTCATCATGGCGTAGCCAATGTCGGCATCAAGACGGTCATACACCGGCTCGCCCCAGCCCACAGGCATATGTTCGGCCACGACAGAAAGCTTTGCACCGATGGAATCGCCGGATTTGCGCAATGCATCCATGTACGCTTCCAGTTGCTCAACATAACTACCATCGGCAACAAAGAAGGGATTACCGCTGACTTCATCCCAACTCTTGAATGGCACCACTATTTCACCCAATTGCGATAAATAGCCGCGTATCACAACACCATAACGCTCGTTCAGCCACTTTTTCGCAATCGCTCCAGCCGCTACGCGCACTGCGGTCTCGCGCGCAGACGCCCGCCCGCCACCGCGATGGTCGCGTATGCCGTATTTTTGCCAATAAGTGTAATCGGCATGGCCGGGGCGAAAGCTTTCGGCGATGTTGCCATAGTCTTTGCTACGTTGGTCTTCGTTGCGGATCAATAACGCAATCGGTGTGCCAGTGGTCTTGCCTTCAAAGATACCGGATAAAATTTCTACCGTGTCTGTCTCGCGCCTTTGGGTGACGTGGCGCGAAGTGCCGGGCTTACGTCGGTCTAGCTCGCGTTGAATGTCTGCTGTGCTCAACGCCATTCCAGGTGGACAACCATCCACCACGCAACCGATTGCAGCACCATGCGATTCGCCAAAAGATGTAACGCAGAATAAAGTACCGAATGTATTTCCTGACATGGTTAAACTCGCTAAATTTATTAAGCGAGTTTAACATACCACACCTCTCTCAAACTGACCAGGCTATACACTTGATTTTCAATGGTTTTCATGAGAGCCTTTCGGGTAATTTGTTGCTTCGGCTCAATTACTCCGCTAACCATCCATTCCTGGCTATGTAAATGAAAGCAATTTTAATGACCGCAGCTGGCAGCCCCGATGTGTTGCAGCTGCGCGAAATTCCCCTACCCGAACTCCCCTCAAAACACCATGTGCGGGTCAAGCTGGCTGGCGCGGGTATCAATCCGCTGGACACCAAACTGCGCGCCAAACCAGCCTATTACCCTGACAAACTTCCCGCCATCCTCGGTTGCGATGGGGCAGGTATCATAGATACCATTGGCACCGCCGTGACGCGTTTTACAGTCGGTGATGCGGTCTATTTCTGCAACGGTGGCATCGGCGACGAGTCCGGCTGCTATGCCGAATATACCAACCTGCATGAAGACTACTGCGCTTTCAAACCAGCCAACCTTAGTCTGCATGAAAGCGCTGCGCTGCCACTGGTGCTGATTACCGTGTGGGAAGCGCTAGTCGAACGCGTTAATCTGCAATCCAAACAAACCATCCTCATTCATGCCGCGGCTGGGGGTGTCGGTCATATCGCCGTGCAACTAGCCCACCATCTGGGCGCGCACGTCGCGGTAACAGTAAGCGATGACAAGAAGGCCGGGCTGGCGCAGGGTCTCGGTGCAGAAAAAATCATTAACTACCGCGAGCAGGACTTCGTGCGGGAAGCACTTGTCTGGACCGCTGATAAGGGTATGGACGTGGTATTTGACACGGTAGGTAGCGAGGTTTTCCTGCGCTCGTTCAATGCAACGCGCATCGGCGGCAAATTGGTCAGCTTGTTGTCCACTCCGCTGTCATTGGCTGATACCCAACTGGCGCGACTGCGCAATCTGTCGCTGTGCTACGAACTGATGCTCACGCCGCAATTGATGCATTTACATGACGAGCGTATACGCCAGCGCAAAATACTGGAGCAGGGCGCGAAGCTAATTGAAGCAGGTAAGCTCGGCGTGCTGGTGAATTGGATGCTGCCATTGAAAGATGCAGCCCAAGCGCACCGTCTCATTGAAAAAGGCGGCGTCACTGGAAAAGTCGTACTGGTAATGGATTAGCGCTGGCAATTACAAGCCAAGCTCCCCCCACATTGCATCTACACGACACTTGGTCGCGTCGTCCATCGCAATTGGCGTACCCCACTCTCGTTGCGTTTCACCCGGCCATTTGTTGGTCGCATCCAGTCCCATCTTGCTGCCCAAGCCGGATACCGGGCTGGCGAAATCCAGATAATCAATGGGTGTATTGTCCACCAGCAGTGTGTCGCGTGTGGGATCGACGCGTGTAGTGATCGCCCAGATGACTTCCTGCCATTTACGGATATCGATGTCGTCATCCACCACGATGATGAACTTGGTGTACATGAACTGGCGCAGGTAGGACCAGATGCCGAACATCACGCGTTTGGCATGTCCCGGGTACTGTTTCTTCATGGATACAATTGCCAAACGATAAGAACAGCCCTCTGGCGGCAGGTAGAAATCCGAAATTTCGGGGAACTGCTTCTGTAGAAGTGGCACGAACACTTCGTTCAATGCCACACCCAAAATTGCCGGCTCATCTGGCGGTTTGCCGGTATAGGTGGAGTGATAAATGGGATTGCGACGCATGGTAATGCGCTCAATAGTGAATACCGGAAATTTTTCCTGCTCATTGTAATAACCGGTGTGGTCACCAAACGGGCCTTCCAACGCGATATCATTTGGGTGGATCATTCCCTCCAGCACAATCTCGGCGCTGGCAGGCACTTGCAAAGTGTTACCAATACACTTAACCAATTCGGTTTTCGATCCACGCAACAACCCAGCAAATTGATATTCAGACAGGCTGTCCGGTACCGGCGTGACCGCGCCCAAAATGGTAGCCGGGTCGGCACCAATCACCACTGCCAGCGGGAACGGCTGACCCGGATGTGTTTTGCACCACTCCTGATAATCCAGCGCGCCTCCGCGATGCGCCAGCCAGCGCATAATGACCTTGTTGGGCGCGATCACCTGCTGGCGGTAAATGCCAAGATTCTGGCGCGGCTTGTTGGGGCCGCGGGTCACCACCAGCCCCCAGCTAATCAGGGGTGCCGCATCTCCTGGCCAGCAAGTTTGTATGGGCAGCCTGCTCAGGTCTACTTCGCTACCTTCCCATACTACTTCCTGGCAGGGAGCGCTCGGAACCACCTTGGGCGCCATATTCAATACCTGCTTCAATATCGGCCACTTGTCCCAGGCATCCTTCAACCCTTTGGGTGGCTCGGGTTCTTTCAGGTAAGCCAGCAACTTGCCCACTTCACGTAATGCCGTTACGCTTTCCTCGCCCATGCCCAATGCCACACGGTGCGGCGTACCGAACAAATTCGCCAGAACAGGTATGTTGTGTCCTGCAGGATTGTCAAACAGCACAGCAGGGCCTTGTGCCTGCAACACGCGGTCGCAGATTTCCGTCATCTCCAAATGCGGGGAAACTGGCGTCATCACGTGCTTGAGCTCACCCAGTTTTTCTAATTGCGAGATAAAGTCGCGTAGGTCACGATATTTCATTTGTAAAAACTTTCTTCGCCCTCGGGCCGAGTTTTAAATCGCCTGTGCAGCCAGAAATATTGTTCAGGCATTTCCCGCACTCGCTGTTCGATGAATTCGTTGATGCGGCGGGTATCAGCTATTAAATCATTGGTAGGATAGTTTTCCCACGCCGGATAAAAACGCACTTCATACCCCTTGTAATCCGGCAATACCCGTGTGATACACGGCACCACCTTTGCGTTAGCCATTGCTACCAGGCGTGGCAGCGTCGCCAACGTAGCGGCTGGTATACTAAAGAATGGAACAAACACACCGTCCTTGGTGGTCCAGTCTTGATCCGTAAAATAATAAAATGGCCGACATTCGCGTAATGATTTTACTACCGGGCGCATCCCCGCTTGTCGAGCATATAAGGATTGCTTGCCGAAACGAGCGCGTTTCTGCAACACCAAGTTTTGCAAGTATGCATTCTTTTGTTTAGAGTACACACTAACTCCATCCGTATGCTGGGTAATCCAGGAACCACCAACATCCAGAGCAACAAAATGGGACGTCAGCAAAATCAGTGGGTTTCCGAGTGCATTTTGAAAATGCTCCGCACCTTCAACCCGTATCAACTTCTGGATGCGCTCGCGGCTGGACCACCATAAAATACCCCGCTCCACAATACTGCGACCTAAGGCATTAAAATGCTGCCGCACTAGCTTCGATCGCTCTGCTTCACTCAGTTCGGGGAAACATAAACGCAAATTAATACTTGCCACGCGACGACGCTTGGCTGTAAACAGATAAAGCAGCGTTCCCAGAACATTACCAATCCACGCTTGCAGTCGGTATGGAAGAAAATGCAGTAACCACAGCAATAAAACACCGCAACGTACCATCATATTGGATTGACGTCTTGCTTTGTGGCTGACTTAATGCCCGCTGGAGTCTTGTAGCGATTGTAACTCCATAAATATTGCGCAGGATTTACGAGGACCAATTCTTCAAGTGCTACATTGACCTGTCGACCTATGGGCAAATCAATATTGAATTCCAGCGGCGTGAAGCGTAGGACATATCCCGCCCCATTCGTTAATCGTTCGACAGATGTCATCACTACCGCTGCGCCGCTGGACTTCACCAAGCGCCCAATCAACGTCATGGTGTAGGCTGGTCGCCCGAAGAAGTCGGCCCATTCCCCCTCGCCATTGCCGGGTACCTGATCTGGCAAAAGCCCTATCGCTTCAGCCCGCTTGAGTGCTTTATACAATTGACGCACCCCGCTTACATCGGTACGCGCCAGTCGCAATTGGGCTCGTTCGCGACCGCTGCGCATCACATGCTCCAACCAGATTAACTTAGGTGGGCGATACAGCACGGTAAGCGGCAGGTGTTCAGCGACATATAGGGCTGACACATCGAAACATCCCAAGTGCGGCGTTAAAAAAATTATCCCCTTGCCACGCGCGCGCGCCGCCTCAATACACTCCCAGCCATAACAGGCTTTGACGCTAGCGGTCACCTCCGCTAGCGGCCTACACCAAACCCACAGCAACTCGGTCGCCCCCTTGCCTGCTTCAACTATGCTGGCATTTAATACCCTGCGAAAATCTGCTTCTGGTCGCCTTTTTAATGCATTGCTGAGGTTGTCGCGCATCCGTTCTGCATACTTGTCGGACAGACTATAAGTCAATTTTCCCAGCACGGCACCAAGACGGTGTAATACACTCAGCGGCAAACGCGCTACCAAATTGAATAGCCTTGCTACAAGTGAGGGTATCATGGGGGTAATTACAACCAGTAATTGCTATAATGAACGGCTTTCTCAACCAACTCTATCTTAAGGGGAGTTTATGAATGAATTTCTGTTTACATCCGAATCAGTGTCTGAAGGGCATCCCGACAAAGTTGCGGATCAAATTTCCGATTCCATTCTGGATGCTATTCTAGCGCAAGACCCCTATGCGCGAGTAGCCGCTGAGACATTAGTCAACACCGGCCTCGTGGTACTTGCCGGTGAAATAACCACCAGCGCTAATGTTGACTATATCAAAGTTGCGCGCGATTGCATCAAGCGCATCGGCTATGATAATACCGAATACGGCATAGACTACAAAGGTTGTGCCGTGCTTGTTGCTTATGACAAGCAAAGTCCGGACATCGCTCAAGGTGTTGATCGCTCATCTCATGAGTACATGGATCAAGGTGCAGGCGATCAAGGCCTGATGTTCGGTTATGCTTGCGATGAAACAGCCACGCTGATGCCGCTACCAATTCATCTGGCACACCGCGTGGTCGAGCGCCAGTCGCAACTGCGCCGCGATGGTCGCCTTAATTGGCTGCGTCCCGATGCTAAAGCGCAAGTCACCATCCGTTATGTGGATGGCAATCCACACTCCATCGACACGATAGTGCTATCTACTCAGCACGCCCCTGAGATGTCGCTAGAGACCATTCGTGAAGCCGTAATTGAAGACATTATCAAGCCCGTGCTACCGCAGGAACTAATCAAAGGCGACATTAAGTATTTGGTAAATCCCACTGGCCGTTTTGTAATCGGTGGCCCGCAAGGCGACTGCGGCCTGACAGGGCGCAAGATTATTGTGGACACCTATGGTGGCTCCGCTCCACACGGCGGTGGTGCATTTTCCGGCAAAGACCCGTCCAAGGTAGATCGTTCCGCGGCATACGCTGGCCGTTATATTGCCAAGAATATCGTAGCTGCTGGTCTGGCCCGCAAGTGCTTGATTCAGATTTCCTATGCGATTGGCGTGGCTCTACCCACTAGTGTGTGGGTCACCAGTTATGGCACGGGTAAAATTCCTGATGAAAAAATTGCGGAGTTGGTAAAAAAACATTTCGACCTGCGGCCAAAAGGCATAGTGCAAATGCTCGAGCTATTGCGCCCGATTTATACCAATACTGCCGCTTACGGCCATTTTGGCCGCGAAGAACCAGAGTTTACCTGGGAAGCAACAGACAAGGCATCTGCCCTGCGGGCTGACGCCGGACTATAAATCTCTTCAAAATGATTTAGATGAAATCCAAAATTGTCCCTTGGAAGCACGAATCCAAGGGACAATCTGGAACTATTCTATCGTTTTGACATCGGAAATAAAAAACTCCGTATCACCGAAACAACTTGTCGGAATTCCTTTGTGCTGATCGTAATTGAGACTCACTTTTTTACTGAGACTTCGATTGAGCTTTTCGGCAACGGCATTATCTCTTACAGTGAATAGGAATTTCTCTGGTACTTGACCAGGAAGAAACATCATACTTAATTCACCTTCCCATGTTTTACATACCCATCCCTTTTTTGAAAACTTTTGAACATATCCAGTTCGTTCACCAGTTGAATAGCTCCAGTTAAAAACAACCCACAGATAAACAGCGCAGAGAGCGATTAATGTTACCGCCACAATGGCAATTTTTTTAATAAAATTTGCTTTTGTCATTATCGAATTCATTTGCTTGTACAATGTCAATTGCCAAGTTGAGCTGGAGCCTTAAAATCCCTGTTTTCATCCACGCACTTCCAACTACCCTAATTGTTCTCTGTTATCAGAGCCATTTAGTGCTAACAGCCTGTCTGACTTAAAGAATCGTAGTGAAAATTTAAGTCGGACAGGCTGCCAGGAGCTCAACATTTAAAAACTTTATGGTGGATAATTGCTTATTGTTGCTAAGCACAACTCTCCATATTACTGTGCCTCTAGTATAGCAACGATGGGTAATCGATGTAGCCAGCTGCTTCGCCGCCATAGAACGTTGCCGTATCTGGTGCGTTGTAATCTCTGCGTTCCCGCAACCGCAATGGTAAATCTGGGTTGGCAATAAAGAGCGCGCCGAATGACACAAAGTCAGCAGTCTTCTCCACAATCGCTGCCTCGGCACGCGCTGCGTCGTAACCACCATTGGCTATGTATTTGCCTCTGAATAAGGTTCGTAAGCGCTGAAAATTGAATGTCGAAGGATGTTCCTCAACTATGTGTATATAAGCCAGATCGAAACGATTCAACTGTTCGACTACGTATTCGAATGTCTCTTGCGGTGTAGAGTCAGAAATGTCATTTAATGGATTGACTGGGGACAGTCGGACGCCAACTTTTTGAGATGGATACACACTGCATACCGCCTGAATTACTTCAAACAGCAAGCGGCTGCGATTCTCAATCGAACCGCCGTACTCGTCTGTCCGTTGATTCGTGCTATCTCGCAAAAATTGGTCGAGCAGATATCCATTCGCGGCGTCAATTTCTATACCGTCTAGCCATGCTTCTTCCGCATTACGCGCAGCTTGCTTATATTGCTCGGCAATACTCGCCATCTCAGAAACTTCTAACGCACGGGGAACCACGAAGGGCATCATTCCTTTTGGCGTAAAAACCTCCCCTGCCGGCTGAATAGCAGAAGGGGCAACTGGCACACTTTGGAAAGGCTGCAGCGATGGATGTGAAATTCGACCAACATGTGACAAGTTCATAAAAATCTTGCCCCCCGTTCTGCGAACGTGGGCAGTTACCACTTTCCAGCCATCAATCTGCTCGCGAGTGGAGATACCCGGTGTACCCGGATAACCAATCCCTTGATCAGAAACTTGAGTCGGTTCTGAAATTATTAGGCCAGCACCACAGCGTTGAGAGTAGTAAGTTGCATTCATGGCATTCGGCACGTTGCCTAGCGCAGCCCGGCTGCGGGTCATGGGCGCCATAACAACTCGGTTATTCAGCTCAAGCGCGCCGAGCCATGCTTTTTTATATAAGGGATGTATTTCCGGTGGCAAAATATGTGACATATCTGTCCACCCGGAAGGGTGGGTTTCACGCTTAACCGGTTTTTTCTTTGGATAATTTCTGGGGTCAGCAACGAGATTGGGGTTTTCGTTAAGAGCCTTGGGAACATCGGGATAATCAGGAACCAGAGGGGGATTATCATCGATCTCCCAGTCGGCCATCGGAATCAGGGGCATGTCTTTACGGGATGATGGATTGCCGACAGCAGGTATAGGCTGGTCGCTACTGGGTGTGAGTTTATCGTCGTTTGGCATGAGTTTATCGTCGTTAAGATACATAAAAAAAGTTATTATAGCCTGTTCTATTGGCTCATCAACCCGAACGTTTATAAATTGTCTTAACAATCTAATTTTCGTTGAATTAAACCGTTATAAAGGAAGGGTAAGAGAGCAAGGGGGCGCCACCCTTTCTCACTCGGAGGGGTCGACTATTCCGCATGAGCTGTTCAAAAGCCGTGGCCGCACGGATAAGGAGCGTCAGTCTGCTTATCCACAGCCGTTCCGCACTCAGGTTGCCAAGGCGGATGTGAAAGTTATCCGTGATGCAACAAAAATAAAAGCGGGCTTTAGACGATAACCGCTGTGGCACAAAGGTGGCGGCACTCACGGAACGGCGAGCAATGCTTCTGCCGCGTGGCAGACTGAAAAGTGAGGCGGCAGATTAAATCGAGTCTAACCTCATGTCACTTGGTTAATGAGTATTTCCATCTCAAAAGCAACAAGTGACCAAAATTGCAGTACACGTGTTACACCAAGTATGCCCCATCCTAAAGTCGCTTGACTTTGTAGTCATTCGGAACGCTACCGTTTACATGAGTTAATAAAATTGAAACCGGCAACCGAAAATAGTTAACATACACAAAACAATCAGATACTTACTGCGCATCCAACGACTTTTCCAATACTGCAGCAGGTCTGAATCCGGAGACCAGAATACCATCAGCAAATATAAGCGCCGGGGTGCCATTTATGTTTAATTTTTGGCTTAGCGCCATTAATTTCGCGGTCGGGGCGTTGCATTTTCCCACAGCAGGCAGCACGTTGTTCAGCATCAAATTGTCCCACGCTTTGACTTGATCCTTGCTGCACCAAACGCCCTCTACCTTTTTGTCGGAACCTTGGAATATAGATAGCATGAATAAATACAGAGTGACGTTGTCCACATTTTTCAACTCATTTTCCAGCTTTTTGCAGAAGCCGCAATTCGGATCGCTAAAATATGCCATCTTCCGCTTACCGTTACCTTTTACTTTTTTTATTGCAAGATCAAAGGGTAGGCTGTTGAAGTCCATCGCGAACAATTTGCGTGAGCGCTCCTCCGTTAGATTGCTCATAGTCTTCAGATCATAGATGTTACCGCTGATGAGATACTGTGCTTTCTCATCGGTATAAAACAGCTGGCCTTGCGCCACCACTTCATACAAACCAAGAATATTGGCATTGTTTGTTTTTTCAATCTTTCCAAGCTGCGGATATTGCTTTTGCAGAAGGTCTTTAACCTTGGCGGCATCAGCATGAGCATAAGAAAATGAAAACGAGACCAGCAGTACCAGAAGCAATTTAATCATGATGAATTCCTGAATTAAGTTAATTGAGTGCGTGGCGCGCCAGCATTTTTTTCAGAGGTGAAAATCGATTAGTAGCCGCAAGGCCGAGGTTGCGCGTGGCGCGCAGCAGCGGATTGCTATTATTGAACAGTTTCTTTAGCACATCAGTGGTGAGCTGCATGGAGAGGATATCTTCCTTGCGCGCACGCTCATAACGACGCAGCAGGTGTATGTTACCGCAATCTTGTTGTGCATCACGTTGAAGCAACACTTGCCCCAGCTGGCGTGCATCGCGGAAGCCCAGGTTGACGCCCTGCCCGGCAAGAGGGTGTATATTGTGCGCGGCATCGCCCACCAGCGCCAGACGTGGTTTGATGATTTGTGGCAGACTCAACAAACGCAATGGGAAAGCGGCGGGCGGCGTGACCAATTGCAGTCCGCCCAGGGTGTGGTGTGAGGCTTCAGCAACTTGTGCACATAATTCTTCATGCGACAGTTGCAGCAGAACCTCTGATTTTTCCGGGCTTACCGACCATACCATTGAAACCTTCTGTTGCGGCAAGGGCAGTAAGGCGAGAATGCCGTCCGGCTGAAACCATTGAAAGGCTGTAGAGCGGTGTGCTTTTTCGACGGTGAAATTCGCTACTACGCCATGCTGATTATAAAGTGTGGGCGGTGCAACGATACCGGCCTGTTGTCGCACCCAGGAATTCCCCCCATCTGCGCCGACCACCAGTTTTGCTTTGAGCGTCCGCCCGTCTTCCAGTTGAAGGTGCGCGGCATCATCATGCCAGACCAGACTGGCACAGCGCGCTGGGTGAAAAAGGGATAAATTGTCCTGCTCTTGCAATCCTTGCCACAGCACTTGCTGCAGTTGACGATTTTCCAGGATGAAGGCCAACTCCGGCTCGCCCAGTTGATAAGCACTGAAATCAAGTTTCGTGTCATCATCGCCAAACACGCGCATGGTTTCGACCGGCTGCACGCGTTTCATATCCAGTTGTTGCCAGGCATCGCATTGCGTAAGAAAGGCAGCTCCGCCGGGACTGATCGCATAGATGCGGTTGTCCCAGCCCTCAATATTAGAGGGGGCGGTGGGTTGGGTTTCCACCAAAGCCATATTCAATCCGCTGGACTTGAGCGCTGCGGCCAGACTGGCACCAACCAGACCGCCGCCTATAATCAGGACGTCGAATGTCATTGCTAAAATATTTTTTCACTTCTGGACGAGTGATGATAGCACGAGGCGTTTGATTAATTTATACTCTGCCACCTTTCGGGAAACGTCATGCGCATCGGTCCCTATCATCTCAAGAACAATCTGATCGTTGCCCCCATGGCGGGGGTAACCGATCGTCCATTTCGCATGTTGTGCAAAAGTATGGGCGCAGGCATGGCAGTAAGCGAGATGGTGTCTTCCAACTCTCTGCTCTACGGATCCGAGAAGACCAAGCGGCGCGCCAATCACGAGGGCGAAGTCGATCCCATCTCAGTACAGATTGTCGGTGCCGACCCCGAAATGCTGGCGCGGGCCGCTCAATATAATGTGGATGAGGGCGCACAGATCATCGACATAAATATGGGTTGTCCCGCGAAGAAAATTTGCAACGTGATGGCCGGTTCCGCGCTGTTGCAGGATGAAGCACTGGTAGCGCGAATATTGGAGGCAGTGGTAGGCGCGGTGGCCGTGCCGGTGACGCTTAAAATACGTACCGGCTGGGATAAGCAAAACCGTAATGCAATTCGTATCGCCCAAATCGCCGAGGCAAGCGGTATTCAGGCACTCGCCATTCACGGGCGAACTCGTGCTTGCGCTTACACCGGCGATGCTGAATATGACACAATCACCGCAGTAAAGGCCAACGTCAACATCCCTGTTATCGCTAACGGCGATATCACTACCCCGGAAAAAGCCCGCTATGTGTTACAGCAGACTGGCGCGGATGCCGTAATGATAGGGCGCGCCGCACAAGGACGTCCGTGGCTGTTTCGTGAGATCGAGCATTTCATCAAGACCGGCACACATTTACCCGCACCGCAAGTGAACGAGGTGCTTCGCGTGCTGCTTAAGCATGTAAATGAACTTTACTCATTTTATGGTGAACACACGGGTTTGCGCGTAGCGCGCAAACATATCTCCTGGTACACCAAAGGACTGATTGGCTCTGCGCACTTTCGCCACCATATGAATCAACTGGAAAGCAGTGCAGAACAATTAATGGCGGTAAATGATTTTTTTGACGTGCAATTACAGGGCGGCGAGCGCCTGTCCTACGTTAAGGAGCTGGCTGCATGAAAAGTGAAGATGATTGTATGTTGGGTGAGAACGACGTCGCGAAGTATGTGCGCAAGGCGGTGGACGATTACTTCAAGGATCTCGATGGTGAGAATCCATCATGTGCGGTGTATGACATGGTAATGAATTGTGTTGAAAAACCATTAATCGAAGCCGTTCTGCAACATGCGGGTGGCAACCAGACGCGAGCCGCCGAATTATTGGGGCTTAACCGCAATACATTACGAAAGAAAATTCTGCAACACAGCACGCCGAGCAAAACTTCGAACTTGCAGCCCAATAACCGGCCCGAACGCAGGGCTGTTCAAAGATCCCAATTTATTAAATCGAACGAAAAGAAAAGTTAAATATGGCTCCAATCAAACAAGCCCTCATCAGTGTGTCGGACAAAACCGGCGTACTGGAATTCGCCAAGGGTTTGCAACAACTAGGCGTTACCATTCTGTCCACTGGCGGCACAGCCAAGATGCTTGCCGATAACGGCATTTCGGTCACGGAAGTGGCCGATTACACTGGCTTCCCCGAGATGCTGGATGGACGCGTAAAAACACTGCAACCGAAAGTCCATGCCGGAATTCTGGCGCGACGGGATCTACCGGAACATGTCGCCACACTGGAAAAGCACAGCATCCCGACCATTGATCTGGTAGTAGTAAATTTGTATCCGTTCGGCGCTACCATTGCCAAACCCGATTGCACACTGACAGATGCCATCGAGAACATCGACATTGGCGGCCCCACCATGGTGCGCGCCGCAGCGAAGAATCATCAACATGTAGCCATCGTCACCGACTCAAAAGACTACAGCACCATTCTGACCGAAATGCATGCTAATGGCGGCGCGGTTTCCAGCGCCACGCGTTTCGATCTGGCGAAAAAAGCTTTCTCGCACACTGCTGCGTATGACAGCGCGATCAGCAATTACCTTACTACAGTCCAAGCCGACGGCACACGCAGCGAGTATCCGACACAAATCAACTTCAACTTTACCAAAGTGCAGGACATGCGCTACGGCGAAAATCCTCATCAAAATGCAGCCTTCTACCGTGATCTGGATGCGGAGCCGGGCGGCATTGCCGATTACACCCAATTGCAGGGCAAAGAGCTGTCCTATAACAACATCGGCGATGCCGATGCGGCGTGGGAATGCGTCAAGACATTTGAGCAGCCCGCCTGCGTCATCGTCAAGCACGCCAATCCGTGCGGCGTTGCGATTGCCGATGCACCTCTCAATGCCTACCAGTTGGCTTATAAAACGGATCCCACTTCTGCATTCGGTGGCATCATCGCGTTTAACCGCGAGCTGGATGCAGAAACCGCAACGGCTATTACAGCCAACCAGTTTGTTGAAGTGATTATTGCGCCTTCCGTGACTGAAGCAGCACAACAGGTCGTGGCCGCAAAACAAAATGTGCGTCTGCTCACCGTGCCACTGTCCAAGTCGCACAATCAATATGATTTTAAGCGCGTGAACGGCGGATTACTGGTGCAATCACCTGATACTTTGGATGTGCAAGCCGAGCAATTGCGCGTAGTTACTAAAGCACAGCCGAGTGCTGAACAGTTAAAGGACCTGTTGTTCGCCTGGCGCGTGGCCAAATACGTGAAATCAAATGCCATCGTGTTCTGCAAAGACGGGCACACGTTAGGCGTAGGCGCCGGGCAAATGAGCCGGGTAGATAGCACACGTATCGCCACCATCAAGGCACAAAATGCAACTTGCAGCCTGGTTGGTTCAGTCGTCGCGTCAGACGCCTTCTTCCCGTTTCGTGATGGCATAGACGTGTTGGCCGAAGTCGGCGCGAAAGCAGTAATCCAGCCTGGTGGCAGCATGCGTGATGAGGAAGTTATTGCTGCAGCGGATGAACATGGGTTGGTGATGGTATTTACGGGCTATCGGCATTTTAGACATTAAAAATTTTAACCACAGAGACACAAGCCCACCTTACTTGCTCCAAGTTTTTTGTCTTTGTGACCTCTGTGACAAAGTTGGGGTTATGTTATGAAAATTCTGGTTGTTGGGGGCGGTGGTCGAGAACATGCACTGGCATGGCGTCTAGCGCAAGCCGCCAAGGTGCAGAGGGTGTACGTCGCGCCGGGCAATGCCGGTACAGCGCTTGAAAGCGGCGTGGAGAATATTGCCATCACCGCTATTCCCGATCTCATCGCATTCGCACAACGCGAACAAATCCATCTTACCGTAGTCGGCCCGGAAGTCCCTCTGGCAGCTGGCATCGTGGATGACTTTCGTGCCGCCGGGCTGAAAATTTTTGGCCCAACCAAAGCGGCGGCACAACTGGAAAGCTCAAAGGATTTCGCCAAAAATTTCATGGTGCGGCACAATATTCCCACTGCGTTTTATCAAACCTTCAGCAAGGTAGCGGATGCGTGTGCTTACGTGGAAAAACAAGGTGCACCCATTGTAATCAAGGCTGATGGTTTGGCTGCAGGCAAGGGCGTGGTCGTAGCAATGACCGTGCCGGAAGCTCATGAAGCTATAACCATGATGTTATCCGACAACAAATTGGGTGATGCTGGCGCGCGCGTGATAATCGAGGAATTTCTGATTGGCGAGGAAGCCAGTTTCATCGTTATGGTGGACGGCAAACATGTACTCCCGCTGGCGACGAGCCAGGATCATAAACGGCTATTGGATGGCGATAATGGGCCCAACACCGGCGGCATGGGCGCATATTCTCCTGCGCCGGTGGTCACACCTGAACTGCATGCGCGTGTGTTGCGCGAAGTCATAATGCCAGTGGTGCAGGGCATGGAAAAAGAAGGGAACTCTTACACCGGTTTTCTATATGCCGGTCTGATGATAGACCCACAAAATAATTACAAGGTGCTAGAATTTAATTGTCGTATGGGCGATCCAGAAACCCAGCCGATCATGTTGCGCCTGAAGAGTGATTTGCTGATACTACTGGAGCATGCAGTCAACGGCACCTTAAATAAGGTGGAGGCGGAATGGGATAGGCGCGCTGCGCTCGGTGTGGTAATGGCTGCCGCCAACTATCCCGACACGCCTCGAAAAGGCGATGTCATTAGCGGCCTGCCCAAAGCACAGGAAGATGCACATGTGTTTCATGCTGGCACCAGCATGCAGAATGGCAAGGTAGTCACCAGCGGAGGACGTGTGTTGTGCATTACTGCGTTGGGCGATAGCGTAAAAATTGCACAGCGCCGTGCTTATCAGGTTGCCGAGAATATTCATTTCGAGGGCAGTCAGATGCGCCACGATATTGGCTATCGCGCTACTTTGCCCAGGAAGTAAAGACCGCTTCAGAAAGCTGCTGTTTCAATCCCACAGAATATCGGTATGACTTGGGCTATTCCCACATACAGCCATGCGATGCAGCATCGGTAAAAAGCTCAAGGAATGCGTGTCTGGGTGAGTCATAGCTCATCCGCAAATAAATACGAAACTAATCGGAGAAAGCATGGATAGTGCCGCAGTCAAAAAATTCTTGTTCGATTTGCAGGACACCATTGTGTCTCGTTTGGAACAGGTGGACGGCAATAAATTTCGGCGCGACAGCTGGGAACGCCCGGAAGGTGGTGGCGGACGAAGCTGCATCCTCGAAGAAGGAAATGTCCTGGAACGCGGCGGGGTAGCTTTCTCTCATGTAACGGGCGACAAGATGCCTCCTTCCGCTACGGCACATCGTCCGGAATTGGCAGGGTGTACATGGGAGGCAATGGGCGTGTCCTTGGTATTCCACCCGCGTAACCCTTATGCACCTACCGTCCATATGAATGTGCGTATGTTCATGGCGAAAAAAGATAATGGTGAAATCGCATTCTGGTTTGGCGGCGGAATGGATTTAACCCCCTATTATGGTTTTGAGGAAGATGCCGTTCATTTCCATCAAACTTGCCAGAACGCGCTGACGCCGTTTGGCGATCATCTCTTTCCAAAATACAAAAAGTGGTGCGATGAATATTTCTTTCTCAAGCATCGCAAGGAACCGCGTGGTGTGGGTGGTATCTTCTTCGACGACTTGAGCGAGCCGGATTTTGCGACCGCTTTTGCCATTCAACAAAGCGTGGGAAATCACTTTATTTCCGCTTATGTGCCTATCCTGGAGCGCCGCAAGGACATACCCTACGGTGAACGTGAACGTGACTTCCAGCTTTATCGGCGAGGACGTTATGTCGAATTCAATCTGGTAATAGACCGTGGCACAATCTTCGGTCTGCAAAGCAATGGGCGTATCGAGTCTATTTTGCTATCCATGCCACCACTGGTGAAATGGCGCTATGACTGGCACCCGGAGAAGGGATCACATGAGGCGGCGTTGTATGAAAAATTCTTAGTGCCCAAGGATTGGGTGTCAATTTAGCTGTCAGCTATTGAACCAATAATTTCAGTGCAGCCAAGTGGATTAGCCAAAATGAATTCATTCATGAACGCTTGGTTGCGACTATATACCCTCAAGCGATACGTCCACCGCTGACCCGCTCTATCCCCGCCAGATCACACGCCGAAAATACTGCGTCGAACCCCGCCTGCTGCATCAATTCACGAACCTGTGTGGCTTGGTCGTAGCCGTGCTCAAGGAGCAACCAGCCACCGGGTTCAAGATAATCTGGAGCATGAGCCGCAATATAACGGATGTCGTGCAGGCCATCGCTGCCGGATACAAGCGCAGATATGGGTTCAAAGCGCACATCGCCCTGCGCCAGATGGGGATCGCCAGCCGCAATGTAGGGCGGATTGGATACGATGATGTTGAATTTTTGTGCTGTGAATGCCTCGAACCAGTCGCTGTGCATGAAAGCCACATTGGCAATGGCCAGTTGCTGTGCGTTTGCTTGCGCAACCGTCAGTGCCGTAGTGGAGGCATCGCAGCCAAGCACTTCAACATCCGGGCGCGCATGGGCAAGCGCCAGAGCAATTGCACCACTGCCCGTGCCCAGGTCGAGCACACGGCATAAACCCTGCTGCGCAATACGCGGCAAGACCAACTCAACCAGTAATTCAGTTTCTGGACGGGGAATGAGAGTAGCGGGCGTCACCTTGAACTTTAACCCAAAGAATTCACGTTCCCCCAGCAGATAGGCAACCGGCTCTCCCCGAAGGCGGCGCTGCAACAATTCACGGTAACGGGTTTGCTCGGTTTCGTTCGGATAGTGCTCGGAATGCGCCAGCAACCAGGCGCGCGGAACATTTAACACTTGTTGCAACAAACACTGTATTTCAATGCGTGCGCTGCTGGGGGTTATCGCCAGCGCCTTGGTCAAACATGCTGCATCCTGAAGCAAAACTTCTTGTATGGTGCGCAGCAAGTTTAGCTGCGCCCTTCATTTGATAGTTCTGCCAGCTGCTCTGCCTGATATTCCGCCATCAATGCATTGCACATCTCGCTGACGTCACCATCCATAATGTGATCCATCTTGTACAACGTGAGGTTAATGCGATGGTCGGTGACACGGCCTTGCGGGAAATTGTATGTGCGTATGCGTTCCGAGCGATCGCCACTACCCACCAGCGATTTGCGCTCGGCGGCCTGCTTGGCATGAGCGGTACGCTCTTCTTTGTCCTTGATCCGCGCGGCCAGCACTGCCAGCGCTTGGGCCTTGTTTTTGTGCTGCGAGCGGCCATCCTGGCATTCCACCACGGTACCCGTAGGCAGGTGTGTAATACGTACGGCCGAATCGGTTTTATTAATGTGCTGGCCACCCGCACCCGAAGCACGGAAAGTGTCGATGCGCAAATCGGCGGGGTTTAACACCACGTCGCTGACTTCATCCGCTTCCGGCAGCACTGCCACGGTGCAGGCCGACGTGTGAATTCGGCCTTGCGTTTCGGTGGTCGGAACGCGCTGCACTCTATGTGCGCCAGACTCAAATTTCAGCACCGAATAGGCACCCTGCCCGACTATGCGCGCGATGATTTCCTTGAAGCCGCCCTTTTCGCCGCAACTTTCGGAAATCACTTCAACCTGCCAACGGTTACGTTCGGCAAAACGCGCATACATGCGAAACAGGTCGCCGGAAAATAATGCCGCCTCGTCGCCGCCAGTGCCCGCGCGAATTTCCAGAAATACGTTGCGATCGTCATTGGGATCCTTAGGCAGCAACTTCTTCTGCAGATCCATCTCGATCTGCTCCAGTCGTTCACGCCCTAGCTTCACCTCAGCCGTGGCAAATTCGCGCATTTCCGGGTCATCCGCCATTTCCAGTGCGGTTGCAATATCCTCAGCGCAGGCTTGATGGGCATGGTATAGCTCCACCACAGGGTCCAGCTCCGCGCGTTCGCGATTAAGCTTGAGGTAGCTTTCCATATCATGAGTGGCATTTTCGCTGCTTAACAGACGACGGACCTCGTCTAGACGCTCGCCCAATTGGGTGAGTTTAGTGGCAATGCTAGGTTTCATTCGGAGGGACCCATGTGATAAATACGGCGCAACATATCCAGGAAAGCTTCACGCTCTTCTGCTTGAACATGGTTCAGCGCATGGGTTGGTGCATGCAAAAATTTATTGGTAAGCGCATTACTTAAAGACTCCAGTACCTTTTCCGGCTCTTCGCCTTTGGTCAGCAGGCGCAAAGCTTTTTCCATCTCGTGCCGACGTTGGCGTTCAGCGTGATCGCGCAACGCGCGGATAGTGGGCACGACCTCTCGTGATTCCATCCAGTGAATAAACTCCACCACACCAGAATCAATAATTATTTCAGCTTCTTTTACCGCACCCTGACGTGCATCCAAGCCGTCGCGCACAACTTCGGCCAAATCATCAACGGTATACAGGAATACATCGTCCATCTCGGCCACTTCGGCTTCGACATCGCGTGGAACGGCGAGATCAACAATGAAAAGAGGGCGATGCTTGCGGATTTTAAGCGCGCGCTCAACCATACCCTTACCCAATATCGGCAGCGGACTGGCGGTACTGGTCACGATGATATCGTGCTGCGCCAGTTGTTCCGGCAATTCACTTAACGTGATGGCGTGTCCGCCAATGCGTCGCGCCAATACCTGGGCGCGCTCCAAGGTACGGTTTGCAACGGTAATGTGCTTTGGCAATTTAGCCGCGAAATGCACAGCGTTCAATTCGATCATCTCCCCCGCGCCGATGAACAATACGCGTTGTTCGGCAATGCTGGGGAAAATGCGCTCGGCCAGCTTGACCGCCGCCGCCGCCATGGAAATTAAATTTGATCCAATTTCGGTTTGGGTACGCACATCTTTGGCCACCGAGAAGGTACGCTGGAATAGCTTATGGAGTAGAAAACCCAGCGTGCCAGCCTGTTCCGCATAGCGTACTGCCTGTTTCATTTGACCCAGAATTTGCGGCTCACCCAGCACCATCGAGTCCAACCCACTGGCGACGCGAAAAGCATGCTTCACCGCCTGTTCATGCGGCAGAGTATAAAGATATGGCTCAATTTCACGCGGCTGTAATTCATGATAACTAGCCAACCAGTTAACGATCTGCGCTGGCTTGCGCGTACAGCAATAAACCTCGGTGCGGTTGCAGGTGGAAAGTATAGTCGCTTCCTTGGCTGCCCCTTGCCCGACCAAGTCGCGCAGGGCAGGCTCCATTGCATCGATATTGAACGCAATCTGCTCACGCACATCAAGTGGCGCGGTCTGATGGTTAATGCCGAAGGCGAATAACTGCATAGTCCAGAAAAGACCAAAAATTAAACAAGAGCGCGATTATAGTTGCTAGCCACCCTCAATACCAGTCAACTAAAATCGAATAAAATTCAGGATGATGGAAAATAATGCTTCCACGCAAAAATTAGAGAAACACCCACCGTCAGCTTTGTGACCTGATTTTCGTAGCCTTACTTAAAGTTAAACTCATAACAATTAATGTTAACCTGACATTAGGACTTACTTTGCTTTTAAAGTTCAAGTCTCCATCCGCCTTGTCATACCGAACAAAATGATGTGTAATACCGCGATGGAAAAAGACAATCAATTCAGAATAAAAATCACCACCGAAGTAAATTATCAGCCCGATCAATCGGATGAAGCCGATAATCGCTTCGTTTTCGCTTATACCATCACCATAACCAATGAAAGCGATACCACTGTCAAGCTGATCAGTCGTCATTGGATTATTACCGATGCCAATCAATATGTGCAGGAAGTGCGCGGCCAGGGGGTCGTGGGTGAACAACCGATCCTCAGGCCAAACCAGAGCTTCGAGTATACAAGCGGTTCGGTGCTCGCCACACAGGTGGGCACTATGTCTGGCAGCTACCAGATGGTAGCGGAGGACGGCACTAAATTTGACGCGCCCATTCCCCAGTTCGTATTGAGTGTCCCGCGCGTATTGCACTAACGCAATGTCGCTTAAGACCAGCTACCGTTTCATCGCCCCGTTTTATGATGTATTTCTTGATCGCGCCACGCGCAGCTCACGCCGGCACAGTCTGGCGAGACTACCGCAACAAGGCGTAGCACGTGTGCTGCTTAGTGGTGCAGGCACCGGATTAGACTTCCCTTTTTTACCGCCTTGCCATGAATACACCGCGCTGGATCTAACTGGTGCAATGTTGGCACGGGCGCAGACAAAGGCTGCCGGATTACGCATGCAATGGGTGCGAGGCGACAGCATGGCCTTACCATTCGCTTCAGGTAGCTTCGATTATGTTGTGCTGCATCTAATTATGGCGGTGGTATCACGACCGCAACATTGCCTGGCCGAAGCGGCCCGCGTACTCAGGCCGGGGGGGCATATTCTGCTCTTCGATAAATTTCTGCGCCGTGGAGAACGCGCTTGGCTGCGGCGTGGCCTGACCCCCCTGATAGGACGACTGGCCACTCGATTGGACGTGGTATTTGAGGAGATGCTGGAAGCAGTACCGGGATTGAGGGTATTGACCGATGAGCCTGTGCTTGCAAACGCTTGGTTCCGCTTGATTGAATTGCATAAAGACACCTCTAAAAATTAGAAAAATTTCGATCCGATTCCGCCGCAACATGCACCATTTCGCTACTACCGCACGGTAAAATGTTACGCGCCGTAAATGAGCAAAATAAAATAATCGGGTAAACTTAACCCGCTTATGAAAGAAACTATTGCCACGTCTCCTCGCGCACCTCTGCGCACATACCTTGCCGCAGGTTATGCACTGTTCATCATGTATGCCAGCTTATCGCCGTTTTCAGGTTGGCAGGAGCAGGGGCTGGAATTTTCTGCTGTATTGGCATTTCCGTTATTGCAGCAATATACCTGGTTCGATGCCGCCGCTAATCTGATTGGTTACTTGCCGTTTGGGCTGTTGCTTGGGCTGGCACTACGCGCGCGCTTCAACTCAAGCTGGACTGTGCTGCTTGCCACGTTAGGCGGGATAGCGCTTTCTGCCATGATGGAATACGCGCAAATGTATATGCCTGTTCGTATTAGTTCCAGCCTCGACTTGCTTGCCAACAGCAGCGGTGCGCTGGCGGGGGCGATTCTGGCAGTCAGCATTGCGCCACGCGAGTGGTTTGCGCTGCACCTGACGTACTGGCGCATGCATTTCTTTCATGACGGCGGAGGAGTGGATTTCGGCTTGGCGTTAGTGGCGCTATGGATGTTCGCGCACATCAATCCTTCGCTGCCCATGCTGGGCAATGTGTTCATTAGCGAAGTGGCGCGAGCACCTTTCGTCGTAGTGCAGACCAAACCATTTAATTGGATGGAAAGCATGGCGGTACTGCTCAATCTGCTGATGCTGGGAATGCTGCTGCTAACCTTGCTGCGCATACGCCGCCAAGCAGTAAGTACACTGTTGCTGGTATTGTGTGCAGTGGCAGTGGCCAAATTTACCGCAGCCGCCATACTACTCAAATCATGGGCATTGCTGTTATGGCTAAACGGTGAGGCCATGCTTGGCATTTTCTCAGGCGCGCTGCTTCTGATCGCTGTTAGCGGATTATCCCGCACGCAGCTATTGAAAATGTTCCGCACTGGTCGCGCTAGGTTATTGGGTGTTGGCGCACTGGATATTGGATAGCGGTGAGCCTTCTGCAGCCATGCGCCTGTACCAATGGAATTACGGCCACCTGCTCAATTACAATGGTTTGTCGCAAACTATTGCCTATGTATTTCCGTTTCTCATGCTCGGCTACCTTTGGCGTGTTAAAGATACATAGCAGAGGAGTTGTATAATTATAATTTTTTTCTTGTGAGGTTTTGTATGAGTCATTATCAAAAGCATGTTTTCTTTTGTACCAACCAGCGCGAAGAAGGCGCGGAGTGCTGCAACAATATTAATGCGCAATGGATGCGCGACTATGTTAAAGATAAAGTCCAAATGCTTGGATTGTCTAATGAAGAAAATCGTATCCGCATCAACTCGGCAGGCTGTATGAATCGCTGTGATGAAGGACCTGTATTGGTGGTATATCCCGAGGGGGTGTGGTACACCTACATGGATGAGAGCGACCTCGACGAAATCATCGTTGAACACTTGCAGCATGGACGTGTGGTGGAACGCCTCAAAATTTAATGCCCGCCATAGAAAAGGTTACTATCCCCGGCCCAGCCGGTAAGCTGGAGGTTGTGGTGCATATGCCGGACGTTGCACCGCGTGCGATCGCGGTGATAGCACATCCGCTGCCCACTATGGGCGGGACGATGGAAAACAAGATCGTAACCACACTGGCCAAGACTTTTGCCGAACTGGGATTCGCCGCGCTGCGCTTTAATTTTCGGGGCGTCGGTGCCAGCAGCGGCGAGTTTGATAATGGTAATGGTGAGGTAGAAGATGCGCTCACCGTAACGCGCTATGCGTTGAGCGAATATGGCGACCTGCCGCTGATCCTATCCGGTTTTTCCTTCGGGGGTTATGTGCAGGCGCGCGCGGCACAGCAATTGCCTCCGCATCAACTAGTGCTGATTGCGCCGGCAGTGATGCGTAATGCGATGCCGCCCGTGCCGCACAACACACTGCTGGTACATGGAGAACTGGATGAAGTTGTCTCGTTGGCGGACGTGATGCAGTGGGCGCGTCCGCAACACCTGCCTATCGTAGTATTACCGGGAGCGGTGCATTTTTTCCATGGCCGTCTGGAACAGTTGAAAGAAATTGTGCGTCACAATTTCATGGGACAAGCGCTATGACTGGGGTGTTGCTCAATAAATTTTATCGCTTACATTTAAAGCAGACGCTGCTCGTTAAATTTATTTGCGACCCGCGCGCTGTGCGGCTTGCCTGCATACCCATTTGCGTTCCTATCTCGCTTTGGATTTTGAATTTATTCACACACCCTCAAAATAAATAAATTATGTTATGGATTAAAGCAATACATGTAATTTTTATGGTTACCTGGTTCGCTGGTTTATTCTATCTGCCGCGTCTGTTCGTGTATCACGCCATGAGCACGGATAAATCCAGCATCGAGCGATTCAAAATCATGGAACGCAAATTGTTCTACGGCATCATGACGCCGGGTGGCGTACTGACTGTCATTTTTGGATTGTGGCTGTGGCTTGGTTATGGCGTAACCGGCGGGTGGATGCACATCAAATTCACGCTGGTGTTAGTGTTGATCGCCTACCACGTCTATTGCGGCAAGCTGCTGCACGACTTTAAAACCGATCGCAATACGCGCAGCCACGTTTTCTACCGCTGGTTCAATGAATTTCCAGTGCTGCTCATGATTGCCATCATCATTCTTGTAATCGTCAAACCTGTATAACTATATGCTTGAAACCTTTTTTTCACCCTGTCCGCGCGGCTTGGAAGCAATGCTCGCCAATGAACTGAATGCTCTCGGCGCGCAAGAGGTGCATACCACCGATGGCGGCGTGCATTTCACCGGCCCCTTTTCGTTGAGCTATCGTGTCAATCTGCACAGCCGCATTGCCAGTCGCGTGCTGTGGCGCGTGGCGATCGCACACTACCGCAACGAGCAGGACATTTTCGATACCGCTTATGCGCTGCCGTGGAACGATTGGTTCGACACCTCGCACACCATCCGCGTCAACATGACGGCAATTAAATGCCCCTTGAAAAGTTTGGATTTTGCCACACTGAAAATCAAGGATGCCGTGTGCGATAAATTTCGCGCGCTCACCGGCGAACGTCCCAGCGTGGATACCCATACGCCGGATATCCGCATCCATGCCTTCCTTGAGTCCAGCCGCATGACGCTGTATGTAGACACGTCCGGCGATGCGCTGTTCAAACGCGGTGTGCGCCAGTACACCAACGTTGCCCCCCTGCGCGAGAATCTGGCTGCAGGCATTTTACTGCTGACAGGTTGGCAGCCCGGCGTGCCGCTGCTTGACCCGATGTGCGGCAGTGGCACTTTCCTGATTGAAGCAGCACTGATGTCGCTTAACATCGCCCCCGGCATTGGCCGCAGCTTTGCCTTCCAGAAACTGAAAAATTTCGACGCCGCCGCGTGGAGCGACATGCGCAGCCAAGCGCAAGCGGCACAAAAGCCGGTTAGTGCATTGCCGATTTTCGGCAGTGATTTATATGGTGACGAACTTAAAGCCGCACACCTCAATCTGGAAAACGCAGGATTACGTGGAGCAGTGACGCTCAATCAAGCCAACGTGCTGGAGATTTCCGCACCCGCCGACCATGGCGTGCTGGTAGCGAACCTGCCATATGGCGAGCGCATGGGCGATTTGGAAGAGCTGCAAGAGTTATACCCAAAGCTGGGCGACGTGCTGAAGAAAAAATTCGGCGGCTGGAATGCCTATCTGTTTACCTCCGATTTACGCATGCCGAAGTTCATCCGCCTGTCCGTTTCACGCCGCACCCTGCTGTTCAACGGAGCAATTGAATGTCGTCTTATTTGAATACAAGATGGTGGCGGGGAGCAATCGTACCTGAATAAAAATGTGTAATTCCATGACTACGCTGGAGGATTCGTCAAGGTTTGACCACGACAACCGTGGTGTTGAGACTTGACCCCTTTGTTTTTTTGCTTGACCCCTTTGTTTTTTGGATTACTCAGATGTTCGAACACATTGTCCTCCGCCGAGCCGAAGGTGGTCTGCCAGTATCAGCCGGTCAAATCGCGGAAGCATTACTTTACTATCAGAAAGTACATGTATTCATTGACCGTGAAACACTGTTCTACCTTATTCGGCAAATCGGAATCCCTAGCCTGAATTTTGCATAAATAGAGCGAATAACACGACAAGCATTTGATATAATTAGAGTTATCAAGACACCGGTTCGTAAAAAATGCCTACATGTACCCGCCCTGCTGCCGATTTTACCCCAGAACAACTCCGATTTCCGCCTGCTGCGGGCTTCACGATACGCGGCGACTTCACGGGCGGGGAGATATCCTCTGACTTGGGGGCCTTGGTGCTTAGTGCCGTGGATCGTCGTATCGGCCTGATTGATCGCCTGACGGCTGCCATTGCCGATTACCGTGACACTCGATACATCACCCACCCCCTGCGCGATTTGCTGACACAGCGCATATTTCAGATCGCCTCAGGTTATGAGGACGGCAATGATGCGAACACCTTACGCGGCGACCCGCTGTTCAAGCTGGCAGCGGACAGAGCGCCGCTGGAGAAAGACAACCTGCTGGCTTGTGGTGCGACACACGCCCGGCTCGAAGGTGCGTTAAATAGCCGGGATATTTACCGCATGGCCCGTGCCTTGGTTCTCCAGTTCATCGCCGGTTACAGTGGCGCCCCGGCCAGCATCACACTCGATCTTGATCACACAGACGATGCCACCTACGGGCAACAGCCGCTGTCTTTTTACAACCACCACTACGGCCATTATTGCTACCTGCCCTTGCTGGTGTTCGAAGCGGGCAAGGGTGCCTTGGTGACCGCCGTGCTGCGCCCTGGCAAGCGCCCGACCGGGGTCGAGAACGCCATGATCATGAAGCGCGTACTGGGCTTGTTGCGGCAGCACTGGCCGCAGACCCATATCGTGCTGCGCGGCGACGGTCACTTCGCCAACCCCGAGTTGATGGCGTTGATCGTTGCCGATGGCAATGCCGATTTCATCCCTTCGACAGGCTCAGGACAGGCTTTGGCCTGGGCGGCAACGCCGTCCTGACACGCCGCGCCGAGGGCCTGATGAGGAATGCGCGCGGACATCTCGCTCTGCGCAGGTCACTGGCCGCTCAGGGCTTGGGGCCAGCCGTCGCCGCAGTGCGCCTGTTCGGTGAGTTCGAGTATGCGGCCAAGTCTTGGCCGCAAGCCTTCCGCGTGGTGCTCAAGGCCGAAGTCCTACCGGGTCGCTTTGGCGCGCCAGACAAGGACAACGAGCGCTTCGTGGTGACATCGATGCGCGGCCCATCACCCCGCACACTCTACCAGCAGGACTATTGCGCGCGCGGGCAAGCGGAGGGCTGGATCAAGCAAGTGAAGTGCGATCTGAAAGCCGACCGGACTTCGGCTCAGTCCTTCATCGCCAACTTTGGTCGTCTGCTGTTTGCGGCGGCGGCATATGTGTTGCACCAGCAATTGCGCCAACTGGGTCTGCAAGGCACCGCGCTGGCTACCGCTCAGCCCAAGACAGTCATCCTGTCGCTGTTCAAGATCGCCGTGCGCGTCAAACAGTACAAAGACCGGGTGCTGCTGCACCTGCCAACAGCATGCCCGGTCAAAGCGCTGCTGGCGACGGTCTGTCAGCGGCTCTACCCACCCAACAGCAGGGTGCGCGCCATGCTGGCCTCCCCATGACCCGGCACGTTTGGCTCACGAGACGATGCCGCCCACCCTTTTTTATAACTACTTCACGCTTCACCCTGCCAGTGGGGGTTGGGGGAGTGTCGACTGAAAATCAAAAAAATCGTATCAAGACCGAGGCAAATGCTCTGCGGAAAGTTTATGCAATATTCAGGTTAGATACAGATTATTCAGCACAAGCAATTCGCAAAGCCGTTGCCGTCTTACCCGGCGGACATGTAGTTGGCGACGATTTTCAGTTTGAATTGATCAATTCAGACCAAGGAATCTTTGTATTCACAAACATCGACCTCAGATCAATCAACCAAAGGCGCGCTCAAGCCGTACCTCCTGTCGACCCCCTAACCGTCGCTCACCTGTTGAGCAACATCCTTGATGCGCGTGCTGATCTGGCATTGGCATCGTTCTATGGTGGCGATTTTGTGACTTCCGCCGTTACATCTTCAATTATTCAGGTTCGACACGCCGAACTCTTGCGAAGATCGAAATTGAATGTGGATTCACGTCAGCAATTTACTGAAGTTGTACTACCAGACTCTCCCAGTTTGGCGGAGGTAATTGACTTAAGAGAGCGCTCATTTGACGAATTCCTTAATTTACTTGATCGTGCTGGAAGATTCAAAGACTGGCTGAAGACGGTCAATCCTGATGAGGACTTGATTCGAACCTACATGCGTGATGTTTCATCGGAAGGTTGGATCCAACGGCTTCCTGCAAAGAGTCTTCGGTACGTATTGACGCTCGCACTAGAGGCAACAAATCCTGCAGTTGGATTGGTCTCTGGATTTATTGACAACTTTGTTGTTGAAAAGCTGCTGTCGGGATGGCGACCGAACCATTTCGTTTCTGGAAAATTATCTCCATTTGTTAAGGGGCATTAGCGCGGTAGATACCGTCTTTAACGTCTAGCCCTTCTGTAAAATTCATTTATCTGCTTTTGTAATAACTAAAGGCTTGCTCAGCGGACATCGGCTCAACGAATGAATAGCATTGACTATATACATTATTCTTTTCGATCCTGGCTTTTTCCATCATATCTCTGGATACCTTAAGATTCCCTCTTTCCAAATTTGCGTCGATAGATACCGGTGTTTCAGTACAAACATTCTCATAAGTTGTATTTGTTTTTTGTCTGCAATCGGTATTTGTGTAAGCGCCTTCGCCACTCGATTTGCAGGAGACAGTGCCGGGCTTCTCCACTTTTACGGTTTTGCAGGATTTATGCACACGATAGCCTCGCGCTAAAGTGCTGCTGATATCGTCTATTCTGGCTTGTTGTTTTAACTCTTCATTACTCAAGCTTTCATAGAATTTATCCCTGGAGCAGACATAGTGCGCTCTTTCGGATGAATTCATTTTTTGAAAAGTGTCAACCGTTGCGCATCCACACATAGAAATAATTGAAGCAAAAATTACAGCAAAGTACTTGGTATTGTTTGTCATGGGTGCCTACATTGGAAGTATTTTTAGATTTCACGTAAATAGCATTTGTTAATATTACGGCATCTATTCGCCAAACTAAAGAGCCCGGCTTTGCTTCATTTCATTTAGCCCAACCGGACTTGGTCACCCTTGTGAAGAGTAGGTCGGACATGCTGAAAATAGCAAAGTGTCAAGTTGCTTTATTAATATTTAATATAAACGGGTAATAGGTCAGGCCTTACAAATTACATCCGCTGTGTAATCTGTAAGGCCTGTTGCGTTGCGAGACAAGGCTTGATATTCGATTTTGAGGAATAAATTTGAGGGGTATATTAAGAAGACCTCCGGCGAAACCGGAGGCCATCTTGTTGAGGAGTAATTTTGGAGGAGTAAACTATGAAGACCTCCGGCAAAACCGGATGCCTTCTTATTACTTTTTCAAACCATCAATACAAGCCTGGATTTTGACCTTATCGCCCGCATGAGCTTTTTGGCAATCTGCTGCCGAATTAGGGGCGCTTGTTGCATATGACGGCAAAGCAGCAAAAACTGCCAATGCAAAAACCAGCATATCCATGAAATTTTTCATAACTTAATTTCCTTTAATATATCGGCTCTTTTAGGGAGCACACTTAAAAAACCTCCGGCTTTGCCGGGGATCGTCAAATTATTACCTCAAGCCATCAATACAAGCCTGAATTTTGGCATCGTCACCAGCAAAAGCCTGTTGGCATTCTTCCACCGTCTGAGGGGCATTTGCAAATGCCGGCAAGCTGACCATAGCTACTAAAGTAAAAACCAGCATATTCATTAAATTTTTCATTACTTAGCTTCCTTTTAAAAGTAAATTTAAAACTGACCTTGTGCCAGTGCCTACCTATCTAGCAAAATTAATGCCAATTTTTATATTCTATAAAAACAATATTTTATATAAACAAAAGTCCTGGTTAGCGGATATTAAAAATAATCATGTCGTTTATCAGGGACGTTTTTTTGTATGCGCTCATAACATGTTGAATATAAATTTCATTTACGGTCTCCGATTAGAGACAGTTAATTCTTACTCAATAAAGGGCACCCCTAAACTCTGTGGGCAAATAGGTCGCCGATTCAGCGGATGGCCTGTGAATAGGTCTCAATAGTTTTGAGCTGCAGGTCTTTGAGCTTCAGTTGCTTCAGATGTGACTGGTAGCTCAGTTTGAAATTTTCGTCAGACAATGCTTCCATCTTAGAAATAACCTCATAGAACAATCCATCGCGAAAGGGGTGAGGTTACATTTTGACTTGGTACGTCAAAACCGCATTCTCCGCGTAGCGGCTTCGTCCAACAACGCCATCAACTTGAACCGCCAAAAGTGCCGCTTCGCTGTTTTGACTATCGGTTATGGCAAGCGTTGAGGCGGGACTATTTACTCAGCATTTTTAATGTGCTTGATTTTATCCACTAACGGCATTGGCGAACCCGTTGCGTACCCGCTCCTGCCAGACATCCATCCAACCAAGCAAATCCTCAGCCGGCATGGGCCGGGAGATAAAAGCCCCCTGAGCGAGATCACATCCCGTACTAAGCAAAAGATTCCAGTCATCCCGGTCTTCGACACCTTCGGCCACGACCTCCATGCCCAATTGTCTTGCCAGGGCCAGGCTGGCGTCATAAATCGCCCGCAACGTTTCAACATTCCAGGCACGGTGCACAAAGCCTTGGTCAATCTTGAGTTCATCGAAGGGAATGTCACGTAGTTGGGCCAAAGAAGAGTGTCCGGTACCGAAATCATCGATTGAAAGGCGAAAACGCTTCAAGCGCAGACGGGTCAGGATTTCGAGCGGTATCCGCGCATCGCCCATTAGTTGGCTTTCCGTCACTTCCAATACTATTTTTTGCGGCGGTATGCCGATCTTGGCGGTGAGTCCGGTGACAAAATCCAAAAAATCCAGGGACGCCAAGCTGTCCATAGACACGTTGACGGCTACCCGCAACGTCAGCCCTGCGTCCTGCCAGGCTTTGGCCTGGGCCAGCGCGCTGGTAAGCACCACTCGGGTCAGGGCGTCGATCAGACCGTTCGCTTCAGCTATGCCGATGAATTGGTCTGGTGGTACGATTCCGTGAACAGGATGGCGCCAGCGCACCAGGGTTTCCACGCCCGCCACCTGGCCGGTGGCAACCACCACCTTGGGTTGGTAGTAATTGACAAGCTCGCCATTGTTAATCGCAGCACTCACTTCGTCTGCGCCATAAACTTCCTGCGCCTTAGGGCTATCCAATGAAGAAGGCGCCCACTTTTCCAGCAGTGCTGACAGCACCTCCGATTTGACCGGCTTTTGTATGTGCCCAAGCACCGTGATTTTATGTGCCTGCACCAGTTTCTCTACCGTCTGCAGCATCCGTTCATCCTCACCGCTGATCAGGATGAGACTGTCGGCATAGTTACGTTCTACCAGGTGGCGTACAAATTCGATTCCGTCCATTTCCGGCATATTGAGGTCCAGCAGAATCAGATTAGGTCGCGTATCCACACCATCCAACCGATCCAGGGCGGTTCGCCCGCTCTCGCAGAGTGCGACCGAAGTGAATCCCTGGTTTGCCAGCATGCGAGCCAGCAACTTGAGCATGAATGGCTCGTCGTCGAGCACCAGGATTTTTACCATGGGTCTTTCAATCATCACTTTTTCTCCTTAATCTTTTCACGACATAGCGTTGTGTTTACAACGAACCAAGATATTTATCCACGATGACCATTTCCGCCTCAAAGCGAGGCAGCAGCACCGCCAGTGCTTTGGTGTCGCCCGCCTTTCCTGCCTGTTCCATTTCAGCGCACAGCTCGCCCAACGCCAGCGCGCCGACTGAACGAGCGGATGATTTAAGCTTGTGTGCTGCCGCACTGACTGCCGCGACCTGACCCGCCTGACACGCGGTACGCAATTCCGCCGCTATTTTGGCCGAACTGGAACGAAAATCCAGCAGAAGTTCGCTGATCACCGCCGGGTCTTTCCCTACTAGCCCTTCGAGAACACTTACGTCCACCGGCCCTGTCGCTGTGGCGGGAGTGACGCGTTTGGCGGGCATGACGGTTGAGTTCCGATTGACGTCGAAGGCCGGCAGCCATTTCGCCAGCATGGTTTTCAAGTCCACAAGTTGCACCGGCTTGCTCAGATAGTCGTCCATGCCGACGACGCGGCAATGTTCGGCCTCACCCTTGAGGGCGTTGGCAGTCAGTGCGACGATCGGGATGCGTCGCCTGCCACCCTTGTTGAGTTCGTCGGTACGGATGGCTGCGGTCAGTTGATAACCGTCCATTTCCGGCATATGCAGATCGGTGAGCAGTAACGTGTAATCACCGCTCTCCCAATGTTTCAGGGCTTCGCGGCCGTCGCCGACGATATCTGCGGCATAGCCAAGCAGTGCGAGCTGTTGCTGGATCACTTTCTGGTTGATTTCGTTGTCTTCGGCCACCAGTACCAACCTGCCTTGCTGCAAAGCCATCTCGCGCGACGGGGAAGTGATGGCCGCCTCGATCTTGCCTGATGATTGTGACTCTTCTTCATGCGCCCGTCCTGCGGCGATGGCCACTGCCCGGAGGAAGGATTGGGGATGCATGACCTCGCCGTCCAGGGTAACAATATCCACCGTTTCGACGCGCTCCCGACGACGGTGTCCACGCCTGATGACGACAAAGCGGGGCTCGATATCGGGCTGGTGGTGCCCGTGTGCAACCACCACGAAATGCGGATCCAGGTCAGATCGGGCACGGAAGGCAGCGCGCAACTCCTCGATCGGTGGCGCATTATGCCCGGCGTCGATGATTAGCAACCACAAACCCGATGGAAGCGTATTGATCCGTTTGCGGGCTGCGGTCAGGTCTGGCACCCGCTCAACAATCGCGCCGCTATCTTTCAGATAGACGGTGAGATCGTCGCTCAATCCGTTGCCATCGCCTAGTACCATGCAGGAAAGTCCGGTAAGGTCAGTAGTCTTTCCGCCACCGGCGGGTCTGTCGGGCAGCATCGTAAATGGCAGTCGCGCGGTGAAGGTGGAGCCCTTTCCCTGCTCACTTTGCACCGCTATCTCTCCGCCCATCAGCTCCACCAGACGGCGGGAGATGGCCAGCCCCAGTCCGGTGCCGCCAAAGCGCCGGGTGGTGGAGGCATCGCCTTGGGTAAACGAGGTAAAAAGTCGGGACTGGGTTTCCTCATTCATACCGATGCCATTGTCGGTTATCTGCAACTCAATCGTCACCTCCTGATCTGGACCGAGCTTGGCCAGCAATGCGCGCACCGACACATGGCCTGGACGCTCTTGTCCGCTGGAAAATTTGATGGCATTGTTGGTGAGGTTGACTAGCACTTGACGCAGGCGTAGGGCATCGCCCAGAACTTCTTCGGGAATCGCCGGGTCGATGAACAGAGTGAGCTCGACTTCTTTCTTTGTGGCCAAGTGTTCCAGCATTCCACAAGCTTTCTCTACCACGTCAGCCACATGCATGGGCGCGCGTTCGATTTCAAGTTTGCCAGCTTCTATCTTTGAGAAATCGAGAATATCCTCAATGATATCCAGTAGAGCAAAAGCCGACTCTCGGATGAGATTGAGCATTTCCTCCTGGTAGGCATTAAGGCTGGTTTGTTGCAGCACGTCGGCCATGCCGATCACACCGTTCATGGGAGTCCGGATCTCGTGGCTCATGGTAGCAAGGAAAGCCGATTTGGCCTGGCTGGCTTGCTCGGCCTCAAGTCGGGCATGTTCCAAGTCTTTCATGACGCGCACGCGTTCACGTATATCGCGCAGAATGCCGGTGAAATAGCGTTTTCCCCCGACGAAGTATTCGCTGACGGCAAGATATACAGCAATGCGTTCACCATTCTTGTGCAGCCCTTCGACTTCACGTCCTATCCCGATAATGTGAGCCTGCCTAGTTCGGTAATATCTCTCCATATAACCGTCGTGGCCGCTACGGTGAGGTTCTGGCATAAGAATAGAAACGTTTTTTCCGACCACTTCATCACGCGTGTAACCGAAGAGATTTTCCACTACCGGGTTGGCGGAACGGATAATGCCCTTTTCGTCAATAGTGATGACACAATCCACCATGTGCTCGACCACGGAGCGGGTTTCTTCTTCCTTGATCGCCATTGCTACATTGGCTTGCTCCAGATCGGCAGTGCGCTGCGTTACTTGATCCTCTAACTCCACTGACACACGCCGTAATCGCGTTATGACCAGTGCGAGCGCCCCCAATCCCAGCGTCAACAAGGTACCGAAGAGAATGAAGGTGTCGCGCAAATCGGCTCGATTTTGCGCCACCACACTGTCCAAGGGTCGAACAAGCTCTAAAATGCCGCGCACATCACCTACTTTCCAGTCATGCTTAGGGCTATCCGGGCGTGAGTTGTGGCAGCCTACGCATTCCGCGTGCATTACATCCGCCGTAGCGTAGCGTAGCGATGCGCGTCCCTGAAAATTTTCAAAGCGGTAGTAGGGCTGTTGTGGATGGGCCCGCAACGCTTTTAAAGCTTGTTCCTCAAAATCATCATGCGCGCCGCCATCCTTGCGCCAGGGAAAGGGGGCATCGCTGTATAAACGCACCACCATGCCAGAACCGTGCAAGCTGATCCTTCGGCCAAGTTCCATGGTGAAGGTGGCTGGTAACGGGATAGCCCCTGGCTTGTGCAGGTAGTCGTGTGTCACTTCTATGTCGTGGCCGCTTACGCGATCCACAACTTCAGAAGTGTATACGTTGCGTAGTTCCATTAGCGTCTCTGCTTGCAGAGTCATGCCCTGCAGGGCGGCGGATTGCACCAGAGTGTTAGTGGCATGAGATAAGTACCACAAGGCAAGTAGCGTACCGCTACAAAAGAGAACGCTTAGCGCCAGGATGGTGTGCTTATAGAGCAGAAGCAAGCACGATTTCCAAAGCCTTTTCAATAGGTGACGCAAGCCGGATGAATTTACTGATTGGTTAGCTGTTCGCATGAGAGGCTCCTAAATTTTAGGCCAATGAATTTTGCTAATACTGCGGTAACCGTTTTTCGAACGAATAGAAAACGATCCAGCACAGCTACCCAGTCTTTAAGATGGGCTTCGTCCATTTTCTGCTGATGTTTTATAGCGCCCGATATAAAGAGTCCCAATAATGCCTCATCAAACGGAAACAAGCCACGATTCATGGACACCTTATCCAAAATTCATGTTCAGCAGTTTAATCACGCTGGTAGTATGGATCAATCACCACTTCTTTACGCGGATTCCAATTTGCATAAGTACAGGCTGTAGCCGAATCCTGGCTCGCATGCGAGCCAGGAATGCCTCAGGCCTGCTGTGGGTGCAGCGCGCCTGATCCGGCGAGTTCGAGTATGTGGCAAAATTTTGGCCGCAAGCACACCGAGTGGGAGTCACTGAAAGAGGGGGTTAAAATCCCAGGGTTGTAAACACCCGCTATGATCGTGTTAAAATCCCAGGCGTTGTTATATCAAACAATCTTTACCTTCTCCGGTTCCGAGGAGCGCTGCGACCTTGCATCAGGCAAGGCCAGGCTTGGAGCACTGGGGTGTATCTGCAGCAACGGCGCTCATTCATTAACTTGAATGGAGAAAATATGAACGCCGTTACCAACTCTGGATTTACCGACTACAAAATTACTGACATCAATCTTGCTCTTTGGGGACGCAAGGAAATCGCCATTGCCGAAATTGAAATGCCGGGGTTGATGTCGATTCGCGAAGAATACGCAGCCGTACAACCGCTACGGGGTTCACGCATCGCCGGTTCACTGCATATGACCATCCAGACCGCCGTGCTGATTGAAACCCTGAAAGCCTTGGGTGCAGAGGTCCGCTGGGCTTCCTGTAATATATATTCCACCCAGGATCATGCGGCAGCAGCCATAGCAGAGGGTGGCACACCGGTATTTGCGATCAAAGGTGAAACACTTGAAGATTATTGGGATTACACCCATCGCATCTTCGAATGGCCTAACGACAATCACGCCAACATGATTCTGGACGATGGTGGCGATGCGACCTTATTGTTACATTTGGGCGCGCGTGCCGAAAGAGATGCGTCTCTTATAAGCAGGCCCACTTCGGAAGAAGAAACTTTTCTGTATGCTTCTATCAAACAGCGCCTAGCTACGCAGCCTGGCTGGTATTCAAAACGCTTGGCTGCAATTAAAGGGGTGACGGAAGAAACTACAACAGGCGTGCATCGTCTGTACCAGATGCATGCGCGCAACGAGCTGAAATTCCCTGCTATTAATGTCAACGATTCAGTTACCAAATCCAAGTTCGACAACCTTTACGGTTGCCGGGAATCACTGGTAGATGCCATTAAACGTGCAACCGATGTAATGATTGCGGGAAAGATTGCTGTTATTGCCGGTTACGGAGATGTGGGAAAAGGCTCGGCACAGGCCATGCGCGCACTGTCTGCCCAGGTTTGGGTAACTGAAATTGATCCGATTTGCGCGCTGCAAGCTGCCATGGAAGGCTATCGTGTCGTTACCATGGATTATGCTGCTGAACATGGCGACATATTCGTGTCCTGCACCGGTAACTATCATGTGATCACTCATGAGCATATGAAAAAAATGAAGAATCAGGCCATCGTGTGTAATATCGGCCATTTCGACAATGAAATCGACGTTGCCTCGCTCAAGGCTTACACATGGGAGAACATCAAGCCACAAGTCGATCACATCATTTTCCCCGCAGTAGATGGCCAGCCCGGCAAGCGCATCATTCTGCTGGCTGAAGGCCGTTTGGTGAATCTGGGTTGCGGCACGGGCCATCCTTCTTACGTCATGAGCTCTTCATTTGCCAATCAGACCATTGCCCAGATCGAGCTGTGGGTCGAGGCAGAAAAAGGCACCGGCAAATATCCGGTCGGTGTGTATACCTTGCCCAAACACCTGGATGAAAAAGTGGCGGTACTGCAATTGAAGAAACTTAATGCGCAACTGAGCACGCTAACAGACCAACAAGCCGCTTATATCGGCGTGCCCAAGGAAGGTCCTTACAAAGCGGATCATTATCGCTACTAAGGGATGCGTTCCACACACTCAAAAGCAACGTCAAAGACCACATTATGCGACTCATCCTGATCTGGATTTTCAATGCGTTAGCACTGCTGGTGGTTGCTTACTTATTGCCAGGTATTCATGTGGAGGGTTTTATCTCCGCATTAATTGCAGCATTGTTACTGGGCCTCATTAATACTTTGCTGCGGCCCCTGCTGATTCTGCTTACCCTGCCAGTCACCGTGCTATCGCTTGGCCTGTTTATCCTGGTCATTAACGGTTTGCTATTCTGGTTTGCCGGTTCGGTGCTGAAAGGTTTCGAAGTCAATGGCTTCTGGGCCGGCGTGATGGGCGCTTTTTTATATAGCGCTTTCTCCTTTGTACTCTCGCTGCTCCTGCGGCAAAAAGCTTTGTAGCAGGAGCCGGTGATTATCGATCATGACAAACTCTAAATCATTCAGTTTTGAATTCTTTCCTCCACAAACGCAAGAAGGCGCAAATAAACTCGCCGTTACATGTAAGCAATTGGCCGTACTCAAGCCCGAATTCTTCTCAGTTACCTTTGGCGCAGGCGGCTCCACGCGTGAACGCACCTTGGATACGGTACTACAGATCAAGGCCAATGGCTATGAAGCCGCACCCCATTTGTCTTGCATAGGTTCTACACGCGAGAATATCCGCGCGATTTTGCACACCTACAAAAACATGGGGGTCAAACGCATCGTGGCGCTGCGTGGCGACCTGCCCTCCGGGATGGCCACTTCTGGCGAATTTCACTATGCCAATGAATTGGTATCATTCATCCGCGCCGAGACTGACGAACATTTCCATATCGAGGTGGCAGCCTATCCAGAATTTCATCCGCAAGCGAAATCACCGCGCGACGACCTGCTAAACTTTAAGGGCAAAGTGATGGCTGGAGCAAATTCCGCCATCACCCAATATTTTTATAATGCCGATGGCTACTTCCGTTTTGTTGATGAGTGTCACAAGATAGGCATCACCCTTCCCATCGTGCCCGGCATAATGCCCATTATGAAATTCTCGCAGCTGGCGCGCTTTTCAGATGCATGCGGCGCAGAAATTCCGCGCTCGATGCGCAAAGTGTTGGAAAGCTATGGCGATGACAACGAATCCGTGCAGGCATTCGGCCTTGATGTTGTCACACAACTGTGCGAACGTCTGCTCGCAGGCGGTGCGCCCGGCCTCCATTTCTATACGCTCAACCAATCAGCGCCGTCGGTGGAAATATGGAAACGCCTGGGACTTTGACAGCCCTGTGGTGATGGGCTACCCTCTTTGTACGATACATTAATCTCTTGACTTAAGAGGCCGCTTTATGGATTACAATAAGAGCCATGTCGCAACTTGATTTCAGGCATCATTTTCTCATTGCCATGCCAGCCATGGTGGATTCGCCCTTTGCCAAAACACTTGTTTATATTTGTGAACACAATGAACAAGGCGCATTGGGCATCATAGTGAACCGGCCGACCAATCTCACACTTGGCGAGCTGTTCGATCAAACTAAAATTCCGATGGGTGAGTTTGAATTAAGTAGCATGCCGGTGTATTTTGGCGGGCCTGTGCAGACTGATCGGGGTTTTGTGTTGCATAAACCGTTAGGTCAGTGGCAATCAACTCTGGCCATCAACGACAATCTTGGTCTGACTACCTCCAGGGATATTCTGTTAGCGGTAGGTGCAGGACGAGAACCCAAAAATCTGCTGCTGACTTTGGGCTATTCCGGCTGGGCGCCGGGGCAATTAGAGCATGAGTTAACAGAAAACGCTTGGCTCACTGTGCCAGCCTCTGAACACATTTTATTCGAGCTGCCTCCCGAGGAACGCTTGCCTGCTGCAATGGCGCTGCTGGGCGTGGATTATGCGTCGCTCTCAGAGTATGTGGGACATGCCTGACGAGAGCATTGCTGTTTCGGTACATGGTATTTTGCTGGGATTCGATTTTGGCACTAAGCGCATCGGCGTGGCGGTGGGCAATTCAATTTCTTGCACTGCACGGCCATTAACAACCTTACATGGCGAACATAATGGGCAGCGCTTCGCTGCCATCGCTGAACTTATTCGTGAATGGGAGCCATCTGCACTGGTAGTGGGGTTACCCTGTCATGATGATGGCACGCCGCACGAACTAACCCGTTTATGTCGCCGCTTCGCTCAGCGCCTTAAGGGGCGCTTTGATTTGCCCACCATTTTAGTGGACGAACGATATACCTCCACTGCCGCAAGCTCTCAGCTGGCTGAGATGGGTATACGTGGTATCAAGCAAAAACCGCTGCTCGATCAGGTCGCGGCGCAGCAAATTCTGCAAGCCTACTTTGATGAGCCCGCCATAGAACAAATCGCATGAATAATCCACAACTCAATAAACATGGCGAACTGCAGCACTTGCTCTCTACGGAGGGGCTGCCAGCACCTATCTTGCGCGGCATTTTAGATACAGCAGCTTCCTTTATGAGCGAGACTGAAGGGCGCGACATTAAAAAAATCCCATTGCTGCAAGGTAAATCAATATTCAACATATTTTTTGAAAACAGCACCCGCACCCGCACGACTTTCGAGATTGCTGCCAAGCGACTTTCGGCCGATGTAGTCAACTTGAACATTGGTTCTTCCTCCGCCAGTAAAGGCGAAACTTTACTTGACACTGTCGATAATTTATGTGCTATGCACGCTGATATGTTCGTGGTGCGCCACTCGCAGAGCGGTGCAGCTCACCTCATCGCCAAGCATGTTGCGCCGGAAATCCATGTTATTAATGCCGGTGACGGGCGCCATGCGCATCCAACACAGGCGCTGCTCGACATGTTCACCATTCGTCATTACAAGAAAGAATTTCATAACCTGCGCGTGGCTATCGTCGGCGATATACTACATTCGCGCGTGGCGCGTTCACAGATTCATGCCTTGACCACCTTGGGCGTGCCGGAAGTTCGCGTCATTGCCCCCAAGACATTATTGCCAAGCGGCGCCGACAAACTCGGGGTGCAGGTATATCACGACATGACACAAGGCTTACGCGATGTCGATGTTGTGATGATGTTGCGCTTGCAGAACGAGCGCATGCAGGGCGCAGTGTTGCCCAGCGCACAAGAATATTTCAAATACTATGGTCTCACCCGGGAAAAATTGGTGCTAGCCAAAACAGATGCCATAGTGATGCACCCGGGGCCGATGAATCGTGGTGTTGAGATCGATTCCAGCGTTGCGGATGGGACACAATCGGTGATCTTGCCACAAGTCACTTTTGGCATTGCGGTTCGCATGGCGGTGATGAGCACTTTGGCGGGAGTTGGGTGATGAACATCCAGATTAAGAATGGGCATTTGATTGATCCGAAAAACCAGATTGACGGCCTCTGCGATTTATTTATCACGGCGGGTAAAGTGGTTGCGGTTGGCACTGCCCCAGCAGATTTTGTGGCACATCAGGTGATTGATGCGACAGGTCTGGTGGTTGCCCCCGGCCTGATCGACCTTGCCGCGCGACTGCGCGAACCGGGTTACGAATACAAGGCCACGCTTGAATCCGAGATGGATGCAGCAGTAGCCGGCGGCATCACGACACTGGCATGTCCGCCGGACACCGATCCGCCGCTGGATGAGCCGGGTCTGGTAGAGATGCTCAAGCATCGCGCCCGTGAATTGAATAAAGCGCGCGTTTGTCCTGTGGGCGCGCTGACCCGCGGGCTGAAAGGTGAGGAACTTACCGAGATGGCTGAACTGACCGATGCCGGTTGCATAGCATTCAGTCAAGCCGATGCTGCACTTACTGACACTCGTGTGCTGATGCGCGCCATGCAATACGCCGCCACCTTTGGTTTCAGTGTTTGGTTGCGCCCGCAAGACAGTTTCCTGACACGCGACGGCGTGGCGCACGATGGCGAAGTAGCAACACGCTTGGGCTTGCCCGCCATTCCGGTGTGTGCAGAGACCATTGCGCTGTCCACTATTTTACAATTAGCGCATGAAACCGGCGTGCGGCTGCATATCTGTCGTATCTCCAGCGCTGAAGGTGTGGCACTGGTGCGTGCCGCCAAACAACAAGGATTGACACTTACCTGTGATGTGTCTGCCAATCATGTACACCTATCCGAAATGGATATCGGATTCTTTGATGCCAACTGTCATCTGGTACCGCCGTTGCGCAATCAGCGCGACCGCGATGCATTACATGCCGGTTTGCTCGACGGGTCAATAGACGCCATTTGTTCCGATCACACACCTGTGGACGAGGATGCCAAGCAACTGCCTTTTGCCGAGGCAGAAGCCGGCGCTACCGGGCTGGAATTGCTGCTACCGCTGGCGCTCAAATGGGCAAGGCAGGGCCGTCGTACGCTCGCCGATGGGCTCGCCAAGATAACGCTACAACCTGCGCGTGTATTAGGCCTGGACGCCGGACATTTGTCTGTTGGAGCCGCTGCCGATGTGTGCGTGTTCGATCCAGAAGTGTATTGGAAGGTTGAACCGGCGGCATTGAAAAGCCAAGGGAAAAATACGCCATTCATCGGTATGGAGTTGCAAGGTCGCGTACGTTACACCTTGGTAAATGGGCAGCTTGTTTATCAATCACAGGCTAGTCAATAACCTTGGTTGCGCGGCGGCCTGTAGATTTAGGGTGGCAATTCAATAATGGGCTTTTCTAAAATAGTTCAAGTTCGACCAGAGCAGGGCTTGAAAACAAATTCCACATTGCTATTCATGCCTGAATCATTCAGTGTTCGGCATTTCAATTAGACGGTTGAGCAACAAGTTAATTGAGATTGGGAAACAGTGCGTTTAGATAGTTAACAGCAGCCCAATCGCAGCACACATCATTATCCTTAAAAAGATATGTTTAGACATCCGACCATTAAATGGCGCTTGATCGTTACCATTTTTTCCATAACAGTCATCCTGTTAGGAATTGAGACAGCATCCCTGTTTGGAATGAGCAAGGCGAGAGACAGCCTGAAAACTGTTTATGAGGATCGCATCATTGCACTCGATCAGTTGACGGACATTGAATCGCTGATATTGCTAAACCGCATCGCCTTGACGGCTAGCCTGGAGTCACCAACGCCCGATGTAATTAGTATTAATGTTGCAAAACTAAAAAAAAATGAAGCGGAGATCGACAAGATATGGGAAACCTACATGGCCACCTATCTAACGCCCGAAGAAAAGGTGCTGGCAGCTAAATTTGACGATGACCGTAAAAAATTCCTTAATCAGGGTATTAATCCAGCAATAGCAGCTTTGCAGGCAAACGAACTAAAGAAGGCGAGCCGAATCCTCGTTGAAAAAATTCGCCCACTCTATCAACCAGTTGGGGAAGGAATCAAGACGCTTGGCAAGCTGCAATTGAGTGTGACCAAGCAAGAGTATGAAGATGTAAAGAATCGCTACGATATTATTCGCAACATCATCATCGCTTCAGCAATCATTGCCCTGGCGTTGGCTATATGGATAGGATTTAGGTTTGTCCATGCCATTTCCCGACAGCTGGAGGACGTAGTGAGAATTGCCAAGGGCGTTGCCGCAGGCAATTTGACGCAGCGGATCGAAATCCGCTCCACAAATGAGATTGGCCAACTGATGAAAGCGCTGAAGCAAATTCACGATCACTTGGTGAAGGTCATCGGCCAAGTACGTGATAGCGAGGCGCATATCCGTGCAGTGCTGGACAACGTGGATGAAGGCATCATTTCAATCAACGAAGGTGGGGTGATCGAAATCTTCAACCCGGCTGCGGAGCAGATTTTTGGCTACAAAGTAGACGAGATTATCGGTAAAAATGCCGGCCTGTTGACGTGCGAGCCTAGCCGAGGTCAACTTAATGATGCTCTTGAACGACATCAGCAATTTAATAAGCCCACGGCTCCCGGACTGAGCCGGGAAATAGTGGGCGTGCGCAAGAACGGCACAAACTTTCCGCTGGAATTAAAAACGCGCGAAATTCATTTCAATACGAGGCGGCTTTATATCGTGGTGACAAGGGATTTGACCGCCAGCAAGCAGGCGGAGGCAGAGCAGAAGAAGCATGAGCAGGTGCAGCAGAGGAACGTTGAGCTAGAGGCGGCTAGCCGGATGAAATCGGAGTTTTTGTCTACTATGTCGCACGAGCTGAGAACGCCACTTAACGCCATTATCGGTTTTTCTGAAGCGCTCAAGGATGGCCTGATTGGTGATCTGACTGATGAGCAACGTGGCTACATAGGTGACATTCTAGAGAGCGGCCAACATCAGCTGGCTCTGATCAACGAGATCCTGGATCTATCAAAAATGGAAGCCGGCAAGATGACCCTTCATCCAGAGCCGATCGATATGGCCTTGCTACTCTCCAACAGCCTAACGATGATCAGGGAGAAAGCTGCGGCCCAGCACATCCACCTCAATTTGGATATTACCGATGGGCTGAGCAATATCCAGGCAGACGAGCACAAGGTCAAACAAATCGTTTATAACCTGCTATCCAATGCAGTCAAGTTTACTCCAGAAGGAGGTGATATCACCCTGCGTGCCCGCCGCGTGTCGCGTGCCCAAGTGGGCCAGCTAACCGGTCGATGGGCGGGACTGAGTCTTCCTTGGAGTGATAACAAAATTTCTGACTTCCTTGAAATCAGCGTCACCGACAGCGGCATCGGCATCGCTAATGAAGATTTTGAGCGACTGTTCACACCTTTCAACCAGATTGATAGCCGTCTGGCGCGCGAATTCGAAGGGACAGGATTAGGTTTGGCGATAGTAAGGGGGCTCGCTGAACTGCATGGCGGCACGGTGGCGGTGGAAAGCGCTGAGGGTCAGGGTACCTGCTTCACGGTCTGGCTGCCGCTATGGTCGACAGAGGAAGCTGTTGCCGGCCTGACCGAAAAACCAGCTGCTCCGGTCATCCCGTCATCACCCTGAATGGCGCTCCGCCATTCAGGGAAGCGATTCGCCCTGGTGGTAGAAGATAGCGACCGGGCGGCAGAGTTAATCCGCATCCGACTGGAATTGTTGGCCGAGACCAAGGCATAGTTGGCGAAGCGTGATTATTTGTTATATTCTTCCACGGAGCGAGACAAAAAAGGAAGTCCACCATGACACCCCGTCAAGCAACAATCCTGATTGTGGAAGACGAGCCCAAAAACAGGCGGTTGCTGGAGGTCATGCTTAAACCGGAAGGTTACCTTACCGTTACGGCTAACAACGGCGAGGAGGCATTAGCGATGGTGGCGGAGAAGCCCCCAGATTTGATTCTGCTCGATGTCATGATGCCCGGCATGAATGGCTTCGAGGTGGCGGCCAAGCTTAAAGCCAATTCCGCCACCCGCAACCTTCCCATTATTATTCTCTCTGCGTTGGATGACCGCGGCTCCATGCTGGCCGGGTTGAGCGCCGGGGCAGAAGACTTTCTTACCAAGCCTATAGATCGTGCCGAGTTATGGGTGCGCGTGCGCAACCTGTTACGCTTAAAAGAATACAGTGATTTTCTCGCCGAGCATAATCAGCTCCTCGAGCAGGCTGTACGCGAGCGAAACGAGGAAATTGCAGAGCGCAAACGTGCGGAGGCGCTTGTCATTCGACTTAACCGCCTCTATGCGATTTTGAGCGGCATCAATGCTGCCATTGTCCGTATTCGGAACCGACAGGAGTTATTTAACGAAGCTTGCCGTATCGCAGTGGAGCAAGGCCATTTCAGGATGGCCTGGGTAGGATTGGTGGACTCCGACGAAGGGGAGCTGACACCTACCGCCTGGTCAGGTGTTGACGAAGGATATCTTGATAAAATGACCTCATATATCAAGGATAAAGGGACAAATTCATTGCTACTTGTAGTGCGGGCGCTACAGGAAAAAACGCCCATCTTCTGCAACGACTTTGATTCCGACCCCAAAGTAGCCCACTGGCGTCTTGATGCATTGCAGCGTGGCTACCGTTCCATGGGTATCTTCCCCCTGATGGGAAATAGAGATGACCAGCCAGTTGGCTTATTTGTCCTCTATGCTTCAGAGCCAAATTTCTTCGATAGGGAAGAAATAAAACTGCTCACTGAGCTGACCGCAAATGTTTCATATGCACTGGAATACATCGAAAAGGAAGATAAGCTCAATCACTTGGCCTATCACGATGCCCTGACCGGACTTCCCAGTCGCACCCTGTTCCAGGATCGGCTCGCCCAAGCGCTGACCAACTCGCATCGTCATGGGAATAGGTTAGGCGTGCTGTTCATTGACCTGGACAATTTCAAGAACATAAACGACAGCTTGGGCCATCATGCCGGCGATATTCTGCTGAAACAGGTTGCCGCCAGGTTTTCTACCTGCATGCGAGAGGGCGATACTGTGGCGCGCCTGGGCGGGGACGAGTTCGTGGTAATTCTGGGCAGCATCGCATCAGAAGACGATGCCTGGATGGTTTCGCAGAAAATCCTCAAGCTTATGACTAAGCCAATCACCATTGAAGGGCACGAGCTAATCGTCACATGCAGTATCGGCATCGCGCTGTACCCCAAAGACGGCGAGGACGTTAAGACTTTGCTTCAGAGTGCCGATGGCGCTTTGTACCTGGCCAAGAGCAAAGGACGTAATAACGCCCAGTTCTGCACCGCCGAAATGAATGCCAAGGCACTGGGACAGCTAACGCTGGAAAACGGCATGAGACAGGCAATTAAGCGGCAAGAGTTTCTGCTCCATTATCAGCCGAGAGTAGATCTGGTTAGCGGCGAAATCACCGGCACGGAGGCTTTGGTGCGCTGGCAACATCCCGTCCAAGGCTTGCTTTACCCGACCACGTTCATCCCGGTAGCAGAGGAGTCTGGCCTCATAGTACCGCTCGGAGAATGGGTGTTGCGCACCGCTTGCGAACAGAATAAGGCGTGGCAGCTTGCCGGGCTCAAACCAGTGAGCATCGCTGTCAACCTGTCGGCGCGCCAGTTCAAGCAGCAGGATCTGGTTGAACTGGTTACCCATATTTTGAAAGAGACCGAACTGGATCCCTCCTATCTTGAGCTGGAGCTGACCGAGAGCATGGTCATGCAAAATGTAGAGGCAACTATAGCTACACTCACTCAACTCAGGGCGATCGGGGTGAAACTCGCGATTGACGACTTCGGTATCGGCTATTCAAGCCTGAATTACCTCAAACATTTCCCAATAAACTTTCTTAAAATAGACAAGTCTTTCGTGCGCGACATAACCACCGACCGGGATGACGCGATAATCACCAAGATCATCATTTCCATGGCACATGACATGGGACTCAAGGTAACCGCAGAGGGAGTCGAAACAGATGAGCAGAAATCCTTCCTGTGCTTACATCGTTGTGACGAAATGCAGGGCTACCTTTTTAGCAAGCCGATTCCCGCCGATGAATTCGAAATTTTGCTAAAGGAAGGACGCTGCATGTCGATGGCGAAACCGCAGTTACTTTGAGCGAGCGCAACTTTCTTTCCTGATGACGAAGTATCTTGATTTCGCATAAAGGCGTTCAAAGTGGCTGATGTGACTGTGGTTTTTGATATATTGGCTGGGCATTGATGTATGTGTCGGGCTTTGTGCAGGGTCAAAAATTCCACCCCCATATAAAACATTAACGTGATAGTTAATGTTGATCTGCTACGATCCGTACTTGAATCTGCCTGTTAGCAGGCAAAAATAAATCATAAATGAAAGGTTGTTTTTAAGATATGAATCCATTACTTGATTTTTCCGGTTTGCCACGTTTTGAGGAAATTCGGTCTAAACACGTTGCGCCGGCGCTTGATCACCTTTTGGCTGAAAATCGTGCGCTATGCGAGCGATTACTGGCCGATGTGTCTGCCCCCACTTGGGACAATTTCATACAGCCATTAGCAGATGCCAACGAGCGTTTGTCGCGATCATGGGGGCAGGTCTCGCACTTGAATGCAGTGATGAACTCGACTCCACTGCGCGAAGTATATAACGCCAATTTGCCAAAGATTACCCAGTATTACGCCGAGCTGGCGCAAAATCTCGCATTGTTTCAGAAGGTGAAAGCCATACACACCAGTGCAGAATTCGCGACTTTGAGTGTGGCGCGTCAAAAAATTATTGAGAATCAATTACGAGATTTTCGTCTTGGCGGAGCTGAATTGCCGGAAGCGCAAAAGGCTCGCTTTCTCGCCATCCAAGAGGAGCTTTCCACGTTGTGCTCGCGTTTTTCCGATAATATTTTGGATGCAACTAACGCTTACACATGGCTGATTGAAGACGAAGCAGAGCTGTCCGGCATTCCGGCAGATGAACGCCAAGCGGCTGCCGAAGCAGCGCAAGAAGAAGGAAAAACGGGTTGGCTGTTTACCCTGAAAGCTCCTTCGTATGGCCCGATAATGCAATACGCAGATAACCGTGCGCTACGTGAGCGTATGTACACGGCAAGCAGCACCCGCGCCAGCGAGCTTTCATCAAGTGCTTCAGCAGAAGATCAATCCAAGCCGGAATGGGATAACACACCGCTAATGAAGCAAATTTTAAAGCTACGCGGCGAAGAAGCGCATTTACTGGGATTTTCCAATTTTGCAGAGCTTTCGCTGGCAACCAAGATGGCAAGCACGCCACAACAGGTACAAGATTTCCTGGGTGAATTGGCGCAACGCGCACGACCGTTCGCCGAACAGGACCTGACAGAGCTGCGTGAATTTTCCCGCGCGCAACTCAACATAACGGATTTGCAGGCATGGGATGTCAGTTATGCCAGTGAACATTTACGCCAACAGCGCTATGCTTTTTCCGAGCAGGAAGTGAAGCAATATTTCCCGGAAGATAGAGTGCTGGATGGCATGTTCAAGTTGGTGGAAACGATATATGGCCTAACCGTCCGCTCGGCGCCAGCACCACTGTGGCATTTAACGGTGAGTTTTTACGATGTTCTGGATAGTGATGGCCGATTGGTGGGCCAGTTTTATCTCGATTTATATGCCCGTAGCAGCAAACGCGGCGGCGCGTGGATGGATGATGCCATCACGCGTCGCCGCATTGCGGCTGGCATCCAAACACCCGTCGCCTACCTCAATTGCAATTTTGCTGCACCGATAGGAGACAGACGCGCACTTTTCACGCACGATGAAGTCATTACCCTGTTTCATGAATTCGGCCATGGCCTGCACCATTTACTAACGCAAGTGGAAGATCTTGGTGTGTCTGGCATCAATGGTGTGGAATGGGACGCAGTAGAATTGCCCAGCCAATTTATGGAAAACTTCTGCTGGGAGTGGAATGTGCTGCAAGACTTGACGAGGCATACAGAGACAGGGCAAAAATTACCGCACGCATTATTCGAAAAAATGCAGGCGGCGAAAAATTTCCAGAATGGTTTGCAAACCTTGCGCCAGATTGAATTTTCTTTGTTCGACATGCGGCTGCATAGCGACTTTGATCCACTGGGTACGCTAACTATCCAGCAATTACTGGACGAAGTGCGTAGCAAGGTGGCGGTATTTATTCCGCCCGCATTCAATCGATTCCCCAACAGCTTTTCGCACATTTTTGCCGGTGGCTATGCGGCTGGGTATTACAGTTACAAGTGGGCGGAAGTATTGTCCGCTGATGCATATAGCCTGTTTGAGGAAAGTGGCGTTCTCAACCTGGCGGCGGGTCTTCGCTTCCGCGAAGAGATATTAGCGGTGGGCGGCAGCCGCGATGCAATGCAATCTTTTGTAGCATTTCGAGGTCGTGAGCCGTCAATTGATGCACTATTGCGGCACAGCGGTTTGATAGCGGCAAATTAAGTTTATATTTGGCTTCCGGGAGAGCAATATGAGCAAACGTTTCTTATGGGCAGGATTGATAGCGCTAGTGTGTGGCAGTACGCAGGCAGATGGGCTGTACCGTTGGGTGGATAAATCAGGCAAAGTGCATTACGGCGATGCCCCGGCGGCAGATGCGGCAAAAATTGAAAAAAAGAAATTTGGCGCTACCCCAACTGTTGATGTGAATGATTTACCTTTTGCAACACGTCGTGCCAAACAAAATTTTCCCGTCGCCCTGTATATAACCGAGAGCTGTGGAGATCCGTGCAAACAGGCACGCGAATTTCTTAACAAGCGCGATATTCCTTTTACCGAAAATAGCTTGCGCACCAAAGAAGATCTCGATGCTTTCACGCAGTTATCTGGTAGTGCGGTCGTTCCTACACTTTCAGTTGGAAAAACCTGGTTCAAGGGTTTTCAGGCGGAACAGTGGGGTGGTGGGCTGGATATTGCGGGCTATACTCAAACTCCACTCCATCAGGCGCAACCACTTGCCAGACCAATAACAGCCAAGCCAGTGAAAACTGAAATTCACCATTAACAATATCGGAAATATGATTAAATCAATCTTAAGGGCGCCTCTAAAAATTCAAGTTTCTAGGCAAGGCACGAGCAAAAAATTAGAGCGCAGCATACATTTTATATGTAAGCGATAATTTTTTCGAGTAACGCCGTATTGTGACGAAAATTGGATTTTTAGACGTGCCCTTGAGATATCACAAAAGCATGAGGCTTCTGTATTGCTCTTCGCCAAGAACGCCTTGGTGCCATTTACCAATAATCGTGGAAAGCGTGATTTTAGACTGAGCACGGTCAAATAAAAAGATTCCGGAGGCTTTCACTCCGAAGTCTACGTTCACGCTTATTTTCGCATCACACGTTATCGGCAAACTATGGCTCACAAGGGAATGGATCCATGATCGCTATCCAAATGACTTTGGCTGGTGAAATGGGGGGCGTGAAGTTACTAAAGATAAAAACGGGGTTAATGATGAAGTGGCTATTCTGGATATTGTTGCTGGCGAATTTGATGTTTTTTTCATTTACTCAATGGGGTGAAATGTTGACAGGTGAAAATAAAAGTTTGAAACATCAATCGTCGCTGAACATGGAAAAGATCACGCTGTTGGCTGCACCGCCGGCCAGGACCGCAACATCGCAGGATCAGCGAGCATTCACCGATGTTTGTCTGGAGTGGGGTGAGTTTTCCGACACCGACAGCGCGCGAGCCTCGGCAGCTTTGACTACATTGAAACTAGCCGACAAGCTGACGAAGAAACAATCTGAATTTGCAATTGGTTACTGGGTATATATACCGCCCGCACAAACCCATGCAAAAATGGGTAGTAATATCGCCGAACTCAAGAAGCTTAAAGTGAAGAATTACTTCGCCGTGCAGGACGCCGGACAATGGAAAAACGCTATTTCGCTGGGCATCTTCAAGACAGAAAATGCAGCGCGTATAGCGTTAGGCAGCCTCCGGGCGAAAGGTGTTAAAACTGCCGAAATGGGAGAGTTTATAAGCAAATTTAAACATACGATATTTGTGCTGAAATCCCCGGACGAAGCCGCAATAGAAAAAATAGTAACCTTGGAAAATGAGTTTGACGGTACCACGGTGCATTTGGTGGCTTGTGATTAGACTCAGGTACATTATGCAAGCACCAGTGCAATTGACAAGTAGCGGTTAAATCTGGAGAATACCGCGCTCTTCGTGGCAATTTAAGACGGCTTGACTAAAGGCGGCGTCTAAAAATTAAACTTCTGTACACGATAAGGCACGAGTAAACAATTTGAGCGCTGCATATGCTTGATATGTGAGCGGTAATTTTTCAAGTATCGCCGTCTTGTGACGAAGCTGGGTAAGCAGGCAAGCCGCAAAGCGGCTGCTCGTAGAATTGGATTTTTAGAGATGCCCTAATGCGATGATAAAATTCCAGGTGATATAGCTCAGATGGTTAGAGCGCAGCACTCATAACGCTGAGGTCGGTGGTTCAACTCCACCTATCACCACCAATAAGCAGTTTAAAGCAGTACAAGCAAGTCCAAAAAACCCGCGTCAATCCTAGTGATTCGCGGGGTTTTTTCATTACCCCATCTAATCTCGACTATTACAACCTTGAGGCTATTAGGAGGCGGATTAATCACGTCTATAATCACCAGCGAGGTGATATAGCGTGACGCTATTTGATGCAGCGGCAAGGAAAAGCGTCTGGCCTTAGCCGAAGGCAAGACGTAAGCCAAGCTGTCATGTACCGCATGTTTATAAACTCGTTTAACAAATGAGCTTCTTGCAAAACTATTTTTGATAAAAACGGCTTAAAAAAACAGCTTTTTTACTTGATTTGAGCACGGCACATGCACTTTTTGTGCTGCCGCAAAACGATGAAAAAGTCGCAGACGCCCACAGTGGTGTTAAGCGGGCTTTGGCAGCGTTTTTGGTCATTTTGACCTCCGGATGGCAGCAGCGCCATTTTGTCGCTGCTAAGGCACTTATAAAAAGTGTCGGGGCTTTTGCAAGAGGCTCAAATATATCTGGTTTTTCTGTGTACCATTTTTTCAACGACTGAATGGACGTCAGATGATTCAAAGCATGCTGCGGGATCCGATGGTTATAGACTTTAAATAGCGCGTCAAAGTCGTCTCCAGCGAAGCAGGTTTGATTCACCACGCTGCTGATGCGCCCATTGAAGCGCGCCACCATACCATTGGTTGGGGGTGACGTGGTTGATGACAGACGATACTCTATGCCCGTCCCGCTACAGCTGACATCAAACTCCTGCTTGCCTGTGGCGCGTTTATCCTTGCTGGTAAACAGCGATCCGTGAACTGACTCCCGTTGTCCGTTAAACTCTTCTGTGTCCTCATTGGTGCGGCTTGTATCAGTCAGCGCAAGAAGTCGGTGCTGCTGGCTTCAGTCTGGTTACGGTAAATGGAGTGCCGTTTTCCACTAGATTTGTGGCTGATGGCTTTTCAGATTGGATATCCCATGACGGCCCAGACAACAATCCAAACCAGACCCGGAAACGTCCACACTGATAAATTTATGGGTTATTTATTGCCAGCAGCTCATCCATAGGTAACAAAAGCATGCGGCGCAACTCAACGACTAGCAATTCCTGATCCGGCGTCAGTGTTGTATTGAGTGTGTGCGGGCGATGAGAACGATCCTTAAAGTTTTCGTGCCCCTTTCCACTTGCGCGCGGTGGCAACAGCGATGTTGTACAAGCAGGCCAATGTCGTGACACTTGCAGGTGAGGTATTGATTTCAAACCGCGTTCGAGTGGTTGTTTGGGCGCATTGATGGTATTGACTTATGACTTCATCGCTCTCTGTAATGACTCAATATTGTCTTGCATCAACTGACGGCCTCTAAACAGCGGCCAGCTAAGGACGGGGATATGATTACACGTGACGGGACAGTTATGGCGCATAACTCAAACCCAAAGCTTGGGTGCCGCCACCTCAGGAAGAACGAGTACTGCAAGCATTGTTGGCGCACCGTGAAGCCATAGCCAAAAATTTACATTGCGAGCGCAACCGGTAGAAGAAAGCCGGTGTATTTGCGCTTTGGCGTACTCAAAACTCAACAACCATATCAACAAAGACGGTATCTACCTAGCTGTCAAAATAGTATCAGGCGGTGTTCTGTTTAGCCAGTGATCCCGCATGCATGTATTACAATGCAAAACTTGACCTCAAGATTCCGGATTCACGGAGTGCATATAAGAACCTGGCACGATAAACAATAATTAGGGGAATAATGGAAGATGTCAGTTAAACTCAGAGATATGTGCGCGTAGATATTTAGTATATTATTATTTTTGGCTTTAGTATCGAACGGTAGTGACAGACTCTCGCACTGAGCCACTTAGTGTCGCACACTGTTTTGTGGCACGTGGGCGCGGATACCTGGAGACGGAAATGAGACAGCATGAATTGGATGCATTGATGAAGAGGTTGATGAAAGACTCAGATACAGCGACAACGGCTGGTAGTAGCGGAACTGTCGGCTGGTGAGCACAAAACGGCATCGATCGAGGTGATCGAAATAAGCTTGGGCGATACGCCGTGTTGCCCTCATTGCGCCGCTGAACGCATGGTCAAGAAGGGTTCGGCTGATGGTCTTCAGCGTTACAAGTGCCCGGCTTGCCGAAGAAGTGTAATTTTTTAACTAAAGTCACAAATGAAATTTACTTACTTTACCGATTATTCATTGCGCACCTTAATTTACTTGGGTGTACAACAAAACATGTTGGTTACGATTAGTGAGGTTGCTAAAAGCTATGGTATTTCGCAAAGCCATTTAACGAAAGTCGTGCATCAACTGGCCAACCGCGGCTATATTCAAACCACACGTGGCAAAGGTGGCGGAATGCGCTTGGCGCGTTTACCACAGTTCATTAACATTGGGGATGTAGTGCGCGATATGGAAGAAAATGTCGATCTGGTTGAATGCTTCAATGCAAAAAATCAAAGCTGTCCCTTGCTGCCCGCATGTATCCTCAAGTCAGTGCTTGCAGAAGCGCGTAATAATTTCTTTGATACTTTAGGTCGCTACACTCTGGCAGATTTGTTGACCAATCAATCATCTCTGAGAAAAAAGCTCGAACTTCCTGAAAATACACATTAAAAACAAATTCTTATTTCTCCCTCCATAATCACCCTATGTTTAGGCTATGCCTCAAATTACCTGTTGAAACTATCTAATTATTAACATAGATGAGCGACACAATATGTTGGCGTTATGTTTTGGCCGAGACGATCAATCATTCTGGGTAAGTCCAGATAGTTTTCAATATAGCGCGTTGCCACACCATGAAATTTCGTCATACATTGTTTATTACGGCTGACATAGGTATTGACGTTTTGAATATGACAGATCCCGCGCATGTAGTAGAATGTTCAAATATTTTTTGCATTGTCCTTTAAAAATTATGCAAGACAAAACATTATGGAATACCTGTCTTCTTTTTTTTGAGGGTACACTTACCTCACAACAATTTAATTCTTGGATTAAACCTCTGTCTTTTGAAATTAAAGGTAATCAAATTACCTTAACTGCACCTAATACTTTTACGTTAAAAATAGTACAGGAACGATTTTTACCAGAAATTTCCAAACAAGCAGCGTTATTTCTTTCATGCCCGCCAAGTTTTGAGTTGCGTATAGAAGAAAAACTTCTAGATTTGCTTCCCTCAAAATTACCAGTTGCTATCAACAATATTGACCCGTCTGTATCGCAGCTCACTCTTAATAAGCACAAAAATCCAAATAAGCTTAATCCTTTGTTATCTTTTGAAAATTTTGTTACTGGTAAAGCAAACCAATTGGCTCATGCAGCAGCAATACAAGTTGCTGAAACTCCCGGCATAACGTATAACCCATTATTTATTTACGGTGGAGTTGGATTAGGAAAAACTCATTTAATACAAGCTATTGGAAACTGCATGAAGCAAGGTAATGCACAAGCAAAAATTTGCTATGTTCATGCTACTAATTATGTTTCAGATGTTGTCCGCGCTTTTCAAACTAAAAAATTTGATGAATTTAAACAATTTTACAACTCATTAGATTTACTATTAATTGACGATATTCAATTTATCGCTGATAAGCCTGGAACCCAACAAGAGTTTTTTTATACTCTCAATTCATTGATAGATGGACATAAACAAGTTGTAATTACCTGCGACACTTTCCCTAAAGAAATTTCAGGAATGACGCCACGACTTACTTCTCGGTTCAGCTGGGGATTAACAGTAGCTGTCGAACCACCCGGTTTAGAAATGCGGGTAGCAATTTTACTACAGAAAGCTACTATTTCTAATAATCCGATAAGTGAAGATGTTGCTTTTTTTATTGCTAAACATATTCGTTCTAACATCCGTGAATTAGAAGGTGCACTTAAACGCATAGATGCATATTCAAGATTTCATAAGCGCACCATCTCTGTAGAACTTGCAAAAGAAGCGCTTAAAGATTTGCTGGCTTCTCAAAATAAACAAATTTCCATTGAAAACATTCAAAAAACCGTCGCTGATTTTTACCGTATCAAGGTATCTGATCTTCTTTCCAAGAAACGTACACGCTTAATTGCAAGACCTAGACAAATTGCAATGTGCTTAGCAAGGGAATTAACACAGTTAAGCTTACCAGAAATTGGAGCGGCTTTTGGAGGGCGTGACCATACAACAGTTATGTATGCATGTAAGACCATAGAAAGCTTACGCAATCTAAACTCACCTCTTAATGCAGATTTCAATTTACTTAATCAAACATTACGAAACTAATAGCCTTAATTAATTTAGTTAAAGTTGTACCTTATATTGTGAATAACTATCCTTAAAAATATTTAATTGAAAACTATACACAAAAATTACGATATCAATATCAACATTTATTCACATCTTTTTATACACTCTAATATGTTATAAACAAATAAAAATATAAAGTTATTCACTATATGTAACATCTATTATTATTGTTATTAAGGATATATAAGAATGTTTATTGAAAAGATTGAAAAAGATAATTTATTAAATCCTCTTCAAAAAATTATTGGAATAGTAGAACGTAAACAAACTCTCCCAATTCTGTCAAATGTATTAATTGAAAAAACGGAATCTAATATACGGTTTATAGCGACTGATCTTGAAATTCAAATTTCAACGCAGTTTACTGATCTAAACCAAACAAACTCTGATATAGCAATTACTGTAGCTGCTAAAAAATTACAGGAAATTCTCAAGGTTTTACCTGAAGGAAGTAAAGTTACTTTAGATATTCATGAGAATCGCCTTTTAGTAAAAGTAAATAAAAGTAAATTTACTTTACAAACGTTACCTGCTCAAGATTTTCCAAAAGTTTTGGAACAATTAGAACAAGCTATAAAAATTCAAATTGAACAGGGCAAACTAAAAAAATTATTTGGTATGGTTCAATATGCCATGGCACAGCAAGATATTCGATATTATTTAAAGGGTGTTTTATTAGTTATTGATGGAAGTTTTTTAAAACTGATAGCAACAGATGGGCACCGCCTTGCATATATTATTACCAGGCTTGACCAAGAATATCCTAAACGTGAAATTATCCTGCCTAGGAAAACAGTTAATGAACTAATTAGACTTTTAGCTGAAACAGAAGAAAAAATTACATTTGAATTAGCTGAAAATCAAGTTCGTATGACTTTTTCAGATATTATTTTAATTTCCAAGGTAATTGACGGGAAGTTTCCAGATTATGAACGTGTTATTCCTAGTTATACAAATAAACTTACGTTAAATAGAACAGAAATATTACAAGCATTACAACGCGCAGCAACTTTATCTAATGAACAATTTAGAGGGGTACGTTTTGTTCTGACAGAAAATAATCTGCGTATTATAAGTAATAATAGCGAGCAAGAAGAAGCGCAGGAAGATATGGAAATTGACTATCAAGGAACTGCTCTTGATGTTGGTTTTAACGTCAATTATTTAATGGATGGATTAAATAATACTGCGTCGCAAACAGTAATGTTATCTTTTGGTGATTCAAATAGTAGTATTTTGATCACAATTCCAGGTAATGAAGAATTTAAGTATGTCGTTATGCCAATGCGTATTTAATATATATACAAGCTTTCTGATTGTTTAAATATTTAGTCGCGTCTTATAAAAATCCATTTAGCGCATTTAAAAATGTCATTCGGAGTAAGTAATATTTACGAATGCATTCTTAATGTTTCACGTGAAACAATTGAAAGAAAATAATGAATGAATATAACTCCACCAGCATTAAAGTTCTCAAGGGACTGGAAGCAGTTAGAAAACGTCCAGGCATGTATATTGGTGACACTAATGATGGTAGTGGATTGCATCACATGGTCTTTGAGGCAGTTGATAATGCCGTGGATGAAGCGTTAGCGGGTTTTTGTAATGAAATATCAGTAATTATTCATCCGGATAATTCGATTAGCGTGGCTGATAATGGACGCGGTATTCCTACAGATATTCATGAGGAAGAAAATCGTTCTGCAGCAGAAGTAATAATGACGGTATTACATGCCGGTGGTAAGTTTGATGGAAACTCTTATAAAGTTTCAGGTGGTTTACATGGGGTGGGAGTTTCGGTAGTGAATGCATTGTCAGAATGGTTACGATTGACAATATACAGGGACGATAAAATCCATTTCATGGAATTTAATCTGGGAGAACCAGTCGCACCTCTTCAAATAATAGGAGAAACAAAGAAACGCGGCACAGAATTACATTTTCTACCGAGTAAAGAAGTTTTCGGGCTTGTTGAATTTCATTTCGATATTTTGGCTAAACGGTTACGCGAACTTTCTTTTTTAAATAATGGCGTAAAAGTTTCCTTGATAGATAAGCGGAATGGCAAAGAAGAACTTTTCGCATTCACAGGCGGAGTAAAAGGTTTTGTTGAGTACATGAATAGAAGCAAAAATGCACTTCATAAAAATATCTTTTATACGCTGGTTGAAAGAGAAGGAATAACAGCAGAAATTGCCATGCAATGGAATGACTCCTACCAAGAAACTGTACAGTGTTTTACTAATAATATTCCACAGCGAGACGGCGGTACTCATTTGACAGCAATGCGTACAGCAATGACTCGTACTTTGAATCAGTACATTGAAACAGAAGAAATTGCTAAAAAAGCCAAGGTTGAAACAACTGGCGACGATATGCGTGAAGGATTAACGGCGATACTTTCGGTAAAACTCCCTGACCCCAAATTTTCTTCGCAAACAAAAGATAAGCTGGTTTCTTCAGAAATTCGCCCGGTTGTTGAAGAGGTGGTTAGTCAACAATTAATGGCATTTCTGCTAGAAAACCCAAATGACGCCAAAGTTATTGTTGGAAAAATTGTTGAGGCGGCGCGTGCCAGAGAAGCTGCCAGAAAAGCACGCGAATTTACACGTCGTAAAGGGGTGCTGGATGGTATGGGATTGCCAGGTAAGTTGGCCGATTGTCAAGAAAAAGACCCGGCACAATCGGAGTTGTATTTGGTTGAGGGTGATTCTGCCGGAGGCTCGGCAAAACAAGGGCGTGATCGTAAGTTCCAAGCAATTTTACCGCTTAAAGGTAAGATTTTAAATGTTGAAAGAGCGCGTTTTGAAAAAATTATTTCATCACAGGAAATTGCCACACTAATCACAGTTTTGGGTACCGGTATTGGCCGGGATGAATACAACCCGGACAAGTTGCGTTACCACCGTATCATCGTCATGACAGACGCTGATGTAGATGGTTCTCATATTCGTACCTTGTTATTAACTTTCTTCTACCGCCAAATGCCCGAGTTAGTCGAGCGCGGCCATGTTTATATTGCACAACCGCCGCTATATAAAGTTAAACAAGGCAAGGAAGAACGTTATTTAAAAGATGATCATGAAATGAAAACGTTTATGCTTCGTTCAGCCCTGGTTAATGCAGAGCTACATACTGATCAAGATTTACCAGCGTTGGGAGTTGAAACACTCGAGCATCTGGCAAAGGAATATTTCCTTGCGGAAGCCATAATAGATCGTTTATCCCGTAGTATTGCGAAGGAAGCCTTGCACGCGATGTTCAAGCGGCCAAATATTCAGTTAGATAGTGCAGAACAAGCAGAACAAAGTGCGAAAAGTTTGCAGCAAGTTTGTGGCCAGGAAATAACTGTGAAAGCGGATATTAATCCAGCCAATGATGAAAACCGTTTACGTTTGGAGAAATATTTGCATGGCAATTATTCCATAAGTTACATTGAATCGAAATTTTTGCTAAGCGGGGATTACACCCAAATTAAACAAACAGCACTTGCCTTGGATGGATTGTTGGGCAAAAGTGCATACATCAAGCGAGGGGAACAGCGTAAACCGGTAACTGATTTCAAGCAAGCCATCGAATGGTTGCTGGAAGAGGCTAAACGTGGAGTCAGTATTCAGCGTTATAAAGGATTGGGAGAAATGAATCCAGAGCAGTTGTGGGAAACCACCATGGATATAAAAAACCGGATCTTATTGCGTGTACAGATTGAAGATATCATTGCAGCAGACGAAACTTTTACAACTTTAATGGGAGATATAGTGGAGCCTCGCCGTGCCTTTATTGAACAGAATGCTCTGGGAGTTAAAAATCTTGATGTATAGCAATAATATTGGTTGCCAAGAAAACAGAAGGAAATCTGTATAAGATCGATAGGTTATGTTTTCATGTAGTATTGATGACGCTCCCGAGTGGGGCAGAAAAAATTGCTTGAGGGGGGTGCTGATAACCCCTGATTCTGTTAAAGCATTCGTCACCATCCCAAGTAATTAGGAAAATACTTGGTTGCCACGCCATGAAATATGCGAGTCCATTCTTCAATCCATAATATGACCCCAGCCCACTTAGTGTGATTAAATCGAAATTCGGAGAATCCAGGTGATTTCTGCGATCACCACTGATAAGAGCGGAGGGTGGCTTGCAATTCGGACAATGACGCATCAAGTTCCACCACAGCCTCTGCCAGCCTCGGCTTCCCGACCTTTTGTTCGACTACAGCGAGGGCTTGCATAGTGTGCTCTGCAACAAAGATGCTAACCATGCCTTTCAGCGCATGCGCGCTGCGGCGAATGGTACTGGCATCGCCCTGAGTGAGTGCCTCCTTGATGCGTTGCATGTGTGGTGGGGAATCTGCCAGGAATAGACATACTATCTCCTCGAACAATTCGCGGTTGTCGTCCATTGCCTGTCGAGCTTTTCTGAAGTCGGCTACAGCCAACTGCACAGGAGGCGTCACTTTCTTTTCAGTGTCGCTCATAATCCTTTGGGTGACGCCATCCAGCTCATGGCACAACGCTTCGGTATCGATCGGCTTAGACAGGTAGCCATCCATGCCGCAACGTAGACATTCCTCACGAACACCTTGTATGGCATGGGCGGTTATTGCCACTATGGGGGTGTGTGACCCGATGGTTTGCTCCTTCTCGCGAATACGTTGTGTCGCCTCGTAACCGTTCATTTCCGGCATATCCACATCCATAAGGATTGCATCGAACTGCCCGGCTTGCCAGTGTTGCAAGGCCTCGATACCATTGTTCGCCACTGTTACTGCATGTCCCAATTTTTTAAGTAAATGGATCGACAGTTTCTGATTCACCACGTTGTCTTCCGCCAAGAGCAAATTCAGCTTGCGCTGCGTGTCACACGGCGAGTGATGTATGGTGAGTGATTCCATTTGCTGTGTTGGTTCGACCAGTGTGGTAGTAATAGCCTCCAGCAAATTAGACTCTGACACCGGTTTCTTTTGGTAACCAGTAATGCCTAATTCGCGGAGTTGCCCGGCATGTTCATTTTGTGCCTGAGCATTACCAGCGAATACTGGCATGTCCAGGGTAAAGTGGAATGAGCTACCCTTGCCCAGCTCGCTTTCCAGTCCGATCCTTCCCCCCATCAATCCAATAAGCTGCGCTGAGATGGTTAACCCCAAGCCGGTACCACCATATTTGCGCGTGGTCGTTGTGTCAGCCTGAGAGAACGATTTGAAGATGGAATTGAATTTGTCATGCGGAATGCCGATGCCAGTATCGCGCACCTTGAAGCGTAAATTGGCATGCTTCTCCCGTGCATGACCCCCACGTTGCACGGTCACTTCAATCTCGCCAGACTCCGTGAATTTGATGGCATTGCTAACCAAATTGACGATCACCTGACGCAAACGGCCAGGGTCGCCAAATACTCGGTGTGGTACATCGGATGCGACGTTCAGCAGCAACGTCAGCTTTTTCTCGCGCGCACTCACACTAAACAACGTCATTGTGTCGTGCAATAATTTCTCTAGCGAGAATTCAACGACCTCAATATTCATCTTACCTGATTCAATTTTGGAGAAATCCAGGATGTCATTGATTATATTCATAAGCCCGTCGGCAGAAAATTTGACCAAACTTAGGTATTCTCGCTGCTCGTGGCTTAATTCAGTATCCAGCGCCAATTCTGTCATGCCAATGATGCCGTTCATCGGCGTGCGTATCTCGTGACTCATATTGGCCAAAAATTCGCCTTTGATCTTGTTCGCCTGTTCCGCGACGTCCTTTGCCTGCCGTAATATCTCCTCACCCTTTTTGCGCTCAGTGATGTCCTGGAACGCCACAACCACACTGTCGATCAGGCCGTCGTGCAAGACTGCTTGCGACGAAAATTCGACCGGAAATACGGTTCCATCTTTGCGCATGAAATACTGATCATCGCAACGTGAACCAGTTTTATTTTTCATCTCCAGTATGGCGGCTAGCCATTCCTGGCCTGATAACGCATGGCCGCTCGCTGAAGGTTTGTATAAAATATGATGCGCAGGCTTATTTATTAGCTCCGCGCGTGTCCATCCTAATAACCTCTCCGCTTCCGAGTTCATGTAGGTGCATCGCCCATTTATGTCCTGCACATACAAACCTTCACCCAACGTTTCGCTTATGTACTCATAAAATGTCCCCTGCTCCTGCAGCTTTTGTTCGATCTCTTTACGAGCAGTGATATCAGTACTGATGGAAATATAGCGCGCAGGTTGTCCCTGGTCGTTCATGAACGGAACAATGGTGGAGTCTACCCAGTAGTGCGTGTCATCTTTACGACGATTTTTCACTTCACCATGCCAAATTTTGCCGCAACCAATAGTCTTCCACATGTCCCTAAAGAATTCGCAGGAATGGTAGTCTGAACTCAAGATAAGATGATCTTGCCCTATCAATTCATCGGCACCGTATTGACTAAGCTCGCTGAATTTATTGTTGGCATAGATGATTTTGCCGCTTGGGTCGGTTATGCTCACAATGGCGTGCTGATCCAAGGCGTATTTTTGGAATTCAAGCTCACTCAGCGTTTCTCTGAGGCGATCATAGGCCATACGTAAATTATTTTCCGCTTCCTGACGCAAGCTGATGTCACGAAACGACACTAGCGCTCCAACTAGTTTATTACCCACAATAATCGGATGCGCGAGAAATTCGACCGGAATGAATTTGCTATCACGGCTGACATAATAACCGCTGCCATTAATCGATTCCCCGTTCCGAATCACACATAGATGCGGACTATTTTCGGCGAAAAATAAAGAACCATCCGGAAGATGGTGTTGCACGACTTCATGAACCGGACGTCCGATCATCTCCTTCTCTTGCCAGCCTAGTAGCTTTTCGGCTGTCGCATTCATGAACGTGAGCCTCCCCTCCAGATCGGTAGCGTACACGCCATCACTCAATGTGTTCAGTAATATCCGTGTTGTCTCGGCGTTCTGAATACGCATGCGTTCATTCACAGCATTCAGCTCTTGGGTGTTGACAAACAGGGCGTTCTGCAGAAGATTCTGCTCTTTGTCTACATCTTGATAATAACTATTGATGATCTCCAGAAAAGGCAGTAACTTCGCATCAGGTTGAAAGTCTTTTCCTAGATAGCGCCGCAATTGACGTTCGAGCAGGCGATGCATGAGTTTGGTCTATTCGTAAATGGTGGTCAGCGTCATTGTCTGGTTATGTAATTGGCATTGCATGACATCATTGAAAGGTGCCAGTTCACCATAGGAGTAGAAGCCAGTGATTGAAGTATTGCCGCCCAATTTTCCTTGTACGATATCCAGCTCTTCCTCGGTTAGCTGACCCATTACCAAGCGTCTCCCGACACAGCTTACCAACAGACACAAGCCAGTTGCACTATCGCTAACTGGTTGCGCATCGGCAGCCGCCAATCCGGCACTGTTAATCAGATTATTCACATCGGTGCGCATCAGTTTGCATAGATAGCCTTGCGGCACATCACCAGCAAATGTTAGGCTATTCGTTGTTCCATCTACCGCCAATAAAGTACGTATCACAGCCCTGTCCGTTTTAGTTGCCTGAATGCTTAATGGAAATTGCATGCCGCTGGCAGGTAGCTCTCTGGCCAGTTCGCCCAGATATTTTTTATAGAGCTCTAATGCCGGCTCCCCATCGATTTCATAAACCACATTACTTATTGATTTGGTGACAACACGGTCAGCACCGAAATCTTTCCAGCCGGCAAAACACCCGCTCGTGATGGTGACTTCACCATAAAAACCTAATGCAACGATGCGCCCCGTCTTGGCAGGCTCATCTGCCATTACCCAAGTTTTGCCAAATCGTGTGCCATCTCCTGCCAGTCCACCCGTTACTGGTATTCCCAAATGATTCAACCCCTGCGCTAGCTCACTGCCATTCACTTGTTGACCATCAGAAAGAACGAATACATGGCGCAATCCTGCGCCGCTCAACTTCGAAACCAGGAGCATCCCCAGCTCCCTCGCTCCTTTGCCCGGTTCCAAATCTATCGATGCGATTCTAATGCTGGAACGCTCCAGTTTGACTGCCGTCGCCACCACATCCCCATCGCTGATCGTTACGCCCATCACATTACCGGAAGAAGAGCACCCGACAATGTGCGCATGCGGGAACATATCCCGTAATTTGGTGTAGCAAGCCTCAGTCTGAAAATAAATATTGTCAGCAAAAACGAGTACTAAATCTGCGTCTGCAAATAAGCCTGCAGGGTGCTCCCACCCACCTATTTCAGACCAACGAATTTGACTTGTTTGCATGACATTCTCTCCTGTTTTATTTTAATGTATGGTCATAAAATTTGTTCTTGATTGCCAACACTTCATCGAAATTGGTAAAAAAAGCATCAATACATGTCGGGTCGAAATGCGTGCCTGCACCCTCTTGCATAAATTGCATCGCTCTTTTCATGCCCCACGCTTTTTTGTATGGGCGGCTTGAAGTTAAGGCATCGAAAACATCTGCCACTGCTACAATTCGCCCGAATAATGGAATGTCATTGCCCACCAGGCCGCGCGGATATCCGCTACCATCGAATTTCTCGTGATGTGTAAACGCGATTTCTGCTGCCATCTTGAGCAAGTGCGAGCTACCGGTGTTGAGCACCTCGTAACCAATCACTGCATGCTGCTTCATAATGATTAATTCTTCATCAGTCAGCCTGCCTGGCTTTAGCAGGATTGAGTCAGGTGTACCAACCTTTCCGATGTCATGCATCGGCGCGGCTTCCAGAATTAAATTCTGCTGTTCGAGAGGCAACCCGAGAACGCGAGCGATGTGTTTTGAGTAATGCGCCATGCGCAGAATATGCGCTCCCGTTTTTGGGTCACGGTGCTCCGCCGCACGAGCCAGGCAAAAAATAGTCTCCTGTTCACGTGCCACAATCGCGGCAGTGGCCTTGTGCATTTCCTTCGACAACCATTCAGCGTGAGTAGCGAGTTGCTTTCGGCTTGTATGTAATGCAAGCATATTTCTGGCTCGTGCCAAAAACTCAACATTGTTCAATGGCTTATTGAGAAAATCAGTCACCCCACTGGTGAGTGCCTCGTGGCGCACATCAGTGTTGTTATTTGCGGTGACCATCAGCACTGGGATGCTTTCATAATTTTTAAGACTGCGGAACAGCCGGGTAAACTTGATGCCATCCATCTCCGGCATCATATAGTCGACTACAACCAAATCTGGCTCGCTATCTCTGCACCAATCAATTGCCTTATGCGGGTCGGTAAATGTGGCGAATTCACACTCCGGTATTTTTTTGATGAGATGCTTCAAGAATGTGACGTTCGTCTGTATATCATCAATGATCAGAATGCGCATAAACCCTCTTCGATCGCTATCGTATGAGCAAGTTTTAACACCTGCTGGCTATGTGTAATGAGATTTGGCACGAGAAAAGTATCAAACATCCCACTCCGTTCTCAGCATCCCGATTTAGCCTGAAGTTTGCATAAAATACAAATGACAAATAACAAAGTAACCATGTGATGCAGTAAGCTTTACATACGAATAAGTACCGTGAAAGCCCTGCTCCAAAAGACGAACAGCTACCTCCCGGCATAAGCGGGATAGTCGAGTAAATCAGTCGCGGGTCAGGCTGAGGCAGGTTTTGCCGTGAGCAACATGCCGAGTTTTTTTAGAGCCTTGATCCAGCGTGGAGCATTTTTCTGAGCGGACATGGCTTCGTAATTCACCCCTGGATCACGATATGGCTCACGCCGCGAAAGCATAAAATAAATGATGCGTATCAGTTTGTGCGCGATGGCGACAATACATTTTTTGTGACTTTTGCGAACCTTCAGATTATGGTATTTGGATGACAAAGAGCTTTTTGTCATGCGTGCCGCATTGGCGCACTCGCACAGGATATACCGGATGATGGCATTGCCTTTGCGCGTCTTCCCCGTCTTTCGCTTGCCCGCCGATTCGTTATTGCCCGGACACAGTGCCGCCCACGAGGCGAGCCTGTCGGCATCGCCGAAACGCGACATATCGTCGCCGATCTCGATCAGGATCATGGCGCTGGCGATGGTGTCGATGCCGGGTATCGTTTGCAGAAGGTTCCACGCCCACTGGTAAGGCTCCATCGCATTGATCAGATAGGCGTCGATGCGGGCGAGCTTCTGTTTGAGCAGGTTGACGTTCTCGTGCAGTTCGTTAAGGATAAAAAGGTGGCGGGGCGACAGGTCTCCATCGAGCGATGCGGCGAGGTCTTCGCGCTTGTTTTTCAGGCTACCGCGTGCCATGCCGAGCATTTCGCACAGGGGGCGGCCTTCGATCAGCCCCGCCACCATGGCGCGTGCTGACACGCCCTTGATATCGGACACCACCGCACCCAGTTTGATGCCGCCATCGTCCAGTATCTTGTGCATGCGGTTTGTTTCGCCGGACAACATCTGTGAGAGTTTGCGGCGGTAACGCGAGATCAGCCGCAATTCGCGCAAGTCCTTCGGCGGGATAAAGCTGCCGCGCACCAGACCGAAACGGGCGAGCACCGCGAGCCATTCCGAATCGCCCATGTCGGTCTTGCGACCGGGCACATATTTGATGAAGTGGGCATGGACGATCATGGTCAAAATTCCGGCATGCTCGAGATGGGCGTGGGCGCTCTTCCAATAAATACCGGTACTCTCCATCACCACCAACGTCACTTCCAGTTCGAGCAGCCAAGCCGCCATGGCCTTCATGTCTCGCTTGAATCCGCCAAACTCCTTCTGGTGTTTTACTATCGTTCCATCATCGTTTTCGATGAGCGCTGTGGCAACATGCAGCATACGATGCACGTCGATCCCGGCAACCCGTCGATGTAATGGGGAAAGTCCTTCCATAATAAATCTCCCGTGGTTAAAATAAACAGCGGAAGAAGTCGGGGTGGCGGACTGGATGATCCTCAAAGGGTCTCTTTACCGTGCGTCCTGCTTGTCATGCAAGCGGTACAATCTGGGGTGCGAGCCAGTCCAGGTGGGTCCGGTTAGACATCGGGGTGATGACGCCGCCATTCGTATTTCGACCTCTACCCCAACTTCTTCCGCCCGTAATTTTCGCACCATTTGATTCCGCTTTCATGGTCGGGGGCGAGTGGATCGTCAATCATGAATGGTTAGTAAATAAGACTGCCTGTACTCGCCCTGCTGTCAATTTTACTCCAGAGCAATTCCTCCGATTAAGCAAAAAACCAGTTAAATAATGGTGATACATGTTTACCGTTGATGGATGGTCCGATTCAACCTGCTGAAAGCGCGTTCAACATCCACGGCAAAGTGGTGTCACCAAATGGGATTGAAGGAAAGCACCATTGCTATCCCCATGGTTTTTGACTATTTGTTATTATCCGAGTGCCGTAGGGGCAGTTACACATTACATTTAATTTGTAGCTAACCCTAATAATTAAAAACCATTTTGACGGCTGGTGCCATTTGTGTATAATGCGCGACTCTGTAAAACCGCATTCAAGCGAGGTCGTTATGTACGCAGTAATCAAGACCGGTGGTAAGCAATATCGTGTTGTCGCAGGCGAAACCCTGAAAATTGAAACAGTTGCTGGTGAAGTCGGTAGTGCTATCGTGCTGGACAAGGTGCTCATGGTCGGCAATGGTGACACCGTATCTGTTGGTCAACCTTTATTGGTCGGCGCTACCGTTACAGCAACGATATTATCGAATGGCCGTGGCGAGAAGATCAAAATCTTCAAGATGCGTCGACGTAAGCATTACCAAAAGCATCAAGGTCATCGTCAAAACTTCACAGAGATCCGTATAGACGGTATTTCGGCGTAATATTGAGGGAGAAGAAACATGGCATCAAAAAAAGGTGGCGGCAGTACCAGTAACGGTCGCGATTCGCACTCAAAACGACTCGGCGTAAAGACTTTTGGCGGCGAATTGATAAGTGCCGGCAGCATTATCGTACGTCAGCGCGGTACGCGATTCCATGCCGGTGACAATGTTGGCATGGGCAAGGATCACACCTTGTTTGCGAAAATTGCTGGCAAGGTAGTATTCGCCGTTAAAGGCGCACAAAGACGCAAGACTATCTTCGTGGTTCCAGCTTAAGTACTCCTAGCCAAGTACAATGAGCCCTATCGCGAGGTAGGGCTTTTTTATTTGCAGAGATATAGCAGACATCATGAAATTCATCGACGAATCAAAAATTGAAGTCATCGCAGGGGATGGCGGCAACGGTGCGGCCAGCTTTCGGCGAGAAAAATATATCGACAAGGGTGGCCCGGATGGTGGGGATGGCGGTTGGGGCGGAAGCGTGTATGCGCTCGCAGACCGCAACATCAACACCCTGGTGGATTACCGTTTTGCGCGTCATCATCGCGCGCGCAATGGTGAATCCGGGCGTGGCGCAGATTGCTATGGTAAAGGTGCGGACGATATTGTGCTGCGCATGCCAGTCGGCACTGTCATCACTGATATTAATACCGGTGAAATGATTGCCGACCTGGATCACGATGGACAAAAAACGTTGCTCGCCCAAGGTGGCAAAGGTGGCTTAGGCAATCTGCACTTTAAATCCAGCACCAACCGCGCCCCGCGTCAATGCACCCCAGGCGTTGAAGGTGAACGCCGCGAACTGCAATTAGAGTTGAAAGTACTCGCCGACGTGGGTTTGCTAGGCATGCCAAATGCAGGTAAATCCACTTTCATTCGCGCGGTTTCCGCTGCCCGTCCCAAGATAGCCGATTATCCCTTCACCACGCTACACCCGAACTTGGGTGTGGTGCGGGTATCGGCCGAAAAGAGCTTCGTTATCGCCGACATTCCCGGCCTGATTGAAGGCGCTGCCGAAGGTGCGGGGCTTGGACACCAGTTTTTACGCCATTTGATGCGTACCCGTTTGCTATTGCACTTGGTCGACATTGCCCCGATGTACGAGGGAGTCGATCCGGTGCATGAAGCCAATTCAATTCTGAATGAACTAAAAAAATATGATGAAGCGCTGTATAACAAGCCGCGCTGGCTAGTACTAAACAAGCTTGACCTGCTACAAGATAAAGATGAAAAGATCGCCGCTTTTCTGCAAGAATTTCACGATTACTCGCGTTATTTTGCTATCTCCGCGATTAATGGTGAAGGCTGTAAAGAGCTGAGCTTTGCCATCATGGAGCATGTGGAGCAGGTTGCTAAGCAGGAAGAGTTGGCTAATGCCGAAAGTGCTAAAAAAATCGATACCCCAATTCTTTAATGCATCATGAAAACCGTCCTGACCCAGTGCAAACGCATCGTCGTCAAAGTTGGAAGCAGCCTGGTCACCAACCAAGGTGAAGGACTAGACATCCCCGCAATCCGAAACTGGGCGCAGCAGATTGCGACGCTGCGCGAAAATGGATACAAAGTAGTTTTGGTCTCCTCTGGTGCAATTGCCGAAGGCATGCAGCGGCTAGGCTGGAAACAACGCCCCAGCGCCGTTCATAAATTGCAGGCTGCCGCCGCAGTCGGTCAGATGGGCTTGGTGCAAGTGTATGAAAGCTGCTTTAGCGCACACGGCCTGCATACAGCACAAATATTACTCACCCATGCCGATCTCGTCGATCGTGAACGCTATCTCAACGCTCGCTCCACACTGCGCACCCTGCTGACTCTTGGCGTTATTCCCATCATCAATGAAAATGATACGGTGGTCACCGATGAAATTAAATTTGGTGACAACGATACTTTAGGTGCGCTGGTTGCCAACCTGATTGAGGCCGATGCGCTCATTATCCTCACTGACCAGATTGGTCTTTTCACTGCCGATCCGCGCAAGGATACAAATGCTACGCTAGTCAGTTTTGCGCAAGCTGGCGATGAAAAGCTTGAAGCCATGGCAGGGGGGGCGGGTAGCCACATCGGGAGCGGCGGTATGCTCACCAAGGTATTCGCTGCAAAACGTGCTGCACGCAGCGGCGCGCACACTGTGATCGCGTCTGGCCATGAAGTAGATGTGTTACCACGCCTGATGCGTGGCGACAGTATCGGCACACTGTTGGAAGCGCAGCCTTCACCTCTGAATGCGCGCAAACAATGGCTGGCGGATCATCTGCAAATCAGAGGTAAGGTGACGCTGGACGCTGGCGCAGCGCATGCGCTGCGTAAAGAAGGCAAGAGCCTGCTACCGATAGGTGTCACCAAAGTCAGCGGGGAATTCGAGCGCGGCACAGTGGTCGCCATTTTCGATACGAATGGGCTAGATATTGCACGCGGCCTGATCAACTACAATGCTACAGAAACGCGTCGCATCGCTGGCCATCCCAGTAATGAAATCGAATCCCTCTTGGGCTATGTTGATGAGCCAGAGCTGATACATCGAGACAACTTGATTTTACTGTGAGCAACAAGAAAAATTCCGTACACCAACTTCCTCACGATATTTGAGTATTCGGCTTTGTCAGCATGTAAATGGATGCTTCACTTTTACCGAATGGCTAGTTTTATTTTGTAAATCCACTGCTGCTCAAAACCGTATGATTAGAAAATAGTGGTGCACAGCCGAAACGTTCAAACCACAATATTCTGATTCTCAACGCGCATATAACCGCGACTACTCGTAGCAAATCTCAAAAAGCACCCACTAGATTACCTTCCCGGGATTCATCAAATTATTCGGGTCGAGTGCGTGCTTGATGCTGCGCATCAACTCCAATTCCAGTGCGCTTTTATAATGATTTATCTCATTTCGTTTGAGTTGCCCCAGCCCATGCTCTGCGCTGATGCTGCCGTTTAGTTTATGCACGATGTCGTACACGATGTTGTTGACCTGTTGGCTTTGCGCGATGAAGGCTGGGTTTTGCGCAGAATCCAGCATTGAGAGGTTGTAATGGATGTTGCCATCGCCAATATGGCCGAAGGCAATAATGCGCAGACCATTGAATGCGGCATGCAGGGCGGCATTCGTTTGGGCGATGAACTCTGCCACGTGGCTGATCGGCACGGCGACATCATGCTTGATGCTAATCCCCTCACGTTTCTGCGCTTCGCTGATATTTTTGCGCAAATTCCACCAGCTTACGGCGCTATCTTTCGAATCTACGGCGAACTCGAGAATGCCTGCACCGAACGCTTGTAGCGCATTGAGTAAAGGTGCATCCAGAGGCGCTGGCAGCACATCTGATAACTCAATCAGCACGATCCACTCATGGCGAGTGACAAATGGCTCAGCCGTATCGGGGATATGCTTTAAAACGAGATCCAGACAGGAACTCGAAATGATTTCGAAGGCGCTTATTTTGTCACCGCAATTAGCACGCAAATGGGCGAGCAACTTTACCGCCACCGCCGGATCGCGCACTGCCACACACGCAGTTACCACCGATTGCGGACGCGGAAACAGCTTCAGCACTGCGGCAGTGATAATGCCCAGCGTGCCTTCTGCGCCGATGAATAAGTGCTTCAAATCATAGCCGGTGTTGTCCTTGCGCAAGCTGCGTAATCCATCCCAGATACGGCCATCTGGCAAGACTACTTCCAATCCAAGCACGAGGTCGCGCATGTTGCCATAGCGCAACACGCCGACGCCACCGGCATTGGTGGAAATGTTGCCGCCAATTTCGCAGTGCGCCGCGATGGCGGAGAGACCGAGCGGGAACAGACGGTTGACCTGCTCTGCCGCCTCTCGCGCCGTGGCCAAGGTGCAGCCTGCTTCCACCGTTAAGGTGTAGTTGATGGTATCCAGTGCATGAATTTTGTTCATGCGCGACAGGTTAAGCACGATCTGTTGTCCTTGCGGCAAGGGTACTGACCCCCCGCTTAAACTGGTGTTGCCGCCCTGAGGGACAATGGAGATGCGGTGTTCGGCACATAGCGCGACCACCGCAGCAACTTGTAGCGTATCGCCAGGCAGCACCACAGCCAGCGCCTTGCCGCTGTATCGCCCGCGCCAGTCGGTACAATAGGGCGTTGCGGTTTCACCGCTCAGTACGTGGTCGGTGCCGACTATGTTACGTAGTAAATTTATTAAATCTGGAAGCATATAAAGTATCTCCTTGAAATGCCTTAATTTCACAAATGAGCCTAGCATGATGCTAGAAATCAATCGGGTCAATATCCAGCGACCAGCGCAGTTTTTGTGCAGGTAGCGCATCCAGCAAGGGGCGCCATTCGCGCAGAAATTGCTGCAAAGGTTTTCGCGCTTCGCTCTGCACTAGCAATTGCGCTAAAAAATGGTTAGCGCGACGCGGCATGGCAGCAGGAACCACACTGTAAATGTCAACTGGCATCATGAGTTCAATTGCAGCGTCGCGCGCTTGTTGCAGGAAAGTAACCATGTGGGCCTCATGCTTAGCTTCAGCACGCAGCAACACCTGATACATGAATGGCGGAAAACCGGCAGATTGGCGTTCCGCGAGCAAGGTTTTTGCCCACGTATCGTAATCATGTTCTCGCAACGCGCGGAACAATGGATGATCAGGAAATGCGGTCTGGATCAGCACTTCGCCAGGCTTGTCGGCACGACCAGCGCGCCCTGCTACTTGGACAAGCTGGGCAAACAATTTTTCCGATGCTCGAAAATCACTACTGTATAACGCACCGTCCGGGTTAAGTACACCCACCAGCGTCAGGTTAGGGAAGTCATGTCCCTTCGCCAGCATTTGCGTGCCGACCAGAATGTCCACCGCGTCTTCCTGAATCTGCTGACGCATGGCTTGCCATGTTCCTTTATTGCGTGTGCTGTCACGATCCACGCGCAAGATGCGCGCCTTGGGGAAATGTTCCTGCAACGCACTCTCTACCCGTTGCGTGCCGATGCCAACCGGCTGCAGGTCGGCGTTGCCGCACGACGGACAAGCATGCGGCACGCGCTCCTGATGGCCACAATGGTGGCAGCGCAGGCGACGATCTTTAAGATGTAGCACCAACTTGCCCGCGCAATTTGAACAGCCAGACAACCAGCCGCAAGCGCCACACATTAACACGGGTGCATAACCGCGCCGATTAATGAATATCAGGCTTTGCTCACCGCGCTGGAGCCGTTCGGCCAAGGCCTTAAGAAGCGGCTCACTGAGACCGTGCTGCATAACTATACTGCTGGTGTTAATACAGCTCACCGTTGGTAACTGCGCCTGTGCCGCCGCACGCTGGGTCAGGCGCAACATTTGGTAGCGTCCGCTCTGTGCGTTGTAATAGCTTTCAAGTGAGGGGGTTGCGGATCCTAATACAATTGGTACGTTACGCTGGCTAGCACGAAAGATTGCCACATCGCGTGCTGAGTATCGTAAGCCATCCTGCTGCTTGAACGAAGAATCATGCTCCTCATCCACAATCAACAGTGATAGTTGCGGTAGCGGCGTGAACACTGCCAGACGCGTACCCAGTATGATGCGCGCCCGGCCGGACTGTGCACGCAGCCAGTTCTGCATGCGTTCACCGTCACTTAAGCCACTGTGCAGGCTTACCAGCTCAACATCCGGCAAGCGGCTGCGAAAATAATTTTCCAGCTGAGGCGTAAGATTGATTTCCGGCACCAGCAGTAACACTTGCCCTCCCTGCTGCAATATCCGGTTCATTAGATGCACATAAATCTCGGTCTTACCGCTACCAGTGATACCGTGCAAAAGGAAGCAGCCAAAGCATGATGCTTTTGTAATTGCTTCCACTGCTTGCCGCTGCTCCAAGGTCAACGTATAAGTGTTGTTGAATGTAAATGAGCTGGAGGCCGCAGGCACTGCACACGTTTCTACCCATCCCGCATGCATCAATGCTTTAAGCGCAGAGGCTCCACTGGGTGATAGCGCGCGCACTTGCGCGGCACTTAATGAATGCAACTTCAAAGCTGCGAGTATGCGGTGCTGCACCACCTTGCGCTTAGACAGCAGACTTAAATCGAGCGCGCGGCCGCTAACGCTTAGTCTGTATTGCATCGCTTCCTTGAGCGTGACAAGCTGGCTGGTACGCAAACGTACCGGCAAGGCGGACAGCACCGTAACGCCAAGGGGATAGTGGTAGTAGTCGCTGCAGAAGCGCAGCAAAAAAAGCAGTTCATCGGATAGTGGCGGAACATCACTAAGCACCTGTAAAACGGGCTTGATACGTTCCGCAGAAAGGGCAGAATCCATAGCACATTCCATCACGATGCCTGCCACATTTTTGCGTCCAAATGAAACCAATACGCGGGTTCCTGGGACGATCGCGATGCTACTGTCTAACGAGTAGTCAAATAGTGTTGACAATGGCACATCTAGCGCGACGCGAACAATTGCCATTTAATAACGTTGGCTCCAGCGATTTCTATAATACTGAGCTAAGCTAACTGACTTAATTGAGATTTTTTTATTGTCCACATAAACTGTGGATAACAATGTGGATAATTCCAATATAACTAGGCTAACTACTAATGTTATATACAGTTTTGTCCAGCTGCTCATTTCGTAGGCATAATTTTACTATAATAAAAACAATTACTTGAATTATTGCTCTAATATTATGATAAAAATTTTCCTCATAATGGATAGATGCGCGATTTGTGTATAACCAGACGTGAAGTCTGGCATTTTTAATGGTATTTACGGCTTAATTCATGCACTGCCTGCACCAATGCTGCAGCATTGTCTGGATTGGTAAATTGAGAAATGCCATGCCCCAGATTAAATACATGACCGCCTCCATAGCCATAACTAGCCAGCACGCGTTCAGTCTCGGCACGGATAACTTCCGGCGTGGCAAATAGCACGGCAGGATCCAGGTTACCTTGCAGCGCAACCTTATGGCCCACTTTTTGTCGCGCTACACCGATGTCCATGGTCCAGTCCAAGCCCACCGCATCGCAGCCAATATCGGCGATGCTATCCAGCCACAAACCACCACCCTTGGTAAATACAATCACTGGAATCTTCACACCGTCGTGTTCACGTTTCAGCCCTTGCACGATTTGCTGCAAGTAAGGCAGTGAAAATTCGTAGTAAGCGGCATGCGAAAGCACGCCACCCCAGGAATCAAAAATCATCACGGTCTGCGCACCCGCTTCAATTTGGGCGTTAAGATACTGCGTGACTGCTTGCGCAGTCACATTCAAAATGTGGTGCATCAGTTTGGGTTCTTTGTACATCAACGTTTTAACACGTGCATAATCGTCGCTGCCACCGCCTTCCACCATGTAACAAGATAATGTCCACGGGCTACCAGAAAAACCTATTAGCGGCACGCTACCATTCAGCGCCTTGCGAATTTGCGACACGGCATCGGTGACGTAACGCAGATCTTTGCTGATGTCAGGCACTCTTAGCGCTTTGATGGCAGCCTCGTCGCGCAAGGGGCGCTCAAACTTTGGTCCCTCTCCTTCGGAGAAATACAATCCAAGACCCATCGCATCCGGTATGGTGAGAATGTCGGAAAACAGAATTGCAGCATCCAGAGGGAATCGATCCAGCGGTTGCAATGTTACTTCCGTAGCCATGTCCGGGCTTTTGCATAACTCCAGAAAACTGCCAGCGCGTTTGCGAGTAGCACAGTATTCCGGCAGATATCGACCAGCCTGGCGCATCATCCACACGGGGGTATAGTCAGTCGGCTGACGCAGCAAGGCACGCAGGAAGGTGTCATTTTTTAACTTGAAATTCATGTTGTTCTCTTTTAATTTACGTTGACTAAATTTAAACTGCCTTACCCCTGACCTCACAATTTCCCTTCGCCAGAGAAATTAGCCTGGTAACCAGGTCATGCAATGGATCTGCATCATTGGTGAAACAGATAAACGCAACAACCGGGGAGAAGATATCGTCTTCAAGCATCAATATCTTGAAGTGAAGGGGTGCCAGCGCTATTTTGTTGCGGCATCATCTGTAGGTTATTGGGTAGCAGGCGCGAGTACAGTGCAGGCAATCCAGATGCGCAATCGACCAATAACCCTGCAAGTACCGGGCAGATACCCCGGAGTCGCTGCTATTACATGAGATTAGCGCAGCGTGCTGATTGCAACCCGTCATTCAGCGGCTGACATAGGTTTCTCAATTTAGAGCGGCAAACTGGAACTGCCCATCAAATACTCATCCACTGCACGTGCAGCTTGGCGGCCTTCGCGTATTGCCCACACCACTAGCGACTGGCCGCGGCGCATATCGCCAGCAGCGAACACCTTGTCCACTGATGTCTGATAATAGCCCACCCCGTCTGTGACAGCCTTGGCATTGCCGCGGCCATCCTTTTCAACGCCAAACGCTTCCAGGATTTGCTGCGTCGGGCTAACGAATCCCATAGCCAAAAGCACGAGATCAGCCTTCATCTCAATTTCGCTGCCCGGCACTTCTTGCATTTTTCCGTCTTTCCATTCGACGCGCACGGCATGCAATTTTTCGACCTTGCCATTATTGCCGGTTAACTCTTTGGTTGCCACAGCCCAATCACGCTGACAGCCTTCGTCATGAGAGCTGGAGGTGCGCAATTTCATTGGCCAGTATGGCCAGATCAGTGGCTTATTCTCCTGCTCGGGCGGGCGCGGCATGACCTCAAACTGGGTCACCGAAGCCGCGCCGTGACGGTTGGATGTGCCTACACAGTCAGAACCCGTGTCGCCCCCGCCGATCACCACCACATGTTTTCCAGTCGCTTTAATCTGATTGGGCACCGCGTCTCCCGCCACTACTTCTGTTCTGTTGTGGCAGAAATTCCATTGCGAAATGCACTCCCTGCAACTCGCGCCCTGGTACTGGCAAGTCGCGTGGTTGTTCAGCTCCACCCGTTAATACCACTGCGTCGAACTCATCCTTTAATTTCTGTGCCGACACTTGTACACCGATATGCTGCTTGACGCGGAATTCCACACCCTCGACGCGCATCTGTTCAATGCGACGGTCGATGTGCGTCTTTTTCGAGTTTGAAATCGGGAATACCATAACGCAAAAGGCCACCAATTCGATCATTTTTCTCGAATACCACCACGTCATGTCCGACGCGTGCTAATTGTTGCGCACAAGCCAAGACCAGCCGGGCCAGAGCCAACAACGGCAATCTTCTTGCCGGACTTGGTCTGTGCTGGTTTCGGTATCACCCAGCCTTCTTCCCAGCCTTTGTCGATGATGGCATGCTCGATTGATTTGATACCTACCGCATCGTCATTGATGGTCAATGTGCAGGCCGTCTCACACGGTGCAGGGCAAATACGTCCAGTGAATTCTGGAAAGTTGTTGGTAGAGTGCAGCACGTCCAGCGCCTGCTTCCAGTTGCCGCGATAAACCAAATCATTCCAGTCCGGGATGATGTTATTAACCGGGCAACCTGTGGTACAAAATGGAATACCACAGTCCATACAGCGCGAACCCTGCACGGAAGCCTGTTGGTCGGTCAGACGCGATATGAATTCCTTATAGTTTTGCAGGCGTTCCGCGACCGGCAAGCTTTGCTCGCTTAAGCGGCGAAATTCCATAAACCCGGTAATCTTGCCCATTTATACAGCCTCCAATTGCTTGGTTTGTTCCGCCGCGACTTCTTGCAAGGCACGGCGGTATTCAGTCGGCATGACCTTGACGAATTTCGGCAAGTAGCGCGCCCAATTATTGAGAATATCCTGAGCGCGGACACTGCCGGTGTAGCGCAAGTGCGCACTCACCATGTCGCGCAAAACATGTTCATCAGCCTTGCCGAGGTGGTTAAAATGCACCCGGCCATGCGTCTCGACTTCACCCAGTTCGCTCGCAGCGGCCTCATCGGGTACCGGTTCCAGTTGCACCATCGCCAGATTGCAACGATGTTCGAAACCGCCATCCTCATCCAATACATAAGCAACGCCGCCGGACATGCCTGCAGCAAAATTGCGCCCGGTCTGACCCAGCACCGCCACAATACCGCCAGTCATATATTCGCAACCGTGGTCGCCTAAACCTTCCACTACCGCAATAGCGCCGGAATTGCGCACCGCGAAACGCTCACCAGCCACCCCTCGGAAATAGCATTCGCCACTGGTCGCGCCGTACAGCACGGTATTGCCAACGATGATATTTTCCTCGGCCACTATGTTGCATTCTGTGGGCGGTAGCACCACGATGCGGCCGCCGCACAATCCCTTACCGACATAGTCATTGCCCTCTCCAGTCAACTCGAAGGTAATGCCATGAGCGAGAAAAGCGCCGAAACTTTGTCCTGCCGTGCCTTGTAATTTCACCGTAATAGTATCGTTCGGTAATCCCATTTGACCATAGCGTTTTGCTACTTCATGCGACAGCATGGCACCGACGGTGCGGTTAACATTACGAATGCGGCTTTCAATTATTACCGGTAACCTGCTTTCCAACGCTGGCATCGCTTCGGCAATGAGCTGATGATCCAAGGCCTGAGTCAACCCATGATCCTGTTCCTCGGCATGACGGCGCGCCACGCTGGCCGGCACATCAGGCTGATGGAAAATTTTGGAAAAGTCTAAACCCTTGGCTTTCCAATGTGCAATGACATGCTTTGCATCAAGCAACTCGCTACGACCGATGAGATCATCGAACTTGCGGATACCGATCTGTGCCATGTATTCGCGTACTTCTTCGGCCACAAAGAAGAAATAATTCACTATGTGCTCAGGCTGGCCGGTGAATTTCTTGCGTAGCTCAGGGTCTTGCGTAGCCACGCCTACCGGGCAGGTGTTGAGATGGCACTTGCGCATCATGATGCAGCCCTCCACTACCAGTGGCGCTGTGGCAAAACCGAACTCATCCGCGCCGAGCAACGCGCCAATTAACACATCGCGCCCGGTCTTCAGCTGGCCGTCCACCTGCAAAACAATACGACCACGCAACCGGTTCAACACCAGCGTTTGCTGAGCTTCTGCCAGCCCAAGTTCCCACGGGGTGCCGGCATGCTTAATGGAAGACAATGGCGAGGCACCCGTGCCGCCATCATGGCCAGAAATAGTTACATGATCCGCCTTGGCCTTGGCCACACCGGCCGCCACCGTACCAACGCCCACTTCAGATACCAGCTTGACCGAAATGGAGGCGCGCGGATTAGCATTCTTCAGATCATGAATGAGTTGTGCCAAATCTTCGATGGAGTAAATATCGTGATGCGGCGGCGGTGAAATCAACCCCACACCAGGTATGGCGAAACGCAGCTTGGCAATGTATTCCGACACCTTGTGGCCAGGCAATTGACCGCCTTCACCAGGCTTTGCACCCTGCGCCATTTTGATTTGAATTTGATCGGCGCTGGACAGATATTCCGCTGTCACACCAAAGCGACCGGAAGCCACTTGTTTTATTTTGGAGCGCAATGAATCACCTTGCAACAACAGTCAGATCAGCTTCAATACGTCCCTTGCCTATAATTTCAGATAATTTTTCGCCGCCTTTAATTGACTTGAAGCGCATTGGATCTTCGCCACCTTCGCCAGTATTGGATTTTCCCCCGATACGATTCATTGCGATGGCCAAAGCGGTGTGCGCCTCTGTAGAAATAGACCCAAGCGACATTGCTCCAGTAGCAAAGCGTTTAACGATTTCTTTCGCCGGTTCGACCTCTGCCAGCGGCACGGGTGCGCCGGCCGGCTTTATTTCGAACAAGCCGCGCAACGTCTTCATGTGCTGAGTCTGGTCGTTAATTAACTTCGCATATTCTTTGTACGTCTGCCCATTATTGGAGCGCGTGGCATGTTGCAGCTTGGCGATGACATCCGGCGTCCACATATGCTCTTCACCACGCACACGATAGGCATATTCTCCCCCCGCTTCCAGCGCATTGGACAGCACCGGATCGTTGCCGAAAGCGGTCTGATGAATACGCACCGCTTCCTCTGCCACTTCATGCAGGCCAATACCTTCGATCTGGGTCGCCGTACCGGTGAAATACTGAGACACAAAATCAGCGTTCAGACCGATTGCCTCGAAAATCTGCCCGCCGCAATAAGACTGATAAGTTGAGATGCCCATTTTGGACATTACCTTGAGCAGACCTTTGTTCACCGCCTTTATGAAACGTTTATTCGCATCCTTGCTCGATAGACCGGCAGGTAAATAATCGCTCATGGCAGCAATAGTCTCATACGCCAGCCACGGACATACCGCCTCGGCACCATAACCGGCAAGCAGTGCGAAGTGGTGGGTTTCACGGACAGAACCGGAATCCACCACCAGTCCAGTGCTGGTACGCAGCCCTTCGCGAACCAGATGGTGGTGCACTCCCGCACAAGCCAGCAAAGCCGGAATCGCCACGCGTACACTTGAAACCGCACGGTCGGACAAAATCAGCACGTTGTAACCATCCGCCACCGCCTGGTCGGCTGCGGCACTCAGTGCTTTGATCGCACCTTCGCAACCCGCCGCGCCCTGTGCCGCAGGATAAGTGATGTCCAGCACCAGCGCCTTGTAACGGCCTTTTGTTAATGTGCTGATGTCGCACAACTTGGCCAAATCTTCATTGGACAGCACAGGCTGATGCACCTCAAGGCGAAGCGGCGGATCGGTCTCGTCGATACCGAGCAGATTGGGCTTCGGTCCAATAAACGAGGTAAGCGACATTACTATCTCTTCACGGATCGGATCGATTGGCGGGTTAGTTACCTGAGCGAAAAGCTGTTTGAAATAGTTGTACAGCACCTTGTTTTTATCCGACAGCACAGATAAGGCGGCATCATTGCCCATAGAGCCAGTTGCTTCTTCCCCTGCGGCAGCCATGGGCGCCAAAATGAATTTGATGTCTTCCTGCGAGTAGCCAAATGCCTGTTGAGTATCCAGCAGACTGGCGTCAGACAAGCTTTCCTTGGGTGTTTTCTTTACGTCCACACTAGGCAGATCGCCGAGGAAATAGCGTGATTTTTCAATCCACTCGCGGTATGGCTTTGCGGTAGCGAGTTGCTGCTTCAATTCGGCATCGTCTACGATACGGCCGGCTTCCAAATCGATGAGGAACATCTTGCCCGGCTGCAACCGCCACTTTTTCACAATTTTGGATTGCGGAATATCCAGCACACCCATTTCAGATGCCATCAACACCAAATCATCATCTGTAATCAGATAGCGTGCCGGACGCAGGCCATTGCGATCAAGTGTCGCGCCGATCATCCGGCCATCCGTGAAAGCCACGGCCGCGGGGCCATCCCATGGCTCCATCAACGCGGCATGGTATTCATAAAATGCGCGGCGCTCTTCATCCATCAATGGGTTGTTTGCCCACGCTTCAGGAATCAGCAGCATCATTGCGTGCGGCAGCGAATAACCGCCCGCCACCAGCAGTTCCAGAGCATTATCAAAACAGGCGGAATCGGATTGGCCTTCCACAATTAGCGGCCATAATTTTTCCAGATCTGCGCCCAGCAGCTTGGATGACATCGCTGCATGACGCGCTGTCATCCAGTTCACGTTACCGCGCAAGGTGTTGATCTCGCCGTTGTGCGCAATCATGTGGAATGGATGCGCCAAGTCCCAGGAGGGGAAAGTATTGGTGGAGAAACGTTGATGTACCAGCGCCAATGCACTGACCATACTCTCATCTTGCAGATCGAGGTAATATTTGCCAACCTGGTTGGCCAATAACATGCCTTTGTATACGATAGTGCGCGCAGAAAACGACGGTATATAGAAACTCTGCCCTTGTTTATTGGGCAGGCAGCGCACGGCGTGTTCTGCAATCTTGCGAATGACAAACAATTTGCGCTCAAAGCTATCGATATCCGTGCAGTTCGTACCACACCCAATGAATACTTGGCGCACCACCGGCTCCACTGCCTTAACGCTCTCGCCCAAGCTACTATTGTCTACCGGCACATCACGCCAGCCCAACAGAACCTGTCCTTCTTCAGCAATCTTGTCAACGATCACCTGCTCGCAGGCGGCACGCGCTGCCGCATCGCGCGGCAGGAACAACATCCCAACCCCATAACTGCCTATTGTCGGCAGGGAAACGCCCTGTGCAGCACATGATTTACGCAAAAATGCATCTGGAATCTGGATAAGAATACCTGCACCATCTCCCTCCAAGGGGTCAGCGCCCACTGCGCCGCGATGAGTAAGATTTTTCAATATCTGCAGACCTTGACATATCATGTCATGGCTCTGCTTACCCTTGATATGCGCCACAAAGCCCACCCCGCACGCATCGTGCTCATGGCTCGGGTCATACAAACCCTGCTGGACCGGCAACGAAGAATGACTCACACGTTGTTCCTCATTAAAATCACTAACCCCAAAAAAAGTGGCGACACTTATCGCCACAGCGCTATCCGTACAATCAATGCCACAAAAACACAAGGCGAAAGGGCGGAAATATTACCTTGTCTCGGGTCGAACAGCAACCTAGAACCTGTCCTAATATGAAATTCAGTCTAAAATAGTGGTGTAATTCCACTAAGGGCAAGGCGCTAAGATACAGCGCCCATACTTTCTTTACACCGTGCAACAATTAACTCGGGGCGACTACGCTATTTTTCCGCAACAACAGCAAACCATAATGGCGAACCAAGGGTACACTTAAAATCTGACTACTCTTGGTTATGACTATCTGAATAATGGCAGCCATCAACCGTAGATTAATCCTGGTAATAGAAAGTCACTTATGCGGCTTAAGTGAACTTGGGTATCAAGTTATTCCATTTTGTGCATAGAAAATATGCCTCAAAAATGCTGATAGGGCAGAGAATCTGCATATGAGACATTTTCGGCGCAGCGAATTTGCTTGTATAAATTGAATTTGGACAGACACTGAATTTTCAGAAGCTCCCGCCAGTTGATGATAAAATTACAGTGCGGTTTACAGTGGAGTTTTGTGTTGAAATTGCTGCTCAATTTTTAAAGATACTCGTTACATAAATATGCCAGGAAATCTCTTTGTCGTCAGCGCACCATCGGGTGCAGGAAAAACCAGCCTGGTCCGCTCGCTGCTGGCCAGCAATCAACAGGTTGATATATCTGTTTCCTTCACCACGCGAGCGCCTCGTCCAAGCGAGACCGAAGGGGAAGACTATCATTTTGTGAGCCGTGAAACTTTCTTGAATATGGCAAAGCATGGTGATTTTTTAGAAAGCGCCGAGGTATATGGCAATCTCTACGGCACTTCACAATCCTGGATTGAAGCTGAAATTTTGAACGGGCGCGACATACTGTTGGAAATTGATTGGCAGGGCGCGGCGCAAGTACGTCGCTCATTTCCGGATTGCATCAGCATCTTCATCCTGCCTCCCTCTTTGCAAGCGCTGGAGAATCGTCTGCATGCGCGCGGACAGGATGACGTAAAAGTGATCGCAAAACGTCTGCATGCAGCGAAAGAAGACATCGCCCATGTCGTAGAGTTTGACTATGTTATCATTAACGATAAGCTGGATATTGCTTTGCAACAGCTCAATGCCATCGTCCTTGCCGCAGGACTTCGCCGCGACAGACAACTTGCACGCCAGCAATCTTTAATCAATCAACTACAAGAAGGAGAAACCACACCATGGCTCGAGTAACGATAGACGACTGTTTGGTAAACATCCCTAACCGATTTGAGCTCACTTTGGCTGCCGCCTATCGCGCACGCCAGTTGGCCAATGGCGCCAGCTATTTAGTAGAAGAATGTAAAGACAAGCCCACTGTAATCGCCCTGCGCGAAATCAGCGAAGGCAAGGTGGGACTGGACATTCTTACTCGCGGAATAGCCTAGCCATCTCAGTTCCCAATCATTTGCAATTTTATTTGCAACAATTGCAGCTGCAATAGATGCGCGACCTGAACAAAAAAGCCAAAAAGATGGGCTAAGGTCGCGCAAAGTTGATTTAATCGCTCCGCAGATTGCAAGCGTATTATGGAATCACAGTGTAATTACATCGCCTTTAACTTTTAACTATCTGGCCACCGCTACCTCGTATTCACGGAGTCGCCACTAGTAGTAAGTGTTATTTAAGAGCCAGTTCTAATTTCTTAATTCTGTTGTATAACAATACATCCTATTAATTACTTAAACTCACTATACCCCGCTATCACCTAAATAAATCAAATTGCTTGCTTGAGCCCACAATGCGAGACTTGGGCTGATCGCATAGTACTGCGAAGCGGCATAAGCTTTCCTCCTTGCACACTAACACTGATGCTTTATAGCACCCCCCTTCCCTATGCAGCCAATGCTGCCGCTTACTTCGCGGCTATTGCGGATTTGCCTTGGGCGGTGTGGCTGGACAGCGGTGGGCGGGGACGCTATGACATTCTGTGCGCACAACCTACTGCAACGCTGGTCACACATGGCGCATACACTGAAATCACAAATGCATCCGGAGTACAGCGTTTAACCGCAGATCCATTTGATCTCTTGCGCCAGCAATTGGGCGCATCCGTTGCAGCAATACCGGGCATTCCTTTTTTAGGCGGTGCATTAGGCTTTTGGGGCTACGATCTGGCGCGCCGCCTGTTTACTTTGCCCACGCAGGCGCAGGATGCTGAACATCTGCCGGATATGATGGTTGGCATTTATGACTGGGCGATAGTGTTAGACCATCAGGAAAAGACTGCGCACCTGGTATCACAGCAACGCGAGTACGCAACCGTGCAGGTGTTGCCGCAAATCCTTGCGCGATTGCAGCAGAACAGCAATGTGCTTAAGGAAAAATTCAAAGTGCACGGCCGCATTCAGTCGAACTTTACCCGTGCGGGGTATCAATCCGCATTTGATGTCATACAACGCTATTTGCACGCGGGAGATTGTTATCAAATCAATTTGGCGCAGCGCTATGTAGCCCGTGCTTCCGGTGATGCGCTACAAGCGTATCTCGAATTGCGCCGCCTGAGCCCGGCACCTTATTCCGCTTTTCTCAATTTTCCGCACGCGCAAATTCTATGCGCCTCGCCAGAACGATTTCTACAAGTACAGGAGGGACGCGTCGAAACTAATCCGATCAAAGGCACGCGCCCGCGTCTAAACAATCCCCACGAGGATGCGAGGATGGCGCAAGAGTTGGCTCATAGCGACAAAGACCGCGCAGAGAATCTAATGATTGTTGATTTACTGCGTAACGACCTGGGCAAGAGTTGTATATCGGGTTCAGTGCAAGTACCCAAGCTATTCAAACTGGAGAGCTTTGCCCAAGTACACCATTTAGTCAGTACCGTCACCGGTCAGCTTGCACCGGGGCGCGACACGCTGGCGTTGCTACGAGATTGTTTCCCCGGCGGGTCTGTAACTGGCGCACCTAAACAACGCGCCATGCAAATCATCGAACAATTGGAGCCACATCGACGCGGAATATATTGCGGTGCTATTGGTTATATCGGCTTCGATGGCAATATGGATAGCAACATTACTATTCGCACTTTGGTATTCGCCGATGGAGAAATCCGCTTTTGGGCGGGTGGCGGCATCGTAGCGGATTCCCATGCAGATGCAGAATATCAAGAGACGTTAGATAAAGCAGCTGCAATGCTGAAAGTATTGCAACAGTATGGTGGTGAATATGGGCGAGACGGGTAACGCTCAGCAATTAGCTTTTATGCGTAAGCGTCATTCGTATTAATGATCGAATAAAAAAGCAGTGAGTTGCACCTGTTGAATTTATTCATCGGGAAAGTTTCGGGTAGAATGCGCGCTTCAAATTCAAACTTGTTAAAGGCGTCGCCATGTACAAAATCGCACCTAGCATACTTTCCGCCAATTTCGCCAAGCTCGGTGAAGAAGTCATCAATGTCATCGCCTCCGGCGCAGACATTATCCACTTCGACGTGATGGACAATCATTACGTACCCAACCTGACCATTGGTCCGCTGGTGTGTTCTGCCATTCGTCCGATTACCCAAGCGGAAATCGATGTGCATCTGATGGTCAAGCCGGTGGACCGTATCATCCCGGACTTCGCCAAAGCCGGCGCCAATATCATCTCCTTTCACCCGGAAGCGTCCGAGCACATCGACCGCACTCTCAGCCTGATCAAGGAAAACGGCTGCAAGGCCGGGTTAGTGTTCAATCCCGGTACACCATTGAGTTATCTCGACCATGTCATGGACAAAATCGACCTGATCCTGATTATGTCAGTGAACCCCGGTTTCGGCGGCCAGAAATTCATCCCCGACGCGCTGAACAAACTACGTACTGCGCGTCAAAAAATCAATGACAGCGGGCGCGACATCATGCTGGAAATCGACGGCGGCGTGAACACCAGCAACATAGCGGAAATTGCTGCTGCGGGTTGCGATACCTTCGTGGCGGGCTCCGCTGTGTATGGTGCAGGCAAGGACACTGACCCGCACCGCTATGATTCCATCATCGCCGCTCTGCGCGCCGAATTGGCCAAAGTAAGCAAGTAATGATGCAAACGCGTTTCCCGCTAAGCATCTCCGCCATCCTCATCGATCTGGATGGCACGTTACTCCACACTGCACCTGAACTGGTGGCCTCCGCCAATCGCATGCTGCGTGACTTGGACCGTCCTGCCGTGTCGCAAGACTTGCTGACAAGCTACATCGGCAACGGTGTCAGTTGGCTGGTGAAACGCGCGCTGACCGGCGATATGCATGCTGAGCCGGATGCAAATTTATATGAGCAGGCGCTGCCGATTTTCGAACAGCACTACAATGATTTGCTGTTGCAGAGCAAACCATTTGAGGGCGTGATTGCCGGGCTGGATGTTATGCAGGCGGCGGGTTTCCGCCTGGGCTGCATTACCAACAAGGTAAAACGCTACACCGAGCCCCTGCTTGAGGGTTTGGGACTCGCACATTATTTTGAGATCGTACTGTCCGGCGATAGCCTACCTGAAAAAAAACCTCATCCATTGCCATTACTGCATGCCGCGAAGTTTTTCGGCGTTCCGGTGGAGCAAGTACTGCTGATCGGCGATTCACTCAATGACGCGGTTGCGGCGCGTGCCGCCGGCTGCCCAATAGTCTGCGTGCCCTACGGTTATAACCACGGCGAGCCAGTGGATAGGCTTGATTTGGATGCTGTGATTAATACGCTGCCAGATGTGATGAAGCTGATTAAAAAAGCATGACCTGATGACACACGAGAATTTGAAAACCTGGAGAGAAACTACCGCTTGGCGATGGTGATCATCACCCCGTTTGGCGTGGCTGCCCCGTTTTAGTGCCGCCGTCTTCCCATTTTTTGAGTTAGGAGCAATTCGTGTTGAATCCCATATCTGAACAATCTTTCAATGAACTTGCCGAGCAAGGATATAACCGCATCCCTCTGGTGACAGAGACCTTTGCGGACCTCGACACGCCACTATCACTGTATCTCAAGCTTGCCAACAAACCTTATTCCTATCTGCTGGAATCCGTGCAGGGTGGTGAACGCTTCGGTCGATACTCCTTTATCGGTCTGCCCGCCGATACCCGCATTACGGTGCGCGGAAAGCTGATTACGCTAACCACTCCGACTAGCGAAACCACCCAACATGCAGACAATCCACTGGACTTCATAAAGGACTACCAGTCGCATTTCAAAGTTGCGCCGTTGTCCGGCCTGCCGCGCTTTACTGGCGGACTGGCTGGCTATTTCGGCTATGACACCGTACGCTATATCGAGCCGCGTCTGGCCAAAACGCAAAAGCAGGACGTACTCGGCACGCCGGATATACTGCTAATGCTCACCGAGCAGCTGGTGGCAGTGGACAATCTGTCCGGCAAGCTTATCTTCATCGTATATGCTAATCCGGAACGACCGAATGCTTATTCTCTGGCACGGCAGCGCCTGCAAGAGCTGACACAGTTGCTGCGCCAACCAGTGGAAATCCCTCGTGCCCCGCGATTTCCCCCTCAGCAGGCCGTATCTGAGTTCGGTGAGGAAGCCTACAAACAGGCCGTAGAGAAGGCAAAGCGTTATATTTTCGATGGCGACATGATGCAGGTTGTGCCTTCGCAGCGGATGAGCCAGCCGTTCCCAGCTTTACCGCTCAATCTTTACCGGGTGCTACGTTCCATTAACCCCTCACCCTACATGTTCTATTACGACATGGGCGACCACCATGTGGTCGGCGCTTCGCCGGAAATTCTGGTGCGACTGGAAGGTGATAACGTGACCGTGCGCCCCATCGCCGGCACCCGTCCGCGCGGTAAAACACCGCAAGAGGATGCCAGTCTGGCGCAAGAACTTCTGGCCGACCCAAAAGAGCTGGCGGAACACCTGATGCTCATAGACCTCGGGCGTAATGATGTTGGCCGCGTCGCGCCGCATGGCACGGTTAAGCTCACCGAGAAAATGGTGATCGAACGCTATTCACACGTGATGCACATTGTGTCCAATGTTGAAGGCACGCTCAAACCGGGGCTGGATGCAATTGCGGTATTGAAAGCCACCTTCCCGGCCGGCACGGTGAGCGGTGCACCCAAAGTACGCGCGATGGAAATCATCGACGAACTGGAACCTTCCAAGCGTGGCATCTATGCAGGCGCAGTCGGCTATCTTGGCTTCAACGGCGACATGGATCTTGCCATCGCCATCCGCACTGCAGTGATCAAAGCAGGCATTCTTTATGTCCAGTCCGGGGGTGGCTTGGTAGCAGATTCGGTACCGGCTAGCGAATGGACAGAAACTCAGAATAAAGCACGCGCCGTGCTACGTGCCGCCGAGATGGTGCTGGCTGGAATGGATAACGCTGGCGAAACAGGTTAAGCCGGCAAACCGCAAAGAGGCTGCTCGCAAAATTGGATTTTTAGAGGTGTCCTTGAAATGTCATCAAGGCTTCCTTGTTGCAAAGAGTCTAAACTGCGATATCCGCCACTACCGGCGTATGATCTGATGGACGCTCCAACTTTCGTAGCGTGCGGTCTATCGTACAGGCAGTGCAATTCGGTATCAGCGGCTCACTCACCAAAATATGGTCAATGCGCAAACCCATATTACGGCGAAAGGCCATCATGCGGTAATCCCACCAAGTATAGGATTTCTCTGGCTGCTCGAACAGGCGGAAACTATCGCGTAGCCCAAGTTGTTCGAGCGCTCTGAACGCTGCGCGCTCTGGCTCGCTTACCAGCACACTCCCTGCCCATGCCTGAGGATCATGCACGTCACGGTCTTCGGGTGCGATGTTGTAATCACCAAGCAGAACAAGTTTAGGGTAGCGAACCAACTCATCCTTTAACCACTTCTGCAAAGCAGTCAGCCACGACAATTTGTATTGATATTTGTCTGAGTCTACGCTCTGACCGTTCGGTACATAAATGCATATCACACGCACGCCGTTGAGCGTGGCCGCAATCACACGCCTCTGCTCGTCCGGAAAGTTCGGTATGCCGACCATTACGTCTTCAGGCACAGCCTTGCTGATAATGGCAACACCGTTATAAGTCTTCTGCCCACTGAAAACCGCTTGATAGCCAGCTTGTTGTAACTCTGCCAGGGGAAACTTACTGTCTTCTTGTTTGGTTTCCTGCAAACACAGCGCATCCGGCTGATTAACCGCTAGCCAGTCCAATGTATGAGGCAGACGCACCTTAAGCGAGTTCACATTCCAGGTCGCAATTTTCATACCGTTTTAAATATATTGATTAAGTCGCGGATTTAAGTTCGAAGTGCAATAGCCCGTGGTTGCCTGGTGTAGCGCACTTCCACCCCGAAGAATACCTCATGCGGGGTTTTAATTCCGGGTGTTTTTCGAGGTCGGTGGTTGATCCGCTCTACCGCCTCCTGCACCTGTTCCCCGGAGAGGTCTGACAGCTCCCCGCTCTTGGGAAAGTGCTGCCTTAATAGCCTGACTGTTCTTGTTCACCCCCGCTCCCAGGAGTAATAGGGATTGGATAAATAAATATCCGCTTTTAGTTCTGCTGCCATTTTCTCACGCTCCGCAAACTCCTTGCTATGATAGAAAGTGATGGTGTGTTATATGTGCCCTTGTCTACGAAGATTTTTTGGCGATCTCGGTTTGATTCAATCCAGCTTGTTTCAGTCCGTAAATCTGGTATCGTACCTCGCTGATGAACTGCTTATATTGCTGCATCTGTTGCTCCTTTTAATTGGTCATTTAAGTGGCTCCGATATTAACGTAGCTCGCCACCTAAATCCGTTTAAAAAAAGTTGCACTTCAGAGTAGAACCCGCCAAGATTTATAAAAGTATTCAAATGAAGAAACATAATATTGAAATTAATAAAAAATGGTTGGCTTTGGTGCTGAGCGTATTTCTTACCGCCTGCTCCATGTTTTCCAAACCGCCCGTTGTATCACGCCCTAAACCCGTTACACCTCCCCAAAAAGTAATGCCAGCACCTGCAGCAAGGTTGCCTGCCCCGTTGTTTATTGTGAGTAAATGGGAGATGCTGCCGGATTGGCAAACGCTCGACCTTGCACTCTCCCAAACTGCATTTCTGCAAAGCTGTCGTGTGCTGAAAAATAAGCCTCACTGGCAGGAGGTGTGTGCTCAGGCCGAACACTTGGAGGTTAATGACAATGCTGCGCTTCATGCATTTTATGAAGAATGGTTTACCCCTTATCAGGTGCTCAATCCGGACGGTAGCGAACAGGGAATGATTACCGGTTATTACGAGCCTTTGCTCAAGGGCAGTCGCTCCAAGACACCGCGTTTCCAATATCCTTTGTATGCCGCGCCGAATGATTTACTCACGATCGACCTGGGTGGAGTGTACCCGCAACTCAAAGACTTGCGCTTGCGCGGTCGCTTGCAGGGAAAACGCATCGTGCCCTATTACAACCGTGCAGAAATTGATGCAGGGGCCGGGGAGATAATGGGGAACGAACTGTTCTGGGTGGAGAATGAAATTGAGCTATTTTTCTTGCATATACAAGGCTCTGGGCGCATTGAATTGCCGGACGGCAAGCAGGTAAAAGTCGGATATGCTGACCAGAACGGCCATCCGTACCAGTCCATCGGCAAGAGGCTGGTTGAAACAGGTGAACTTAAGCTCGAAGAAGCCTCCATGCAGGGCATCAAGTCATGGGCCGAGAAAAATCCGGATAAAATTGTTACGTTACTGGAACATAATCCCAGCTACGTATTTTTACGCGAATTACCGGATAGTTTGTCCGCACCGTTGGGTGCGTTGGGTGTGCCACTTACCAATGAATACAGTATTGCCGTAGATCGGACCACCATCCCGCTGGGCGCCCCCGTCTTTCTCTCGACGACCTATCCCAATGATAGCGCACCACTCAACCGCTTGATGCTGGCGCAAGACACTGGAGGCGCCATCAAGGGCGCGGTGCGCGCGGATTTTTTCTGGGGCTTTGGCGAAACTGCGGGCGCGCAGGCGGGCAAAATGAAACAACAGGGGCGGATGTGGGTGCTATTTCCAAAAGGCGGGGAACCGATGTTAAATTGAAGATAAGTTCAAGTTTGAAGCTTCGTCCGAAAAATTAGTGGGTAACCACTGCCCTTAAAAATAATCTATCTTTATGATATGTATAAATATTAACATAGTTAAACTAGTTAATTATTTCTGGGGTGACTTACCATGATCGAAGAAAATAACTATAAAAGACTTATCCACGGCGGCGTGCGTGGTCCCTACTTAGACCATAAACGCTCGACGCGGTGGGTAAGTCGACACCACAAATTTTAATTATTGAGAGCCTTTAAGACTTACAAATAACGGTCAATTTTCCAAAAAAGACCCACTAATTCCACGGACGAACCAGTTTGAAGTACAGCCGCATTTGCTGATAAACACAGATGCTTAAGGTTCTCGTTTCGTTATGAGCAAACTGCTGTGTAGAATTCTCTGTGTATGTTTGCCTGCAGCCAAAATACATTCGTTTATTAATTGCAGGCTATACAAAGTCTCTATTCGTTATCCACACGTTCATCCAGCAACCGTTTCACCGCAGCCATATCCGCTTGTTTCCCGATCTTGCGGCTGCCACTGTGCCTTGCATTATCAGGCAATACCGCGATATTCACCGGTACGCCCGTTTCAGTTTTCAGTGTAAAGCTGGGCACAGTTTGTTGTCTGCCTGCCAGATGTACAGACCACTCACCGCCTGCAAAGGGCAGATTATGTTTAAGCAGGAACATCATTATGGCCTTTTCGTCATCGGAATAAACCAACAGGTTAATGTCTGATTGCTCACCTGCCGTACCGTTCAACACGGAGCCGGTGAGAAAGGGGTGAAAGGGCTCCAATAATTGCATGGCGGCGAGCGCCTGTTGGCGTAACTGGTGCAGGGCAAGCGGATGGCTTTCACTTTGATATAGGGCACGGAAGCTACGCAACGCCATTTCAACTTCATCATTGCTGGGCAGGTGTTGCGTATCTTCTGCGCCCATTTGTTTGGCGGCCTTGCGTTTGGCAAACGCATAATCGGTAATGCCACCTTCGGCCATTAGACGCGCGGCGTGATGTGCGAGTTGTTCACGCATCAGGTCACGCCGATTTAAACGATCTTTACTCATATCAAATTAAAATATGCGATTGATGATTGTTTCGATAAGCGATTCTTCCGGTGGAGGGACGGGTTGTTCTGGCGGCAAATTTTCTTGATAAAAATACTCCACTAACTCGCCAGCCTCATCCCGCTGTCCATCCTTGTTAATGCGCGCAGCCACCATATTTTCTGGCATGGTGTAGGTGGCTTCAGGTACGCCTTTGAGTATTTTCCCCATGTAATCCATCCAAATAGGTAATGCCGCCCCGCCGCCAGTTTCCCTCTCGCCCAGACTGCGTGGGTTGTCAAAACCGATCCAGGTAATTCCTACCACGGTGGGATGGAAACCGCAGAACCAGGCATCCCTCGATTCATTCGTAGTGCCGGTCTTGCCCGCTAAATCATGGCGACCCAATTGCATGGCGCGAAAGGCCGTGCCATGCTGCACCACGTCTTGCATCATGTTTACCATAGTGTAGGCGTTACGCACATCTATAACCTGCGGGGCGGCTTCTCCGGCCACAACAGGCGCGGCTTGCTGTAGCACATTGCCATTGCTGTCCTCAATGCGTTGGATGAAATAGGGGGTGATGCGGAAGCCGCCATTGGCAAAGACGGAGTAACCCGTCAGCATTTGCATAGGCGTAACCGAACCGGCACCTAATGCCATAGTGAGGTAAGGGGGGTGCTTGGCTGCTTCGAAGCCAAACTTGGTGATGTAGTCTTGTGCATATTGCGGTGTAATAGTTTGCAGGATGCGAATAGAGACCATGTTTTTGGATTTAATAAGCGCTTGCCTCATGCGCATAGGACCTTCAAATAACCCATCGTAATTTTTCGGCTCCCAGGCTGCGCTGCCTGTCTCTACCGCATCAATCGTTAAGGGTGCGTCGTCAATAACGGTGGCAGGGGTCAGACCCTTTTCCAATGCGGCAGAATAAATGAACGGTTTGAAGCTGGAGCCGGGCTGCCGCCAAGCCTGAGTTACATGGTTAAATTGGTTGTGATTGAAGTCGAAGCCGCCTACCAGCGCATAGATCGCGCCATCCTGCGGACTGGCAGAAACGAAAGCTGCTTCCACTTTCGGTAGTTGGACAATTTTCCAAACATTCTTTTCGTCCTTTTGCACGTGGATTAGTGAACCGGTACGTAACCGCCGATTCAGTGCAGTTTTGTTGCTCATATAAGACTGAGCAAATTTCAGTCCTTCCCCGCTGATGTTGGCAATTGCGCCCCCCTTGCTGTAAGCGCGGATACCTTTGGAATTCACTTCAAGTACGACGGCGGGAATCATGTCATCACTATCCGCAATATCCTGTAGTGCTTCTTCCATAGCCTCCTCAGTCTCTCCTTTGCTTAGGTCGATATAGCCTTCCGGGCCGCGGTAACCATGACGACGGTCATAATCCAGTACACCTTTGCGCAGCGCTTCATAGGCTATTGCCTGGTCTCGCTGACGGATAGTTGTATAGACCTTGATGCCTTGCGTATAAGTATCATCCTGATAGCGTTTGAATACTTCTTGCCTAACCATTTCCGCCAGATAATCCGCTTTACCTGCAAATTCTTGATAGCTGCGTTTCACCATCAAGGGTTGATGCAGTGCCATATCTTGTTGCTGGACGTTAATGAAACCCAGCTCATGCATCCGGCGCAGCACATACGTTTGGCGCAGTTTGGCACGCTTGGGGTTGACCACTGGGTTATACATGGAAGGGGCCTTGGGTAAGCCAGCCAGCATAGCGAACTCAGCCACGTTGAGTTGGTTAAGGCTTTTGCCGAAATAGCCTTGCGCGGCAGCAGCAAAGCCATAGGCACGTTGACCAAGATAGATATGATTAATATACAGTTGAAGGATTTCATCCTTACTCAGATTATGTTCGATCTTGATGGCAAGCAACACTTCGTTAAATTTGCGCGACAATTTTTTTTCTTTAGTCAGAAAAAAATTGCGTGCCACTTGCATCGTAATAGTGCTAGCTCCCTGCTTGACGCCGCCCGAGGTGAAATTGTAATAAGCGGCGCGTAATACGCCCATGTAATCCACCCCGCCGTGCTGATAAAATCGATCATCTTCTGCTGCGAGGATGGCCTTTTTCATCAAGTCGGGTACTTCATTAATCTTGACCAGCGCGCGACGTTCCTCCCCGAACTCGCCGATCAGAACGCCCTCAACACTGTATACACGTAGCGGAATTTTAGGCCGATAGTCGGTTAATGCTTCAAGCGAAGGCAGCGTGGGATATACCAGCATTGCCGAAAACACCAGCAACAACAGTGGTGTGATGATGAAGGCAAGGCCAGCTATGATCGGATAGAGCAACCAACGGGATGTCATGGGGTATGGAATTGTATAAAGGGCATAGTTAGGATTATATCGGCTCTTGGCAGGGGAATAACCCAACAGCAAAACTCATGAGGAGCAGGACTATCATAACTCTAGTTTTAGCCTAACGCTATCTTCGCCAGTGATCTTGGTGAGGATCAAAGCATTAAGTATATGGGAGCATTTCTAAGAAATACTGAATCAGGCCAAAGCACAAGTCAATTTGCCCGAATGTTGCCAATTGCTTCAACACATTCATTGATTAACTCAGGACCGCGATAAATCAGTCCACTATAAATTTGTATTAGCGCAGCGCCAGCATTTATTTTTTCTGTGGCATCTTCTCCGCTCAGGATGCCTCCTACGCCAATAATAGGCAGAGTTCCTTGCAATGCAGTGGCAAGTTCGCGGATAACGGCAGTAGACCTGTCACGTAATGGCGCGCCACTCAGTCCGCCCGTCTCTGTATGCTGTGAAAGTTGTTCGACGCCTGTCCGCGTCAGCGTTGTATTGGTAGCGATCACGCCGTCGATGTGGTGGCGTTGCAAAAGGGTCGCTATCTGGCAGATTTGTTCGCTATCAAGATCGGGAGCAATTTTTAACGCCAAAGGAACATATTTGCCGTGCATATCAGCCAACCTTTCCTGCTCCGCTTTAAGTTCCGTGAGCAACGCATCCAGCTCATCACTCCCCTGCAACTGGCGCAAATTCTTGGTATTAGGCGAAGAAATATTGATGGTGACATAGCTGGCGTAGGGGTATACACGCCGCAACCCGATCAGGTAATCGGCGGCAGCATGTTCAATCGGCGTGTCAAAATTTTTGCCAATGTTGATGCCAAGAATGCCGCGATAATTCGCGCGTTTTATGTTTTCAATAAGTGCATCCACGCCGTGGTTGTTGAATCCCATGCGGTTGATAATAGCCTGTGCCTCAGGCAAGCGGAACAAACGCGGTTTTGGGTTACCTTCCTGGGCGCGAGGCGTGACAGTCCCGATCTCGATGAAACCAAAACCCAGTGCGGCCAGCGCATTGATGTGATCACCGTTCTTGTCTAGGCCTGCAGCCAGCCCGACCGGGTTGGGAAAGGTCAGCCCCATCGCTTTATGTGGATTATCCACCGGATATTTGGCAAACAGTGGCAGCAGGCCCAGCCGATAGGCGAACTGCAGTGCATCAAGCGTAATGAGGTGGGCAGTTTCCGGCTTAAAGGAAAAGAGCAGCGGTCGAATCAGCGGATACATGTTACGGCCTGTGAGTTGGGAGTGGTTGCCACTTGTCTTGTATAAGGCCTTGCAGCGGGCGGAAGTTAGCTTTGTATGCCATTTTGTCGCTCTTCTCTATCCAGTAACCCAGATACAAGTACTCCAGTTGCAACTTCCGGCACAGATTGATCTGCCACAGGACGTTGTAGGTGCCAAAGCTGGCTTGCGCAACATTCGGTTCATAAAACGTATAAACCGAAGATAGCCCATCGTCGAGAATATCGATGATACTCACCATGCGCAGCACGCCATTTTCGCGAAACTCTACCAGGGTGGAATCAACGTGGCTTTGCAGTAAAAACTGGCGATATTGGTCTCGGCTATCATTTTTCATGCCACCATCGGGATGCCGCGCCATTTGATAACGCTGATACAAAGCGAAATATTCCTCGTCGTCTTTCAATGCGTGCAACGATGCCTCCAAACCAACGTGGCGTTGCCTGGAGCGGCGCTGTGTGCGACTAGGGACGAACGATGCCACTTTGACACGTACCGGAATGCAGGCTTGGCAGGCATCGCAATGCGGTCTATAAGTAACTGTTCCGCTCCGGCGGAAGCCGCGCCGCACCAGCTCAGAATAGACTGCAGGAGGAATCAAAAAGCTGGGTGTGACAACCTGCGAGCGCGTAAGTCGATCCGGCAGGTAACTGCATGAATAAGGGGCGGTAAGGTAAAGCTGCAGCGCCGATAGCGGAATGTCATGCAACAAGGTCATGGTCGAACTGCCATTTGAGAGGAGTGTCTGGACAGTGTATCAATTCTTTTAAGCGATGTATAAATTCCACACGCGGTATTTCGCGTGCGCCGAGCGAGGCAAGATGCGGCGTGCTCATCTGGCAATCGATCATGCTATAACCCCAGCGTTGCAATTGTGCAGTGAGATGAGCGAGCGCAATCTTGGATGCATCAGTAATGTGGCTGAACATCGACTCGCCATAGAACATGTGCCCGATACTGATGCCATACAGTCCACCCACCAGATTGCCATCCATCCAGATCTCCACCGAGTGCGCCACACCCATCTGATGCAGCTCGGTATAAGCTGCAATCATATCCTCATGGATCCATGTTCCCGCCTGTTCGCGGCGCGGCGCGGCGCAGGCATACATTACTTGTTCGAAAGCGCTATCAGTACGAACTTCATAGCGCTTATCGCGCAAGGTCTTGCGTAGCGACCGGGAAATCTTGAACTCCTCAGGAATCAGCACCATGCGTGGATTTGGACTCCACCAGAGTATGGGTTCCCCTGCATTGAACCAAGGGAAGATGCCTTGCCGATAGGCATCCAGCAGCCGGTGTGCAGACAGGCTGCCCCCCGCGGCTAGCAAGCCATTGGGCTTAAGCAGTGCCTGCTCTACAGGCGGAAAGGGTGTGCCAATATCCAACAACGTGATCATCTTCTGTAACGAGCCAGCCAGGATATAAAGTTGTTTAAGCAGGCAATCTGCCTGACAGGTGCTCGCAAATCAAGGTTTAACGTGGTTTTGTATTTAATTTGTGTGTCAGCCAAGTTTGAATATCACGCACTTCTTCCGGGCATACTGAATGTTGCATGCGATATTCATGCCACTCAACTTGATAGCCCCGTTTTTTTAATTCGTCTGCCGAGTTTACTCCTCGCGCATAAAACACGATCGGGTCACTATTCCCGTGTGCCATGAAGATAGGGATATCGAGAGCAGCTGCACTGGCCTCACTCGACAATGTTTCGGCCTGAAGGAGATAGGTGGACAGAGCAATAATGCCGCCCAGGCGCGATGCATGGCGCAAGCCGGTATGCATTGCAATGGCTCCGCCTTGTGAGAAGCCTGCGAGAAAAATATTATCCGTAGCAATACCACGCTGTTTCTCTTGTGCAATAAGTGCTTCAATAGCGGCTTGCGAAGCGCGAATACCCTTAACATCCTGCTTAGCGTCTGTATTAAAAGCAGTGATGTCGTACCATGCACGCATGATTAAACCGCCGTTGATAGTGACGGGCTGTTTGGGTGCGTGCGGAAACAGGTAGCGTACCGCTACCGGCAGTTTCATTTCTTCCGCAATGGAAACAAAATCCTCGCCGTCCGCGCCCAAGCCATGCAGCCAGATGATGCTGTGTTGGGGAGACTTTCCGGATTCGAGAGTGATATGTGGTAGAACGCTATTCATGGTCTGATGCTACTTGTCTGAAATGGTGGGTGAGTCTATGTCGGGTGCTTGGGAAATCTGCTCCGGCAGAATTTCACGCAGCACCTGAAAAATTTCACGATAGTTCTTCGGTGGTTTTGCCAGCTCTTTTTCCTTGATCGCATTTCGAACCAGTGCCCGCAGTCTTTGTGCATCTGCTTCGGGATGCTCAGTGAGCAACTCGGTCAGTGCTGTATCGCTTTCCAGCAGACGATCCCTCCACCGTTCCAGTTGATGCAGCCAAGCGATATGCTGGTTCGATTTACCGCTCCAGGCTTCCAGCTTGGCCACGATGGGCGCGGTTTCTACGTCGCGCATTAATCTGCCGATGTATTGCATTTGCCGTCGTTGCGCGCCAAACTTATTAATGCGCTTCATCTCGCGGACGGCGTCAAACAAACTCTCCGGCAAATCCATCTGTTTCAGCTTGTCGGTACTCAGTCCGACTAATTGCTCACCGATATCCTGCAAATCGTGCATCTGCCGCTTGATCTTGGTCTTGCTGGGCGGCAAATTTAATTCTTCGGCGTTGTCATTGTAGTAGTGCATAGGAGCGAAATTATAAATAGATATTGTTATGATAACGCTTTCCCATAAAAGCGTTTACCTTATGAATGACATTACACCACCCGAACATCGTTTTTCCCATTCTGCCGATACCTTGCGCCAGATTGCTCGGGACATGCTTGAGTATGCCAACCACCAGGGAGCAACTGCCGCTACGGCGGAAGTGTCTGATGGTTTCGGGCAAGCCGTCACTGTCCGACATGGTGAAGTAGAAACCATAGAGTACAACCGTGATAAAGGTCTTAGCATTACCGTTTATATCGATCAGCGGCGCGGCAATGCCAACACTTCCGATTTCTCGGCGCAGGCCGTACGCGACACGGTGGACGCCGCCCTTTCCATTGCTCGCCACACCGCCAGCGACGACTGTGCCGGGCTGCCTGAAAAGGAAATGCTGGCCACTGAATTTCCCGATTTCGACCTGTACCATCCCTGGTTGCTGGACGTGGAAGGTGCAATTGAGCTGGCCAAGACCTGTGAACAAGCCGCATTTGAGGCCGATAAGCGGATCAACAATTCGGAAGGCGCCACGGTAAATATACATGAGTCCCAATTTGTGTATGCCAACAGCTTGGGCTTTATCGGTGGATATCCCACTTCACGTCATGGCATCAGCTGCGCCGTCATCGCTGGCAAAGACGATGGCATGCAGCGCGATTACTGGTATAGCGAGGCGCGTGCCGCGAGCGATCTGCTGGCAGCAGAAAAAGTCGGCCAAATCGCTACAGGACGCGCCGTGCGACGGCTCAATGCCCGCAAGCTCGATACCATGCAAGTGCCCGTGTTGTTCGAGGCGCCGATAGCCGCTAGCCTGCTCGGCCATTTTGTCGGCGCAGTGAGCGGCGGTAGCCTGTACCGAAAATCTTCATTTTTGCTCGACCATTTAGGTAAGCAAGTATTTTCATCCAACATCTGCATTGATGACATACCCGACATTCCCCGCGGCCTCGCTAGCAGCGCATTCGATGGCGAGGGCGTGAAAACGCAGCGCCGCACCATCATTCAGGATGGCGTACTGCAAAGCTATTTTCTCGCCACCTATTCCGCGCGCAAACTGGGCATGAAAACGACCGGTAATGCAGGCGGCAATCACAATCTCATCCTGCGCCCTGGTGAACTGGATTTTAACGGCCTGCTGAAGAAAATGGGACGCGGTCTGCTGGTCACCGAACTGCTCGGGCAGGGTGTAAATCACATCACCGGAGACTATTCGCGCGGTGCGGCGGGTTTCTGGGTGGAGAACGGAGAAATCCAATATCCGGTAGAAGAAATCACCATCGCCGGTAATTTGAAGGACATGTACACGCATATTGCAGCGGTGGGTAATGATGTGCTGGTGCAAGGGTCACGGCAGTGCGGTTCCATCTTGGTTGAAAATATGATGGTGGCGGGGCAGTAAACTTATTTGAGGCGGTGAAATGTCGGTGCTTTTGGGGTGAATTATCCCACTGTGTGTAACTGACCCCAATTTAGTTTATGACCCCAGTTATACTTAAAAATAATGCATTCAGTCCCATGCTTTGCTAAGGTACGCACATGAGTCCAATATTCAATGCGTTATCGAAAGGTATTCGCGACCTGTTCCGGTTCAAGGTCTTGCTGATCGTGATCTGGCCGATGGTTGCCGCTGCTCTGCTATGGATGATTGTGGGCGTGGCCTTTTGGGACACGTTCACGACATGGATAGACAGTGGCCTTGCCGCTATCGGCATTCAATCCTGGCTCGAAGGCGTGGAGCCCCGCTGGATCGCGAATGTCATCCAGGTGGTCGCACATTTACTGTTGTTCGTTCCGGCCGTGTTCATGACCGCGCTGGTGATCACCGCCTTGTTTGCGATGCCCACGTTGATCCGTCTGGTAGAAGCACGTCATTTTCCGCAGCTTAAACGCGAGGCTGGCGGCACCGTGGCAGGCAATCTGATCAACGCATTGATGGCGGTGGTCGTCTTCGTCGCGATCTGGGTGCTCACATTGCCGTTGTGGCTGATCGGCGTGGGTATCACTGATCCCATTTATCGCCGCGACTTATTTGAATCAGCGCCTGTTCCGCTACGATGCGCTCGCGGAACATGCCAGTCGCGATGAGATGCAAGCCCTGTTTTCGAAGTATCAGTCGTCTTGGTGGGGGTTGGGGTTGTTAACTGGCTTGCTGCAATTCATCCCGATCTTGAACCTGCTCGCGCCGGTACTGACCGCATTGGTATTCATCCACTTCGGGCTTGAGCGTTTGGCTAACCTGCGGGAGCAACCGTAGTTAGCTGTTTTTTCACCGCCGCATCCGGTTGATCGCCGCGGCCACCTCATGCAGGCGGGGCAGGGCAAGTTCCCCGCTTTTCCACGGCGACAATATATCGAGTCCTTTGTCTTCCACCTCTTTCAAGGCCAGCCGCAGGCCTTCGCCAAGACTGCCGGATATATTGGCATAGTGTTTCGCATAAAAATGAATCAGCAGACCGATCGCCCGTGTCTGGCCGATATCGATCAACTGTTCCACCTTGTTCAGGTCAATCTCATTCCCGCCATATAGCAAGGTGTCGATGCCCCGGTCACCGATGCTGACTTCCTTTTTACCCCGTGCCGGATTCAGTCTTGCTGCCTCAATGCGCCGTGATGACGTTTTAACCAGCGGGGGCAAGTCGCCTGACTTGCCTTTGATCTTTTCCTCACCAACGAGTGCATGCGCCTCTGTCGTCACATCTTTCGGCTGGTAAGAATCCATCATGATCACCGTATCGCTCACCTCAAAATAATCCCCCGAGCCACCCATCACGATCACCGTGGAAACGCCGAAGCCCTGATACATCTCGCGCACACGATGCAAGAATGGCGTGATCGGTTCCTTGTCCTGGGCCACCAGTTTTTGCATCCGCTCATCGCGAATCATGAAATTCGTTGCCGACGTATCTTCATCGATCAGCAGCAATGCAGCATCATCTTCCAGCGCCTCGATGATGTTCGCCGCCTGTGACGTGCTGCCGCTGGCATTCTCCGTGGTAAAGCTGTGCGTGTCGCGCCCAAAGGGAAGCCGGTCGATAAAGGGGCTGATGTTGATATGCGTCACGGCACGGTTGTCTTCCGCGCGCACCTTGACGGCGCTGGGGTCGGTGGCCACCAGCTCTCTTCCATCGCTGGGAATGTGATTGTAGACACCGCGTTCCAGCGCATGCAGCAGTGTCGATTTGCCGTGAAAACCGCCGCCAACGATCAGCGTCACCCCACGGGGAACGCCCATCCCCCGTACCTTGCCGCGGTTGGGTAATGTCAGTGTGCAGGCCAGCGATTCCGGTGCAACAAAGGGAATCACATTTTCTTCAAGCGGGCGGTCATCGATGCCGCTGCGTCTCGGCAAGATCGAACCGTCAGCCACAAACGCAACCAGATCATTTTCAGCGAGCAAGCCGCGCAAGCATTCCTGATCTTCCGCCGACTCGACATGACGCTGAAACTGTCCTTGATTCAGATTATCAAAAAAAAGCGCTTGAGCCACAACCGCCGGCAGCTCCTTGAAAAAAATCGCCTCCGCATCCAACGACCGTATCGTTCGCAACGCAGCGGGCAGACCTACTGTCAATCTTGCCTCCACACCGGCAGCATCGACCAACACCGAGTTACGTACCAGAATCTGCTGTCCACTCGTCACTATGCGCACCTCACCGCTACGCCCGATTCCGCGCTGACCTTTTACGTGTGATTGAATTGCCCGTGCAACTGCGCGCGCCAGAAAATCTTCCGTTGCCGTCTTCCTGATCTTGCCGGAGAAAAATTCCAGAGGTAGCGCAGCATCCGCCGATGCAACGTGGATACTGATTCGTGAAGGCTGCGCAAAAGGATCGCCCTGCACATGATCGATCATGAGACGATAGCCATCAAACTGATAGCTCCCCTCCAGGCGCTTATAGGCCTTGTATCCCAGCCCATCTATATTCTTTAACAGTGCTCTCAGACGTTCCATCACATCCACCTTGCGTGAAAGGATTACTAGTAGATTTATGGTAAATGAAAAATGAAGACTGACGGTATGATTTTGTGAAACGTGCCCCCCTATATATGGCTTACCTCATAACATCCAATGTATGTAGCTGGGGTCATAGTAAACTTAGCGAAGTGAATAATTTAAGAGGGCATAACAGAGACTTTAAATTTACTCTGACCCTAGTGGTATAGTTATACTTTGAACAAAATAACCTATTAGGTTAACACCCGTCTAATGGAAAAGAGGAAGCCCAACTACCTGTTGACCGACGTGCTGGCAATCGTTGCTGCACGCGGTGTTGATGCTTTTACTCAAACCGCTTTGCATGGCGCTTGGGAATTGGGGCTTACTTCAAAGGATGCGGTTGCTGTAGTGCTGGGTCTGCGGCAAACGAACTTTTACAAAAGTATGACCACGCATGCCGATCATCTTATTTGGCAAGACGTTTATCACGCAGACCTGAAGTCTGGCTCGAAGGCCTATATCAAGCTGACGCTGCGCGAAAACGGAATTATCGTGATTCAATTTAAGGAGAAATAATATGAAACACTTGTGTTTGAATTGTGAAAAGGCAGACATGGTGCGCGGCAAACAAGTCAAGGTCGTCGAATACCGTGGCAAACAAATCACCATTGCCGCAGTGGACGGCTGGCATTGCCCCGCGTGCGGCGAATGCGAATTTTCCAAAGGTGAAGGGCAGCGATACTCGGCAGCAGTTGAGCAACTGCGCGCTGAGATAGACAAACAAGAATCGGCTGAACTGATGCGTATCCGTAAAAAACTCAAACTTTCGCAAAAAGAAGCCGCCGCAATTGCTGGCGGCGGGGTTAATGCATTCTCACGCTATGAACACGGAAAATCCAAACCGTTGCGGCAGTCTTAATCTGACCCTAATTTTACAGTTTTTCTGCACATTTCGACATCTCTCAATGAACAGCTTTTTATTTGCCAATTTGTCCGTGGGTTGTGAATTATTGAAAATCATAAAACAGCCGCCAAACGGCTGTAAAACTGTTCACTACTTACGCCTTGCCTCGCGTATGCGGGGCTTACTTGGCTCAATGCGAACGGCTTCTTAGGTAAATGGTGCCTGATCCATAAAAGGGGGAGCATCGAATTGATTGTCTGAAGCCATTACTTTTTTTCACTACGTAAATTTAATGCGAACTGAGCTGACCTTTTAGTCGCGTGTGGGCAATCAGGCAAATGGATTCTTGATCACCAAGCCGTCAATTTTCATCCCGCTTTGCATGTCCTCGGACAGCAACGTTTTTGCACCGGACAAAATTGATGCCGCGCAAATGTGCGCGGCATCAATCGAAAGCTGAAAACGCTTGGCAATTTGCACCGCCCTTTCATGCGATTCGACAGTGAGCGGGACGACGTCGCACGCGGCCTTAACTGCCAACAAAACCACATCAATTTCTTCCCAGCTCATTTTGAGTTTGCGTAGACAAACGGAAGTCACTTCGTTGAGCACCTGCACGCTGATGATGCCGCCCTTGTTCAGCATGGCTTCGGCGCGGTCGGCCTTGGCGGCATCGCCGGACAGCAAATACACAACTACATTACTGTCGATAAAAACCGTGCTCACTTGGCGGGTGTCCGCTCGTTGGCTTCAAGCCGGTCAAAGTGAAAATCGGCTGGCAGGCGACCGCGAAACTGCCGCAAGCGCGCCAGCAATTCTTTCACCTCTTTCTTCTTGGCAACCTCAAAGGTTCTGGAATCGACGGCATGCAAAGAAATCTCCTCGCCTTCTTTCAAGCCTAGCGCCTGCACCAGTGCGGCGGGCAATCTGACCGCCAGTGAGTTTCCCCATTTTGCAACTTGCATAATTTACTCCTTGTGGATATACGTTATTAAATAAGTGTATCACAATGGGGTTTGGGTTTATAGAAGTTCCCCTTTATAGAACATGGGACGCAGACCCCGGCTGTTCCATGTAGCGCTAATGTGCTACATTATGCGCGTATCTTTAACCCTTGGAGACAGCGATGTCCACAACCACCATCCGCTTGCCGGAAGAGCTGAAAGTCCGCGTTGCAGCGGCGGCGAAACGAGCAGGTACGAGCACGCACGGTTTCATTCTTGAGGCCATTGAAGAAAAAACCGCGCAGGAGGGGCGGCGTGCCGATTTCGATGCGGTTGCCGAAGAGCGCTATGCCCGTATCGCCGCCACCGGGAAGACGGTTCCCTGGCAGGAAATGCGCGGCTATCTGGAAGACAGGCTCGCCGGTAAAAAAGTAAAGCGCCCGACAGCTCGAAAACTGGCGCGCTGAAGTGTCGCGCATCGAATTGGCCCCGGAAGTGGGGGATGATTTTGATCGCATCCTCGATCACCTTGCCGAATATCAAGTTGAAAATCCGGTGTTGCGCATCCGGGAGATCATCGAGGCGCTAAACGTGCTGGAGCACAATCCCATGATTGGCCACCCCGCCAATAACGACAAGCGAGAACTGGTGATCGGGCGCAGCTCGCATGGCTATGTGGCCTTGTACCGTTACATCGCTGAAATCGACACCGTTTTTGTCCTTGCCGTGCGCAGCCAGCAAGAAGCAGGCTATGCGGGGCTTTGAATGAACCTGAAAACCATCGGTGCGTTTGCTGACAAGCTGGTGGCAGATTTTTTTGAAGATCTTAAGAGGTGGCGCGATGAAAACAGTAACGATTGATGTACGATCATTGATGGACACGTTGGGCGATTTCACCAAGACATGGAAGAGTGGTAAGCCTACCGCGCCGCGCATCAGCTTTGAATCACCCGAGCTGCTGTTCAGAGTGTTGTCCGGAAAACGCTGGGAACTATTGAACGCAATGACTGGTGCAGGCGCGATGTCCATTCGCGAGACGTCGCGTCGCGTCGAGCGCGACGTCAAAGCCGTGCATGGCGACGTAACCGCATTGCTTAACGCCGGGCTCCTGTCAAAAACCGATGATGGCATGATCGTGTTTCCGTTCGATGCCATCCATGTGGACTTCATGCTCAAGGCGGGTTGAAATAAAACAGAAACTGTTAGAACTGACCCCGCGATTTTGGATTTTGTGCTCTCGCGCCCGGGTTGGGCGCTCATTTATTCAGTAAAGGTTCCGATGTACCCAATTCACGATGTTGATGTGATTCTTTTATTGTCCCTGTCTGTCGCGGCGAAGCGGCGGCCTGCCGACCTAACCGAGATCATAACGGCGATCGCTCTGACGCATCATGCGATCCCTTCCGGGAATAAATTATCAGACGCATTCGACCGGATGTCGGCATACGGCCTGATTATCGAGATTGAAGGCGGCTATGCACTCTCGGCCGATGCGCAGGAAATGATGGTCAGCCAGCGCAAGAAAGACGACACTGAAAAGAAACTGTTTCGCCTCAAGGAACATCTCGCCGACTACCAACTCAAGGGCGAGCACGCGACCATCCTGATCCATCCCAATCAGTTCCTTGCCGCTATGAGAGCGTTTCAGGCGGGCCAAAAAATTGCGGGCAAAAACTGGCGGATAGATAAACCCAAGACGGTCTGGATACCCACCAAAGAACTGGTTAATTTCAAGGGCAAGCCGTTTCCATCCAAGCGGCGCAAGACCTGAACCGTGCGCGCCGACGAGGACGTCGGCGCGCACGTTAAAACGCGATGCAATTGCGCTGGAAAATTCAGGATCAAAATATGACTACTCAACAAAGCAATACCTCACCAAATTCCACAGACAGCACCAGCAACTCGTTCAACGGACTGCCGCTGCCGCCCGCGATGCAGGCAACCCTGCGGCAGCTCGGCTACATGACGATGACACCAATACAAGCCGCCAGCCTGCCGATCACGCTAGCGGGGCACGACCTGATCGCGCAAGCGAAAACCGGCAGCGGCAAAACAGCGGCATTCGCTCTGGCCTTGCTCACCAAACTCAACCCGCGCCGCTTTGCGGTGCAAGCGATGGTGCTTTGCCCCACGCGCGAGTTGGCTGACCAAGTCACCCAGGAGATACGTCGGCTGGCGCGCTCTGCTGACAACATCAAAATACTAACGCTGTGCGGCGGCTCGACAATGCGCCCGCAGATATCCAGCCTTGAACACGGCGCGCACATCGTCGTCGGAACGCCGGGACGCATCATGGACCACATGGATCGCGGCACGCTGAACCTCGAAGCGCTCAGCACATTGGTGCTGGATGAAGCGGATCGCATGCTCGACATGGGTTTTTACGAAGACATCGCGTTCGTCGCGAAGCGTTGCCCGGCAGAGCGCCAGACGCTGCTGTTCTCGGCGACTTATCCCGACGGCATCACGCAGCTGGCGCGCCAATTCATGCGCAAACCGCAGGAAGTGAAGCTGCTGGAACAACACGAAGACACCAAAATAAGCCAGCGATTTTATCAAGTTGAAGAGGAGCAGCGCCTGCAGGCAGTCGCGGTGCTGTTGAAACACTACCGCCCGATCAGCACATTGGCTTTCTGCAACACCAAGCAGCAATGCCGCTCGTTGCTTGAAGCACTGCATGCCCGGGGTATCAAGGCTCTGACCCTGAACGGTGATATGGAACAGCGTGAGCGCGAGCAAGTGCTGATCCAGTTTGCCAACCGCAGCAGTTCCGTATTGGTGGCGACCGACGTCGCGGCACGCGGCCTGGATATCGACAAGCTCGAAATGGTCATCAACGTCGATGTCACGCCTGACCCCGAAATCCACGTGCATCGCATCGGCCGCACCGGGCGTGCCGACCAGAACGGTTGTGCATTGACGCTGTGCGGATCGGCGGATCGCAACCGCATCATCACCATCGCCAAATCGATGCGCATCGTACCGGAGTGGCACGAGCTGGACGAATTGAAAGAAGACGATCAATCCCCGCTTGTACCGCCAATGGTCACGCTGCGAATACTCGGCGGGCGCAAAGAGAAAATACGCGCCGGTGATGTGTTGGGCGCGCTCACCGGTGATGCAGGTTATACCCGCGAACAAGTCGGCAAGATCGCCGTCACCGAGTTCTCCACCTACGTCGCCGTGGATCGAAACATTGCCCACGAAGCGGTGCGCAAATTGGCGGCGGGCAAGGTGAAGGGCAAGACGGTTAAGGTGCACGCGCTGTAGGTAAGCATCAAAAGTCACGACAATGGAGGCTAAAGGGCTTTGACCCCTTTAGATTTCTACATCTAATTGATTGTATTTGTATTTTAGTAAACCCAGCTCACTATTGCATCGCCTAAAACATTGGTGTATAAACACACAAACACCGATAAATGAGGATCACTATGAATATGACTCGCTGGAATGTTGCTGTCTCAGCCGACACAGATCGATCTCTTCGCATGTTTCTCGCTAGCCAAGGAGGCGGCAAAAAAGGAGATTTATCACGCTTTATTGAGGAAGCAGTACAGGCACATATTTTAGAGCTGACAGCCGAACAAGCAAAAACCATCAACAATAACGTGAGCGAAGCTGACATAACATCAATGGTTGACGAGGCTTTAACCTGGGCGCGTAAACGCTGATGCGCGTCGTTCTGGACACAAACATTCTGTTCAGTGCGCTTATATCTCCTCATGGTGTTCCTGAAGCAATTTATCGTGCCTGGCGTGCGGCTCGATTTGAGGTGGTGACCTCGCAAACACAATTGGAAGAAATTCGCCGAGCCAGCCACTATCCAAAATTTAAAGCCGTTTTACAGCCCTCAACAGTGGGCACTATGCTCAACAACTTGCAGCGTGCCATCGTTCTGGAAAAACTGACCATCACCACTGAAGCCGAGGACCCCGACGATTCGTTTTTATTGGCGATGGCACTGCAGGGCGATGCAGATTATTTGGTGACAGGTGATCGCCGCGCTGGTTTATTGCAACGTGGTCATATTGAACGAACCAGAATTATCACCCCAGCCGCCTTTTGTGATGTAGTGCTGAAGTGAGTAAATACGAAAGCGCGGACTATCATTGAGGAGCAAAGGCATGCGTAAAGTTACCCCCGTATCCCCCGGCGAAATGCTGGAAGAAGAATTCCTGAAGCCTCTGTGAATGACCAAATTTCGTCTCGCCAAAGAAATCAGCGTTCCTCCGCAACGCATAGGTGACATCGTTGCAGGCAAACGCAGCATCACCGCAGACACCGACCTGCGCCTGTGCCGTTTCTTCAGCCTTAGCGATGGCTGGTGGCTGCGCTTGCAGGCCCAGTACGACACAAAGATGGCGAAGGATAGTCTCGCCGAAGTGCTGAAGAATATTCAGCCTTGGAAGTGCAAAGCGGCGTAATCTGGTGGTCGAAAAATGGTTAAGCCTGCAGGCGCTGGTGATGCACACCGAAGTAAACGCGGTGCGCAAACTGATGACCCATCCCAATACTGTTCAGATAGGCCATAATATATAAAAACCCGTTTGGGCTGAGCTTGTCGAAGCCTCGTTCCTAAGCGCTTGCCCTTTGACATACTCAGGGCGAACGGATTAAGCCGAACAGTATTGTGATCCATCCCGCGTTCACGCTAAAAAATCTCAACCGCGCACGCAACTTGATCTCCAGTTTCTGCAAGGGCAATCCGTCACAGTTTCACGCAGCGGATGGCAGCGGCTATGCATTAACGGTGACCGGCAACTGGCGCATTACTTTTCGATTCGACGGCGAAGATGCCATCGACCTTAACCTGGAAGTTGCCGAGAACGAACAGGGCGACAAGATAGACCGTGAAGTTTTGCCGATTGCGGCATAATCGAAGTTAGCCTATTTAACGCGAGGGATGTGGTGAAATGTCAAATGTAAGGCCTGACCCTGAGACTTCTTAGGTGATACGATACGGAAAGACTTGGCCCTTATTTTTCGAAATAGAGAGATTAAATTGAGGCTAAAGGGCTTTGACCCCTTTAGTTATTTAACCTATCAATCATTAGCTTTAAAGGAACTGTTATGGGACTTGATAGCGTCAAGATTAATAATTTTTGCTCGTGTCTATCAGTCCCTGTAGACCTATCCGATTTTAATCCGATAGTTGGATATAACAACTCTGGGAAATCGAATATCCTCCGAGCAATAAATTGGCTCTTAAAGAAGTCAGTACTGACGAAGCATCATTTTCACATCCCTAATGATCCTGTAACTGTAGAGGGTGTTATTTCTGGAATTACCGCTTCACTGCCATTGCTCCCCGCAAACCAGCAAGCGCAAATTTTACCGTACATTAATAACGACAAACTCAGAATTCGCAGAAGGCAAGATCAACCGAATTGCTCAGCAAAAGACATCAAGCTAGTGTCACGTCACATATGATATGACGCATGAATTATGTTAAGCTCTCGCAATCTTCTTCAAAACGGCGAGGACTTTTCGATGAAACTTTACAAGGTGACGTTGCAGGCGAATGAGAGGGGTGAGCTGGAAGCCATCACGCATAAAGGCTCCCACCAGTCCCAGAAGGTGATCAATGCGCTGATTCTGCTAAATTGCGACGAAGGCGAGTTCAACGATCATCGTACCCGAGGAGAGGATGTGGCGAACATCTTGCGGATCAGCATGCGCAAGATTGACCGGGTCAAGAAGCGCTTTGTCGAAGAGGGATTGGATGCGGCGTTGGGGCGGCAGCCGAGCCAGCGAATCTACGAGCGTAAAGCCGATGGGGAGGTCGAGGCTCACTTGGTCGCACTGAGTTGCGGCGAGCCGCCTGAGGGCTTTGCCAGATGGTCGCTACGCTTGCTGGCTGATCGGGCGGTGGAGCTTGAATACGTGAACAGCATTTCCCACGAAACGGTTCGCCGTGTACTAAAAAAAACGAAATCAAGCCGTGGCGGAAGATTGGCTGGGTAATTCCTCCCGAAGGCAACGCGGAGTTTGTGGCCGCGATGGAACGGGTTCTCGACGTGTATCGCCGGCCTTATAACGCGGACATTCCGGTCGTCTGCATGGACGAGACACCGAGGCAACTTATCCGCGAAACACGCACGCCGATTCCGTCTCGCCCCGGACAGCCGGAACGGCAAGATTACGAGTACGAGCGATGCGGTGTCTGCAACGTATTCATGGCAAGTGAGCCGCTGGCGGGAAAGCGGATGACCAAGGTGACGGAGCGTAAAACCAAAGTGGACTGGGCCAAGTTTCTTCAGGATATTGCCGGGCGCTATCAGGATGCACAGAAAATCACGCTGGTGATGGATAATCTGAACACCCATAGCCCCGGTGCGCTATACGAGACCTTCCCGCCCGAACAGGCAAAGGCGCTCTGGGATCGTTTCGAATTCGTCTACACACCGAAGCACGGCAGTTGGCTCAATGTTGCAGAGATTGAACTCAACGTGATGATTAGCCAATGCCTTGATCGACGTATCGACAGCGTACCGGAACTCCACAAGCAAGTTGCCGCTTGGCAAGAGCGCCGCGATCAAATTCGCGCCAAGGTGAACTGGCAATTTACGGCAGAGGATGCGCGGGTCAAGCTCAAGCGACTATATCCGACATTTGATGCATGACATGACACTAGACGTATTTGATCCTGCCACGAACGATTGGAAACCCAATCCTACCGGTTTGGATAATGCAATTGGTGTGTTATTTCCAGAGCCAATATATATTGAGGCAATGGATGATGCCGCTGACGACGTTGGTAAGTTTGGTGCAAGAAATACAATTGGTCTGCTCCTGAAATACACGCTTGAGCAGATTAAAACGCATAACGCAGCTGCGGTCACCACGGTGCAACAGGCAATCCAAACAGTCGGCAATCTCTTAAACGGTCCCAATCGGATCAACCAGCTAGCGTCTCTCGAAACGCAGGCAACAACAGCACTTGGAGCATTTTTCCCAGGGCTTGCCGTCCATCTAACAATTGAGACCCCTGAGCTAGATGAATTGATTAAGGGAGCAACACTTGATTTGTCTGACGCTGCTGGCACGCAGCGACCATTTACGTCATATGGACACGGTGCACAACGTACGGTTCAAATGGCGATGATCCAACTTCTTGCACAGCAAGCGGTGCAAGGTCAACCAGCCCCAGGCACAGTGATACTGTTAATTGATGAACCTGAGCTGTATCTCCATCCGCAAGCGGTAGAAATTTTAAAAGAATCCCTTCAGGTGTTATCGAGGGCGAATTTCCAAGTAATATTCTCGACCCATTCGCCATTATTTGCTGGCAAAGAAGAGGCACTGAATACATCAGTCGTATATAAAACCGCAAGTGGTGAAACTGCTGTTAGGCAAAAACTCGCTTCCGCCACCACGTCTTTTTCTGCTCATCCACATCAGGCAAGCATGATCTTTTCTCTCCAGAATTCGACCTTCCTTCTTTTTTCAGAAAAGGTTGTCCTTGTTGAAGGCAAAACCGAGGAAATGCTTCTGCCAGACATGTATAAAGTAGTGCGCGGAAACAGTCTGGGTAGAAACAAAGTATGCATGGTATCGGCAACAGGTAGCTCATCGATCCCCCCTTTACTGGGAGTGCTCCGAGCAGTTGGGTTTACTCCAAAGGCAATAGTTGATGTGGATTTTATTTTTAGACACGCCATCGCTGATGGTTTGATACCTCAGAACGACCCTGACATTGTCGCTTGCAAGGCATGGTTTGTAGGCAATTCGACCTCAGTGGGTTTTGTTCTTGATCCGTCAGGCTTACCTATGAAGGGTGGTGCTTTGAATGCTGAGGCAGCCTTTGAAGCTCTGGCTGGAAACATGACTCAAGCAATTCAGAATTTGCGGGCAAAAATGCTCGCTCATGAAATTTGGGTTTGGGAGAAAGGCGCCATTGAGGCCCACCTTGGGATTCAGAAGAATGATTCAGCACGCATTGCATTTTTAGGTGCAATGTCCGCAAACAATAACTTGAACCACGCTACAGATGCCGCCGAACTTCAATCAGCACTTAATTGGATTTAGCACTCAAAGATGAGTTCGACTGAACCGCAGCGCTCTTGCTTAATGAATCATCCGCATTAGTCTTAGCAATAAATAGGAACAGCAAATGGCTGATTATGATTTCCATCAACTCTCCCCACACGACTTCGAGCAGATGGCAAGAGACATCCTACAAGCCGAATGGGGCTTCAATCTTGAAAGTTTCAAAACTGGCAAAGATGGCGGGATTGATTTCCGGTATTCACAGGCAAATTCGAGCATAGTTGTCCAATGCAAACATTACATACGAACCGGGCTGACGGGTCTACTTCGCGACATCAAGAAGGAAGCAATAAAGGTTCGCAGCATTAAACCACTGCGTTATGTCCTAGTAACTTCCATACCACTCTCACCCACCAACAAGGAAGAAATCGTCAAGATCATCGGCGCAGACGTGCTGAATTCAGGCGATATATTGGGCCAAGACGATCTCAATAACCGACTTACCCAATACCCAGCGATTGAAGAAAATCACTACAAACTTTGGCTGGCGAGCCGCGCCGTGTTTGATCGGGTTCTAAATAATTCCATAATCACACAAAGCGAATTCAAAGTTCGAGCTATCTATAAAGACATACCTCGCTATGTTCAGAGCAATGCTTTCCCACGAGCGCTCAAAATATTAAACAGTGATCGAATCGTAATCATCGCCGGTGCCCCAGGTGTAGGGAAAACCACACTCGCCAACTTGCTGCTCTACGAGCATCTTGAAAAAGGATATCAGGCTGTCGTCATTCAACGTGATATTCAAGAAGGCCAAACCTTATTTCAGGAAGGCAAGCATCAAGTCTTCTACTACGACGATTTCATGGGAACGACTTTCTTGGGTGATCGTGGGGCTGCGTTTAAGCATAATGAAGATCGCGCTTTGATTGATTTCATCGCTATGGTGCGAGCATCACCAAATTCGCGATTGATACTGACCACACGTGAGCATATCTACCACCAAGCACTTGATAAATCAGAGCGCATACGGAATTCATATATTGGCGATCACAAGATAATTTTGCATATGACCGATTACACCATCGGTCAGCGGGCCGAAATTCTTTACAATCATCTTTACTTTAGTGAGCTGCCCGTAGAATACCAAGAGGAACTCTTGAGGAATGAGTTCTACTTTCAAATTATCAAGCATCACAAATACAACCCAAGATTGATAGAGTGGCTATCAACATATCGGCGCGTAAAGAATGTGGCTGTCGAAAAATACGTAGATTTTGTACTCAGTCTCTTGCAAGATTCATCTGACATCTGGCTGCATGCTTATGAAAATGAAATTAGTGACGCAGGCCGAACCCTTTTACTAGCCATTTTTTCCCTAAACGGTACGACTACTGTTGCCACGTTGGAAAAAGCCTTCACTGCATTGCATACAAACCGTGCGGATCGATATGGCTTCCAACGTCGCCCAGAGGACTTTCGGCTCGCCTCTCGCGAACTTGCAGGCACTTTCATCAAGCATACCTCGACGAACATGATCGCGGTTCTTGATCCTTCTGTCCTTGATCTCCTAAATTCCGTGATTCGCGACACGCCAGATAACGCCATTGATTTGATCTGCGGTGCAATAAGTTTTGCCCAAATCGAGCGCGTGTGGAAATTCGCAGTATCAGCTCAAGGGATAACAGTAATGTCTGCCTTGTCACAAAATGTGGCGCAAGTTGCCGCAAGCATCAAGCCTCGCCTATTCGATTCTCGCAAAGTCATCATGGATAAATCCGTCACCGCCTATACAGGGACAACGTTTGAGAGGAGGCTTGCCGTTCTAATAGAAATTGCTGATTACTTCAAATCAGAACTCTTTCTACAACTTATCGAAGAGTTATACGAACGATTGAAAGTTGAATGGCGAACAGAAGCAATCAATATAGGCGACGGGATCGAAATCTTGAGGTCATTTAACAGAATTAGCTGGGCAGCCCTCGATGCAGCCCCAAAAATCGTCTTGGGATGTCGCGACGCAATCGTGGACGAAGCTGCTTGGGGGTGCTCTTCGGAAGATTTGAGAGAGCTCATCTCTGCACTACCAAGTGATGAACTAGCGGAAGACCAAGTGCTAGCCTCACTACAAAATGGCGTTAAAAAATATCAAATGAATTATTTCAAGGATGAACTGAAAGAATGCCAATCTACCTCTCAGTTCGACAGTCTACTTAGCGACTTGGAGGAGTTTCGGAATACTTTAAAAATTGACACAAGCTCGGAAATAGAGAAAACCTTAGAAGCAAAAGAAGAGTTCGAAGAACATGAGGCAGCCTGCGCTGATGCCATGCAAGACGAATGGAAAGAACGCCATTACGAAAGTCGATCCGATGATGCCAGCGTGCGCGAAATGTTTGGCTCTCTAACTTCCGCACCTAAATAAACCCTCTTCCCATAAATTGAAGATACAACGAACTAATGAACTAATGGGGTCAGCATCGAATTACTTTTTGAAGCACTTGCAACCCACGTCACCGAAAGAATAATAACAGTTGGGGTCAGTTCAAACATTTTGTTGGAATGTTAGAACTGACCCCGCGATTTGGACGTTAGAACTGACCCCGCGATTTGGACGCGATTTGGACCCCGCGATTTCTGACCCCGCGATTTTATCTTAGAACTGACCCCGCGATTTTATCAGATAACCCCCGCCGTCTTCTTCCGTCAGCGGCTCAACTACATGGGCATAGGCTTCGAACGCACAGGGCTTGGGGGTAAGGCCTTACCCTAAGCACCCTAACTTCTATGTAACTTCTGTGTAACTTCTGTGTGCTAATTTATTGTGCGGCGAATTGTCGTCTCTGTTTGGTAGTTTTTTAATTGTTCCGTTATGAGAAAGAAAAAATCATGCTTGACATATCACTTATGCTCGATACGATAATGCGCTTTGGCATTAATGTTGTCGCTATGCTGATTCTAATTTTTGGTCTCTATTACCGCCGCTATCGCGATAAAGAGCTAGTGACAGCGGCCTCGCTGTTCAATATCTTCGCATTTGGAGTGCTGACCATTCTGTCTTCGGTGGAGTTTAGTCTTGCTGCTGGTTTTGGCTTGTTTGCTATTCTCGCATTATTCACGTTGCGTTCGGAACCACTCGAGAAGATCGAAATTACCTATTTCTTCGGTTCGATTGCAATTGCCGTAATTTGCTCGGTCCATGGTACTGCACTTGAAGTTACGTGTGTTGTAATCGGCATAGTGTTGCTAGGAGCCTATGTGCTTGACCATCCTCGTATCCTGCGCTCAGCCCATGGAATAAAGATCAAGATCACACTCGAGAAAATCGACCCCAATGTACTGTCGAACCCTGAAGAAATGCGCACCTATCTGTCGCGCCGCCTTGGGGTTGAGGTGATATCCCATAAAGTAGGCTCGGTCAACTACGTCAATGATATGGTGAGCATCACAGCCTTCTACCGCAATAAGCCGGCACAATGAGGGAAGCTAATGGGGTCAGCATCGCAATGTTTTTCCAGATTAAAACACACCCGTCAGAAAATGAATGTTGACCTAGGTATCCGCTATAATGTGATGGCTTTATAGAGCCTTGGGAGGTTAATCATGTATGCTCATCGTGTCGATGCCACGCTTAATCGGGAAGGGTCTCTGGTGCTGACCAATTTGCCTTTTCACGCTGGAGAGACGGTAGAGGTGATCGTGCTGTCCCGCACCAATACGGTTAAATCCTATCCGCTACGCGGTAAGCCTGTTGTCTATACTGACCCTCTTGAACCCGTTGCCCAAAACGATTGGGATGCACAAAAATGATTTTGCTGGGTACCCACATCTGGATTTGGTGGGTGCATGGTGATGAGCGTTTGGATGCGCGGCTTGCGAATCGGCTGAGTCAAGGTGAAAGCCAAGGGCTGGGAGTCAGCGTCATTTCCTGCTGGGAGGTGGCAAAGCTGGTTGAGCATGGTCGGCTTGAGTTGCCTTGTCCGGTTCCTGAATGGTGCGAGCAGGCACTGAATTATCCCGGTGTTCGCCTGCTTGAACTGACTCCCGCGATTACATTTGAATCAACCTCTCTGCCGGGAGATTTTCATCGCGACCCAGCCGATTAAATGATTGTCGCTACCGCCCATATTCACACGCAGTTGGGGTCAGTTCTAACATTCAAACATTTTGTTGGAATGTTAGAACTGACCCTACGATTTTGGAGACCCCACAATTTTGCACGATTTTGCGTTGCCCCCTTTAGTTGACCCCTTTAGTTTCTTTAGTTCTCTTAAATATTAATGAAATGACACAGAATATTGAACACTACCGAGGGCAGGCGAGAACCTGTTCTCTACTCTACCCATTCTGGGTTCTAATTTCCACTTTTAGATAATCTAGTCCCAATGGAATTCATAAACAGCCCTATTAAAGCAATACCAAATATAGACTCTAGTGATACCAGTAACTTCGGAATAATTGGGGTCAGAGTAAAATACCGCTAAGTTAAGCCTTTTTAGCACGGTTAGACTATTGTGAAATCCGCGCCAATACCAGATTAAGTTGTTGTTTTGGTTATGCTGAAGCCCCTTAACTCAGTGACATTCGGCTTTATCCCATGTAATTCACCCAAACTCCCTTGTCAAATAGTAACGTAATCGTTACCATATCAAAATGAAAATCAAAGTCGAAGAATACATCTGCGCGGATGGAGCGAACCCGTACAAGTCATGGTTCGATGGCCTTGATGCACAAGCCGCCGCCAAGATCGTGACTGCAAAATTGCGCATTGAGCTCGGCAACACATCCAGTGTGAAATGGTTCGATGGCATAGGCGAATACATCCTCGACTGGGGGCCGGGATACCGCATCTACCTGGCCTGTGATGGCGAAACACTCATCATCCTGTTTGGCGGCGGTACCAAGCGAGGGCAGCAAAAGGACATTGATCGCGCCAAGGTATTGCACGCCGAATATAAAGCGCGGAAAAAAACAAAGGCCGCAACAACCCACAAAGACAAACGAAAGAGGTAATCAACATGGCACTCACACGCAACTTCAAACAAACTGTGGTCGAGCGCGTAGAGCGCGATCCGGAATTCGCCAAGGCGCTCCTTGATGAAGCAGCAACTTTATTTCTGAGCGGCGAGCCCGAAACGGCACGCCTCATCCTCCGTGATCTGGTCAACGCCACACTGGGATTCGAACAACTGGCCTCACTCACCGAGAAACCGAGCAAAAGCCTGCACCGCATGCTGTCACCCAAAGGCAACCCAAGCATGGATAATCTCGCCGCCATTTTCGTCGCCGTCCGCGCCAACCTGAAAGTGAAGCTTGAAGTACACACGGTAGAAATGGTGTAACCAGAAAACCTTGTGACCAGACTCAGTGCACAAAGACGGCACACCGTATTGCAACACGAGAGACTTCAGGGACGGTGCTGATTGATGTTCGGGCGGCATGCCCGAGGTTTGAGGGTCAGGCCTTACGTTTGACATTATAATCGGAGCAACAATGGCTGTCGGGAGGCAGCCACCGAACATTTCAGCACCAACATTTTCAGCGCGGCAGCCTTATGCGGTTGGCTAATATAGGATGGTAGCTTGGCAGTTTCGCGGCAATGCTAGAATGTCAGCACTTTTGAATTTTGACAGAGGAGCCCGGAATGATCGCACTGGAGATGGAGACATCCATCATCAATCATCGTATAAGCGTGGTGAGCGATTTGTTGCCTGCGAACGCAAGGCATGCGAAGGTGATCGTGATGTATGAGGAATCGAACGTGGGGCAGGATGCGGCGCCGGACATTCTGGCATTGGCGCGTGCGGCGCAAGCGAATTTCCCCAGGCAGGATGAACAGGCCTTGCAGCAGGACATGCAAGCGTTGCGCAACGAGTGGGATCGCAAGCTGTGACGGTATGGTTGCTCGATAGCAATGCCGTCATGGGCTACCTGAATCAGGATTCTACTCCAGGCTTCATCGGCCACTTTGAACGCGTCGCCGGACTGTCTATGGTCAACCCATTTATAGTCACTCGGTGATTTTTATTTCGCAAAAATTCCCTTGAATAAACCCAGATAATCCATTAGACCTGATTCGCGCGATAACTTCGCATTCCCCCCTTTGAAAAAGGGGGGCTAGGGGGGATTTGAGCAATGCAGGGGCACAAAAATCCCCCTTTGCCCCCTCGCAAGCTCTCCCCCTTTTTAAAAGGGGGAAACTGGTTAAATTGCCTAATGGATTATCCGGGATAAAAGAAAACAATCGGGACAATAGGGGGCAGCCCCACCAGCCCCAACCCTGTTAAAATCCGCTTCTTCTCACATCCTCCGGACCTGCCGCTCATGACCCAGAACCCGACCCAAAGCCTGCCCGTTACCATCCATCGCAAAGACTACACTGCCCCGGCCTATTGGGTGAACACCGTTGAAATCGGTTTCGATCTCGACCCAGCGGCAACGCGTGTGTCCACGTGTATCACGCTGCAGCGCAATATCGAATCGCCCAACAAGGATGTGGAGCTGCTGGGCGACGGCGTCAAGCTGGTGGCTTTGCGCATGAATGGCAAGACGCTGCGCAAAGGTGTTAAGGGTTACTCAATAGCTGACGGGAAATTGCGCATCGCCGACGCACCGGACGAGATCACGCTGGAGGTCGAGTCACTGGTTGAGCCAGAGAAGAATACCTCGATGATGGGTCTGTATGTCTCCAACGGCAATTTCTTTACCCAATGCGAGGCCGAGGGTTTTCGCAAGATCACCTGGTTCCCCGATCGTCCGGACGTGATGGCGAAATACACGGTGATGCTGCGCGGCGACAAGAAAAAGTATCCGGTGTTGCTGTCCAACGGCAACCTGATCGAACAGGGCGACCTGCCCAAAGGCCGCCACTATGCCAAGTGGGAAGATCCGTTCAAGAAACCTTCTTATCTGTTTGCGCTGGTGGCAGGCAAGCTGGTGTGCCAGGAAGAAAAATTCAAATTAAATAGTGGACGAAAAGTGCTGCTGCAAGTGTGGGTGGAGCCGGGCAATCTGGACAAGACGCAGCATGCGATGGATTCGCTCAAGCACAGCATCCGCTGGGATCAGGAACGTTACGGGCTGGAGCTGGATCTGGACCGTTTCATGATCGTTGCGGTGGGCGACTTCAACATGGGCGCGATGGAAAACAAGGGCCTGAACATTTTCAACACCAAGTATGTGCTGGCCAACCCCAGCATCGCCACTGACACCGATTACGCCAATATCGAGGCGGTGGTTGGCCATGAATATTTTCATAACTGGACCGGTAACCGCGTGACCTGCCGCGACTGGTTTCAGTTGTCGTTGAAGGAAGGCCTCACCGTGTTCCGCGACCAGGAATTCTCCGCCGACATGATCGGAACGGACAGCGGTCGCGCAGTGAGTCGCATCGAAAATGTGCGCATGTTGCGCCAGGTGCAGTTTTCCGAAGACGCGGGGCCGATGGCCCATGCGGTGCGGCCGGACAGTTTTGTGGAGATCAGCAATTTTTACACGGTCACGATTTATGAAAAAGGGGCCGAGGTGGTGCGCATGTATCAGACCCTGCTGGGGCGTGACGGCTTCCGCAAGGGCATGGACCTGTACTTTGCACGGCATGACGGGCAGGCGGTTAGCTGCGACGATTTCCGCGCGGCGATGGCACACAGCAGCGGGCGCGATCTCGCCCAGTTCGAGCGCTGGTATAGCCAGCCCGGCACACCGCAGCTCAAAGTGCAAAGCCACTACGACGCCGCCAAACAGACCTATGAGCTGACGCTCAGCCAGCGCTGCAAGTCCGCCGCCGGACAAAAGAAGCCGCTGCCTTTCCATATCCCCGTTGCGGTTGGCCTGCTCGATGCCAAGGGCCGCGACATGGCGCTCTATCTTGAGGGCGCGGCCTCTGCAAAACCGGCCCCCACGACCTGCGTGCTGGAGCTGACCAAGGCAAAACAGACTTTCATCTTTAACCGCGTCAGCACAAAACCCACGCCATCATTGCTGCGCAACTTCTCTGCGCCGGTGGTGATGGAATATGACTATTCCGACCAGGAGCTGGCGCAGCTGATGGCGCATGATAGCGATGCCTTCAACCGTTGGGAGGCCGGACAGCGCCTGGCGATGCAACGTCTGTTGAATCTGATCAAACAGGCGCAGGCGGGTGAAATGCTGACGCTGGATGAGTTGTTCATCAACGCCTTGCGCACCACGCTCAACGACCCGGCGCTTGATCCGGCTTTTCGCGAGGTGGTGCTGACGCTGCCTTCTGAATTGATGCTGGCCGAACAGTGCGAAGTGATCGACCCGCAAGCGATCCACACTGCGCGCCAGTTCATGCGCAAGACGATCTCTGAGCGACTCAAGGCCGATTTTATCGCCGTCTATGCAGCCAACCTGACACCCGGCAAATACAGCCCCGATGCCAGATCGGCCGGCAAGCGCGGGCTGAAAAACCTGTGCCTGTCTTATCTGCTTGGCTGGCAAGATGAATCCACGCTGCAACTGGCCCACGCGCAGATAGACGCCGCCGACAATATGACCGACCGCCTGGCCGCGCTGATGGCGCTGGTGAATACCGGCAGCAAGACGGCACAACAGCCATTGAAAAACTTCTATCGGGATTTCAAAAACGAGGCGCTGGTGGTGGACAAATGGTTCAGCCTGCAGGCGATCGCGATGCATACCGATGTAACAGCGGTGCGCAAGCTGATGACCCATCCCGCGTTCACGCTGAAAAATCCCAACCGTGCACGCAGCCTGATCTCCAGTTTCTGCAACGGCAATCCGTCACAGTTCCATGCAGCGGATGGCAGCGGCTATGCCTTCTGGACAGAACAGGTGATCGCGTTGAACAAGCTCAATCCGCAGGTGGCCGCACGTTTGGTACGCACGCTGGATCACTGGAAAAAATACCAGCCCGCGCTGAAACAGCAGATGCAGGCCGCGTTGCAGAAGGTCGCCGCAACCAAAGGCTTGTCCAAGGATGTGCAAGAGGTGGTATTCAAGACGCTAGGGTGAGGGAAATCAAAGGGGCTAGCAGCTCCCATGTTCCCTTAAATTCTTTCAATTTGCATGATGAACCTCCTATCTATATCCGGCAGTGGAGTGAATCCACCGCCGGGTGATGAGATCAGGTAGCCTGCACTACGATTCGGCGCGGCTGGGCATGCTCGGCCTTCGGAATGCGCAATTCCAGCACGCCATGTCGGAATCCTGCCGATACCTTGTCTCCATCCAGTTCCCGCGACAGGGTGAATACCCGGCGGTAACGCGACAGATCGACTTCAGCGTGGATCGCCTCCATGTTCGGCGGGGAATTTATCTCCAGCTCGCCTTCCAGAATCAGATTGTCGCCTTCCACATGGATGGACAACTTTTCTTTTGGCACTCCAGGTAGATCGGCATACAGTGTGATGCCGGTCGCATCTTCAACTACGTTCACTGCAGGGCGCATGGCTGCACTCTCTTCACTCGCATTTTCACGCTTGATGACTTTCTCGCTCATGGTGTTCTCCTTTCTCATTGAACCGAAATCCGGCGCGATTGGGCAGCTTCCCTGCGCGCCACGCAGACGTGTAGCACGCCATCGCGATAACTGGCCGTAGTTGAATTCGGCTCGATGTCGTCCGGCAGTGATACGACACGTCGGAAACGCCCGGAGAAATGTTCGCCAATATGTATGGTCGCCCCCTCAGGCGGCACTATGTTTTTGCGCTCGCCACTGATGGTCAGCACGCCATTTTCGACTTGCACATCGAACTCCTCCGGGGTCATGCCGGGCGCAAAGGCATAGACCTCAACCGACTTCGGTGTTGTGCCAACGTTCATGGCCGGATAGCCTGGCGCCGCACCGCGAATGCTGGGGGAGCTGTCAAAATCACGCTGCAACCGCTCCAGTTCCGTGAACAGATCGCGGGGAAAAATACCTCGATAATGCATGATGTCTCCTTTCAACGGGTAAATGCTGGCAGGATTGCCATACCCCGCAATTTGTGGACACGAACATAAAATTTCAAGTGCTTGAAAGTGGAAAAATCTGACCATGTATAGTTTACGGGTCAGAAATATTCTGGAGAGGTTCATGCATTATCAGGACGATTACAAGATACCGGCCGTATCGCGTGATGCCGCGGAGGGTCGGATGAAAGAAATTAATGAGGCCTACGCCGCACTGTCCGATCCGGAAAAGTTTGCCGCCTATGACCGCATTGGCCAAGGCTACAAAAGTTACATGGCTGGGGTCAGAGTAAATTTAGCGAAGTGAATAATTTAAGATGGCATAACAGAAGCCTTAAGTTTACTCTGCCTCCAGTTATGCAGTATGCAGCGAGGCCTTAACCGAGTGCCATGAGAATCTGACCCCAGTTTTTCTTAGGCGCTACCGACCTCACGCCCAACCTCTGAACTTCGCTGCGACGCATGGCGCAATAGCTGTGATAAGTAGAACAAGAGGCCAAATGTTCCCATCTTTGAAAGTGTACGCCTCAAGAATTTGCGACCACGGCTTACCTTGGATAAGACGTCCAAAAGTGAACTCAAATGCCAAGGTGAGACACAACCAACCCAAGCCGATGACGACGTACCTTGCAACCGACGCCCGTCCAAGCCACGGCAGCGCAATGTACGCAACTGCAAGAATGGTACCGGACAGGAGAGCGCCGCTAAGGATGAGTCCTGGGGGTTTCCCTAGTGTTGGAATAAGAATCGCTTCTCGAAGCGTGCCATTTGCGATAGCCAGCACAAGGATGCTCAGCCATATCGCGAATGCCTTAATTGCAAGCTCGAGCTTCAAGAGTCTCTCCTGTAGCACCTAACGAATAGCGATTATCTGGCGTCCCGCCCAAACTTGTATAACCCTCGCCCCATATTGGAGGCAGATAAACTTGGTTGGTCTGAACTTTACGGAGAGCGGAATCTATGAGGATCGTAAGGTTTTGCGGCGTGTCGTCAACTGCATGATTGGGGAGTGCGCCAGCCCAGTAGGGTGGGCACGACTTTGCCTCGTAGAGATTCTCGCACCCGGAGGGTGTGCCCACGCGGGCAGCGTCAATCATACCCCGGCACCGCACTTTCCATCGCAACAGCCCAGTCACGCGCATATACCCCATCACGCACATAGCGGTGAAATGTCGAATGAGGCCAATCAACCGCACGTTGACCATGCCCGTATTTAACCGGGTTGGAATGAATGTAATCGACATGGCGGGCAAAATCATTTTCATCACGGATTTGGTGTTTCCAGAATCGCCGTTGCCAGATAGTGGGCAACCCCCTGCCCACCCACATGGCTGCTGCCGGTAAGCGCCCACCGTAAAGAATAGCTTGAGCCTGCAGCCATCGCGCGGCGATAACGTGACATAGCTGTCTACTCCGAAATGACGAATCCGCGTGGGCACAAAACCGTGCCCACCCTACATGGCTGCATGGCTACCAGTGATCTTCGTAGGCATGACCGCATCCTCGGTTTCCGCAAGTAGAGGCGTTGCCTTCAAAGTGTTGGCAACCACATTTCGTACATGCCCCAAATCCAAGCCGGAGAGGTGATACCGGTACATTACCATCAATATTTTCACTCTTCGATACCGGGAACTTTATATCCTCGAATCTGCCATCGGCATAAACAGGCGCACTAGGACAACTACGAGTATCAATTTGATTGTTCATTGTGAAAATCTCCTTTATTTATGTCTAACGACTTCAGCCAAGTAGATACTGTCTTTAAAGTCAAACATTTTTCATGTAATCGTGTTGATAAGGCTGTTGAGTTTTGAGTACGCCAGTGGGTGAAGAGTAAGAATTAAATCGAATCTGACCCCAATTTACTTAACCCCAATTTACTTAAGGACAAGCCTGCATTACACCCGAATTTAGTTAATAAATGCACAGTTTCATTTTCGCTGTACATCATCTTCATTTCCCAGTTCAAGTAAATATTTCACATGACGTGCAACTGCACGTCATGTGAAAGCCGCATTTATCATGGCTTTCTCATGGGTTGTTGCGGCTCTGTGCGTAGAATTAAACACTACTCCAAGTTCTGAATTTGTTCACGCATCTGTTCAATCAATAGCTTCATTTCCATGGATGCACGGGATACTTCTGCATCGACAGATTTCGAGCCTAATGTATTCGCTTCGCGGTGTAGTTCCTGCATCAGAAAATCCAGCCGCTTGCCTACTGTGCCGCCTTTGACCAGCACTCGCTTCATTTCGACCAGATGAGTTTGCAGGCGCGACAACTCTTCATCCACATCAATTTTGCTGGCGAACAGCGTGATTTCCTGCCGCACGCGTTCATCATCGCCTGTTTGCAGCGCTATGCGCAAACGCGCGGCCAGTTTTTCTTCATACGCCGCAATGGCCGTCGGGATGCGCGGTGAGACCAAGGAGCATAAAGTTTCGATTTGTTCTATGCGCTGCAACAGAAAATCTTGTAACTTGTCGCCTTCGCGTCCACGTGCTGCGGTGAATTCGTTCAGCACTTGATGCAGTAGTTCGGGCACCATGGTTTGCAGCGTGTCGGTCGGTAGAGCCGCGCTTTGCAGCACGCCATTCCAACGCAACACATCGGCGACGCTTAAGCCATCTGCTTCAGGCAAGATGGTTTGCACTTCGTCGTTCCATTGTGCCAGTTGTTGCACAAGAGGTTGATTGAGCTGTGCCGGATTTTGTACGGATGCCCGTGCGGAGAAGCCGATGCGGCATTCCACCTTGCCGCGCGTCAGTTGCGCAGCAAGGATCTCACGCAATAGGGGCTCCAGCATACGCAGCTCGTCTGGCATACGTATCTGGAGGTCGAGGTAACGGTGGTTGACC
>CAWDCY010000017.1:0-101271 GCA_963800965.1 uncultured beta proteobacterium | reverse complement strand
GTGGACGCGTAGTGGAACGCTGCAACCCGAAGCCGCCAACAAGATGCAGGAATGGCTGGGTGCCGAGGGCGAGAACAAACTCACCGACTGGGATATCTCGCGCGATGCACCCTATTTCGGTTTCGAGATACCCGATGCACCGGGCAAATATTTCTACGTATGGCTGGATGCGCCGGTGGGCTATATGGGCAGCTTCCAGCAATTCTGCAACGGCAAAGGCATAGATTTCGACGACTATTGGAAGCAAGGCTCCGATGCCGAGTTGTACCACTTTATCGGAAAGGACATCCTTTACTTCCACGCCCTGTTCTGGCCCGCCATGCTGCAACACGCCGGTTTTCGCACCCCGACCAAACTATTCGCGCACGGCTTCCTCACCGTCAACGGTGAGAAAATGAGCAAGTCGCGCGGCACGTTCATTACCGCCGATAGCTACCTTAAACAGGGACTCAACCCGGAATACCTGCGCTACTACTATGCCGCCAAGCTTAACGGCACGATGGAAGACCTCGACCTGAGTCTTGAAGATTTTGTGGCGAAGGTGAACAGCGACCTGATTGGCAAGTACGTCAACATCGCCAGTCGCTGTGCGGGATTTGTGAACAAAATTTTCAATGGGAAAATTCCACTTGTCCGAATAGGATTAATCGAAGACGGAAATGGAAAACGTACAGCCCCTAATTGGCCTGGATTGAGGGGAATCATTCACTCTTCGGAGAAAATCGCAGATGCCTACAATCAGAGGGACTTTGGTAAAGCGCTGCGGCTGATTATGGCATTAGCTGATGAAACTAATCGGTACATTGATGAAAAAGAGCCTTGGGTGGTTGCAAAACGAGCCCTCGACAACTCCGCTGAATATGACAATCTAGCAGATTGTTGCGCCAACGCTTTGAATGCCTTCCGGCTACTCACCCTCTATCTGAAGCCTGTGCTGCCCTTGCTTGCTGAGAACGTAGAGACCTTCTTCAATATCCCACCGCTTAAATGGGATGATGCGCAAACACTCTTGTCTGCCGACCACCACATCAATCCCTATAAACACTTGATGACCCGCATAGACCAAAAACAAATAGACGCCATGATCGAAGCCAACAAAGAAACCCTCGCACCTGCCGCAGACTCTCATTCGCCAGCACGCCATGCCGAAGCGCAGCAACATGCCATAGCGCCCATAGGTGAAACGATCAGCATCGACGAATTCAATAAGGTGGATTTGCGCGTGGCAAAAATAGTCAACGCCGAGCATGTGGAAGGCGCGGAGAAGCTGCTGAAGCTGACGCTGGACATCGGCGAGGGAACGCCGCGCACGGTGTTCGCGGGCATCAAATCGGCTTACGATCCGGAAAAGCTCAAGGGACGCATGACGGTGATGGTTGCTAATCTAGCGCCACGCAAGATGAAATTCGGTTTGTCGGAAGGCATGGTGCTGGCGGCTTCCGGCGATGCGCCCGGTTTATTCATCCTCAGTCCGGACGATGGCGCACAACCTGGCATGAGAGTTAAGTAGTCCGCTCTTAAGAAGCTGGCCGAATCTTCCTGCCCCAATACTCATCCTGCGCGGTGCCCACACAAAGCCGTATTTATGATGCATCAAGCAGGATTGCAGAGGTGTTATATTGCTCATTTGTAAGCAATATGAACATTCTGCTCGCCCAGCAGTTTCTTTAATCCGCTCATTAGATCATTGTGTAGCGTGACACACCAAGACTCGCCCAGCTTTAAGTGTGCGCTCCCGCTCGTATTGCTGTAGCAGATTACAACCATGCATTTGCCCTCACGGTAGGGGGTGAGTAGTTCTTTTAACTGTGCCACGCTAATGCGTGCGTCAGAAGAAACACTAAGTTCCAGGCGCTTAGCGAAAGTGGAGCGCGCTGAGGCGAAATCAAATAACTCCTCTCCATTAACGCGCATATTGCCGGAATATTCGTCGAGACTGGCTTTGCCGCGCACCACCAGCAATTCATCTTCACGGATCCACGGGCGATTGGCCTCGAATACTTCGTTGAATACCATCATTTCCAACTGTGCGCTGCCGTCGTCCAGTGTGACAATCGCCATGCGCCCGCGTCGCGTCTGCTGTATTCGCACGGCCGACACTATGCCAGCCAATACCACCGGCATTCCCCCGCGCTTGTTGTTGCCGTTTTGCGGCAGTGCTTGTGGTGTGACATCGGCCAGGCGCGTCTTGACGAAATTTTCCAGTTCGCTGGCATATTCTTGATAGGGATGGCCACTGAGATAAAAGCCCAAGCTGGTTTTTTCCTGTTGCAATTGCTCAGCGCAACGTCCAGCGCGGGACGTCTTTCATTTGCACCGGCATCGCCGCACTTGCATCATCCTCGAATAGGCTATTTTGATGGACTGTTCGTGCTTGCTGCTCCGCACTGCTCAGCGCGACCTCAAGTGAGGCCAGCAATTGATGGCGATGATCCGAAATCGTATCGAATGCGCCACCGCGAATCAGTGCTTCAGTGGCACGACGGTTCACTACACGCTTATCCACACGATGGCAAAAATCGAACAGGTCGCGGAAAGGCCCGCCGAGTTTACGGGCATCTTCAATGCCATCTATCGCAGCTTTGCCCGTGCCCTTAATGGCTTCTAATCCATACGCAATCGTTTTTTCGTCCACCGGCATAAAGCGGTTTACAGACGAGTTAATATCCGGCGGCAAAACGCATATACCCTGTGCCACGGTATCGAGATAGAAAATATGCACTTTGTCGGTGTTATCCATGTCAGACGACAGTGTGGCGGCCATGAATGCCGCTGGATAATGTGCCTTGAGATAGGCGGTCTGATAGGACACCAACGCGTAGGCAGCAGAATGCGATTTGTTAAAACCGTATCCAGCAAATTTTTCCATCAGGTCGAACAGTTGCTCTGCTAATTGTTTGTTGATAGTGCGCGCCACAGCGCCGTCCACGAAGATGCTGCGTTGCAACGCCATCTCTTCAGCATTTTTTTTCCCCATGGCACGGCGCAACAAGTCTGCCGCTCCCAGCGAATAACCACCGATGATCTGCGCGATCTGCATCACTTGCTCTTGGTACACGATCACACCGTAAGTTGGCTTGAGCGAAATCTCCAGTTCGGGATGAAAATAATCAGCCTTCGAACGGCCATGCTTGCGGTTGATGAAATCCTCTACCATGCCCGATTCGAGCGGGCCTGGGCGATATAACGCAACCAGTGCCACGATATCTTCAAAGGTGTCCGGTTGCAGTTTGACAATCAGCTTTTTCATGCCAGGAGATTCAAGCTGAAAGATCGCTGTGGTGTTGGCAGCCTTGAGCAGTGCGAAAGTTGGCTTGTCCTCCAGTGGAAGATTTTCTATGGAAAAGCCTAGTCCTGTCGGCATCTGGTTTACATATTTCACCGCCCAATCAATGATGGTGAGCGTGCGCAACCCCAAAAAGTCGAATTTAACCAAGCCGATCTGTTCCACATCATCTTTGTCAAACTGACTGATACCCTTGTCGCTGCCCTCGGCGTAATAAAGCGGACAAAAATCGGTCAGTCTGCCCGGTGCGATCAGTACCCCGCCCGCGTGCATGCCGACATTGCGCGTTAAATCCTCCAGCCGAGCGCCCAGTTCAAGCAGCTCTTCCACGCCTTCTTCGCTGCTGATGATCGCGTTGAATTCCGGCTCCAGTTCACGCGCTTTTTTAAGCGACACCGGTTTGACGCCTTCCAGCGGAACAAGCTTGGACAAGCGATCACACAGGCCGTAAGGAAAATCCAGCACACGCCCGACATCGCGGATCACCGCTTTGGACGCCATGGTGCCGAAGGTGGCAATTTGCGACACACTCGCCGCGCCGTATTTTTGCTTCACATAGTCAATAACGCGCTCGCGCCCATCCTGGCAGAAATCGATATCGAAGTCGGGCATGGATACGCGTTCCGGGTTCAGGAAGCGTTCAAACAGCAGGGCATAGCGTAGCGGGTCAAGGTCGGTGATACCGAGGCTGTAAGCCACCAGCGAACCTGCCCCGGAGCCGCGGCCGGGGCCGACCGGCACGTCATTAAGTTTGGCCCAGCGGATGAAATCGGCAACGATCAGAAAGTAACCGGAGAATCCCATTTTTATAATGGTCTCAATCTCGAACACCAGGCGTGCGGTGTATTCCTGCATCTTCGCGGTGCGCGCCGTTTCATCCGGATACAACTGCAGCATGCGCTGATGCAAACCGTGTTCGGATTCCGACCGTATAAAATCATCCAGACTTTCGCCGTTTGGGGTGGGGAAATCCGGCAAATAGGCCTTACCCAGCTGCAAGGTCAGATTACAACGCTTGGCGATCTCAACGCTGTTTTGCAACGCTTCAGGCAAATCGGCGAACAGCGTCACCATCTCGGCTTGCGTTTTGAAATACTGCTGCGGGGTAAATTGACGTGCGCGCCGCTTGTCGTTCAGCACATACCCTTCGGCGATGCACACGCGCGCCTCGTGCGCTTTGTAAGCATCCTGGCTTAGAAACTGAATCGGATGAGTGGCTACCACCGGTAAAGCCAGCTCGGCAGCCAGTTTGACCGTTTCACGCACATGCAGCTCTTCACGCGCCATGCCGGTGCGCTGCACTTCCAGATAATATCGACCGGAGAACATCTTCGCCCAACCAAGCGCAAGCTGGCGTGCTGTTGCCTGATTGCCATTTAGCAGTGCCGTGCCAACCTCACCGAGATGCGCACCGGATAATGCGAGCAGCCCTTCTGTCCCTTCGTGCAACCATTGTTTATGTATCTCGATGCGACCGCTGCTTTGCCTTTCCAGATAGGCGCGTGTCACCAAACTACACAAGCGCAGATAGCCAACATTAGACTGGCATAGCAATAGCAAACGGGAAGGCTTGTCACACTCGGCCGGGTTGCTGATAAACACATCGCAGCCAATGATGGGCTTGATGCCGGCGGTACGCGCTGCCCGATAAAACTTGATCAGACCGAATACATTATTAAGATCGGTAAGCGCCAGCGCGGGCATGGCATCCTGCTTGGCGGCGGCAATCGCCTCAGGAATGCGCACAATGCCATCGGCAATGGAGTATTCGCTGTGCAGGCGCAGATGAATGAAAGAGGGTTGGGGCATGATGGCGAAATGACGGGTACAGCTGAAATTTTACCATCGCCACCAGAGTGAGAAATTAAAATATTCCTACCCGTTGATATAGTTCAGAAAAATGTGCCGGAAAAAATAGTTGTCGAGGTAACGATGAGGGTTTGCCAGCAGCGCTGGCGTCATTAAGCTATTTTACGAAATGAATTTTAGACTTTCGGATATTCCTGCAAATTGCCTATTCACAAAGATTGGAAGCGCGAATTTCCTGATTAAATTTGAACATCCAGAACCGCGTTCGCTGCACTGACGGCCAGTGCAGACTATTATGAGGTGGGACGTATACTTTCAGTAATATCCTTGCCCACGCCACGGTAACCTGTAAATCGACCGGTTGAATCGAACATCGGTTCTCCACTAATCATAAAATATTGCAGCGAACCATCGGGATTATGCCGTTTGTAGACGAAATCCAGGAACGGTTGTCTGGCTGCCACATATGCTACCAGTACCGCCCGCTCATCTTTATTCCAATGTGCTACTTTAGTTTCATTGGGTTCGCCGGGTATGTCGTCAACCTCAACGCCGAGTATCTCAAGAGCCGGGCCGTGAGCTTTGGTGAAATGCCCGGCCTCGTCTTGCTCCCAATACCAGTCAGACGACAGTTCGGTGAGACGGCGAAAACGACTTTCGCTTTCCCGTAGCTCTGCAGTTCGCATTTCTACAGCCTGCTCCAGCACCTTGTTGTAATTTTCAATATTTTTATATAAAAGCCGTATTTCCAGCATGTTATGGATGCGTGTTAGTACTTCGGCCAGATCAAAAGGCTTGCTGATGAAATCTTTCGCACCGGATTGTAACGCGCGCAGTTTGTGATCCGGTTGGGCGGTAATCACGAGTACGGGAAGGTAGCCATCTGTTTCGATACGCCCCAAGCTTTCCAGCACCTGAAAGCCATCCATGCCTGGCATCTGCAAGTCGAGTAGAATCAGGTCATAGTGGTTTTTACGATGCAACTCGCAGACTTCATAAGGGTTCTGCGTCGATGTTATGCGCGTATAGCCAGCGCTATGTAGCATTTCTTCAAGTATACGTATATTAACCTCTTGGTCATCAACGATCAGGAGGTTGGCGTTTAGAATATCAGGCTTGCTAAGCATAATTTTAAAATACCTTAAAAACTGGGCAAAAAATCAATAGAACTTTAATCGCATTCCCAATTTTTTGAGATGTGCGCCGTTATGGCATGCATGATTGAATTTTATTCAGGTTAATTTATAACGGCTACTGACTAAAAAGCTTTAAGACATCCCCATATTGTTTATGGAGAGCAATAAATTTAAATAATAAATCGAACATTTTAACATGACTAAGCCATATTTATTAAAATTATTTCTCTCAAATTACACGCAACCTCATAATAAATATGTGTATATCGAAATCCGATAAATTTTTTCTGCGTACTTGTTAGCATACAGAGTCATGTCCTACTTCCCATTGTGAACCTACATTCCCACCGCATAACGAATAAAGGGGAAATACAATCTAAGAGCAGAATATCATTTGTGACACCTATGTTCTGTGCGCTAACACACATAGGACTTTATCGCTTCAACAGGTGATTCGATCATTACATCATGACGCATGATTAACATGTGTTAAGCACAACGCCCATACCTTATCGTCTTCTTAAGGGCACCTCTAAAAATCCAATTTTGCGAGCAGCCGCTTTGCAGCTTGCCTGCTTACCCCGTTTCACCACAATACGGCGTTACTCGAAAAAATTATCGCTGACATATCAAATATATGCTGCGCTCAAATTTTTTACTCGTGCCTTGTCTTGCTTAGAAACTTGAATTTTTACAGGTGCCCTTAAATTTGTTGGTGATTGTTATGTAACCAGAAAAAATGTTGTCGTTAAGAGCGGACTGCTTAGGGTGCGTTGCGCTGGCCGGATAGCACGTTTTTGAGTGTGAGGAGGACGGTAGGCATAGGGCAATCGGTCAAATCGTACCTTGTATATACTGGAAATTTTTCAAGGATTTAAATCCGGGTGCATGGAAATAACGCAGGTTGATTTCATTTTTTTATACACGTTTGAGAATGTGAGTGCTTGGTGGTTGCGTACGTCGAAAGTAAGCAATTTAATTCTTTTCTGATCACCTGATAACACTCGCAAGTGAGGGTTTCCAATCCAGATCGATCAAGTACTGCAATGTGCCCACGGCGATAGTTAATATAACCAGCATGTTTCAAATTTCCGGCAGCTTCTGTGATGCCTTCGCGGCGAACGCCAAGCATACTGGCGATTAATTCCTGCGTCATGACTAACTCTGTTGAGATCAGCCGATCGATGGTTAATAACAACCAGCGGCAAAGCTGCTGTTCGATTGAATGGTGTTTATTGCATGCCGATGTCAGGGATATTTGAGCGATTAGCGCTTGAATATAAAGCAGTGATAAACGGTGTAGCGATTCAACGCGATTGAATTCTTGCAGCACTAATCCAGCTATTATGCGGTATCCATAGCCGCCCGTCTGCACAATTGCCCGGCTAGACGTAGCTGCACCACCCATGAAAAGTGAAACACCAAGCACGCCTTCATTGCCGACGGCCGCGATTTCTGTCGAAGCACCATTCTCCAGGATGCATTGCAGAGACACGATGGCAGTCGTAGGAAACCAGACATACCGTAGCCGATCACCGGATTCATAGATGACGGTGCCGAGTCGCATCTGAACCAGCTCCAGATGGGGTTTCAAGCGTTCAAATTCATCCGCTTGCACAGCTGCGAGAAGGTGATTGTGGTTTGTTACCTGTGAAGAGGTAATGAGCATAAGCAGCTTATTAAAATATTTGAAATTTTATAGGCATACCCCGCTAATTAATAATTAGTGGGAATCATAGTAAAACTATTAGCTTAAGCTCAGTGCGATACCGCACAGACGGAGTATTTTCCAATTCAGAAATGAGTCTGAACGAAGGGTTTGTAGTCTGAGCAAATTAACTTGTTCTGGTTCGATCTAGTTGATAAGTGCTTTTTCGTTTTGCCTTGTTGATTTTATTTCTCAAGCCCGTTTTTTCATTGCCATAGAGATGTCTTTGAACAGTTTTTTTCTTGCGTTGTTCATTGCCAAGGCGGCGTCATTGTCGCTCATTTCTGCTGCCCGCGCATTCAGTTGTTCGAGGGTTACGACATCCTTCAGATACTGGCTGGCCTCGGGTATTGATTTGAATTTTTCATAAGGCGTCATCATGTTCTCATAGCGGTACTTTTTGCGCTCTTTTCCCTTGGTATCCGTGATCGTTTCGGGGAAGAAACATGGTCGGTGGAAGTTGACGTAAGGGTTGAGATAATCGGCGCAGAAAGCATTGACCAGACTGGCGCAGTATTGCGGGATATGCTCGTAGCCAAGATGCTTGCGCACCACTGCGCCGTTCTTGGATTCCGCCAAGGCGTTATCGTTGGAATGACGTGGCCGTGACTTAGTGAATTCGACCAACAACTTCTTCAGCATTTTCGCTACTTGGTAGTTGATGTATTCCGAACCGTTATCCGAATGGAACCCCAGAATGACAAACGGAAACCCGTCCAGCAACTGTCGGATGACCGGGAGCATGTACGCCTCGCTGATCTTCTCGCAGGTGGCGACGAATTGCATCTGCGTCACACAGTCCACCGCGTTGATGTGATACACGCCTTTCATGCCGTCCTGGTCGCCCTGATGTACGCTGTCTATGCGGATGTAGCCTGGCACTCCGTTAGGCTGCGGGGCATGGCGTTTGCCGATGGGGATGCCCGCAGGGTTCGTCTTGGTCCAATGCCGCCGTTTATCCTGATACGGCTTGCTTCCACGCAGGTTGTACAGGTGAGAAACAGAAATGCCCGCCAGGCGTTCGTAGCGCGGGTCGCCGAACACCTTGCAGGCGCGCTCCATGAGCTTCTTGGTGGCAGGGCCAGATAGCGTGCTGTGCAGCACATCCATCTCGGCCAGCAAGAGCACATCCGCAGCAGTATAGCGGTAGGCGAAACCCTGCTTGGGCGCGCAGGGTTGTTTCGATAGCTTCCCATCCTTACAGTATAGCCCCACCAGCCGCGTTACTTGCTGTCGCGACAGCCCAGTCATGCGCTCGATATAGCGCAGCAGCACACCCTTGTCAACACGCCCGTGCGGGGCGTAGCCAAAGCGCTTGAGCACCCGCTCGACAAACTGGTTGCGCTCCCCTTTTGGAACCCGAAATACAACCTCCGATGTCCCGTCCAAAAATGCCTTGATCTGTTCCAAGGTCTGTAGCTTCGCTTCTTCCATGTTGATCACCATGCCTCACATAATGACCGACCCGGCAAATCAATTTCAGACTCATTTCATGTTGGAAATACGCAAACCCTTCAGACTCATTTCATATTGGAAGAGGCTGACGGTACATGTGCTGGATAGTAACCTACACAATGGCGACTGGCGCCAGCTTCAAACAAATCACAGTAGCACTCAACCAGCTTTCACAGTTGGCAATGTGGGCTCGCGTGAGCAGGTTGGAGCACCCATAACCCAAGGAAGCAACCTATCAGGTGACTTTTTTAATAGGCGGATTTAACTCTGAAGTGCATCTTTTGTAAGTGAATTTAGGTTGTGTATATACCACGAAATCAGAAGGAACAGGAGAATATTTGAATGATAGCGTAATTACAACGAAGGTTAAACCCGGATAATCCAGTAGGAAATTTAACCAGCCTCCCCCTTTGCAAAAGGGGGAGAGCTTGCGAGGGGGCAGAGGGGGATTTTGTGTCCCCGCAACGCTTAAATCCCCCCCTAGCCCCCCTTTTGCAAAGGGGGGGTGCGTCGTCATCGAGCGAATCAGGTCTAATGGATTATCTGGGTTAAAGCGGCGGTTTTAAATGAGCCTACGCTGATGTCTGCCGAGATAAATGTTGAAACTTTTAAAGGTGTCGTTCAATTAAGCGGGTTTGTGAGTTTCCAGTCCGATATCAATAGGGCGGGAAAAGTCGCGCGTGGCGTTGAAGGTGTGAAATCGGTCTAGAATGACATGCTAGTCAAGTAAAACTGGCATGGGAGATTGCCAACGCAATTTCCTCACTTTATATAGTGATGGACGACTTGCAATATCGGTTGAATGCAGAACTGAAGCAGGCTATCGGATCGAAAGTGCAGGTGCGTATCCAAGAGAAGTTGCGTGCCGCTGCCAATGATCGCATGACGATGCTGGAAAGCAACACAAGACTCACGCGTAAAATATGCTGCTTGCAACTATGTTAATGGCCGAGTCAATACATCCGCCTCTCCTGAAATTTAGCTGCACTCAGTTACGGGTTAAGGCGACAGAACCAGAAAATACCCTGTTCGGAGTTAGAATCGAAACTACGGTTGTAGGTTACCTACATCGCTTAGTTACCCTATCAATTATTTGTATTTAATATGGAAACCAATTGCTTGCCGCGGCATAAGATAATTAGAAATCGTATAGCAATGAATCCTGACCAAGTTGTGGATGCCGCGATCAAGTTGTGGGAGCAGATGGCTACCGAAGTCATTTCGATCGTCGGTGAAGGTGGCTTCAATTCACTTTACACGAGAAGTATATTCCTTACCCAATCAACATTTCCTTGGGTCGCGGCCAGCTCAAAGTTATTACTGACTGATCAACGATTCGCGGAATTAAAGAAGGACTTTGAAGCACAAACTCCAGCGCAAGCCAGCGAAGCAAACTGTCTGCTGCTGATCACTTTCACCGACATTCTGGCCTCGTTAATTGGCGAGCAGTTAACTACCACTATTTTAAGTTCAGCTTGGGGCAATAACGCTTCGAGTCAAACGAGCAGGGAGTTCAAAAATGAGTAAAAAGGTATGCATAGGTCGATTGGCAACTGGCGTACCTGGTCTGGACAATTTGTTAGGCGGAGGGCTGCCGGAATTCTCGTTCAATCTGATTGCTGGTACGCCGGGAAGCGGAAAAACAACACTTGCGCACCAGATCATGTTCTCGTTGGCAAGCCCGAATAATCGCGCTCTGTTCTTCACGGTACTCGGCGAACCCCCTTTGAAGATGCTCCGTTATCAGCAGCAATTTACGTTTTTTGATTTTAATAAAGTCAATGAATCGATCCGCTTCGTTAACCTGTCTACAGACCTTTTGGCAGGGAATTTTGACCGCGTATTGTCACGCATTGCCGAAGAAGTGAAAGACTATACTCCCAGCCTTGTATTTGTTGATTCTTTTCGATCCGTTGTGCAATCAGTGAAGCCGGACCAACAGGGGACGTCCGAGCTGCAGGCATTCGTGCAGCAACTGGGCATGCTAATGACAAGCTGGCAGGCAACCACATTTTTGATCGGTGAATATTTGATGCCGGAAGCAGAGTCCAGTCCTATCTTTACAGTTGCAGACGGCATCCTGTGGCTTACGCAAAATTTGCACCGCAATTCAATGGTACGCAAGATGCAAGTGGTCAAAATGCGGGGGCAAGCCCAAGCCCCCGGTTTACACACGTTTCGTATTAGCGATGAAGGAATTCACGTTTTCCCGCGCGCGATTGTCAAACACGGCACAGCGGTTGAGTCAACAGTCGAGGTGTCCACCGGAGAGGAGCGTCTTCCGATGGGAACCGCTGGGCTGGATGAAATGCTGGGCGGCGGCTTGCCAATTGGATATTCACTACTTGTAGTAGGACCATCCGGATCCGGGAAAACCGTATTGGCAACAGAATTTCTCGCCGAAGGTGTGCGCAGGGGCGAACCAGGTGTGATAGCGGCGTTTGAGAAGAGTCCTAGCCAGCTGTTGAACAATAAATTGAATGCGCTGGTCAAGGCTGGACAAGTTGGGGTGATCGATACGCGTTCCCTGGATTTGTCGATTGATGAAACCTTGCATGATTTGATTGAAATGATTAATCGAATGCAAGCAAAGCGCGTAGTCATTGATTCCTTGTCTGGATTTGAGCTGGCACTGGCACCCGAGTTTAGCGAAGATTTTCGTGGGTCACTGTACAGGATGATTGCCGAACTCACAGCTATGGGCATGACCATATTAATGACCTCGGAACTGGAAGACCGCTACACCGATTTACGTTTTAGCCCATTCGGGAGTGCCTTTCTCGCAGACGCAATTATTGTGCAGCGCTATATTGAAATCGCGGGTCAATTCAAACGCGTTCTGTCGATCGTTAAAGTCCGTGGCAGTAAGCACAGCAAGGACATTCGATTGTTTGACATTACAGACAAGGGCATTATTATTGGCGAGACATTATCAGAATACACTGGAATCATGTCGGGGCGACCTATGGTCAGCCTCGTGAACGAACGACAGGATGATGGTAATGACAATTGCCAAAGATAACAATGATGGTGCATCTGATATCGGTGACCTAAATCAACTGGATCGGTTAAGCCAGCACAAAGATGAGTTGGCACCTGTCCGCGACGAAGAAGCGTCTATTCTAAACCGCGAGAAGTTGCTTACTGCACGAGAAGAGACCGCTAACTTGCGGGAAAATGCTGCCGACTTGCGTGAAGACGCGACCCATCTGCGTGAAGGAGCACTAACCTCGCGCGAGCGAGAAGTTCGCGCGGCGGGGTCGATACAAACAGCGTCCGACAATCATATAATTAAGCTGCAGCAAGCGAACGCACATTTGGTCGTTGCTACAATTGAAGCACACAAACTGGCTGAACAAGTTGAAGCGACTAAAGTTCAGTTAGATCATTTAGCCCATCACGATGTTCTTACCGGTTTACCTAACCGCATATTGCTGCAAGACCGGCTTGTTCAAGCGATTGAGTTGGCATGTCGTCAAGGCAGGCAACTTGCGGTGATGTTTTTGGATCTGGATCACTTTAAACACATCAACGATTCGTTGGGGCATGCGGCTGGCGACAAGCTTCTGCAATCAGTTGCACAGCGTTTGCTGGGCTGTGTGCGTCACTCGGACACCATCAGTCGCCAGGGTGGGGATGAATTCATGGTGCTGCTTCCCTATATTGAGCATGCAGAAAGCGCGGCGCTGTGTGCGCAAAAAATGGTCGCGGCGCTTGCACTACCTCATCGCATCGATCAGCACGAACTTCATATCAGTGTGAGTATTGGTATTAGTATCTATCCCGATGATGGTCAAGATGCGGAAGCCCAGATCAAGAATGCGGACACTGCGATGTATTTTTCCAAAGAGAATGGCCGCAATAATTATAAATTTTTCAAGCAGGACATGAATGATCGCGCCGTGCAGCGACAATCCATCGAGGCCGGCTTGCGTCGTGCACTGGAACGTCAGGAATTTGTGTTGCACTATCAGCCAAAAATAAATCTTAAAAGTGGCGTGATTGTCGGTGTCGAAGCACTCATCCGTTGGCAGCATCCGGAACAAGGGCTGCTACCGCCAGCACAGTTCATCTCCATTGCCGAAGACAGTGGCCTGATCCTGTCGATCGGCCGATGGGTGCTGCGCGAAGCCTGTCTCCAGGCCCGGTCGTGGCAGCAGGCTGGTTTGCCGTCGATCATTGTTGCAGTCAACATCTCCGCGCTTGAGTTTCGTGCCAAGGATTTTCTGGATAATATTCGCCAAGTGCTCGAGGAAACAGGCTTGGAGCCACGCTATCTGGAACTGGAATTAACCGAAAGCGTCCTTATGCATGATGCGGGGTCTACCGATTCCATATTGCATGCGCTCGCAAATTTGGGCGTAAAACTTGCCATTGATGATTTTGGCATGGGTTATTCGAGCTTAAGTAACTTGAGGAAATTCCCGATTAATACCCTGAAAGTCGACCAGTCGTTCGTGAGCCAAATGTGCAGCAATCCGGACGATGCTGCCATCATCATTGCCTTAATAAACATGGGTCGAAGCCTCAAGTTACGCATCATTTCGGAAGGAGTGGAATCATCAGAGCAGGCCGCATTTCTTTTGGCTCAGCATTGTGACGAGGGTCAGGGCTACTATTTCGGACGTCCGATGGTTGCAGAGGCGCTCGCCACCTTGCTGCAAACTGGTGTAACACGCATTACCAATTGAGGGTACATACATTTTCATCGTGTCGAAAATTTTATCAAAGATGATGCACTGTTAGGTGGTAAAGGTGGTTGTGAATAAAAATGATAAGGATGGTGCATTAAAATTTGATGGGCTAAATCAATTGAATAAATCAACACAGCATAAGAAAAAGCCTACTGTCCTCAAAGAGGATATGGCTCTAAGGCGCGAAATATTAGTCGCCGCACGAGAAGATGCCGTACATTTGCGTGAGGATGCTGAAGATTTACGAGAAGACGCTGCGGACATCCGTGAAGACTCTATCCTTCTGCGCGAAGAGAGCGTCTCCTCGCGCGAGCGAGAAATTCATGCGGCAGAGACAATGCAGGTAGCGTTTGACGAGCACATAATTAAGTTGCAACAAGCGAACGCGCACTTAGTCGTCGCTACAATGAAAGCACAGAAGCTGGCCGAGGAAGTTGAAGCAACTAACATTCAGATGGAAAGCGCCAACGCTGTGGCGGAACAAGCCAATCTCGCGAAATCAGCTTTTCTTAACAACATGAGCCATGAGCTGCGCACCCCGCTCAGTGCAATCCTCGGTTTCGCGCAGTTGTTGGAGATAGGTTCACCACCGCCTACAGATATCCAAACTGACAGGTTACAACATATTATCAAAGCAGGATGGTATCTGCTGGAACTGATTAATGGAATCCTTGATCATGCGACGATCGAATCCGGCGAGCTAACATTGACGCTGGAACCCGTGCCGCTGGGAATAACTATAATCGAATGCCTGGCCATGATCGAATCGCAGGCAAAAAAACGCGACATTCGTATAAATTTTATTCCATTCGACAAGACCTGGTTTGTTAGTGCAGATCGAATCCGAGTAAAGCAGGCTCTGATCAACTTGCTCTCCAATGCAATCAAATACAACCGCGAACATGGAACGGTCGAGGTGAAATGCACTTGCACTCCGGAACGCATACGCATCAGCATCAAAGACAGTGGTTTTGGGCTGCCTCCAGAGAAGATGACGCAGTTATTTCAGCCGTTCAATCGTCTCGGACAAGAATTTGGTGCTGAGGAAGGAACGGGCATTGGCCTGGTAGTAACCAAGCAACTGATCGAGATGATGGGAGGTGCAATTAACGTGGAAAGCACCGTCGGTGTGGGGAGCGAATTCTGGGTGGAACTGAACCGGGCCGATGCACCGCAACTTGCCGTTGAAAATTCAATGCCCGCAGAACTTGCGCTGCAAGCTCATGGAAATGCGATGCTACGCACGCTGCTCTATAAGAATCTGGGCAACCATTGATCCGGCAATAAATTGTTGAACTTAAGCTGCATCCTTGACAGGAGCATATGCAAAATAGCTTTGTACACGCTCGGGTGATTTCTGTAGCTTGCGCAGGTGACTGGTAGTTATCTTGGGTAGTTGCCCATTTATTCGCGCAAGTGCCTGGGTCGTTACTGCCTGTTTGAGATCGGCATTCAACATTTCGTCTGGATTCAACTCAGAGCTGTAACTCGACAGATAAAACACTTCAATTTCGTCCTGATGTTTCGCTAGCCATGCCTTAACCAGCTTGGCTGGTGGACTCGCAAGTTATCTAGAATCAGGAATGCCTTGCGCTATGCAGCTTTCCGAGCGGTGTGTTGCTGGGTGGTGTCAAAGTCGGGTTACACAAAATGGCATGTTTTCTTTTTTGCCATGTAATTAAATATGCAAATGTAAGTAGCTGAGTTATACAGCTACTTATTGATCCGGGACGAATTGAACTTGACTGCCATTCGTGCTGAGCTTGTCGAAGCATAAGAGGCCATTCACATTTCGACAAGCTCAATGCGAACGACTTTCTGGATAAACGATGCCGGATCATTAGTCATTTATGGGAACCCGCACACATGGTATTGTTAATCAGCGCGTGACACGCGATCACTATCCACGCGCACTCGGTCTCCAATTTTTATATCACTAACACTGCTTTGAGTGACTGTGTGAATAGTGCCGTTACTCAACCGAACACGGACACGGTATTCATCTCGACTTGCGGCTTGTGAACGCTTTTCAATTTCACGGCCGGCCATTGCACCGCCGACCACACCAGCAACGGTAGCTGCGGTCTGGCCTTTTCCGCCACCAACTTGATGTCCCATCAGACCACCCACCACTCCACCAATGACGGCCCCAGTAATATTATTACCATCCTCGGGAATTTTAATGGTCTCTATACCTTCAACCACGCCATAGCCAATGAAATTAGAAGATGGTGATGAGGTGGATGGCCATGAAGAGCTATTGGTCGGCGCGGCAGGATTGCTACTGTTAGCACAGCCTCCCAATAACATCGTGGCTGTGATACCCCCTGCTAAAATAATTTGCATTGATTTCATTTACTACTCCTAAGTAAACCAGAATAACTGGGTTGTAAAAGTTGAATTATAAAACTTCAGAAAAACCAGGCTATTCACAGAGTCGCAGAAAAAAAGGGAACGCTTCCGAGATATATATGGCAAATTCACGCAATTATTTATTATCGCCTTTAGCCGCGTCTTGAATTTTATCTCCAGCCTTTTCAATTTGCTCTCCGGCTTTCTGGGTTGTTTGATCAATTTTCTTACCAGCAGTCTCAGCCGGACCTTCATGTTTCTGGCAACCCATTAGCGCCAACGTTAAGACACTTACTGCTAATGTCGCAGTAGTGCATTTTTTCAATTTCATCATTTAGTTAAACTCCCTGAATAAATTGGTTATCTGACAAACGATGCATCTTCGCATTCGGTTATTTATAGATGCATCGAATTGGTAATGGACTTGCTACTTACCGACCTCGTGACCGACAACCCCGCCAACTGCGGCACCGCCAACCGTTCCCATAGTACTGCCTCCTGTGAGTACCGCTCCGCCAACTGCACCTACCCCAGCACCGATAGCTGTACTTTTATCCTGTGCAGACATGCCGCCACATCCACCTAAGCCAAGAAGTATTGCTATGGTTAACGCGTTTATTGCAACTTTATGTGTCGTTTTCATGTTAATTCCTTTATTAGTTAAATAAAATCAATCGTGGCCACCAATACATAAGCCACGCTATTTTTCGTCAGAAGTTTCCATCTTCGCCTTCGCATCTGCTTTTGCAGCAGTCATTGCAGCTTTAGCTTCCGCTTTGCAAACCTCTTTTGGTTTGCCCGTTAAATCATCGCATTTTTCTTCGGCTATTTTGAAATCCGCTTTTGCCTTGGCGACTTGAGCTTTGTAACGGGATTTCTTTGATGGTTTATATTTGGCATCTAGCTCGGCCTCTGCAACATCCTCCTTGCCCTTGGCTTCAGCTTTGCATACATCTTTAGCATTATCGGCTAGCGATTTGCATTTAGCCTTATCTGATTTATATTCCAGTTCAATACGGTCCTTTTCAGATTTATATGCTTCTTTTGTCATGGATTCTTCTGCCATCGCGCTGAAGGTGATGGCGAGGCCAATTGTTATCATGCTGATATTGAATTTGTTCATGGGATTGCCTTTCGTTTATTGATGAAAGTTAAAATACATTTTCCTTTGAGGCGTCGCTCAAATCACAAACGATTTAGTATTTCTGACTTTTTTCCCATTCAGAAATTTGCTCTTCCGCTTTTTCTTTAGTAACTCCATAAGCTTCCTGGATTTTGCCTGCCAGCTGATCCCGTTTGCCCGCTATTACGTCAAGATGATCATCGGTAAGTTTCCCCCATTGCTCCTTGACGCTGCCCTTTAATTGTTTCCAGTTGCCTTCAACTTTATCCCAGTTCATATTTTTCTCCTGTTTAACATCGATTAATTTATATAACTTTACTATTTGACGCGCAAATCGTTGATAACGTTATGTACACCTTCAGTCCTGCGTGCGACATCAAGTGCACGATCAATTTGAGTCTGATTGTTAACAAAACCGCTGAGCTGAACTTCGCCATTGTTTGTTACCACTGCAATGTCAAAGCTCTTAATGTCGGGATCAGCAAGGAATGACGACTTAACTTTGGAGGTTACGATACTGTCATCAACTTTAATGCCCATGGTCGTAGCACTACCACTTTTTAAGCTCATTCTATTGTCCACATTCTTAACACCGTCTACTGTACGCGTGATCATAATTGCGTTATCAATTTGAGCTTGATTATCCACAAAGCCACTTAACTGAACGTCTCCCTTATGCGTTTCCACCTTTAAATCAAAACTCTTAATATCCGGATCAGCCAACAACTTGGATTTCACTTTGGTGGTAATAGTGCTGTCGTCAATTGCTGTTCCCATTGAGGTGCCAGCGGCGGATTTGTTCCTGTCTTCTTGAGTTTTATTGCAACCGGTAAAGGACAGAACGGCAGTAGCCGACACAATCAAAACAAGTAATCTATGGTAAGTGCTCATGTTTTTTCTCCAATAAAATTTAACTTGAAACAGAATATGAATTGATAGATATCCGATAAATTCATATCACCAAACTCTTATCTACTTCTGATGCAATCTTTTCACACTTCAAAAATATGTTCAGTGCGCTAGCGAACATAGTTGCCGACATTCAGCAAATTATTTAATTATCTACGCGTAGCTTCGTAAAGTGGCATGACGGTTGGTAACAGCTTTTCAATCTGTTGAATGCGAGTTGAGTCAGCCGGATGACTACTCAGAAACTCAGGGGAGCGCTGGCCATTTTTATTCTTCATCATTTTTTGCCACAATGTAACGCCTGCGCGTGGGTCGTAGCCTGCGCGTGCACTGAGTTCCAGACCAATACGATCAGCTTCAGTCTCGTCAGTACGGCTGAATCTGGTTGCGACTAATGCCTGATAACCCGCACCAACCAGATCAGCGGCACCTCCACTTAAACCTAACAATGCGGCACCAACATTAATTGTGGTATTGGCAGCAATTGCCTGAGACACTTGTTCACGAGAATGCTCGCGCAAGGCATGAGCAACCTCATGCCCTAACACAATTGCAATTTCATCATCGGTTAAATTTAACTCATTGATCAGTCCGGAATAAAAAATAATTTTACCGCCAGGCATACAGAATGCGTTAAGCTGTTTGTCGCTAATTATATTGGCTTCCCACTTCCAGCTTGGCGCATCAGGACGAAATGTTGCAGTATGTGGTTTGATGCGGTTGGTAATCGTAAGCAACCGTTCCAACATCGCGCGATCTTGATTCAACGTCCCTTTTTGTTCTGCTTCTGCCTTCAGCTTGCTATAGCTTTGATCGGCAATTTGCTCCAACTGCTGTGAAGAAACAAGCATAAGCTGAGAACGCTGCGCACCAACTGCACCGCCAGAAGTAGTTGTTTTACATCCGCCGAGTGCAGCTAATGACAAAGCAATAAATATTGCCGAATAAATACCATTATTAAACATATTTCCCTTTACGATTCTTGCTTGCTTATCACCATATTTTGCATCGCGAAGCGCTGCCAGATTTTTCATTACAATGCTGGTTTAGCAGTAGTCCAATCACGATACCAATACCAGCAGATACCCCGATAACACGCCAAGGATTGTCATGAACATAATTGTCCGTGGCTCGAACTGCCGTCTTGGTAGTTTCAATTGCAGATTCTTCGATTTGGCGCAGCCTATTTTTGGCTGCCTTCAAATTTGATTCCATCTTGGCGCGTAAAGCATTAGCTTTATCACCGCCTTCATCGGCCACAGACTTCAACAATTGCTCGCCTTCGTATACAACGGCATTGAAATCTTTGAGCAAATCATTTTTTATTGTTTGGCTTGAAAATTGGGTCATGACGTACTCCATTCATAATTAGAAACTAGATGCTTGAACTATGACCTAGTTAAACAAACTTCCAAGTATCAGAAGAGATAACTTACTGGTTAATAACACCAAGCACAGTCAGATCGGAAACTGATATAAAATATTTTTAAATTCAGTATGTTGTCAATTGATAATGTGACAGAACCATTATTTATCACACCACCTGAATTCTGCGAAATACCTCGCGGTATCAAACAAAATTACTTGTTACGCATCAGTCCCACGATAAGCGAGATGACAAACAAGATAAGAAAGATAAAGAAAAAGATCTTGGCGATCTCGGCAGCGCCAGCCGCAATACCCGTAAAGCCGAGTAGCGCAGCGATAATCGCGATGACTAGAAATACAACGGTATAATGCAGCATGATATCTTCCTTTCATTAATGGTCGGTCAACCGGACATTGTTATGCCTGAAGACCGACCGCCATCCTTATTTGACCCGCATATCGTTCTTGACCGATGTCACCCCTTTGACGCTACGTGCAACTGCGACCGCTTTATTGATGTCAGCTTGAGAGCTGACGAAACCGCTCAGTTGTACTTCGCCCTTGAAGGTTTCGACGTTGATTTCGGCGGACTTCAGGGAAGGCTCATTGAAAACTGCTGCCTTTACCTTCGTAGTCAAAATGCTATCGTCAATATATTCTCCGGTTCCTTCCTGTTTTGGTGTAGCTGCGCAACCCACAAAAAAAGCCAACAGGGCAATCATAAAGAAAGTTGAAAAACGTTTAAATTGTGTCATGGTAATACCCTCCAAGTTTAATAATGATGCAAAATTGCCTCTCGATGCTGAAACTAAATCTGAATCAAGAGGCTCGTGTTCGCAACCTTCGTTGCGTTGTAAAACAGAAACTCATAGTTTGCTGTTAGTTGAGTGATCGCCACAAGGCGAAATCAGAGCAATGTGCTATATCTTGCCCATCACCAACAGAATAATCAGGATCAGCAACACCAATCCAAGACCACCGCTGGGACCGTAACCCCAACCCTGGCTGTATGGCCAACTTGGGACTGAACCGATCAGCATTAGAACCACAATGATCAGCAGAATTGTTCCTAATGACATTTTATGTCTCCTAATAATAAATCGTAGCAGCGTAAAGCCTGAGGAAGCTATCGCAGCACGACAATGACGCTCTCATCGGCACGTTGAAACAGTGAGAAAACGTGTTTCAACAGCTGCTTCTTCGAAACGCTCCTTTGTAAGGCTAAGTAGCAACCACCATTAACTTTGGCAGTCATCGCAATGCCTACAGTTCAAAGTATCACTCAATCGAAAAAAGTCGTCTGTGCTTTACCGCACATAGCGCTAAAATTACGCTCGTTGTCGACTATGGGCTGCTTCTGACAGAACGGTAATGGTCAAAGAATTTCGGACACCGTGATAGGTTATTTTGTTGCGATCTGTATTTCGTAAATTTTTGGTGCTAAATTTCCGAAGACTGCATACCGACATGCAGTTATTGAGTCCGATAATGTACCCCATCACGTCATTATTGGTTTCCATTTGGTTGGCATATTCCCGTTGCCACACCCGTTACATTTTCAATGTTTAAGAAGAATCGTTTCATCACTACATTATCTCAACAATTACCTTTGCGATTCATGCTGCAAATAACGCCATGATGTTTTAATAAGGCCTGGTATTCGTAGCTGCCGTACTGACTATTTCCTATTTCGATTCGAATGCAATGTCAGTCCAACCGTTGTTTGCCGCTGTCCAATCGCCATCTGTAGGCCTGGAAGACCAAGGCCGCTGGCAAACCAGCCTATGATGCCAAGCACGGCCCGAAATCTGCCGATCCGTCAGCCACTTCGGAGTGACTGTACTCTGAGATTGGACGATTGAAGGAGGAGCTGGACTTGCTCAAAAAATATTGTTCAATACATCGGCTCACCGCTGCTGGGACAGATTAAATGATCGTATGCTAAGCTAATGTTCGGACAGACTTTTCCCGATCCCATTGGCGAGTCTTTGCCGCTGAAATAAATCCGTTCATGTTATTAGTATCCATGACGCCCGCATCTTGTCCGACATTCGCTATTGTTAACAATGCTTGACCGCCTTTGTCGGCGACGATTGCCTTGAGATGACCGAATGCATCTCGCACAAAATCAATCGCGGCACCTTCCATCGATAATGACTTTGCGCCGTTGTCGGAAAGGATGACGGCGACTGCATCGAATAACACAGAAGGCGTGCCAGCCAATTGTCCATGAGCCGGTATCATCGAACCATCGGCAAGCTTAGTGCCACCTACCTTGGGTGCCACAATCTTCACGTTGGCACCCGCATCTATCACGGCCGTTTTGATCTTCTCAATTACAGCACCGTCTGAACCGTCTGCGATCAGAATACCAATAGTGCGCCCCATAAGCGTGTCTTTCATCTTCCCGATAATTTGCAGTGCGGGAGAGGGATCCATCTCCCGCAAGGGTGCGGCGGTTTTCGGTGCATCTGGCATTTCGTCAAATGCCAGACCTGTAGCAACTCGTTGGGCAAGGTCGTTATCTACATGCCGGAGGTGACCGACCATCGCTTCACGTACGTGGACATGTTCGACCTTAGAGAGCTCAAACACTAATGCCGAGGCGATATGTGCCTGCTCACACGCGGTTTGGCTAAGATAAAACTGCCGGGCTTGGCTGTAGTGGTCGGCGAAGCTTTCGGCTCGGATGCGAGATTTCTCGCCACTTTCCATTACGACGGCGCTATTAAAACCCTTAACCGGCATTTCGCGTGGCGAGTTTTTAGACAAAGAGTTGGGCTCATAAGCAACGCGGCCTACCGGTTGTGCCATTTGCATATGCCCGTCACGTTGATGGTTGGAAAAAGGGCATTTGGGTGCGTTGACCGGAATTTGATGAAAGTTGGGCGAACCCAGGCGCGAAAGTTGCGTATCGAGATACGAAAACAACCGGCCTTGTAACAGTGGATCATTCGAGAAATCGATGCCTGGTACGACATGTGAAGGGCAGTAAGCTACCTGTTCAGTTTCAGCGAAAAAATTGTTTGGCCAGCGATCTAGTACCATACGCCCGATCACTTTCAAAGGCACCAGTTCCTCGGGAATCAGCTTTGTTGCATCCAAGTGATCAAACGGGAATCTGTCTGCTTCCTCCTGCGTGAAAAGTTGGACTGAAAATTCCCATTCAGGGAAATTGCCGGCTTCGATGGCCTCGAACATATCGCGCCGATGAAAGTCTTGATCAGCACCGGAAATTTTGACGGTTTCATCCCAAATGGTTGACTGTAAGCCGAGCTTGGGGCGCCAGTGGAATTTAACGAATGTTGATTCGCCTGCGTCGTTAATTAGACGGAAACTATGTACACCAAAGCCTTCAATCATCCTCAACGAACGCGGTATTGTACGGTCTGACATTATCCACATCACCATATGCATGGATTCAGGCGTAAGTGAAATAAAATCCCAGAACGTGTCGTGCGCTGTTGCCGACTGGGGGAATCCACGGTCGGGCTCCATTTTTACGGCATGGACGAGGTCGGGAAATTTTATTGCATCCTGAATAAAGAAAACCGGGATGTTGTTTCCAACCAAATCCCAGTTGCCTTCCTTGGTATAAAATTTAACAGCAAATCCACGCACATCACGAGGAGTGTCGACCGAACCTGCACCACCTGCCACGGTTGATATACGAGTGAATAAAGGCGTTTTTTCACCTACTTCGGTGAGCACTTTGGCAGTGGTGTACGCCTTCAATGAATCGGTTAACTCGAAGAATCTATGAACGCCTGTTGCCCGCGCGTGAACGATACGTTCTGGAATACGTTCGTGGTCGAAATGAGTAATTTTTTCACGGAGGATAAAATCCTCCAGAAGCGTTGGTCCGAGCGAATTGGCTCTGAGCGAATTTTGATTATCGGAAAGTGCAACCCCCTGGTTCGTGGTGAGTGCGGGATGCTCTCCACCAGCAATCTGGTGCAACTCGCCACCGACAGCCACGTGTGAGTCTCCATTCGAATATGTACTCAAATTCTCTTTGCCATTATTGAAATTACTCGTCGATTTTTTCTTTTTCAAATTAATCTCCTTAATGATTAAACTCAAATTAACGCTAGTGAACGAATTTTAATAAATTGGTTAATGACACTGCTGAATTTGAATAAACTTCGTACCCATTAAGTTACCCAGTAAGTGTAATTCAAACTATGTAAGCGCCTTTTGAAGTTCTTTCTTGCGAGCTGCCATTCGGTTACCCAGTTCACCCATGTCTAGATTCGTCGACTTTGCCTTAGGGAACATTTCGTTCTGCTCTTCTTTGACGTGGTGTCTAACATATTCGGACAACACTTTAATCTTTGCGTTGTACATTTCGCCATCGGGCTCCAACCCTTCCACTTGACCGATCAGATCTTTAAGCGTTGCATGCTCCACCGTTGCTTCCGGTATCAATTCTTTGTCACCAAGCGCTTCCTTGACAGCCGGATAGAATATTTCTTCTTCCACTTGGGCATGAATGCTCAGCTCAGAGCATATTTGGGAGACAATTGTCTTTTTCTTGGAAGTAGTCCGTGCTTTTTCGTATTCCGTGAAGAGCGTGCTGACCAATTTGTGGTCAGCACGCAACAAGGCTATTGCGTCTTCAGTCTTGGACAGGCTCGCGCCCTTGGTTTTTTTCATTACATTTATTTGCTTTAAAGTAGTCATGAAATTTTCCCCTTTCAGTTTGTGTTAGATAGATGACCGTGGCTAGTGAACGAACAAAGCGATCAGAATGATGATAGGAATAGGAATGCCGAGAAAGAAAAGAAGTATTGAACGCATCATTGTCTCCGAAGTTAAATGTCAGGTTTAAATTGTGGTTAAAGGTCGCGCCGACGTCCGCCGAAAGTGGCCGCTAAGCTCGCGACAAATGCGCCGCCGAGCAGTGAGACAAAAATCCACAAAGCCGCATAAGCAGAAGCCTTACGTGCCTTGTTTGCGGCATTTTTTGCTGCCACTTCCGCAGAGTGCAACTTTGCCTGTATGCGCGCAAAAGTATCACTTACTCGCTTCTCTGCTTTCTGCTGTGACAGGCCTGTGTGCTTAGAAACTATCGAGCCGACATACTTAACGTCTTCCTCAGCCAAGGCTCCCGTTTGAAGACTGCTCATGAAGATTCGGGCGACTTCAGACGTTTGTGCGATCGTGGTATGTTCATTGGCAATTTCTGATCTGGAGCGATTTTCAGCAGCTGCAGCTTCACCATTCGTGGCTATGTCTTTTCGAAACAAATAGTCCACGAAATAGCCCATCGGTCCACCGTCACTTCCCGACTTAGCCATCTCGGATCCAGCTGCCGCGGCACCACCTGCTGTGGCCGCTGTCGCCGTGCTGGCAACGCCTCCTGCCACAGAGGCTCCAGCCTGAATTCCGCCGCTGATGATCGTCCCGATCACCGATGTCAGTAGCGCAGCAGTCACAAGGGACGCGACGGCCCAAGCTAGAAAGCCGTGTGCGGTATCGCGGAAATAAACCTCATCTGAATGAACCGCAACCCACTTTGTACGCAATCTACCGGCTATGTATCCACCCATTCCCGATGCAGCGAGCTGGGTAAATGTGATCCACACGATGGTCGTTACACCAAAGGCCGTTGCGCTAATACCGTTTTTAGCCCATGGAGATACTGATGACAATCCTAAACCGGTTCCCAGAACTAACAAGATCAAAGACAATGCGGCGGCTGCAGCAGCCCCAGCAAAAATGGCTCCCCAGGATACTGCGCTAGCATCAGCTTTTGTGAGGTAGGGATTAAAACCTGACGCGGCATCTACGCGTCCTAATCCGTCAGTGGCTGTTGCATTAGTAAGCATAATATGTACCCCTTAAAGTTAAGATTAATTATTATGGGATGGGAAGCCAGTAACTATCTGTACGACAGCGCACATATAAAGAAATATTTTTGGCTATGACGCAATTACCTGATGAGATGGGTATTAGATGGATAAAAAATGTGACCGTTATCTTTGATTTAAAATATGATTTTCTTGATTTATGTGAGATAAGTTATAAATTCTGTGTGATCGCTTTTTCTGCCCGGTAATTTTCGTCTGCCTTTGCTATTTTTTTGCTCTTTTCTGAATGCCATATCCGTATATGGTTTTTTTCTTAAAAATATCATCGAAATACAATATGTTCGGTACCGTACAGACGAGTTATCAACTTCTCTATAAATTAAAAACGTATTACGTCATAATGATATAGTCGACAAAATATTATAATTAATTATCAAGAAATCAAGAGGATAAAAAATGAAGCTGAAAAAATAGCGTGTGCAGTTGTAGTGCTTGGCGGTGGGAGTATGTTTGTCATTCCATCAGCTTATGCAGTATTTGGAATGGACTCTGCGGTGTATATTGGTGCCAGTGCCGGACAAGCAAAGTACAAAGACACCCCTGGTGTTTTAAGGAACCGTGACGACAAAGATACTGGATACAAGGTGTATTTAGGCACTCAGATAAATCCAATCTTTGGAGTGGAGGCCACCTACTATGATTTAGGTAAATATTCCGGTAATTCATCGGCGTTTAATGGTGCCACCTTTGTTCCAACAAACATATCTGGAGATGCTACTGCATGGGGTTTGGCAGCCGTGATAACTGCACCTACGAATTTAACATCTGTTTTTGGTAATAGTTTTGGATTGTTTGGCAAGCTAGGTGTTGTGAGAAGCAGGCTATCGACTGACGTTTCAGGTCTAGGTTTCTCTTCTCATCAAAATGAACGCAGTACGGGTGCCAACTTTGGTGTTGGTGTAAAGTATGATTTTGCCAAGAATTTTTCGGTAAGAGCTGAATGGGAACGTTTAAATAATGTAGGCGATAACTCAGCGACTGGTGCCACAAAAATAAACTTCTTGTCAGCAGGAGTTGCGTTCAAGTTTTAAATCTTTCTTACAAAAATCTGTAGTAGCGACCCGTTAAACCGAAAGAAAGATACTTTCTGTTTAATGGGTCGTCCGTTTATAAACAGGCGGGACTTGACAATTAGATAAGCAAACAACAGCCAATTGAGTCTATTTAACCGATCTAACGGACACTATTGGAAGCATATATTTCAGTCTATCACTTAGCGCTATCCGTGATCCATGGGAATTGTATACCCGAAACATAAACCACTAATGCCGCTACCCCTAACACTACCGCTATTGCTATTAGAAGCTTTCTAGTTCGTTTAGATGCATCCACTACAGGTACTGATTCTAGGGTTTTTATTTTTTCAGGATTATTTGTGTTTAAAGGCAACATATCAATCTCCATATTTATTATTAAAAAAATAAGTCTCAAACAAACGTCGGCTTAATAATATTTCATCTAGATACATCATTCTGTACGCTAACGAACATTACGTGGAGAAATGAAAAAAAGATTCGTGTGGATAGGAATACGGTAAAAAATAATAGTCCAAACAATACCGTGCCAAATCCAAAGGATTTGATTTATGGATTTAAAGTGAATGAGTTTCAATTTGAACTGGCACTGCACTTGTAAATTTGAACGTTACCGAGTTTGACATGGGTGTCGGAACTTGTTGAAATGGATGGTTTGTTGCCGTACACAAACTGTTACGACCGAATTGCACCATCTTTCCAAGGGCAAGTAATACCTCTATTGAGCGATCAGGGACAGGATTATTACAACAACGCATCGTTAAAGAGTGTCGCGGCAACTGGTTACAGCTTTCTGAAAAATGAGATGAAGCTCGTCGTTTGTAGTTATAAAGTAATAGATTAGGCCTGAACTAGTGTGTAATTTAATAAGTTAAGATGCCCGCTGAAAATTGATAGCGATACACTGCTGTCCGGTTAAAAGTCGAATAAATTTAATTGGTTAGGCAATGGGTTATCTTCGGAAATGTAACCAACCCCCGCGAAAGCTTGAGATAGCGGGGTTTTCTCGAAAACAGAGACCGACAATATCTGTAGCAAAGAATAGAGGGTTGCATCAATTTGAAGCTCCTTTTTAACAATGGCAATCAGCACGTAAGTGGCGATGGCGCACCAGATTTGCGTCTTTACTGCATTCTCGCTGTTGCCGATAAATCGCTTGATACGCAGATGCTGCTTGATCCACTTGAAAAACAATTCGACTTGCCATCGCTGCTTGTACAGTGCGGTGATGGTCAACGCGGGCAACGTCGTATTGTTGGTCAGGAATACCAACGTCTTGCCGGTTTCCGGGTCTTTGAAACGGATGCGCCGCAACTGTTCGGGGTAGCCTTTCGAGGTTTAGAAACCGTCCAGCGCGATGAGCTGATCGCAGATGATTCCCGTACTCCGATCGACCTTCATCGAGTACACCCGGTGTGCATTCATACCCCGTTTCGCCCGAGTCACGAAAACGCGCCCGCTTGGTGGAGTGCGTACAGCCGTGTGAAGTCGAGGTAGCCCCGATCCATCACATAGAACGCACCCGCTTCGACAAGCAAGATATCCAGCACGTTGACATCGCCCATTTTTCCGTCCGAGATATGGATGAAAGCCGGAATGTTGCCGCGCAAATCCAGCAGGGTATGCATCTTGACCGCCGCTTTGGTAGAACGAAACGGTGCCCACGGAAACAACGACAGGCACAAGTCGATGGTCGTGGCATCCAAAGCGTAGACCGTATTGGCGAGATCGATGCCGAAATTCTCGTCGCAATACAGTTTGCGCGCGCGCCGAATAAGCACCGTCGCCAACTCTTCCCAGATGTGCCAATCGCGCCCTTCGTTGGCATCGGCCAGCGTCGAACGTTTGACTGGCGTGCGAAAGCCCATGCCGTAAAGCTTCTTCTGGTTGGCCAGCAAACAAATTTCGATGTCGCGCAGACTCTCGCGGTAAGTCAGCTGTGCGAAGGCCATGGCGCGGAAATGCTCCGTGCAGTTCAAAACTCGCACGCCGGAATCGCCGCCATAACGCTCGACAATTCGTGCGAAGCTGGTCCATGGCACAAACTCCATGAGTTGCGCGAACAACGTCTTGCCCAGATTCATAGCCCACCTCCAGAAAAATCGAACTCTGGAAGTTACTCGAACTTGAATTTGCGAAAACTGATTTCAAATCGGCACCAAATTATTTACCCTGCAACCCGCACCAGCATTGGCCTTCACGCTGTCGATGCTCAATTTAACCGGACACTAGTGCTGTCACATATGTCATACCAATTGTGTAAGCAAAAATTAGTCGCTCATCACATGCTATATAACGAATACTTGGCCCATCAGCCCTTCTTCGCGGACTTTGATAGGTAAGCGTTATCGGTATAAATCAAGCGTTATTTTTCATTGCCATTAACTGCTGATTCAGCAGTTCGTCAAACATCTGGCTGTCATGTACCGCTGCATCCGCTACTACGCGGCTCTATAGCAAAACATTATCTTCGTCAGGAGTTATATGAATTTTGTGGCCGCAGTGCTTCTTTGATTTTACACACCGATAGAGGCCCTGATATTTATTATCGACTATGCGCGATAGCGCACAGACTCTATCCAAGATGCTTGGTTATTCTTAGCACAAGAGTTAGCCAAATAATGTGGTCTTGGTAAAACTCCTAAGAGTGGCATGACATCATGTCTGCTAAAGAATGTTTCACAAATTTATAAATGGAGTTACAAATGAAAAAAACTTTTAGTTACCTCGCTATGACGTCCTGTTTTGTATTGGGTACTACGTTAGCCCACGCTGATACCGATACACATCATGGAAAAATGGATGGGAAAATGGATGGGAAAATGCAGGAAAAAATGTTCAAAGTCATGGATACAAATTCAGATGGAATGGTCACTACGGACGAATTCAATGCTTTCCATGCAAAGAAATTTAAGGCGCTGGATGTCAATGGAAACGGCCAAATTACTCTGGAAGAAATGAAGGCCGGGTATAAGAAGATGATGGATGGTGGTGGGCACAAGAAGATGGGCGGTGCTTGGCACAAGAAGGCGGACGATGCCGATGACAAGAAGGCGGACGATGCCGATGACAAGAAGGCGGACGATGCCGATGACAAGAAAATGGATGGTAGTGCAATGGATTCCGATAGTGGTAAGTCGCATTCCAAAAGCGACACCGCCAACCCCAAAAGCGAAACTACGGCTGCCGGTGGTTCCGGTGATTCATGTTGTTGGACTCCCCAGAATTCCGGTGCTAATAAATCCGGCAAGGAAATGGATGATAAAGACTAATAAATCAAGCCCCTTGCAAAATCTGTTATTCAACCAAATTACGGTTCGAATGAATATTTAAAAAAGGGGATTGTTTGATCGTCTGTGTGAATAGATGCCGTCAAGTTGTCAAGGTGTAATTGGAAGCTGTCGCATTAACTGTAAAGCTTAAAAATTGACTGAAACAGGTTGCGTCGACTGCAATCAGGAGCAGTCAGTTGATGATACATTCTCACATAACATGTGTCGTCAAGGCCAGAAAAGTTAATGTGATTCGCTCTCTCAACGCAAAGCTGTTTTACTTCGAACTTAAAGCCGCCTCATAATTTATTATATGATGGTGGCTTTTACCTTAAGTTTTTGGATTTATTCGACCGCCTGGTTTCTCTGATTAACCCTTCTTTCCGCAAATTCCAAAATTGTATCGCGCGTTGCTGTCTGAGGAATTAATTTCGATGCTGGTATTTGACACGATCAGGTAAGAAAGACCGATTGTTCACAATGCACACTCAGTAATGCAAGCTGATCGTCAGATCGAGGTCTTTTCCATCGTAGGGAAAACTGGCGGAGGAAAATGAAGGTGCGCCAAGTAAAGCTTTTGCGTCTCTTGAAAAACCGTAACCTTCCGTTGGGATCCCTAGCCATTTAGTGTCAAGTTTGCCATTCATATTTTCATCATGAACAACGGCAAGCGCGTATGTTCCCGGCGCGATGTCCTTAAAGTCACAATGCGTCTGATTGTCTTGAATTTTTATTACCATGATGTTGGTTGCAAAGTGTAAATATTCGTCAGGAAAACCAACTGTTGATTCGAAAAGTGCGCAAGCTACGTTTCCAGTACTGTTTTTAATATTCAGAATTTTCACGTGTATGTTGTGGCATGATGTTTGGCCAAAGGCGATGCTGGGAAAATTAGCAAGCACTAACGCTGACCACAATGCTACGCATTGAGCACTCTTAAGGGCCCATATTTCCAGACACTTGACTGAGAAGACCGCTGCGGACTTCCAAATGTTTGTTTTATTCATGATCTTCCTCTCAGCTCCATGCATACCTGCTACCACATACTTCACCGGGTTTTGTGTTAGCTGATTGTGACCGGGAAAAACTCAGAGCTAAAAAAACGCTCTCAACGGGGGGAGTGGAGAGCGGTATGTAAATGGACATACAAGAATATCCACCACTATTAGACTATAAGTTAGGAGTGAACTTAAGAGTTACAAGTAAGAATTGGCATAATTATTTGCACTCATGCCGTCATAAAGAGGCGGACAATTTAATAATAAACCTTTATGCCTCCAACTATCTGTGCGGTATCGCACACATACACATCAATTGGCATAACTGTAGCAAGTTTTCATGTATAAACTCATCCCGCAAATATTTTCAAAACTGCTCGCGCAGGCATCGCATTTCGCAGCACGTGTATCACATAGCTTGCTACTTATACTTATAGTCGCATTTTATCTGCCGAACCTCTTGCTACGTGCTACCGGCCATTGACCAAGAAGGAAGCATATCGATGCCTTGGGTCGTGCAAGCGTAGACTTGTTCATTTAGTCACACTTAATCTATTTCATTTGACATAGAAAATAGATCCCATGCCGCAATGAACATCGCTGCAATCGCCGGGCCGATAATTAAACCGTTCAGGCCAAAAATAGTTATACCACCAAGCGTTGAGACAAGTACTACGTAGTTTGGCATTTGTGTGTCCTTACCAACGAGGGCAGGTCGAAGGATGTTGTTAATCAGTCCGATCACAAGCACGCCAAATGCGATCAGGATTACGCCGCTCCATGTTTCACCTGTGACTAGAAAATAAATTGCGACCGGCGCCCATATTAATGCTGCGCCTATTGGCAAAAGCGAAAGGAATGCCATCAGGACGCCCCACAATATTGGTCCCTGAATATCAAGAATCCAGAAAATTACACCACCTAACCCACCTTGCAACGCGGCCAAAGCGATATTGTCTTTTACCGTCGCACGAAGGACCGTGATGAACTTGCTGAACAAATACTGTTGATGCTCCATGCTTAATGGAATTGCTAACTTGATCCGCCTGGACAAAGTGGAACCTTCACGTAGTAGAAAGAACAGCAAATACAGCATGATGCCAAAACTGATAACGAACTCAAAAGTATTTTGACCGATAGTAAAAGCTTGAGTTGCAATGAATTTACTGCCCTCCATCACGCCGACTGATAATTTTTCCTGCAACGCGGAAATATTTCCAAATCCGAAACGATTTAGTAGATCGACCACCCAGCGCGGCAAAGTATTAATGACCTGCTGAAAATACGTGCCGAAATGCAGCTCTCCTGACTGAAGCTTTTGGTAAAAACTGACTCCCTCCTGTACTAGTGAAGCGGTAATAACCGTCAGCGGGAGAATGACAATAACCAAACAAAGTACCAGAGTGGCGAGCGCCGCCAGATTCCGCCTGCCGCGCATTACAACGAGCAGGCGACGATAGAGGGGCGCAAACAGTATGGCAAGGACGGTACCCCAAAAAACTGCACCCAAAAAGGGCCATACAATCCAGCCGAATGCAATGGAGACTACAGTTAACAGGAGTAGAAATGCTTTTTTCTGAAATCCTGAGGGATTCATAATTGTCAGGTAGCTGGAACGTCAATAACGATATGGCTCGCATAGATGCCCGACGCTCGCGGGGCAGCGTTGATGTTTAAGTATCGGGAGGCGATGGAGGCGGATTACCGCTTGGAGGCGTTGGTGGCTGAAAGTCATCAGAAGGCAATAGTGGAAAAGTGTCATAAGGAGTCGTTAGTGGCTGAATATCGTCAGAAGGCATTAGTTGCAGAATGTCTTCAGGAGTCAGCGGCAGTGTGTAAATATCTGGAGGCGGCGGAGGCGGAGTCCCGAGGGGGGGTGGCGGAGGCACGAAAACACCAGCAGAAGGTAACGATGGGGTTCCGCTTGGAGCCGGTGAAGGTGCATAATTGCTATTCCTGACAGGTTGCCGCGAGTATTCCAAGCGGCTCGATACCGGGACACGATGGCCTTTCGCATACATGCATTGGTGATATGCAAAGTCATAACGCTGCTGAAGGTTGCGTCCTGAACCTTCAGCAGCGCCGGCTCCCGCGATGGAACCAATAAGCAATCCAGAACCGGCACCCACGCCAGCGCCATTGTGGCCGCCTAACAATGCGCCCGCTGTGGCACCAATTGCAGTTCCAACCACTGCGCTTCGCACACCACTATCGGCCGCTGCTTCATTTGCCGTGCGGCCACCGACCTGAGCGCTTGCATATTGCCTGCAATCGACCTCGTCAAATCGGAATTGGTTAAAGTTTTTTCCCGTGCCCGGCAGCGCAAGCATACCCGGACCAGTTGGTATCGACGTACAAGCGCTCAACACGAGGATTGGCACTAGCACGGAAGAGAGTCGCAATATATGAGTCATGGCGCAGGTACATTATTTAAAGCGGGTTGGCTGTCAGAACCGGGTGCAGGCTGCGGCGAGACTCGCAGCCAGCCTCCTGGGCATTGATTGACATATGGATAGTAGGCCTTAGTATCGGCGCAGTAATACCACCACGACCCCTCAGTAGCTTGCGCCGAATTTTTCGGTGCTACTTGTGCGCTTATCTGTGGGTCGTCGCTTTGCTCGGTATAAATCGGCGCGGACTGCATCGGTGAGTAATAAGCGGGCGCAGTCGAATAATAATTGGGCACTCCATAGTACGGTGATCCGTAGTATGAATACGGATAATATCCATAGTTAAAACCAAAAGGTACGCCGAGGTAGATGCCCACGCGCCCACCTCCATGCCAACCGCCGCCTCCGCCTCCGCGCCACCCACCCCCACCGCCGTGCCCACCGCCACCACCTCGCCCAGCACCGCCACCATGCCCTCCGCCTGCCGCAAAACCCGTTTCGCTTGTCGATGCCCCTACCAACAGGATCGTAATTAAAGTTAAAGATAGGCTAATTTTTGATGTATTCATTATCTCAGTACTCCTATATTTAGCTTACGTACATGTCCTGTATGTCCGGTTGTGTGGGAGGGAGGGGCCGGGAAACTTAGCCCTATCCAAATTTTCGTTACAGAATAATGCTCATTCCAGTAATTTTAAAGACCAATTCATCTTGCCGAGCATGTCATTCAATGAGTGGTCGGGCTTGACCTTGCTCGTATGAATCGCCAACTCGGTGTGTAAGGTTGCGTGATTGTTGTGCCGCATTCTAACTTTAACGAGATATTGAGCCTCCAGAACGCGGACGTGTTGGAATAGACGGCATCGGGTGGGATGTTGGCGCGGGTCTGAAAGTATGCGGACGTGTTGGAATAGACGGCATCGGGTGGGATGTTGGCGCGGGTCTGTAAGTATGCGGAGGAGCGTGGTTCCGACCATGGTCTGGACGACGAGCGCCGCCGCGAAGTGGTGGCCCTACACTGTAGCCAGGTCCCCAGCCACCGTAAGCGACACCGTAGTAGGAGGGTTCATAGTAACCCAGTCCGATGCCCACGCCATCGTCGTATCCGTATCCGCCACCACTTACGACGCAACCTGACAAGAGGGACGTGAACAGCCCAATAATGAAGATAATTGCTGACCTGCGTAAGAATATGATATTCACTTGATCACCTCTTTACTCTCAGTGCCTGGCCATTCAAGCAGTCCGAAGAGTGCTCCCGAAGAGTCAGTGACGACCGCGACCTTGCCGCCATGGCGATCAACCCTCGGCTCGACCAGCACGCGACCACCGAGCGCAACGATCTTTGCAGTCACCTTGATTGCATCTTCGACGCGTACGAAATTTAGCCAGTGCGGGTGGATATTGGGCTTATTTGCAGGCAGCGAATTCGCGCTTGCGCGAACGTGGTTGTCGGACGCTAGCATGAGGTGTTGGGTGCCCTCGTCAGCGGGCAAATCGAAGACTTCGTAATCGAATAGCGCCTGGTAGAACTCAGCAGCGGTGTCTGGATTGCTCGTGATTAGCGAGCTCCAAATCCACTCCCCAGGTACTGCCAGGACGTCAGGAGGATCGCCACTACTGGAAGCAAGAACCGCAAAAACGGCCCCCTGAGGATCAGCGAAGACAGCTTCCCTGCCACGGTTAGGGAAGCTATGTGGTTCAAACAGCACTTTCGCGCCATGTTGTAACGCTATTTTTTTTGCCGCGTCGACATCGCGCACGGCGATGAAGCTCAGCCATGCCGGATGCCGATGCTTGCCCGCCGGTAAATCCTTGTGGATTAGTCCAGCGATCGGACGACCGTCGAGAGATGCTTCGACGTACTTTGTCTCGCCAGCCTGAATATCGCGAAATGTCCAGCCAAATAATTCTCCATAGAACCGCTTGGCGGCGGCGAGGTCTGGCGTCACCAGTTCAACAAATATCACTTTGCCGATGTGATGCTCTTGGCTGGCTGGCTCAACCAGCGCTGGCAGCTGGATCGTTGAGGCCAAGACCAACGTCGGATTCACAACGCCTAGAAGCGTGGCGAGCAACACTAGCCTATAAAAATGTCGGGCTCGATGGAGTTGAATCTTTCGTGGCCTGATCTTATTTGATGCGACTGAGTCAATTAGGTTTGAGCTGCGTTGCGAATGCATCGTGATCTCCACATTGTTGTGTTTATTAAAAGCAATCATATAAACATATTATTCAACCGTCTGTGCTCCACCGCACATAGTGCCAAATTTTTGCTCGTAGTCGACAAGGGGGCTTTCCCTGTCAGAATGACGTGATCAATTGCGCTGTAAGTATTGGGGGTTGTTCTTTTCGACTGGAGCAGAGTTAATTATGCAGATTTTGACTGTCGCACACGCCATACACATGGTGCGTACAAAAATTAGTCGCTTATCACATGCTATATAACGAATACTTGGCCCATCAGCCCTACTTTCGAATATTGATTTTCAAAAACGTCAGCATCAGCCCTTCTTCGCGGCCTATGGATAGGTAACCTTGTCGGTATAAATCAAGCGTTATTCTTGGCTATGTCACAATGCTATGTCGCAATTACCTGTTGAAACAGTCTTGTTCTTCCAAGAGATGCGATAAAACAAGCCTTCGGCGTGATGTTTCCAGCACAGATAGCTTTCGAGATACCGCGTTGCAACGCCATAAATTTCACCATCCATTGTTTGAGTCGGCTGTCATAGACATTGACATTTTGAATGTGATAGATACCGTCAATCACCCGCTGGCCTGCGGCAATATTGACTAGACGGTGAACGACCTCCACAAGTTTGGCGATTACTTGTACGCGGTTGCACCATCGGTGCATAGCATCACATCCTTATTCAGCAAGGGCTTGAGACGGGTTCGATTTGCTCTGCCGCCCCGTTTTCGGGTGATCCTGGACAAGTGACATTTTCCCTTGAAGGATTCAAGAAAGAATGTCTTATCTGCTTCGACAATACCGCTCATCGTCTCACCCAGCGATTCTCTGCATCCCGCTTGACTTCGAAGTGAGCTTCAAAACCATTTAGGGTAAGTTGCTTCTGGCTTTTGTATGTGATTATGTGCAAAATTCTTTGGGATAATTGATTGTTTTGATTGCATTATTATATCGCAGATCGAAGAATTGTTACATCCAATCAATTGGTTATTTTTTATAAATGGGCGCTAATTAAGTGATTTTTTGAATTCATAGTAAAGCGATAGGCTTAAGTTATGTACAATACTGCACAGACCGTACGTACGCTGGTTAGTAATCTGCACCTCGGCGGCTAGTGCTAGCTTTCAATCCGTCGCAGTTGCACTCCCCAGCCTTCCGAAGTTGGCATTGTAAATCTGCGTGAGCAGGTTGGAGCATTCCTATCCCAAGGAAGCGGTCAATCAGGCGATTTTTTTAATAATCCGGGAGAAATCAGTATGAAGCTTATAAAATATTTATTTACTATTTGCATTGCAATTCTATTCGTGACAATTGCAGGTTGCGCCTCTATGAATGGAGAACATGAGCCTGATAGCGTAATTACTTCGAGGGTTAAAGCGGCAGTTTTTAGTGATCCTACGCTGAAAGCTACCGATATAAATATCGAAACCTATAAAGGTGTCGTGCAGTTAAGTGGTTTTGTAAATTCCCCGTCTGTGATACACAGGGCAGAAGAAATTACTCGTAGTGTTATGGGCGTGCAATCTATCCAGAATGACATGCGACTCAAGTAAATATGACATGGGGGATTGCCAACGTAATCTCCCAAATGTAAGCTGCGCTGAGATAGGCATTGAGCATCGCCGGTCGTAATCACGTCTTCGAGCCGCGCGCTGCATCCTTGTTCAATGTTTACTGGCGGTTGTCGGGCCGATGCCAACATCCCCATCCACCCCGAGTCAAAGGAAAAAATCATGACACAACCCCCTGTCGCCTCAATCAACCAAATTACTGCTGATACATATCGCATCAGCATCGCATTACCTGAGATGATGCCCGGGGGCTTTTCGTTTAACCAATACTTGGTTGTCGATGAGATGCCCCTGCTTTTTCACACCGGACCAAAAAAGTTGTTCCCGCTAATTTGCAAGCAAATAGAAACCGTGCTTCCCGTCTCCAAGTTGCGGTACATCGCATTCTCGCATGTAGAGGCTGACGAAAGCGGTAGTCTCTCCGAGTTTCTGGCTGCAGCACCGCTGGCCAAACCAGTTTGCAGCGAAGTCGCAGCGATGGTCTCAGTCGGCGATATGGTTGACGTCGCGCCTCTGACCATGGCTGACGGTCAGAAGCTGAGCCTGGGCCGGCATCAGTTAGTGTGGCAATCAACTCCCCATCTGCCGCATGGATGGGAATGCGGCTATTTTTTCGATGAAACAACAAAGACGCTGTTCTGTGGTGATCTGTTTACGCAACCCGGCATGGGTGAACGTCCGTTGGTCAGCGACGACATCCTCGGATCCAGCGAGGCATTCAGACAACAGATGGATTATTATTCACACAGCCGAGACACCAAACGAATGATCGACAAGTTGGCCAATTTGCACCCCGAGATTCTGGCCTGCATGCACGGCAGCGCTTGGTCAGGTGACGGCGAAAGCCTACTGCGAGGGCTTGGAATAGCTCTAGATCAACCCTGATTTGGGGCGGCAGCATGGCATACGGTAGTCGGGCAGTCTTGACATCGACATAGAATAAATGGGAAAAACGGAGTTAGGCTCGATTGATCGGAGCAAAAAAGTTATCCGCCCTTAATTGTCACTGGAAGATGGTTTGGCTATTGGTGCGACATGCCAGATATGTTTCGCATATTCTCCAATAGTTCGGTCACTGGAAAACTTGCCCATGCCGGCGACGTTAAGAATGGCGCGTTTTGTCCACTCTTTCTGATCGCGGTACAGTTCACTTACCTTGTCCTGGCAGTCAACATAAGAAGCGTAATCAGCAAGTAGCATGTAATGGTCTCCATGCTCGAGCAGTGCATCTACCACCTCTTGATAGCGTTGCGGCTCATCAGGACAGAAATATCCGGACGCAATCATATCAAGCGTGTTCTTCAATTCAACGTTGCTGTAGTAATAACTCTGCGGATCATAACCTTGACGGGCAAGCGCTTCAACTTCATCGGTGGTCATGCCGAACAGAAAGAAATTCTCCGCCCCCACCTCTTCACGTATCTCAACATTCGCTCCATCCAGCGTGCCAATCGTGAGCGCACCGTTCAACGCCAGCTTCATGTTGCCTGTGCCTGATGCCTCCGTTCCAGCAGTAGATATCTGCTCAGAGAGATTGGCTGCAGGCACGATGCGCTCCGCATTTGAAACATCATAATTTGGATAGAACACCAATTTAAGCTTGCCACCGACCTGTTGGTCGTTATTGACGACCTCGGCAATATCGTTGATGAGCCTGATGATGCGCTTCGCCATGACATAACCGGGTGCCGCCTTCCCAGCGATAATGACGGTGCGCGGGATAATGTCGGAATACGATCCAGAGCGGATGCGGTTGTACAGTGTGATGACATGCAACACATTAAGCAATTGCCGTTTGTATTCATGGATGCGTTTAATCTGAATATCGAACAGCGATTTCGGATCGACCGTAATGCCTAGTTGTTTACGTATCAGCTCGGCAAGGCGTTCTTTGTTAACCTGTTTGACTTCACGGAATTGTTTCTGGAACTTGGGATCATCGGCATGCTGGCGCAGCTTCTGCAACTGGTCGAGATCGGTCAGCCAATCCTTGCCGATATGCTCGGTGATCAGTTTTGCTAATTTAGGATTGGCCTGATTCAACCAGCGACGCGGCGTGATGCCGTTAGTCATATTGACAATCTTGCCCGGTGTGATGCGCTCGAAGTCAGCAAAGATGGTTCGTTTCATCAACTCGGTGTGCAGTGCGGCAACACCGTTCACCGCATGACTACCGACGATGGCAAGGTGCGACATACGGATGCGTCGTAAACCATTCTCGTCAATGATGGACAGACGCCGCAACAGTTCACCGTCCCCGGGGAATTGGTGCGCCACCTGCCGCATGAAGCGATGATTGATCTCGTAAATGATCTGCAAATGGCGTGGCAATAGTCTCTCGAACATGGCCACTGGCCATGTCTCCAACGCCTCGGGCATCAGCGTGTGATTGGTGTAGGAAAAGACGCGCGTGGTCAGTCCCCACGCCTCGTCCCACGACAGATGATGTATATCCACCAGCAGGCGCATCATTTCGGCAACAGCAATGGCAGGATGGGTGTCGTTCAGTTGCACCGCAATTTTGTCCGGCAACGCCGCCCATTCGTTATGATTTTTTTTGTAGCGATGCAGCATATCCTGCAGAGATGCACTGACAAAGAAGTGTTGCTGCCGCAGGCGCAGCTCACGACCCATCTCGGTGGAATCGTCCGGGTATAATACCTTGGACAAATTCTCCGATTCGTTCTTGTCTGCGACTGCTTGAATGTAATTACCCTGATTGAAATAGCTCAGCTCAAAATCTCGCGAGGATTTTGCCGCCCACAGCCGCATGTTGTTCACCGTCTTGCCGCCATAACCCGGGACGGGTGTGTCGTAAGCCATTGCCATCACGTCGTCGGTATCCACCCAGTGATGTCGCAACAAACCATCTTCATGTTTGTACTCCACCACACGACCGTAAAATTTCACCGGATACAACAACTCAGGTCGCGGAAATTCCCACGGATTTCCATAACGCAACCAGTTATCCGGGTGCTCCACCTGCATGCCATTCTCGATGCTCTGCCGGAACATACCGTATTCGTAACGAATGCCATAACCGTAGCAGGGAAGATCGAGAGTCGCCATGGAATCAAGGAAACAAGCCGCAAGCCGTCCGAGCCCACCATTCCCCAATGCAGCATCAGGCTCTATCTCGACAATTGCCTCTAGCTCTTGTCCCAACTCATAGAGTGCGGCTTTGCACTGCTCATCCATCTCCAGATTGAGCATGGCGTTGCTCAAAGTGCGCCCCACGAGGAATTCCAGTGACAGATAGTAGATACGCTTAGCATCGTGCTCGTAGTAGCGTTGCATCGTCTCCATCCAGCGTTCGACAAGGCGGTCGCGCACGGTATAAGCGGTGGTTTGAAACCAGTCGCGCGTTGTCGCATTGATGTGATATTTACTATTGGAATAGACCAGATGATCCGCAAGCGAAGCCTGAATCGCCTCTTTACTCATCCCTGCACTTCGATGCTGCTGTTTGGCTTTGTTACTCATTACGACCCCTATAGTTTATGAATGTTCGCGATGCACTTGAGTCCGCGTTGATTCTCTGCGCATGGATAAAGCGTGTCAAATCAAGTTGTCAACCAAAGAAGTCAAAACTAAGGCGGTCAAAGTCCTTTAAATATAATAGGATGAGGTTAATGCACCCGTTACCTTAAATGTTAGCCACTTCGTGGATCAGTTTCCCCGCAAGGTCAAAGCGCAGCGCCGTATGCCCAAAACGTCCTCCATAGTTTCGCACCGCAATATCTGCTGCATGAATTGTTATACCGGCCGTATTCTCCTGAACATCGACAATATGAAATGCACGTGCCACACGTTTCATATCTTTAAACACATCGCTACGTTCAGCCAGATTCTGGTAGATATCGCCAAACGGGTGATAAACGCGCCAATTTGATTTGGATCGTGTAAAAACATTAAACAGATAACTAACATGCGCCTTGCCTTGCTTTTCAAGAATGTAAAACTCGAAAGGATTCAGGCTGCTGGGGATTGCAAATAATGGCTGAAGTTTGCTGGAAACCCAGCAACGCAAGCGCCATTTCGCGACGATGTAAGTTGTAAATAAAACCGGATATAGCCAAAGCATGGCCTGATATTCGAAATAGAGATACAGCAAATAAAACAGCGCAGTAAGCGACCAGGCTACTGAATCAACAAAAAATACCGCATCCAAACTAAAACGTCGTTGATTAACTGGTGTCAGCAGCGCAATGCGGAAGGTATTAAACCAATCAAGCGTAATGTGTAACAACAAGCCCATTAGCGCCCCACAATACACCGACCAAGCCCAGTCAATTTCAGGTAAAAGCCAAAGCGAGCTGCTGATTATTAATGCATAGACTGGCGCAAGGAAAATTGAATGAGTGATGCTTTGATGGTGGCGTAAATAGTAATGCTTGCCGAACACCATGAACAATACATCCAGATCGGGGAACACACTTCCAGCGATGAAAGCGACTCCCGCAATGGGGGCGTCACTGTCCAGTGCCCCCAGAAATCCGGCACCACCAATCAAAGCATGATGAACAATATCCAACAGCTCCCCCTTCACTGTTATTTCATGGAAACAGAAGTCAAGTATAAGAAGAATATGAGGACTATTTTCCTAAAATCTTAAATGCTAATAGCATAAAGGGAGGCGTCCCCTTTAACTATTTCAATTATTCAATTGACAACACTACCAAATAATCAATGTATTGCTCTTTGCTTCAAGGAGGAATTCCAGAAGTTTAGAATGTGGGGCGTAAATGCGGGCTAAAGTCCAAATGGCAGGAATATTGCTGTAGATAACGTCTGCACCACGCGTGTAATGCCGCGCTGCAATTTTTCCGATAACGTAATTGCGAATATATCCAGGCTACCGATAATTTTCCCAAACTCACGTTCAAAGCTAAGATTATGCTCGTGGTCATTCAGCTCATTGGTGAACAAATAAAGCTGCCCTTTGTCATCGCGCTTATTGGAGAGCTGCCACACAACGATTTCGACGTTACGCGCGGCATTAAATATATTTTGCGGTTCAATGGTGTCGGTAAAATAAAACTCGGTTTTTCCGCCATGCGCTTTGATCATCATCGTTTGCAAGCCTACGATCAACGACATTACCCGGTCACCTTGATAATCAGGCCGGAACGCTTGTTGAATGGCATCGGAGCCTTGTGCTTCGTTAATTTCCTTGAAGCGCCAGCCATGCTGGTTTTCAAATGCTGATTTCACCATCTCTTCCGCGTTAGCTGTGGTGTTTTTTCTGAGTTCGCGCGGATTTCGCTTGTATAGTTTTGTCATTAACGTGCGCAGGATTTGGGTATTTTCACGTATCTCTACATCAGCCAAACGATCAATATCTGATTTGCCAAGCTGACTGAGAAAATTACGATCACTATGTTGAGGAATGTGTTTGCTATTTTTGGCCGGTTCTGTGGTGGAGCAGGCGACCAGTAATAAGGCTGCGGAACTGAAGGCAAGCCAACGGCAATTACTTTGTAACTTTAGAATCATGCGGTTTCACAATTATCGTTATTGTAAGATCGTTAGAGAGTCGAACTGCATTAGCATAGTAACCTCTTAAACGACCAAGAAAAGCAGTATAAATGAATCTACACATGCACTTTTGCGATGTGGCAATATTAATTCAAGGATTGAAGAAAGCAGGTTTGAATCAGACTCACGGGCATCTATAAAAATCCAACTTTGCGAGCAGCCGCTTTGCGGCTTGCCTGCTTATGCCGCTTTGTCACAAAACGGCGTTACTCGAAAAAATTATCACTTACAGATCAATCATATACTGCGCTAAAATTTTTTACTCGTGTCTTGTCTTGTCTTGTCTTGCTTGGCAACTTGAATTTATAGAGGCACCCCCAAATTTCAAATGAGGTGGAGGTGTTTAATCAATATTGTGTGCGACAAGATGGAAGCAGGGACTACATGAATGGCGCCAAAGTTGATAGCTGGGTTACGGAAAGCCTTTCTGGTTGCACTCAATTCCTGCTAGTCTTGCATCATAATCTGTTCATAAATTAATTCGAAGACTCACCATGAAAAGTTATTTAAACCGCATTCTCACCGCCCGTGTTTATGACGTGGCTATTGAAAGCCCGCTGGATATTGCGCCCAACTTGTCCGCGCGCATCGGCAACAATGTTCTGCTAAAGCGTGAGGACATGCAGCCGGTATTTTCTTTCAAGCTGCGCGGTGCCTATAACAAAATGGCGAAGCTGACGCCGGCGCAGCTTAAGCGCGGTGTTATTGCTGCTTCAGCGGGTAATCATGCGCAGGGCGTGGCGTTGTCGGCGCAGAAGCTAGGCTGCAAGGCTATCATCGTCATGCCAGTGACCACGCCGCAGATTAAGGTGGAAGCGGTTGCCAGCCGTGGTGCAAAAATAATATTGCATGGTGACTCTTATTCTGATGCTTATTTGCATGCATTGGAGCTGGAGCAGAAACTCAAGCTGACCTTCGTTCATCCTTATGACGATTCCGATGTAATTGCCGGACAGGGAACGATCGGTATGGAAATACTGCGACAGCATAGCCAGCCTATCCATGCTGTTTTTGCGCCCATCGGTGGCGGTGGCCTGATCGCAGGTGTTGCTGCTTACGTCAAAGCTGTTCGCCCGGAAATCAGGATTATCGGCGTGCAACCGTTGGAGTCCGATGCCATGAGTCGCTCGATTAAGGCCGGTCGGCGCGTCACGCTTGAGCATGTCGGCTTGTTTGCGGATGGCGTGGCTGTAAAACAAGTCGGGCAGGAGACTCTCCGTTTGTGCCGTGAATTGGTGGACGAAATTATTCTGGTGGACACCGACGCCATCTGTGCAGCAATAAAGGATGTGTTCGAAGACACCCGCACAAATCTTGAGCCTGCTGGAGCGCTGGCTATTGCAGGTGCCAAGTTGTATGCGGAGCGTGAAAAATTAAAGGGTAAGACGCTGGTGGCAATTGCTAGCGGTGCCAACATGAATTTTGACCGTTTGCGTTTCATCGCGGAGCGGGCAGAACTCGGTGAAAAACGCGAGGCTATTCTGGCGGTGAGCATACCGGAAACGCCCGGCAGCTTTCGCAAATTTTGTTCTTTGCTAGGCCAGCGTAATATCACCGAATTCAACTATCGCTATGCGAATCCCAAGGAGGCGCATGTGTTTGTCGGCGTGCAGGTGAAAGATCAGTCTGAAACCACCAAGCTTGTTGCCACGCTGGAGAAACATAAACTGCCCACGCTGAACTTCACTGATAACGAGATGGCCAAGCTTCATGTACGCCATTTGGTAGGGGGGCATGCACCTGGTTTACAGGATGAAATCCTGTTTCGCTTCGAATTTCCGGAACGCCCTGGCGCATTAATGACTTTCCTTAATAGCATGAACCATAGCTGGAATATTAGCTTATTCCACTATCGCAACCATGGTGCGGATTACGGCCGTGTGCTGATCGGTATGCAAGTGCCGCATCATGACAAGAGACCGCTGCGAATTTTCCTGGATAATCTTGGTTATCGTTATTGGGATGAGAGTGATAATCCGGCATACAAGCTGTTCTTGAATTGACGGCTGAATTGTAATAAGTATGAGCGAACTTGATTCCCGTACTTATAAAATCTGTAGCTATCTTCCGTCTGTTCATGCTGGAGCGATTGTCAGGGACGTTGTTCACAGCAGCTTCATATTCTGCGGTTACGGCTTGAATGGCGGAGAATATTTTCTCATCATTTCAGATCATATTTTGAAATCTCATTCGAATTCCTTGACGACTTATGCAGGTCAGCATGCGGCGGTGCTTGCCGCGTTCACGGCAAAAGTCTTGAGCAACTGCTGTGAAGTGTCTGCGGATATTTTAGAAAATACCGTGTACTTGAATCTATGAGCAAAGATAATCCACCCATGACCATTCAGGTTATGAAACAGGCTATCAGACAACGTATAATTGCCGGCCGCGAACAATTGACCGTGGCTGAGAGGGCGTGCTTGAGCCATGCCATCTCGGAGCGCATCGCAAATTTGAATGTTTATCGCACGGCCAATACGGTGCTGGCTTATATGAGCTTCGGCGCGGAGTTCTCCACCGAAGAATGGGTGCAACAAGCATTGCGCGATGGTAAGTGCGTGCTATTGCCCAAGGTGAATCGCGCCACGAAAGAGTTGGATATTTACCGCGTAACCGACTTGCAGAATGATTTGGTACCTGGCCAGTGGAATATACGAGAACCGTTGGTTGAACGCTGTGTCAAAATAAATTCTTTGCAAGAATTGGATTTTATCTTGTTGCCGGGAATTGCATTTGGATGCGACGGTGCGCGACTTGGTTACGGCGGTGGGTTTTATGACAAGCTACTGGCGCGAATTAAGGATGCGAACCAGAGTTTATGCCCTGCGCTGGTCGCCGGGGCATTTTCTATTCAGCTGGTTGAAGGTCTACCACAGGAAGCCACTGACCACAAAGTGGAATGGGTGGTGACGGAAAACGAGACGATACAGTGTGTTTCTGACCTGCATCCGGGCAAATAGCGCGTTTATGCGCCATCACAAAATAAACCGCTTGGTGCGTGCATTGATCAACAACAACGAGTGATAGAGAGTAGATATATGGCAGATTTACCTGATTCCGATTCACAGGAAACACAAGAGTGGCTGGATGCGCTGGATTCGGTGCTGGAGAATGAAGGCGCGGAACGCGCGCATTACCTGATCGGTCAGTTGGTTCGAAAAGCGCATTTGGCCGGTGTCGCTCTGCCGATTAGCACAATCACGCCATACCTGAACACCATACCGCTCGACAAGGAGCAACGCTCGACCGGCAACTATGAACTTGAGCATCGCATTCGTGCCCTGACACGATGGAACGCGATGGTTATTGTGTTAAACGCTAATCGCGAGTCGTCTGAACTGGGTGGTCACATCGCTACCTTTGCTTCGGCGGCCACGCTTTATGATGTAGGCTTCAACCACTTTTTCCATGGCAAGACCGAGAATCACGGCGGTGACCTGATTTATTTTCAGGGACACGCTTCTCCCGGTATATACGCACGGGCCTTTCTGGAGGGGCGCCTAAGCGAGGAGCAATTGTACAATTTCCGCCGGGAAGTCGATGGCGATGGCTTACCCTCTTACCCGCATCCGTGGCTGATGCCCGGTTTCTGGCAGTTTCCAACTGTGTCCATGGGTTTGGGCCCACTGATGGCGATTTACCAAGCGCGTTTCATGCGCTATCTGGAGAATCGGGGCATCGCCAGTACCGATGGACGCAAGGTATGGGCGTTCCTCGGAGATGGTGAAACTGATGAGCCGGAATCGCTGGGGGCGATTTCGATGGCCGCGCGCGAAAAATTGGATAATCTGATTTTCGTTGTTAACTGTAACCTGCAACGACTGGATGGCCCTGTCCGTGGCAACGGCAAGATCATCCAGGAGCTGGAGGGTGTATTCCGTGGTGCGGGCTGGAACGTGATCAAGGTGGTGTGGGGCGGAAATTGGGATCGTTTGCTCGCGAAGGACAAGACAGGGCTTTTGCTAAAGCGCATGGAAGAAGTGGTAGACGGCGAGTATCAGACATATAAATCTAAAAATGGCGCTTATGTGCGCCAACATTTTTTCGGCAAATACCCTGAGTTACTGGAGCTGGTCGCCGACATGTCGGACGATGAAATCTGGCATCTTGATCGTGGCGGCCACGATCCGCATAAGGTTTTTGCAGCTTACGCGGCCGCAGCAAACCATAAAGGACAACCTACCGTCATTCTGGCCAAGACCATAAAGGGCTATGGCATGGGTGAAGCCGGCGAAGCCCAAAATATCACCCACCAGCAAAAGAAAGTGGGCGATGAAGCATTGCGCAAATTCCGTGATCGCTTCAATATTCCAGTGACCGATGATCAACTCACCAAATTGCCATTCTGTCGTCCACCCGATGATAGTTTGGAAATGAGTTATCTGCGCGAGCGTAGCAAGGCTATGGGCACCGTACCCGATCGAAAAATAGTGGCAAAGCCTTTGCAGATACCAGGGCTGGATGCCTTTGAAGTATTACTTAAAGGCACTGAAGAGCGTGAGATTTCTACCACCATGGCTTTTGTGCGCATGCTGGGCATTCTGGTGAAGGATTCAAATATTGGTAAGCTAGTGGTGCCCATCGTGCCGGATGAATCGCGCACTTTCGGCATGGAAGGATTGTTCCGCCAGCTCAGCATTTTTTCTCAAGTTGGCCAGTTGTATACGCCGCAGGATGCCGATCAGTTGATGTTCTACAAGGAAGACAAGGCTGGGCAGATTTTGCAGGAAGGCATCAATGAAGCGGGCGCGATGTCATCGTGGATCGCCGCATCCACGGCCTACGCCAACCATGGCGTAGCGATGGTGCCGTTCTATATCTACTATTCCATGTTTGGCTTTCAGCGTGTTGGCGATTTGATCTGGGCGGCGGGCGACCAGCGTGCGCGCGGCTTTCTGCTGGGAGGCACGGCCGGGCGCACCACATTGAATGGTGAGGGTCTGCAACATCAAGATGGCCACAGTCATCTGATGGCGGCGACCATTCCTAACTGTGTGTCCTACGATCCAACCTTTGCTTACGAACTGGCGGTGATTATTCAGGATGGCATGCGCCGTATGTATCAGGAACAAGAGGACGTGTTCTATTACCTCACTGTGATGAATGAGAATTACGCGCATCCGGCCATGCCGGAGGGTGCGGAGACCGGCATTATCAGGGGCATGTATTTATTTAATGAAGGTAAAGCTCCATCCGCCACGACACCCATGGTGCAACTTCTGGGCAGTGGGACTATTCTGCGCGAAGTCATCGCGGCAGCTGAATTATTGGTGAAGGATTTTGGTGTAGTTTCCGACATCTGGAGCGTAACCAGCTTCAACGAATTACGTCGGGATGGACTGGATTGTGAGCGCTGGAACATGCTGCATCCCGAAGATGCTCCACGCGTAAGCTATGCCGAGCAATGCTTGGGCAAGCGCAAGGGACCTGTCATTGCAGCAACTGATTATATTAAAAGCTACGCTGACCAGATTCGTGCTTTTTTGCCCGGCAATTACAAAGTGTTGGGCACGGACGGTTTTGGCCGCTCTGATACGCGTAAGAAGCTACGCCATTTTTTCGAGGTTGATCGTTATTACATAGCAGTCGCCACGCTGAAAGCGCTGGCTGACGAAGGCACAGTAGCCATGAGCGAGGTCAGCAAGGCGCTCAAACTGTACAATATCAATCCCGACAAACCGAATCCAACTACGGTCTGAGCGGGCAGGAGACACGCGTGGCAGAAATCAAACAAGTACTTATGCCGGACATCGGTGATTCCAAAGATGTGCCGGTAATAGAAGTAATGGTAAAAGCGGGTGATACGGTCAAGGCTGAACAGTCCCTGCTTACCTTGGAAACTGACAAGGCTACAATGGATGTGCCCGCTCCATTTGATGGGGTGGTGAAGAATGTTAGCGTTAAAGTGGGCGACAAAGTATCGGAAGGCACACTGATTTTATTGATGGAAACCAGTGCAACAGAAACGTCTGCTACAGTTAGCCCCACCACAACACCAGCTTCGGTAAAAGAAGCTGCAAATCCGGCTGTAGCCCCTCCTGTTATAGTACCTATTGCAGCACCTGCAACGCCCACAGTCGCGCCAGCTGGTTTGCCAAGCAACCATACAGGCAAGGCGCATGCCAGTCCGTCCATTCGGCATTTTGCGCGCGAACTAGGGGTTGATCTTACGCGGGTAAAAGGCAGCGGAGAAAAGGGACGCATTACCAAACATGATGTGCAGAGCTTCGTTAAAACTGCGCTTGCACAACCGCAAGGTGGCACGGGGGGCGGTGGTTTGCAGGTATCAGCCATGCCGGTAGTGGATTTTTCCAGGTTCGGCGTCATCGAAACCCAGCCGCTCTCGCGCATCAAGAAACTTTCCGGTGCCAATCTGCATCGCAACTGGGTCTCTATTCCGCACATTACCCAGCACGATGAGGCTGACATCACCGAGATGGAGGTTTTCCGCAAGGAACTGGGCGAGGAATACTCAAAACAGGGAATAAAAATTACTCCACTGGTATTCTTGCTCAAGGCTGTGGTAGCAGCTATGCATCAATATCCGAATTTCAATTCATCATTAGATGCCAGCGGTGAAAACTTGGTGCTGAAAAAATATTTTCACATCGGCGTGGCAGTGGATACGCCGGACGGCCTGATGGTGCCAGTGTTACGTGATGTAGATCAAAAGGGCTTAGTTCAACTGGCCAAAGAGTTGGGCGAGATTAGCATCAAGGCACGGGAGAAAAAGCTCCCCGCAACCGCCATGCAAGGTGGCTGTTTCACTATTTCCAGTCTGGGCGGCATCGGTGGAACAGCGTTTACACCTATAATTAATGCGCCAGAAGTGGCTATTCTGGGTGTGTCCAAGGCGAGCATAAAGCCAGTATTCAAAGAGGGTGAATTTGTGCCTCGGCTCATTTTGCCACTGTCGCTGTCATATGATCATCGCGTAATCGATGGTGTGGAGGCAGTGCGTTTCACGAGTTATCTGGGTAGCGTATTGTCCGATGTTCGCCGATTGGTGCTATAACCCGTGAATCAAGCTCCCATCGGTATCTTGGGCGGCACGTTCGACCCTATTCACAATGGTCATCTGCGCTTGGCCCAGGAAGCGTTGGAACAATGTAATCTGGCTGCGATACACTTCATTCCCGGCGGTACGCCACCGCACCGCACTGCACCGCATGCTAGCGCAGTGCAGCGTCTGGATATGGTCCGCCTGGCATTGCAAGGCAACGAGGCATTCATGCTGGACGAACGCGAAATTTATCGCAGCGATCCGTGTTATACGGTAGACACGCTTACTGCGCTGCGCGCCGAGCTAGATATGCAGCAGCCATTGTGTTTGTTGATGGGCGGCGATGCCTTCCTGCTGTTACACTCTTGGCATGATTGGAAAAGTTTGTTTGAACTGGCGCACATAGTGGTCATGCAGCGTGCCGGGCACCCACTTGGCAATATTATAAATGGGGCCAACGAGGCTTTGCGCGATGAATACAGGGCACGCCTTGCCCCGGCGCCCTGCATTCTGCGTGAGTCGCCTGCCGGGGCGATCCTGGTGGCGGATATGCCTGACCTGGAAATTTCTGCCACTGATATTCGTAAACGTTGTGCCGAAAATAAAAACATACATTACCTGCTACCTGACGTGGTAGCCGATTACATTCAATTACATCACCTATATATTTAACATGCTAACCATTGAAGAAAAAATCCTGGCCGTAGTGACCGCATTGGAAGATATTAAGGCCAATGATATCAGCGTACTCGATACCAGCAAAAAGAGTCAGCTATTCGAGCGCATGGTGATCGCTAGTGCAAATTCACCGCGTCAAACCAGAGCCTTGGCTGACCATGTATCCAAGCAACTCAAGTTGCGCGGCGAGCCGGCACTCAGCATAGAGGGAGAGGAAAGCGGGGAGTGGGTACTAGTTGATCTCGGCGAAGTGGTAGTGCATATAATGCAGCCTGCAGTGCGCGCGTACTACCAGTTGGAAGAGTTATGGAGCATGAGGCATCTGCCGCCTAATGCGGCCAGCGAGCCAAAATGAAACTGTGGTTGGTGGCGGTCGGGCACAAAATGCCGGCCTGGATTACCGCGGGTTTCACAGAGTATGCCAAGCGCATGGCACGCGAGGCCCAAATCGAACTTATAGAAATAAAACCTGAGCCCCGAACCACCGGCAAGAGTGTAGCGCAGATGATGGAGGCAGAAGCGCAACGTATATTAACCGCTCTGCCGAAGGACGTGCTGCGCATCGCGCTGGATGAACGCGGTGCGCATTTCTCCACCAAACAGCTGGCACAACAAATGCAAAGTTGGATGGGCGGTGGACGCGACGTGGCCTTCATTATCGGAGGTGCGGATGGCTTGCACGAATCCATAAAAAACAGTGTGCAGCAGTTGCTAGCGCTGTCGATTATGACACTGCCGCATGGCTTGGTGCGTGTACTGCTAGCGGAACAGTTGTATCGTGCCTACAGCTTGTTGCACAATCACCCTTATCATCGTGAATGATGCGGCCCGCTAATATAGGATTTTAAAGAGCCATGACTCCCCACCCACGCATTTACCTCTCCTCGCAAAGCCCGCGTCGCCGAGAGCTGCTGAAGCAGATCGGGATTAATTTTGAAACGCTGCTGTTACGTTCCAATTCATCCCGCAAGATAGATGTGGATGAAACTCCGCACAAAGATGAGCTACCGGAAACTCATGTACAAAGGGTTTGTCAGGAGAAAGTGAATGCCGGATGGATGTCTCTGCAATCCCGCAATTTACCTCCACTCCCGGTTTTGGCTGCCGACACGAGCGTTATTCTGGACGGCAAGATTATCGGCAAGCCGCAAGATCGTGAACAGGCTGCGGCCACTCTGCGTGCTCTTTCCGGACGCCAACACCAAGTATTGAGTGCCGTCGCAGTTGCCTTCGAAGAGCGTACGGAAATGCGCTTGTCGGTCAGTAAAGTAACAATGGCAAAGCTTAGCGAAGACCGCATCCGGCGCTATATTCTCACCAGCGAGCCGCTAGACAAAGCTGGCGCGTATGGCATCCAAGGTCACGCTGCGGCATTCATACAACACATAGATGGCAGTTACTCGGGTGTAATGGGCCTACCCCTGTTCGAAACGGCTGAACTGCTGAAACTATTCGGTTATCCCACTCTGTGAGTGACGAAATTCTTATCAACGTTACCCCGCAGGAAACCCGCGTTGCAGTAGTGCAGCAGGGAATTGTGCAACAGCTCCACATTGAGCGCGGCAGTAATCTTGGCGTAGTCAGTAATGTGTATGTCGGGCGCGTAAAACGCGTACTGCCGGGCATGCAATCCGCCTTCATCGACATTGGGCTGGAACGCTCAGCTTTCCTGCATGTTGCGGACATCTGGGAAAACCGCAATAACAGCGATGCTGCTAAGCCCATCGAGAAAATGCTGTATGAAGGGCAGAGCCTGCTGGTACAGGTCATCAAGGACTCCATCGGTGGCAAGGGCGCCAGACTTTCCACGCAGATCAGTATTGCCGGACGTCTGCTGGTGTTGCTGCCGCAGCAGGAATCACACATCGGGGTATCGCAACGCATTGAGCATGAAGTCGAACGCGAGCTACTGCGCGCCAAGCTGCAACAGTTGCTGCCTGATAATAGCAGCGGCGGCTATATTATCCGCACCATGGCGGAGACTGCGACAGATAAAGAATTGTTCGCCGACATGGAATATCTCAACAAGCTGTGGATTAAGCTCCAAGAGCAAGCGAAAACATCTTCAGCGCCTTTTTTGTTATACCAGGAGCTCAACATCAGCCTCTGCGTGTTACGCGATTACGTCAACGAAGGCACCACGCGCATCTTGGTAGATTCACTTGAAACGTATCAACGAATGGCTGCTTTCGCACAGGATTTTATCTCTAGCGCGATGTCTCGGTTGGAGCACTATGTCGGCGAGCGTCCGCTATTTGAACTGTATGGAGTAGAAGAGGAAATTGAGCGTGCGCTATCGCGCCGCGTGGATCTCAAGTCGGGAGGTTATATCATCATTGACCAGACCGAAGCGCTCACCACGGTCGACGTTAATACTGGAGGCTTCGTTGGCTCGCGTAATTTTGACGACACCATCTTCAAGACAAATCTGGATGCTGCACAAGTCATTGCGCGCCAGTTACGTCTGCGGAATTTGGGCGGCATCATCATTTGCGACTTTATTGACATGCATAACCAGGAGCATCGTGATGCCGTGCTGGAAGAGTTAAAAAAGTCGCTGGCATGCGATCATACCCGTATTACAGTAAACGGTTTCTCCACTTTGGGACTGGTGGAAATGACGCGCAAACGTACGCGCGAAAGTCTTGCGCGCACACTATGTGAGTCTTGCCCCACCTGCGATGGACGCGGCGAAGTAAAGACCGCGCAGACCATATGCTACGAAATTGTGCGCGAAATTTCGCGCGAAGCGCGCCAGTTTAACGCTCGTGAATATCGCATCCTGGCTTCGCAACTGGTCATCGACCTGTTTCTTGACGAAGAATCACAAAGTTTGGCTCAGCTTTCTGATCTTATCGGCAAGCCGGTGTCATTACAGGTGGAAAACCAGTATAGCCAAGAGCAATACGACATCATTTTAATGTGATTTTGCTGCAATCATCAAAATGAAAGCGGCTGGCAGCCCTATTTACTGGATACCATTTCGTGTTACCCACAGACCCAAATTAACCAAGGCGAGCAGATGATCAAACTCTCTGAACGAATGTATCAAATTAGCGCTTAATCCGGAAATTTCATGACCGGTAATGAAATTACGATCAAATCTACTCTACAAGATCGAGTAGTTGGGTAGCTTTAACGGCAAGAGCTGCAGGCGGTTAGCGCGACGAAATCGATTCGTTCTTCAAGCTCCAGGAGCGGATCGCCCAGGTGACCCATCTTTCCCCGCCTCTAGTGAGTGGTAAGCAGGTTTTTCTTGATTACACGATGGTGTTTCATCTGTTTTTGGTAGGACTTGAGTTCAGGCAGGTGAGTTTTTATCAAAGAGTCACATGAAAAAGAGGTTTCCAAGATGCTCTTGTATTGATCGGACGTGGTGCGTGTAAGCGAAGATGCTGAGAAATATCGCGTTCAATGTCACGACTAAAAGTTGTGCAACAACGCTCAAAAGGTTCGCACAAATGATGAGTTGTCGACACTTGAACACTATTCTTAGTGAAAGCTAAAATAATTCCAGAATGCTGTTGGGATAAATGTGCGATACAAAGATATTCAATATGTGGTTTAACCAACAGCCTGCCCCATCTTGAAAATAGGCAGATACATCGCTACCACCATACCGCCAATTAATGTGCCTAGCACCACCATGATGACGGGTTCCATCAGGCTGGCCAGCGCCGCCACTGCATCGTCTACTTCCGCTTCAAAAAAATCTGCCACTTTGTTTAACATGCCATCCAGTGAACCTGCTTCTTCTCCTATTGCGACCATTTGCAGTACCATGCTGGGGAATACTCCTACATCTTGCATGGCTGCCGTCAGGGTGCCACCTTGGCTGACTTCCCGCTGGATTACCTTGGTCGCATCAAAATATACCACGTTGCCAGCAGCGCCTGCTACCGAGTTAAGCGCCTCCACCAGTGGCACTCCGGCGGCAAACATGGTTGCCAGCGTGCGTGTCCATCGTGCTATGGAGGCCTTACGGATTACACTTCCGAAAATTGGAAGTTTTAGCATTATTCTATCCATGGCGTCCTGCATTTTTTTGCTGCGTTTCCAGAAATAGAAAAATGCGTAAAGTCCGCCTCCTAAAATTCCAAAAATCGCCCACCAATAAGCAACGAAAAAATCGGAGATGCTCATCAAAATTAGCGTAGGTGCGGGCAGATCTGCGCCAAAGCTGGAGAATAACTGTTTAAACGCGGGTATTACGAAAATCATGATTACTGCGGTGATAATAAAAGCGACTGCAATAATTGCAACTGGATACATTAACGCGCCTTTGATTTTGCTCTTGATGGCCAGCGTTTTTTCCTGATAGGTCGCCAAACGTTCCAGTAAACTGTCCAGAATACCAGCATGCTCGCCCGCGCCTATCAAATTGCAAAACAGATCGTCAAAATACAGTGGGAATTTCCGGAATGCCTGTTCCAAACTACTACCAGTTTCTACGTCGGTTTTAATGTCGTTCAGCAGGCGGGAAACAGAAGGGTTGTGGTGTCCTTTGCCTACAATGTCGAACGATTGTAGTAGCGGTACGCCGGATTTCATCATGACCGCTAGCTGGCGTGTAAACAGGGTGAGATCTTTCTCTGTGATTTTTTTCCCTCCGCTGCTGCGGGTTTTTTTTATACTGGTAACATTAATGCCTAGACGCCTTAACTGAGTGGCAGCAACGGCATCACCGACAGCACGTACCTCACCTTTTACCAGTTTGCCGGATTTATCCTTACCCTCCCATTGATATTGGGATTCTTTTTTTTTCAGTTTTTCCGCTGCCATGGCGTTTCCTTAATGATACTTTGCAACAAAGTTAAGCAATCTGTTATGGAATATAAAGCCGTTCAGTGCAGGATGATCAGTATGTGACCTCCACGGTTCATTAAAGCTACTTACGTTTATTGATATCGGACATTTCAAGCCGAGCTTTAATTGCTTTGTGAGTAGGCGGCTCATCCTCCATATTTTTGGTGGCAACTCTGGATGATTTTGATCCCCCTTGCTACCCGACCTTGGGGCTGGATTATCTGAATTGGGTAATCTGGAAAAATTTGAACAATTACCAGCAGCCTGTCGGACTTAAAGAGTCGTAGCGAAAATAGAGCTGAGCGAGGGCAGATTTTGACGATTTTGCAGGGTAATAGTTGTTCTATTACCCAAAAAAGCGGCGAAATATACACCGCTCAGCTCAATTTGCAGCCGATTTCCTTTAAGTCCGGCAGGCTGCTAGCTTAGCAATCACCGGGAGAGACTCTGGATATCTCCCCCCCCATCGATGTGAGGCCAGTTTTGGGAGATATTTGCATAGCGCTTGTGAGCCAGCCGGGCTCGTCCAACACGGTTCAGATCGTGGCTTGCTTCGTGATCACGATCTAACCAATCGTTAGGCGGCATTCGGGATCTCGGTGACGTTGAATCCGTGTTCGGAAGCCCACTGCAATAGAGCCTTGCGCATAGCTTTGGATTCGAATTTGTACCAGTCATTGAGCAAGGATTCGTGTTCCAGTAATGCTTTGAATTTCGAGTATGCGCCTCGATGTCGGAAGTACGATTCGACCGAATGTACATGTTGCGGCGCCACAGACTCCATGAAATCAAAGACAAGCTCTCGCCCGAGGTCTAGATCATTCTTGTGTGGAGCCGCGACATAATGTGTTCCATCTTCAATATCTTCGGGTAGGTTTTCGACAAAGTCACCATGCTGGGACTTGAAAAATACTTCTCCGGTCTCTCGACTCAACAGTGCCGTGTACTCGAATGGTGCGCCCGAAGACGACCATTCAATGGCCGACTCAAGGTCTTGGTATTTCACTGTGCTGGTATGGGGAAATCCGGGGAGGAAAGGGTTAGATCTTGTAGTCATGCATTTTTGAGCGAAGTTTTATGTAGCGCTCTGCTGACAGTGGAATAATGCACCCCAAAAGTATCGGCAATTTTCTGCATCGTATAATCATCGGTTTCATAAGCCTTCTTCATTCCTTCTTTAGAATTTTGGAATGCTTCAATATAAAAAACGAGCGGTTTCCCCAAAGGTTTGCGCTGGGCTTTGGGTATCTCTTTTAACTTATTATGATCCACTTTGATTAGACTTTGCATTTTGTCGACAACATATTGATTACCCAGAAAAATCTGCTTATGGAGTTTATCCCAAACGGGTGGCAAGCCAATACCTGCGCGGACAAACTTCTGATAATCAACACGGGCACGCTCTTTATCCGAACCAAATTGACTTAATAGCCAATTGACTTCCAAGCATTTCATCGGTGCCGCTTGATTCATCATTGCCCGGTAATTGCTCCAGGGCCAATCGGCTACGTCGTTAACCATGCCTGCTCTCACCGGGTTCAAGACCACATGGCGGGAAAGCTCGAGCAAGTAGTCGTCCTTTTCCACCAGAATGGCTTTATAACGACCTTGAAATACATGGCCGACTTGCTGATGTCGTCGATTGAAATTTTGAGTGTAGACGCCATTTAATTGGCGCATGCCCTTAGACAAATTACCTTTCGCCGTTTTCACGACCACATGATAATGGTTGGTCATCAAGCAATAGGCATGACAAATCCATTTGAAGCGCGAACATACTTCGTTAAACAGTACAAGCCAGTTCAGCCTATCATCGTCATCAAGATAGATTGCACCTCTTGCGTTGCCTCGCGAAGTTACATGATACAACCCGCCAGCTAATTCTATTCTGAGTGGTCTTGCCATAAGTGTCAGTAATGTAATTCTTGTGTGCTGTATTGCAAGACCTGCCCCCACTGGAGTCTTGCTATTATTATTTTCAATTTGGCAGCTTGTTTGACAATTCAAAAAATTCTTGTTCGTTATTGGTTCTCGGAAAGGGTGTATCTGGTACTGGCACGTTCAACCATTGACATAGCCCTTCCCAGCCGTCGCCAATACTGTAAACAAATAATTTATCGCTTTTGAAGGCTTCTTTCACCGACTTGACATTTTTGTTGAAAATATCAATACAGTGGCTACGGTCAACTATGTCGCCTTTGAAGGTGTTGTTCACAATCATATGCACAAGCATTTCACCGAAAGGGTTTGGTTGATCACTTGGCGCTGCGTTAACTCCGTCGCCGATAATCTTAAAAATAGTTTTGGAAATACTGTTGTACCAGCTCTCGGCTGTTCTGGTTGTCAGCAGTATTTTCGCGTCGGGAAAATGTTCAGCGAGTGCTGGCCAGTATGCAGCCGTTGGCCAGTCAACGCAGCTTTCATAACCATCGAGGGCTTCATCCCAATCAATTTTCTCACCTTTAGAGGCGGCGAGCCAATAGGGCAACTGCTTGCCCGGGTTTGCGATAACTGCATCCATGTGATGGCATGGCCCAAAGCCTAGCTGCTCCAACGCAATTTTCATCGACAGGCTGCCTGTGCGTCCAAAACCACATCCAATGATCTTCATATCTACTCTTCTTGGCGATTAGCCAACAGTTAAAATAATGGTGATTTGCAAATAGAAGCGTGGGATCAGTTCGAACATTACAACATTTTTTTCGATCTTCTTCAAACTTCCGCACTGCACGACTTACCGTCATGTAGTGTACCCCGAAATTGCCCCCGATCTCTGTCATCGCACAAGCACCGGATAGGTAGGTAAGCCTGAGCTATCGCCTGATCTCTATTCGGGTGGCGCATGAAGTGTAATAGGGTTTGTTGGAATGTTAGAACTGAGCCCGTGCGTTATGTGCGTTACGAGAGTCTGTTCTCTACCCGTGACCTGCTGAGATGGAATGGTGAGTCAAGTGGGTGGGCACAAAGACGTGCCCACCCACTTGACTGAGCGGTCTTGCCATAAGTGCCAGTTGCAATCTTTTTAGGCTGCATTGAGCAGTCGCTCATTTCGCTCGAAAGACGCCCCTGACCAGACGAATCTGACGTTCTCGAAGGCTGCGTGCTGCGTTATCAGCCTTCTGCGCGAGATTATCAACGTATGCAGACAGGCTCAGCGGTGCCTGTGCGGCGACTTCGGCCGTTTCATTTTGCGGTGACGGTAACGGGGTTTCGCTAACATCCTCGAAGTACAACGCACTGAACCCACTTCGGGTGAGTACTGTATGCATTTCGCTCTGAGAGATCAGAAAATGGTCGGTCGCGTCTGTGGCCCACGGTAGTGGAAAATACTTGACGGGTGTTTCCCCGGCAACCATCTCCTGGAAGGCGAATCGGCCGCCCGGCTTGAGGATGCGGTCGATCTCCTGATACAGTTTCGGCTTGTCCGGGATATTCATGCCGACGTTTTGCATCCACACTGCATCAAACAAGTTGTCGGCGAACGGAATCTCGAGAGCGCTGCCGACGTGTATTGCGACTTGCTCGCCTAGACCGGTAAGCCGATTCAGCAGTAACGCAGCGACACAGTAGTCGGGTGATAAATCGATGCAGTCGACTTGGCAGCCGGGAGAAGCCGCTAGCATCCTGGCCGGGCCGGCCAACCCGGCGCCGATATCAAGAACGCGATCCTCGGCGCGAATCTGCGCCAAGTCCTTCAATACAAGTGAGGCGCGGAATCCACCCGTATGGAAGTGATCAAGTGCCGCCAGTTCCACTGGCGAGAGGCGTTGCTCGGGATCCAATCCGGCTGCTCGTAAGGCAGCCAGGATTCGCGTCTCAATGTCGTTCACCGAGTAATGGTCTGCCAGACCAGCCATTGCCAACTCCTTCTTTCTCATTCAACGCGTTCGGCAGGCGTCGAGTGCTTGCGGTTTAGTGCGCACTGCGCAGTCTCGCTTGAGCGTAGGGGTAGGCTGGTGCGTGAATGCAAGACCATGTGCCTTATCCACCTCAAAATGAGTAACGCGGCAAGAACTGCGGGCAAAATCACATAAAGGTGCTCGGGTTCGATTATGTAGTGAAGCACCGAACGAACCCACTGGGGGTTGCCATGACCTTCGTGAGCAAACGCTGATTCCGCAATGAACAATAAAATGAGCGAGGTAAGTGCACGATATGCTGTCTTCATAGAACCATCTCCTTTTTCATTGATATGCTTAACGACGCTGTAGAAAAACCTCATTCTGAAGCCTTGTTTCAGTTTTGGGTGGAATTTTTTCAAACCAAACTGTTGTCCTCATTTTAAGCAGTCTCTTTTCCGATTTTCTGAATTAGAGAAATTTTAGGTATTGCTTTGGTATTTTTCACTGATCCTCATCGTGCTTTATTGATGGTCAAGGCAAGGAATGTGGGGTATAGATGTATATCACTTCATCACCCATTCTAATCACCCCAGATTTAATCACTCGTGCATTTATCCCGCCGTGTCCGCGAACCGCATTGTAGCCGCCGGGGCCGAAGGTTTCTTCCATAAACGAGCAGGGTTGGCAGAGGCCGGTGTATTCGAGTATCACTTCGCCGATCTGAAATTGTTTATCCTTAAGAGCGAGTAGATTGATGCCGCTAATGCAGATATTACGACGTAATTGTGCCGGGTCTACGGATTCTAAACCGAGGGTTGATGCGATTACAGGGAGGTGTTCTTCCTGAATAAGGGTGACTTGCCGATTGCCCGATCGTCCTGCGTAACGATCTCCTGTTAAGCCACTTTGAGTTTTGGCTTCGACGGCATCGACTACCAGCATTTCTGCACGTCGTTCAGGTCTAACGCCAATCCACGTGACTTTGCCTTTTTGCGGTAGTGTTTTGAATAGGGTGTCGAGTGTTTTCATTATTCATAATGTGGCAGAAAATGCTAGCCCGCAGAATTCTGTGTCTTTATTCTGATGATTGACTCATGTAATCGGTTAATAATTCTTGGCACCATTCAGGTAGTGGATGGCTTTTTAATTCAAGTTGCCCGTCGTGAATAACAGCAACTTGCTGAAATGGGTTGTCGGCGCGAGAATTGTCCAGGATATAGGTGTGATTGCATAAGGGCAGCGTCTGTTTGATCAACTTTAATACCCTTGGAATCCGGCTGATTACTTTTTCTTCGGGAACATAATGTCCACCTTCACTTATGCGTTGAGCGATACGTGCTTGATTGAGTGAAACGTCATTCAAATGAATGAATATCAAAATGATTTCATAACCTGCTGTTTTGGCCTGAGCAACAAAATCAATTTTTGAAGGATGAGAAAAAACGGTTTCAAAGCAGAAGCTTCGTTCTTCCCGTAATAGCTGCATGCGCATTTGTGTCGCCAATATCGCGGCATCATAACTATGTAATTCCGGCGCAAGTGGGTAAAGTTCTTTTGCCAATATATCAGCATTAATAAACGGTATGCCACGCGCTGCTAATTGCGTATGATAAAAAGTGCTTTTTCCTGAGCCATTCCCACCGGCCAGTAACCAAAGCTGTTTTTTGAGCTTCAAGATTTGAGCATGTTTATTTCAACAAACTCACCATCCTGAAATTTTCCTGTCTTCACTTCTCCACTCGAATCAATTTTCTCCAAATAACCTGGGTGCGTTAAAGACACCTGATACTTTACCAGACTGCTAGTGACGGCCTGAGGCAAGGTTTTATAGGTGCTACGCTGATCTTCAAGCCCTTGAAAAACTTCACTGGGATCAACTGGCTCACTATAAACAGGTGCGACTTTGATGGTTGCTAATCCGGTTGCAACAGACAGCAAATCATCCGGGGTCAGCATTGCGGATACGTTGCGTCCCATTGCAGCCCAATATTCAATTTGTTCGGCGGTACTACGGTGATACCGCTTACCCGTCACCGTCGCCAACTTCATCAAATCTTCTTGCAACCGAATAGGAGAGGCAGATTTTGCCATGATCATTCCTTGAAATGAGTTCTGGAAGCATGAGTGTAGCAGATTGCTACATCTGTATTTAACGTAATTTAAACTTGATCCCTTAACTTTAAATTTACGCTTAAAAATTTTGGGGAGACATTACTTAATGCCTTGCGCAATTAAGTAATGTCTCCCCAGAATTCCAGTAAAGAACAAGCACACTCGTATCTGCCACCAGGCCAAACGTGAGTGCGATGTTGGGCTTCATTTCATTCAGCACAACCTAGTGGGCTACCGCGCTATTGAAGCATATAATGCGGTGTAGTAGACTTCTATTTACTTGGACCGAAATATCGGGCAGGTCACAGTAGCCCGGGAAACCGGCCCCGAATACGATGCAGGAGAGAGGTGGACAATCATGAGCAAGCGCTTCCAAAATTGGGCTGAGAACTGGATCGAGGATAACATCATTCCTGGCAATCCCGACATCGAGAGCTACGATGCGCGGGCAAGACGGCTGATGGATGAAATGTACGCCGCGGCGGCTGCGGCCAAATTCTCAGACTTAGAGACTGCGGAGGAGCGAAAGCACCTTGCACCCCTGGTTTTGGCGACGGTCGCGAACGACACCGAATTCGACTACGATACATTTACGCTCAATTATCTACTGTCGTTGGAGATGGGAGACGGCGACTGAGCGGCTCGCCCGTCCGACTTACTCACACCGGTTCACCAACCATTCAGCGATGTAGGGTGGGCACGTCTTTGTGCCCACGCGGATTCTCAAATATCGCGAATCGACTATCTGGCAACGGCGATTCTGGGAACACAAAATTTGTGATGAAAATGATTTTTTCCCGCCATGTCGATTGAGCTGCCCGCGTGGGCACAAAGACGTGCCCACCCTACTTGACTTCTCAGACTTAGAGACCGCGGAGGAGCGGAAGCACCTTGCACCCCTGGTTTTGGCGAAGGTCTCGGACGACACCGAATTTGACTACGATACATTTACGCTCAAGTATCTACTGGCGGCGGAGTTTGAAGACGGCGACTGAGCCCGCCCGTCCGACTTACTCACACCGGCTCACCAACGCATTCTGCCATGTAGTTTTGTGCCCACGCGGATTCTCAAACATTGCGAATCGGCTATCTGGCACGGCGATTCTGGGAACACCAAATTTGTGATGAAAATGATTTTGCCCGCCCTGTCGATACATTCATTTCAACTCGGTTAAACACGGGCATGGTCAACGTGCAGCTGCCCGCGTGGGCACAACGTGCCCACCCTACTTAACTGTCTTGATGTGCAGCTATTGAGTGCCAGGTTAGCGGTCGCCGGTGGACAACAAGCACTTACATTCGCGTTGCTCCTTGGTTGGACATACTAGTGTTTAATTGCATAAGTTAATAATAGTATTGCGGAGCTGGGCACCCTTGACTTCACGCTTGCGCCAAATGAATGGCGATGCATTTTTATTGTACGCAGTTGTGAAGTCATTAATGGCTTGTGTAAGCTTGTCGATACTCTCGAAGCTTGCTCCTCGCAGTGCTTTGCGCTGCAAAATCCCGAACCATATTTCAATCTGATTAAGCCAGCTCGCCGACGTGGGCGTAAAGTGGAGTATCACGTTGGGGTGAGCGGCTAGCCAGTCGGTGTTTCCTTTGTGGGTCGATAGATTGTCCAAAATAATATGAATCTCCCGCCCCTCTGGTTGCTGTGCAATTACTTCGTCAAGGAAGGCCTGAAAGTCCACCCGTTTCTTTGTCGCGGTGGTCTTGCCATGAATCTGCCCGGTGGCGACTTGCAGCGCGGCAAACAGATTCAACGTGCCGTGGCGTTTGTAGGTACTCTTCATCGCACGCACGATCTTGCCGCTACTGGTATGTACATAACCACAGGTTCGCTCAATGGCTTGAATCGACGGCTTCTCGTCAACACTGAGCACCAAAGCATTGTGTGGCGGGTTGAGGTACAGGCCAATCACGTCGGCGGACTTGGCGGCAAACTCCGGGTCGGTGCTGACGCACCAAGACCGATGCCGTTGTAGCTGTATCCCTTCTTTGCGTAAGATTCGCCACACGACATCGGCAGACACGCCCAAACTCACCGCGACAGAACCGCCATCCCAGGTGCTCATTCCTGCAGGCGGCGCCATCTCCAGTTGCTCCAGGATACGTTGCCGCAAAGCCGAGTGGTCGTAGGTGCTTGGCTTGCCGGAGCGGGCCTGATCGTGCAAACCAGCCAAACCATGTGTTGCAAAGCGATTGCGCCAAATGCCTACGGTATTGGGGCGCAACTTCATTTCAGTGGCAATTTGATCGTTGCGTTTACCCGACAAGCAGGCCAGAACAATCTTGGCCCGCTCAACTAATCGGGTCTGCTCTGTGCGACTACGTGCGAGTTTATTCAACGCCATTTCCTGTTCTTTTGTGCACAATAGTTTCACTGCAACTCGGGACATGGAACACCTCCGGCAATAAACCCTGAAGGTGATATTTTAGTTAATATCTTTTATTAATGCAATTAGACACTAGACGCCTAAGGCGGTGCCAAGTGGGCCAATGGCTCAGAACTAGGCAGGTCAGCAAATGCTCGGCACAGCTGGCGTGGTTTGCAGCCATTGCAATGCCTTTTTGGATTACTTCTGCATCAGCACGTACATCAGCATCAGAGCGCGCAAATTTCTTATGCTCTCGGAAATGCTCGGTGTCTCTCGACAAGCGCTCTATATGATGTTCGACACTGCGGTACGCGACACTGAATATTTCAAGGTGTGCAGCTAGGCGAACATCAACGGGCATTAGGCGGGCGACACAGCCCTCGAAAAGTGGCGACATCGGAGGGCGGTAGAACGCAAGCCGAGTGGCTAACCACATGGGGTAGTCGAAATTAGAAATCCTCTCCTCAGTAGCTTTTTTCTTCAAGGTGTTTGCCGCCGCAATCAGTGAAGTGAGGTTTCCGACAAGCACCATTGCGGCGGAAACGTCTTCTCGGCGTCTTGCGTCATGTGCCACCAAGAGTGCAACGACGATTGATGCGAAGGCGCCGATAGCAGCACCCGCGAGCTCTTTCCACTCTTTGAGAAAGGCGATTAGATCGGCAAGAGTCATAAGACCGAAACGTTTGAATTCACCGGCCTGCGCGGCTTTTCGCGCAGGTCCGATGGAATGATGGGTTGGGCAACTCGCTCATCGTGAGCGAGTTACTCTTTGAGGTTGTAAATCGGCTTGAACTTCGCAACTATGCTCAGGATGACATCTGCGCATGCGGATGAGCCGTTGAAGGAATGCAAGTCCCAGTTTGACCCGCTTTCGTCGGGTTCGTGCCAATAGACCGAGTTGACTTTGCAATCTTTGCAATCTCCATCGAGAGCCTTGGAGGTCGATATCTCGTCTTGTATCAGCTTCTCAAGTTCGGAAGCGGCAATCAAAGTCTTTGTCATTTCTTCTCCATATTACTGGGCGTCAATGAAGCGACCATCAGGGGGACAGCTTGCATTGACCATAACTGTGAAACTGACCGTCCGGGCACATTGTGACACCGGCCGCCCTGAGGGACGCGGTACACAGAACAATTGAGAGAATGCGACGCACGTAGCTCATGAGACCTCCTGTTGAGTTGCCCAAGGTAAAATAGACACCCTAAAAGATGCCGACAAAGGCACCTGTAAGGTGCATAAACTGGCGATGATTTCGGATGCGACACATGATTATGCCTTGCTATAAATATTCGTCCCCTGCTTCACGAATTCCACCGCTTTTTGTTCCATTCCTTTTTGAAGGGCAGTTTGTTCGTCTACGCCTTGAGTGGCGGCATAGTCTCGTACTTCCTGCGAGATTTTCATCGAACAGAAATGGGGCCCGCACATGGAGCAGAAATGCGCGACCTTGGCGGAATCCTTGGGTAGCGTTTCGTCATGGAATTCGCGCGCTTTGTCGGGATCAAGGCCTAGATTGAACTGATCTTCCCAGCGGAATTCAAAGCGTGCTTTGGATAACGCGTTGTCGCGAATCTGTGCGCCGGGATGGCCTTTGGCAAGGTCGGCGGCATGTGCCGCGAGCTTATAGGTGATGACGCCTTCTTTGACATCAGCTTTATTCGGCAAGCCGAGGTGTTCCTTTGGTGTCACGTAGCACAGCATTGCGGTGCCGTACCAGCCTATCATCGCTGCGCCGATACCGGAGGTGATGTGGTCGTAACCCGGTGCAATGTCTGTCGTGAGCGGCCCCAGTGTGTAGAACGGCGCTTCATGGCATTGTTCCAGTTGCAGATCCATGTTTTCTTTAATCAGGTGCATGGGCACATGGCCGGGGCCCTCGATCATCACTTGTACATCATGTTTCCAGGCAATTTGGGTGAGTTCACCCAGTGTTTTCAATTCGCCCAGTTGCGCTTCGTCATTGGCATCAAAGATCGAGCCGGGACGGAGGCCATCGCCGAGACTGAAGCTGACGTCATACGCTTTCATGATTTCGCAGATATCTTCGAAATGTTCGTACAGGAAAGATTCTTTATGATGAGCCAGACACCATTTGGCCATGATAGAGCCGCCGCGCGATACGATGCCAGTCATACGGTTGGCCGTTAGGGGTACGTAACGCAGCAACACGCCGGCATGAATCGTAAAGTAATCGACGCCTTGCTCGGCTTGCTCAATCAGTGTGTCGCGGTAGATTTCCCACGTCAGGTCTTCGGCTTTACCGTTGACTTTCTCCAGAGCCTGGTAAATTGGCACGGTGCCGATTGGCACCGGTGAATTGCGTATGATCCATTCACGCGTTTCGTGGATATGCTTGCCGGTGGAGAGATCCATTACGTTGTCGGCACCCCAGCGAATCGCCCACGTCAGTTTTTCAACTTCTTCGCCGATGCTGGAGGTGACGGCCGAGTTGCCGATATTGGCGTTTATTTTTACCAGGAAATTGCGGCCGATAATCATCGGCTCGACTTCAGGATGATTAATATTGGCGGGGATAATGGCGCGACCACGGGCAATTTCATCGCGTACGAATTCGGGCGTAATTTCGGCCGGAATGCTGGCGCCGAAAGACTGGCCGGGATGCTGGCGGCCCATTAAATTGGCCAATTTATTTCCCATCGGGCCGGATGCTTTTAATTCTTCGAGATACTCTTTGCGACGCATATTTTCGCGGATCGCGACAAACTCCATCTCTGGCGTGATGATGCCCTGGCGAGCGTAGTGCATTTGTGACACGTTCGCGCCCACTTTTGCGCGGCGCGGTGTGCGGCGCAGATTGAAACGCAATTCGGCCAGCTCGGGATCATTCAGACGTGTGATGCCATATTGCGACGACGGGCCGGCTAATTCTTCGGTGTCGTTACGCTCGATAATCCACGGCATGCGTGGGGTTGGCAGACCGGAACGGATGTCTATATTGGCGGCCGGGTCGGTGTAGGGGCCGGAGCAGTCATACACATATATCGGCGGATTTTTTTCCGCATTCATACTTGCTGGCGTGTCGGATTGCGAGATTTCGCGCATCGGCACTTGAATGTCGGGGCGTGACCCCGCAACATAAATTTTGCGTGAATTCGGTAAAGGCTGCACTGCCGCTTCGTCAACGTGGGCAGCTTGGCTTAAAAACTTTGGATGGGCATTCATGGTGGGTTGCTCCAAAAAAGCAAGGAGCATCATAGAAACAACTGACGCTTCCCTACGACGGCATTATCCGTACAGGTTCAAAGGGTATCTCTCACCTCGTCGCATTGATGACGAGGACCCCTACGTAATTAAGCAAATTACTGTAAATGGGATGGGAAAGCAAGCATGTGTTATTTCCGATACGAAAAAGGTCGTAAGTTGGGATATTGTTAAGGCTACGCTGAACAAGTCCGTTCGCGTTGAGCTTGTCGAAACGTACCGCTTGAAATCAATAACTTGCAAATAGCTTCGACAAACTCAGCCCGAACGGAGGGGCTTGTTCAGCATTGCCCTAACAGTTTATGCAACAAGCTGTGCGATCAACGCCACGTCGGCGACACCGGTTACCGGCAGGCCATGAGTAGACTGGTATTTTTTAATGAGTTGCAATGACGTTTGACCGAATATTCCATCCGCTTTAATGTCTACGCCGCGATCCGACAGCCCAAGCTGGAGTAGGCGCACATCCAGCCCGCGTTGCAGAGGCGATTGCAGCGCCAATGAACGCGTTCCAGGCTGCGGACCATCGTAACAGCCGCGCGGAGTGGCTGAAAGCGTTACGCTGGAAATTTCTTGGCCGCGTACAACCAGCGGTAATTCCAACCCCCAGTAATCCTGATCAATCAGGCGCTGAAAAGCGTCCATGCGATAGACGGTGGCGCGTAAGTCGGCACGCGAACTTTGGGCTAGCCAGGCACGGCGGACAGCTATGTATGCGGCAATCCATTTCTGCTCGCTGATGCTGGTGATATCGCCGACCTGTTGTGTGGTGCGGTTGCGCATTGCTTTCCATGAGCCGTGTACGAAACTGTCGTAGACCACCGCCACCCCAAGCGGACTGGTGATCTGTAAGCGCTCCGCAGCTTGAGCGGCGGGCTGCCAATAAGTCTCGTCGAAAAAGGTATCCTGCGTATCGCGCATAACGTTGTCGTCAGCACTGGCACGTAGCAAATTATGAAGTTTGGATTCCGTATCCAGCTTAAGGTCGCGTGCCGCAAAACGCGGCAGATAGGATGCTAAACGGGTGCCGAAGCGGGCACCTGAGTTTGCACAATAGCGCTGCATTAACTCATTCAGGTTGCCTGAGCCGAGTGTGGTCTGTGATCGGCCGAAGGTGAGGTGCCCAGTGTCACCGGCAATCAGTGTTACTTGGCCGTAATCACCTAGCACTTCGCCGGTCTCGAAGATATTTACGAGGGATTCGGCAGTTTTCTTTTGGGTCGCGGTCAACATAATCATAACTCCTCAATTTTTGAGTTTATTTTCAATAGCCTGACAGGCTGCTAGCTATGCTGAACACTTATCCATCAAATGCTACATCGCCTTCATCCACCATGTCCCCTACATTGATATTCTTGAAGTCAAACAATTTGTTGTCCATCAGGTGTGAGGGTCTAACGTTCTGCATGGCGGTAAAGATGGATTGGCTGCGGCCGGGGTACTGGCGCTCCCACGCAGTTAACATTTCCTTGATATTCTGGCGTTGCAGGTTTTCTTGTGCACCGCACAGATTGCACGGGATGATGGGGAATTTCAGGGTGCGGGCAAAACTGGCAATGTCTTTCTCGGCGCAATAAGCCAGTGGACGAATCACCACGTGGTCGCCCTTATCGGTAACCAGCTTCGGCGGCATAGCCTTGAGTTTGCCGCCGAAGAATATATTCAGGAACAGCGTCTCTATTATGTCGTCGCGGTGATGGCCCAATGCGATCTTGTTCGCACCCAGCTCTCCGGCCACGCGATAGATAATGCCGCGACGTAAACGTGAGCACAGTGAGCAGGTGGTTTTGCCTTCTGGAACTTTCTCCTTGACGATGGAATAGGTGTCCTGGGTTTCAACGCGATACTCTATGCCCAGGGATTTGAAATAGTCCGGCAGAATGTGTTCCGGAAAACCCGGCTGCTTCTGATCCAGATTCATGGCGATAAGGCGAAAATTAATCGGCGCGCGTTTTTGCAGCGTGAGCAAAATTTCCAGCAACGTATAAGAATCTTTGCCACCAGACATGCACACCATTATGGTGTCGCCTTCCTCGATCATGTTGAAGTCGCCGATAGCACGGCCAACTTGCTGTTCCAGTCGTCCGCGCAGGCGGTTAAAGTTGCTGGAGTGATGCTCAAAATGGATGGGGTGTGTAATGGCGTTCATATTGTTCATTCAAAGGTTAATACTACGTCCGCCATCCACCGCAATAATTTGTCCGGTAATGTAGGGTGCATCACTTAATAAAAACTTTACGGTGCGGGCAATGTCGTCAGGCTCACCTTCACGCTTCAGCAAGGTGTGTGCGATGATCTTCCTACGCCGCGTCTCATCGTCCCATTCCGCACTTTCAGGCCACACAATGACGCCGGGGGCAATAGCGTTGACGCGAACCTGTGGCGCCATTTCCTGCGCCAGAGCACGTGTGAGCGCCGCCAGTCCGCCCTTTGCTATGCTGTACAGCAGGTAGCCGTGCATGGGTCGTTCGGCATGAATGTCTACTATGTTGACAATGGCACCGTGGTTGTGACGCAGCTCCCTCGCTGCCGCTTGTGCGAGCAGCAGCGGGGCTTTCAGGTTGGTACCAATGAGGTCATTCCAATTTTGATCATTAACATCGCCCAGCGACGTAGGAAAAAAACTGGAGGCATTGTTAACCAGCGCATCCAGCCGCCCAAAGTGACTGATGGTTTCTTCTACCAGCCGGGACAGCGCTTGCGGATCCAGCAGATCGGCCTGTAAGTGCAACACAGAGTTGGGGCGCACGACTTGCAGTTCTGACTGTAAATCCAATGCAGCCTGCGCAGAAGAATGGTAGTGCAGCGCGATGTCCGCCCCCGCCGCGTGCAGCTTGCGGCAGATCGCTGCCCCCACGCGTTTTGCGCCACCCGTCACTAATACCACTTTACCTTGCATGGTGCTCTCCACTAAACTTACGGTATGTAATTTAACACATCCCCATCACTCAATCATGTCCTCACTGCCCTTGCCATCCCCCGAAGCTCAGGCGCACAGCGATCAAGTGCGTGATCTGATTCATCACGATATCTTGCGGCAAGGAGGGTGGATTCCATTTTCGCGTTTCATGGAATTGGCGTTATATGCGCCGGGAATGGGCTATTACAGTGCCGGGGCACGCAAGTTCGGCGCAGCCGGAGATTATGTCACCGCGCCGGAAATTTCTTCGTTATTTGGTCGAACATTGGCGCGACAATTAGTTGAAATTATGGCGCAAAGCACACCGCATATTATTGAGCTCGGTGCAGGTAGCGGCAAGTTGGCTGTTGATATATTGGGCGAGTTGGAACAGCAGAATAGTCTGCCCGAACGCTATGACATTCTGGAAGTAAGCGCTGACTTACGCGAGCGGCAACAAGCATTGCTGCAAGCACGCTTGCCACATTTAATTAACCGCGTGCATTGGCTGGATGCGCTTCCAGACAGCATTTCTGGCGTGCTTGTCGCCAACGAAGTGCTGGACGCGCTGCCAGTGCATCTGGTGCGTTGGACTGACGCGAATATTGTTGAACGCGGTGTGGCGAGTAAGGAGAAAAACTTTGTGTGGCAGGAACGCCTGCCGGAAAGTTCAATGCTGCGGGAGATTGCCCAACAGGTCAAAGTGCCTGAAGACACGCTCAGTGAGGTGTCGCTTGCCGCACGTGGCTTGGTTAGCAGCCTGAGCGAGCGCTTACATCGAGGCGTGCTCCTTTTTATTGACTATGGTTTTGGCGCGCGCGAGTATTACCATCCGCAGCGCACGCAAGGCACACTCATATGCCACTATCGTCATCATGCACATGATGATCCGTTCTTCCTGCCTGGATTGCAGGACATTACCGCGCATGTAGATTTCACGGCCGTAGCAGAAGCGGCCATTGATGCAGGGTTGCACCTGTATGGCTATACAACTCAAGCCTGTTTTCTGATTAACGGTGGAATTACTGGTTTACTGGCAGAAACCGATTCTGAAAATGTTCGCGATTACCTTCCGCTTTCTGCACAGCTGCAAAAGTTGACTAGCCCTGCTGAGATGGGTGAGTTGTTTAAAATAATCGCTCTGGGCAAGGGGGTAAATATTCCTCTATGCGGATTTGTGGCGGGTGATAAGTCACGTTTATTATAAATAACTTTAGCGCGTCCTTACGTCGATTCGTTCGTTGGATGTAGGGCTGTTCACCAACGGGCGAAGTTTCCAGCTTGAATTTTCGGAGCCCGCATGTTTTTTCACACACGCTGACTTTGGATTTATACTGCCTCTAAATAATTTTTGTAAGGCACAGAATGATGAAGCCACATTACGTGTTAACTATCCTGTGTGCTGGCTATATCAGCTGGGCACAGGCGGTAATATATAAAAAAGTCGATGCTGATGGACATGTGACATATTCCAGCACACCTATTAAAGGCTCCAAAAAACTTGATCTGGAGCCACCGACTATCGTGTCGCCTCCTGCGCGCGCACGCAATAACGCTGCGCCTTCTGATTCCCTCAAGGTAGATCGGACTACACAGAAAAACCGCGATAACTTGCGGCGCGAGATACTTGAAGAAGAGTTATCAGCAGAACAAAAGCTGGTCGAAGAAGCTCGCCAGAACCTGAAAAATGGGAAAGAAAATTCAAAAATTGTCGAGGATAAAGACGGTATGAATTATCGAAATGCGACCAAATATGAAGAAAATATAAAAGCCTTGCAGGAGCAGGTTATGCTACACGACAAGAATGTCGAAGCGCTTAAGGTTGAGTTACACAAACTCGAGTAATTATCGTGTGTTTGTCCGGCCAGCTTTATCAAAAAAATGACAAAGTACTGAAAACGATAAGCCCAGGTTACTCAGTGCTGCAAGTGTTGGGCGGAAGAAGTAAATCATTACTCTAAATACCTTGTTCACATGTGGCGTGGAAGCTCATGACTTCCTGTATCAACTATCCTGTATTCATGCTCGGATTCTGATTGCATGGTCGAGGGTGATTTTGAGGTGCCAGTGCAGCATAATGGACATATTACTTCTTGGTAGCGGACTTTTTTGGGGTGGCAGATTTTTTTGGAGCAGCAGGCTTTTTCGGAGCAGCAGGCTTTTTCGGAGCAGCAGACTTTTTCGGAGCCGCAGACTTTTTCGGAGCCGCAGGTTTTTTCTTGACTGTGGTTTTCTTTGGAGAAGGCCCTTTTGCCGCACGTTCTACCAGTAGTGCCAGACCTTCTTGTAATGTTATTTCTTCCGGGGATACGTCTTTAGGCAGCGTGGCGTTAATTTTTCCATGTCTTACGTATGGTCCATAGCGGCCATTGCAGACCTCCACTGGCTTTTGATCATCAGGATGGTCGCCCAGCTCTCGTAACACAGTGTTGGAAGTTCTTGCCTCTGCTAATAATGCTACCGCACGGTCCAGCTGTATGGTGAAAACACTATCTCCCTTGGGAATGGATTTAAATTTGCCATCGTGCCCGACATAAGGACCGAAGCGTCCAATATTGACGATAATTTTTTTGCCGCTTTCGGGGTGGAGTCCCAATTCCTTGGGAAGTTGCAGCAATTGTGTGGCAGCAGCAAGATCTGCACTGTCTGGAGGTAATTCTTTTGGCCAGGAAATACGCTTCGGTTTTGTTTTGGAACCGACTTCTACTTCCCCAAGCTGTATGTAATAGCCATAAGGACCGCGCAACAATAACACCGGCAGACCACTGACTAAATCGTTTCCCAGCTCTTTGCGCATTTCACCCGTATCGGTTTCAGCTGTGAGGTTGCGAGTGTAGTCGCACTCCGGGTAGGCTGTGCAGCCAATGAAATTGCCACGTTTACCCAGGCGGGTCGCTAAAGGCTTGCCGCATTTGGGACAGGCTTCGTCGATTAGTTCTTGTGTTACATCTTTACGCTCAATGTTTTTTTTATCTTGTATAAGCGCAGCGAAGGGATGCCAGAAATCGTTCAATACTGGTATCCAATCGCGCGTGCCATCTGAAACTTCATCCAGCTCATCTTCCATTTGCGCAGTAAATCCGTAATCAACATAGCGCGTAAAATGTTCGGTGAGGAAACGGATAACAACCCGTCCGACATCGGTTGGCTTGAATCGTTTTTTGTCGAGCAATGCATATTCTCGAGCCTGGAGCGTGGAAATAATGCTGGCGTAAGTGGAGGGGCGGCCGATGCCATGTTCTTCTAAAGTTTTTACTAAGCTAGCTTCAGAAAATCGTGGTGGAGGCTGGGTAAAATGCTGCTCACCGTATAGTTTGTCAAGAGGAAGGGTCTCGCCCTCTTCCAGGGGCGGCAATTTTTTGTTTTCTTCTTCTTCGCTGTCATCCGTGCTTTCTTGATAGACAGCGATAAAGCCAGGAAATACCAGGGTTTGACCGTTGGCGCGAAACAGGGTGTCATCCCCGCCGAGGCGGATATCAAGGCTGACTGTATCGAAACGCGCGGGAGCCATTTGACATGCGAGCGTACGCTTCCAAATCATTTCATAGAGTCGTGCTTGATCAATGGTGAGGAATTCCCGCATGCTATCCGGGGTGCGAGTAATCGAGGTCGGCCGTATTGCTTCGTGAGCCTCCTGTGCATTTTTGGCTTTGCTTTTGTAGAGGGGTGCAGTTTTGGGCAAATAGTCCGATGCAAATTGTGCAGCGATATAACTACGTATGTCCTGCAGGGCTTCTTGTGCCAGCGTGACAGAATCGGTACGCATATAACTGATCAGCCCCACAGTTTGACCGCCGATGTCGATTCCTTCATAAAGCTGTTGGGCGATACGCATAGTGCGGTCAGTGGACATGCCTAATTTGCGCGCTGCCTCCTGCTGTAGCGTGGAGGTGGTGAACGGAGCAGCGGCATAGCGCTGTTTGGCTTTCTTTTCCACTCGTACCACGCGCGGCGGCAATTTGGCCGCACTGATTTTGTCAAAAATATTGCGGTATTCCGTCTCGCTGGCTATACCCAGTTGTTCCAGTTTTTTCCCTTGATATTGAAACAGTTTGGCGGTAAATGGTTGGTTGTTTTTCTGGCTGTCGAGGTGGACAGTCCAATATTCCTGCGAGCGGAATGCCTCGATTTCTAATTCTCGTTCCACGATCAGGCGTAGCGCCGGGCTTTGCACGCGTCCGGCAGAAAGCCCGGGGCGTATTTTTCGCCATAGCAGCGGCGAAAGGTTGAAACCCACCAAGTAATCCAGCGCACGTCGCGCCTGTTGCGCGTTGACCAAGGGAATGGAGATTTCACGCGGATGTGCAACTGCTTCGAGTACCGCAGACTGAGTAATTTCGTAGAATACGACACGCTGCATGGATTTATTTTTTAAGTTGCGCTTGCCTTTGAGCAGCTCAGCGACATGCCATGCAATGGCTTCCCCTTCTCGATCCGGGTCAGGTGCCAGATAGATATTGTCTGCCTGAGCGGCGGCTTTTGCGATGGCGTCTACATGTTTGCTGTTACGCGCAATAACTTCATACTGCATGGCAAAATCATGTTCAGTGTCGATCGCCCCTGATTTGGGTATCAGGTCGCGCACGTGCCCATAGGTCGCTAGTATTTCAAAATCTTTACCCAGATATTTTTTTAGGGTGACGGCTTTGGCCGGTGATTCAACGATTAGTAGATTGCTCGCCATGGTGATATTTTTTTATTTTAATGTTTAATGTAAGCGACTGGAATCGGCCGGAATAAGCAGGTCTTCAACTATTAAAGGATCCAAGTCTTGGCGTTGATTCCACAGCACCATGAGAACGATTAGTTTAACTTGGTCCAGCGGCAAATTGTCACGGTTCAATGCAACCGCGCGGTCGAGGATCATTTCCCGTTCTATGGGTGTGATTATCTTGTTTTGTTCCCAAAATGTCAGAAAGCGCAGTGTTTCAAAGCTAACGCGTTTGATTTCCAAGTCGGCATAAAAGCGCCCACTACTATCATTAATGGTGGATGGATAGTTTGCTTTATTCAACTGTTCTAGACCAGACAACCAAGTCAGCGCCCGAGTAATGTCCTCATCTTCGAATCCGGCGGCGGATAACTTGCGGGATAGCTTGTCTGAATTGGGATAGCGGCCAGCATGAAAATAGCTTTCAAATAAAAACATTAAAATGTCAAACATAATGCCCCGATAAAAAATTGATTGTAAGTAATGGTAAAACTTAGGAGCAAGGGATTATAAATGGTTACAGTTTTTTCTCCTGTGGGGTAATGTTGTTCCACCAGACCTGAATAATTGCAATTTTAATTTATACGTTGGTAAAGCCCGCCTGGTAAAGTTGCGATGTCACCAGCCAGCTCAAGTTGTAACAGGATGGCGGATAGCGCCCCAATCGTCAAGCCACTGCGCTGGCTCAAACTGTCCATATCGACCGGATCGAAACCTAAATGCATTAACAATGGGTGTTCTTTGAGGACGCTAGATTGCAGGGTCGTGCTGGCGGAAAAATGTCCCAGTTCCTCCAGAATGTCTTGCGCGCACTCTACCAGTTTAGCGCCTTGTTTGATCAGCCGATGGCATCCTTTTGTCTGCGGGGCGTGAATAGAACCGGGAATGGCGAAAACATCACGCCCTTGTTCCAGTGCCATGCGGGCGGTAATCAGTGAACCGCTTTGTAGAGAGGCTTCGACCACCAGGCACCCTAAGCTAAGGCCGCTGATGATGCGATTGCGGCGCGGAAAATTTGCCGCTAATGGTGGAGTTCCTAGTGAAAACTCGGAAACCAGCGCGCCGTCCTGTGCCAATTGGTGCGCCAGTTGACGGTTGGCGGCAGGGTAAACTTTGTCCAGCCCAGTGCCAACTATGCCTATGCTGGAACCGCACTCACGCAACCCTCCGCGATGCGCTGCGGCGTCTATGCCATGCGCCATGCCACTTACAATGCACAGTCCAGCAGCACTCGCTGCCTGCGCAAAAGCCTCCGCATTGCTTAGCCCTTGTGGGGTGGCGTTGCGACTGCCAACAACGGCTAGCGCTGGGTGATTAAGCAATTCTAGCCGCCCTTTTACATACAACAGTAGTGGTGGGTCGGAAATATTAAGCAGAGCCTGCGGATAGTCAGGGTCAGCCAGGGTGACAATATGGTTGTGCGGATCAGTCAGCCAACTGGCAATGGGCGCTAGCTTTTCTTCGTTCCAGCCTTGTGTAATGGTTGCGGCAATGGCTGGCTGGACTACTTGTTGAAGAGTCTGCGCCGGCGTGGCGAAGACTTGGGTGGGAGTGCCGAAAGCTTGCAGCAAACGGCGTACCCCTTCATTCCCTAAGCCAGATATTTGGTTCAGGGCAAGCCATGACGCAAGTTCAGCGTCCATAGGTTGGGGAGTCAGGGCGTCAGCGCGTTATCCAACAAATGCACTGGCAGTCGGGTTCGCATCACTAGTGCGTAGGCAACTTTGTCAAAAGTACGGAATACAAATAACAGGCCGTAGCGCACATCCGGCAGAGTATGGGTTTCCCCTTTTTCCTTGGTGACATCTCCCTTGCGATATAGCGCCAGTACATGGCCATTTTCAAGGCCGTCACGGCGCCCCTTGTTGAGGGTTACGATGGAATGTTGACCCGCTTGAGAAACGCCAGCATAAATAGAGATCACGCGTGCTGCAATCCGGCTGTCCGGGGCGCGGGGCACATAGCTTCCGGCAAATTCATCGGAGGCTCGGATAAGTCGATCTCCTTTGTTAATGTCATTAAGTGATTTTGCGATCGTAAGCGTGCTGATATCAGCGAATTTTTCGACCTTTGCGTCACCCAGGTAAACTGCCTCGTATCCCAGTATTTCCTTGCTCTCTGGGTCAAGCAGTGTCTTGCCTGGACGGTAGATTTGCCACAGTACCCCCTCGCCTTCGGATAGGCCTTTAACGTATGCTGTATCTCCAGTGGCCAGAAGGACGCGTTGATCGAGGGTGCCAACTATAGTTGGTGCGTTAGATAGCCCATTTTCCTCAACTATTAGCGGTTTGCCGAGGAAAGGTTCGATGTCCTTGGCTGAAATACTGGGGATTGCGTTGTGTTTACTGCTTTCCTCATAAACCCGAGGGGAAAGTTTCACGTTGTCAGATTGCCCAGGGCCGGCTGTTGCTTCGGTCTTTATAATCCGACCTATGTGCAGTGTACCGCTTGCACGATCCAAATGAATCACGTCACCGGGATAAATCCAGTGTGGATCTTTAATGGAATCTTTGTTTAAGCCCCAAATTTGTGGCCATTTCCATGGATCCTTGAAAAATTTGGCGGAGATGTCCCACAGCGTATCCCCTTTCACTACAATGTGACTATCCGGTGCATTGTCTTGGATTTTAACCGTATCAGCAAAGGCGAAGGTGGGCAATAAACAGCAAATCAGCGATATAATAATCTTATGCATGGAAACTCCATTTTGCTTGGAAACCCAGTTTTTTAGAAGCCAGGCTGAGAACAACAAGTATTGCACGATGTTTGTGTGATACGTTTTAAATTTTGCCCCTAGTTATTTAAATTAGCAAGCATTTATGGCAATTTTACAAATATTGCAATATCCGGATGAGCGGTTACATTTTGTTGCAGTACCTGTGCATGAAGTAACGGCCACTACACGCAAGCTTGTCTCGGATATGGCCGAAACAATGTATTCTGCGCCGGGCGTGGGGCTGGCCGCGACTCAGGTAAATGTTCATCAACAGATCATTGTGATAGACATTTCTGAGACCCATGATCAGTTGTTGGTGTTAGTTAATCCGGAAATTATTGCCAGTAGTGGTGAGAGCATTTGCGAGGAGGGTTGCTTGTCAGTTCCCGGGGTATATGAAAAAATTCGCCGCGCCGAACGTGTCACTGTGCATGCACTCAATACGCAAGGTAAATCTTTCACGCTTGAAGCGGACGGGTTGCTGGCAATCTGCATTCAACATGAGATGGATCATCTTCAGGGCAAGGTGTTTGTTGAATATCTTTCGCCGCTCAAACAATCTCGCCTCCGAGCCAAGCTTAAGAAGCGCCGCCGCGAAATGATGTAGGCATTTCAAAAATATTTTTTCTCAAGCGGCTGCGTTGCATTTTGCCTTAGATGAAAACCACCATTAATTTTAAAGGTGTCCTGATAATCAACTCTTCCCTAAAGATCATTTTTGCCGGCACTCCAGACTTTGCCGCCACCGCACTAGAGGCGTTGCTGGTGCAGCAATTTACTGTGGTCGCGGTGTTGACCCAGCCCGATAGGCCTGCTGGCCGTGGTATGCGACTTACTGCCAGCCCCGTCAAGCAATTTGCGTTAGCGCGTAATCTGCCCGTGCTACAACCTACTTCATTAAAGTCTGCCGATGTGCAACAAGAGCTTGCCAACTATGCGGCGGATGTAATAGTGGTTGCGGCTTATGGGCTGATATTGCCATCAGCGCTACTGCAGTTACCACGCTACGGGTGTATTAATATCCACGCTTCACTATTGCCGCGCTGGCGCGGTGCGGCGCCTATTCAGCGCGCCATTCTGGCGGGTGATGACGAAACCGGTATCACCATTATGCAAATGGATGCGGGGCTCGATACTGGCGATATGTTGCTTAAAAAGTCCTGCTCGATCACTGCACATGACACCACGCAAACATTGCATGCTAAATTGGCGAAGTTGGGCGCTGAAGCTATCGTCGAGGCACTGCATTTGCTGGAGCAAGGTCAATTAAAGTCTGTGCCGCAGAATGCGGCCGAAGCAACTTATGCTGCCAAACTCAGCAAACCAGAAGCGTTAATTGACTGGTCAGAAAATGCCATACAAATCATTCGTGCGGTGCATGCCTACAATCCTTTTCCTATCGCAACTACATTCCTTAATGGGGAGCCAGTCAAAATCTGGCAAGCCAGCATGCGCGAAGGAGACAAAGGTGAAGCAGGAACTGTGCTGGCTATAGAAAAAAACGGCATTATTGTGGCATGCGGCCAAGGAGCATTATGCCTAGAGATATTGCAGCGCCAGAATGCCAAGGCATTGCCTGCGGTGCAGTTTATGCAGGGATTTGCAGTACATCCAGGCGATCATTGTACTTCATTCCTCTGATATGCATATAGCACAACGGGGTGCCAGCCATGTTGTCTGCCAAGTGCTGGCCGGACGCAATCTGAGTCAGACATTGAGTACGGCTTTGCAGGCTATGCCTGGGCAAATTAGACCCGAATTGACGCCACAGCAACGTGGTGCGCTACAGGATTTGAGTTATGGTACGCTACGTTTTTACGGTCAGTTAGCACGCGTGCTGGATCAATTGTTGCATAAGCCGGTTCAGGATACGCAACTACGTTGCCTGTTATTAGTGGCCTTATATCAACTGCTGCATACCAAAACTGCGCCCCATGCGGTGGTAGATCATGCCGTGCGCGCGGTTAGAAAGTGCAATGCAGCAGCTGGAGGGCTGGCAAATGCGGTGTTGCGAAATTTTTTGCGCAACCGAGAGGCATTACTTGCAGTTGCGGCCGCCAGCGAGGAGGGCCGCTATGCCTATCCGCAATGGTGGATATCTGCAGTCCAAGCGCAATATGGAGGGTATTCGGAGGCAATCTTATTAGCGGGTAACCAGCATCCGCCCATGACGCTGCGTGTGAATTGTCGATGCATCAGTGCAGCAAATTATCTGGCACTGCTCGCGCAGCATGATATTCAGGCCGACCTGATTGAGCCTGATGCTGTGCTGTTGAGAAACCCTATCCCGGTAAATAAGTTGCCAGGATTTTTCGACGGTTTGGTTTCAGTGCAGGATGCGGGTGCACAATACGCAGCACGCTTGCTGGACGTGCAAGACGGTATGCGGGTGCTTGATGCGTGCGCTGCACCGGGCGGAAAGACTACCCACCTTCTGGAGCTAGCGCAACTGGATCTGCTCGCATTGGACAAAAATGCACAACGTTTGGAATTGATACGTGAAAACCTGCAACGTCTTCAATTGCATGCGCATTTACAAAACGGTGATGCGGCACAGCCCGATAGCTGGTGGGATGGAAAACCGTTCCATCGAATTTTGGCCGATGTACCTTGCTCCGCCTCAGGTGTGGTGCGGCGCCATCCCGATATAAAGTGGCTGCGTCGTCCGGGCGATATCAGTGGCTTTGCGCAACAGCAGTTGCATATTCTTTGCACGTTGTGGCGGTTGCTGGAAAGAGATGGAAAGTTGCTATATGTAACCTGCTCTATTTTTGCACAAGAAAACCAGCAGGTTATCAATGAATTTTTAAATCAACATGGTGATGGCAAACAATTGCCACTGACAGTACCCAAGTTAAATCAAGGTCAACTTTTTCCCGATGACCAGCGCGATGGATTCTTTTATGCATTACTACAAAAGCAAGCATAGCCTGGCGCGGTTGCTGGCCGTGCTGCTGGCATTATGGCTAGGCGTTTCGGTCGCCTGTGCTGAAGGCATATCAGTGCGTAAAACCGAGGTACGGTTTTCTGACGGCAATTACCAGCTTTCGGCTGACTTCGACATCGGTCTAAACTTCATTGTAGATCAAGCGCTTACGCTCGGTGTGCCGCTGTACTTCATTACGGAGTTCACCCTGATTCGTCCTCGGTGGTACTGGCTGGACGAAGTTATTGCGACAAATGAACAAACTGCCAAATTATCTTACAACAAACTGACACGCCAATACCGCATCAAGCGTGGCTCGCTGTATCAAAATTTCTCTAGCCTGGGCGATGCACTTCGTATTATCAGTCATCAGTCTGTTTCACCTATTGATGCTACGTTATTATCTAAAAAGGTGGACTACATTGCTGCAGTTCGAATGCGTCTGGATGTAACGCAATTGCCAAAACCGTTGCAAGTCAATGCCTTGGCTAACCAAGATTGGAGCTTTGATTCCAATTGGTATCGCTGGATTGTGCGCCCCATTGCATTTTCTGCAGACCGCGAAAGTGATTAGGCAGTGAAGTATTTGATTTTTAGCAGTGCACTGCTTGGCGGTTTCCTGCTTTATCTGCTGTCAAGCGCCAGCGCAAATACGGAGCTATTTTCGCGCAATTACTATGTGCTGCTGACTTTGGCCGGGGTCTTGGCTTTGTGCCTAACTGTACTGGTTGGTTATCAATTATGGCAGTTACGCGGCAAGCTCAAGGCACAAGTATTTGGTGCGAAACTCACCTTGCGCCTGACGCTGTTTTTCATTTTGATTGCGATTCTGCCCGGTTTGCTGGTGTATGCTGTTTCGGTACAGTTTCTTGATAAGAGCATCGAGTCGTGGTTCGATCTTCGGGTAGAGAAAGCGTTGGAGGGCGGTTTGAATCTGGGCCGCAATGCGCTGGAAACGGGTCTTAATGAATTGAGCAATAAGGGTCAGTCCACCGCCCTGTCGCTTTCAAAACAATCTCCAGATCAATACACAAACACGTTGGCTCAGCTAATAGGCAATGGTACTGCTCAAGATGTTGCATTGTTTAACAAAAACGGAAAGCTACTTGCGTTTGCCAGCAGCAGTCACAAGCCACCTCCAGATGCACCGAACGCCGAAATGCTTGGTGAGGCAGGTCAGCGGGGGCTAAATAGCATTATTGACACACTGCCGGATAACAGCCTGATATTGCGTGTGCTGGTGATGGTTAAGCCACTGCAGCTGTCGGCTGGAACGCTTATCCTGCAGCTGACACAGCCAGTGACCAAACAGCTTGCCGCTGACGCAGAAATAGTACGGGCGGTTTATCGCGATTACCAAGAACTGTCGCTGTCTCGTTTGGGATTGAAGCGCTTGTTTGGCATCACGCTGACACTATCACTGTTGATTGTGTTGTTAAGCGCGGTGTCAGCTGCTTTTTTTATCAGTGATCGCCTAAGCGCACCGCTCGCAGCGTTGGCCGAAGGAACGCGGGCGGTAGCGCAGGGCGATTTTTCGCGTCAGCATCCAATTAAAAGTGGTGATGAGTTGGGAGCACTGACTGGGCTATTCAACCAGATGACGTTACAACTGGCAGATGCGAAAACCACGAGCGAGCAGCAACAGCGCCAAGCGGAAGATGCTAAAGCCTACCTGGAAAGCATGCTGGCACACCTATCATCTGGCGTTTTAGTGGTGGATGAGCAATTCAGGCTACGTTCTGTCAACAGTAGTGCTGCGCAGATACTTGGGGTATCGCTCCTGGATATACAGGATGTGCCCTTAGCTGAAATCGCTGAGCGGCATCCCCTGTTTCGCCCCTTTTCTGATGCGGTCATACAGGCCTTTAATGAAGTGGCAAGCGGAGAATGGCAGCGTCAAATTGAGCGGCTTAGCAAAAATGGTGAGCAGATATTATTAATGCGCGGCACTCGGTTATCCACAGCGACGGATAATAGCTACGTAGTGGTGTTCGACGATATTACCTATTTGCTGCAAGCGGAACGTCAGGCCGCGTGGGGCGAAGTGGCACGTCGCTTGGCGCACGAAATCAAGAATCCGCTTACACCTATTCAGCTATCTGCGGAGCGCCTTCAGCACAAGTTGAGCGCCAAGCTGGACGGTAGCGATGCACAGCTATTACAGCGAGCCACGCAGACTATCGTGAGTCAAGTGGCAGCAATGAAAAATATGGTAACGGAATTCGCCGATTATGCCCGGATGCCTGCTCCCAAGCTGGTGGTGCTGGACATGCACCAGCTACTGCGCGAAGTGCTAGGGTTGTATGAAGCTAACAGCAGTCCAATTACCTTGCGCTTGAATGCGGTGCAAACTTGGGTGAAGGGGGATGCGACACGCTTACGTCAAGTGATTCATAATTTGCTGCAGAATTCGTGTGACGCTTTACAAAACGTGACTCAACGGGAAATTATCCTGAGCACGGCAGAGGAAGGCGGCGCATTGAAACTGTGCGTGCAAGATAATGGTAGCGGTTTTCCTGAGCATTTGCTGGTGCGCGCGTTCGAACCTTACAGGACGACGAAGCCCAAAGGTACTGGGCTAGGTTTGGCAATCGTGAAAAAAATTGTGGAAGAGCACGGTGGCAGTATTGTTATTGAAAATGTAACAACTGGTGGAACGCGAGTAAGTGTTACCTTGCCCTTATTGATAGAGGTCGCGTAAAAATGGCAACTAAAGAAATTCTAGTGGTAGATGATGAAATCGGAATACGCGAGTTGCTCTCAGAAATCTTGTTTGACGAAGGTTATCATGTGCATCTAGCTGAAAATGCTATTCAGGCGCGCGATTTTCGCAATCGGCAGGTACCAGATTTAGTGTTGCTGGACATCTGGATGCCGAATACCGATGGCGTCAGTCTGCTTAAAGAGTGGGCGGGGCAGAACTTGTTGACTATGCCAGTTATCATGATGTCAGGGCATGGCACCATAGAAACAGCACTTGAGGCGACGCGCATTGGCGCGGTGGACTTTCTTGAAAAACCAATTGCGTTACAGAAATTGCTTGATGCTGTTGCCAAGGCAATCAAGCTGGGTGCAACACCAAATATTCGGCAGGAAGCTACATCGGCAGATTTAGTTGACAGGGGAAGCGTGGCAACCATTTGGGAGGCCGCGGCTCAGTTCTCGTTGCCGCTCGATTTGCCATTACGCGAAGCGCGTGATCATTTTGATAGCCTTTATTTTAATTATCACATGCATAAAGAGAATGGCAATATGACCCGTGTGGCAAAGAACGTTGGTTTGGAGCGTACTCATTTGTATCGCAAATTAAAGCAGCTCGACGTTAAATTCGCCAAGAAGGATTTGGACGAAAATTAACAATTACAAACGGAAATAGCAGGTTGGTGTAAGGTGAAAAATATCATATGAATATAGCTTGAGATAGGTAGCCATATTTATTCTAATGATTAGTTCTCGAATTAATTGCCGAATTTTTTAGACACTGCGCAAATACGCTGCATGACGGTAGGACCTGGCTCTTGAAACTCACCTTGTTGATAGGCAATAACTGTCAGGTGCGGGAAAAAAACCTCCAATAGCTCATTAGAGCGCAGCAAAAAATCTGGGTTTTTTGGTCGCCCAAAGCGCTCATTGCCATCCATAAAGGTTTCGTAAATCAGCACCCCACCAGTATTCAGTGACTCGATCAGTTGCGGCAATAGTGGCCGATGCAGATAACGGCTGACGACTATGCCATCGAAACGATGGTCAGAATATGGCCAAATATCATTCTCCAAGTCTGCGATTGTGGTTGATACATTAGGTAGCTGTTGCAACCTGACAAGAGCTGCCTCATCACGATCTACAGCATTTACTTGCCAGTGGTTGGCCGCTAGCCAACGAGTATGGCGTCCGCTACCACAAGCCAAATCAAGTACATGGCCGCCTTTACGAATCAATTGAGCATAGCGGCAAATCCATGGCGATGGAACGCCCTCGTGTTGTAATGGAGCAGTGTCTACGTTAAGTTTTGTCATCTATTAAAATAGTGTTGGCTCTGCGAAGCACTTCAATTGTATGGCTAAGGTTAACTTGGCAATGGAAAATGCATAGTGATTACTAAGTAAGGCCACTATTTTGCTGGGACAGCTTGCTTAGCAAGACCGCGCAATAATTTATTAAAGATATCATAATATGAAAGATGCCAAGTGTTTCTAAAAGTGTTAATTCCTGCAATAATCCACGATCAGATATGATAATTGTTAAATTGAGGCAGCATAACTATGACGCAAGATGAGTTAAAGCTCGCGGTGGCACAAGCCGCAATAGCGTATGTCCCGACGAGTTGCATCGTGGGAGTGGGCACCGGCTCGACGGCTAATTTTTTTATAGACGAGCTGGCAAAGATCAAGAAAAAAATATGCGGTGCGGTCGCCAGCTCCGAGGCTTCAGCACAGCGCTTAAAAGAGCATGGTATCCAGGTGGTTTCGCTGAATGATGCGGGTACCTTATCTGTTTATGTAGATGGAGCTGACGAAATTACACGTCACTTGCATATGATTAAGGGCGGTGGCGGCGCATTGACGCGTGAGAAAATAATAGCCGCCGCGAGCAAAAAATTTATTTGTTTATGCGATTCCAGTAAGCTAGTTGATGTACTTGGGAGCTTCCCATTGCCGCTGGAGGTGATCCCCATGGCTAGCAGCTATGTGGCACGCCAAATGGTGTTGCTAGGTGGGCAGCCCAAATTACGAGAGGGTTTTGTTACTGACAACGGTAACCTCATTCTTGATGTGTCTGGCCTAAAAATATTGAATCCGGTGGAGCTGGAAACCACGTTAAATAATATTACCGGCGTGGTCAGTAACGGTCTGTTTGCGCGTCGTGGGGCAGACGTGCTGTTGTTGGGAACTGCAAGCGGGGTAGAGATCTTTAAGCGCTAAAATGTAACAGTATTGTCACAGTACGCGAGTAGTATTCCCAAAATTTATCCATTATAAGGATCTGAACATGGCTTCCGCTGAACATACTTCCAAACAGTTTGATGCCGAGCTGGAAGCAGTGCGTGCGCGAGTATTGCAAATGGGTGGACTGGTGGAGAGTCAAATTCGGCTCGCTGTTGAGGCACTGGTTAGTGGCGATGTACCGCTAATGAACCGCATTATTAACGATGATCATCGCGTTAACGCGATGGAGGTGGAAATCGACGAGAGCTGTAACCAGATTATTGCTCGCCGCCAGCCTGCTGCAGGTGATTTGCGTATGGTTATGACGGTCATTAAGACGATTACTGATCTTGAACGTATCGGCGACGAGGCGGAAAAAATAGCACGCATGGGCAAACTGCTGTCGCAGAGGAAAAGTCTCATTCTGCCACGTTATACGGAGATCAAGCGTGCCGCAGACATGGCTCTGGACATGCTACGTAAATCACTGGATGCCTTTGCTCGTCTTGATCTTGCCTATGCGGCCCAAGTAGTACGTCAGGATGAGTTGGTTGATGAGGAATTCCGCTCCATCATGCGTTACCTCATCACTTTCATGATGGAAGACCCGCGCACCATCTCCACTGCGCTGGAAATTCTGTTCGTCGCCAAGGCTATTGAGCGCATCGGGGATCATGCCAAGAACATGTCCGAATATGTGATCTACATGGTTAAGGGCAAGGACGTGCGCCATGTCACCGTGGAAGAAATTGAGCGCGAAGTTTTAGAGTGATTTGCCAAGCCGCGTATACGCACCATCATCATTGGTGCATAAGTCGCCGGTAATGTTTAATCTGGGTGAAAAATAAAATGATAAGGGAAGCTGCTCCTCGTTCGAGTATCAATACTCACAAGATTGCTTAGATTAAATAGCGGTCACCGGCACAGTTGTTTGCGTAAGTTGTACCTTCGCCAATCATAATGAGCTGGAATCTCTTCGGACCCAGGCTGATCAAGTCATCTGCAAGTGATCCAGTCCCGCCATCATGTCAAGATCCTTGGAATTTTTACCCTCCAGCTTGAAACGCAGGCGCAGATCATTGACTGAATCGGCATTTTTTAGTGCTTCTGCATAGCTGATCAGGTTGGCTTCGTGCAGATCGAACAGCGCTTGATCGAAGGTCTGCATCCCAAGCTCACGCGATTTTGACATCACCCCCTTAATTGCAAGCACCTCGCCCTTGAAGATCATGTCAGAGATGAGCGGTGAGTTAAGCATGATTTCCATGGCAACTGAGCGGCCTATCCCATCCACGCGAGGGATTAGGCGCTGTGAAACTAGTGCTTTGATATTAAGAGATAAATCCATCAGCAACTGCTCACGACGCTCTTCCGGGAAGAAGTTGATAATGCGATCCAGCGCCTGATTCGCACTGTTGGCGTGCAGGGTAGCCATACACAGGTGGCCGGTCTCGGCAAATGTCACAGCATATTCCATGGTTTCACGGTCGCGTATCTCACCGATGAAAATAACATCTGGTGCCTGACGCAATGTGTTTTTCAATGCGACTTGCCAAGAATCTGTGTCTACTCCAATCTCGCGGTGAGTGACGAGGCAGTTGATGTGCTCATGCACAAACTCAACCGGATCTTCGATGGTGATGATGTGACCGTAAGTGTTCTGGTTACGGTAGCCAAGCATGGCTGCCAATGTTGTGGATTTACCGCTGCCGGTGCCGCCAACAAGAATGACCAGTCCGCGTTTGGTCATTGCCACATCCTTGAGGACTTCTGGCATTCCCATTTGCGTAAGATCGGGAATCTTGGTGGTGATGGTACGCAACACCATGCCTATACGCTGCTGCTGCATAAACACATTAACGCGGAAGCGACCGATGTCGGCCGGACTGATAGCAAAATTACATTCGTGTGAAGCTTCGAATTCGGCGGCTTGGCGGTCGTTCATGATGCTGCTCGCCAGTTCCATAGTGTGCTGCGGTGTAAGCACCTGCTGTGAAACGGGAGTCATCTTGCCATCCACTTTGAATGCAGGCGGGAATCCGGCGGTGATAAACAGGTCAGATGCCTTCTGGGTAATCATCCCGCGCAACAGATTATGCATTAACTCGGTAGCCTGGTCTCTTTCCATGATGAACTCCTGATATCCCGCTGATTAACCGACAATCGCATCCTTGTTCGCAGCCTTGGTGCGCGCTTCTGCAGATGATACAACGTTGCGCTTGACCAGATCTTGCAGGCATTGGTCAAGCGTCTGCATTCCAAGAGCACCGCCGGTCTGGATGGAGGAATACATCTGTGGCACTTTGGCTTCGCGAATCAAATTACGGATGGCAGGAGTGCAAATCATAATTTCATGGGCTGCCACACGTCCGGTACCGTCTTTTGTTTTAAGCAGGGTTTGTGAAATGACCGCACGCAGTGATTCTGACAGCATCGCGCGCACCATTTCCTTTTCGTCAGCGGGGAAGACGTCAATGATGCGGTCGATAGTCTTGGCCGCAGAGCTGGTATGTAGTGTTCCGAACACCAAATGACCGGTTTCAGCTGCAGACATGGCCAGACGTATGGTTTCCAAATCGCGCATTTCACCTACTAGGATAATATCTGGATCTTCGCGCAATGCGCTACGTAAGGCGTTTTGGAATGAAAGAGTATGCGCGCCGACTTCGCGCTGGTTGACCAAACACTTTTTACTTTCATGCACAAATTCAATCGGATCCTCCACGGTCAGGATGTGCCCCATCTCATGTTCGTTTCGATGATTAACCATTGCTGCCAACGTGGTGGACTTACCTGATCCAGTTGGGCCTGTCACTAACACCATGCCTCGCGGATAATCGGCAATCGACTCCAGAATTTTTGGAGCTCTGAGGTCTTCCAGGGTCAATATCTTGGATGGAATCGTGCGCAACACAGCACCCGCACCGCGCTGGTGGACAAAGGCATTTACGCGGAAACGTGCGAGTCCGGGTATCTCAAAAGAAAAATCAATTTCTTTATTTTCTTCATAGATTTTGCGTTGCCCGTCATTCATGATGTCATATACCATGTCATGCACTTCTGCGTGCTCCATCGCCGGCAGGTTGATCTTGCGTATGTCGCCATGCACACGAATCATCGGTGGCAAACCAGCAGATAGGTGCAAATCGGAAGCCTTGTTTTTGACACCAAAAGCAAGCAGTTCGGTAATGTCCATATATAATCCCAATTAATTCGAAGAACTGAACTATCGCATGAAAATAAGTTAAGGGCGTGACTAGCTGTGCCTCTACCGCGACTTAACATTGACGGCTGTCAGACAAGACACTGTGCAAACCTCACAAATTGATGAAGCATTATGGTTTGACGACCAGTTAATTATGACCGCGATCACTTCCAACTTGCAAGCTGTCAATCATGCTATTACACAGGCAGAGTGTCTGGCAGGTCGGCGCAAGGGAAGTGTTGAGCTGCTGGCGGTGAGCAAGAATTTTTCTGCTATTGCAGTCTGCGAAGCATACCAGGCTGGGCAACGCGCTTTCGGCGAAAGTTACATCCAGGAAGCCTTGAGTAAAATTGAGCTGCTACGTGACTTGCCGCTACAGTGGCATTTCATCGGACCAGTACAGAGTAATAAAACGCGGGCCATTGCAACGCATTTCGCATGGGTACACAGCGTTGACAGGCTGAAAATCGCTGAGCGCTTGTCAGCACAGCGACCTGCCACTTTACCGCCGCTAAATGTATGTATACAGGTTAATGTGAGCGGAGAAGACAGCAAGAGCGGCGTAGCGCCTGGCGGATTGGTGGAGCTAGCACAGGCTGTGGCGAGCTTGCCACAACTAAAGTTGCGTGGACTGATGGCTATTCCTGCACCTACTGAAGGATTAGAAGCCCAACGCATCCCATTTTTAAAGCTGAACGAGCTTATGCAGCAGATCAATACGCAAGGGTTGGCGCTGGATACGCTATCGATGGGGATGTCGCATGATTTAAGTGCGGCAATACTTGAAGGAGCGACTATCGTGCGTGTTGGGACGGCAATCTTTGGCGAAAGAAATTACGGAGAAAATCAATGAAAGTTTGTTTTATCGGAGGCGGCAACATGGCGACCGCACTCATTAGCGGCTTGCTTAAACAAAATTTTGTTGCTGCGCAGGTAAGCGTCGTGGAAATCAATGTCAGCCATCATGCCAAATTGCACAATGAATTTGGGGTGCAAGCGGTAGCCGAACTGGAAGTGGGGATAGCGGGTAGTGATGTGATTGTATTAGCGGTCAAGCCGCAGCAGTTGCATGAGGTCGCAACCAGTCTGGCGCCATTGTTGACGAGGCAATTGCTGATCTCGATAGCGGCCGGTATTCGCGCCGCTGATCTGGCGCATTGGCTCGGTTCGCAAAACGTTGTGCGTGCCATGCCCAATACGCCCGCCTTAATTCAGAGCGGAGTTGCCGGCTTGTATGCATTACCCTCGGTAAGCAAGGAGCAATGCGACACAGCGCAAACCATACTCGCTGCGGTGGGTAGCACGATATGGCTAAAAGATGAAGAAATGATGGATGCGGTAACTGCAGTGTCTGGCAGTGGCCCCGCCTATGTGTTTTATTTTATTGAGGCGCTACAACAGGCGGCCACCGAACTTGGCTTTGATGCAGAAACGGCGCGTCACTTGGCAATCAATACTTTCAGCGGTGCAGTTAAACTTGCCGATGCCAGTAGCGATGATGTGAGCGTGTTGCGAGCGCGCGTTACTTCCAAAAATGGCACTACCGAGCGTGCTCTGCTCAGCATGGAGTCCAATGTGGTTAAGCAACATATTGTTACAGCAGTGCACGCTGCTGCCAAGCGCGCCAGGGAAATGGGAGATGAGCTGGGGAGTGCTCCATGCTGAGTGAAGCGTTACAATTTTTGCTTGACACTTTACTGCAGCCGTTTGCTGTCATATTGTTACTACGCTTCCACTTGCAATGGCTACGCGCGCCGATGCGCAATCCTCTGGGGGCATTCATTATGACACTTACCAATTTTCTGGTACTGCGAGCGCGCCGGTTTATTCCTTCTGCTTGGAGTTTTGATATAGCAGCCTTGCTGCTGGCTTTCGTGGTGGAAGCGATTTATCTCGCCGCCATGCTCTTGTTACAAGGCTGGCCGATTGACTTCCCGGTGTTCGGATTGTTTATGTGGACAGCAGTCAAGCTGCTTAAGCTAAGCTTATACTTGCTCATGGCGGCGCTGTTTATTCAGGCACTATTATCGTGGTTTAATCCGCATTCACCGATAGCAAGCTTGTTGGATGCAGTGACGCAGCCTTTCCTGCTGCCCCTGCAGCGTCGAATTCCGCCCTTCGGCAATATAGACCTCACCTTGCTGCTATTGCTTATAATGTGCCAACTCATCCTCATCGTGCCGCTACGTTGGTTGGAAGGCTTAGTCAACAGTCCGTTTTGAACGTGTGGTATCGCCGCGAAGGAGATGTCATTACGCTGGTGCTGCATGTTCAGCCGGGTGCCAAACGCACTGAGGTGATCGGCTTGCACGGTGATGCACTGAAGATTCGCCTAGCCGCTCCGCCCATTGAAGGACGTGCCAATGAAGCGCTGCTACGCTTCATTGCTGGCAGCTTTAATGTGCCACTACGCAACGTCGAGCTCAAGCAAGGGGAACTGTCACGCCATAAAGTGGTGCTGGTAAATGGCAGCATATTGGATCCGGAAAGCTTGCTTGATTCTGCAAATGCGTTAAAAACGAAATCACATTAAAGGTGTTGTGCACCATTTTTAATATAGACCTTGGAGTTTAGGGAGCCAATGCCGTATCGCTTTATATCCTGAGTGAAATCAGGTGAGACAAGTTGTCTCTTCGGATCAAATTAAGACGCACGTTGTACCTACTGTCACATTTTTAATGTGCTTCGGGTGCCGCCTGGTCAAATCGTACTTACATAGTTATTGACAGTGGTTTTTTAAAATTCAAAAGAAGCAGTGTATTCAATCATGGTCGAATAAATACCGAAATCTTTATAAACCGCAAGAGCAGCCTTCAAATCAGCAATGATTTCTGGTTTTTTTTCTTCTAATTCTTCTGGCAGATTCATTATAACCAGCCGCCAGTTTGCCCAACCTCTGGTGCCCAGTAGTTTTCCATTGCTAATCCGAAGCCGGACAAATATCAATGTTCCTTTCCAGTAAAAGGTGAAGTCATGTTGATTTTTGAATTCCTCTTCGCCTGACAAGATCCATCGAAGGTAGATGTCATTCTCTCGATCAATAGTCCAATCCGGCCGCACATTTGATTTGCCATAACACTGGTTAATTTCCTCTAATCCGTATTTCTTAATATCCTCCTCTGGGACGTATTCATTCACAAATGCCATGGTTTTATTCTCCTGTTCGTGTTGTGGTATAGGTTGAGTTGTTCTTGATGCATATGAATGTTCAGTAGTGTCTGCAAGTTTAGTTACATAGATTCAATTAGTTGTTGCTTTTCTGATGGATATTTGCATCTCCAAATATTTAAGTAATTAATTGAGTCACATTTTATCGAAAAGAGTCAGGCTACAAAATCAGTAGGATTGTGTAAAGCGAAGCCTCTGTATTGAGACAATTTTTCACGATGGCGAACCAAGGTGTAAACCGAAATTGCAATCCATGTTTGTGTTTCACAGCATTTTGGTATTTTCATAGAACCGCATGGTCCGAATATGCTGTTTGATCCATTTGCAGAGCAGTTCGACTTGCCAGCGGTAACAATAAAGCTGAGCGATGGTCAGTGTAGGCAATTGAATCATGATGTTGCGCATTGTCAGTGCTTCAATCGCGCTAGTGCATTTATGCGCCTAATAATATCATTCAACAGTATGGATATGTGTTTCTATATGGTCAAATGCAATATGTGATCGTTAGATTTTCGCAAAAATTAAAAACTATACTGATTAAGTCCGCCGCCCACGGGCGGATCCACTCTTGAAGTGTGGCTTTTGTAAGGGCGCCACTAAAAATTCACTGTTTCAGTAATCGAATTTGCTGTGTCTTGAGTTAATGCTAATGATAAATACAGGCAGGGTGGCAAACATACAAAGCTGTTTTTTCGATTTGGACAACTGGTATGCGCAGCTGAGTTAGTTGCGCGCCACATCGATTGAACTGAACCGAGTGATCGATAGGGCGTTATTTCGTTTCACCCTGTCGAAAATAGCCAAGAAGCCACGCAAGAGTGTGGCGGGGCGAAAACAGATGTCAAGTTCTGCCTCAGAGTAATATTTTTTCAATGACTGAATGGGCGTCAGCTGATTCAAAGCACGCTGCTGGATAAGATGGTTATAGACGTTAAATAGCGCGTCAAAATCGTCTCCAGCTCTGTGGATGAGGCGAAGCGAGTTTTCTTCACCACGGTCGATGATGCTCCTATTGAAGCGCGTCACCATGCCATTGGTTTGGGGGTGACATGGTGGCGACAGACGATGCTCTATGCCCATCCCGGTGTAGCAGACATCAAACACATGCATGTCTGTGGCGCGTTTATCTTTGCGGATAAAGCGATTCGTGAACTGACTCCCATTGCTCGTTGGACTCTTTTATATACTCATTAGTGGGGCCTGTATCAGTTGGCGCAAGAAGTCGGTGCTGCTGGCTTCAGTCTGGTTGCGGTTATACATGGAAATTGTCCCACCTTGTTGCACCGTCAATGGTGACCACCAGATACCGTCGCTACGTCTCATCGGGCATCTGTGGCAAATACTTGATGTCGATACGCAGAAACCCTGGCTCATAGTCTTGAAGGTTTTTAGGGATGCCATTTCCCCCTTGATGTATAGCTGAAGGCGTTTCAGATTAGATACGCTATGACGGCATAAACGATCCTAAAAGTTTTGGCGTCCTTTCCACTCATGCACGGTGGCAGTAGTGATGTTGTACAAGCAGGCCAATGTGGTAACACTTGCAGGTGAGGTATTGATTTCAGATCGCGTTCGAGGGGTTGTTCGGGCGCATGGATGGACTTGACTCATGACTTCATCTCTCTCTGTAATGACTCAATATTATCTCGCATAACTGGCGGGCTCTAAACAGTGGCCAGCTACGGACGGGAATATGATCACATGGGATGGGACAGTGAACTTGCTATCTGCAAGTTCACTATTCACACCTGGGCAGATTGCTGGCACACTAGTTGCCATATATCGTGGAAGCCCTTTATGACGTGTTTTTCACTAAACCATCTGCGCCGCGATCTACGCGGCACTGTACGGGGAGCTGTATGCCATGGTGATTGGCTGGTTGTGCGGTCTGGACATGCCGAATGTCGTCCACGCGCATGGAGTTAAAACAGACGAGGGCATATTCCGAAGATGGTCAGTACCATGCCGGCCACCGGAGGTTGAAGGGCGGCTAATCCCGAGGTATTGGGAAACCAGTCACAACAAGGGTGTATATGACGTTCTGCGGCAAAAGGTTTCGGCCATGTCAAGCGGATCGGGCCGCAAAAGGGCCAGTCGATGGTTCGCTGTGCCAGTACTTGCTCAAGGGCTGTGATTTGAGCTGCTTCTCGCAAGAGGGACTGGATGTGATTGCGTGGAAACTGAACACCTGCCCATGACAGTTAACCAGGTTCAAGTGATCTGCATAGTTATTAATGTCGGATGCCTTTTATTTCAAGCTGCATCATAAATATATTACTATATTGCGTTTTTTTCGCTTGGGATTTGCTCCCCCCTGAAAATTGTTGTTAAGGAGAGATTTAATGGTGAGTTTACAGCCGCCACTGTGTGATTTCGGCCGGAAGGCTCATGAATTTAACTTGCTGGGTGTGGATGGGAAGCGTTACACCCCAGAAAATACATGCGGCAAGAATGGACTGTTAGTGATGTTTATTTGCAACCATTGCCCATATGTAAAATCTATCCGTGATCGCATAGTGCGAGATACACGCGAACTGCTGCAATATGGCATTAACAGCATTGCCATCATGTCAAATGATTCTGCAGAATATGCGGAAGACTCATTCGAGAATATGCAGAAAGTGTCTCAGCAATACGCTTATCCATTTCCTTATGTATGGGACGAGACACAGCAAGTTGCCAAGGATTATGGGGCAGTATGTACGCCAGATTTTTTCGGGTTTAATGCTCAACTGGAATTGCAATATCGTGGTCGACTAGATGCATCGCGCAAGGAGGCGCTGCCGGATGTGCCGCGTGATTTGTTCAATGCCATGGTGCAAGTGGCGCAAACAGACAAGGGACCGTTAGAGCAGATCCCCAGCATGGGTTGTTCCATTAAATGGAAAAGCGAATCATAAATCTGAATCTATTCCGCTGAATGGAGTATCGCCCATTGAGCTGAGGCGCATAAATTTTCCGTGTTTTGCGGCTGAAGTATTGACACAGAGACGATAGCGGACATGTTTTTCAGTAGCAAACCAAATTTAGCCGCATCGGCATGTCTGTCTCGTGCTGGGTAGCGTACCACGGTCAATATACGTCAGGCGGTTACAAAATGGAACATTATGAAAGGCGATTGACGTGCAGATATTGATACTCGGTGCCGGGCAAGTCGGTTCAACAGTGGCGGAGAGTTTGGTTGGAGAAGACAACGATATAACCATAGTTGATACTGACGCGGAAAAACTGCGTCTGCTGCAAGATCGCTTTGATCTGCGTACCCTGGTGGGAAATGCTTCCCATCCTTCTGTACTGGAGCAGGCCGGCATTGCAGATGTTGATATGTTGTTAGCCGTTACGCAAAGCGATGAGGTTAACATGGTGGCCTGCAAGCTTGCCGCCAGTCTGTATAACACCCCGACCAAGATTGCGCGTATTCGCGCCGCAAATTATCTGGAACATCCCGAAATATTTAGTACTGATAATTTTTGTGTCGATTTTTCCATTTGCCCAGAACAAATTCTTACTAATTACATCTGTAAATTGATTGAGTTTCCAGAAGCCCTGCAAGTGCTTGAGTTTGCTAACGGCCGGGTGTCCCTGGTGGCGGTCAAGGCGTTTGAGGATGGCCCTCTGATCGGACGGGAATTGCGTTACCTTCGTACACATATGCCTAATGTTGACACCCGGGTTGCGGCAATTTTTCGCCAAGACAGGCCAATTATCCCTGAGGGCGGCACGGTGATTAAGGCTGGCGATGAGGTTTTCTTTATTGCTGCAACTGGAAATATCCGCACGGTTTTAAAAGAGTGGCGTCATATGGATAAGCCAGCGAAACGCGTGATGATAGTAGGCGGTGGCAATATAGGGCGTAGGCTGGCGCGAGCACTGGAGCGTGATTATCAGATCAAGCTTATAGAAAACAACAAGAAAGCGTGTGAGCGCCTGGCAGGCGAATTGACCCATACGCTGGTGCTTTGTGGAGATGGGACTGATGAGAACCTGCTGGCATCCGAACATGTGGCTGATGTGGACGTATTCTGTTCTCTGACTAATGATGATGAAAACAACATTATGTCCGCGCTGCTAGCCAAAAAAGGGGGGGCGCGCAAAGTAATCTCATTAATCAACCGCAGTTCCTATGTCGAGTTGGTGCAGGGCGGGAAGATAGATATCGCACTATCACCGGCCCACGTAACTATCGGTTCTTTGCTGGCCTACGTGCGCCAAGGTGATGTGGTAGTCGTGCATGCGCTTAGACGCGGAGCAGCAGAAGCACTAGAGATGGTGGCACATGGTGAACGACATTCGTCTAAAGTTGTAGGACGGCGCATTGATGAGATTGAACTGCCGAAGGGCGCAACTATCGGCACGATTGTGCGTGGCGAGCAGGTGATCATGGGGCACCACGACACGGTGATTGAGGCGGACGACCATGTCATCGTATTCGTGATCAACAAAAAGATGATCAGCAAGGTTGAGAAATTATTCCAAGTCGGCATAGGATTCTTTTAATGCAACGCTCGCTGACCGTTATTCACGCGCTTGGCATGATGTTGATCATGTTCAGCGTCACATATATCTTGCCTATTTGTACATCGCTGATTTATCAAGATGGCACATTGATAAATTTTATCTTGGCGATGGTAATAACTCTTGCGGTGGGCTGCCTGATGTGGCTGCTTACGCGCCATAACAAAGGTGAGCTTTCTATCCGGCATGGCTATTTATTGGTAGTGATGATGTGGACGACGATGCCTGCTTTTGCCACTCTGCCACTATTGCTGCTGATCAATGGTCTGTCATTAACCGATGCCTATTTTGAAACGATGTCTGGCATGACAACCACGGGCGCGACCGTTTTGACTGGGTTGGACGCTTTGCCACCGGCCATCAACCTGTGGCGGCACGAATTGAGCTGGCTGGGCGGTATGGGTATTATCGTGTTAGTGGTGGCAATTTTGCCCCTGCTGGGCATCGGTGGTCGCCAATTGTATAAGGCGGAGACACCCGGCCCGATGAAGGATGCTACCCTTGCCCCGCGCATTGCCGAAACAGCACGTAATTTGTGGCTGGTATATTTCTGCATCACGGCAGCTTGCATCGTATCGCTAAACATGGCGGGGATGTCTTGGCTAGATGCTATATGTCATGCATTTACTACGGTAGGGTTGGGAGGATTTTCCACGCATGACGCTAGCGTGGGTTATTTCAACTCTTCCATGATTGAATTCGTGATGATTATATTCATGCTGCTGTCAGCAATGAATTTCGCGACACATTTTCTGGTATGGCGAAAAAAAACGTTGGCGCTCTATTTGCGTGATACAGAGAGCCTCAGCTCTATAATACTGTTGCTGGTAAGCTGTCTGGTCATTGGTACATTTTTATGGTGGCAGGGTGTATATCCGAGTTTCTGGACAGCACTGAGGTATGCTAGTTTTAATCTGGTATCGATTGCGGCTAACTGTGGTTTTTCTAGTGCGAATTATAACCTTTGGCCAATATTTGCGCCGCTGTGGATGCTATTTTTAAGTTGTATTTCTGCCAGTTCCGGTTCTGCCGGTAGCGGCATTAAAATGATCCGCACGCTCATTCTAATAAAGCAGGCAGGGCGTGAATTCCTCAAGCTATTGCACCCGGCCGCGGTCAATCCATTAAAAATCGGCGGTCGTGTAGTGCCCGACAACATAGTGTTCTCGGTGCTGGGCTTTATCTTTCTTTACTTCATGAGCATAGTTGCATTGACCTTTGCGCTCGTTATAAGTGGGTTGGATTTTGTATCTGCTTTTTCTGGGATAATTGCTTGCATCAACAATGTTGGCCCTGCTTTGGGGATATTGGGTCCGGCAAGCAACTATGGGATATTGAGCGATTTTCAGACTTGGGTATGCACTGTGGCCATGCTGATCGGGCGCTTGGAAATAATTACCGTGCTGATTATTTTTACCCGCATTTTTGGCAGCGGTAACCTGATGTTTCATAAATTCTGTGCGGGCAACACGCAAATTTATGAAACATTTTTGTTGCTCGTGAGGTGTAAATGCATGAAACATGACCAGTTAACAAGGAAAATATCCATGCGACATCTTCCGTCTGTAATGAGCAGTGGTTATGTCGACCAGACGGGTAATGCACTGCCTGACTGCCTGCTGAAGAAAATTCAGTAATTGATTGTTTTGCTAACGTATTACTAGATAGCTAGGGCTAATGATGATATTGCAGAAACCTGTTGTTTTGCTATTTGGCAAGAATGGCCAAGTTGGCTTCGAACTGCAAAGAATATTGTCGCCTTTTAGCTTGGTGCATGCCTTTGGCCGACAAGATTGCGATTTGGCTAATTTATCTCAAGTAAGAGAAATTGTGCGTCAGCTGCGGCCCGATATTATCGTGAATGCTTCGGCATACACCGCAGTAGATAAAGCCGAGAGCGAACCACAAATTGCTCACCTGATTAATGCCGCTGTACCCAGTGTGCTCGCAGAAGAAGCCACCTCTGTAGGTGCACTGATCGTGCATTATTCAACTGATTATGTGTTTGATGGTATGCAGTCCGGGTGGTATGTAGAAGACGACATCCCTAACCCTCAGTCGGTTTATGGAACAAGCAAACTTGCGGGCGAATGCGGAATTGCAGCGGCTGGTTGCCGCTATTTGATATTCCGTACCAGTTGGGTATTTGGCGCGCATGGTGGAAATTTCGCCAAGACGATTCTTAGGCTTGCGAAGGAACGGGAATCTCTCAGCGTAATAGCTGATCAGCATGGTGCTCCGACATCGGCACATTTAATTGCGGATGTTACCGCCCAGATTATTGCCCGATACTGGAATGAAGTGAATCGAGAAAGCTTTCCTTATGGCATCTATCATTTGGTTGCCGCTGGTGAAACAACTTGGTACGATTATGCAAAATACGTCATCGCTTATGCTGAAAAGATAGGAATCAACTTGCGTTTAAAGTCGACTGCAATTGAAGCAATCCCCAGCATCGCCTATCCATTACCTGCACCACGTCCGTCCAATTCCAAGCTTGATTGTGGGAAACTGCGAAAAACATTTGGCCTGATTCTCCCAGATTGGCACCAAGACATGGCACATGTATTGGAGAAAATTATGACTGCTTAAGTATTATGTCTCAGTAGAATTCAATGGCAATAATTATTAAATTACAAGCAATGGTGGAATAAGTCTTCTGACGAAAAGTGAAGTGGGGTGGGTATTCGTTAGTAGTGTTGGCTGACCTTAGATACCTCAATCGTTAAGCACCAAATTATTCGCCATTGCGCACTAAGCGCACCCGATAGCCAGCGCTGTTATGCTCCGAGCCGTAATCCACATAGCCATAATCGAAATTGACTCCCCAAGCATAAGAAGACTCACCAGCTGCGGGCGGAGCCGACCAAAAAGGAGATGCTGGCGTTCCCGGAAAGGCGACCGTATCAATCGCTGGGTTACAGCAGCTGGGATCCACAATGCCTGACAGCTCCTTTAGACTGGGGAGGCGCCAAGGTTTGCCACTGGTTAAGGCTTCGTTTTAGCCCAACTTTGTGCCTGATCTGAGTTAAAAGCGGTCGCGTTCCCACTACAGTCATTGTTGATGATCTCTCATGCCTTCTGCGCAGCGCCGCCAGATCAGACCGGTAGTGTTGTCCGTGACTTCATTACCGTCCGTCGAAATTACATATCGTGACTGGGTTGGTGTATTCGGGTTGTCTAGCGAAGCCACACCGTCTGCCAGTGGCAGGGGGGTAACGGTTTTCATGATTATGCTCCTGGCGTTAGTTAAAAATAGATTCGTACATCCTACTCTGGCTATTAAAAAAACTAAAAATAATTTTTCGTCGCTTTTAATTTTAGCAGTAGTGTCCGGTTAACTGAAGGGGTGAATCGCTAGATGCCATGACTGCCGGGGGATTTCGAGCAATGTCAATGAATGACGACACCAGTTCAAACGGCTAAAGGCGCTGCCGCAGCCTTCTGGTTTTCCCTCAGAGTCTGCGATGAATATTGGAAGACACTACTCGCACAGCTCATCGATCTCTTTCCGTAAGTCCTCCATCGCACCGCCTGTCGCATGATTAGGTCATCACTAACGTCAGCAAGACTGTAAAACCGAGAGAAAATGCGAGGTAGTCTACAGACGAGCCTTTGGGTGTAAAACGGATTGGCACGCGATACATATTAAACGTGCACAAAATATACGCAAACACTTCACATCTTGTCTTTTTTTAGTTAGGATGCATTCTTAACCTCTGTGGCGCATCTTCACTCAGTTTCACATTAAATCAACTGTATCTTTAACTTCTAAATTATAAAGCGAGATTATTCATGAGTGAGCACATCCGTTATGTTACTGACGCCACCTTTGAGGCTGAGTCACCTGCAAGCACCGCTGCCCGTGCTGGTAGATTATTGGGCAGAATGGTGTGGCCCATGCCGCAGTATCGCTCCGATTCTGGAAGAGATCGCCAAGGAATATGCCGGGCGGATGACTGTAGCCAAAATGAATGTAGATGAAAACCAGCAAACTCCACAGAAATATGCCGTTCGTGGTATTCCCACGCTCATGCTGTTCAAGAGCGGAAATATCGCAGAAACCAAAGTCGGCGCGTTATCAAAATCACAGGCAGCTCACCGCATTTATTGACAGCCATATTGAAATCGTTTAAAGTCATCTACCAGCGATTTTAATTGCTGGTAGATCCTGCTGTACCATACTCACAAACCCTGATACTCAAGATAGTTAATGCAAGCGGCATTCCGCGCGAACCGTAATGCCTCCCTGAGCAGGTTCCTTTAACTTCGTAATATCATCATCCTTATATGCATTTATCTGACCTCAAGACCAAACACATCACTGAGCTGGTGGGTATGGCAACAACAAACCAGATCGACAACGCTAACCGCATGCGCAAGCAGGATCTGATTTTCGCTTTGCTAAAAAACCAGGCAAAAAAGGGCGAGAGTATTTTCGGCGAAGGTACACTGGAAGTGTTACCTGACGGATTTGGCTTTCTGCGCTCGCCGGACATTTCTTACTTGGCGGGACCGGATGATATCTATGTTAGTCCAAGCCAGATCCGTCGTTTCAATCTACATACCGGAGATTCGATCGAAGGTGAGATTGGCACCCCCAAAGAAGGAGAACGTTACGTTGCCTTAGTAAAGGTGGATAAGGTTAATTCCGAGGCTCCGAAAATACGAAGAACAAGATACTGTTCGAAAACCTGACACCACTCTTCCCAACAAAGCAAATGACACTGGAACGAGATATCCGTGCCGAAGAGAACATTCTGGCCGCATCATTGATATCGTCGCTCCCATTGGTAAAGGTCAGCGCGGGTTGCTGGTAGCTTCGCCAAAATCTGGCAAAACTGTGATGTTGCAGCACATCGCCCATTCCATTGCCGCAAACAACCCAGATGCACATCTGATTGTTCTGCTGATTGACGAACGTCCCGAAGAAGTCACCGAAATGAGCCGTAGCGTGCGCGGTGAAGTGGTCGCCTCCACCTTTGATGAGCCTGCTACACGCCACGTCCAAGTCGCTGAAATGGTGCTCGAAAAAGCTAAGCGCTTAGTTGAACATAAGAAAGATGTGGTCATCCTTCTGGATTCCATCACGCGGCTGGCGCGTGCCTACAACACAGTTGTGCCGTCTTCCGGCAAAGTGCTTACTGGCGGAGTTGACGCTAATGCCCTGCAGCGCCCTAAACGGTTTTCGGAGCGGCTCGCAACGTTGAAGAAGGCGGCTACCTTACCATTATCGCCACGGCGCTAGTGGATACCGGTCTCGCATGGACGACGTGATTTACGAAGAATTCAAGGGTACCGGTAATATGGAAATTCATCTCGATCGACGCATGGCAGAAAAACGTATCTACCCGGCCATTAACATCAATCGTTCCGGTACTCGCAGAGAAGAGTTGCTGATTAAGTCGGATCTCCTGCAAAAAATTTGGGTATTGCGCAAACTACTCTACCC
>CAWDCY010000016.1:0-19787 GCA_963800965.1 uncultured beta proteobacterium | reverse complement strand
TGGCCGGTGCGAAATATCGCGGCGAATTCGAAGACCGTTTGAAGGCGGTCCTTAAGGAAATCGAAAAGGCCGAAGGCCAGATAATCTTGTTTATCGACGAGCTTCATACACTCGTCGGAGCTGGTGCGAGCGAAGGTGCGATCGACGCATCAAATATGCTCAAACCGGCGCTGGCTCGTGGAAACTTGCGAGCGGTCGGTGCGACGACACTTGCTGAATATCAAAAATACATCGAAAAAGACAAAGCGCTTGAACGCCGCTTTCAGCAGGTTTATATCGGTGAGCCGAATGTCGAGGACACCATCGCAATTCTTCGCGGATTGAAAGAGAAATACGAGGTTCATCACGGCGTCCGAATAAAAGATGCCGCAATTGTTGGCAGCGGCAACTTGTCGAATCGCTATATTACCGACCGTTTCTTGCCGGACAAAGCGATCGATCTGATAGACGAAGCTGCGTCGCGCGATTCGGATCGAAATTGATTCCAAGCCGGAAGTGATGGACAAACTTGACCGGCGACGGACTCGATTGGAAATTGAACGCGCAGCAGTGAAGAAGGAAAAAGACGAAGCATCAAAAAAACGTATGCAGCTTATCGAAGATGAGATTGAAAAGCTGTCGCGTGAATATGCCGACCTGGAAGAAATTTGGAAGACAGAGAAAGGCTCTGCAGATGGCACTGTGCAAGTAAAGGAAGAAATAGAAAGTATTCGTGCCGAAATTATTCGGTTGCAGCGCGAAGGAAAATTGGAAAAAGTAGCCGAGTTGCAATATCGCAAACTCCCACAGCTCGAAGCGAAATTGAAAGAGGCGAACCAGGCTGAAGCAACCAAGCCCAAGAATCGTCTGCTGCGCACGCACGTTGGCGCGGAAGAAATTGCAGAAGTAGTGAGTCGCGCCACCGGCATTCCCGTTTCCAAAATGATGCAGGGCGAGCGTGACAAACTGCTGCAGATGGAAACCAAGTTGCACGAGCGCGTGGTCGGCCAAGACGAGGCGGTACGCTTGGTGTCAGACGCAATCCGTCGCTCGCGTTCTGGGCTGGGGGATCCTAACCGTCCCTACGGATCGTTCCTGTTTTTAGGACCCACAGGAGTAGGTAAGACCGAATTATGCAAGGCGTTGGCTGGGTTTTTGTTCGATTCAGAAGAACACCTCATCCGCATCGATATGAGTGAGTATATGGAAAAACACTCCGTATCGCGTCTGATCGGTGCGCCGCCAGGCTATGTTGGTTATGAAGAGGGCGGTGGACTGACCGAGGCCGTCCGGCGCAAACCGTATTCCGTCATATTGTTGGACGAAGTGGAGAAAGCGCACCCGGATGTGTTCAACGTACTGCTGCAAGTGCTGGATGATGGCCGCATGACCGACGGACAGGGGCGTACCGTAGACTTCAAGAATACAGTGGTGGTAATGACCTCAAACCTTGGCAGTCAAATGATCCAACAGCTATCTGGCGATGATTACCAAGTAATCAAACTGGCGGTGATGGGCGAGGTAAAGAGTTATTTCCGTCCTGAATTCATCAACCGCATAGACGAAGTGGTGGTGTTCCATGCATTGGACGAAAAGAATATAAAGGCTATCGCGCGCATTCAGTTGGGCTATTTGGAAAACCGTCTGGCTGCAATGGATATGAAACTGGAAATTACAAATGCTGCCCTAGCGGAAATCGCCACTGCCGTTTCGATCCTACTTATGGCGCCCGACCGCTTGAATGTGCCATCCAGTCGCAACTGGAGAATCCGCTCGCCAAACAGCTTTTGGAAGGCCGCTTTGCTGCTAAAGATACTATCAAGATTCATTGCTTGGGTGGGGTAATGAGGTTTGATAAAGGTTAAGGTCATATAGAAAGGTTTTAGTATCGAACGGTAGTGACAGGCTCTCGCCCTGAGCCACTTGGTGGTGTCGCACACTGGCTTTGTGGCGCATGGGCGCGGATACCTGAAGACGGAAATGAAAGAGCCATAAACGTACTGTGTACAATATTTGTAGCGTCTGCACGCACAGCAAACGTTCCGGCGCAATTGAGGGACGGCCTGAATCCGAGTGCATCTCTGCAAATACTTGTCTCTCCCAACAGGGGCAACATCCACCCTCTTGCGAAAAGTAGCAGCCTGAATACAAACATTCAGGCGCCAACTAGCTTGACAATCACCCTGAGTGACCGGTGACTCCTATTTCCTTATGATTATCAACCTACCGCAGTGATGGCGCTGAGAGCTGAGAACGAATGGCTTCCTCATTCTGAATGTGCGTGACTTAGCGCTGGTAGCTCACACTGAAAAATAGTGTTCGCCCCGGTAATGGATAGGCGTTATATTTACCCGGAGTAAATTGGCTGCTTACAGCATAGTTAAAATAATTTCGGTCAAACAAATTGTTCACTGACGTGCTTAATTGCCAAGGGCCTGTTTTATGTACAAGTTTAATATCCGCAATCGTGTATGAGGGAATCTTTATTCCTAAAGTATTCGCCTCGTCATTGTCCATGAATTGTTCGTCAACATAAGTGACAGATGAATTCAATAGTGTTTGTTCAGTTATTGCCCATGCTGCACCCAGATTCAACTTGTGGCTAGGGACTAACGGCACCTTCTTACCTGCAATATTAACGTTAGTTTGCGTGAATGCCCCACCTGGAAAAACTCCGCTTAAAAATTTTGCGTCGATATAAGTGTAGGCTGCGGTTAATGCGAGCCGGGGTAGTGTCTGCCATTTTCCAGATAATTCCAAACCCCTGCGTCGTGACGGTGGCAAGTTAGTGTTGCCAATACCCGTAGTAAAAGGATCAAGGTGGATTTCATTATGAACCTTGTTATTAAACAATGCTGCCCGCCAGTTTCCCTCATGGATACGTTGTAGCCATACTGAATTCCACAGCTCTCTGACGTGTCGGGGACACAGGAGCTGGAACTTGATTTGCAAAGGCTGGCGATGATTCGTAAATTTCATCTACATTTGCAAAGCGGAAGCCACGCCCAACTTTCCCGTTTAATGCCAGTCCACGATCAAGTTGATGGCGCAGACCGAGTTCGTAAGCATTTTTTGATGCCTTAAAAGAACCCGGTGTAGCAGCAGAGCCAAATGACGCACCAGGGGCAGTTGCGTTGTAAATATCATTCGCGTCTATAGAGATACGTTCATTACGCACTCCGGCCAACAGGGATGTTGCTTGTGATAAATGCGTCGTATTTTGTAAATACAAGGCGCTATTTTGTTGGGCCATGGATATTTGGTTAATTGGCTGTCCAATATTCGCTGCAGCGTTCGAGGTATGCAAGTCATAATTCCAGCGGTACACATCAATACCCGCTACCAAGGTGCTATCCCCACCTAATGAATGCGGAACTTTGATGCGAGGTGTAAGCGAAGTCACGTTCAAATCGCTATCGCGGTAATTAGGGAAACCATTAAAATCAAAATAGGATTTTTGATTTTTGGTGCGGCGCGCGACGCCCACATTCACATCCGCACCGAAAAATCGCTGCTGCCATTCAAGCGCAACTTGATTGCCATCGCGGCTGGCATAGTCCAGCGGGGTGGCAGCGCCACGCGGATCAGTCGCCACCAGGTTAATGCCGGCACTCGGTTGCACCAGCCGCGCGCCGGGCAGGCGAATGTCCTGCCGATCGATCCCAACTTTTAATGCCAGCTCGCCCGCGCCCAACATCCACCGGGTATTTGCCTGCACATTGGTTTGTTCGTTGCGGTTGTTCGCACGGTATCCATCAGAAACTAATTGATTAGCTGTAAAGTCAATTCCTGCTTTACCAGAGAAATAATTAGCATTTGCCTGCACCTCAGCCATACCATAACTACCTGCTTTCACACTGACTTGACCTGTCGTGCCCGCATGCGTGGGGGATTTGGTGATGATATTGATTACGCCGTTAGTTGCGCCATCACCGTACAACACAGCACCACTGCCACGCATAATCTCAATGCGCTCAATCGAAGCGAATGGGATGGCCGACCATTGAACCCCTGAAAGATCAGCGTTAGTAATGCGTCGACCATCCAGCAGAATGAGCGTATTTTGTCCGGCAGCTGCGCCAAAACCGCGTAAATCAACCGTGGCTAATGCCGCATTGTTGCCAAATAGATCTCGTGCTGAAATACCAGCTTGTTGTGAAAGTAAGTCCGGTATGGTGCGGGCGCTGCTTTTATTGATAGTTTCGCGCGTAATGACGGAAACATTAAGCGGCTTGTCAGCGTAGGTTTCTTCGAATCGCGTCCCGGTGACAATGACAGTTTCGAGCGTAGGATCTTCAGTTATTGCGTACGCTGATGAAGTAACCGCGCAAAAAATGACAGCGACAAATTTTTTGAGTTTCATTAAGATTTTCCTGAGCGAATTCCAAGGTTCCCCGTTGGAATGTTCAAACACAGGAAATGTACAAGCAAAAGGAAGGAAGAGGTAACCAACCGATGCGGCTTGCCATCCCGCCGTCCATGCGCCACCCGCAGCATTTCCCGACCTAAAGAACCTCTAGTGAGGTTTCCTGTGCTTCAGGCCGGTATCCGGGCTTGCAGGACTGAGCATCGCCTTCCCATGATTGCTCACAGTGGCTTAACTCAAGCGTTCCATAATTTACGCGTCTTACATTTGTCGCTGGCTAGTTTCTGTCTATTATGAAAATTTAATCAACTGGGGAGAAGTTGCTGCTTCCCTATTAAATTTACTTATTAAACGAATACTGCTCGAGCATCACGTGAATTTATGAAACATCCAGGTTATCAACACGTCCACACCTGCTTACCGTTGGGGGCAGCACAGGCATTAGGAATTAAATTCCCTCACCTGTTTCCCGTTTAACCAGACGCATTCCTGTGTCTGGCACCTTAAGCGGCGCGCAGTATAGCAGACGAAAAAGATTGAATGGTTTTGTCAGAACATGTTTTTTGACGCATGTGTTTTGAAAGAAATTCCACCAAATATTGAGAGCTGAAATAAACGGTGAAACTGCATCTTATAAAGCACATCTTAAGAACAATGGTAAAATTACTGTTTATGCAAGATTCAAATTAGGACTCTGTACCATGAGCTCACGCAACGAATATTTGTTTGAACAATCGCAGCACGTCATTCCAGGTGGGGTCAACTCGCCAGTACGTGCATTTAAGTCGGTGGGCGGCACGCCGCTGTTTTTTAAACGCGGCCAGGGCGCATACGTGTGGGATGCCGACGATAAGCGTTACATCGATTATGTCGGCTCGTGGGGGCCGATAATTGTTGGTCATTGCCATCCCGCCGTGGTCAAGGCAGTGCAGGATGCTGCCGCGCAAGGTTTGGGTTTCGGCGCGCCCACTGCAGCTGAACTGGAAATGGCCGAGCTGTTATGCAAGTTACTTCCCAGCATGGAAATGGTGCGACTGGTGAAAGTCCGGTACCGAAGCCACCATGACTGCGATCCGTTTGGCACGCGGCTTTACCGGGCGTAGCCGGATTATTAAATTTGAAGGCTGTTATCACGGCCATTCTGATGGTCTGCTGGTCAAAGCAGGCTCCGGCGCGCTGACTTTTGGCCAGCCGAGTTCCTCTGGCGTGCCGGCGGAAATTGCGGCACTGACTACGGTGCTCAACTATAACGATGTGGCTGGGCTGGAGCGCACCTTTGCTGCAATAGGTAACGAGATTGCCGCAGTTATTGTTGAGCCAGTCGCGGGCAACATCAACTGATTATCCCCAAGCGCGAATTTCTGAATGCGTTGCGTGCGCTGTGCACTAAACATGGTGCAGTGCTTATTCTGGACGAGGTGATGACGGGCTTCCGCGTCAGCCTGCAAGGCGCACAAGGCCATTACGGCATTAAACCGGATCTGGTCACGCTGGGCAAGGTGATGGGCGGCGGCTTGCCTGCCGCAGCCTTCGGGGGGCGGCGTGACATAATGCAATGCTTGGCACCGCTCGGTGCGGTGTATCAAGCTGGCACCCTGTCGGGCAATCCGGTGGCAGTGGCGGCGGGGCTGGCTACGCTTGATTTGGTGCAGCAGCCGGATTTTTACGAGCACTTAAGCGTGTTGGCGCGTCAACTAACCGAAGGCTTGGAACAGGCTGGCCAATATCATGGCGTCGAGTTTTCCGCCCAATCAATCGGCGGCATGTTCGGTTTGTCTTCCGCGCTACCCCGCCGACCTCTTATGCCGAAGTGATGACCTGCGACAAGGAGGCGTTCAATCGCTTTTTCCATGCCATGCTGGACGAAGGTATATACATGGCGCCATCCGCATTCGAGGCAGGTTTTGTGTCATCAGCGCATACAGACGCGGACATTGCGCAGACCATCGCGACTGCCAACAAAATTTTCGCAGCCTGGTAGCATGGGATTATTTTCGCGTGCTACATTTTTACCACGGTTAATCATTTGCGCGATTTGCCGGTGCATGGTGGAAGAGAAGTTGCTTTCGCCGGACGTTCCAACGCGGGCAAATCAAGTGCCATCAATACCTTGGCCAATCACGTTCGCTTGGCTTACACCAGCAAAACACCGGGGCGGACCCAACATCTAAATTATTTTGATTTGGGCGAAAATTGTTTTCTGGTGGATTTGCCAGGTTATGGATATGCCAAAGTGCCACTGGATATAAGAGCACACTGGGAAGGGCTGCTGACGGGTATATACAGACACGGGAAGCATTGTGCGGCTGGTTATCATAATGGATACGCGACATCCGCTCACCCAGCTCGATAAGCAAATGCTGGATTGGTTCGCACCCACTGGCAAGCCGGTGCATGTACTACTTACGAAGTCAGACAAACTCAGTCGTCAGCAGGCGAATATGACGTTGAACCGTGTTAAATTGCACCTCGCGGAACATTTTCCGTTTTGTTCGGTGCAGTTATTTCTAGTCCGAAAAAGATAGGTATGGATGAGGCCGAGGCAGTGATTGCCGGCTGGCTTTGTGCCAGTAGCAGACAAAAAAATGCCCTCGGCTATTAAGGAAAACCGAGGGTGAAAATGTCTCGACTTCTTTTGCTCAAGACAGCCCGCTCAGGGAGGAGAAGCGGGAGATGACATCTAACCATCTACTACGTCAGATTAGATAATGATGGAAGAGTTCCAATTCAAGTAAAAATTTTAGGATTTAAGTTATGCACACACTCGGACAATATCCACATAAACGGATGCGGCGCATGCGCCACGATAAGTTTTCCCGTGCCTTGATGCGTGAAAACGTGCTGACCGCAGCAGATTTTATTTATCCGGTATTCGTACTGGAAGGCTTAAATCGCGAGGAAGCCGTGGCGTCCATGCCTGGGGTTAAACGCCAGACACTGGATAAACTGCTAGTGCAAGCTGAGGAATGCGTCAAACTCGGCATACCCATGCTTGCCCTGTTCCCTGTAATTGATACTTCGCTCAAGTCGGAAGATGCGCGTGAAGCGCTCAATCCGGACGGATTAGTACCGCGCGCAGTAGCCATGCTCAAAAAACACTTCCCCGAGCTTGGCTTGATGACTGATATTGCCCTTGACCCCTATACCAGTCACGGACAAGATGGACTGATTGATGCCCACGGCTATGTCATGAACGACGAGACCGTCACCGTCCTGGCACAGCAGGCACAAGTCCACGCACAAGCCGGAGCTGACGTGGTAGCTCCTTCCGACATGATGGACGGGCGCATTGCTGCCGTACGGGCTGCCCTTGACCGACAAGGATGTAAGCACACCCGCATCATGGCCTATTCAGCCAAATATGCTTCCAGCTTCTATGGCCCATTCCGTGATGCAGTCGGCTCAAGCGCCAATCTGGGTTCAGGCGACAAGCACACTTATCAAATGGATCCAGCCAATTCCGACGAAGCGCTGTGGGAAGTCGGTCTGGATTTGCAGGAAGGTGCCGACATGGTAATGGTCAAACCGGGCATGCCTTATCTGGACATTGTTAGACGTATCAAAGATGAATTTAAGGCACCCACTTTCGTATATCAGGTAAGTGGCGAATATGCCATGCTTAAAGCTGCCTCGCAAAACGGCTGGCTGAACGAACAAGCTTGCGTACTGGAATCCTTGCTGTCTTTCAAGCGTGCTGGCGCGGACGGCATCCTGACTTACTTTGCCTTAGATGCGGCACGGTGGTTGAAGCAGGGGTAACTGCGCCGATTAACGCCCGTGGACTTCTGTCGATTGATCAGAGCATCTCGGATTTTGCCCTTCGCGGGAAAGATAAATTGCATTATTTTGGTGGCCGACTCTGGAGTTAGACAAAGAGGCAATAACCCATGAGAATTGCGATAATTGTTTTACTCGTTTGCAGCAGCCTGTTCGTTTCGGCCTGTAAAACAACCCCAGAAGATCAGGCTCGTTGGGCTGCATATGAGCATGAGCTAAACACTCAGGTTGTGGACCCTCGGCCAATTATTTACGAGATGAGTCCCTGAACATTCTGCCAGTTACATTAATAATCCGGCCAATTTCTAAATTATTTAAGGAGCGAATATGGACATTCACGTCTATGACACTTATGTAAAAGCTAAAGATGGCCACACTATGCACTTTGACGTGTTCACTGCTGTGAAGGACGATCAAAAAGCGATCGAATTCGCTAAAGAGTGGCTGATTTCAATCGGTGAAGGCGAAGCACTTATCACGAGCAAAGAATGCAGTTTTTGCCACATTCAACGCGCATCCACCAACGTTATTGAAGCGATTAACAAGGATGGGTACTTCATCTACAAGATGGAAGGTTGTAAGTAATAGAATTTTAGCGCCCCAAAAGGAATGTTTGGCAAACCGTTTGTAATCAATTAGTTACAAATTTTCTAGCACAGCACCCACTGATGCTTGACTTAATGCGGCTGTGTTACCATTTTCAGCAAGAAATTATATCGTTTCCACACCATATCTTATTGCCCGACTAAATTGTGTCTGGCAACATACAGGAGCTAGACATGTCCAACAAAAAAGTGATTCAAACCCTTGATGCACCAGCCGCTATCGGAATTTATTCGCAAGCTGTCTGCGTAAACAAAACTGTGTATCTTTCCGGCCAGATCGGGCTGGATCCCAACAGCATGCAAATGGAAGAAGGCATCGAGGCGCAGATTCATCGCGTATTCCAGAACCTACGCGCGGTGGCCGGTGCTGCCGACAGCAGCTTGAACGATGTGGTGAAACTCAATATTTATCTCACTGACATGGACAGTTTCTCCAAAGTGAACGAAATCATGACGTCCTATTTCCATCAACCCTACCCGGCACGCGCGGTGGTTGGCGTGGCGGCATTGCCGCGAGGCGCGCTGGTGGAGATGGATGGCATATTGTGCTTGCAGGACTAGGCACACACCTCCTGTGCTATCACCGTTTTGCAGTATTTCAAACGTGCTCCCCGCCAGCATTCCGGCAGCCACATTAACCAAGCTCGCAAAACTTGGTATTCACAACCGCTTCGATCTGGTGCTGCATCTACCGCTACGCTATGAGGACGAAACCCGGGTGACGCAAATCGTCGAGCTCGCGCATGGCGTGAGCACGCAAGTGGAAGGCGAGATCATCCATAACGAGGTAACGTTTCGCCCACGTCGTAGCCTCATATGTCAGTTGCAGGACAGTAGTGGCGTGTTGCATCTCAGATTTTTGAATTTCTATCCAAGCCAGCAGAAACAACTCGAAGTAGGGAAAAAAATCCGTGCCTTGGGTGAGGTGCGCATGGGTTATTTCGGCATGGAAATGGTGCATCCAAAGTGTCGCGTCGCAGGTGAAAGCACACCGCTGAAACAAGCGCTGACACCCGTGTACCCAACTACCGCAGGCCTGCCGCAAGCTACGCTGAGCAAGCACATTCAGGCTGCCTTGAACGAGCTTGAACTGCCGGATACGCTGCCAGCAGAGTTGCTCACACGCTTGAAACTTTCCAGCTTTGCCGATAGCGTAAGGCTGTTGCACAACCCTCCGCCCGACATTGACGAGGATGCGCTGCTTAAACACACTCATCATGCTTGGTTGCGCATCAAGTTTGATGAATTGCTGGCACAGCAACTTTCCATGCGAATACATTACCGCAAGCGGCGCAGTCGCAATGCGCCGCGCCTGCGCGCACTCGGTCATTTTACCCGGCAACTATTGCAGACATTAACCTTTAGTCTAACCACCGCCCAACAAAAAACCTTGCGCGAAATCAGCCGCGATCTTGAACAAGCGCATCCGATGCAGCGTCTGCTGCAAGGCGATGTGGGCAGTGGTAAAACCATTGTTGCCCTACTGGCCGCCTTGCAGGCGATAGAAAATGGCTATCAGGTGGCTTTGATGTCGCCCACCGAAATACTTGCCGAACAACACTATCACAAACTACGTGATTGGCTGGAGCCGCTTGGCATCAGCCCCGTATGGCTTTCTGGCAGCCTGAAGAAAAAAGATAAGCAAGCCGCTATCGAACGCATTGCGCAAGGCGAAACACAGTTGGCCATTGGCACGCACGCGCTGTTTCAGGACCAAGTTACATTCCCCAAGCTGGGATTGGTTATCGTGGACGAGCAGCATAAATTCGGTGTGCAGCAACGTTTAGCGCTGCGCGGCAAGGGCGACGAACCGCACCAGTTGATGATGAGTGCGACACCCATCCCCCGTACCTTGGCGATGAGTTATTACGCCGATCTCGACGTATCAGTAATCGACGAATTGCCACCAGGGCGCACGCCTGTTATCACTAAACTTGTGAGCGATAACAGGCGCGAAGAGGTACTTGCACGCGTTCGCCAAGCCTGCCTCGCAGGTCAGCAGGCTTATTGGGTCTGCCCGCTGATTGATGAATCGGATACGCTGGAATTACAGACTGCGCTGGAAACACAACAGAGGTTGGCACAAGCTCTGCCTGATCTGCGAGTAGGTCTGGTGCATGGCAAACTGAATACTGCCGAGAAAATACGCGCGATGGCCGCGTTCAAAACGGGTGAAACTCATCTCTTGGTGGCCACCACGGTAGTAGAAGTTGGCGTGGATGTACCCAATGCCGCCATGATGGTGATTGAACATGCTGAACGTATGGGGCTGGCTCAGCTGCACCAATTGCGTGGACGCGTCGGGCGCGGTGCTGCGCAGAGTCTGTGTATTTTGTTATTTCAACAACCGCTTTCTGAATTAGCGCGCGCGCGCCTGAAAATCATATATGAAAATACGGATGGTTTTGAAATCGCTCAGCAGGATTTGAGCCTGCGCGGCCCGGGTGAGCTGTTGGGCGCACGCCAAAGCGGCGTCCCCATGCTGCGTTTTGCCGATGTCACCGAAGATGCTGCTTTGCTCAATTGCGCGCAAGCTGTTGCTGACGAAATGCTGCGCGATTTTCAGCAGGAAGCACGTGCACACTTGCAGCGATGGATGACGAATAGACAAGATTATCTGCATGTCTGATACTTATTTGGCCCCCGCGCGTGCTGTGCGTACTATTTTCCGCAAGCAGGAGAAAGTTGATAGCTTGCTTCCTTCTTTGCCTGGTGGACAGAGCGAAGCGAGGAGGGCGAAGCCGATTTTGGGAATAGAATCCTGGCACACCTTTCTGCCTGATATCGAAGCGGGCTATGCGTCTTGGCTGCATACCGATGGATCACTTACATTGCGCATTCAGCAACGTTGCAATAACTTCAGCGTGCGTAACGTGCATAACCGTCTGGCAACTGCCGTGTATGATGAAACGGCGCTGCTTGGCATGCCAGTCCAGCAAAAAATTTATACGCGTGAGGTGTTCTTGCATGCCGATGGCAAACCTGTGGTATTTGCCCATAGCGTAGTTGCAGCGCAGCATTTGTGCGGTGCATGGCACGGGCTGCGAAATTTAGGCAATCGTCCATTAGGTGCACTGTTGTTTGCCCATCCGCTGGTGCAACGCTCAGCGCTGCATTTTCACGCACTCAAACCTAATCATCCGCTCTATCGACGCGCTGCCGTTGCTCTCGATATGCCACCACACAAACTATGGGCACGGCGTTCGCTGTTCATCTTGCGCAACGCACCGCTGTTGGTGACGGAAATTTTTTTGCCGGATATTCTTGCGCTGAAAAAATGAATTTCAACGAGCGAATATATTTGTATATCCAGCTAACGAGGCTCAACCGCCCCATTGGCATCCTGCTGCTGCTGTGGCCAACATTGTGGGGGGTGTGGATCGCGGGCAACGGCCAGCCGGCATGGAGCATCGTCGCTATTTTTGTGCTCGGCACAGTGTTGATGCGCTCTGCAGGCTGCGCTATCAATGACTATGCCGACCGTGATTTCGATAAGCAAGTAAAGCGTACCCAAGATCGTCCTCTCACCAGCGGAAAACTCGCGCCGAAAGAGGCGCTGTGGCTGGCGGCTGGGTTGTCACTTCTCGCCTTTTTGCTGATTTTGCCGCTCAATGGATTGACATTGCTATTGTCTATTCCCGCTTTGTTTTTTGCTGCCAGCTACCCATATACCAAACGTTTCTTTGCCATTCCTCAAGCTTACCTCGGCATCGCATTCGGCTTCGGCATCCCGATGACATTTGCAGCTCAACTCGGCAATGTTCCCGCCATAGCGTGGTGGCTGTTATTCGCCAATGTATTTTGGGCGATTGCTTACGACACCGAATACGCGATGGTGGACCGGGACGATGACATACACATAGGCATCCATTCCTCAGCACTATTTTTCGGTAAATACGACATAGCGGCTGTGATGATCTGTTATGGCGTTACTCTGGCCATACTCACCGTCGTCGGCAGTACGCTGGGGCTAGGCATGGTCTACTACTTCGGCTTACTGTGCGCGGCAGGCATCGCCATCTACCACTACACGTTGATTCGAAAACGTCAGCGCGAAGCTTGCTTCAAGGCTTTCCTGCACAACAACTGGTTTGGTGCAGCGGTGTTCATGGGAATTGCGCTGGATTATCTGCTGCACTTGGCGAGAGTTTCGTAGTCAACCTTGAAATCAGAATAGCTAGCCGGAATAACGCTATTCTGCAAATCAATCGAGTCTGACCGTGATTGAGCACAGGTTCGACATCCTCAGTCGCGTTAGTAAATGAAGGTCGTAAATATGCATGCCTTGGCGTGAAAAGTGCATCGGAAAGCCGTGTGCGTTAATAGCGCATGCACGGTTTGATGATTGAAGGCAGGCGAAAGCCTGTTCGCTACGCTACCAATTGATTTATTGCGGAACGTAAAGGCGGAGCCTCCCATGGGCGTCGCGTATGCGTCGTGGTGGTTGAGAAAAGTTAGATCAGAGAATGGTTCCGAAATCAGCGAAGCGACTCCACTCCCTGCAAGTTGTTTTTTTGATATTCTTGGGCATAAATTTTTATGACTTTATAAAATTATAAAAATGATCGACAAGCTCCTATATGACTGGCCTTTGTTTCATTTTTCCATAACGCATAGGTCTCTCTATATATTAGGAGCTGGTGCCTCTTTACCTAACGTTAAACCAAACTCTGATGAATTACGAAAAATTATTTGGGACAATGGAATTTATGATGTAGTTTCACATCCACCGTCGCTTTTAAGAACGAGGTTACTTCCTCCGAAATCTTATTCTGAGCCCTTCCTTTATTCGTCGATACCGCAAAATGAATTAGATGCGCATACACCCATAAATTTGATTGACATATTATTCGCCCGAATGATCACTGTGCCGGAGGTTAATCGAGTGGCTCAATATGAAGTATTTGAACTATTCCCTGCATCAATGATTTTCAATTTTAACAACGACAATTTGTCCGATGGGATTCATCATCGCCATTGCTGCATGTACCCACATCGAAGGGTAAATTTTCGACTCGCGCATTCGTCTGTTTTAAGTCGCGGTATTTTGATGAGTGCGATTTCAGATAGTACATGTGACGCTCTCGACTTTCACCGTCCATTGCCCGAACCAAGCGATATCACGTCGCACCAATGTTATTTGAATCTGTTAACTAAGTTCGAATCCATACAATCCGTTGTCATTATTGGATATAGTTTTGGGGCGCAAGGGGACGGCTCAATTGATGATTCGGAATCTTTCGATATGATTGTCGATTTACTTCGATGGCGACCTAAGCGTGTACTTATAATCGACCCTGATCCGTGGGGACTGTTTAGTCGAATAAATGCAGTAATTAAAGAAAATGCAGTATCCATATTACGGTGCAAATGGAATGTGCTTGCAGACTTTATTTTATCGGGTGCATACACGAAAGCATTTAATCAAGGGCGACTTAATGGCTTACAAGAAATTACGTTGCTTTACAGGATATTTGAAGAAATTGAAGCCAGTAAAAAAGGTGACGAATATAAATGAATGAACTTGAACGAGTTTTGGGGGGTCAAAAGTTTGGGTCAGTTCTAACATTCCAACATTCCATCTTAAACTTCGCACATGGCAAGACCACTCAGCCCGGTAGGCTGGACTGTATGAAATGAAGCTCAACCGCTCTATTTCAACCAGCCCTTGCGATGGAATATCCAGAATGGCACCACCACCGACAACGCCATTAACAAAAGCGCAAAGGGGTAACCCAGGCTCCAGCTGAGTTCGGGCATATGCGTGAAGTTCATGCCGTAGATGGAGGCGATAAGCACCGGCGGCAACAGCGCGACCGAGGACACGGAGAACAAGCGCACAATCTTGTTCTGGTTGACGTTTATGAAGCTGATGGTGGCGACCATCAGGAAGTTGATCTTGTCGAACAGGAAGCTGGACAACACAAAGGGGTCAAGTCTTGACATCACACATTCGGCCTAACGTTGTGTCAAGACTTGCCCCTTGATTTTTTTTGCGGAAGCGAGTGGTTTTTTATTTAGCAGCTAAGCTATTTTTTTTCTGACCCAGAATTTGGTCAATTGCACCTATGAGTGCGGCCTGGTCGTTCTCTTTTAGCTGCCCGAGTTGACTGATAACCAAGCCGCGCTCGATCGTTGTAATGACCGGCTTAATCGCGGAAGGCTTCAACAACCCAGCGCCTTGCCAATCCTGCACAAACGTTTCGCCAACGGTCTGTGTAGATTTTACCTGGCTGGTGACAGCCATGATGATCAGGTCTGGCCGTTGCTGGTGGTAAGCTTCACTGCTGATGACAACGGCAGGACGTTTCTTGGTAGCAGATTGATCGGTAAAAGGGAACGGCACCAGCACGATATCGCCGAACTTAAAGTCGGTCATAATCGGCATCGTTCTCGTTATCCCACACACGGCTGAAGCTGTTTTCTGCAAGCTTTGCTGCCGCACCCGTCAGAGCACGTGCCTCACTGCGGCTATGTAGAAAATCTACAAAATCTTCCACCTCAGCTACTTGAGCGGGCGGTAGCGCTCTGAGTTTTTCAATGATGACCTGTTCATCCTGATGATTCAACATGATTTCCCTTCCTTCATCCCCGCGACCCGGTACGGGCGCTGAACTTCTCTTTAGTTGATGGTATGGAAATTCCATATTGCATAATAACTGTGACGAATAAGCGACCACAACAAGCCGCCTACCGGAACTGTTTGCAGAAAAATATCATACAAGATATTACGATAATATCAAATTTGCGTATTGACAGCTTTTTAGGGGAGACAAGTTTTATGGCACGAATAGCAGATTCTGAAATCAAGCGACTAAAGAATGAAGTCAGCGTAGAGCGTCTGATCGAGAACAGCCCGGTTGGGCGGAATGAAATGAAGCCCAACAGGGCTACTTCAACCAGCCCTTACGATGGAATATCCAGAATGGCACCGCCACCGACAACGCCATTAACAATAGCGCAAAGGGGTAACCAAGGCTCCAGTTGAGTTCGGGCATATGCGTGAAGTTCATGCCATAGATGGAAGCGATAAGCACCGGCGGCAACAGCGCCACCGAAAATCTCGGGGTCAGCGAAAATCTCGGGGTCTGTTCTAACATTCAAACATCCCATCTTAAACTTCGCACATGGCAAGACCACTCAGTTCGGTAGGCTGGACTGTATGAAATGCAGCCCAACCGCTCTATTTCAACCAGCCCTTGCGATGGAATATCCAGAATGGCACCACCACCGACAACGCCATTAACAAAAGCGCAAAGGGATAACCCAGGCTCCAGCTGAGTTCGGGCATGTGTGCGAAGTTCATGCCATAAATAGAGGCGATAAGCACTGGCGGCAACAGCGCCACCGAAGACACGGAGAACAATCGCACAACCTTGTTCTGGTTGACGTTAATAAAGCTGATGGTTGCGACCATGAGGAAGTTGATCTTGTCGAACAGGAAACTGGTGTGCCCGTCCAGCGAGTCGATGTCCTGCATGATCTGGCGCACATCGTCCATTTGCATAGGCGTGAGCAATTTACTACGCATCAGAAAGGATATTGCTCTGCGAGTATCCATGACGTTGCGGCGGATACGCCCATTGAGATGCTCAGCATGTGCGATATTGATCAATACGGAAGAAGCATGCTTGTCGCTGAGCTTGGCATTGAGTACCTTGCTGCTCACTTGTCCCAGATCGGCATACACCCCTTCCAGCGCATCGGCGGAAAACTCCACATCCATTGAATACAAATCAATCAGCACATCCTTGCAGTCTTCCACGTCGTCCGGCTGCCCGTGGTTTACCAAACGCCTTTGGTAAAACATCGGCAAGTCTTCCTCATGCACGCTGAAAAGAGTGTTGCCTGACAGCACGAAAGCCACAGTGACACTGCGTGAACTACTTTCTTTGCCGAGCAGGAAATCCGAACGCAAATGAAGCTCATTGTTATCCTCATAGAACCGTGCGCTGGCCTCAATATCTCGTAAATGTTCGGGCTTTGGTAAATTCAAGTGATAAGCTTGCTTTATCCATTGACGATCCTCGTCATTGGGTGCAACAACGTCAATCCATATCGGATGATCGAGGTGGAAATCTTCTTGAGCATCCAGATGTATTTTACTCAGCCGGCCGTTGCTAAGTGTATAAGCATTGATCATGGTAAATTTCCGGTAATACGTATGCTGCAAGCCTAGCAGAAATTATGGGTAATTAAAAAATTGGTAAATGCTTTAAAAATCTGGATGTATGGCTGCAATCTTTACCGATTCTCGAAGTTTTCGATTGAAAGCCCAGCAGCCCAGTTGGGCTTCATTTTATTCAGTCTGACCTGCCGAGCTGCATTAGCTATGCACTATGAGTAGGTATACTGATGAAAGTGTAAATCAATTTTTTAGTAAAAACATGCTCGTTTCTTAATGTTCAAAAGAACTAACTGGGGAGATTTCAATGACGATTGCCAAATGGTGTGTATTAATTGCGTGTTTCCTGCCCTCTGTGACGGCACTTCTGCCCAAAATTAGCTCGCCGCGCTTGTCATTGGAAGACGGTAAATATGACAATAACGATCCTCGCGAGTGGGAATCAAAATTGATTGGCTGGCAAAAACGTGCAATTGCCGCACACTCCAATGGCTATGAAGCCCTGCCATTATTTATTGCAGCGGTGATTTTTGCCCAAATGGCTCAAGGCGATCAGAGTCGCATCGATATGCTAGCCATGACCTTTATAGGGTTGCGTGTGATGTATATAGCTGCGTACCTGATGAATTTCGGCAGCTTACGCTCGATTATTTGGGCTGCGGCTGTCGCTGTGAATGTCGGTCTATTTATAATATAACGATGTAGGTCGTTTTTATTTCTGTATTGTAAAAAATCAACTGATTTTTGCTGGGGGTGTCCAAAGGAACCCGGGCAGTAGACACATATTAGTGCACCACTTACGCCTTAGTCCGGTAGATAAGCAATAACAAAAGATTACAAGGGAAGTTTAGTCAAAGTCCCCTTTTTTCAAAGGGGGCTCGTTGCTCGGATGAGCTGCATACGCAGAGAATATGGCTATCGCGCTTATGCGCTCTACGGATTATGTCTTAACTCGTGGTTTTTTTCTGCCTTCTTAGACCGAACAAAGTCAATATGCCCGTAGCAAACAAGAAAGCCGAGGCAGGTTCTGGCACATGTTCTGGCGGGGGCGGAGGCGGAACAACGGCTGGGTCCAACAGTGACGAAAGCTCCTTGTGCGCTGAGCCTTAAGGGATCGCCACTATCCGAATCTACAAGTACCAGATCTGGACGCTTATTAATCGTTCACGCCAGTACTGTAGCGATCTTGAAAGCTAACAGTGGCTGAAAGTGTCGAATAGCGAGGTAACCAAACCAGGCGGAGGCTCAGTGTAAGTAATTCCGTCACTAGTAATCGACCGGTGCTAAGGCAATCGAATTAGTAAAAAAGTCCGAAGAGCGCCAAACAGATTGCCGACTGGTCAGTGAAAGCGCACTAGCTCAGCCGAGTCAATGACAATGCGAAATCGAAGCCTGCAAAATCGGGCACCGAATCGATGAAGACATCTAGCATCAAATTCGAACCTGACGGGTCCGTCAGAATAGTTTGCAGGGTAGCTGTGTAGTTGGACAGTTACCAGAGGAGGAGCCGGCAGGCACTAACAAAACAAGCCAAAAATAACCCTGCCAGCTAGATGACTAGATGTTTGTTCATGGGAAACTCCGCTTTTAAGTGGGGCCGAGAGTTCACTCCGGCCCCGTGTTAAAAGATATTAACACCGTTAGGGAGCAGTAGGTGTCGCTAAAGCGCAGCGTGGCAGGTGCAAAGAGACGCAGCCTCCGAAATCCAGTACATTATTTTCAAATCCCCATCGAGGTCAGCAGGGTCGTTTGCGGCAACTGCTTGACCATATTTTGCTTTAATGACGTTTAAATCAGCCGAGTCTATATCGTTGTCCCCATCGACATCGCCAGGCCCTGTCACTTTTAAGGTATAGCTTTTTGTGACAACAGTCCCATCAGAATCAGTGGTAGTGGCTTTAAAATTAGAAACACCCACTTTTTCGGGTGTACCCAGACAAATACCTGTCTCCGAATCGATAGACAAACCATTGGGTAATGCACCCTCACTAATGACAGTTTGATAAGGCGTGTTACCGCCAAAGGGAATTCTACGTTGTGGAAAAGCTTGTGCAACATTGCCACCTTGAACCGCATCTATCATATCTAAAGGGGCGATTGCATTAAATTCACCCATTTGTGCGCCTCGATAAGCACCCACTATAGCGACACCGGTACAATCAAAAAGGTAGGAATCGCCGTTTGCGTCAGTCACTTCGACGGAGTCGTTTACACCGTGAACATTGTCGGTGGCGACTTCATCGCACATAGCCTCACCATTTTCACCATCGATAGATAATTCCCGCCACATAGCCATAAAAATCATAACGACGGGTAACCACTTCTTCACCTTTGTCGCCCATGTCATCGCACCACCCTCCAGCTCATCTTCTTGTTGTTGCCTGTGTATTAGTTGTAGCAGACACCATCCGATTCCACTTATCGGGTTCGCCATTAGTCCAATCGGAATGACCGTCACTGTCCTTGTCCTCGTTGACGAGATCTTCGAATTTCAACGGTCGGACTTTATGGGTTTTGGTCTCGATAAGTTCAACCCAGCCCGGTTCACCATATTGCTGGGCAGGGACAGGCACCACGGCTGCAGGTATGACCGCGATGACTTTGGCGGGAAACAGCACGATGGGCGGGACATTAGGTTGCGGTGGGGCTATAACAGGAGGCGATAATTCGAGTTGGGTGGCTAACGTTAACCGCCGGGCCGGTAATAGTGTTACCAGTGGCATCTTTGATTAGCCAATGGTATCGTAAATCTGCTGTGAGGATGCCGGATAAACACCCACGCCAAAATGTTGACAGCCTTGTATTGCACGCAGAATTAGTGCATCGATGTCCGCTAGTGGGGGAAATTGCCCGAGGAATGGCGGCAGTGGTAAAGCCGGTGGAAAGTACCACTGGTTGTTCCGGCAGGCCGCTCAAACGGATAAAAACTTTAGGA
>CAWDCY010000015.1:0-13636 GCA_963800965.1 uncultured beta proteobacterium | reverse complement strand
AAATTTACTTATTAAACGAATACTGCTCGAGCATCACGTGAATTTATGAAACATCCAGGTTATCAACACGTCCACACCTGCTTACCGTTGCGGGGGCAGCACAGGCATTAGGAATTAAATTCCCTCACCTGTTTCCCGTTTAACCAGACGCATTCCTGTGTCTGGCACCTTAAGCGGCGCGCAGTATAGCAGACGAAAAAGATTGAATGGTTTTGTCAGAACATGTTTTTTGACGCATGTGTTTTGAAAGAAATTCCACCAAATATTGAGAGCTGAAATAAACGGTGAAACTGCATCTTATAAAGCACATCTTAAGAACAATGGTAAAATTACTGTTTATGCAAGATTCAAATTAGGACTCTGTACCATGAGCTCACGCAACGAATATTTGTTTGAACAATCGCAGCACGTCATTCCAGGTGGGGTCAACTCGCCAGTACGTGCATTTAAGTCGGTGGGCGGCACACCGCTGTTTTTTAAACGCGGCCAGGGCGCATACGTGTGGGATGCCGACGATAAGCGTTACATCGATTATGTCGGCTCGTGGGGGCCGATAATTGTTGGTCATTGCCATCCCGCCGTGGTCAAGGCAGTGCAGGATGCTGCCGCGCAAGGTTTGGGTTTCGGCGCGCCCACTGCAGCTGAACTGGAAATGGCCGAGCTGTTATGCAAGTTACTTCCCAGCATGGAAATGGTGCGACTGGTGAGTTCCGGTACCGAAGCCACCATGACTGCGATCCGTTTGGCACGCGGCTTTACCGGGCGTAGCCGGATTATTAAATTTGAAGGCTGTTATCACGGCCATTCTGATGGTCTGCTGGTCAAAGCAGGCTCCGGCGCGCTGACTTTTGGCCAGCCGAGTTCCTCTGGCGTGCCGGCGGAAATTGCGGCACTGACTACGGTGCTCGACTATAACGATGTGGCTGGGCTGGAGCGCACCTTTGCTGCAATAGGTAACGAGATTGCCGCAGTTATTGTTGAGCCAGTCGCGGGCAACATGAACTTGGTTATCCCCAAGCGCGAATTTCTGGATGCGTTGCGTGCGCTGTGCACTAAACATGGTGCAGTGCTTATTCTGGACGAGGTGATGACGGGCTTCCGCGTCAGCCTGCAAGGTGCGCAAGGCTATTACGGCGTCAAGCCGGATCTGGTCACGCTGGGCAAGGTGATGGGCGGCGGCTTGCCTGCCGCAGCCTTCGGGGGGCGGCGTGACATAATGCAATGCTTGGCACCGCTCGGTGCGGTGTATCAAGCTGGCACCCTGTCGGGCAATCCGGTGGCAGTGGCGGCGGGGCTGGCGACGCTTGATTTGGTGCAGCAGCCGGATTTTTACGAGCACTTAAGCGTGTTGGCGCGTCAACTAACCGAAGGCTTGGAACAGGCTGCCAAATATCATGGCGTCGAGTTTTCCGCCCAATCAATCGGCGGCATGTTCGGTTTGTATTTCCGCGCTACCCCGCCGACCTCTTATGCCGAAGTGATGACCTGCGACAAGGAGGCGTTCAATCGCTTTTTCCATGCCATGCTGGACGAAGGTATATACATGGCGCCATCCGCATTCGAGGCAGGTTTCGTATCATCAGCGCATACAGACGCGGACATTGCGCAGACCATCGCGACTGCCAACAAAATTTTCGCAGCCTGGTAGCATGGGACTATTTTCGCGTGCTACATTTTTTACCACGGTTAATCATTTGCGCGATTTGCCGGTGCATGGTGGAAGAGAAGTTGCTTTCGCCGGACGTTCCAACGCGGGCAAATCAAGTGCCATCAATACCTTGGCCAATCACGTTCGCTTGGCTTACACCAGCAAAACACCGGGGCGGACCCAACATCTAAATTATTTTGATTTGGGCGAAAATTGTTTTCTGGTGGATTTGCCAGGTTATGGATATGCCAAAGTGCCACTGGATATAAGAGCACACTGGGAAGGGCTGCTGAGCGGGTATATACAGACACGGGAAGCATTGTGCGGGCTGGTTATCATAATGGATACGCGACATCCGCTCACCCAGCTGGATGAGCAAATGCTGGATTGGTTCGCACCCACTGGCAAGCCGGTGCATGTACTACTTACGAAGTCAGACAAACTCAGTCGTCAGCAGGCGAATATGACCTTGAACCGTGTTAAATTGCACCTCGCGGAACATTTTCCGTTTTGTTCGGTGCAGTTATTTTCTAGTCTGAAAAAGATAGGTATGGATGAGGCCGAGGCAGTGATTGCCGGCTGGCTTTCTGCCGAGTAGCAGACAAAAAAATGCCCTCGGCTATTAAGGAAAACCGAGGGTGAAAATGTCTCGACTTCTTTTGCTCAAGACAGCCCGCTCAGGGAGGAGAAGCGGGAGATGACATCTAACCATCTACTGCATCAGATTAGATAATGATGGAAGAGTTCCAATTCAAGTAAAAATTTTAGGATTTAAGTTATGCACACACTCGGACAATATCCACATAAACGGATGCGGCGCATGCGCCACGATAAGTTTTCCCGTGCCTTGATGCGTGAAAACGTGCTAACCGCAGCAGATTTTATTTATCCGGTATTCGTACTGGAAGGCTTAAATCGCGAGGAACTTGTATCGTCCATGCCTGGAGTCAAGCGCCAGACACTGGATAAACTGCTAGTTCAAGCTGAGGAGTGCGTCAAACTCGGCATACCCATGCTTGCCCTGTTCCCTGTAATTGATACTTCGCTCAAGTCGGAAGATGCGCGTGAAGCGCTCAATCCGGACGGATTAGTACCGCGCGCAGTAGCCATGCTCAAAAAACACTTCCCCGAGCTTGGCTTGATGACTGATATTGCCCTTGACCCCTATACCAGTCACGGACAAGATGGACTGATTGATGCCCACGGCTATGTCATGAACGACGAGACCGTCACCGTCCTGGCACAGCAGGCACAAGTCCACGCACAAGCCGGAGCTGACGTGGTAGCTCCTTCCGACATGATGGACGGGCGCATTGCTGCCGTACGGGCTGCCCTTGACCGACAAGGATGTAAGCACACCCGCATCATGGCCTATTCAGCCAAATATGCTTCCAGTTTCTATGGCCCATTCCGCGATGCGGTTGGCTCCAGTGCCAATCTGGGAGCTGGCGATAAGTACACGTATCAAATGGATCCAGCCAATTCCGACGAAGCGCTGTGGGAAGTCGGTCTGGATTTGCAGGAAGGTGCCGACATGGTAATGGTCAAACCGGGCATGCCTTATCTGGACATTGTTAGACGTATCAAAGATGAGTTTAAGGCACCCACTTTCGTGTATCAGGTAAGTGGCGAATACGCCATGCTTAAAGCGGCCTCGCAAAACGGCTGGCTGAACGAACAAGCTTGCGTACTGGAATCCTTGCTGTCTTTCAAGCGTGCTGGCGCGGACGGCATCCTGACTTACTTTGCCTTAGATGCGGCACGGTGGTTGAAGCAGGGGTAACTGCGCCGATTAACGCCGGTGGACTTCTGTCGATTGATCAGAGCATCTAGATTCCGGCCTTTGCGGGAAAGATAAATTGCATTATTTTGGTGGCCGACTCTAGTGTTAGACAAAGAAGCAATGACCCATGAGAATTGCGATAATTGTTTTACTCGTTTGCAGCAGCCTGTTCGTTTCGGCCTGTAAAACAACCCCAGAAGATCAGGCTCGTTGGGCTGCATATGAGCATGAGCTAAACACTCAGGTTGTGGACCCTCGGCCAATTATTTACGAGATGAGTCCCTGAACATTCTGCCAGTTACATTAATAATCCGGCCAATTTCTAAATTATTTAAGGAGCGAATATGGACATTCACGTCTATGACACTTATGTAAAAGCTAAAGATGGCCACACTATGCACTTTGACGTGTTCACTGCTGTGAAGGACGATCAAAAAGCGATCGAATTCGCTAAAGAGTGGCTGATTTCAATCGGTGAAGGCGAAGCACTTATCACGAGCAAAGAATGCAGTTTTTGCCACATTCAACGCGCATCCACCAACGTTATTGAAGCGATTAACAAGGATGGGTACTTCATCTACAAGATGGAAGGTTGTAAGTAATAGAATTTTAGCGCCCCAAAAGGAATGTTTGGCAAACCGTTTGTAATCAATTAGTTACAAATTTTCTAGCACAGCACCCACTGATGCTTGACTTAATGCGGCTGTGTTACCATTTTCAGCAAGAAATTATATCGTTTCCACACCATATCTTATTGCCCGACTAAATTGTGTCTGGCAACATACAGGAGCTAGACATGTCCAACAAAAAAGTGATTCAAACCCTTGATGCACCAGCCGCTATCGGAATTTATTCGCAAGCGGTCTGCGTAAACAAAACTGTGTATCTTTCCGGCCAGATCGGGCTGGACCCCAACAGCATGCAAATGGAAGAAGGCATCGAGGCGCAGATTCATCGCGTATTCCAGAACCTGCGCGCGGTGGCCGGTGCTGCCGACAGCAGCTTGAACGATGTGGTGAAGCTCAATATTTATCTCACTGATATAAACAGTTTCTCCAAAGTGAACGAAATCATGACGTCCTACTTCCATCAACCCTACCCGGCGCGCGCGGTGGTAGGCGTGGCGGCACTGCCGCGCGGCGCGCTGGTGGAGATGGATGGCATATTGTGCTTGCAGGACTAGGCACACACCTCCGTGCTATCACCGTTTTGCAGTATTTCAAACGTGCTCCCCGCCAGCATTCCGGCAACCACTTTAACCAAGCTCGCAAAACTTGGTATTCACAACCGCTTCGATTTGGTGCTGCATCTACCGCTACGCTATGAAGACGAAACCCGGGTGACGCAGATCGATGCGCTTGTGCATGGTGTAAGTATACAAGTGGAAGGCGAGATCATCCACAATGAGGTCATGTTTCGCCCACGTCGCAGCCTCATATGTCAATTGCAGGACAGTAGTGGTGTGCTGCATCTCAGATTTTTGAATTTCTACCCAAGCCAGCAAAAGCAACTCGAAGTAGGGAAGAAAATCCGCGCCTTGGGTGAGGTGCGCATGGGTTATTTTGGCATGGAGATGGTGCATCCAAAGTGTCGCGTCGCAGGTGAAAGCACACCGTTAAAACAAGCGCTGACACCTGTGTACCCAACTAGCGCAGGCCTGCCGCAAGCTACGCTGAGCAAGCACATTCAGGCTGCCTTGAACGAGCTCGAATTGCCTGACACGCTGCCAGCAGATTTGCTCACACGCTTGAAGCTTTCCAGCTTTGCCGATAGCATAAGGCTGTTGCACAATCCTCCGCCCGACATTGATGAGGATGCGTTGCTTAAACGCACCCATCACGCTTGGTTACGCATCAAATTTGATGAATTGTTGGCGCAGCAACTTTCCATGCGAATACATCACCGCAAGCGGCGCAGTCGCAATGCGCCGCGCCTGCGCGCACTCGGCCATTACACGCAGCGACTGTTGCAGACACTAGCCTTTAGTCTCACTACCGCACAACAAAAAACCTTGCGGGAAATCAGCCACGATCTTGAACAAGCGCATCCGATGCAGCGTCTGCTGCAAGGCGATGTGGGCAGCGGGAAAACCATTGTTGCCCTACTGGCCGCCTTGCAGGCGATAGAAAATGGCTATCAGGTGGCTTTGATGTCACCCACCGAAATACTTGCCGAACAGCACTATCACAAATTACGTGATTGGCTGGAGCCGCTGGGTATCAGCCCTGTATGGCTTTCTGGCAGCCTGAAGAAAAAAGATAAGCAAGCCGCTATCGAACGTATCGCACAAGGCGAAACGCAGTTGGCCATCGGCACGCACGCACTGTTTCAGGATCAAGTTATATTCCCCAAGCTGGGATTGGTTATTGTGGACGAGCAGCATAAATTCGGCGTGCAGCAGCGTTTAGCGTTGCGCGGCAAGGGCGACGAGCCGCACCAGTTGATGATGAGTGCGACACCCATCCCGCGTACCTTGGCAATGAGTTATTACGCCGATCTTGACGTATCAGTAATCGACGAATTGCCACCAGGGCGTACGCCCGTTATCACCAAACTTGTGAGCGATAACAGGCGTGAAGAGGTGCTTGAGCGCGTTCGCCAAGCTTGTCTCAAAGGGCAACAGGCTTATTGGGTATGCCCGCTGATTGATGAATCGGATACGCTGGAATTACAGACTGCACTGGAAACACACCAGAGGCTGGTACAAGCGCTGCCTGATCTGCGAGTAGGTCTGGTGCATGGCAAACTGAATAACGCCGAGAAAATTAGCGCGATGGCTGCATTCAAAACGGGTGAAACTCATCTCTTGGTGGCCACCACGGTGGTCGAAGTCGGCGTGGATGTACCCAATGCCGCCATGATGGTGATTGAACATGCCGAACGCATGGGACTGGCTCAGCTGCACCAGTTGCGCGGACGCGTCGGGCGTGGTGCTGCGCAGAGTTTATGTATTTTATTATTTCAACAACCGCTTTCTGAATTAGCGCGCGCGCGCCTGAAAATCATTTACGAAAATACGGATGGCTTTGAAATCGCTCAGCAGGATTTGAACCTGCGCGGCCCGGGTGAGCTGTTGGGCGCACGCCAAAGCGGCGTCCCCATGCTGCGTTTTGCCGATGTCACCGAAGATGCTGCATTGCTCAATTGTGCGCAAGCCATTGCTGACGAAATGCTGTGCGATTTTCAGCAGGAAGCACGCGCACACTTGCAGCGATGGATGGCAAATAGACAAGATTATCTCCATGTCTGATATTCACTTGGCGCATGTTGTGGGAATAGAATCCTGGCACACCTTCCTGCCTGATATCGAAGCGGGCTATGCGCCGTGGCTGCACACCGATGGATCGCTCACGTTGCGTATTCAGCAACGTTGCGATAATTTCAGTGTGCGTAACGTGCATAATCGTCTGGCAACTGCTGCGTATGATGAAACGGCGCTGCTTGGCTTGCCAGCCCAGCAAAAAATTTATACGCGTGAGGTGTTCTTGCATGCCGATGGCAAACCGGTGGTATACGCGCATAGCGTGGTTGCGGCGCAGCATTTGCGCGGTGCATGGCACGCGTTGCGAAATTTGGGCAATCGTCCATTAGGCGCGCTATTGTTTGCCCACCCGCTGGTGCAACGCTCAGCGCTGCATTTTCACGCACTAAAACCTAATCATCCGTTATATCGACGAGCTGCCGTTGCTCTCGACATGCCACCACACAAGCTATGGGCACGGCGTTCGCTGTTCATCTTGCGCAACGCACCTCTGTTGGTGACAGAAATTTTTTTGCCGGACATTCTTACGCTGAAAAAATGAATTTCAACGAGCGAATAAATCTGTATATCCAGCTAACGAGGCTCAACCGCCCCATTGGCATCCTGCTGCTGCTGTGGCCTACATTGTGGGGGGTGTGGATCGCAGGCAACGGCCAGCCGGCATGGACCATCGTCGCTATTTTTGTGCTCGGCACAGTCTTGATGCGCTCTGCAGGCTGCGCCATCAATGACTATGCCGATCGTGATTTTGACAAGCAAGTAAAGCGCACCCAAGACCGTCCAATTACTAGCGGGAAACTCCCGCCAAAAGAAGCACTGTGGCTGGCGGCTGGGCTGTCGCTCCTCGCCTTTATGCTGATTTTGCCGCTCAATGGGTTGACGTTGTTATTGTCTATTCCCGCTCTATTTTTTGCTGCCAGCTACCCCTATACCAAACGTTACTTTGCCATTCCTCAAGCTTACCTCGGCATCGCATTCGGCTTTGGCATCCCGATGACATTCGCAGCACAACTCGGCAGCGTTCCCGCCATAGCGTGGTGGCTATTATTCGCCAATGTATTTTGGGCGATTGCTTACGACACCGAATACGCGATGGTGGATCGGGACGATGACATACACATAGGCATCCACTCCTCCGCGCTCTTCTTCGGCAAATACGACATAGCTGCGGTGATGATCTGTTATGGCGTTACTCTGGCCATACTCACCGTCGTCGGCAGTATGCTCGAGCTAGGCACGGTTTACTACATCGGCTTACTGTGCGCGGCAGGCATCTCCATCTACCACTACACTTTGATTCGAGAACGTCAGCGCGAAGCTTGCTTCAAGGCTTTCCTGCACAACAACTGGTTTGGTGCAGTGGTGTTTATCGGTATTGCGCTGGATTATCTGCTGCGCTTGGCGAGAGCTTCGTAGTCAACCTTGAATCCGCCAAATCATAATAGCTGGCCGGAACAACGCTATTCTGAAAATCAATCGATTCTATTGATTTTTGATGGTGGTGATACGGCCATTCAAGTCGCGGGTGTAGAGCATTTTTGTCGCGTTGTGATGTTGGGCTTCGCAAGCTCAGTGCCAACCTACGTTAGCCCAGGCTACGCTTGCTTTTATCGGCATTTTTTAGTGTGTCTACTTTACGTTATGCCCGTCCAGGATCAGCAACTTGCTTATCTTAAAGAATTTGTAGATACTCTTTAAAGATTAACTTGGAGGATCTTTAATAATGGCCATAGAATCAGAAATTGACGCATTAAAAGCGGTGGATGAAGCGCTAGGTGCAATTGATAAAGATGCACAAATTCGCGTTCTAAGCTGGGCAAATTCAAAGTATCTGGCCGGTACACCTGCTCCAATTATACAGGCGGGAAGCTCCGTACATGAAGAACCTGCGCATGTCGTAAGGTCATCCGGCAAACCTAAAAAGAAAACCGCTGTAGCTAAACCTAAAGCAAAATCAGCCAAAAAATCGAAAACAATATATAAGCAAGTTAAAGAATTAAACCTGAGACCTGCTGGGAAAAAATCTGCGAAAGACTTTGTTGCAGAAAAAAATCCAACAAATCAAAAACAAAAATGTGTGGTGGCACTTTATTACTTACTGCATATATTGGAAATGGAGAACGCTGGCATAGACCATATATACACTCTATTTAAAGATTCTAGCTGGCCAGTTCCCGCAGATCTTCCTAACACTTTGCACCAAGCAGGTTCCGAAGGTTGGCTTGATACCGCAGATGCGACCAATATCAAGATTACGCCAAAAGGGGAAAATGTTGTAGAGCATGAGTTGCCGTCAAAACAGATAGCAGGAAAGTAATCAGATGCCTATAGCATTTACTTCTCTCTTGTCTGGTATACCAACTACGCTTAGAGATGAGCTAATTCAGGCATTGAATGAAATAGAAAGAAACTTCAAAGAAAGCCGCTGGGAACCATCCGAATTAAACGGCGGTAAACTTTGCGAGGTCGTGTACTCGATCTTAAAAGGATTTGTAGATAGCAATTACCCCGCTTCAGCATCGAAGCCAAATAATATGGTAGATGCCTGTAAAGATCTTGAGAAAAGCCCAAACACATTTCCGCGCTCTATTCGTATCCAAATACCAAGAATGCTAACCGCACTTTATGAAATACGGAATAATCGAGGCGTTGGGCATGTGGGTGGAGATGTGAACCCCAATCACATGGATGCAGTTTGTGTACTTCATATGTCTAAATGGGTAGTGGCCGAACTAATTAGAGTTTTTCATAGCGTTTCAACTCAAGATGCCACTGACGCTGTTGAAGCCCTTTCAGATCGAGATATTCCGCTTATATGGAAAATTGATGGAGTTTCTAGGGTGTTAAACAATTCATTATCAATGTTAGAAAAAACTTTAGTATTGTTATACGGAGCCCCTTCAGGGCTTCAAGAGGTAGACTTAGTCACATCTATTGAACATTCAAATCCGTCCAATTATCGACGGGATGTTATCCGAAAAGCACATACAAATAGATTGCTCGAATATAATGCCGCGACAAAAAAAGTAACAATATCTCCCCTTGGCATTCAGTATGTCGAATCCAAAATATTGGTATAACAAGTCGCTCACAACACAAAGGGGTCAAGTCTTGACATCACACATTCGGCCTAACGTTGTGTCAAGACTTGCCCCTTGATTTTTTTTGCGGAAGCGAGTGGTTTTTTATTTAGCAGCTAAGTTATTTTTTTTCTGACCCAGAATTTGGTCAATTGCACCTATGAGTGCGGCCTGGTCGCTCTCTTTTAGCTGCCCGAGTTGACTGATAACCAAGCCGCGCTCGATCGTTGTAATGACCGGCTTAATCGCGGAAGGCTTCAACAACCCAGCGCCTTGCCAATCCTCACAACACAAAGGGGTCAAGTCTTGACATCACACATTCGGCCTAACGTTGTGTCAAGACTTGCCCCTTGATTTTTTTTGCGGAAGCGAGTGGTTTTTTATTTAGCAGCTAAGCTATTTTTTTTCTGACCCAGAATTTGGTCAATTGCACCTATGAGTGCGGCCTGGTCGTTCTCTTTTAGCTGCCCGAGTTGACTGATAACCAAGCCGCGCTCGATCGTTGTAATGACCGGCTTAATCGCGGAAGGCTTCAACAACCCAGCGCCTTGCCAATCCTGCACAAACGTTTCGCCAACGGTCTGTGTAGATTTTACCTGGCTGGTGACAGCCATGATGATCAGGTCTGGCCGTTGCTGGTGGTAAGCTTCACTGCTGATGACAACGGCAGGACGTTTCTTGGTAGCAGATTGATCGGTAAAAGGGAACGGCACCAGCACGATATCGCCGAACTTAAAGTCGGTCATAATCGGCATCGTTCTCGTTATCCCACACACGGCTGAAGCTGTTTTCTGCAAGCTTTGCTGCCGCACCCGTCAGAGCACGTGCCTCACTGCGGCTATGTAGAAAATCTACAAAATCTTCCACCTCAGCGACTTGAGCGGGCGGTAGCGCTCTGAGTTTTTCAATGATGACCTGTTCATCCTGATGATTCAACATGATTTCCCTTCCTTCATCCCCGCGACCCGGTACGGGCGCTGAGCTTCTCTTTAGTTGATGGTATGGAAATTCCATATTGCATAATAACTGTGACGAATAAGCGACCACAACAAGCCGCCTACCGGAACTGTTTGCAGAAAAATATCATACAAGATATTACGATAATATCAAATTTGCGTATTGACAGCTTTTTAGGGGAGACAAGTTTTATGGCACGAATAGCAGATTCTGAAATCAAGCGACTAAAGAATGAAGTCAGCGTAGAGCGTCTGATCGAGAACAGCCCGGTTGGGCGGAATGAAATGAAGCCCAACAGGGCTACTTCAACCAGCCCTTACGATGGAATATCCAGAATGGCACCGCCACCGACAACGCCATTAACAATAGCGCAAAGGGGTAACCAAGGCTCCAGTTGAGTTCGGGCATATGCGTGAAGTTCATGCCATAGATGGAAGCGATAAGCACCGGCGGCAACAGCGCCACCGAAAATCTCGGGGTCAGCGAAAATCTCGGGGTCTGTTCTAACATTCAAACATCCCATCTTAAACTTCGCACATGGCAAGACCACTCAGTTCGGTAGGCTGGACTGTATGAAATGCAGCCCAACCGCTCTATTTCAACCAGCCCTTGCGATGGAATATCCAGAATGGCACCACCACCGACAACGCCATTAACAAAAGCGCAAAGGGATAACCCAGGCTCCAGCTGAGTTCGGGCATGTGTGCGAAGTTCATGCCATAAATAGAGGCGATAAGCACTGGCGGCAACAGCGCCACCGAAGACACGGAGAACAATCGCACAACCTTGTTCTGGTTGACGTTAATAAAGCTGATGGTTGCGACCATGAGGAAGTTGATCTTGTCGAACAGGAAACTGGTGTGCCCGTCCAGCGAGTCGATGTCCTGCATGATCTGGCGCACATCGTCCATTTGCATAGGCGTGAGCAATTTACTACGCATCAGAAAGGATATTGCTCTGCGAGTATCCATGACGTTGCGGCGGATACGCCCATTGAGGTGCTCAGCATGTGCGATATTGATCAATACGGAAGAAGCATGCTTGTCGCTGAGCTTGGCATTGAGTACCTTGCTGCTCACTTGTCCCAGATCGGCATACACCCCTTCCAGCGCATCGGCGGAAAACTCCACATCCATTGAATACAAATCAATCAGCACATCCTTGCAGTCTTCCACGTCGTCCGGCTGCCCGTGGTTTACCAAACGCCTTTGGTAAAACATCGGCAAGTCTTCCTCATGCACGCTGAAAAGAGTGTTGCCTGACAGCACGAAAGCCACAGTGACACTGCGTGAACTACTTTCTTTGCCGAGCAGGAAATCCGAACGCAAATGAAGCTCATTGTTATCCTCATAGAACCGTGCGCTGGCCTCAATATCTCGTAAATGTTCGGGCTTTGGTAAATTCAAGTGATAAGCTTGCTTTATCCATTGACGATCCTCGTCATTGGGTGCAACAACGTCAATCCATATCGGATGATCGAGGTGGAAATCTTCTTGAGCATCCAGATGTATTTTACTCAGCCGGCCGTTGCTAAGTGTATAAGCATTGATCATGGTAAATTTCCGGTAATACGTATGCTGCAAGCCTAGCAGAAATTATGGGTAATTAAAAAATTGGTAAATGCTTTAAAAATCTGGATGTATGGCTGCAATCTTTACCGATTCTCGAAGTTTTCGATTGAAAGCCCAGCAGCCCAGTTGGGCTTCATTTTATTCAGTCTGACCTGCCGAGCTGCATTAGCTATGCACTATGAGTAGGTATACTGATGAAAGTGTAAATCAATTTTTTAGTAAAAACATGCTCGTTTCTTCATGTTCAAAAGAACTAACCGGGGAGATTTCAATGACGATTGCCAAATGGTGTGTATTAATTGCGTGTTTCCTGCCCTCTGTGACGGCACTTCTGCCCAAAATTAGCTCGCCGCGCTTGTCATTAAAAGACGGCAAATACGACAATAACGATCCTCGCGAGTGGGAATCAAAATTGATTGGCTGGCAAAAACGTGCAATTGCGGCACACTCCAATGGCTATGAAGCCCTGCCATTATTTATAGCAGCGGTGATCTTTGCCCAAATGGCTCAAGGTGATCAGAGTCACATCGACATGCTGGCTATGACCTTTATAGCGTTGCGTGTGATGTATATAGCTGCGTACTTGATGAATTTCGGCAGCTTACGCTCGCTGATCTGGGCTGCGGCTGTGGCTGTGAATGTCGGTCTATTTTTAATATAACGATGAAGGTCGTTTTTATTTCTGTATTGTAAAAAATCAACTGATTTTTGCTGGGGGTGTCCAAAGGAACCCGGGCAGTAGACACATATTAGTGCACCACTTACGCCTTAGTCCGGTAGATAAGCAATAACAAAAGATTACAAGGGAAGTTTAGTCAAAGTCCCCTTTTTTCAAAGGGGGCTCGTTGCTCGGATGAGCTGCATACGCAGAGAATATGGCTATCGCGCTTATGCGCTCTACGGATTATGTCTTAACTCGTGGTTTTTTTCTGCCTTCTTAAACCGAACAAAGTCAATATGCCCGTAGCAAACAAGAAAGCCGAGGCAGGTTCTGGCACATGTTCTGGCGGGGGCGGAGGCGGAACAACGGCTGGGTCAATAGTGACAAAAGCTCCTTGTGCGCTAGCACCTATAGGATCGCCGAAAAAGTCTGACAATACCAGATCTGTAACGCTTATTAAATTGTTCACGCCAGTACTTAGCGCTTGAAAGCTAACAGTGGCTAAGAGTGTCGGCACAGTAATATTCAAACCAGCCAACAGTGCTAAAGCGCCCGTTCCGGATATTCCTTCAACATAACGGACCGTATTTGAGGTAATTTCGGGGCCAACAGTTTCCGTATAATCAGAGCCACTGCCAAAAATATTGCCACTGGTCAGTGAAAGCGCACTTAGC
>CAWDCY010000014.1:0-216934 GCA_963800965.1 uncultured beta proteobacterium | reverse complement strand
GTGTAGCCTCCAAGCAACTTCTATGCCCGAGTCAGCTTGCCGTTCTTCACTTTGACACGATCTCCTACCTGATAGCTAGTTTTAGATGAATATTTGAAAGTCTTGCTCGAACCGTCTTCCATCTCTACAAAGACGTGATATCTGATTCCAGATTTTGATTTTTTTTCAACCTGATGGCCGACATAAGCGCCACCTACAATTCCCCCAATGGTCGCCAAATCCTTACCTCTTCCTCCTCCAACTTGGTGGCCCACTACACCGCCTAATACTCCACCCGTGACAGCGCCTACACCGCTTCCCTGGCCTTCAATTCTTATGGTCTTCACATCTGTAACCGTACCGCATTCATTGCAAGCTGCTTGAGCTATTTGGCTGAAAAATGCGGTGGAGAGTAGAATAGATATGACTCTTGTGATCTGAGCTGAAAGGTAATATTTGGAGCGTTTCATGATTCCTCCATAAACTTTTTGATTAAAAAACATAGTATAACAACATATCATTAGCACATATAATTTTCATCCGAGTGAGCGTTGGATAGTGCATCCATGATTACCTTAATTTCTATTATCGGCATCTTTTTAACGATCTTGGCGAGTGAAAGTGCGAGGCGCTATGATCTCTCGGTGGTACTTTGTATTATTGGTAGCGCAAGCTGAAATATAAAGCAGAGGCGAAGGATGGAGGACGTGGCTGGGCGCAAAGCCTAGTGTTCAGCAATAGCTCGCCGGAGCGAACGCGATCATCATATTCGCGGTTGAGACCGGCAAGGAAACGACGTAGAGCCATACACATATCTGCGTTATGTGCTGGAGCATCTGCCAGCAGCCCGAACTGCGTATGAAATAGATAAGTTGTTGCCGTGGAATTTCCATGCGGCAACTTTAGCCAAAATCACACCTCGCTGAATACCCTGCTGTTCCTGAAGCGCTTACAATGAGGCTTGCTTTGCTAGCGTCTCAAATTCATGTTTCGGAATAAGTTTCAGGATTAGCGAGATGATCGTATTACACTGAGCTATTTGCATTATTGTTTTAGCATATTCAATAAGTTACAATAAAACTTATCATAGATGAGTCATGTAAGACTGTTTTTACATTTATCAATATAACAGGGCAAGCAACTACGCATACATTTGATAAAAATACCGCAGATGTCTTGCAGATGTTTGTAGACTTGGATATTCACGCTTAGATTCAGAGCGCATATGATGAAATCGTTGCGGATAATTTACATTATGCAAAATATTTCAAAGCATGGGGAGAGCACTAAGATATTACCAATCGCCCGGTTGGTAATCATTATCTGGCATATTGCCAGTGAAATTATATTTAGCTACATTGACGATTAGAACTTTAATCTTCAACACTTATGAAATGAAGACCTATGAATTGCATAAGCTGTACTAGCTCAGAGCTGAGATGACAGTTACCGAATTTTTAGGGTGTCTGTCAGATTAAATTGGGTTTAGATTTTTCTATTCCAAATGGGTTTCCCACTAAGTAAAGTTTCCAACGGCGTTCTCCATTACAAACTTTTACCTGATGAATTATTTCATTATTATTCACATTTAAAATGTGCATTGTCATATCAGATTGAGAATAGTTCATGCCACCTGCTACTTTCATATTCGATATATAAAATGAAATATGTTTGTTACTTAACCACATTAAAATTCACTATTGCCAATCTGCGTCGAGCAGATAAGAACTAAACATGTAAGTAATAATATAGAGAGGATAAATAGCCATGTTTAAATCATTTTTGCTATATTTTATTCTATGTACAATTGTCGCCATCAATCTCAGCGCACTCTCAGTAGTGCTGCAAATGGATTTAATTGAAACTTCGATCACTGCTAAAACCATCTCGTGGATACTAACGACATGTGCATGGTCTTTAGTCTACGTTTATCGTAACCGATAGAATTAAGCAGAAAAATGTCCAAATATATTTTTGCGCTCTAATTTTCACGGACACCTTAATGGGTGGCGTATGTTCCTAAATCAGTGGGAATTATTAGTACCTTAACCTGCTTTTGCGTCTTTATAGTATTGACAAAGCAACTTCCCAGCCTATGGTCATAATTGCACTTTAATAAAATTATCTTCCATTAATTTCTATGATGTTGAGCTAACCCAACTGACTTGATTGGGTATTTTCTATTGTCCACAAATACTGTGGATAACAATGTGAACAACTTTTATAAAATTAAGCTAACTATTGATATTGTATACAATTTTGTCCGGTCGCTTATTTTATAGGCATAATTTATTTACTTAATAATCAATATTATATTTTAAATAGTTATAAGCAACGTTAAAATCATTCATAACCCGGTAATGTATGCTCGCTTGTGAATAACCATCATCCGAATAGCCTCGTAAGTGTCGCATCCAGGCACATAATTTCCGTGTGTTCAAAGTGGTTTGCTCTGCACCAGATGCCACCCAGAAATTGCTCGATATCTCGGTGGCCTGTTTCACAGATCAGGTATCTGCCAGTCTATCTCCACTTTTCCTGCGTCGCTTAATGCCGCATTGATGCGCGAAAAAGGACGGCTGCCAAAGAAGCCGCGATGCGCTGACAGCGGCGAAGGATGGGGCGATTCGATCACAATATGGCGGCTGGTATTGATCAACGCCAGTTTCTTGCGCGCGTTCGCACCCCACAACACGAACACCACCGGATCGGTCTTGGCGTTCACCGCCGCAATCACCGCATCGGTGAACATCTCCCAGCCCTTGCCCTGGTGCGAATTGGCCTGATGCGCCTGCACCGTCAGAACCGTATTGAGCAACAGTACCCCCTGCTCCGCCCAGTGCCTGAGATAGCCGTTGTTCGGCATCTTGCAGCCGAGGTCGCTGCGTAATTCTTTGAAGATATTCAATAGCGAAGGCGGGATAACGATGCCCGGCCTTACCGAGAAGCACAGACCATGTGCCTGACCGTCATCGTGATACGGGTCCTGTCCAAGTATCAACACTTTCACCTGCTCGATAGGTGTGAGATGTAGCGCCGCAAATACTTCCGCATCAGGTGGGAATACCGTACCCTGTTGTCGCTGCTCTGTGATGAAATGCTGTAAATCCTTGAAGTAAGGCTTGCGGGTTTCTTCGATTAGGATGGGACGCCAGGTGGTTTGCATGATGGGTCTCTATATACAGTATCTTAGTTTTAGGTGCTGGGTGGAGAATGGGTATCACTCAAACGATTCTGACCTATCGATTTGTCTATTTTCTCAATGGTAAGCCGATATCCTGTCACCTCTTCCTTGGCGTCCTTTGCGACTCTTTCGCTGTTGACATATCTTAACCCGAGTTTTACTTGCGCATTAGAATAATGGGTCAAGTTACTTGATTAATAATAAATTGACAGATCTTTTTCATTCGTCAATTCGATACTCTTTCTTTCTTATGACTAACTAAGCCTGAATGCTCAAGTCCGAAGTAGTCAGCAATTGCGATTATTAGGAAGTATTTTTTAGTTAGTTACAAAAAATGTTAATTTAGCTCGTTATCTTTCCAGAATTTTGTGCCTTTTATAGTCGCTTGAAGCGCTAAGCCGCTTTCTGTAAAAGTATAAACGGTAACATCTTCATAATAAGCTTCACCTTCAATAGATGCGCCTTTATTAGCCGCTTTGGCCGAGGCATCAGCGTTACCACCGAAAGTCCAACCGTTATTAATAAAACTATTCATTGCTGCCGGAGTATGGAAGACCATCACAATGCGGTAATCTTTAACTCCGAGGCCTAGGCCGATTCCACCTTCAGCCATATTCATGTAGGTATATCCACTTGCACCCTTCTTTTTAACTACACCGTATCCCGTTCCAGCAGCCATGAATATCAAATTAATATTGGCATTAGAAAAAACGGCATAGCCAGGTGCTGAATTGATTTGGCTGCGGGTATCGGGCTTTTTAGCAAACAGTTGAGTTAGGACCGTATCTTTCATTTTTAGAATTTCTTGTTGTTTTTCTGCTTTAGTACCGCTGCCCATTGAAGCACAAGCAGCTAGAGTGAAGCTAAAAACTAAACAGGATAAATTTTTTATTGAGAACATGACACTTTCCCTTCTGTAACTAATTACCTACAGTTTAGATCAGAGCCTGAACTTTTGAAGGGTAGAAATTCAACCGCAAGCAATTCGCTGATCGCAGAATCAATGGGGCAGACTTCATCGATTGGAGGCTGCCCCGAATGCCACTAATGTAATAAATATTATTATTTAATAATCAAAATGTTAATAAAGTTGTAGTACACGTTTAGCGCCAAGCTGCCGAATGCTAAATTTGCTTAACTTAGTGGCATTCGGGGCTGGCTCCATCGATTGCGTTTTTATTCTGCCCGGCAAGACGAAGGGAACGCTCACTGGTTGAGGCGCATTTTGTCCGGCAAGGTAATATTAAGCTCAAGCACATCATATTCGCCGTGCTTCTCTAATTGAACATTGATAGATTCACGATCTATATGAATGTATTTTGCAATTACAACCATTAGCTCTTCTTTGAGCGCAGGTAAATAATCCGGAGTGGGGGCACCCCTGCCGGCACGTTCGTGGGCTAAAATAATTTGTAATCGTTCTTTAGCGACGATGGCAGTTTTTTTTTCGTTGCCCCGCAGGTAGCTAATTAAGCCAGCAATCATGGACATCTCAGCGGCCTCCCAGCAGTCGTTTGAAAAATCCCTTTTTTTCTACGGTAACAAAGCGCATCGGCAATCCTTCCTCACCCATGAAACGCCCCACTACATCTCGGTAAGCTTCAGCCACATCGCTCTTATCCAAATGAATAGCTGGCGTGCCAGCATTAGAGGCTTGGAGTACCGATTCCGATTCCGGAATCACACCAATCAAAGGAATGCGCAAGATTTCCTGGATGTCAGTCACCGACAACATTTCCCCAGCCTCTACCCGCTTGGGATCATAGCGAGTAACCAGTAAGTGTTCTTTCACTGGATCGAGGCCATCCACAGCGCGCTTGGATTTGGCGGCGAGAATTCCGAGAATGCGATCCGAATCCCGTACCGACGAGACTTCCGGATTAGTTACTACCAATGCCTCATCGGCAAAATACATTGCGGTGAAGGCACCCGATTCGATGCCTGCCGGGGAATCACATACGATATAGTCAAAAGTTTCCTTTAGTTCGTTAAGAATGCGCTCTACACCTTCCAGGTTGAGTGCATCTTTATCTCGGGTCTGGGATGCGGGGAGAATGTAGAGGTTGTCGCAGTTCTTGTCTTTGATGAGTGCCTGTTTAAGGGACACCTCGCCGTTGATGACATTGATGATGTCATACACCACACGCCGTTCACAGCCCATGATTAGGTCGAGGTTGCGCAAACCCACATCGAAGTCGATGACAACTGTTTTATTCCCCCTTAGGGCAAGGCCGCTGGAGAAGCTAGCACTGGTTGTGGTTTTACCTACACCACCTTTCCCTGAAGTAACTACAATGACTTTAGACACGTTTATGTTCCTGAACAAAATTAGGTATATTTTACCCGTAAATGAAGAAGCTAAAAAATTCCTTTAACTAAGCAAGGGCTGAATAATCAAATCAGAGTTATCCAGATACACCTGAACGGGTTTTCCGCGCAAGTTTTCGGGAATGCCATTCTCAAATACCTTGAAACAACCAGCAATTGAAATCAATTCTGCCTCCAGGCTATGGATGAAAATACGCGCATTTTCGTTGCCTTGCGCACCAGCAATCGCACGACCACGCAACGGGGCGTAAATATGCATATCTCCGTCAGCAATCAGTTCGGCACCTGCGTTAACAACGGCCAGCACAACCAGATTGGCACCTTCGGCATAAATTCTCTGACCAGTACGAACTGGTTTGTTGATTATCATGGTCGGATGAAAAGTGGACAGTACTTGGGGAGCTGGTTTTTGAAGTTGGAAATTTGAGTCACGGGCGTTGACGTTATTGGATTCGTGCGCTGTAGTTTCTACCGCCAAGCCAAATTCTGCCTGATTAGAGTCTTCTGCATTAGGGGTCATGTTTGAGGCTGACGTGGGAGTCGGTGCCGTCTGTAACGTGGGCCTGTCAATCGCGTCCGGGAAGAGTCCCAGGCCTGATTGTACGGCGGCTTCACGCTGCTCAGAAGCCCCTCCTATAACCCCAGCGACATGCATGCCATGATCCAGCATGAATGACATAAGAACAGTAAAGTCTAGCGAAATGTTGGAATTAGCGATAGCTGAGAGATCAAGAGCCACAGGTGTATTGGAGAAAAAATCCTGCATATTACTAAAACGCATATCCAACTGATTTTTTAGTTGAACCATGTCGGTTGTATTGACATAGAGCACAAATAAAGAGAGATTGGCAATTTTGAGTTTGAATGCTGGTTCTGCGCGCGCCATATATTTTTAGTTTTTTAGAGTCTGTTACTAATCTGAATAGGACTTCGGCCTTTAAGTTTGGAGAAAATCGTTCAGTTTAACGATGCCTTTCCTGATTTTCAAGCCATGCCACCATTAATGCCACCATTAATTGATGAAATTTAGCCCACTTTAACACTTTCCTCACTATTAGCCCTTAATTTCTGTCAGTTTTTTTACAAAATAACATTAACAATCAATAGCTTTTTATAAGTAATTTGTTGTGCCATAATTTTTGGTTATTGCGGTTTTCCTCTTAACTTTCTAATATTATCGGGGATACCCTTGGAGGGATCAAAAAAATGATGATTTAACGAGAGATTATTGAGCGAGATGGCTCGTAGCAACACTTGCATATACTAATTTCATGATTCTTAATGATATCTTTTTTGAGCGCTTAAGATGGATTAATATTGAGCATGAGCGAAGTTATCAAAACGCGTATATTCACCACGGAACGTCAGCTCAACCTTGCCTATCGGGCCGTTACGCTGCTTGCCGATGATAATTTCCGCCTTGCCCTTGTCAGGTGAATCGGGGTTATATACTTCATCACGATAAATAAACAGGATCAGATCGGCATCCTGTTCGATGGCACCGGATTCGCGTAGATCAGACATCATCGGGCGTTTGTTGGGGCGTTGCTCCAAGCTACGGTTAAGCTGCGACAGCGCCATCACGGGCACTTGTAACTCCTTTGCTAGCCCTTTCAGTGAACGTGAAATTTCGGAAATTTCGGTAGCACGGTTTTCACTTGCCTTGCTTGAGGGAGAGGACATCAATTGCAAGTAATCGATAATAATCAACCCTAGGCCATTATTTTGGCGATGGAGTCTTCGCGCACGCGAACGTAATTCAAGCGAATTAAGCGCTGCGGTTTCATCAATGTAAATAGCCGCATCATTCAAACGTCCCAGCGCATGGGTAAGTCGCGGCCAGTCATCTTCCTGCAAGCGCCCCGTGCGTAAATCATGCTGATTGAGTTTACCCACTGAACCTATCATACGCATGGCTAATTGAATGCCACCCATTTCCATACTAAAGATTGCCACTGGCTTACAACCTTCCAGCGCTACATGCTCAGCTATATTGATGGCAAAAGCTGTCTTACCCATGCTCGGACGTCCGGCAACAATGATTAATTCACCTGGCTGCAGGCCAGAAGTCATTCTATCCAAATCAGTAAATCCACTCGCAACGCCGGTCACATCGCTGGAGTTATCGCGACCGTAAAGTGTCTCAATACGCTCCACAACCTTCGTCAGTAGCGGTGGCAGAGGGGAAAAACCTTGACGGCCACGTTCACCTGCCTCTGCGATCTCAAACACACGGCTTTCAGCTTCATCCAGCAATTGGTTCGCATCGCGTCCAGCTGGGTTGAAAGCGCTAGTAGCAATTTCGCTGCCAACTTCAGCCAGTTTGCGCATGACAGCGCGTTCGCGCACAATTTCTGCATAGCGTCTAATATTAGCTGCAGATGGAACGTTTTGCGCCAAGGAACCGAGATAAGCCAAGCCACCGGCTTTGTCGAGCTCAGCATTGCTTTCAAGCGATTCTGCCACGGTGATAACATCCACCGGCTTGGCATGCTCGATCAGGCGCGCGATATGCCGATAAATTAAGCGGTGTTCAAAGCGGTAAAAATCTTGTTCACTAATCAGGTCGGCAATTTTGTCCCATGCGGTGGAGTCCAAAAATATGCCGCCCAATACCGACTGTTCGGCTTCCACCGAATGAGGCGGAAGTTTTAACGCCTCAAGCTGCGGATCTGGGGGAGTATTGTTAAAGTTGTGCATAATGCCGAATTATTGGTCAAGAGCTAGCTGTGGCATTCTATCACTGAGAAAATTTCAGCCACCAAAAAATAAAACAGAGCTGTTGCCAGCTCTGTTTTATTTACAACAATGTGGGACAAGGACTATGCCTTATGCTCGCCCAGCACCGAAACTGTAATATTGGATATCACATCAGTGTGCAACGAGATGATGACTGGATAATCGCCAACTTGCTTTATGTGTCCCGCCGACATGCGCACTTGAGTTTTTTCCACAGTAAAACCTTGCAGTGCCAGCGCCTCAACGATATCGGCATTGGTCACGGAACCGAACAACTTACCATCAACCCCGGCTTTTTGTACGATTTGCACAGTTAGTCCGTTATACTTCTCAGCGCGTGCTTGAGCTTCTGCCACCTTAGCTTGCTCTGCAGCTTCCAATTCAAGGCGACGAACTGCAAAGTCAGCCTTATTACCCTCAGTCGCACGCTTGGCCTTGCCTTGCGGGATCAGAAAATTACGTGCATAGCCATTTTTAACATTGACTATGTCACCCAACTGTCCAAGGTTTACCAATTTTTCCATAAGTATCACTTGCATGTTCTGCTCCTTAATGCAAATCTGTGTAAGGCAGTAACGCCAAGAATCTTGCACGCTTGATTGCAACGCCTAATTGGCGCTGGAAGCGCGATTTAGTACCCGTAATACGTGCCGGAATAACCTTGCCGTTCTCGGCAATAAATTCCTTGAGTATATTCAAATCCTTGTAATCTACCTCTGCAATCTTGTCTGCGGTGAAGCGGCAAAACTTGCGTCGTTTAAACAATTGACGCGAAGAGTTACTTTTTTTGTCATCTTTTTTCTTAAAAACACGAGCCATACTGTGCCCCTTATTCTAATGTTATGTTATCAATGTGCAGCACAAGTTGTGTGATGCGTAAACTGCGCTGTGCCAGAAAACCTTCTGCATTTACCCGCTGCCCAAGTTGCAAATTGTTAGCCTGCTGGGCAGCTGCACCAAGAGCCAAAGCTGGGATATCGCACTGTACCTGACGCTCTATGCCGGCCTCTAGTTGCATTGATGCATGACGAATTTTTAATGCGATTCGCGCTACCCCCGCCGGGGTGTATCGCAAACTATCTATTTCGACAAGTTCTCCACCAACGGAGAGCCGATTACAAGCCACATTCAATCAAGCAACCGAAGCAACTTCAGCTAGCACGACTAAATCAACCTGGGGAGCCTGTCCTGAACCTGCCGCAGGGGCGGTCATTGAACGTGATTTTTCTTCCCTCATCATCGCCGAAGGAATGGTTACCGCAGATTTAACTTTGATAGTCAAGTGGCGTAACACAGCATCGTTAAACTTGAATGCATGTTCCATTTCGTCTAAAACTTCCTGGCTGCATTCAATATTCATCAGCACATAATGTGCTTTGTGAATTTTTTGGATCGGGTAAGCCAACTGACGGCGGCCCCAGTCTTCCAAGCGATGGATCAAGCCATCCTTGGCCGTAACCAGAGCACGGTAACGCTCAATCATAGCGGGCACCTGCTCGCTCTGGTCGGGATGCACAATAAATATAATTTCGTAATGTCGCATTGATTCTCCTTTTGGATATAAAGCCCCCCGTCATGCGTAACGGTGGAGCAAGGGTTTGAGGGAGCGTGATTATAGCGAAAAAACCAGTCAGGTCAAGCAAAAGCCTTGCTTATAACCTTGCTGTACCAATCTAAAACTCTTTGAGAAGATGCATTATTTGTCCTTTTGAGATACGGGAATAAAATAGCTGAGCGCAATCCTTGAAACATAATCTGCTAAATCGAGCAAATCATCGAACAAGATTGATGTGTGATAAATACCAGGTTTCAGCAATGACTGTTACACCCTCGTAAAGAAACGACCATTCATTTCTTCCAACCCTAGAGTTTGCAGTACCTCCTTCAATCGCTCAGTCGGACGGTTGCATGGCAGGTTTTTAAAATTCGCGATGATAAGTTCATTTTTCATTGAATGCTCCCAACCCACAAGCTCGGTCACTGTCACCTGATATCCGTGAGCTTCCAATTGCAAGCAGCGCAGTACATTGGTAATGTGGCTGCCAAATTCACGAGTATGGATAGGATGGCGCCATAACTCAGTCAAAAAATTTTTCGCCAGATCATTGCCTTTATTTTTTCTTAGAACCGCCGCCACTTCTGCTTGGCAGCATGGCACCAAGACGATAAATTGAGCATTTTTTTTCAACGCAAAGCGTATGGCATCGTCAGTAGCTGTATTGCACGCATGGAGCGCTGTGACCACATTTACCTTGGCGGGCAAAGCCTCTGATTCAATAGATTGTTCTACCGATAGATTGAGGAATGACATACCTGTAAAATTTAGCCGCGACGCCAACTCCTGAGAATGTTCGACCAAATCATCACGTGTTTCGATGCCGTAAATTCGCGATGCATCATTCAACGTCTTGAAAAATAGATCATAAAGGATAAAGCCCAGATACGATTTACCTGCCCCATGATCCACCAGTTGAATGTGGTGGTGGTCTTGCCTGATTTCCTGTAGCAATGGTTCAATGAATTGATAGAGGTGATAAACCTGCTTGAGCTTGCGTCGGGAATCTTGATTCATCTTCCCATCCCGAGTGAGAATATGCAGCTCTTTAAGCAGATCAATTGATTGGCCAAGTTTTATTTCATGCATACCGTTCCTAATAGAGCCCGTCAAAGCTAAACTTGAGACGGATGTACCAAATGAAGTATAAAAATACCGAAAGTGATATGCAGCCAGTGTAGTGTGTCATAAATAAATGTTCTTATAATAACTTTGACCTCCAAATCTTACTGAGGTCGGTGCTATGCGTGTTGCCATACCTATTCAACTGAGTCCCGACGATGATCGGTGTCTGCGGATTCTTTTCAAGCGCGAGCGAGTCGAAGCAAGTGTTCTGATGCGTAACAGAATCGTATTACTGGCTGCAGGCAGTATGACCGATAATGACATTGCGCAGAAGCTTGTACTGACCATCGAATTGCGGCGCGCTGGCGTGTAAGCTTTCGTGGATGGTCTGATGCAAGCTGTCGAGCACATGGGACGCCCACGCACGACGCGCCATGCCGCCAACGTAAAAGAGCTAGTGCGTGTCACGCTTGAGGAGACTCCCCAAAGCGCGACTCACTGGAGCCCCCAAAATTTGGCGGCTCACTTGGGTACCAGTGCCTCTGCCGTGGAATGCATTTGGCGCGATCATGGACTCAGCTGCGATGAGAAAATGCAAATTCAGACGCTCGACCGCACGTAGCCAAACCCTCCACTCAAGCGCGGGCTAGGCAAGACGATGCCCCATGTTTACAAACGCAACGGTGTGACGACTCTATTTGCTGTACTGAATATGCTCGATGGCAAAGTGCTGCCGATGACAGATCAACTCCTCCGCCATCAAGCGGGGTTGTGGTTTCTCAAAATGATCGACCGCAAAACGCAAAAGACAAGGGAGCTGCACCTCATCGTGGACAACTACGCCACTCACAAGCACCCCGAGGTTCAGACATGGCTGGTCAAACACTTTCGCTTTCATCGGCACTTCACGCCCACCAGCGCTTCCTGGCTCAAAAGGATCGAATGGCTATTTCCGCGACATTACCTAAATTGCAATTCGTATGACCACTGACTATCCTCCTTATGGCCAGATGCCAGCAGATTGCTAATTTTTTCGGGAGGCATCGGTTTGCTAAAATAATAGCCTTGCATCTCATCGCACTCCTGATGTTTCAGGAATGATAACTGCTCTGCAGTTTCCACTCCCTCAGCGATCACCTTCAATTTCAGGGTACGCGCCATATTAATGATCGTGCTGACTATCACAGCATCGTCCGAATCAACTGCTATATCGCGCACGAATGATTGATCAATCTTGAGCTTATCGATAGGGAAACGCTTGAGATAACTTAAGCTGGAGTAACCGGTGCCAAAATCGTCCACTGAAAGTTTCAGTCCCATTGCCTTTAGTTCCAATAACAGTGCAATCGATACTTCGGCATTGTGCATGACAGCACCTTCGGTAATTTCCAGTTCAAGAGCAGACGGATCGAGACCATACTCACATAAAATTGCCTTAATCATTTCGCCAAAATTATTTTGGCGAAACTGCACTGCCGATAGGTTCACTGCCATGGTAATTTCTGGCAACCCTAGCATGCGCCATTCACTGTTCTGCCGACAAGCCTCACGCAATACCCATTCGCCGATCGGAATAATCAAACCGTTTTCTTCCGCGATGGGAATGAAATATCCTGGTGGAATCATCCCAGTCTCTGGATTATTCCATCGTAGCAATGCTTCTACACCAATGATGCGACCGCTACGCAAGTCCACCTGAGGCTGGTAATGCAAACAGAATTCCTGACATTCTAATGCATGACGCAGTTTTCGTTCGATCGACATACGTTCAAACGCAAGCTGGATCATTTCATTAGTGAAAAACTGATAATTATCGCGCCCATTTTTTTTAGCATGATACATTGCAGCATCAGCATGCTTAATCAAGCATTCTGCATCGCATCCATCTTCGGGAAATATGCTGATTCCGATGCTAGTGGTTATTTTGATTTCATTGCCATCTATCATACACAGGTCAGAGATGGCATTTATCAGTTTGGCCGCAATAACGGCAGCATCATCTACAGATTTCAATTCCGGCAGCAAGATAACAAACTCGTCTCCTCCCCGCCTGCTTACTGTATCGCTAGCGCGGCTTACACTTCTAATTCGTCGGGCAACCTCTTGCAATAGCTTATCGCCGACAAAGTGGCCTAGCATATCGTTAATAGCTTTAAAATGATCCAGATCAAGACACATGACTGCTACTTTGTGCTTTTCGCGGTCACCATGGGAAATTGCCTGAACTAAACGATCCTGTAATAGCAGACCATTGGGTAGATTGGTGAGAAAATCATGCAACACAACATAAGCCACGCGTTCTTCTGCCGCCTTACGTTCGCTTATATCAGAAAAAACGCCGATAAAGTAGCTAATCTCGCCGAGTTCGTTCTTCATTGTGCTGATACTCAAAAACTCGGCATAACTTTCATCATTTTTTCGCCGACCAACAACTTCACCCTTCCAGCGTCCAGTCTCGTTAATACTGCGCCATCTGTCATGATTAAACACATCGTCCATCAAGCCAAGATGTAACAGGTTCAGATTCTTACCTATCAAATCGTTAGCGCTGTAACCGGTAATAGTGGAAAAAGCCGGATTAATGAACAACATGTTTTTGTCTGCATCCGTGACAATTATGCCTTCATTTACGCTATCGAATATATGTGCGAATAACCTGAGCTGCCTCTCCTTTTCACGCACACCATTGCTATTTTGTCCAGAAACTGAATGAATTGCCTTGTTGTTCGTAGCATCTGGATAATTTTTATGATCGGAGCTAGGTAAGTCCTGCATTAATATCACTCATTATCTTGGTTAATTATCAAGTCCCGCCTGCTTATAAACATGCTTAGCAACTAAATCTTGTTTTTTTATGTACCATTTTTGCATTGATTAGATTGGTGCCAGGTGATTCAAAGCACACTGCAGAATAGGAAAGTTATAGATATTTAAATAGAAAGTTAAAGTCCTCTCCAATTTTGCTGGTTGAGCCGAAGCGAGTTTGCTTATCAAGCCACTGATGCACCATTTAAGCTCTCTGTATATCAACCTTGTCCCGAGTATTCAAAAACAAATGGCTCCAGAGGCTGGCGCTCGCATGCATCGCGCAATAAAGCGGCGGTTTCGCTTAAGGCAAGTTCCTTTAAACGGCAGCGCATACTCCAGACCCCATCTCCAGATTCAGAAACACCGCAGGAATGGTTAGGCGTGCTACACGCTGCGCTATCAACCGCTACAGGAGTACCCACATAATTTAATGCCGCTATTGGCAGGTCTGGAAAGAGGCGCCTAGCCTCATGCACCCATTCCAGCAAATGCGCTTGCTGCGAGCAATCGTAAACATTACCATCTACCAACACCATATCGTATTCTTCCAATTCTGGCTCAGGCATTTCCTCCCACGCCTGCTGGACTAATCGATGTCTGGATTTTTCCAGTATTTTATTCAAGATACGATGGGTTCCTGATGCTTCACCGAGTAACAAAATATTCATGCGGCTAACCTTTGTGCATGCTCAGGCAGGGTACCGAACAATGCAAATTCGGTTATCTCGTCGATTTCTAACGCACAGGCTACTGTTAGAACCTTACCAATTTTTATGGGAGCACCTAGTCTAGTTATGCTTAGTCCCAGCTTGCGAAACATACGCTCAACGGCCACACTCGTAACTGAAACATACCGCTCTATTCCATTTTTTTGAGCAAACCTCACTGCTGCCTGGATCATCTGAACGGGAGTATTGCTGAGTCCAAAACCACTGCTATCCAATTTGCTACTTGATATTGCAAATCGGCTTAATTCCCATACAGCAGTTTGTTGGGGTGCCGGCTGCCCATGCAAAAGCTGAGGGAAGGTATCTCTTAACATGTTTGGACCGGTAGTAGGCAGTAATCGCCAGCAACCCTGTACCTCGTTCCCTTCATCTTTTGCCAGCACATAAACAGGGTTTGCTTCGTCAAACTCGTCGTGCTCCATGCCGTTGTCACTATTAACATCCCATCCCAGTCGGTCATGAAAAACTTCGTGCCTAAGACGGTACATTCCCAGCGCCGCCTGATTGTCTAGAGATCCATCTCCATGTTGCGCAAGCATTATTTGACTCATTTTTCTTCCTTCTGTCGTTAGTGGATGACAGAAGCAATGAGACTACGTATCTCAACGGCTAGCTAGCTGTAAGATATTACAGGGTAAAATAAGGATATATGGCTGCAAACCTTAGCGGGACAAGATTCTAGAGTTAAGCGATGAGTATTGCTTTGGGATAGAAAGGAAGAGATTCCGCCGTTCACGGCATCTCGTAGGTCGAACAATTTGTTACACCCATAAAATTGGGTAAATTCTGTTGGGTTCGAGTATGGCAGCGATCAATCACCACGCCGATCCACAATCAAACAAAATTCAGGGAGCTATAAGTCCCATCGAAATAGCACGGGCAATCGCATGTTGACGGTTGGATGCTCCCATTTTGTTGCCTGCATTTTGTAGATGAAAAGTCACGGTACGTTCCGTAATTTTAAGTATGTCAGCTATTTCACCTCCAGTTTTTCCTTCAGCCGCCCACAGAAGACACTCTTTTTCCCGAAGCGTAAGCTCCATTTTTGTCAACAAAAGCGGTCCCTTACTCAGGACTATGCGCTGAGTCGCCTCATGTAAATAGCATGCCAATAATTGAGACTTCCCTATGATAGAAACGATATCCTGTTCAGCTCTAGAGGAATCTTGGGAAGTAGAAAGACTCAACATAGCTGCTTCACCATGTCCGCCGTGGACAGCAAAGCTTGCACCACACAGCAAACCAAACTCTCTTGACTCGTTTCTCATTTGAGCTGCTTTGTCGCCCTTAAACATCAGACTGTCCCAAATAACGGGAATAGTCTGTCTTCTAGTTATACAATGATTGTATGTAGGGTCTATTTCTTGATAATTACGTTCAACGTAACGAGCTCGCCATTCCTTAGGATATCCATTTAGAATGAATTGGTAAGGTCGAGTAAGAGAGGTGTTTACCTGCACCCCGTAAATAAAATGGTCGAAGCCTAACTGGCCAGCGATGCTGGCTGTCGTGGAATGCAATGCTTCGACTGTGCTACAACTGAGCAACGGTTCAAACAAATCCAAATCAGACATGGCTTTTCTTCTCGCTTATTATCAGTGGGCGCAGGCTATATACTAATCTAATCCACTGTTACAGCATGCTATGCTTAAAGATAAGTTATTATTTAAGCATCACACTCGGTGGTTTACTGTACCCCTATACTCGGATAAATCGCAACTATGCAAACGGTAATTCTGCGGTGCCTGGGCCAATAGCAGCGATTTCATGCACGGCCTTCATAAATCCTGCTTGCTCATGCAATTGCACCAACGTATCGGAATGGCTGTGGCCTCGCATCTGCACGAGGCGCGCTTTACTGGTCGCTGGCATGTCCCACTTTAGTCCAGCCAGCAATTCATCTGCCAAGGTCGGCTGGTTGCATACTAGCACCATATCACAACCGGCCTGCAACGCCGCTTCTGCACGTTGCAGGATGCCGCCCGCAACCGTGGCACCTTCCATGCTAAGATCGTCGCTAAAGATACAGCCGCTGAAGCCCAGCTCGCCGCGCAGAATATCTTTCAACCATTTTTTTGAAAAACCCGCTGGATATTTGTCCACTTTGGGGTAAATCACGTGTGCGGGCATGACCGCAGTCAGGCCGTAATTCACCATTTGACGAAATGGAATCAAGTCGCACAACTCAATATCGGTATAGCTGCGCTCATCTATCGGAATTTCCAGGTGCGAATCAGCGTGTACATAACCATGTCCAGGAAAATGTTTGCCCACGGTGGACATGCCACCCTGTTTGAGTCCCAGCAACAGGCTATGCGCCAGTTCGGATATGGCTTGCGGCTCAGAATGAAAGGCACGGTCACCAATCACTTTACTGATGCCAAAATCTATATCTAACACTGGGGTAAAGCTGAAATCCACACCGCAAGCACGTAATTCTGCTGCCAGCACGTAGCCTACCTGTTGCGCCAGGTGCTTGGCGCGGCGCGGATGTGCATCCCAAATATTGCCCAGCTCGCGCATCGCCGGGATGCGCGTAAAACCATCGACAAAACGCTGTACTCGCCCACCCTCATGATCCACAGCGATTAATAGCGGCGGAGAACGCAGGGCATGAATGCTGGCTGTCAGCTGGGCAAGCTGGCGCGGAGATTCGTAATTACGCGCAAACAGAATCACGCCACCTACTTGTGGATGACGTAAACGTGCTTCATCTTCCGCAGTAAGAGAAGAGCCTGCGATATCCAGCATGCATGGACCGATTCCCATTCAATTTCTCCTAATGATATTTACGTATGTCATTTCTGCGAAGCTGGAATCTAGCAGGTTTGAACCAAATGCATTTTAAATGGCTTAATTTTCCCTTGGTGGAAACATCGAAGCGGTAAATTTCATCTGCAACTGCGCGTGGTTCTTGGAGCACTTATCTTCACAATTTAGCGCTTAATCATTTTTTTTCCAAAATCACAAATGCCACAGCAACATCATGGTCATCACTGATAGTCAGATGGTGGCGTGTCAATCCTAATTGCATTAGGTGCGCAGCCAATTCCACATCAAATTCAAACATTGGCTTGCCAAAAGCATCGTGTATCACGCTAATTTTATGCAGGTTCACAGGATAACGTAGGCCACTGCCTATCGCCTTGGCTAGTGCTTCCTTGGCAGCAAAGCGTTTCATTAGCAGGCGCACAGGATAGGCATGAGCGCGATATTCCAATAACTCCTGCTGGCTCAATACGCGCTGTGCGAAACGTTCGCCGTAACTAGCATGTATTGCCTCAATGCGCACATAAGCCACGATATCAGTGCCTATACCAAAAATCACGGTAACTGAGTTTCCATGCTTTATGAATGAATGCCGATTAACAGCGCTTTCATTTTTTTCACAGCTTGTTCCAGGCCAATGAATAGTGCCTCGGCGATTATGGCATGACCGATGTTGAGTTCGCAGATATTTGGGATAGCGACGATAGGCTGTACGTTGTGATAGTTTAGACCGTGTCCGGCATTAACTTGCAAGCCGAGTGCATGAGCATGCACCACTGTACGCTGAATGCGCGCTAACTCTTGTGTCTGATGCGATACGTTGGCCGCATCAGCATATTTGCCCGTGTGTATCTCTACTACCGGAGCGCCTGCAGCCCACGCCGCATCCATTTGTTTTTCATCCGCGTCCACAAATAATGAAACACGTATGCCCGCTGCTGCACAGCGCTCACAAGCGCGCTTAACGTGATCAAAATGCCCCACCACATCCAACCCTCCCTCAGTGGTCAATTCCTCGCGCCGTTCCGGCACGAAGCAAACATCGTGCGGTTTAATACGCAAGGCAATGGCCAACATTTCGTCTGTAATGGCACTTTCAAGGTTCATGCGCGTTTGTAGCATATCGCGCAGAATTTCCACGTCCCTATCCTGGATATGGCGCCGATCTTCGCGTAAATGCAGCGTAATAACATCGGCACCCGCTGCCTCGCCGATTAGCGCCGCTTGAATTACATTAGGGTAACGCGTGCCACGAACTTGGCGCAACGTGGCAACGTGGTCAATATTGAGTCCAAGTTTGATCATATTTTTTGTAGATCCCTTATCAATTCGCGCGTATGCAATGTCTTACCCGCGAGATGATGATTTAGTAACATACGCATCAATTGCTTGCTCTGCTGAGCGCTAACTGCATCGCGGTAATCATCAACGGCCATATCCTGCAAAGTTTTGCCCAACATCAATAAGCCTTCTGATACATCTGTTATGTCTGAATCATTTGGCTTAGCACGCACCGCACCACGTTCAAGCACATAACGATAGGGTGCAAAAGAATTAATCGGCTCACCGCTGTCCGCTTCTTGTGCTAATAACAGCGCATAGCCCAATTCTTGCAGCAAATGTTTTTCAAAACAACGCAAGATGGCGGCATAGTCCGCCTCATTTGCTAGCCGTTGCAGAGTGTGCTGGTAGTAGTCAAACAATTGTTCGTGCGGATCATCACGCACCATCAAGTTGAGCAGCAATTCATTCAAATAAAAACCGCACAGTAAAGCCGTTCCTTGTAATTGCGACTGACCACCCTGCCACTCGGCACGGTGCAAGGTGCGCAACTCATGTTTGCCAAACCAGCTTAACAATAATGGTTGAAAACCCATCAATAATCCGCGCAATGCAGATCTCGGACGCCGTGCACCGCGCGCCACCAGTGCAACGCGACCATGCCGTCGACTTAACACCTCCAGTATTAGGCTGGTTTCACGATAGGGATAACTATGCAGGACGAAAGCAGGTTCGTCTTCTAATCTGTGTTTGTGCGGCTGCAATCTGCTCTTCCCTACCTCTCCTTGTCACAGAAGAGCAAACGCAAGGGGAGCAACATCGTCCGCTCAATTATGGAAGAATCGCTGCGTAGTGGTGAGAACCATACCAGCGAACCCCTTGCCGGTGCAGAAAAAAGCAAAGAGGACTCAAGATTAAACTTATTCATACCCTAAACTTTTCAATACCTGCGCATTATCTGCCCAACCACTTCGTACTTTTATCCATACTTCGAGATAAACTTTCCCATCAAATAGCGTCTCCATAGCTAACCGCGCTTGGGTGGCAATTTCCTTCAGCTTCTCACCATTCTTACCGATCAGCATCGCCTTATGTGCGTCTTTATCCACGAGAATCGCAGCATGAATACGGCGCAGCTTCCCTTCGATTTTGAACTGTTCAATCACGACACTGACTGAGTATGGTAGCTCTTCACCGGTGAAGCGAAAGACTTTTTCACGCACCAATTCGGCCGCGAGAAAGCGTTCATTCCGATCGGTTATTTCATCTTCAGGGTAAATTTTTTCACCTTCGGGCAGGTAAGGTCGAATTGCATTTAACAGAGTGTCAAGTTGTTTGTTCTGTTTTGCGCTCACTGGCACGATAGCAGTAAATTCACGCTCCTTGGCTATCTCCTGAATAAAGGGCAATAATTCAGATTTATTCTCCATGTTATCTACTTTATTGATAACAAGTAGCACTGGCATATTTTTTGGCAACAGACTCATTACTTGGCGATCTCGCTCGTCAAAATTCCGAGCTTCAATCACGAACAGCACTACATTCACGTTACGCAAACTACTTGTCACCACACGATTCAAACCACGATTCAGAGTATTAAGATACTTCATCTGAAATCCTGGAGTATCAACGAATACAAATTGCGCGTGCTCTTCGGTCAATATTCCGGTAATACGATGGCGCGTGGTCTGTGCTTTGCGTGAGGTGATACTTACTTTTTGACCAACCAGATGATTAAGCAAAGTGGATTTACCCACATTCGGGCGGCCGACGATGGCGATAAAGCCACTGTGGTAATTACTTACATTCATGACTGGCTCTCAATTTTACGGTAAGCGGCTTCTGCTGCTACCTGTTCCGCAGTGCGACGACTGCTGCCCTCGCCACACGTGATTAATTTTAATTGTTCGATTTGGCATTCGACTTGAAATAGCTGCGCATGCGCCTCGCCCTGAGTAGCAATCACGGTATATTTGGGTAACGCCAAACGTTTGCCTTGCAGATACTCCTGCAACAAGGTTTTAAAATCCTTACCCAACGACTGCGCGTCTGCTTGCGCGATAAAGGGAACGTACAACCGGAGTACAACTTGCTCTGCTGCCGCAAAACCCGCATCCAGAAATACTGCACCGAACAATGCTTCCATGGTATCGGCAAGGATAGATGGGCGACGAAAGCCAGCACTTTTACGCTCTCCATCGCCCAATAATAATAATTCGCCCAAACGCAATTGCTGAGCTAGGATGAACAAGGTTTGCTGATTAACCAGATTGGAACGTAGACGAGATAAATCACCTTCCGGCAAATCGGGATTAATGTCATACAGATGTTTGGCTATGACGCAATTGAGTATGCTATCACCCAGGAACTCCAAACGCTCGTTGTGTGCTGCACTATAACTGCGATGCGTCAGAGCACGCTGTAATAATTGCGATTGCGTGAAAACATGTCCAATCTGATTACACAGCGCATCACGATTCATCGGCTATTTTTTTAAACTACTTGGATTGAATTCAAGTAACAAGCTAGCATTGCCAGCCAGTGGTATTTTAGCTTGATAGCTAATACTCAGCGATAGGCCGCGTGCATCCTTGACTATCTCAATATCTTCCGCCGTGACGACATTAATGTTGTTCATCATGGCGCGTTTACTGAACGACTCGCGAATACTCTTGGGTTGAGCCCCTTGCATTTCAGGATCATTTGCAATGGTAAAAAGAATATTTTTAATTTCGGTATCTTGAATATATGCCGGAACAATCTTCATGCCACCAATCGCCGCGAATATTAATATAACTGCCCATATCAAAAGACCAGATAAACTCACGCCACGCTGCCTGTTTGCTATTGTTTTTATCATGCTCCTCCTTTGCTTATCACTTCAGTCAATGGATAAGCCTATGCGTTTCAGATCACTAAAATTCATCCAGATCATGAACGCCTTACCGACGATCATGTTATCCGGCACGAAACCCCAGTAACGGCTATCTCGGCTATTGTCGCGATTATCACCAAGCATAAAATAATGCCCAGCTGGAACTGTACAGCGCATCTCTGTTTCGCTGTATGTACAATTCTCACGGTGAGGAAATTCCGCCACTGCACCGATATGCATGTTTGGCACTTCCGGATTTACCAACATTGCATGGGTATGCCCAGTCAAATTTTCTATATAACGTTCTGTATGCACGAAGTTCAGTGCAGTTTCCACATAGTTATAGTCACCGTCCGGCTGCTGCTCTTGCGGCACATCGTTCACAAACACCTTCTTATTGCGATATGTTATTTGGTCACCCGGCAATCCGACCACTCGCTTAATATAATCTAATGATGGATTTTCTGGGTAATGGAATACCATCACATCGCCTCGACTAGGGGAATTAATTTCTACTAGTTTCTTGCTGATGATGGGCAAACGAATACCATAAGTAAACTTATTAACCAAGATAAAATCGCCCACCTGTAACGTTGGAATCATCGATCCAGACGGTATTTTGAATGGCTCAACCAGAAATGAGCGCAGCAAGAATACCGCCAAGATAACAGGGAAGAAACTCTTGGAATATTCCACCCACCAAGGTTCCTTTGTGGACGATGTGCGTTTCGATTGCAGCACATAACGATCCAGTAACCACACGCTACCGGTGATCAGTAGCAATACAAACATAATTAAAGCAAAGTCCATCTTAAATTCCCGCCTCTACGTTATTTATCGCCTACCTGCAGGATTGCCAAAAAAGCCTGTTGCGGAATTTCCACATTACCTACTTGCTTCATACGTTTCTTGCCAGCCTTCTGTTTTTCCAGCAATTTACGCTTACGTGAAATATCACCGCCATAGCATTTAGCGAGTACATTTTTTCGTAGCGCTTTGACATTTTCACGCGAGATTATGTTTGAACCGACAGCAGCTTGGATCGCCACATCAAACATCTGACGCGGAATCAACTCACGCATTTTGGCCACGACTTCACGACCCCGGAACTGGCTGTTGCTGCGGTGCAGGATAATCGCCAGCGCATCTACCTTGTCACCGTTGATCAGTATATCCACCTTGGTCACATCGGCCGCACGATATTCCTTAAACTCGTAATCCATTGAAGCATAGCCGCGTGAAATAGATTTCAACCTGTCAAAGAAATCGAGTACGATTTCCGCCATAGGTATCTCATACACCAATAACACTTGCTTACCGTGATAACTCATGTCGAGCTGTATACCGCGCTTTTGCGTACACAATGTAATCACCGCACCAACGTATTCCTGCGGCATATACAAATTGACTGTCACAATGGGCTCACGGATTTCTTCGATTTTGGACGGGTCCGGCATCTTGGATGGATTATCCACTACCAGCAAAGTCCCATCTCGCTGCACTACCTCGTAAATAACGGTAGGTGCAGTGGTAATCAAATCCATATCGAACTCGCGCTCCAGTCGCTCCTGCACAATTTCCATATGCAGTAAGCCCAGGAATCCACAGCGAAAACCAAACCCCAATGCCTGCGATACTTCTGGTTCATACTGCAAGGAAGCATCATTTAGCCTGAGCTTTTCCAGCGAATTACGCAGCGACTCATACTGATTTGATTCTACAGGAAATAATCCAGCAAATACTTGTGGCTGCACTTCCTTAAAACCTGGCAAGGCTGTGGTTGTGGGCCTGTTTGCCAGCGTGATAGTGTCACCAACCTTTGCTGCCGTAAGCTCCTTGATACCCGCAATGACAAAACCAACCTGACCGGCAGACAATACTTCACGAGGCTGTGACTTCGGCGTAAATACACCGATGTGCTCAGCCAAATGCTGCGAGCCAGTCGCCATCAATAAAATTTTATCCTTGGGTTTTAAAGTACCGTTAAAAACCCGCACCAGCATTACTACACCAACATAATTATCGAACCACGCATCAATAATCAGAGCGCACAGCGGCGCAGCCGGGTCACCTGTTGGTGGTGGCACTTTAACAATCAAAGCTTCCAGCACGTCCTGTACGCCCTCACCTGTCTTGGCCGAGCAGCGTGTCGCATCGTGCGCGTCAATACCGATTACTTCCTCGATTTCTTCAATAGCGTTTTCCGGATTGGCGGATGGCAAGTCAATCTTGTTCAACACCGGCACTACTTCCACCCCAAGATCGAGAGCGGTATAGCAGTTCGCTACAGTCTGCGCTTCCACTCCCTGAGATGCATCTACGACTAACAACGCGCCTTCACAGGCAGACAATGAGCGTGAGACCTCATAAGAGAAATCCACGTGTCCCGGCGTATCAATCAAGTTAAGATTATATATCTGGCCATCACAAGCCTTATATTGCAGCGCAGCTGTCTGAGCTTTGATGGTGATGCCGCGCTCGCGTTCCAGATCCATGGAATCGAGCACCTGCGCTTCCATTTCGCGATCAGAAAGTCCTCCGCACAACTGAATAATTCGGTCGGCCAAAGTAGACTTGCCATGGTCAATGTGGGCGATAATGGAAAAGTTACGTATATGTTGCATTATTTTTACAATCTCGGATTATCTAATTTTATGTTTTATGTGCCACAACATACGAATGTTTATTAAACTTTTTTAGCTTATCCACGCGTAACTCTTGCATCTTGCAGTCAATAGCCCAGTAGACTGTCGTACTTCGATTTTATCAAAATAACATATTGAATATTATTTAATATTATCGTTATTTAACAATATCCACATTAATACAATCAAATACAGGCGCAGTCAGACTGTGCTCGTAATTAATATACAGGGCGTAATTATACCTTGAAGATACGTCATTCTGCGGTAAACACTAGCTAATCACGCATCAGCGCAAACACTCAGCGTTACTGAAAATAGCATTAAGCAGATGACTACAGATAGTAAAGATAGGAAAAGTGAACCTCAGGGTTGAGAGCGTACTATCGAAAACGGAGGCATAAGTATTAATTCAGAAATGATGGAATGACGTGCCCCCACGATTTAGTGGGGGACACGCTTAATTGCATGGGTTATTTTTTCTTAGCTTTTGCGCCAGCAACTGCGTCTTTCAACTTGCTGCCGACTTTAAATTTCGCGACTTTTTTGGCAGGAATTTTCAACTCTTTTCCGGTAGCCGGGTTCCGCCCTATCCGAGCTGCACGCTGTTCGACTGCAAAGGTGCCAAAACCAATCAGCTGCACGTTATCGCTTTTTACCAATGATGCCTGTATAGCAGCCATCAAAGCATTCAGTATCTCCTCGACATTTACCTTTGAATTTTTAGTGGATTTAGCTACTACATCAATCAGCTCTGCTTTATTCATAGTATAACTCCCTTTAGTTGAAAAACAGTGTACTGTATCAAGCCATTGTGTCAATGGCAATCATAGCTTCACAAATTAATTATATATCCTCAAAAAATTTTACCTCGTCCGGGATGTATGTGGGTAATTTTAAGTTTTTCAGTATGATTTCATCTTTATCAATCGCAGCCTGAAGAAAGCAGTAGAGCTTTCTACAGGAGGCATCAAAGGCATACTGTTGCTGTGCAGTGATGGCCAGATAAGCGAGCCACCCTATGCTTCAAGAAGATCGAAGGTCACTTTCTCGACAGGTTCGCGACGAAGAGACGGATCATCATTATGACTTCGCATCACCCCGCCGTTAAGCTTACACAAATGATTACGAACTCGGCGTAAGAATTTACTGGAGTAGTCTGCAAGCGTCATTATCTTCTGTGACAATTACTTTGTTGCTTGCTTCCTTTCTAGGTTTCTTTTTGGACATGTTAATCATTCGCTTGCCAAATGAATGCTACCACTTCACCGATTTTGTTTATCGGGAATAGGTTGAGTGAAAACTTAAAAGTAGTCGATGTCGACGTGTGCGAGAGGGGTCGTAAAAGTCAATATGCTCTGTTTGTCATGAACCAGGCCTCAATTGTCATGACCACCGCCCTATCGAGATACATTGCACAGACGTGCTGAATACTCTGGATCGGTTCCACGTCGTCGCTAAATTAAAATAAATAAGGCACTTGATGAAGTACGTGCCTCTGAAGCAAAAAAGGTGGTTCAGGATGGTTACGAACCTGTGCTCAAAAAATCAGAAAACCTGACTAACCATCAGCGAGTGAAATTATGCGAAGTCCTTCGCTATAATTTGAAAAGCGTTCGAGCCTACCTGACTAGGGAAGACTTCCAGCGATTCTGGAAAAACAAATCTCCGGTCTGGGCGGGAAAATTTCTGGATCAATAGGGAGATGTGATGCATTCAAAAACTGATCCGCTGAAAAATGTGTCGACCATCTGGAGAAAATTTCATATCTTCAGTGCGTCCCAATCTAACCAGTGCCCCACTGACTTAATAATATAATATTTTCTTTATATTCATAACGGTTATATATTTTATTTGAAGTTAAAAATTAAGTTATGATGCAACGGTAGATATTTTTTATGCTTTGTTTCGCTCACAGAAGAGGCAACAGATTACCTAATATTGAGTGTAAGCGATTATAGTTACAGAAACACACGATGCAGAAGTGACATCAGTTGTAGCATCCGCATGATTGGCATATTCGCGCTGCCGGGCGTGTTCCATTTTAAGGTTCAATAAAAAACTGATCTAGCTAATTTTTTGGGAGAAAATTATGAATAAATTTATGTTGTTAGCTGGCCTGATGTTTGCAACTTCTGCGTCTTACGCTACTGTGCAAGGCAAGGAAGTGAGCTATAGCGCCAACGGCACCATTCTTAAGGGTTATATCGCCTACGACGATGCTATCAAGGGCAAGCGGCCAGGCATTCTGATAGTGCATGAATGGTGGGGACACAACGAATATGCGCGCAAACGCGCTCGCATGTTGGCGGAGCGTGGTTACACCGCGTTGGCAGTTGATATGTACGGTGATGGCAAACAAGCGCATCACCCAGACGATGCGAGCAAATTTGCCAGCGATGTGGCAAAGAACACTGACGTCGCCAAAGCCCGATTCGATAGCGCATACAGCCTAATCAGCAAAGAGAAGACCGTGGATTCCAGCCGCATCGCAGCCATCGGCTATTGTTTTGGTGGTTCGGTAGTATTGAATATGGCGCGCATCGGTGAACCTCTTAAGGCAGTGATTAGCTTCCACGGTGGTCTGGGAACAGAATTTCCGGCAAAGGTGGGTAAGGTCAAGGCGCGAATCGCATCCTTTACTGGTGAAGACGACCCGATGATTCCCGCTACGCAGGTCGCCGCCTTCAGGCAGGAGATGGAGAAGGCGGACGTAACTTACAAAGCGGTGACCTATCCCGGCGCCAAGCACAGCTTCACTAATCCGGACGCAGATAAATATGGTCAGAAATTTAAGCTGCCGTTGGCCTATAACGCTGCAGCAGATAAAGCATCGTGGGATGAAAGCATGGCATTTCTGGCCGATGCATTTCATGTTGGAGATATGACTAAGTGAAACTGAGAAAACCAACAATCGCGCCAAAGGGTTAAAGGCATATAGCTGTATGGATGCGGTCGAGATGCTGTAAGTTTATCTGTAACATTTAATAAGGAGATCACTATGAACCAATACCAAATTGCCGTTATCGTTGGCAGCCTTCGTAAAGATTCATTCAATCGCAAGCTAGCTATCGCCATTGCAAAATTGGCGCCATCGGAGTTCTCATTCAAAGAAGTACAAATCGGCGACTTGCCACTTTACAACCAGGACGACGACGCGAACCAGGCTCAGCCTGTCAAGCGGCTGAAAGGCGAGATTCTGGCGGCACAGGGTCTTCTGTTTGTTACACCCGAATACAACCGCTCTATTCCTGGTGTGCTCAAGAACGCAATCGACCACGCCTCGCGGCCTTACGGGCAAAGTGCTTGGGCTGGTAAGCCCACCGGTATTTTGGGCGCTTCTCCCGGGGCCCATGGCACGGCCATGGCGCAACAGCATTTGCGCAACGTTCTCTCACACTTAAACGCACCGACGCTTGGTCAACCCGAAGCATTCGTTAAGGTAAAGGATGGGTTGTTTGACGAGGCCGGCGACATCGGACCAGCCAGCAAAAAATTCTTCCAGAACTGGATGGATCATTATGTCGCTTGGGTGAAAAAACACACTGACTGATGCAGTTAAAAAGGCAGGTACATCATCGCTTAGATCTTTCCATCTGCCATATTGTGACATGCCGCTATGCACGCGAAACCTACGCCTAGTTACCTATCTGGCTACCCTCTGGCACTGGCAGAGCAAGTGCAGCGGCTTATCGAACAAGGCCAGCTGAGCAACATGCTGCTGCAGAAATATCCGCATGCGCACGCAGTGCGTTCTGACAATGCGCTTTATGACTATGTGCTGGAAGCCAAAGGCAAGTATCTACGCAACGCCGGACAGCTGAGCAAGGTGGCGTTCGACGGCAAACTGCATGTCATCCAGCACGCACTGGGCACGCACACCAGCATCTCGCGCATACAGGGCACAAAACTCAGGGCCAAGCGTGAGATTCGCATAGCGGAATTGTTCAAGGAGATGCCGCTTGAGTTTTTGCGCATGATCGTTGTTCACGAACTTGCACACATCAAAGAACGTGAACACAACAAAGCCTTCTATCAACTGTGTCAGCATATGGAGCCTGATTATCACCAGTTGGAATTTGACCTGCGGGCTTACCTCACCTATCTCGACGCAACTGGCCAGCCTCTTTGGTCAACCACCAGTGTCAACGCAGGCTTACCTTTGAATGAGTGATCAAGCTGCGAAGCGCGCTGCAGTGCCTTACGGTTATGGAGGTGAATCAATTCTCCAGTGTGCATTTTCACTACTTTGATCTGCAACATGCTTTCTGACCCCGTTGCATTATGTTCTTAATTTCTAAACTCTAAGAGGAATTTCAGATATGAGGACTTCAACATTCGTATATAAGTGTTTTTCAAGAAGCATTTTGACGGTAGACATTTTAAGTGCTGCATCTTGGCAAGATCCAATTGTTAAAGACCTTAGAGGAAGCCTGCCCTCTCCTATGAAAGGAACTTCTACATAAGATGTCAACCCAAACCGGCCATTGCGGAATTTGTTCTCAAGCTGCAAAGAAGTGGCACCTGGTTGATAAAACTGCCTGTATTCATTCTCTTCTGCAGACTTTGGGTGCTTTATCGTACATGCAAGATTTGCAAGTGTGCCACCAACCATTCCTAACAGAAAACCAACCTCCACGTCTCCAAATCGGTTATTTTGCAAATATTCGTCTACACGGTTAAGCATCTGGGAAATTACTTGTTGTGCCAGACTATCTTTGTAAATCACAGCCTCAAGCAGAGGTGTTGAATCGTCTAAAGTGGCAATTCCATCTGTGGCTAGCCCCAAACAGTATCCTACCTTTTCCCCCGAATAGCTTCTCCACTGGCTTAACAAGTTGTGTTCAGTCGAATAGCTGGCTACGTATGTTTCAACTTTCTTAAATTCAGAAAGGAAATTTTCAACCAATTGCTTAGGCGCATTTGTGCAGCCGTCAACATGGCTCGCTTCGCGATCACGATCTAACCTTAATTGTTATACTGGATATGCTCTCATACCAGCTCTCATTGCACCTTCAATAGTCCCATCGACGAGTTCACTTCCAGGGAAAAAGCATTCATCAGGATCATACATTTCTGTACTCCATTTAAATATTGCAAACTCCCATTCGTTGATTTCATTAAAATACTCCATACGGATTACAGGCTCTTTTTTACCATATGCTACCCTGTCAAGATAAAGAAATTTTCCTTGAAATCTTGCAATGTAACGAACGTCTATCGTTTTGAGTTCTTGTTGGTTGAACTTTTCTACGATTACGGAGACCTCTTCTCGTATTTCATCAGGTATCAGTTTCTTTCCCATAATCAATCTTTAGCTCGAAATATAACGATTAAGCTCACCGGTGGCTAAAAGCATAGCGCCGAAGGAGCGACGCTTTTGGCCGTCCGGTGTAGCGACGTGTTAGGTTTTGTCGGGAACTCATTGAGCAACATTATAAGTTTTCATATTCCCAATGTCGCCTCTGGCTTCTGCTCTAAATATAAGCTCTCCATTTCGCTCAATAATCTCATAATGACCCACACCTCTTTGATCATTAGAAAACTTTTCCTTTTTCCGTTTTATAAGCAACTTCACTATTAATTGCATTTCCTCCGGTTCTTCACTCAAGGCAAATAACAGTGACTTTTGATGTCTGTCTGTTTTATTCCACGCATCCAAAACCACAGCATTCCAAGTACAAACTACTACACGCGCAGAGGCTTCAAATTGGAATTTAGATACATCTTCTGGTAAAGACTGAAATATTGTGCTTCCAAAATCCAATATTGTTTCTGATATTTTTCTAGTTGGTATTATTTGAAAGCCTTATTAAAAAACATGAAAAACCTAACGCCCGCATTTGCGGCTGGGTTAGAGCGCAGCGAAAAACCAGTCCGACAACATGCGCTTGTAAGTGTGTCGACACTCTAGTGCCTAATCTCACAGAGCCACCTACGTTACAATAAAAATATAAATAATTTCATATAACTACATCTTATATATTAAGTTGATTGTTTACTCAGAAAGTCCTACAGAGTGAACGCCAGGTATTGCAACATTAAGGGTTAAAACCTCTCATACGGCATCAAATAACGCCATAGCCCGGACTGCAACTTAGCCATCGACATTCGGCCGATCCGGATCCGTTTTGTGGCCAGCACCTGTAGCCCGACACTTTTACACATATGTGCGATCTGGCCGGGTTGCACTCCTTTGAGGGCAAATCGCAGCCGTGTTTCGTTTTGCCAGCTGACCTTAATCGGAGGCAGAGCCCGACCATTAAAATTGATTCCGTGGTTGAGTTGCTTGAGTTCATCGGGAGACAGTTCACCAGCGACCTCCACAATATATTCTTGCTCAATCGTGGCTGCATCATCTATCAGCTTGCGCTCTACTCGAAAATCCTGGGTAAATACTAACAACCCGCTAGCATTCTTCTCTAACGGTATGCATTGCTTCAGTCGAACAAAATGTTGTTGGGTGATGCGAATGCCTGATGGGTCGTCCGCCGTCCGCGTATCGGCGCAAATAAGTTGCTGCGCAGCGTTGGCATCCATGTATGCGACAGGCGGTTGGTGAAACAAAATAGTCACTGGCGCAACCGGAGCGAGACAAGCTTCAGGGTGAAGCTCAACTTTCTCATTCTGCGACACCATGAACTGCGGTTTGTCCACCACTTTTCCATCGACCATAACCCAGCCACCTGCAATATAAAGCTCGGCCTCACGACGTGAGCAGGAGATTAATTCGACAAGGCATTTTGAGAGACGAATAGGGTCTGACATGAACAGGTGCATACTTAAAAAAGGAGTGTCATTGTAAGTGCTCAAGTTTAGCAGACTGTCGGACTTAAAAAATCGTAGCGAAAATTGAACTGAGCGAGTGTAGATTTTGACGATTTTGCAGGGCAATAGTTGTTCTATTGTCCAAAAAAGCGGCGAAATATACACCGCTCAGTTCAATTTGCAGCCGATTTCCTTTAAGTCCGACAGGCTGCTAACTATCACATGTAAAATGCGAATATGGATGCAAATAAAAAATCAGTAAACACGCCCACTTTGGACGGTATCACTCTCGAAACCATCATTACACAACTATCCGAGAACATGGGGTGGGAAGCGATGGGCGCCGCTGTGCCAGTGCGATGTTTCACTCACGATCCCAGTATAAAATCCAGCTTAAAGTTTTTACGAAGAACACCGTGGGCTCGCAAAAAAGTTGAACAACTGTATTTACAACAAGTTAAATAAATTATCTAACGTAGATTATTAACTAACAACGGACGAAGGACATCTTCTCAGATAGAGTGAGCGACAATATCTGTAACAATGTGTAAAGTGAGGCGTCCAGTTTTTTGACAATGGCGACGAGGACATAGACCGATAACGTATCAAAACTAAGGAGGCTTCCATGAATCGCTGGATTTTTCTTTTTCTGTTACCCATTGCCGTTGCTGGTTGTGCCACCGTCCCAAAGCCGCTCGCAGTCGGCGCATTTGCTGAGGTGACACCAAGCACAGCTCAAAACGATAATTTTATAGGTCAGCGTGTACGCTGGGGAGGCAGTATTGCGAACACGGAACCGGGCAAGAATGAGACGTGTGTTGAGATAGTGAGCTATCCATTGGACAGTCAAGCAAGACCTCTGGATACGGATATGACGTGGGGACGGTTCATTGCCTGCGCACCTGGCTTTTACGACCCAGAAGTGTATGCGAAAGGCCGTGAAGTAACAGTAATTGGCAACATTCAGGGTACGATCGTGCGCAAGCTTGGCGAATACGAATATCGCTATCCACAGATCAACGCCGAAACCGTCTATTTATGGCCGAAGCTCATTCCATATTCATATTATGGATCGCGGTATCCTTACTATAATGGCTATTATGGGTCATATTGGTACAACAATCCGTGGGGTCCATGGAATGGCCGGTTTGGAAGTCCTTACTGGTATTAAAATTATGATACCAAGCACAAACGTCTATATTTTGCGTGAGATCACTATTTCAACCCAGATAATCCATTAGAGCTGATTCGCGCGATGATTTCGCATTCCCCCCTTTGAAAAAAGGGGGGCTAGGGGGGATTTGAGCGTTGCAGGGACACAAAAATCCCCCTTAACCCCCCTTTTTCAAAGGGGGAGGCTAGTTAAATTGCCTAATGGATTATCCGGGTTCAATCAGACAATGTAGGTCGTTCTAAGAGGGATACTGCATAGCTGCCCATCCCCGCTTGGACTTTGCCTTGCTTATAACTTTCTTTTTACCCAAGCTGATACAGATGCAAGTGCAGTGGCTAAAAATTCTGGTTGCGTACCCCCTGCTTGAGCCATATCCGCTCGACCACCACCCTTTCCACCCACCTGCTGTGCTACCGCATTAACCAATTCTCCCGCCTTAACCTTGTCGATAATATCAGCGGTAACACCAGCGATCAGTGTAACTTTTCCATCAGCCACGGCAGCCAATACGATGGCTGCCGATTTAAGTTTGTCTTTCAGCTTGTCCAAAGTCTCACGCAATGTCTTGATATCCGCACCTTCCAAAAGTGCTGCTACTACCTTGACGCCGTTAATTTCTAGTGCCTGACATGCCAAGTCGTCACCTTGCGAAGTAGCCAATTTAGATTTTAAGGTGGCGAGCTCTTTTTCCAGCGCTTTTGTCGCATCCTGCATTTGCGCAACACGCTGGGTTAGTTCGTTTGGCTGCACCTTAAGCGTGGCGGCGATTTCATGAACTCTCGCATCAAGCTGTTGCACCCAGTTCAGTGCGCCCTCCCCGCTGATCGCCTCGACACGGCGGATGCCAGCAGCCACACCGCTCTCCGTTACAATCTTGAATAAGCCAATATCGCCCGTGCGTTGAACATGCGTACCGCCGCATAGCTCAGTGGAAAATTCGGCCATGCCTAACACGCGCACTTCATCACCATACTTTTCTCCGAACAATGCCATGGCGCCGGACTTGAGTGCATCGTCATAAGTCATCACCTGCACGATCACCGCAGCATTCGCCTGTATGGCATGGTTCACACGACATTCAACCTCACGGATTTGCGTGTCGGTCATCGGTGCATTATGGCTAAAGTCAAAGCGTGTTTTTGTCTGATCAACCAGCGAACCCTTCTGCTGCACATGCACACCCAACACATCACGTAACGCCCGGTGCATCAGGTGCGTGACTGAGTGGTTACGGATAGTACGCGCGCGCGCAGCCTCATCGACAATAGCGTCGACCAAGTCGCCAACCTTGATAAAACCACTTTTTACCTGTCCGTGGTGGCCAAACACATCAGGTTGAATTTTCTGTGTATCTTCTACAACAAAAAGCGTTGGGTTATTGGAAGACAGCTGCAGCACGCCCACGTCACCCACCTGCCCGCCAGATTCCGCGTAGAACGGCGTATTGTCTAGTACCACAATACCTGTCTCAGCAGCAGAAAGCGCTTGCACAGCCACGCCATCTTTGTACAACGCCACAACCTTACCCTGCGTAACCAGTTTTTCGTAACCGTGGAATTGCGTTTTTACACCTTCGTATTCTAGCCCCGCCGCTATCTTGAACTTTCCCGCCGCACGCGCTTGTTCGCGCTGACGTGTCATGGCGTCATTAAAACCAACTTCATCCACTATGACACCATGCTCACGACATACATCCTGTGTCAGGTCGAGCGGAAAGCCATAAGTGTCGTGCAAAGTAAAAGCAATATGCCCCACAAGGATTTTCGGTTGAAGCAACTTGTCTTCGCCTCGATCCTTGCCACTGCCCGATCCAACATCAAAACCAAGACCACCCGTTACAACTTTATCGAGTGCTACTTCAAGCATTTTCATACCATGCTCAATAGTCTCAAAAAAGCGCTCTTCCTCGATACGTAGCACTTCCGTCACCCGCTCTTGTGCTGCGACCAACTCGGGATATGCTCCGCCCATTTCCCTGGCAAGATCAATTACTATCTTATGGAAAAAAGCTGCGCGACAGCCCAGTTTATAACCATGCCGGATGGCACGGCGGATAATGCGGCGCAACACATAGCCGCGCCCTTCATTGCCAGGAATGACGCCATCCACGATTAGAAAAGAACAAGCACGAATATGATCAGCGATCACCTTGAGAGAGTTGTTGGTAAGGTCGTTAGTGATTGTTTCACGCGCCGCCGCACAGATAAGATTCTGAAATAAATCAATATCATAATTTGAATGCACGTGTTGCAATACTGCCGCGATACGCTCCAATCCCATGCCAGTATCTACCGATGGCTTGGGCAACGGATGCAGCACACCGCTCTCATCGCGGTTGTATTGCATGAACACCAAGTTCCAGATTTCAATATAGCGATCACCATCGGCCTCCATACTGCCCGGAGGGCCGCCCCAAACATCAGGCCCATGGTCGTAAAAAATTTCCGAGCATGGACCACATGGGCCGGTATCTGCCATCTGCCAGAAATTATCAGAGCCATAGCGCGTGCCATGATTGTCACCGATACGAACAATGCGCTCGATGGGTACGCCCACTTCATTAGACCAGATGTCATAGGCCTCATCATCCTCGGCGTAAACTGTTACCCACAGCTTGTCAGCCGGCAACTTATAAACCTCCGTGAGCAACTCCCATGCATATTTAATGGCACTGTGTTTAAAATAGTCCCCAAAGCTGAAATTGCCCAGCATCTCAAAAAATGTATGATGCCGCGCGGTATAACCCACGTTCTCCAGGTCGTTGTGCTTGCCTCCCGCGCGCACACAGCGCTGCGAAGAGGTAGCGCGGACATAAGGACGCTTGTCGTGGCCAAGGAAACAATCTTTGAATTGCACCATGCCAGAATTGGTGAACAGCAACGTAGGGTCATTACCCGGCACCAATGGACTGGACGGCACGATAGTGTGCTCTTTGGAAGCAAAGTAATCCAAAAATTTCATACGGATTTCGCTGCTATTCATCTCTTCACCAATCTTAAAAAAAGCAAACATTCTTATATTCCATAAGGTGCGAATAATACCATCCGACACCACCAGGCTGCACCTCCCATTTCTTCCATTGGAGTAGCGGGTAAAGTGGCGAAACAGTATTTGAAAAATTAATGATGGCGTTAATCTGATAACGGTATCAAACTGATCATCTTAGATAGCGTTTGCCATGAGATAAAACATATTGTTAAATTTTAAGGGCGCCTCTAAAAATTCAATTTCTAGGCAGGACAAGGCACGAGTAAAAAAATTTTGCGCGACATATTATTGATATGTAAAGAATTTTTTTCTTAAGTAAAGTCGTATTTGGACGTAACGGGGTAAGCAGGCAAGCTGCAAAGCGGCTGTCGCAAAATTGCAATTTTTAGAAGTACCCTGTATGTGATTGCTCATGAAACAGCAAGCCAATATTTTTACATCATGCCGCTCCGACACTCCATTCAACAGGTAATGACGACATATAACTCATATCTCCAAAATTCTATGTCACCAAAATTTTTTTTGTGCATTCTATCGCCTTGTAATGATGTAAACTCTTTAAATCAATTTAATGTAACAGTACCAAGGCATGGCAACCGCATTGAGCTATGCCAAGCCAGGTTGGCATGCCAACAATTACGATTGTAAAAACACCTTCACGGATGTGGATCGGTTTAGAAGGAAATACAAATAACACCCATACAATTCATTACTGATAGTAGAGCTTACCCCCGATAACACCAGCTTGCTCTGCGGCACGGTAGAACAGGGCTCTCGCCTGACTTGGTTCATACAGATTACTCCCGGCTGCCACAATCACTATTTATTTTGTAGCTGTCAGCGCATGACCCATCTCAGTTTTAGGACAACAGCATGAATATTGTTAACGCCTTCAATCTTCACCAAATCAGTCTGGCGCGCAAATTTTCCCTGTTGGGCATCCTCGCTGGTTTAATGCTACTGGTGCCAACGGGTCTGTACTTTCAGCAACAAAACGCTGATCTTGCCTTTACCCAAAGAGAATTGATTGCGTTGGATTCTGTAGACGAACTCTTTCGGGTGATGCAACTCACGCAGACCCACCGAGGCATGGCGGCAGGTGCCTTAGCGGGCGATCATATGTTGGCCGCCCAGCGTCTGCTTATACGAGATAGCGTGCTGACCGCTACAGATGAGTTCGACACTGTGCTTCGCCAGAAAGGTGCATCAACCGCTCTCGTTTCGCATTTGGGGGCGTTGCGCCAACGCTGGATCGCGCTGGAGCGAAAAGTGTCGGACAAACAGCTCAAAGCAACGCAAAGCACCCAACTCCATACCGAATTGCTGGCCGAGTGGCTGGTGCTCGCCGAAGAACTGCTGAGCGAATTTGGTTTAAGTCTTGACCCCAAGGTCGATGCCTATCCATTGATTCAGGCCACGTTGCTCAACCTGCCCGCTTTGGGTGAGGCGCTGGGCGCACTGCGCGCGACTGGCACACCCTTTCTGGTGCAGGGCCATGTTGATGCAGGGAATCGTGCCACTTTACAAGCTTTGGTTGTGAATGCGCGAAGTGCCAGAGACGAACTGTTTCGCAATATCAACCGTGCGATGCAAGCCAATTCAATCGTCAAAAGTGAGCTGGAAACACAAATAGCGTCGCAACGGGCAACAGTGGAGCGGTACCTGGCGCTGACCGCTAACGAATTGATCAATGCTACCCACCTCACCTACCCCGCGACCTCCTATTTGGCAGAGCTCACCCAGGGCATAGACTCCCTGTATGAGTTCAACACTTTGGCTGTGAACAGTTTGAAACAGGTACTGCAGACGCGAGAGACGGAGGCACAACAGGCGCTAGACTTAGTAGCTGGTCTGCTACTCCTGGGTCTGATCGGCGGGGTGCTGCTGGCAGTCGCCTTTATTCGGAGCATTACCGGGCCTGTTGCCGAAGCGCTGGGGGTGGCTCGCGCCGTGTCGAAAGGCGACATGGATATTTTTGTGCCGGTGCGCGGAAACAACGAGCTGGGGCAACTCATGCAGATGCTGGCCACGATGCGTGACAATCTGAAGGCGGCGCAGATTCGACTAAATCAACTGAAATTTGTGCTTGATGAGCATGCCATTGTCAGCGTAGCCGATGTTGCAGGGCACATTACTTATGCCAATGATCGATTCTGCAAAATTAGTGGGTATACGCGGAATGAATTGCTTGGAAAAGATCACAGGGTAGTAAATTCAGCTTTTCACTCCACACAATTCTGGCGGGAAATGTATAAGACAGCAGCTAAAGGTGAGACGTGGCAGGGAGAGGTATGCAACCGCGCTAAAGATGGCCGGCTGTACTGGGTTAACAGCACGGTTGTTGCCTTTATGGATGAGGACGGTAAGCCACTCGAATACATTGCCATCAGAACCGATATTACGCGGCAAAAAATAGCTGAAGTTGCCGCCAAAAGCGCCAACCAAGCTAAGAGCGAATTCCTCGCCAACATGAGCCATGAAATCCGCACCCCGATGAATGCGATCATCGGGTTCTCCCATCTGTGCCTGCAAACAAAACTGGAAGCGACACAACGTGATTACACCGAAAAAGTTTACAGCTCCGCCAACAAATTGCTAGGTATCCTCAACGACATTCTGGATTTCTCTAAGGTCGAGGCGGGCAAGCTTGTAATTGAAAAAATACCTTTCCGTCTTGATGAGGTGATGCGCAGTGTGGCCGATATTATCAGTATCCGCGCAACAGAAAAAAGTCTGGTCCCTCTGTTTGATAACGAAGCTAAAACTTTGCCGATATTGGTGGGTGACCCTTTGCGTCTGGGGCAAGTCCTGAACAATCTGCTCAGCAATGCCATAAAGTTCACTGAAACGGGTGAAGTCACTGTGCAAGTCAGAATAAAAAGCCAAACTGCCGGCCACGATGACATCCCCGGTCATGTGATGTTATGTTTCACGGTACGCGATACCGGCATCGGCTTGACCCAGGAACAAATCGAAAAGCTGTTCCAACCGTTCAGTCAGGCTGATGCTTCCACTACGCGAGAATATGGTGGAACAGGGCTGGGACTGTCTATATCCAAAGGACTGGTCGAGAAAATGGGCGGGATAATGTGGGTTGAAAGCACACCGGGGAAAGGGAGCACTTTTTCTTTCAACCTACCCTTTACTTTTCTGACCAAAGAGAGTGACACGCCTGCGGATTGGAACCTGCACGATGTGCAGGCTCAAAAAGTCGGACTCGCCGAATTGACTGGCTTGCATCTATTGCTGGTTGAAGACAATGAATTCAACCAGCAGCTGGCGATCGCATTGTTGAATAACACCGGGATAAAAGTCACCCTTGCCAGCAACGGAATTGAGGCCTTGCAGGCGGCACAACCTGGACTGTTTGATGCGGTGCTGATGGATATGCACATGCCCCATATGGACGGTTTGGAAGCCACGCGCCAGATCAGGAAAAATCCCGCCCTTTACGATTTACCCATCATTGCCATGACCGCCAATGCCATGCCAGATGATCGTAAGCAATGCCTTGCCGCTGGCATGAACGATTATGTTACCAAGCCCATACAAGTCAATGTGCTGTATGACACCATTGCTCGTTGGACGAAGCGCAATGTATCATTGCCAGCCAATTCCTCTGCACCTGACGCAGAGCTCACCTCCAGAGGAAATTCCGTTTATGATCCTGATAGAGCGATAGCTAATATGGGCGATAAAAATCTATATCTGACCCTAGCTGGCATGTTTGAAGCCGATCAGAGTCAGTCTGTAAAAGACATACAGGAAGCGCTCGCCGCCCACGATAACCAGACGGCGGAACGTCTGGCGCACACGCTGATGGGAGTCGCCGCAACCATCGGGGCGACAACACTGGCGGAATCTGCAGATCAACTGAAGATTGCCATCAAAAAAGAGGACTCAGATAAGTATCCTCAATTGATTGCGACTGCGATGGCAGAAATGGCTCAGGTGATAGTATTAGTCAAAGCCTACCTGCAAGCTCACACGGCAGAGACAGTCGTTGCCGATGTTGACGAAAAGCATCACCCTGCAGATCTCGGCACATTACTTGAGCAATTGACCACACAACTTAAGTCTTTTGATTCCGATGCAGTGGATACCATGCAGCAGATTAAGCAACAGATCACAAGCACGGCAACCGCATCGCGCTATGCCAAGCTGGGTCGACATGTCAACGATTACGATTATAAAAATGCCCTCGCTGAAGTGCAGTTGCTCATGAAAAAAGATGAATAGCACCCATAAAAATTCATTGCTGGTAGTAGACGATACCCCTGAGAACATCAGAGTGCTGTGCGGCATATTAGGAACAGACTACGCTATAAAAGTTGCCAACAGCGGTGAGTTGGCACTGGAAATAGTGGCGCTGCAACCTCCCGATTTAATCCTGCTCGATGTGATGATGCCTGGGATGAGCGGCTATGATGTTTGTCGCCAGCTCAAAAAAAATGAGAATACCCAGCATATTCCGATAATTTTTATCACGGCCCATGGCGACACAGACGATGAGACGTTGGGATTCGAATTAGGTGCAGCAGATTACATCACCAAACCCGTCAAGTCTTCGGTTGTGCGTGCCCGTGTTCGGACACATCTGGCCTTGGCCAATCAGCACTACCATCTGAAGCAACTGGTAGCAGAGCGCACCAGCGAACTGAAGAGTAGCAACCGGCAACTGGAGCAAACACATCTTGTCATGCTTCGGCAACTGGGTCGCGCGGCCGATTATCGTGATAATGAAACCGGCAGGCATGTCATACGGGTTGGCAACATCAGCAAACTGCTGGGTCTGGCATCGGGGCTTCCTGAGCCGCAGGCAGAATTGTTGATGTACGCTGCCATGATGCACGACATCGGCAAGATCGGTATTCCAGATCACATTCTGCTCAAGCCGGGCAAGCTGACTGACGAAGAGTTTGAGGTGATGAAGCGGCACCCTTTAATCGGTGCAGAAATTATCGGTGAGCACGATGTTGAAGTGTTGAAAATGGCAAAACAAATTTCGCTGGGGCATCACGAGAAATGGAACGGCAAGGGCTATCCACACGGTTTGAGTGGAGAATCTATTCCGCTTGTCGGGCGCATCGTGGCGATTGCTGATGTATTCGATGCGTTGACAAGCGTGCGCCCCTACAAACGTGCGTGGTCAATAGAAAGTGCTCTTAAGTTAATTGAAAAAGAGGCTGGACAGCACTTCGACCCAACTCTGATCAGATTATTTATGAGCATGGAAACTGAGATGCGATACATCGTGACCAAATACAGCGATGCAGATGATGCATCGAACTACAACAACGTGGAGCCTTGATGAATCAGTCACCCGGCACGAAACTTTGCAGGCATCGAGGTATATATAGTGGTATATCATTTCCAGCAAGCCATACTCGCCCTGCTTACGCTCGTTGATGTAAATCATGACGAGCGACATGTGCAGGAAGCCGCAGCGACTACTCAGAGTAGCGTGATGGCGGCAAGACAAGAGTTCATAAAGAAGCTCATCCGCTTCTACAATATTAACGCCATTATTTATCCAATCCGAATTCCTGAATCTTGCGTGTCATCGTATTACGCCCCATGCCCAGGAGGGTCGCGGCTTCTATGCGCCTGCCATCGGTGTGTTTCAGTGCCTGGATGATAAGCGTGCGTTCGAACTGCTGATTTAAACTGCCTAGTATATTTTGATCGCCACGTTGCAATGCATGCGCGACCTGCTGACCCAATTCATAACGCCAATCGTCGGGGGCGGCGTCAGTGACGGCGGATGCCTCGCGCCATTCAAGTGGCAGGTCGGCAATTTCTATCTGTTGTGATGGTGTCATTACAGTGAGCCAATGGCAGAGATTTTCCAGTTGGCGCACATTGCCGGGGAAGTTCTGTGTGGCAAGATAATTCAGTGTGTCCTCGCTGAAGGACTTTTGTTCGACAGCAAGTTCACCTGCTTTTGTCTGCAAAAAATATTTCGCCAACAAGGGTATATCCTCACGCCGTTCACGTAGCGGAGGCAGACGCAGGCGGATAACGTTGAGGCGGTGAAATAAATCCTCACGAAACAAACCTTCTTTTACCCGCTCATCCAGATTCTGATGCGTGGCGGCAATAATGCGTACATTAGTTTTTATCGGCTGATGCCCGCCAACGCGATAATAATTTCTGTCCGACAGCACTCTCAATAAGCGTGTTTGCAGGTCCGCTGGCATGTCGCCGATTTCATCAAGAAACAGTGTGCCACCTTCGGCTTGCTCAAAACGACCGTGGCGGGTGGTAGCCGCACCAGTAAATGCACCGCGCTCATGGCCAAACAATTCGGATTCGAGCAACTCTTTCGGAATAGCTGCAGTGTTTATGGCAATGAAGGGTTCGTTGGCACGCGGGCTATGGCGGTGCAGAGCATGTGCAACCAGCTCCTTGCCGGTGCCGGATTCGCCGTTGATAATCACAGTTGCATGGGAGTGTGCGAGCCGTCCAATCGCGCGGAACACTTCCTGCATCGCGGGTGCCTGTCCCAGGATAGCAGGAGCAAGTACGGCTGATTGCTCCTCTGCAGGTGCATCAGTGCGCAGGCTTTGTTCTAATGCGCGGCGTATTAGGATGACAGCCTGGTCGACATCAAACGGTTTGGGCAGATACTCAAATGCGCCTCCTTGAAGCGCCGACACCGCACTTTCCAGATCAGAATAAGCCGTCATGATGATGACTGGCAAACTCGGAATCCGTTCTCGAATTTTTTGCAAAAAATCCAGTCCAGAGCTGCCGGGCATGCGGATATCGCTGATGACAACCTGCGGTGTGTCATGCAGCAGCGCGGCTAAGGCTTCATCGGCCGAGGTAAAACTTGTAAAGTTGATGTCCGAACGTGCCAAAGTTTTTTCCAGAACCCAGCGTATGGAGCGGTCATCATCAATGATCCAAACAGGTCTCATATTGGCTCCCATTTTATTTTAGCGGTAGCATGACAGTGAAACAGGTGCGTCCCGGTTCACTGTCAAACTCTATGTTGCCTTCATGTTGGCTGACAAAATCTTGCGCCAAGGTCAGTCCCAAACCGTGACCATTGTCACGGCCGGAGACCAATGGATAAAAAATCTTGTCGTACAAATGTGCGGGGACACCAGGGCCATTGTCGATGACCTGAACGGCTATCGCCAGACGATGGCGTTTTTTCATCAATGTTACTTGGCGCGAGATGCGTGTGCGGAGCACAATATTACCTTGTCCCTGCATGGCCTGCGTAGCATTGCGAACAAGATTCAAGGTCGTCTGAATAAGTTGTTCCTTGTCGCCCATGAGCTCCGGCAGACTAATATCGTAATCGCGCAGGATAGACATATTTTTTGGAAATTCAGCAAGAACGACGCTACGCACGCGTTCAAGTACCTCATGAATGTTGAGGGAACTGAAATTAGGCTTATGTTGCGGGGTGAGCAGTTTCTCCATTAATGAAACCAAGCGGTCGGTTTCCTGAATGACGACTTGGGTGTATTCACGCAGACCGGGTTTCTCCAATTCATGTTCCAGTAGTTGTGCAGCGCCTCGTATGCCACCCAACGGATTCTTGATTTCGTGTGCCAAATTGCGTAACAGCAGACGATTAGCTTGAGTCTGGTCTAGCATCTGTTCTTCGCGCGCTAACCTCAGCGGACGATCAATCGTATGAAACTCAAGTAGCAAATGCTGGTTGAATTGTAGTGGCGTGGCAGTGCAGCGCAAATGCAGCTTGTCATGTGGCGGGATACCCAATGTAAGGTCATGCTCAATGTATCTGGAGTTATTGGTTATAGCATGCTGCATCGCAGCAGCAAGTTGCTCAGTGTTGGTGAAGATATGCTGCACCGGATGGCCGATTAGACTTTTACTGCTTAAGGCAAACAGGTTCTCCGCAGCCGGGTTGAGGTAAATGATATTCGACTTCCCGTCCAGCAGAACCACTGCGGTGGCGAGGTCTTCGAAGGTCGGTAAAAAGGTGTCGGTTACAAGCATTTTAACTTTAGGGCGCATCTAAAAATCCAAGTTTCCAAGCAAGACAAGGCACGAGTAAACAATTTTAACGCAGCATATAGCTGATATATAAGCGATAATTTTATTCGAGTAACGCCGTATTGTGACGCAAATTGGATTTTTAGAGATGCCCTTTATGAAATAATTGCTCCACGGTCTATCAAGTAAACATACCACGTTCGTAGTATTTAATATGTTTACTTGCAATCACTCTGAATCCTTCGCGGGCTTATGGCGCGGGATTCATAAAGCGCAGATGCACGGACTCGATTTCCTGCATGATACTCTCAGACAATGGCTGTTTCCATGCGGCCAGGTTTTCCACAAGCTGCTCCATGCTGGTGGCGCCGACCAGGGTGCTGCTAACAAACCAGCGGTGATAGACGAAGGATAGCGCCATTTGTGTCAGTGTAATGCCCTGTTTGCGGGCTAGGTCTGCATAGGCTGCCACGGCGGGCTGGACGTTGGGTTTTTCGTAGCGCTGGGCGAAACCTTTGAACAGTGTGGCGCGGCCTTGGGCGGTGGGGTCGGCGAGATACTTGCCGGAGAGGTGGCCGAAAGCGAGCGGCGAATAAGCCAGCAAACCGACATTCTCCCGGTAGGCGATTTCCGTCATCCCGAACTCGAACCCCCGATTGATGAGGTTATAGCAGTTCTGGATGGACGCCACACGCGGCAAACCGTGCTCCCCGGCCAGGCGCAGGAATTCCATCACCCCCCAAGGTTGCTCGTTTGAGAGACCGATGTAGCGTACCTTTCCCTCCCGCACCAGTTCGGCGAGAACTTCCAGTTGCTCGCGGATTGGCACCCATTCCTTTTCGTCGTCGGGGTCAAACTGATATTGGCCAAACATGGGCACATTGCGTTCCGGCCAGTGCAGTTGATAGAGGTCGACGTAGTCTGTTTGCAGGCGGGCGAGAGAGCCTTCGATGGCCGCGCGAATGTTGACGCGATCCAGCGCTTTAGGCCCGCCGCGTATCCAGCCCAACGCCCGGCGTGGCCCGGCAACTTTTGTGCCCACGATCACTTTGTCGCGGGGATAATTTTTTAGCCAGTTGCCGACAATGGTTTCGGTGCGAGTGCAGGTATCGGCGCGGGAAGGGACAGGATACATCTCTGCCGTATCGATAAAGTTGACACCGTTCGCAAAGGCGTAATCCAGTTGGGCGTGAGCTTCGTTCTCGCTATTCTGCTGGCCGAAGGTCATGGTTCCCAAGCAAATGCTCGAAACGTGAAGGTCGCTGGTACCGAGTTGGCGATAGTCCATAGGTGTAGTTTTCCGGAAGACAGGCAATGAAATTATTGTACTACGCTCCCGGAGGTACAAAAGCATACACCTGCCACAACAATCAGGCGGGCGACAGGGATGATGGTCTAATTCACTTCTGGCGCTATTGCGTGCTGCCACACCGACAGTTCCAAATAAAAGCTGCACCGAGCAGAATTACTTACTTCATTATCCTTACCGGAAGCATGCTACCGGGGACTCCACCGCCAAGAACCGGTTGCGCGTTTAGCACACCTGAGACAGGTAACGACGATGCACAACCCGCTGCAATAGCGGAACTCACCAACCAACATATCTGTTCATCAAATCAAAGCCTGTAGGGTAAAACAAATAGCAAGGCATTTTGCCAACGGCTTGCCTCATGGCTCAATTGCTTCGTCACCAGACGCTCAAAATCGCCGCTAGCTCCATCAGTCAGTCGAGATATAACACCCCCTGATTGATCACGTTCTCGCCGGTGGAGCGCTTGTATTCCAGAATCGCCGGGCAATCGTTCTCATCTAGCCCGAGCGTGTCGATACGTCCGGCGTGAGTCTTGCCGGTGGAGTATTCGCTGGCAAGGAAGCGAATGCCGAGCAGCGGTTTTTCAAGATCGGAGGCGTTGCCTTGCAGTTTGGTAGCTTGGTCTTTGGCAAGGCGGGATAGTTTGATGTCGCCTATGCAAAAAGTCCTGTCATTATCTGCGTGCATGAACAGCATCCGCATCCAGTGCATTCCAACGCAGTGAACGCGAACGCCAATGCTCGCCAATGTTCTGTGTGAAATCGGGGTGAACCAATTTTGCGCGGGCGATTAGCCAGTCTTTGTCTTCATGTCTGAGATAGATTCCCTCGCACTCTCCCTCACGATAGGCGCTTGGAGTCGTGGCAATCATCTGCTTGAGCGCACTCAATCGGTAATGTCCCATTCCTATCTGATGAACGGAGCGCAAGCCAAGCTGGGATGCCAACGCATTACGCCGTGCAGTACTCCAGAAGCGACGAGCATTTCGATCATACACATCGAACATCAAGAAATAATCCGGCAAGCTGGGATACTCCAGACTATGCACGGCGGCGACCCATTCACCGAACAGCATCAGAGATTCGCCCAGCGCTTCGAACAAGGCTTCTTCATAAATTGCCAGCCATTCATTCAGGCGTGCAAACTGGCCGGTGAATGGTCGGGGCAGATATTGCCCCCGGTTTTGCGCCCTGACTTCGCCATCGCTTCCCACCGAAAATCCCAGATTGGCACCATCGACTTTTTCTTCGAGAATTACGCCGTGCGCCAAAAATGCTTCGACCTCGAATGCGGCCAGCACCTTGTCATCACGCGGCGAACCGTCACCCAGCCAAGCAACATGGGGGGTGTGAGGGAATCTAAAGAAATCGTTCATTCACCGAACTTGTTCTCGTGAAAGCGTTGAATGTCGGCTGGGCACAGAAAGTTCACCTCAATCCCATGCCGCCGGAGAGCCGGAGCCCAATTCAGCCATTTTGAATCTGCCGCTTGGGCGATGGATGGCATATCCGGGTGCGCCCCGGAAACTGCGACGAATTTCCGATCCGGAGCATCGAAGTTTGCCAAGTCTGCATCCTCAGGAAACGACTCGAAGCCGCGTTCATCGTGCTCCAGCAATGGCACCTGATCAACCCACTTTGTATTACATCGATTGCGCAGCGCCCATTTGACGAAAGCATCGCCCGGTCGGTTGCCTTTCTTGGGCAGTGTCTTGTTCTGATACTCAAGAAGGATAAGAAATCCTTCATCAAGCGCCAGCTTCCCTGAACGCATGATGTCTTGCAAGGCGAGAACGCAGGTCTTGACGCACTCAGGAGAAACATCCGTGTGCTGACCATTCGCCACCAGAACAACATTGGTATCGACTACCGCAACACTCACTTGTTATGCCCCTGCTGCTGGCGGTTCATGGCAGCGACAGTGCGTGCGGCGAGATCAGCCATTTCATCACCAAAGAAATTCTCCGGCCAGTTCTCGATATCGCCAAACAAATTAACTTCCAGTGGCTTCAGCTCAGTTGCGCTACCAGCCCGGTTGCAGAAATAGATGGCGACATCATCGGGGGTGATTTCGCCTTCGGCAATCCGTCGCTGCAGGCGGTTTAAGAGGTGCTCGGAATGGCTCTCGATAATTAGTTGCACATTGCGTGCTTTGCCGTTCTCGTTGGAACGTGTAGCAGAAATAAATACATCTGCTAGTTCCGCCTGCACCTGCGGATGCAGGTGGATTTCCGGCTGCTCCATCCAGATGGTGGAATTTGGTGGGCAATAGAAAGCCTGAACCAGGACAGGCAATACTTGCGAAACGCCAAAACCAACATCGGTGATCTTCACCTCCGGTGCCTTGGCATGGGTTTTCACCAAAACCTCATACTCCTTGCGCCCTTCGGCCACAGGCTTCACGACAAAGCTGTGTATCACGCCCAAATCCTTCAACCAACTAGCAACAAACTTGGCAAAGGATTGCAAGGACTTTTTTGGCCCCCGATTGAGTGTTCGGCCTTCGTTCTGTGCTGCGAGGATAGCCGCAATGGCATTTTCACCCATCTGTCCGACTCCCTCCGGCGTATCGCCCGACCACTGATAAGTGCGTTGCGGATGCTTGCGCAAGGGGCCAAGATAACTCAGGCTGCTGAGCATGGTTTCAGTGGCCAGCGCAAAGTCGGTCAGAAAGCCCGCATTCTGGAAGCGTGCCATGCTCACATCCGATACCCGATAAAATTTTTCTGGCTCTTCGAGCGGCCACTTGCGCCCGACCGCATTCATGAATCGATAGCGATCAGAATCTAACGAGAATTTTCCGTTCTCACCACGTAAAAGGCCTACATCGAGCACTACGCCTTCCTTATTAGCAAGTTCATATTTCAACGATTGAACTTCAGGCTGCCCGGATCTGCCAGCGACAAGAGAAACATCAAGCCCTAGACGGTCACCTTGATATTTTTTTGAAGGCTGAAGCGGGTCACGCACTTCCAGTGGCTTCGGCAAATTCCAACTTAAACCAAAGTCGAGCGCATTCGTAAGATCATGCCCATGCAGGCAATCGGCGAAAGTACCCAGATCAATCAAGGTAGTGGTGTCGCCCAGATGCAGGACGCGCTTGCGATCAGTGGATAATGCTGTCTGCTTGAGCGCCAGCAGCAGGTGGCCGAGGCTGCTCTTGCCAGCACTATTCGCACCAAAGATGACAGTGAGCGGTGCAAGGCGGATCGAGCCGGTATCTTTCCAAGCCTTGAAGTTTTTCAGGTGCAATTTGGTCAGCATGAATTCTCCCTACGCTATCTTTGTTGTTTGCGGGCTTTGTCGCCCCCGCTTGGGTTTATTTGCAGATTGGATATTATGCTTGTTGCGGATACATTCCAGCAACGCGCTGGCCGGTTCGTCGTTGGGATCTTGCGGTACCAGTTCTCCGCGAAAGGCTTTGGCGAGTGTGGCCGGGGTGAGTTTTTCGACCTGGGCGCGGGCGACTTGGTGGCGGGCTTCGAGGCGGTCAGCGTAGGCGAACAGGAATTCGACTCGACGGACGATTTCGGTTTGTTCCGCGCTCGGTGGCAAATGGATCGGCAAGCCACTGAGTAACGATTTGTTTATCGAAGCGAGATTGGTGGTCTGTTTCCCTGCGTGCAAGAAGTAGTCAAGCCCACGCGAATTTCCCCACCACGAAATGTACTTTGGCTGATTACTCTTGTCGTGCAAGCGGGCTCTGAACACATGGTTCTGGAACGAGCATCGTTCGATCTGGCCTTCCCAAATCCAGCCTCTTCCAAGTTTGTCGATATCGCCACCTTCGTTGAAGAAAATGTCTCCGGGCTCCAGTAATAGATTTTTGAGTTTATTGGCAGGCACACGGATGGTCTTGACCTCTGTGAGATCAATGTGGCCACGCTGGACGTTGGCAACCCGCAAATATGGGACTTCTTCGTCTTCAAGTGACTGCTTCTTAGAGTCCTTGGTGACACCGCCCTGTATGTCCGCGATATCAGCCAGCTTGACGTCGATCCATTTACACGCGTCGAGCTGATCAGCGCGCCAATCCTCCGTCAGCTTGCCGGAGGTGGCAGCGGCGAGGACAGACTGGCGGAAGCGTTTGAGGATGGCGGGGATGCGGTCGAGGCGGCTGCGACAGGCATCCACCCGCGCCAGCACCGCGTCGAGTTTGTCGGCGATGCGTTTTTGTTCGTTGATTGGCGCAAGAGGAATATCGATGCTAGCCAGCTTACTGATGGAGATGTTTGCGATATTTGTTGTTTGGCTTGACCCCTCTCTTAATTCGCTTTGCACCTGATTGGTTCGTAGCAAGTGAAAAAGATACTTACCCTCAACAATCGAGGTTGGCCGGATCGCAGCCAAAAATGCACCGAATGCTGTGGGATAAGGAACGATATTTGCAACAGCCACCTTGCCGACAAGCTCATAACTATTTGCCATTGACATTAAGATATCACCGGGTTGCACAAGCTGATCTTCCCGCTTCACGTAATTACGAGGAATAAAGTAAACATTATCCCATTCAATTTTGCGCTGAATATTGCTCGTTCTAAGACAGCAAACATTTGTCTGAGTGAGTGAGCTTACCTTGGCGGTAGCGGGGAAGGTTATGCCACGGACAACATCAGTGATGTCGCTTAATGTGGCAGCCGTCCAATTGGCAGGCAACTCGCTCACGCCACCACCTCGTCAACGTCTTCGCCCAGCTCTTCCAGTATCCCGCGCAATTCATCCAGCGCCGCTTCCAACTCGCCCATCGCCTCCTGCGCCAGCACGGCCGGTTCCGGCAATTCATCGGCGCTGGTGTCGCTGTCGTCCTTGAGCCAGGCGATGTCGAGGCTGTCGCCGCGCGCGGCGATTTGTTCGCGGGTGAATTTGCGGAAGCGCCCCTGCTCGCCGGTGTCCTTGCGTTTGGCCAGCGCCTTGGCGCTACCCAGCGGATCGTCGCCGAACGCCGCTTCGAACTCGGCGAAGTGTTCGCGCACGAGCTGGGTGCGCTTGCCGAATTGCGGCATGTTGGCGCGCAGGTCGTACACCCACACCTCTTTGGTGTTGCCCTTGTCCTTCTCGCCCCGGGTGAAGAACAGCACGTTGGTCTTCACGCCCTTGCGCGTAGAAGATGCCGGTGGGCAGGCGCAGGATGGTGTGCAGGTTGCACTTGTCCATCAGGTCGCGGCGGATGTCGCTGCCGACGTTGCTCTCGAACAGCACGTTGTCGGGCAGCACCACGGCGGCGCGGCCACCGGGCTTGAGGCCACGGTAGATGTGCTGCAAGAAGGCGAACTGTTTGTTGCTGGTGGGGTAGGTAAAGTCATCGCGGCTGGGCAGGCCGCCGCCTTTCTTGGTGCCGAACGGTGGGTTGGTCAGGATCAAGGTGGCCTTGGGCAGCGCCTGGCCTTCCGGGCTGAGCGTGTCGCCGTAGCGGATGCCGCCGTCGATGCCGTGCAGCATCAGGTTCATCATCGCCAGGCGGTGGGTGTCCTGCACATGTTCCATGCCATAGAAGGTGCTGTTGTGGTATTTCTTTTGCTGCGTTTCTGTCCAGCTTTCCGGCTGGGTGTGTAGTCGCAGGTAGTGGTTGGCCGCAATTAAAAATCCGCCAGTGCCCGCTGCCGGGTCTTGAATTGTGTCTTTCAGTTCCGGTTTCATCACCGCGACCATGCTGTCGATCAGCACGCGCGGGGTGAAGTATTGGCCTGCGCCGGATTTCTTTTCGTTGGCGTTTTTTTCCAGCAAGCCTTCGTAGAGGTCGCCCAGGTCTTCGCGGTGTACGCTGTACCAGTCGATCTTGTCGATTTCGGCCACCAGTGTGGAGAGCGTGGCGGGTTTCTTGATGAAGCTGCTGGCATTGGCGAAGATTTCTTGCACCAGCGTCGAGCCGTGGCTGCCCAGATGAATCAGCAATATCTTGTAGAACTCCAGCCGATCCGGCGCGGCGCGCGCTTCGAGATCGGCCCAGCGATGATCTTCTGGGGAGCTGATCTTCGGTGCCGGTTTCTTTTGCCATTTTCAGAAACAGTAGATAGGTCAGCTCGGTGACGTACTGGTGATAGGTGATGCCGTCGTCTTTAAGGACGTTGCACAGGTTCCAGAGTTTGGCGACGATGTCGTTGGTGGTCATAGATTAAATTATTTTGGGGAAGAGGTTGACCAGTCGAGCAGGCGCAGGCCAGGCACCTGCATAAAGGAGCGGTCGGTGCTGACCAGCGTGCAGTTTTCTGCCATCGCTTGGCTGGCGATCAAGCATATCCATTGCCGACAGGCCGATGCCTTGCGTTTCCATTTGCGTGCGTAATTCGGCATAGGTTTGCGCGGTGGATGATAACCACGGCAATACCGGCGTATCCTGCAAGAAGATTTCGACGGCTTTTGCCAAACGGGTGGCATCCGGCCTGCGCTTTACACCGAAACGTAACTCCGCCTCGGTGATGACGGAAATACAAATTGAGTGTTCCATCAATAAATTCTGCATTTCAGGCGTAATGTGTCCGCGAATCAGCGTTGATGCGGCATTCGTGTCCAACATATAGGGATGCGCAATGTTCATGGCCAATCGCGATCAACGGGAGGCCCAGGGTCGCGTGGAATCTCGAAGCTTTCGAATTCCTCAGGCGCTTCGGCGATTAAGCGGTCACGCAACTTGATCCACTCCTCGAATTTGCGGTTGCGCGGGCTCAGGATGACATCGCCGGTAATCGGGTCACGCCGGATAATTACCTCGTCGCCTTCAAAGCGAAACTCGGCTGGCAGACGTACGGCTTGGCTGCGGCCATTCTTGAATAGCTTGGCGGTATGCATGATGAGGCTCCTTTTTTGACTGGTATATACCGTGGTTTATACCACTTATAAGTACTGCATTCAACCCAGATTAACCCTTAGCGCCAAACAGTCCCTTCCCTCTGTAAGGTGGAGGGGATATTGTGGTTAACCGTTCTGGCTCAAGCCGCAGCCCAGATCGATTCGTTGAAGGTTTCCAGTACCTGCTGGAGCTCGCCGTTAAACATCTTGTCGAGCCGGGTAAATCCGCCGCCTTCGCGCTTGAAGATAAGGTCTGGATCATCCAGTGCGGCATGATCGACCAGCAGGTTGGCTTTGGTTTGTGCAGCGATCTTTTTCAGCCAATCGCGCTGCGGCCCGGTCCATGCGCGTGAGGCCAATAGTTTTTGCAGCGCATGATCGACTCGCTCGTTGTAGGGCACGAGCGCATCGCCAATGGCTGCCTGGCGGATATAGCCGACGATGCGCGCGGCGATATCCTGATTGGTCATCTCGTGCCATGCGGTGGCGAGATTGGTTTCGGTGAATCCCGCCTTATCCAACTCCAGCACCAGCTCGCGCAGTTGCTTGCGGGTGAGTTCGCGCGGTCGCGTCAAAACGGCCATCAGAGCTGGGATGTCATTGCTGTGGCTTTTTATGAAAGCGGTGAATTCCTTGAGGTAGTCCTCCGGTTTTTTCGCCTTGCCATAGCCGCGCTCGGCGCTGTGCAATTTATCTTCGTGCTCGGAAATAAAAATTGGCTGTGCGCTGCCTTCACCCTTACGATCGAGGATTTCGCCGAGATCGGGGTTCTGTGTGAACCACGCCGCCACATCATTGATGGGCATCGCCTTGAGCTTCTTGATGAAGTCATCCGCTGTCATCCCGGCTTTGGTTTCGAAGTCGCTGGCGGATTTTTCGGAGAGATGGCGTTTCTTGCTTTGCAGCTTGGCAAGGAACTGCTCACGCACCAGTTGACGAGCTGTTTCGTCACCTACCGTTATCAGCTCTTGGGCCAACTGGGTAAAGCTAATCTTGGGATCAACCACCACGGGCCGCATGGCGGTCATGTCGCCCAGCGCTTCGAATATCCCTACCGCATCAAAAACACGGAAGGCTTCTTTCTCGATCTCGTCACACAGGCGCGTGGCGCGGCCCAACATCTGGTCGAACAGAATGCGGCTATTTACCCGGCGCAGAAAAACGATATTGCAGATTTCAGGTACGTCGATACCGGTGGTGAGTAAATCGACGGTTACCGCCACATTGGGGTTACGCTCGTTTTTGTAACGGCGGATGAGTTGCAGGGGCTTGTCGGCAGCACCAGTGATCTTGATAACCGCATCATCGTCCACGCTGCCGTACTGAGTCTTAAATGCTGTCTTGAGCAGATCGACCACCATGTCGGCATGTGCATCCGTCGCGCAGAAAATCAGTGTTTTGCGGCGAGAGGCTGGGTCGAGTCTCCTGGGCCAAATATTCGCACACGACCTGATTAAATGATTTGGTGATGACCTTACGGTTGAAGTCCTCAACATCAATCTTGATTTCGTCTGGGGTATTGAACAGATCGACTTGATTGCGCCTCGCATCGTAGACTTTGACCTCTTCGCCTGCCTTCCAGGCAATGCCATTGGTGGATAGCTCGGTTTTGATTTGCACGGGTGGTTCGTAATCGACCAGAATACCCGTCGATAACAGCTTCCCGATAGCTGTAGGTATAAACCGGCGCACCGAAAATTTGCGTGGTGTGCAGCGCCGGCGTGGCAGTCAGTCCGACCTTGTAGGCGTCGAAAGTAGTCGAGCACACGGCGATATTTTGAGATGTAGTCCTCATATCCCCGGAAGGTCATTTCCGTATCGGACAACTCACGATCAAGCAGATAACCGCGATGGCATTCATCCACCACGATGCAATCGTATTGATCGACGGATGGCGTGGTTGCATCTTCTGCTGCGTAGAGCAGGCGCTGCACCATGCCCTGTATGGTGGCGATATGTACCGCAGTTTCGGTATCCGGTGCTTGTTCTTCCAGCTCCTTGATGCCGAAGGTGTCGGCGAAGGATTGGAGATTTTCCATGCGTGTGTCTTTGAAGGCATTGGCGGCTTGCTCGCCCAAGGCAGAGCGATCAACCAGAAACAGGATGCGGCGAAAGCGCTTTGCTTTGAGTAAACGATAAATCAACGCGATACAGGTTTTGGTCTTGCCGGTGCCGGTTGCCATCGCCAGCAGCATTTCTCGTTGGCCAGATTCGATAGCCAACTCGGCGGCGCGGATGGCATCCTGTTGATAGGGGCGTAGTGGGAAGCCGTAGTTAAATGGTGCGTTGGCGAGATCTTCGTGTGCTTTAGCTTCGTCCCGCTTGAGCAGCGCGGTCAAACCTTCCGGGGTGTACCAGCCATCGAGTACGTTACCCAGGTTGTCGGCACGGCGCAGATCACAGAACCAGATACCGCTCTTGGTGGGTATCTGGCGCAGGAAGGGCCGACCATTGGATGAGAAGGCGAAGGGCACGCGATAGGCAGCCTCGCCACCCCAATTCTCATCGGATAGTATCGTCTCTTGGGAAGGCGTGAAAGTTCGACTGTAGCGTTTGGTTTGTTGCAATGATCCAGACACATCGACGTTTTTGCGTTTGGCTTCTACTACCCCAATCGGCATCAAGCCTGCGAACAGCGCATAATCGGCGGGCCCACTTTCGGTAGGCCATTCGGCGATTGCCAAGTTGCGCCCCTTGGTCGGACGCGTGCCCTTGTTGTATTTGATAACTTGGGAATCCGCCTCCCAGCCTGCTTGTCGCAGCTGTTGGTCGATCAACTTGCGGGTGTCGGCTTCATCTAATTGAACGGCACTGGCGGCGGTATTGGCAGACGAGACCAGCTGTATCAACACACTCTTAGGCTGGGCAACCGATACGATTTGCAGTGCGGCCAGCCGTTTTTCCAGCGCTACCTTAGCTTGCTCGGCCTCAGCGGCCATCTGCTCCCAGAATGCCTGCTCACCTTTGGCCTCGCGGAGCTTTGCCGCAGTTGCCTCAAGCTGTTCAGCGGTTTCGTGATGGGTTGCCTGGTATTCCTGGAGTGCTTTGTTCAAGAGCGCCATTTCAGCGCGCAGTTCATCGCTTTCATCTTTGGGTGGCGAAGGGGGTACAAAAGGACCAGATTTGTACGATGTGTCTTTGAAAGTGCGATGGAACCACAGGCTCAACTGCCAGGTCATCTTCAAGGCACTTAGTGCCCCTCTATGGTCGCCCTCAAGCGCGTGGTTGGCAGCGTTGCCGGTGCGGCGCATCTCGCTGAACAACTGAAAGATTTCGCGCGGGACCATTCCGCTATCTTGAAGGCGGCGCAATAGTTCGTATTGGGTTTCTTCTGGCGCTAAAAGTTGGCCGGTTTTTGCCGCAATGAGCTGAGCCAACAACTCGGAAAGCTGACGCAGTTTGAGCAAACAGGTATTGGGATCATCCGCGAAATACTTTTCCGCCAACATGCCCAAGCGTAGCAACTGTTCGTCATGTTGTTCTAAATGGGCGAAATTTGTTTGGGGCAGAGAGGCCATTACTTTTTATCGCGTTTATAAACTGGTGAAGGCGCGGTGCGCGTACTGCTAAACTCCAGTAATGTACTGTAATGTCCAGCATAATCCAAATAAATTGATGGTGAATTAACCAATAGAGCGAGAGCAGTGGCAACCTTGCCCTACTGTTTCTTCTTGCAGATAACAAATTGTTTCTATGATGTATTGGCATTAGATTAATAATGACAACCTGTAAGGTAGCAGGTACTGGGATTAGCTCTCTCGGACGGCAATTTTACTTTTTGCCTCCAAAATTTAAGCCATCCCAAGGGTTCCTATAGCCCAGTTTACAGCCTCACAACCACCCCATGAAATGGAAAAGGCCAGCGCTAACACCGATAGACTGCGCATAGTACTTATTGGAAATGTTCTGCGCATCAAAAACACGACTCACGCGCAACGCTACAACCATGAAAAAGAGTGTGGAGATAATCAGGTTTTGTATTGATGGAAATTCGAACAGAATATTATTCTGAATTTGCAATAAACGACATTATGAAGGCAGGGTGAATTGGTTTACCAATAAATGTTATGTAAAATCAAGTGAGTGCTACTTCCTGCTGAACATTCCCCTGCATACCCGGTATAAATCCGGCGATGCAAGCTTACTCATTCACAAGCACAACCCTATCTGAACTCCAAGTACGCCCAGTAGAGCGGCACGAAGAGCCGCGCTACAAAGACCAGATGGGACAGCATCATTATCTTGGCGATCTGGCAAAAATTGGTGAAACACTTTGGTATGTAGCCACGTGGCGCGACCAATGGGTAGCACAATTACGCATCTCGGCCGCCGCCCTCAAGTGCGGCGTTCGTGATCGTTGGATTGGTTGGGATTTCACCTCCCAGTAAGGCCGCCTCAAGCTCATCGCCAACAACAGCCGTTTCCTGATTATGCCCGATTGGGACCATCCAAACGTCGGCTCGCGTGTGCTGTTATTTGCAACGCCGCTTGGTGGCCGATTGGCAGGCACGCTTTGCTCACCCTGTGCTACTGCTGGAATCCTTTGTCGACCCCCAGCGCTTTTATGGCGGTGTTTACCGCGCCTCCAACTCGGCAAAGCGCCCAAGGCCCGCGACTTCACCAACTGTCGCACCCGTATGGCTGGCGGTGAGGTCGATGAGGTCAAGCGCCGCAAGAACCGCAACAAGTCAAAGATAAGAGCCCGCGTCGAACACATCTTTGCCGTGATCAAACGACTGTGGGGTTTTGCCAAAGTGCGCTACCGTGGTTTAGCCAAGAATGCCGGTCGCGCATTTACCGCGCTGGCATTGGCGAATATTTATTTGTCTCAAAATCGATTGATGGCACAGGTGCGCCCATAGCGGGCGAATGACGGGCGAAAAGCCCAAGGAGCAGCACGATAAGGACAAAACAAAGCGAGTTGAGCTTGCCTTATTGCACAATCACGCGTATTTCGTAATGGGAATCTTGGAAATGCGAGGCTTGTTCAGCGTAGCCTTAGATGGAGTATTCTGGCGTAGGCGATCCGCCTACTGTTCGTCGGCAGACAACAACTCAACCCCCTGCCGTTTAAGTTCTAAATCGCCATCTCCACCATGTATATAGCACAGATGAAGGAGTATAAGCAGCTCACCAGCGGGCAACGATATCAGATTTACGGATTGAAACAGCGTAAAAATCAGCCTCAGCAAACAGATAAAGTGGGGGAAATTGGACGCTGATTAGTGGAAAGTATTGAACGCTGTTTGACATCAGTAACAAACTGACGCCAGTTTACTTGGAATTCTTTGCCGTAACAGCCACCACTGATCACGAACATCAGTGCAGAAAATTAGCTGACCACACTCAGGTACGCAAAAGCGTGCCTGTTTTTTATATCACCATGCACAAGGATTAGCGTTCTTCAACGCACAAAAGCTCGCGTAATTGGGCTGATACCGCTTTCCGGTCTTTGACCGCCAAGGTGCCAATGCGCCGCACGAATGATGCTTCCTCGAAGGTCGCAATCTTGATCGGGCGCACAATGGATTCAGCGGGGAGTCCCGCAAGCTTTAGATTACTGACCAGAATGTCCCCATAGGTTCGCGCGTGTGTTGCACTCGTGATCATCGTCAGGAAATATTTTCCTGTCTTTGTGCTCAGGGAGTCGGTAGAGACAACCAGAGCGGGACGCACCTTGGTGTAGTTACTCTCGGTGAAAGGAAAGGGGACAAGTACGATATCCCATGGCTGAAATCGTGGTTTAGCGGAGCGTGTCATAGATGCTGTCTGCTTCTGAGTTCCATTCAGTAAACGTATGGAATGGGTTATTTACCTGCTCCTCCTCGCCAGTCGGCATGAGGAGCTGCGGTTCGCGTGATTTTGAAGCAAAGTAAACGCGCACTGCTTCCCGAAAGAACTCCGAGCGATTGCGACCCTCTGCTTCACAGGCACGCTCAATTTGCGATGCCAAGCGTTCCGGCACGGTGATCGCAAATCGTTGATAGGGGGTACTTGCCATAACTGGTTTCCTTGTAAGAATATGCTTCATGATGTGCATATAGTATTACTTAATGCACACAGAATGTCAATTTCTGGTATACTTGCCACCCTACCAGAGATAGAGGAGGACTGTGACAGGTCGCTTTCGGTACACCCATTACTTTTGCAAGTTATGAGACTTTCCAGTCGCCTGCTTGCGTAGCCAATCCAACCCACCGCTTTGCTGCCAAATATCCAAATAGTCGTCACGGTAATACCATGCTTCATCCTTGCCACCCACGGTTACCCTGCCTTCCTGAAGAACGGGACGACGTGGCTTGGGATTGATTAACATTTTGTAAACTTCCGGGTAATCATCCTTTGCCTGCTTGAGTCTGGTTACTGCATCAGTTTCCAGACCGGACATCAGGAGTGCAAGGACGTGACCGTATTGCATGGCGGCCATATCACGAGGGTAATGCTCGGCTAATTTGATGGCAGCATCAAGCCGACCTTGACGAAGATAGCAGTGGAGCAAGTCATCACGTAGCCCTTGGTTATCATTTGGATTAAGCGTGAGCACCAACCACTCAATCAGGTTTATGGCTTCTTTGATGTTGGCGTGTGATTTGTAATACTGTGACAGCGCAGCAACCATACGCAAAGCATTACGATTTTCCATCCAACCCCATTCCAGCCGGAGACCTTCTGCCTGGTGCTGTTTCAGAATCAGGCGCAATAACGCATTGCCGTGTTGCATCAACGGCAAAAGAATTTTTTCATCAAAACCCATGAACGGTTGCATACCTTCGTCGAGGGCCAGATACAGATCTCCAATCACGTCAAAGCTTTGCCAGGCCAGTGGATTTTTATCCAACCAGCCTAACCAACGATATGAACTGTGCCAATCGACTCCAATGTAATCTTCAGTGAATTGACTGAATATCTCGTGCCATTCGACGTGCAGTCGCCTTAGTTTTTCATCAGGTTCAAGTGGGCCTGCGCTGCCATCATTCGGATGAAGCTGGTATAGACATTTTGGCGCGGGGATTGCGTTGATAAGTTTTGACAACGGAGCAATCCCCGGCATATTGTCTTGGGCGATATCCAGGATTGCACCACTCAAATCAGTTGCTGAATGTTTTAGAAACTCGATCAGGTTGGCATGTTCTGGCCGATTATCCCGTGACAACCGCGCAATCCAGAACCGTGCTCTATCAGCCGCACGCTCATGTTCGCCTTGCCCATGAAGCAGCACCACTTCAAGGTGTGCGAGTGAAGAATCATTGGGAATCAGTCGTTGAATATCCTGAAATATTTTCCAGGCGCGAGGATAGTCACCCTTATCAGAGTGGATGCAGCACAGACGTTGCATGGCTGCAGCACGTAGATGTTTATCAGGTGCTTGCAGCCCTTTCTCCAGCAGAAGATTTTTCTTTACCGGGTTGCCCAAGTTGCTGTAACAATCCAACAATAAATCAAAGGCATATTCTGCTCTCGCATCCAGCTTTTCGATATGAGCAAACAAACCTTCCAGTAATTTTACTGCGTCCTTTGTTTTGCCTTGATCCATCCATGTGCGGGCAACAAAAGCAAGTTCATCAAGATCAAGGTAAGTGAAAGGTAATTCAGTAAACTGTTTAGTTGGCACTTGATTTAGCACATGCAGCAGCATGCTAAAACTACCCACTTCATTCTCGAGTGATTCAGCAGATAAACAACATTGCTTATATTTCCGGTTTGAACCACAGGGGCAGGGCAGATTGCGTTCCGGCTTATTCAGCGGATCGGGACGAAAACGATTTTGAGGTAATGGGGTCTTGTTCCAGATCATCCGAGCCATGTTGTATAAAAATGCACGACGTGCCTGTTCGTCGTCTGGCAACTGCCCGACAAAATTGGGCGCAATGTCCGGTGCCATGGTACGAAACCAGCGAATGAATGAATCAGGATTCGGAGTATGGATAATCTGTGCTGCTGACATATCCAGTAAAGAACCCAGCTCATTAGCTGCCCCAGAAATTTCAATATCGTTCAAATTTTCCATCGTTCATCCAGAAAATAATTAGGCGGATTCAAGTTCGAAGTGCAACAGTTAATGCTGGCTCGGAGGAATGCATCTTCACCCCGGATAATACTTCATGCGAATTGGTGCGCGAGCCCAAGCCAAGCGACTCCGCTACGAAATTTTGCAGTGTGTTCAAGTCCAGGCAGGCGGGCCGTGATCCAGATAGTCGTGGATCTCCATCTAGCGTAGCGCGGCAAAGCGGTTGCCAAGTGTAGGCGACGGCTGCCATCGTCTGGCTGAAGCCTACCATCTTGATGTGCTTGATCAGGCGGTCATGCTACTCATACGCCTTAACCGGCCATTCCCAGCCGGCGATGATGGCGATGTCGCCTTTTCTTTCGCCGGTTGCGACTTCGAGTTTGTCACCTGCTTGTTGATAAGCCGAGTAGGTTGGCGCGGGCAGTGACGGCAGCGATGAAGTCCTTGCAGGCTTGCGGAGCGTAGGTTTTGAGCTTGGATTTGTTCATGGGGATTTCTTGTCTGTCCGTTCATGTTAAGGGACGGGCCAGGATGTCTGCCTGGTTCTGCGCCATTTGTTTTACATCGTCTGCCACGCCGGGGTGCGCCGCTACTTGCCGCCAGTGGTCGCACGCCAAGGGCAACATTTCCCGCCAAATTGCCAAGGGTGGATTGATACCTATTTTGGGCATCGGCAACGCATCGGGGATTTGCCCGGAGGGGCGTGGCGCCAATGACATGGGCAGCATGTCGTACAGGGGCGCAAGCGTAAACTCTGTCACATGTTTGGTCACATCATCGACAAAGAATGAGAGATTGCCGGGGTGCATATCGCTATTACTGATGAGCACGCCAAAGGCAAACAGCTTTTGCACTTGCAGATAGGCAGTTTCATTCAGATGCCCGGACTGTACGAGTGCGGCGGCAATCTTGGGCCAATCGGCAGCCAGCCCGGCAAACTCATCATCGAGCGCCTTGAGCGAAACCACGCAACGGCGGCCACGCTCGCCAATGCGGTCAAAGCGTGGCACCTCCAGAAATAGTTGATTAGCCACCCCGCCTGTTTCAACCTCCAGCAAATGGCTATGGCTGGTCGGCAGCACCTCATTCAGCGCTTGAAAGGCCAGGTGTTCGCAGATCAACAGGCTGCGCCAGCGTCGCGTCGCGGCGTTGTCCTGCGGCGCGCTGAATTTGACCATGACATGAACCGGTTGGCCGCCGTGCAGGATTTCAATATCGAACTTGGGTTGCTCGCCGCCAGCCGAGGAGCCCACCACCTCGCCCGCCAAGGCGAGGCGCGCGAATTCAGGATATTTCTGCAAACGTTGATCGGCAGGCACCGGCGGCAATGCCCTGTCCACCGTAGTAAAAAGTGCGCCGGTCTGATATATCGAAGCGGCTTCTTCGCCGACCAGCAGATTACCCGGACAGTCGTGCCCCGTGTTGGCCAATGCCAGTAAAGTTTGGTCGTCGCTCCATCGATTGGGATCGGTAGGCAGACCCAGCAACGGGCCATGAAACCGTGCAAATGCACGACCAAGAAAGCCTTGTGGCCGCATGTCCTGCAAATACCAGGGCAGCCCTTGGTGAAAATCCATCTTCAGTTCACCGGCATGGTTCGCCAGAGTTTCGACCAGATAGGATTCGGGCATCACAGGATGGAGGATTCCCCATTGTTCGAGGTTGCCAGTTGCGCTGATATGGAACAGCGGAAACTTTTCGTGTGCGCCAATTTTGCGCCGCAGTGCATATTGGGTCTGGCGGGCTTTGCCGAAACGGAGAATGGATACTCCAAGCTGCGCAACCATGCGCGAAAGCGTAGGCTGACTGACACCTAGTCTTACTGTGTCATAAGAAATGTGTCATGATTGCAACCTTATAGTTACTGACAGGTGGCAAGATGGACACAGTCAAGGAGTTCAATCGCTATATGGATCATTTGTCTGAAAGGCTTGGTCATGCTGACCGACGCGCGGGATTGAGCGGGTATTGCACCGGCCTGATGCTGCCCTTGTCACGCAAAAGTGTAGAACCCATGGCCGCACGCATTGACCCATTGCACGCTGGCGCACGGCACCAAGCCTTGCATCACTTTGTGTCCAAGTCCGAGTGGTCTGACTCGGCAATCATGATTGGCGTGCGCGACTGGGTCGTGCCAGCGCTCGGGCTTGATAGCGGCTGTTACTGGATCATCGACGACACCGGCTTTCCCAAAAAGGGCAGGCATTCGGTGGGGGTCGCCCGCCAATATTGCGGCCAGTTGGGCAAACAAGACAATTGCCAGGTGGCAGTCAGCCTGTCACTGGCAAGCGTTCAGGGCAGCCTCCCCATCGCGTACCAACTCTACCTTCCCAAAGACTGGGCGGGCGATGCGGAGCGTCGTAAGACAGCAGGTGTTCCAGAGAACATTCTATTCGCGACCAAACCCGAGATTGCCTTGGAACAGATGCGCCAAGCCGTCGCAGCGGGTGTGCCCATGGGCGTGGTGTTGGCAGATGCCGGTTATGGTGATGAAACCGCCTTTCGGGATGGCATCACTGAAATGGGCATGCTCTACGCGGTCGGCATTCGCCCAGCCACAACGGTATGGGCGCCGGGGACTGCACCGCTACCGCCCAGACCCTGGTCCGGTCAAGGCATACGCCCAACGCGACTGCGTCGGGAACCCGGCAATGAACCGTTGGCGGTGAAGGTATTGGCTCTGGCATTGCCGAATAAAGCCTGGCGCACGGTCGCCTGTCGGGAGGGCAGCAACAGCAAACTCTCATCCCGTTTCGCCGTGGTGCGCGTCCGTCCCGCTCACCGGGATTATCTTAGGCCAGAAATGCGCCATGAGGAGTGGCTGCTGATCGAATGGCCTGAAGAGGAAGCCGAGCCGACAAAATACTTCCTCACTACCGCCCCAAGCTATGCCACACTGGAGCAAATGGTGTTCGTCACCAAGATGCGCTGGCGCATCGAGCGGGACTATCAGGACTTGAAGCAGGACTTCGGACTGAGCCACTACGAAGGAAGGAACTGGCGCGGCTTCCACCATCACGCCACGCTGAGCATCGCAGCTTATGGATTTTGGATGGCGCAACGACTCAAGGCCGGACGCGATGGCAGCGGTAAAAAAAACTGCGCCGAAGGCCAGGTGCCTGCCGTTCCCAAAGATTACGTCCCTCGGGGCAGCCCAGCGCGCGCAGCGTCACGTACCGAACTCGATCACAACGCTACGCCTGTACTTGAGCGCCGCTCTCGCAAATGCCTTGGGTCATTGCCCGCATTGTAATTGGGTAAGCCCAATATTACATTTATGACACAGTAAGACTAGCCGCTCGTATAGCGCTCTGGCTGGCTGCGAGCCTTCACGTAGCAGTTGAATGAGGGTGTCGTGAGCAGCCATTTTAGCGTTAACTTTGTCGAATAGATGAATAAATACTGAATGGATTATACATTAATAAATAAAAATACTTAGACCTGTTCGGCATTGTCATTGTATCTACGCACGCTGCCCAGCCTTGATTGCGGCAAGCAATTCAGCCATATCTTAAATAACTAAATATAAGTAATTGTTTTATATAAATACATCTGGAGTGACCTTCGGGCTAATTTCGGCCTTGGCTCGATTACTCCGCTAACAGGTCGCTCACGCGATGCGCTCCGAACAGGTTATGATTATCGAAGGCAAAGAGAAAGGCGGCAACACGGCGACCAGGGAGTTTTTCGATGTGTTCAACGCCGATTTCGAGCGCCGAGACGCTGGCGCTCAGCGAACATCACAGCACGTTCCCGGGTTTACACGACCGGTGGCAAATATTGAGGAAAAAATGATTGAGGTACCCATTAGCACCCCACCGCAAGCGTACATGAACATCATCAGTTCGCTGATCGACAAGGCGCGAGGCTTTCTGGAGGTTGGTGAGAAACTTCAGGCATTCGCCTTTGTTGGCAATCTGACCACCAAGGAAGTCATCCCGGTGATGATTCATCCTGAAAGCGTCGTGGACAAAGATCAATCTGCGCGGAAGATAAAGTCAGCGGCGTTGGCATTGGATGCTGATTTTGTGTTCGCGATTATGGAAGCATGGACGCTTCGGCCAAACAAAACACAGCAGATGAATGCGATCCTCGACAAGTACGGAAGCATAGGCGCCTCGCCCTACAGCGAGGAACGTCCACTACGCCGAACATACTGGAATCCCACGATAAAGGCACTAGGAATGCGCGAGAGGAACTTCTATCAGACACGTCACACCTACGCTACGCTTAACCTAATGGCAGGCGCAAACCCGATGTGGGTAGCCAAGCAACTTGGCCACGCCACCATGCAGATGGTTTTAACAGTCTATTTTAAGTGGATTGATGGTGCAGATAAGGGTCATGAACGCGGGAAAATTGACGCGATGTTTGCGGCTGACAGCCACAGCAACGCCACTAAAACCGCTTAACACCAATTAACTGATTGATTAAATTGGTCGGGGCGAGAGGATTCGAACCTCCGACCACTTGGCCCCCAGCCAAGTACGCTACCAGGCTGCGCTACGCCCCGAAGATGAGAATTATAACAGAGCAAAAATATCAACGAATGAAATTTTTGGCTAAGTACACTTGCTTTAAGATGGAGGCGGGGGTCGGAATCGAACCGGCGTACACGGCTTTGCAGGCCGCTGCATGACCACTCTGCCACCCCGCCATTTTGCGCATACTCTAGGGATAATAATGGGAAAGCAAGATACTTTCCCAAGAAGTTGGAGCGGGAAACGAGACTCGAACTCGCGACCTCAACCTTGGCAAGGTTGCGCTCTACCAGCTGAGCTATTCCCGCAAAAATCGAAGTCCGCATTATAGTGATATTGCTATCAGTGTCAAGAAAGAGACATAAGTATTCGCGAATTAGCCGGCTTGATTGAGGAGAAATACGATGTTTTTGCTAACGTGATAGGCATCTCTGTATAATGCGCGCTGGAAATGAATTTGTTGGCATTATTCATTCCAAACTTGCTTTATCTCGCCCGGGTGGTGAAATTGGTAGACACAACGGACTTAAAATCCGTCGGCTGGAAACGGCTGTGCCGGTTCAAGTCCGGCCCCGGGCACCAACAATTAATTAGTTAGTTATAGCGATATTTTGATAACTAATACATCAGCCTTACTCCGCAAAATCTATTTGGCAGACGGTTTTGAACGGCTGGATTTTATCCGCACAGACATTATAGCGCGCAGTTTGCTACTGGCTTAGACAACGCAAGCACAGCCAGCAGTAGCTGCGAATAGCCGCAGCGCATCATAATGAGCGGAAGCTCGAACTTGCGATATGCCATCTTCTGGCACGATATGCCGGTATATTTTATCAGCCGCCTTCCGCTGATCCTGCCAAAAAACAAACCTGCTCAGCCGGTATAGAGCATCATGGATTAGTGATACCCTCATTGTGTCTGGTTGTTTGTATTATTAGGCCGCTTGCACCATCCCACACGTAGCTGTGTTTGATTACAATCGCCTCGCCCTCTAGCGTTATCCACTTGGTGAGTGCCGTATTCATATGCATGAGCGAGCGCGAATTGATGAGCGTCTTTGCCAACTGGTATTTATAGCCGCCCCTGAAATACGTTTTATTATTCATTTTTCACAGAGTCAACGGGGATGAGTTTAGATTTTTAAAGGTGTTCTAATGCTGAGCAAACTCAATCCTTCACAATACGAAGCAGTTAAGTATCTGGATGGTCCCCTGTTGGTGCTGGCTGGCGCAGGCAGCGGCAAAACGCGCGTCATCATTCATAAGCTGGCCTATCTGATCGAGCAATGCGGCTATGCGCCACGCAATATCGCCGCAATCACTTTTACCAACAAGGCCGCGAATGAAATGCGTGAGCGTGTGGGCAAGCTGTTAACCGGGCGCAACACCAAGGGGTTAACCATTAGCACCTTCCATGCGCTGGGCATGCAAATCTTGCGTGAGGAGGCTGGTCTGCTTGGCTACAAAAAACAGTTTTCTATCTTCGACAGTGCTGACACTGCAAAGATCATTAGCGAGCTATTGGGTGCACCGGACAAGCAAGATATCCGTATCGCACAAAGTGTCATGTCCAAGTGGAAATCCTCTTTCATCTCGCCGGAACAAGCATTAAGTCTGGTAGAAAACGAGGCGGATCAACGCACAGCGCTACTTTATGCGCGTTATCAGGAAACATTACGCGCCTATCAAGCAATGGATTTTGATGACTTGATCCGTTTACCGGTAGATTTGTTTCAGGGGTTTCCTGAAGCCCTGTTGCGCTGGCAGCAACGTTTTCGTTATTTGTTGATCGACGAATATCAGGATACCAATGATTGCCAGTATCAAATGACTCGCTTGCTGGCGGGTAGTCGCGCAGCACTGACGGCAGTGGGCGACGATGATCAGGCGATCTATGCCTGGCGCGGGGCGAGCACCGCGAATTTGCAGAATTTACAAAATGATCACGTGAATTTGCGCGTAATTAAGCTGGAACAAAACTATCGCTCTTCGCAACGCATTTTGACCTGTGCCAATCATTTAATAGGCAATAACACCAAGCTATTCGAGAAAAAACTATGGAGTGACCATGGGCCGGGCGACCCTATCCGCGTATTCGCAGCCAGGGATGGCGAGAACGAAGCAGAGTCTGTAGTAATGCGTTTGCTGGCGCATAAGTTTGAGCACAACACACGCTTTTCTGACTACGCCATCCTGTATCGCAGCAATCACCTATCGCGTACTTTTGAGGAACAACTGCGTGGACAGAAAGTGCCTTATACCGTCAGTGGCGGCAGCTCCTTCTTCGATCGTGCGGAAATCAAGGATCTCACTGCCTATTTGCGCTTGATTGCAAACACGGATGACGATCCAGCCTTCATTCGCGCCATTACCACGCCTAAACGCGGTATTGGCAACCAGACACTGGAGAAGCTTGCGGGCTATGCCGGTACGCGCAACATCAGTCTGTTTGCAGCAGCTTTCGAGAGCGCCATGGCACATCAACTTCCTGCGCGACAACACGAAGAGTTGCTCACCTTTTGCAATTTCATTAATCGCATGGAAGCACGTGCCGACAAGGAAGCATGCGCGACGGTGATGACAGATTTAATGAGCGCAATAGATTACGAGGCATGGCTGTTTGACAGCCATGAACCACGTCAGGCGGAAAGTAAATGGGCGAATGTTACGGATTTTGTCGCTTGGATTAACCGCAAATCGGAAGCTGACGACAAAACGTTACTGGCGATGACACAAACCATCGCGCTGATGAACCTGCTTGAATCCCGCGAAGAAGAAGCGGATGCGGTCTCATTATCAACTCTGCATGCTGCCAAGGGTCTGGAATTCGGCCATGTATTCATGGTGGGCGTGGAAGAAGGCACCCTGCCGCACCACCAAAGCGAGCAACCGGAACAGATAGAGGAAGAACGTCGCCTGATGTACGTGGGCATAACTCGCGCAGAGCGCTCGCTGCAAATCAGCTATTGCACTAAACGCAAACTGGGAAAAGAATGGCGGGTATGCGAAGCAAGCCGCTTCTTGCAAGAATTGCCCACAGATGAACTAATCTATTCGGGTGTATTACCAACAGGCACTGCACCCGAAGTAAGCAAAGATGTGGGGATGGCGAAATTAGCGCGATTGAAAGCGATGTTAAGCTGACCAAATATTGAAAATATGGATACAACTGGATAATGAGGCTCAGAACATTCAGTACATACTCTGCCCTGCCCTATTCCATCCAGTTTTTTCTACTTTACGGCATCCGTTGTCTTCTCGCCTCAAACAGACACACGCCTGCGCTCACCGATACATTCAGGCTTTCCACGCTGCCCAGCATGGGGATGCGCACCAGTTGGTCGCAGGTTTCTTTGGTAAGCCGACGCAGGCCTTCTCCTTCCGCTCCCAGCACCCAGGCCAATGCGCCGGCGTGACGGAACCCATGCAATTCAGTTTCGGCCTCGCTATCTGCACCCACGACCCATATATCGCGCTCCTGTAACTCGCGCAGGGTACGCGCAAGGTTAGTGACGGTAATGTAGGGGACAGTTTCCGCCGCGCCGCAGGCAACCTTTTCCACGGTCGCATTCAGGCCAACGGCGCGATCTTTAGGAGCGATTACGGCATGTATGCCAAAAGCATCGGCACTGCGCAGGCAAGCGCCCAGATTATGCGGATCTTGTACACCGTCTAACACTAGTAATAACGCGGGTTCAGTGAGGGTGTCCAGCACGTCGTCCAGATGCCGCACCTTTTGCGCGGCATCTACGCGAGCGGCGACCCCTTGATGACGAGCATTACCTGCCATGCCATCAAGACGCTTGGTATCAACTGGGACCACGCGCACGTTGTTACTTTCCGCCAGCTTCAATAGATCACGAACACGTGGATCGCGGCGTTGGGTGTCTACATAAAGTTCCAGCACGCTGCCAGCATGCTGGCGAATGCGCGCAGTGACGGCATGAAAGCCATGAATTACTCGAGTTTCAGCCATGATGATCTTTGGATTTTTTGGTTTTCTTGGGTTTCTTGGTTTTCACGTCCTTAGCGGGTGTTTCCCCAGCTGGCAGATCCAGCACAAAGTCGAGCTTGGTACTTTCCATGTCCACTCTCACAACCGTGACGCGCACGCGATCGCCTAGACGATAGCGCTTGCCAGATCGCTCGCCTAGCATCTGGTGCTTGGCCGCATCGTAATGAAAATAATCCGCCCCGAGTTCCGACACATGGACTAGCCCTTCGATGTACAGATCGTCCAGCGCAACGAACAGGCCGAATCCGGTCACTGAAGATATGGTGCCTTCGAAGCTGCTGCCGAGATGGTCCCGCATGTAGAAACATTTCAGCCACGCTTCAACATCACGCGTGGCATCGTCAGCCCGGCGTTCTGTCATGGAGCAATGTATGCCCAGTGCATCCCACTTCTCTTTTGGTTTGTATTGTTTGCTATTTAGCACAGCCTTAATAGCACGATGCACCAACAGGTCGGGATAACGACGAATGGGCGAGGTAAAGTGTGTATACGCATCGTAGCCAAGACCAAAATGACCAGCATTTTCCGGGCAATAACGCGCTTGGCGCAATGAACGTAACATCACCGTTTGCAATAAGGCTTCATCAGGTCGGCCCTTGACTTGCTTGAGCAGCTTGGCGTAATCGCCAGCCTCAGGTTTTTCGCCTCCTCCAAGTTCCAGACCAAATTCCTTAAAGAATTCGCGCACTGCTTCCAATTTTTCAGGTGTGGGGCCTTCATGTACACGGTATAACACCGGGTGCTTACGTTCGCTGAGGAAATTGGCTGTGCATACGTTGGCCGCCAGCATGCATTCCTCAATCAGGCGATGGGCATCATTACGTACCAAGGGCACGATGCGATCTATTTTGCCCTGATCGGTAAATATCATCTGGGTTTCTATGGTCTCGAAGTCAATCGCACCACGTTTCTCGCGAGCTTGCAGCAAGGTTTTGAATAAGGTATGCAAATGATTGATTTGTGGCAGCACGGCAGCAAATTTTTGTGCCATTTCGCCTTGTGGCTGAACCAGCATCTCAGCCACCTGATTGTAGGTCAGGCGCGCCTGTGAGAACATAACCGATGGATAGAAGCGGTAAGTTTCAATGTCGCCTTGAGCGCTGATCTGCATATCACATACCATGCACAGGCGTTCGACATGTGGATTAAGCGAACAAAGACCGTTGGAAAGCTCTTCCGGCAGCATTGGAATAACGCGGCGAGGGAAATATACCGAGTTACCTCGATTCAAAGCTTCCTTATCCAGGGCATCTCCGGGCTTTACATAATGACTAACATCGGCAATTGCCACCACCAGGCGGAAGCCATTGGCATGCGGCTCGCAATACACCGCATCGTCAAAATCCCGCGCAGTTTCGCCGTCTATGGTGACAAGCGGCAACTGACGTAAATCTTCGCGTCCTGCATAATCTTCAGGCAGCACTTGGGGCGCAATTTTTTCAGCTTGGTGCTTCGTCTCGATTGGAAACTCATACGGCAGATCATGCTTGCGCAATGCAATTTCAATTTCCATGCCGGGGTCGGCATAATTGCCCAAAATCTGCACGATGCGACCTATGGGTTGTGCCTTTTTGCTGGGTTGCTGCAGAATTTCCAGCATCACCACCTGCCCCGCCTTTGCCCCGATGTGCTCACCTGGAGCAACAAGAATATCTTGACTAATGCGACGATTTTCCGCTACCACAAACTGGATGCCATGCTCCTCATACAACCGCCCGACCAGACGCTGGGTGGCGTGCTCCAGCACCTCCACTATACTGGCCTCGCGGCGCCCGCGCCGGTCGGTACCCGTTTCACGGGCCACGACCGTATCACCATGCAACGCTTTATGCATTTCCTTGGCACTCAATACGAGATCGGTACTACCGTCATCAGGAATCAGAAAGCCGAATCCGTCGGGATGGCCTTGTACCTTGCCTTTGATCAGGTCAAGTTTGTCCATTACGCAGATTGCCCGCTTGCGATTACGCATTATCTGACCATCGCGCTCCATAGCGCGCAGGCGGCGCGTGAATAGGTCAGCCTCGTGTTCATCAATATGCAATATGTGGCACAACTCTTCTTCAGCAACCGGCACGCCTTGCTTTTCCAGTAACTGCAGAATGTATTCGCGGCTGGGTAATGGATGCTCATACTGTGCGCGCTCTCGATCCAGGAATGGGTCGAGCTCACGGATGTTTTTTTTCTTATTTGTCATTGACAGAAAATCCTATAACGATTAACTTGTGCGCCCTCAAGCAGCAACGTTTGGTTTTATTGCCCAGATGGCGGAATTGGTAGACGCGCACGGTTCAGGTCCGTGTGCCGTAAGGTGTGGAGGTTCGAGTCCTCTTCTGGGCACCATAAAACAAATTATCACTATTATTCATAATATTACAAAGTGCCCATTGGGGCATTTTTTCATTTGTTTTCATATTAGCTAATGTAATTTATATTTTCAGAAATTCTTCTGAGAGCTTTAAACAGGCATTTGCATAATGTAAATCCCTCACAGCAGTTTTATAAAATTCGATAATTACACCAAAGTTCCCAGTGATTTGACACGATATGCCTTAGAGTACTTTAAATCTAAAGTAGATATCATTCTTAAATACATCAAATTAAGAAATGGTATTTATTTTCATAAATTTGCATAATGATGTGCAAGACTTTGTTCGATGGATCACAATATTGAAGAGGCGGGTAGCAGTTAACCCGTCAGAATAAGGTATTGCAGAACAAATATAAATCAAGCGCAAATGTCATTTACCAAAATAAAAAATTTAATTAAGTAGAATAAACCACAGCTAAATTTTAACGTCGATGATAGCAGGAAAGCTTGATGTCTTGTGAAAAGACGCCGAACCCATTAGTAAAATGGCTTAACACTAAAAAAATTTGATCGCTGAAAATTGGACAGATGAACAATTGTAGTTTTTGACAGGAACAATGCTTGATATGGATTTTTTCCCCATTTTTCTAACCCTCAAGGAAAAAAAATGCCTCGTTGTGGGAGGCGGTGAAGTTTCCTTTAGAAAAGCTTCCACGCTGATGCAAGCGGGTGCATCAGTAAAGATAGTATCGCCAGAATTGTGCGAGGCTTTTAAAAGTATTCCCAATATTGAATATGTTCCAGATCGGTTTCAAGCTGCACACCTGAATGGCATTACACTTGTCATTGCCGCCACAGATGAAATCGAGACCAACGAAGAAATTTCGAACGAGGCAAAAAAAAGAAACATACCCGTCAACGTGGTCGACAACCCCGATCTCTGCACCTTCATTATGCCCGCAATACTGAATCGCTCTCCCCTCATGGTCGCTTTTTCGACCGGAGGGGCATCCCCCGTTCTGGCAAGAATTTTACGAGGCAAGCTAGAAACGCTAATACCGCCAGGATATGGTCGGCTAGCTGCCTTCGCCGCGAAATTCAGACAAGCGGTCAAAACGCATATCAGCAATTCTGGTAAACGTCGGATATTCTGGGAGAACGTGCTGGAAAGTCCAATTGCTGAGAAAGTTTTTTCGGGCAACGACAAATCTGCCGAAGCCATGCTACTGGCTATGCTAAAAGACAACAATCATGGCTCAGTCGGTGAAGTATTCCTGGTAGGCGCAGGCCCAGGCGCCCCAGATTTACTCACCTTCAGAGCGTTACGGCTGATGCAAAAGGCGGATGTAGTGCTTTATGACAACCTTGTTTCCAAGCCGGTGCTGGAAATGACGCGACGCGATGCAGAAAGAATATTTGTCGGCAAGATGCGCGGTCACCACACGATGCCGCAAGAAAGCATAAACGATCTTTTGGTAAGACTAGCAAAAGAAGGAAAACGGGTCTTGCGGCTCAAGGGGGGAGATCCCTTCATTTTCGGCCGTGGCGGGGAAGAAATCGAGACGCTATCAGAGCACAAAATAAATTTCCAGGTCGTACCCGGTATCACCGCTGCATCCGGTGTTGCAGCCTATGCCGGGATACCGCTTACGCACAGAGATCATGCGCAGTCCTGTATTTTTGTAACTGGCCATCTGAAAGATGGTGGCATGAACCTCGATTGGGAAATGCTGGCACATCCCAATCAGACCATTGTGGTTTACATGGGCCTGCATGGTCTCGAAATACTATGCTCCAAACTAATAGCGCACGGCTTGCCGGAATCCACCCCTGCCGCCATCGTGCAACAGGGAACAACACAAAATCAACGAGTAGTTTGCGGAACTCTGGCTACATTACCAACAGCAGCAGAGGCTGCAAAGCTTAAAGCGCCTACTTTAATCATCATAGGTGGCGTGGTGAAACTCAGAGAGAAACTCTCCTGGTTTAAGCCTGATAACACTTAACGAACTCAAATACATTAATACATTCAACTTCAATAAGCCATTGTAACTATATGTAAATTAATTTTATGTATACATGAATACATAAATAATTACTTTGATTTTAAGCGCTTAAACTCGTCTGCTGCTTGCCACAAATACCAGGCAGCGGTTGAACGATAAGGACTCCAATCCAGACCAATTTTGGACAGTTCCTTGGGCAGGGGTTGCTTGGACAATGACTTCATTACTCGCCAGCCTTCACGCACGCCAAAATCATTAACGGGTAAAACATCAGGGCGTTCCAACGTAAAGATAAGAAGCATCTCTACTGTCCAACGGCCAATACCGCGCAGAGTAACCAACCGGGAGATCAGTTCTTCATCTGTCATTGCCAACGCTAGACTTCTGACGGGCACAATCCCATCCAGTGTCCCTTCAGCAATTCCGCGAATTGTCATTACTTTCACAGCAGAAAATCCACAGGCGCGCAGTAATTTTTCGTCGGTCGCGAGGATACTTGTCGGTGACGGAAAGGTTATGTCTGGATAGAGCGCCAGAAGTCGATTAAGTATTGCTTCAGCGACCCGCACATGGAGTTGCTGATAGGCAACTGCCCGAACCAACGCCTCATAGGGTTCACGTTCTGATTTTGGCTGCAATCTACATCTGCCGACGCGAGCAATTAAACTTGTCCAATCGGGATCTAAAGCTGCCAGATGCGCAACTGCGGGGCCAAATGGATCAACAACCGTATCGGTAGTGTCTACTGCCACAATCACAAAGCCTTCCTGAACGTCAAATTGATGCGCTTGCGGCCTAGGATAGGATGATACCCATCAAAGAGTGGTGCAATGCCGTGAAAATTAAATCTGGCGGGTCCACCCCAGACCGCTACATCACCGTGTACAAGTTGATAACGCTTTGGTCGAATGGTGCGACTTGATCCACCGAACAAAAATACCGCAGGTAAGCCGAGAGAAACTGAGACAATCGGGGCAGACTTATCGAGCTCATTCATATCCTGATGCAGGGATAACCGAGCGCCTGGTTCGTAACAGTTAATCAAACAGACATCGGGCAAGAAATTTTCATACCCGGCGCGCATTGCCGCCCTACTCGCCATATCAATAAATATTTCAGGCAAAGCTGGCCATGGACGTCCAGTTTCCGGATCAATAACGTCATAGCGATATCCGCTACGATCTGTTATCCAACCGACTTGACCGCAATTGCTCATTGCCACCGACATCCGAAAACCGCCCGGGGTAATCATGTGACGCAAAGGCGCTTGAACAATGACCTTTTCTAGCGCACTCATCAAGTCAGCATCACCATTTTTGGCAAAGCCGCGCAATAAAAATGCACCGTCATCAAGACAAACCTGTTGCAGATTGAGGTCTGGCAGATCATCAAAAAGATCAGCATTCATACTTATGTTTTTTGCCAAATATTACTGAGCATTATGAAAAAAATAATGGGCACCTCTGTAAATTGTGATTAATCCAGCTAAATTTGAGAGCCTCCTGATTTTTCCGGAGACTGCTTGCCATAACAGATACTCCTACTTCCTTCTGCCTGCTCTTACGTTGAATCTATAATTATTAGCCTTCAATATCATAATTATGGTGCGGGGCACGCTCTCGCTCATGCAATTTATGTCTGAAACAGGCCCTAAGCTACCACCCCGATTCACGTTCAGGTGTTGCCGTAATCTTGTGTATGCTTAAATCCGAACCATTGAATTCCTCTTCCGCACTCAGTCGAATACCGACCGTTTTCTTCAGAAGAAAATAGACTACAAAGCCACCGCCAAAAGCAATGACGATACCCAGCAGCGTACCGATTATCTGAGCCATAAAATTGACTCCGCCAAGCCCTCCCCATGCCTTAAGCCCGAAAATACCTGCTGCGATACCGCCCCACGCGCCACATAATCCATGAAGCGGCCAGACGCCGAGCACATCGTCTATTTTCCAACGATTCTGTGTCAGCATGAACATCCACACAAACAACCCACCCGCAATACCGCCTGTCAACAATGCGCCAAGGGGGTGCATGACATCCGAGCCGGCACATACGGCTACCAGCCCGGCCAACGGGCCGTTATGTACGAAGCCGGGGTCGTTCTTGCCTACAAATAGTGCAACCAGTGTGCCTCCAACCATCGCCATCAGCGAGTTAACTGCAACAAGGCCACTAATTTTGCCTATCTCTTGCGCTGACATAACATTAAAACCGAACCAGCCAACAGTAAGAATCCATGCGCCTAGTGCAAGGAAGGGAATGCTGGAAGGTGGATGTGCCGAGATGCGCCCTTCCTTGGTGTAGCGTCCGCGCCTCGCGCCAAGTAGTAAAACGGCCGCGAGTGCTATCCAGCCACCCACTGCATGAACCACAACTGAACCGGCAAAATCGTGGAACTCCGCGCCGAAATTAGTTTGCAGCCAATTCTGTACACCAAAGCGATGGTTCCAGGCGATTCCCTCGAAAAAGGGATAAATAAAGCCGACCAGTAGAAAGGTGGCGGCTAGTTGCGGATTAAATTTGGCGCGCTCTGCCATACCGCCGGAAATAATAGCGGGAATAGCGGCAGCAAAGGTAAGAAGGAAGAAAAATTTGATCAGTTCATAACCATTTCTCTGCGCCAACTGTTCAGCATCGGTGAAAAAATTAACACCGTAGGCGATGCCATAACCGATAAAAAAATAAGCCAGCGTGGAAATACCGAAGTCGGTGAGAATTTTCACCAATGCGTTCACCTGATTTTTCTTGCGCACCGTACCTAACTCAAGAAAAGCAAACCCTGCGTGCATCGCAAGAACCATGATAGCGCCGAGCAGAATAAACAACGCGTCACTGCCCGTTTTCAGGCTTCCAATATTTTCCATTTTTTACTCCATATATGAACTAACCATGAGATATAAGCAAATTTCGTTCCATATTGCTTGTATATTGATTTACATACGTATTTCTATGGAATTAATACTCATATATAAATATGCTCACCAACTTGGTGCACTGTTGCCTCATTCATGCTTCATATTGGCGCGTCACCCAGAAGTAACGATATAAAGATTTCCAGCCATTTAATATTTTTTCCAGTCATTTAACATCTTTTCCAGCCAGAAAATGCCAACCATGGTTTTGCTGTCATTGATTTTGCCTTGCTTTATCCAGTCAAGTGCATCGGTGAGCGATAGCTCAAATACTTCAAGAAACTCCCCATCGTCTAGTTGTTGACCTTGGTAGGTCAGGCCTCGTGCCAGAAAATATTCCATGCGCTCATTGGCAAAACCTATACACGGCCAAGCCGTAGTCAAATGTGTCCAGTTGCTGGCAATGTAGCCGGTTTCTTCCAATAGTTCACGTTTCGCGGTGAGCAAAATATCCTCGCCATGATCAATTTTCCCGGCAGGTAGCTCGATGAATTCGCGTTGCGGCGCATAGCGATATTGCCGCTCCATCAATAGATTGCCATTATCCAAAATCGCCAAAATCGCCACTGCACCCCGATGAACTATATGTTCGCGCGAACTCACACTGCCATCTGGCAACTGCACACTGTCTTTAAATACCTTGATGAAATCACCTTCATACACAGCCTTCGAATCAAGACGCGTTTCTTTTAAATCCATAAATACTCCTTAAATTTTATCAACGAGTGCAGGCACATTCAGGTGACTATGCATACTGTGTATCCATAATCTCTCTAACCCGTCTCGCCAGATTCGCAAACATTTATCAAAATTTGGCAATCTTCAATTACTGGTAAACATTGCACTCCTTGGCATACCCAAGCGCTAACACCTTGTGTGAAAGGCTTCGTCAGTGTTTCCGGTAATCCGGCAAGCTCACCTTCCAAAGCCAGGATCAGGGTATTAGGCCAATAGTGCTGAAATAATTGTTGTTGCCAAGCTGCGCATGCGCCTGGTGCACCACGCAAAATGACGATTTGCGGCGGCATGAAATATTCTTGCAAAGTCATTAAAAGGCTAGAGAAGCCCATGGGTTGCTTGGCAAAAAACGGATAATACAGCGTCAGTGTGCGCTCGGCCGCCTCAAGGTAGCGATTCTCTCCCAAAATATGGCCGAGACGCTGTAATGCGAGCGCTGCGATGCCATTACCGGAAGGCATGGCATTATCATGCTCTGGCTTGGGGCGATGAATGAGCTTTTCATGGTCGTGGCTGGTAAAGAAAAATCCACCCGCTTGCTGATCTTCGAATTGTTCCAGTAACACATCAGCTAGCGCACGGGCAAATTCCAGATCAGCCAGACGGAACTGCGTTTGCAGCAATTCCAGCAAAGCGTCCAGCATGAACGCATAGTCATCAAGATAGGCATTCAGATGCGCTTTGCCGTCCTTGCTGGTAGCAAACAGACGACCATTTTGCCACATCGTGGCATGTATAAAATCCACTGCACGCTGCGCCGACAATATCCACTCTGACTCGCCAAGTCTCCTGCCAGCACGCGCCATGCCTTTGATCATAAGCGCATTCCAGCTGACCAGTATTTTTTCGTCTCGTCCAGGCCGCACCCGGCTCTCGCGCGCGGAGAACATTTTTTTTTGCGCACTGTTGAGTTGCTGCGTGATTTGCTCAAGGGGCAGATGCCGTGCTTTGGCAATGCTATCTAGCGGCTGGACAACTATCAAATTCCAATATTTATTTTCAAAATTAGGCGGCTGATCCAGACCGTAGTGAGCGGCGACGATGGCATAATCTTCCACGCTCAACACGCTTGCGGCCTGCTCCGGCGTCCACACATAAAACTTGCCTTCCTCGTGCTCAGAATCCGCATCCAGACTGGAATAATAGCCGCCTTGCGGCGACTGCATCTCACGCATGACCCAACCCGAGACGCCGTGTACTACGCGTTTAAACGATACCTCACCCGACAACACATACGCATCGGTGTAAAGTGCCAGCAGTGGGCCATTGTCGTACAGCATTTTTTCAAAATGGGGAATTTCCCAGCGTTCATCCACACTGTAGCGGCAAAAACCGCCACCCAGCTGATCGTAGATCCCGCCATCTGCCATTTTGCGCAGCGTGTAGAGCACCATGCGACGCGCGTCGGGATTTCCGCCACGCGTCGCATACCTTAACAAAAATTCCATCTCGGTTGGGAGCGGAAATTTGGGCGCACCGCCAAAACCACCGTGAACAGGATCAAAAGATTGCTGAAACCCGTTGAATGCATCTTCCAATGACGTTTGATTGAAACCAACCTGACCTTCTGCGCTCGGCTGGCTGGTGCCGAATACTTGCAGCAGCGACGCACTTTGTTTGGCAATGCCATCCTGACGGGTGCGGTAAAGCTCAGCCACGCGTTCGAGCAAAGATACAAAGCCAGGCAAGTTGTAACGCGCCTGTTTTGGGAAATAGGTGCCGCCAAAAAAAGGCACTTGATCGGGCGTTAAAAATAAAGTGAGCGGCCAGCCGCCATTACGCTGGGTCAGCATATTATGGGCAGCCTGATAAATGTGATCCAGGTCGGGACGCTCTTCACGATCCACCTTGATATTGATGTAATATTGGTTCATTACTGCGGCAACGTCAGCATCCTCAAACGACTCGTGCGCCATGACATGGCACCAGTGGCAGGCCGAATAGCCAATGGATAGCAGGATCGGCTTATTCTGTTCGCGAGCGCATTTCAATGCTTCCTCACCCCATGGAAACCAATCAACCGGGTTGTCGGCATGCTGTTGCAAATAGGGGCTGGTCTCTTGGGCAAGGCGGTTAGGCATATTGGGCTCAATAAAAAATACTTCGATTATGTCAGCACTGATATTTGCTTGACGCAGAGCTTGCAGTTATACAACATTACCATCACCATCACTACGGAATGAGCAGCATATCCACGCATGCGACTTTGCCGCTAAAAAGCGCGCATGATCTTTTTAATGTCCAGATCGAAGGAATGGGTACCGCAACATTATCAATTTCGCGTATCCAAAATTCAGGACACCCTATGCTGGAAGCATTTTTTAACCTGGTGAGAGTTGAACGCTTAACGATATTTTATTGGATCAGCTATACTTAACAAAGGTGGCATTTGCGCTTCTCGTGGTACTGCTAAGTACTGCTAAAATTCGTTTTCCGCCCTATATTATGTTTATAAAAAACGCTTGTTTATCTAGTCAGACAAATGCGGCACGCTGAAATAATCCCATGACTTGTATTCCGGCAATCTCTGAATTTTCAAAGACAACCATCAAATTTTAATTCGTTTAATTATTTGTGCAATTTCAGTTTGAATCCACGCGTCTGCCTTTTCAAAAAGAACTCAACAAGTGCTTCTCAATCATCCTGGTAACGCAATCATAAAGCGCACGCACAAATTTTTTGCCTTTGCAGTTCTTCTCTTGCTTCTTATTACGCTGGCTCTTACTGCATTCTTTATTTATCGAGAAACAGAAACTTCTGCATACCAGGCACACCGTCTGGCAAAACTGGCCAATGAGCTTCGCTGGGAAGTAAAAAACGGTCCCAATGGAGATTTACACTTACCACAGGCGGGGCCCTATGATATCCGCCTTGGATATAGTCAATTACCAGATCTGCTTCAGAATTTAACCAAACACGGATTCCATGTGCATGCTCAGGCAAGAATTTCCCCGCGTATGAAGAAACTTGTTGAGAAGGGATTATTTGTTCCTTACCGTGAAAAAGCACAGACCGGTCTCGAAATTGTCGATGGCAATAGTCAGCCACTATACCGCGCTGTTTTCCCAACCCGCGTTTATGAAAACTTTGAATCGGTTCCACCACTGATAACAGACAGCCTGCTATTTATCGAGAATCGTGAGCTGTTGGATCCGGCCCAACCCAAAAAAAATCCGGCCGTCGAGTGGACACGACTTGGAAAAGCTATGCTGGACAAAACGATTCAGTTCGTTCGCCCCGAGCACGACGTACCGGGCGGCAGCACACTTGCAACTCAAATTGAGAAATACCGGCATTCTCCCCACGGAATGACCCTCAGCCCCAATGACAAGGTGCAGCAGATCGCATCCGCCTCCGTGCGCGCTTATCTGGATGGTGAGGAAACAATGCCTGCCCGCAGGCGTATCGTAGTAGATTATCTTAATACGGTTCCACTTGCCGCTGCCTCTGGCTTCGGGGAAGCAAATGGACTGGGAGACGGACTGTGGGCATGGTACGGCCTGGATTTCGAACGGGCCAATCGCATCCTGAAAGCCTGGTCTGCAAACAGCAAGGATCTTGCCGAGACAGCACGTTACTATAAACATGTGCTAAGCCTCATGGTTGCCCAACGCAGGCCTTCCGGTTATTTGATTAGCGATCGCAACGCACTGAATGAGCTTACCAATAGCCACTTGCGAGTGCTGGCGCAGGCTGGCGTAATATCACCCAGCCTAAGTGAGGCCGCGTTGAAAGTGCCGCTGCGCTTCCGCTATGCTACTGTGCCAGATGAAACCAAAAATTTCTCTGCCTCAAAGGCTGTTAATGCAGTGCGTATGCGGCTTGCTTCCCAAATGGGTCTACATCGCCTGTATGATCTGGATCGTCTGGATCTATCAGTGCAAAGCACGCTCGACGGCGAATTGCAACAAAAGACAACTGATATCTTGCGCCAGCTCAAGAACCCAGAATATGCGCGCGCTGCGGGACTCTATGGCAATCGTCTGCTGGGCGAAGCAGACCCAGGCGAAATAATTTACAGCTTCACGCTTTCAGAGCTGACGCCGCAGGGTTCAAAAGCACGAATTCAAGCCGACAACTTCGATCAACCCTTGGATATCAATAAAGGCACCAAGCTGGATCTAGGATCCACAGCAAAACTAAGAACGCTGGTAACTTATCTTGAAATTATCGAAGCACTGCACCGAGAATATGCTGCACTCGAGCTGGAAACGTTACACAAGGTAGTGAGTGATCCTAACGATGCTCTCAGTCGCTGGGCAATCGAATATCTGCTGCAAAGCACGGATAAAAGTTTGGCAACCATGCTGGGCGCTGCTCTGGAACGTAAATATTCTGCTAACCCTAATGAACAATTTTTTACCGGTGGAGGAGCGCATTATTTTCAAAATTTCAAACATGAAGACGACAGCAGAACATTGAGCGTGCGGGAAGCGACGCACAATTCCGTCAACCTCGTTTACATTCGTCTTATGCGCGATATCGTGCGCTACCATATGCTTCATATCAAGGGTTCATCTGCCAAAATACTCAGAGATGCTGACCATCCTGATCGCGAAACATACCTCAGGCGATTTGCTGACAAGGAAGGCACGGAATTCATCAACCGCTTTTATCTGAAATACAAGAATAAGACGGCAAGCGAGATTGACGAGATATTTTTTTCCAGTTTCCGGCACACGCCGCGTCGGCTTGCCGCCGCTTACCGCTATATTCACCCTGAGGCTACACCCGCGCAGTTCAATACATTCATGACATCGCGTCTGCCTGGTCTCCAGGAGTCGGATGAGCGCGTTCTTTATGACCAGTATCAGCGCTATGCGCCAGGAAAATATTCGCTGGCGGATCAGGGTTATATCGTAGCCGCACACCCCTTGGAACTATGGCTGGTGCATTATTTAAATAACCACCCGAATGCGAAACACAAGGACGTGATCAAAGCCAGCGGCGAGGAGCGTGTGGCTGTCTATCGCTGGTTATTCAAGACCATCCATAAGAATGCACAGGACATCCGAATCCGTAGCTTATTGGAACTGGAAGCTTTTCTGGAGATTCACCGCAGTTGGAAACGCCTCGGTTATCCCTTCGATGCACTTGTACCATCGCTCGCCACGGCTATAGGCAGTTCGGCTGACCGCCCAGCCGCACTCGCCGAACTTATGGGCATTATCTTGAATAATGGGGTTCGGGTACCCGCGATACTCATCGAACGTCTGCACTTTGCTGCGGACACTCCCTTTGAAACCATTGTGGAACGCACGCCTGAGCAAGGCGAAAAAATGTTCTCACCTGATCTGGCAGCTGTAGTTCGTGACGTATTGACCGGAGTAGTGGAAAAAGGCACCGCTTCGCGACTCGCCCACGCAATAGTGAAAGAGGATGGCACCTGGATTCCGATAGGCGGCAAGACTGGAACCGGCGATCATCGTTATGTCACTTTTTCATCGGCGGGTGTTATCAAGGATTCCCATGCGGTAAATCGCTCCGCCACTTTTGTGTTCTTCATCGGTGATCGATTCTACGGGACGCTTACAGCATTTGTGCCGGGCGCCGACGCAGCTAACTATCAGTTTACTTCAGCACTCTCTACGCAAGTTTTGAAATACCTCTTGCCCACTTTGAAACCGCTCATTGATAAGGCTCAACCTCTGCCTGAACAAATATCATCGAAACCAATCGTCAAACACAGCTTGCCAAAAGAAGAAGGAGGAGATGAGGCTGTAAATTCCAGTCAACAACCCGCTCAAGTAGAAGATGAATTACCTTGATAAGTGAAGTTGGCTATAAATTAGTTTCTACGGGACATCGTCATTGCGTTTGACGGCGATTTTAACCTCTCTCAAAATTTGAGCTATATCAAAACCTAAATCGGGCTGGTAATTGAGCAGTATTTGGAGTATCACTTTGAGCCTAAGCAGAATGATTATTTCGAGATAGAGCCCGATTAAGACGCGTCGTTAAAGTGATACATATCCGGACTTTCAGTCCATAATTTGAACCAACCGACTTTAGCCGATAGGTGTTTAGTCATAATCGACTTGCATTGCGCCGCGTGTGATGTGAAGCACCAACAAGCAGTGCTAACACTAGCAACATCGCTAATCGCGGTGCATCAAGCAAACTATCCACAAATCCAATCGTAAGCAATCCACTGATACCAGCCAGCCATACAGTTGCGAGTGGTTCACCTGCCCATAAACCGCGCATCAAGCGCCAAACTGCTGCGATGATCAACACACAAAAAATCGCCAATCCTACCAAACCTTGTTCAAAGGCCAGGTGAATCCACATATTTTTTGTGTGCCAAGGAAGGTGGTTCCCTGATTTAAAGAACCAATAATCGCCTCCTTGCGCGAAGTCGCCATTCGAGATGAGATTGGCGCCGCCACGATCAATGAGGCGGATATTATCGACATCCACGACGCCCTTTTCTTGTGGATTATAGAGAGATAACTGAACTGGCCGTTTAGCCCACCACGCACCCTGCCCCACATGGTCGCTGGAAAAAGCAATGCTTTGATGCTGCCATCCCTTGCCCGATGCAACAGGTACGCTCAGCCATTGGCAAAGATGCGAGTTGAGCAATTTTTTCTCGCAGATAGGTACATCAAGTTGCTTAGTCTGATCGTTTGAGCGCACATCCAGTTCGAGGGTATACGGCGTACCGGGCATTACCGCGACACTCTGCGCCATATACAGTGTGCCACCCGAGTTCAAACTCAGATAGCGGTTGCTGCCTTCGGTTTGATAGCGATAATTTCCCAGCGACGAATCAAAATTGGCGTAGAAATAGCGCCCGGGGAACGACCCTAGCCCGGCACCGAAAAGACGTTCGCCCCAATTGTTTTGCAGCAAGCCCAAAGCATGGGTCCAGTGAGCAAATCGGGTTTGTGCATCTGCTTCGGTTTGAGTGAAGCGATGCTGTAAAAAAGTGGCGGTCGAAAGCCCCGCGATGACCAGCACGACCCCGGAAATCAGCGCTGCACTGGCCGTGTAGCGCAAAGTGCGCGACATCCCCCGTGCACGCAAGGTTCTATACACGCCTAAAGCCAGTACTGCAAAAACCACAGCGAGAGCCACGACTCCGCCTCGCGCTACGGTTGTAATCAAAGCATAGATGGCAAGGAAAAACACGCCCAGGGCGACTGCTTTAATCCAGATTTTTTTTTCCTGCAAAAGCAATGTCCATGCGAAAGGCAGAGCAAAAACCAGATACGCCTCGATATGTCCGCCACCTATATGCATGCTGGAAAACGTTGCAGTCACGCGATAATCAAGAGCACTGCTACCGCTGAAGAGCCAATACTCCCACAGCGCTGATATGGCTACGCCTGCCAAACCCAAGAGCATACCTGCTGACAACAGTTTCATTGCTCGAACCTCATTGAGGTGTGGCCTCAACATAGCGAACAAAACCATGCCCCACAGAAAACCTTTCGCCACACGCAGACTATTGTAATGGCTAAAATAGGAAGTAAAAGCATTGGCATCCAATGGCTGAAGCGGCAGCAAACCTGTCAATCCGCTGATCACAACGGAAGCCATTAATAATGTAGCAAGCATGAGAGGGGCAGCGTGGCCAGAATCAGTGCGATTAACAGGCGCACGCCAAAGCAGGGCTGCCAGTGTGACCGCCAGCAGCAAATCGAATTCATCGAGAAAAAACCGACCGGTCCAGAATGCAAGATCCAATACTGGCAATGCTGCCGGAACAACCACTAGCCAGGCCTTGGGATAACGCCAAAGCAGCGCAAGATACAGCACAAACCCGCCAGCGAGCAGCACGTTCCAACGGGGAAAATCAAGCAACGCCCACCCAGCCGCACCGATCATAAGCAATGCAAGTGCGCGGCGAGCAAGGAGCGCCACAGCCGATAGAGGACGGGGTGGACTTTCTGTTAGATCCTTGGATGCGTAGCGAAACTTATTATCGACGCGGGTACGTGATGGTAGCGTGGCTCGGTCTTCACTCGAAGCACTGCCGCCGTCTCGAAAGTTGCTTTCGATTGCAAGTTTTCCAGCTCTTGCTGGGGGCGTCACCGCGCTACCTAGGTTAGCCGCCGCAAGCTTACTGGATGCCTCGGTCCGCGTAAACTCGCCTGCTAACCGGGAACGCTCGCCAAGCCAGAGACCCATTGCCAACCCCGGTAGCAGAGCCATTACCTCAACAACATCCTCAAACCGAAAACTCTCTGCGGCAAGGGATGCGCAGACCATGAAGCCAAAGATGCCTGCGCCCCCCCATACCCGTGCCTGTCGTCCGTACCCGGCAAATCCACAGACCAGACCCAGAGCCCCCCAAAGAATGGCAGGCTTAAGGAGTTGATACACCCGATCTGGAAGATTCCAATGGGTGAATGCCGTTTGACTAAGTGTAGCTTTGATATCCAGCGGCAAGAGCGTGAAGGCAAGTGCAGCAACAACGGCGACGCCCCACAACGCAGGCAACCCGCGCACGCTCGCCTGAACCCAAGCCGCCAATGGCAAAGCCGCAAACCAGCCTACGATACTACCCAGTGCCAGCCCGGCGATTAGCCCTGTGACAGGCCAGAGCTCATAACTGATAGTGACCCCATGCCTGAGACTGAGAAAAAGGATAGCAAGGACTAAAGCTATCCCAAGGTAGAAACTCCACGAACGGCTCGGCTGCGAAACCCAGCGGAAACGGGCGAAAAATTGCCAAAATGTCCCAACCAGCAGTGCCAGTATAAATTGTGGGAAAAATTCGCCACCACCCAACCAACCTGTTGTTAGATTAAGACGGTGCAGAAGGTCATTTTCTGGCACATGAAAAGGCAACTCAGCCTGCAGGTAAGCTGCCCATATTGATAAGGAAATTGCAAGTGGTAAGAATTGAACCCGACCGGAGGTCGGGGTAGGGAGGAATGCTTTCAAAATACTTGCTATGTCTGACTACCCAACCGGCACAAGGTGAAATCCAATACTCGAATTAGGTTCGTCTTAAGCCGACACACCGTGCATCTGGCGCTTCCGTGTCATATTCAACCAGACTAGCCCCAACAAGCCGATCAGAAACAGGAACATTGTGCTTGGCTCCGGGACGCCGTGCGTCGCATTCCAGAAATTATACGAACTGATGCCTGGTACGATGGCAAAACTCCCGATGGCACTAACATGTTTGCTGTCACCACTATGAGTATCTTTGCTATCACCACTATGAGTATCTTTGCTGTCACCACTATGAGTATCTTTGCTATCACCACTATGAGTATCTTTGCTGTCACCACTATGAGTATCTTTGCTATCACCACTATGAGTATCTTTGCTGTCACCACTATGAGGAATGATCACCCCTCCTACGGTGTCAGCCTGTTTATCCATCACCGCTCCCGCTGTGTATGTATAAGTTTTTGCGCCATAAACGGTGCATGACCCACTTGATCCGGCATACGTGTCGCTTATGCCGCTCATGGTCAGCGTCAGCTGATAGAGAGCAGTATTGGCAGTTCCGGTCAGCAACCCCGTGACGCCCACCACCGTATTGCCCTGATCCAGCCATTCCAACTGGCCTTTCGTCCCGGGCTTACACATTTTCACGGGCGCGCTTACCACGGTCAGCGTCTGTGATTGCCCCAAAGTAAGCGTCGCGTTACCATCAAAATTGCTGAGGATCAGTGGCTGAGTAAGCGTCCCGTCATGGGGGACAGTGGCCGGCTGGGTTACCGTCGCGCCATTAACGCTAAGCAAGTGATCATCGGCCCACGATACAGCCGGCATAATTAGGGAACCCATTAATAATGCACACTTGAGCAACTGCGTTGTCGAAAATGTATTCATGCTCTCACACTCCAATTAATTGAGTTATCTCTGCCGTATTCGCCAAGAAACAACGAGGTTTAACCTTTTTATTAACCTATGCAATTTTCATACCATTATTTAATAATGGTATTTTAACAATATGTTATATATTTCAGAGAACTGCAAAAAATAACTATTGTAAAAAAATCCGACACTTTAGTTTAGTCGGATACCTCCTGTGGCCGGATTCGCGCAAGAGTGTCCGGCTCCTTGGATAACCGCAGGGCAATAGCTGAATAAGCCAATATCTGGAACATGAGCTCCCAATAAGTAATTCCAAGCGTTACCCCCCCAATTCCATAGGCAACAAGCGAGGCGCGAAGCATGGCACCATGATCTACTGCCCATGACTCCCCAGAACGGATTCCGCGCCTAATCATGAATGAAAGGGAAATTATAGTCCCTATTAGCAGTGTGCTCCACAGTACAAATCCAGGTATACCATGCTCGACAACCACTTCCACATAGGCGCTATGCCAATCCAGCGTACCTGGATCGCCGAACCCGTGAAATTTTGCATTGATTGCGCGCCACCCTTCGAAGCCGGAGCCTGTCCACGGGTCACTCTGCAAATACGACAACCCTTGTTTCCATGCCTCTTGGCGGCCTTGAAAGGACATGTCTTGCTGATAAGTCGAGATGGTCTCCATGCGTGCGAGCCAATTTTCCGGTAAGTTTACCAGCGCCAACCCCACACCCAACGCAACAAATATGATCGCCAAGAACTTGTGTTTGCTATGCCACACCAGCATCGCACTCATCACAGTCAAAGTCACAAGCCCCCCGCGCGACCATGAGGTCAAAGCGGCGATGTAGCACAGAACCACCGCAGCCGCGATTGCCCAACGAAGCGCTGAATCTGATGTCTGACGCAACCAAAGTACCAAGAGGGGAATAATCATGGCCAAAGCGACCGCGAATTCATTGTTTCCGCCAATCTGACTGTTTGCCGGGCCATAAACTCGATCCCCAAACCCTGTCATGGCTGCCCAATAGCCGCCTTTTAAGGCTACCAGCGCAATACCGGCCGCCGTCGCAACAATTAAGTAATGCAGTTTTTCCCGCGTATCAATCAGCCAAAGCGTAAGCAGTAATAGCGGAACAAGTTTGCTTACCTCGAACAACCTGCCTCGAGCCGTGTCCGGTAAAAGCGCAAACTGTGTGGTAATTACAAAATCGGCAAAAAGCAAACCCAACACGACCAAACGCCAGTCCCAAAAAACCTTGGGCCACTGCCGCGTTCTCCAATAATCAACACCCACCGCGAGGCAAGTTGCCAGAAACAATACCTTGAACATCGGAAGCTGGAACATCAGCGCGCTGCCGTAAGATTGCGGGTGCATGGCGCCAAGTAGTGCAAGGCCGACCACTCCCAGCCACGGACGCAACAAGGCGAGCCAGCACAGGCCGACGAGAATGGTTAGCAAGGCCATATCACGCATGGCCGTTGTCCCGAGTCACGGGTGATTGTTTAAAATGAAGAGCGTCTTGCTCTGTGGTCAAACCAGCACTTGAAACACGGGCTTGTCCAGCTTTCATTTTACTGCGATGAGTATCGCGCATTCGTGCGCCAAGTAGCGTTGTACCAACATAGCCTGCCAATCCCCCCAAAAACTCCATCGCCCAGTCCGTAATATCCGCAAACTTACCCGGCAGGAGCAACTGGCCGAGTTCGATCCCGAATGCAACCAACCCAATTGCAATCAAAGCGCCCCACCCGGCAGTTTGTCGCCAGGAATAATTTCGGATTTGAGCCACTCCCAGCGCCAGCAGCAAACCCAGCGGTATAAAGAAGCCAACTTTGTGCAGCACCTCTGTCACTGCTCGATATTCCGTCCCATAGTAATACGTTTCAAACGGCACCCTGTTCAAGCTTTGCAGGCGCTCCGTTATAAATGAGCGTCCGGTTTGAAAGTCGAATGGATACCAAAAAATTGCCGCTAACAAGCCGCCCCACAACAATGCAAGACATAGCCACAACCAACCCTGTGAAGGTGACGCGATGCCTCCCTGCATCGCCTGCTGGGCTTGCCCTGCCCAATGCCTGCTCAACCACGTACCCATCCCTGCACCGATTGCCGCAGTAATAATATCCGTAGTATCACTTACTCGTGAGTAGACGAACAGTTGCAGAAACTCGAGGAACGTTGCGATCAATATAACAGCGAACAACGGCGTCTGTCGCACAGTCGGAGGCGATAACCGCCACAAAAATGCAACCGGCATCCAAATTATTGCATCGGTTAACAGTCCGTACCACGCTTCGGCCGGGTTTGCAAAAACAAAAGAGAACGGAATTAACACCACTCTGCCCTCGCGCCATTTGTGAAAAATTTCGACTGGGCTAAGGGTCAGATCCAGCGGCAGCAAATTGTAGGTGAACAACACAAATACATAGAGATACAATAGCCGTCTGGATAAGGCGGGCGATCCCCGTGCGTTGCGCCATCCCGCCATCCATTCTGACAAGCGGCGCCCGAACATGCACCATGCAATTACACCCACAAAAGCGCCAATACTCTCCGCAAGAATGTCATTCAGTGACACTGTACGGGGCGGAAAAAACAACTGGACAAACTCGATCACTACACTCAGCCCGACACAAGCAATAAATACCCACAATGCAACCAACACCCGAACAACCAAACCACGCGCTGGCCACAGCGCACCCCTCCAAAAAAAAGCCAATGGAATGAATAACAGAATATTTGCCACCCAGTCTGCGCGGTTGCCGATTTTCAAATCGAGGTAGCGAATATGGCTGAATGCCTCGGAAGCTTCCTGCCATGAATGATGTTGAAAATTCAGAGGTACTAGGCTTCCATAGATCGCAAACAGCGTATATGCAACGGCAAGAACCAGTATGGAAAAGCGAGAGGAGGAAATACTGAGCGAGTCATCGCCCGACTTTTGCTGGTGATATTTCGGAGTTGCATGCAAGTCAGGCATAAATTAATTTATTATTGGGTGACGTTGTAATTTCAAGGTCTATCATTTAAGCATAACCATCCAGATGGGCACTCACACTTGTATACACGCCTGCAAAAGATATTCTGTCGTTACCTGAAGTTGGAATCGTGATCCCAGTCTTCTAACGAATAACGTTTATCTGCCGCCCTCTCCAAACTTGTTAAACCAGCGACATTTTTGCCACAGATAAACATAATTGAACTGAACCATCCAAAAACTGAACCTATGGGGATTGTAAGGTTTTCAAGTATGGCGTCAACACAACCTATTTTTAGCACATCGAGTAAACATTTTGCCTCATCATCATGAAATTAGCGCGTACTGATATTGTACAAGCGTATTTGATTGTTATTTCCCGTCAGCCTATCAGTTTGTTGGCTCCTCCGGGTGCGGGGTTTATCCACAGTGCTTTATAGATTCCAGCAACGCGTGTTCTGCAGCTGTACTTTTGCGGACATGACTCGTTTGACCATCCTTGCAACGCAGGCAAGAAGTTACGCGCGCTGAATGAATAGCAGCGCCACTAGCTTGCCGTCCACTCCTCCTCCAATTTCACGTGCGCAGCCTACATGCACTGATGCGTCAGAACCGTGATGAGCAAATGCTCATAGGAGTGAACCACTTTCGAGTAAAACACTGGACGCAAGTTCGACTGGCTCTTCAGATTGCGGAACACACATTCAAAGAGGAATGGCAATGCAGCCAAGTTTTTTCCGTTTTCGCTGATTTTTCTGAAGCTGGACGTAGTCACCATCAGCGCTATCAACCGTCACCGCCCGTACCGCATCAATCTGCCGCGCGTCACCGTTCCCCACCACCAGATAATGGTAACCGTGTTTGACCAATCAAACCAGCTTGGCTACCGTGGCGCTCCCTGCTTCTACGATTACCATAGTGCTCGCTGAGGCGTTCGTCAGGCCAGTATCATCTCCAGCGTCGTGCCTTCAAATAAAGGTATTTGAGCGGGTCATAAAGCATGTCCTGAGTTTGTCAAAGTGGCCGCTGCCGAAGAGTACGAACCCCAGAGTCACTAAACGGCAATCACTACGCTTTCCCTTCAAAAGTCCATGCTAGCGTACGGGAGATGGTGTACGAGTTCGGCCTTGCAGCCTTTGGGAGGTGGCGGATGGATCGGGCTTCAATACCGCAACATAGCAGCGACCAATCTTCCTGCGTGACAGGAAAGTATTGCCAATAACGAGGGCGGTGATCTGATGCACCCGGCCACTAATACACTCGCCGCGCACCAAGTGGTTGTTAAAATAGCCTTCGCCTGTGACCTTGTTGCTGGTTCAGATTTGACGTTATCAAGTGTTGCTTGTGATGCGTACTGAACACAATCCATGAGCTACAAATCAGGGATTTGTTGGGGGGAATTAGTTTCTTCAGCAAATACAGTGAACAGCAACGGCAATAATAGCAAGGTGAACAGCGTTGCGGAAACAATCCCACCGACGATGACCACGGCGAAAGGACGCTGTGTTTCCGACCCTATACCATGGGAAAGAGCGGCGGGTAAAAGACCGATACCGGCCATCAGCGCGGTCATCAGGATCGGACGTAGGCGTGCCACCGCCCCTTCCAGCACGCTCGCGTATATCTCTTTGCCATTACGTAAGCCTTCCATGAATTGCTCTACCATGATCACACCGTTCTGCACCGAGATGCCTGCCACGGCAATGAATCCGACAGCAGCCGAAACGGACAGGTGTAGCCCCGCGAAACCGAGTCCGGCAATACCGCCGATCAGTGTAAAGGGCACCATCAAAATAACCAATAGCGCTTTGCGCATAGAACGAAATGCCCAGAACAGCAGTATGAAAATCATCAGTACTGACAACGGTACAATGATTTTTAGACGTTTGATGGCACGTTGCTGATTTTCAAATTGCCCGCCCCAAGTCATGCTGTAGCCAGGTGGAAGCTTCACCTGTGCATTCACTTTTTCCATCGCCTCGGCCACAAAGCTGCCTTGGTCGCGTCCGAGCAGATTGGCTTTTACTGCGACTAACCGTCCACCTGCTTCACGCCCGACACGAGCGGCTCCCTGACGCACTGCAATTTCGGCAATTGAACCCAAGGGCAAAGTTCCTCCTGCGGGTAGCGATATCGGTAAATCGGCAAGGTCATCTACCGCGTCCCGGTAAGGTTTATCCAGGCGCATGGTCACATCGAAACGTCGACTTTCCTCGTAAAAAACGTTGACTGTGCTGCCCGCCATAGCGATGTTTACGGTGTTATTCACATCATTGACATTGATGCCATAACGCGCCATCCGATTGCGGTCGAGCGTAATATTTAATTCGGTTTGTCCGCCAACTTTAATTGCGGCTACGTCAGCCGCTCCACGAATGCCATTAAGGATATGGGCGACTTGTTCAGATTTATCTTCAAGAATTTCCAAGTCAGAACCAAAAATCTTTACCGAGATTTCGCCCTTTACGCCAGACAGCGCTTCTTCCACGTTATCTTGAATCACTTGCGAAAAATTCGTGGGTACGCCAGGAATAGTGTGAATTTTCTTAGTCATGTCCGCAATTAATGCTTCTTTGTCTGCGAAATGCCATGTGTCATGCGGATTGAGATCGGCCATAATTTCGAGGTTATTCGGTCCTTTCGGATCAGTACCGTCGTCGGGGCGACCAACTTGAGTGGCAACATTATTTACCTCGGGATAAGAGTTCAAGATAGCTCTCACCTGATTTTCGACTTCCTTGGTTTTGTCTAATGCGGTTGCGGGCGGCAGGCTGATAGTCAGCCAGATGTTGCCTTCGTCCAGCTTGGGTAGAAATTCGCTGCCCAGTAAAGGAACTGCCATGAGCGTAATAGCCAGCACGCAGGTAGAAGCTGCTACGATGCTTTTACGACGATTACCTGCCCACAGCAGCAAGTTACGATAGTGTTCTTGCAGTTTGTGCATCCAGTCACTGTGTTTTTCGGCAAGATCTTTGTTTTTCACCGCATAACTCAATAATGTGGGCAACAATGTCAGTGTTAACAAAATTGCGCCTAGAAGAGCGAAAGTCAGAGTCAGCGCTACGGGCGTGAAAATCTTTCCTTCAACACGTTGAAAGGTGAATATTGGCAAAAAAGCCAATATAATTATTGCCTTGGAAAACAGGATGGGATGCCCCATCTCGATGCTGGTTTGCTTTATGAGATGTAAACGCCAACCATAAGTTTGATGCTGCGGCAATGCATCCGCCTTGGCCAAAGCAAGTTTAACCATCAACGCCTCAATCAGAACGACTGCACTATCAATAATAATTCCGAAGTCCACCGCACCGAGCGAAATCAGGTTGGCTGACACGCCTCCGTGATCAAGCAAGATAAATGCAAACAGCATTGCCAGCGGAATAATCACCGCGACGGCAAGCGCCGCATACCAGTTGCGAAGAAATAATATCAGGATGGCGATAACCAATAGTGCGCCAACAATCAGATTCTCGCTCACCGTGTGAACTGCGTGACGCACCAAGTCAGTTCTGTCATAGTAAGGGACAATTTTCACACCTGGTGGCAATTTTGTTGTCAGTTCTTGGATACGAATTTTTAGCGCTTCCACAACCCTGGTGGCGTTTTGCCCTTTGGTCATCTGCACAATACCTTGCACCACGTTATCGTAATCGTTGAAGGCCACCATACCGGATCGTGACCGATCACCGATGACTACCTCGCCGACATCACTAACCAGCACAGTCTTGCCATCCTTGGCAATAATCACAACACGCGCAATGTCACCCGATGTTTTAAATAACCCGATACTGCGCACCACCAAAGCCTCATCACCTCGCATCAATAGACCACCACCACCATTGTTGCTATTGATACTGAGAGCTTGTGCTACCTGATCAATGGTTACATTGAATTTTCGCAAGAGGAAGGGATTGATACGAACTTGATATTCTTTCACCGTACCGCCGAAACTGACTACATCTGCCACACCCCGAACTTGACGTAGCGCAGGCCGCAACACCCAGTCCTGGAGTGCGCGCACCTCCCTAGGGGGCATATCTTTAGGTACTTCCAACACATAACGATACACTTCGCCTACCGCGTTCGTGAGGGGTGCCAGACTGGGCTGTATACCGGGAGGCAGGTTGATGTTCTGCAGTTTTTCCAGCACTTGTTGGCGTGCAAAATAATCGTCGGTGCGGTCGGAGAAGGTGAGCGTAATTACGGACAAACCAGTAATCGATACGGAACGCAATTGTGTCATGCGTGGAACGCCGCTCATTTCGCGCTCAATCGGTAACGTTACACTGCGCTCAACCTCCTCGGGCGCTTGCCCCAAAGCTTGGGTAACAATCTGCACCTGAACATCCTGTACATCCGGGAATGCCTCAATCGGCAGATTTTCTATGGCTTGCCAACCGGCAATGATCAGTACCAATGTGCCAGCGAGTACAAACACGCGCTGTTGCAATGCGAAGGTAATTAACTTCTCTAACATTTGATTAGAACCGGTAATTAGTTGTGAGCAGCATCACTCGATGATCCGAGTTCAGAATTAAGTAACAATGCTCCGCTTGTGACCACGCGCTCGCCTGCCTGCAAACCTTCTTTGACATAGGCATATTCGTTTCCCTGCAGGCTTAGCGTAACCCGACGCCGTTGTAATACGCCGGGCGACTGCTCAACAAAAATGTAGCTGAACAAGCCTTCAGTGACTATAGATGCATTTGGTATACGTGGTAATTTTGATTTTTCACTCGCAATGGGCGTAACGCGTGCGAACATTTCCGGTTTTAGTTTGAGAAGTGGATTATCCAGTTCGCAGCGCACTTGTATACGCCGGGTGAAGGGATCCAATGCGCCGCCGATAACCGTCACTTTACCCTGAAAAACTTCGCCAGGGTAAGCATCTACTTCAACAGAAACCAGGTCACCAAGGTTAATTTTATCGAGCTGCCTTTCGGGTAGATCAATCTGCACCCAAAGATGAAGAGGGTCGGTGATGACAAACAATGGATTGACTGCATCTGGCCTGACCTCACTACCGGCATTGACCTGACGTTCGCTGATAGTGCCAGCTATTGGAGCACGTAAAATAAATTGACCCGCTAACGTGGGCACATCGGCATTCAAGTTTTTCATCCGTGCCTTGGCTCGAAGGAATTCCGCTTGCGCTTGTTGCCAATCAGCTGCTGCTGCTTCTACCTCTTTGCGAGCAATTCCCTTGATTTGATATAACTGTTTAGTTCGCTCGTAAATTTCTTGTTTACGTAATAGATCTGCATTGGCCTTAGCGTTATCAGCTGTTGCCATAGCGAAATCAGGTGAGTCCAATACTAATAGGTGATCACCTTTTTTAATTTGCATCCCTACTTCGGCCGGAATTTTTACGACACGGCCTGCAAGCGAAGAAAAAACGCGAGCCGTATGATTGTCATCGTAAGTTATATGCCCGTTTAGTGGCGCCACTAAAGGCTCGGGAAATGCTTCGACCGTTTTTATTTTCAAAAATGACAACTGTGGCGCATTCGCAGCAAACCGTAGTTGGTTAGAGGCCGTAGGGATAGAAGGTTTTTCTGGACTGGGAGCCAGGTTAGGAGCGCGAAATTTATTCCATCCCCAATAACCTGCAACAACCGCCAGGACAATGACGGAAATAAGTAGCAAAAATTTTTTATTAAATTTGATCATGGAGCGAATTTATCATTTGGCGAAGCAAGCGACGCGGTTAAATTAGTACCTACTTTTGCATCGGGGCGAGTCCACCATCCTCCCCCAAGCGCTTGGTACAATGCTGCCGCATCGCCGAAGCGATTGGTTTGAGCCTGAATCAGATTAATTAATGATTGCTGGTGGCTTTGTTCGGCTATCACCACTATTTGATAACTGACATAGCCCAACTTGTATTGCTTGCGGGTAATCTCAGCATTTACTTTCAGGGCTTGTTCAGACCGTGCTGCAGCTCTCAAGAAATCGGCATCTGACTGGATAGCATGCAACGTATCAGCCACATTTTGGAAAGCAGTAATCACCACATTTCGATAATCTGCACTGGCCTGAACCAGATGCTCTCTTGCAGCGCGTTCCTTAGCTTTTAATGTCCCGCCATCAAACAGCGTTTGAGAAATGCTTCCGAGCAACGAAAAAAAAGGGCCACCTGTCTGGAACATCCAATTTGGAGTTGATGCCATTCCACCAACCGCACCGGTAATTGCAAACTGCGGAAGCCGACTGGCTATGGCCACACCGACTTCCGCACTGGCTGAGTGTAATTGTTCTTGCGCGGCTCGAATGTCGGGACGCTGTTCAACGAGCTGTGATGGAAGGCTTAGTGGAAGCTCCTGTGGTAACTGGAGTGACGCAAGCTCAAACTTTTCTGGCACATCTTCATTGGGTAAATTACCCGCCAGGGCACGAATCAAATCGCGGGTTTGTTCAAGCTGCTTCTTCATTGGAATAAGCGCTTGTTCTGCCTGTGCCTTCACTGATTCTTGAGACACCACATCAAGCTCCGCAATAAATCCAAACTTGAGCTGTTTGCGCATAATCTCAAGATTTTCATTGTGAAAGCTGATAATTTTTTGCATCACTGCAATTTGACTGCGTAGCGACGCTTCTTGCAAAGCAGCTGCCACCACATTCGAAGCAAGGGTGATGTAGGTGGCTTCCAATTGAAAATGCTGCGCATTTAATTGAGCTTGCAGAGACTCGACCTGCCGCCGGTTGCCACCAAACACGTCCGGCACATAACCCACCGATAATTGCGCGATGTGATAGTTGTAATAAACTGGTGCAACAAATATGGGTCCCGCAGGGTTTAAACCGGTCTGGATGTTCCGTCCATTCCCCTGTAATCCCAATGCATTCCCGCCACCGTTACCACCAATTTTGTTACGGGAGGGCGAATAATTGACACCTAAAGTGGGGTAGAAAAATCCCTCTTGCGCAATCACGTTCTGCTGCAACTGGCGCAACGCAGCTTGTGCTGATTGAATCGACGGATTGGTCTTAAAAGCCCTTTCAATTAATGAATTAATTTGCGGTGAATGAAACATCGTCCACCAGTCAAAAGGAATAACTGCTGTTGCATTATATTTTTGCAACTCTCCCGCTTGAACCGGTGCCACAGCAGTTTCTTGATGCGAGGGTTGAGGAGCATAACCGGTAGCCAGAGGAGCTTCAGGTTTTTTGAAATCAGGACCCATAACACAACCATTCAGCAGTGCCGAAAACGCTAACGTAACCCAGTAAGACGAGAATTTTGTTAAGCGTTTTCTAGTTGCATGCTTCATCATTCTGTGCTGCTTAATTGTCAAGGCCGAACTGAAATAAACGAAGTTGAATGTGATGGCTAACTATAAACTATGCAGTCTAAGCATTTCCGAAGAAAACCAGATCAAGCCAAACATATGCACGCATAAATTTTTAATTGATCATTATAACCCATAAGTACATTTTTCCTTTTTCAAATTCATAGCAGATTAAACCACGGCGGATTCAACACTGAAGTGCAGCTTTTGTAAGCGAATTTAGGTGGCGGCTGCATTAATATCGGAACCACTTAAACGGCCAAGCTCCTCGTCGTCGACTCACCGCCAAGTTTAGTTGTTGCTTGCCTGGGTCTTTGTACCAGAACGCTCCTACTGCAAATACCTTGTGATGCAGGGTGGCAAGAGTGTGTTGTACCGATCCTCGGAATACGGCTTGCTAAAACAAACTCATCAGCTTGTATGCCAACATGGCAAAGCCCAATGCCGGGTTTAAGCCAGACTGCGGCAAATCCCAGCTTCGTGCAATCGTATACTGGATGCTGTCCGAACGATCATTGACGCAACGCAACGCGCCAGCAAGCCGCCGCAGCTAGTGATAACGTTGGGGGAGCGTTTACTTAAACGTTTGCATGGATGTACCTATCAAAATAAACAGGTCGCTGTTTAGTTGGTGAATGCTTGGCGAATAGCTCTTTCATCAGGTAATTCGCTTACATGCCAGCGTATGAGCTCTATTCCCGCAGCAGACAGCGCCTTCGCCTTCTTTAAATCGGCCTCAATGCGTGAAGCTTTCTCGTGTGTTTTCTCATCAAGCTCCACGGCAGCGATGATAGATGAATCCTTAAGGCACACGACAAAATCGATGCTCATGCGGTTGATGCGGTTGTTCCACTTTATAAAGTTAAACCCCTTTTTTACTCCGAGCACCTGGGATAGTTGTACTTGCGCTAACACAATACACTGAGGCATTGCTGCAACAAGGCGATGATAAAGAATTTGTTCTGGTTCAGTTAAAAGAGTTTTTACATAGAAAGGCCATGGTTCATTACTTGTACCGGAAGTCCTGCGAATTTTTAGAACGACAAGAATAAAAGCAACAAGTGCTATAAGAACGATTGCAACAATTAGCGCCTTCACTATGAGACATCCTCCATGAGGTAAACCACATTTGCTAGCTTAAGTTAAGCATCACATCAACAATAAAAATGTTAAATATGGAATTAAAATCTAGCTCGACCGGACATTTGAATATGTTGCTGAAAGGATAACGGCTACTTTTTCCCAACCTTTAATTGTAAAATTTGCGATTGTTTTCAATCTATGCAGGAGACTCGATGCAACTTCCACAACTGGGTGTTCGCACAGAAGCATTACGTCATGCACCGAACGTCATGCTTGCTAAATATTGTGTCGGGTCAAGTTACTTGATTAATAATAAATTTTTCAAACTTCATCACTTCATTCATCAATTCGATATCCTTGCTTATATGTACTGATTAAACAACTTGAGCCGTAACTCAACACGGACAAATAGCATTACCTATCATCTATACCGCTTTTAAGCAGGAACACATTGGGCTTAAGTGGCCAGTGCCAAGGAAAATCTAGCTGATTAAATCTGAGTGATAAACATGACCACGCTGACCCAACTCCATACCGACATTGACGAACGCGTACAAACTATCCGGCAGGATCGTGCCGACTGGCTTTGCGGTAAGGGCTGCGACAGTTGTTGTCGGCGGCTCGCCGACGTACCTCAATTAACGCGAGCAGAATGGGACTTGCTACGTGAAGACTTGGCAGCTCTACCGCCCGAACGCCTTCAGGAAATCCGCAGCAACATGGTTGCCTTGAACGGCCATCGGTCAGCCCCAGTCACCTGCCCTCTGCTGGATCTTGCTACCGGCTCCTGCACTGTCTACACCCAGCGTCCGGTGGCGTGCCGCACCTATGGATTCTTCGTGCAGCGCGATCTGGGGCTTTATTGCCATGACATCGAATCCCGCGTAGCCGATGGCGCGTTGAGCGATGTGGTTTGGGGTAATCACGATGCTATTGATCGCCGACTCGCCAGATTTGGCGAAATGTACGCGTTGACAGACTGGTTTGAATGTTGGGATAGCGGAACACAAATTGAAGAGAAACGGCCTTCGCGAATGCCACGCGAATGAACAAGTAATAGGTCAAATTACTTGATTAATAGTCAGTTTACAGACCTCTTCACTTTAATTCGACAATTTGATATTAATTCTTGACACCAAGTATTTTTGGGTCACGGAATCAAAGGCGACCAACTGGTTTCCTGTTACAAGTCCACCAATGGCAAGATCACATCCAGTGAATAGGCCAGCGGGCTGAACGCCGAATATTCCCCGGGCAATGGCCAGCTAAGGACAGGGATAGGATCACATGGAACGGGACACTTTTATGTAAAACCATAGGTGGTTTCAAGATCGAAAAAACTTGTATGCTCAACGACTGTTTTTCCTACTCATGTTGCCACCTTCACTTCTACTCCTGACTCCCGAATGCGCGTAGCGAACCCTTCCAATTGCTGCTCAGATAGCGCGGCCAGTTTAGGTGCTTCTGGCTGTAACGTGGGGCGAGCCAAGCTGTAAAGCAGCACACCTTCAGGTTTGATATTGTCATGTCGTAATGCGGTCAAAAAACTCAGGAAATCATCCTCGTCCTGCTTACTCGGTGGATCGCCATCCAGCATGAACCAGCAGGTTTGCAGCCAAACCGGGCACAGCGCGATGGCGGTAGCGAGGTTCTCGCGTACATTAACCAGACTTGTGCGGGTGTTGTTGATTCGCTGCATGCCAGCCTTGCTGGCACGGTCAATCTTGAACCACACTTCACCATTAAGTTGTGCCATCTTGCGCAGACCTTGCTGCACATTTTTGCGGTGCATAAGGCTGCCATTAGTGATGAGAACCAGTTTTATATGGGAAGGCAGCGCCAGTTCTTGTCGCAGCTTGCCGATGAGTGTTATAACTTGCTCAAATTCTTTGGCGCTGGTCGGTTCACCATTACCGGACAAAGCAATATCGTTAATACGGCGCGCCCCTTCCGGCACGCGGCGTTGCATGAAATCACCGTGCAGCAACTCATAAAGAAAACCACGCAGCTCTTGCTCCAGCAGCGCCAGATCAACCTGCGGCGCTGCGCCGCGCTTGAGATCCGGCACCTGGCAATATATGCAGCGCCAATTGCAAGCATTATTGGTATTGAGATTGATACCAACTGATACCCCGCCCGCCCGCCTCGACACCACCGGATAGACGTAGCGCAAGCCCGCGCTGTCGCGGCTGTGATCGGTTACATCAAGTCCAGAATTACTCAAGACTTTACGAGCGGCAGATATTTGGCGGGATCAACTGGCTTGCCAAAGCGCCGTATCTCGAAGTGTAGACTGACCTGCTCGGTATCAGTATTGCCCATTTCTGCGATTTTCTGCCCTTTTCTTACCTTCTCCCCTTCCTTTACCAGCAACTGGTCGTTATGGGCGTAAGCGCTGAGATAAGTCTTGTTATGCTTGATGATGACCAGCTTGCCATATCCGCGCAGGCCATTGCCGCTATATACGACCTTGCCCGCCGAACTGGCAACAATCGCTTGACCCAGCTTACCGGCAATATCGATTCCCTTGCGGCTGGCGGTTTCAGAAAATTCGCTTATTAACGTTCCCGATGTTGGCATACTCCACTCCAACGAATTACCATCATCATCGGCATCCATCTTGGATCCGGGTCTGATTTCAGGCTTAGCCTGGGCTTTGGCCACTCTCACAGATTCAGGTTTTTTCTGGTCTTCCTGCATTTTTTCAATCTGTGCCACAGCCTGCTCGGTATACGGCAACTTGGCTACCTTAGGTTGGCTCTTCGCGGGAACTTCCGGAGGATTGTTTTCAACTATACTTGTAACCATGTTCGAAGTACTGGCAGAGGGCAAGCGTAACACTTGGCCCACCAAGATCATGCCATGATTCCGAATGCTATTTATCTGGGCAATTTCGCGATAATCCAGACCATAGCTAAAGGCTATGCTATACAAAGTATCGCCTTTTTGTACTACGTAATCCTGCGGATGTCCGTCTTTATCACGTGGCACAACTTTCATGGCTAGTGCAGCTGACGGTACAGCCGGTTTTGGCAACATGACTCCGCGTTCTAATTCGCGCTCTGCTCCACTTTCAACTATCGGTGCGTGCGACCCGCTGGAAGAGCAGCCTGCCACTACTGCTATGACAATACCTACAATAGCCATAGGCAATAATCGAAAAGTAATTTTTTTCAATATCATGCTTTTCCCATCAGTAATGGCACGAATTTAACCGCCTCCAGGCGCGTTTCACGGTAGCCCTGCGTCTTACGCTCAATTAGGCATAAAAACTGTTCCTGCGCACCCAATGGCAGCACCATTCTACCACCTACAGCTAGCTGTTCCCGCAATGCCTGTGGTACATGCGTAGCGGCTGCCGCCATAATGATGCCATCGAACGGTGCGACTGCAGGCAAACCAATGCTGCCATCCGCATAACGCAAAGTAACATTTCTGACCTGCAATTTTTTCATGTAACCTGCCGCGCGCTCATATAGAGGCTGCACGCGTTCCACCGAATACACCTCGCGCGCCACCTGCGCTAGCACCGCCGCCTGATAACCACAACCGGTACCAACTTCAAGCACACGGTTTAACGCCATGCCATTGCGGAGAATTTCAATCATGCGCGCCACAATGTAAGGTTGAGAAATGGTCTGACCAAAACCTAGCGGCAACGCTACATCATCATAGGCACGGCTGGCCAGTGCTTCGTCGACAAATATGTGGCGCGGCACCGCATTCATTGCAGCCAAGACAACTTCATCCTCTATCCCCTGCGCACGCAACCTTTCTATCAACCGTCCGCGAGTGCGTTGCGAGGTCATACCAATACCACTGTGCTGCCCACTCATGTAACGTTACCTGCCAGCCATGTTCGCACCGCATCTAGCTGACTATATTGCGTCAGATCCATCTGTAATGGCGTGACTGATACACGGTGTTGAGCAATGGCGTTAAAATCCGTACCCTCACCCGCATCTTGCGCCTTGCCAGCCGCACCAACCCAGTACACAGTCTCACCGTGCGGATTGGTACCCTTTACCACTGGCTCGGCCTTATGGCGCTTGCCCAGCCGTGTCACTTCGCGGCCTTGTAATTGTTCATAAGGGATGTCTGGCACATTCACGTTGAGTAACCATGGAAGAGAATGAGTGCGTTTTTTAAATTGCTGCACCAGATCAGCCACCACACGTGCCGCAGTATCGTAATGTGCCAACTCTTTACCCGCCAACGACACGGCAATGGCCGGAATGCCCAGCAAAAAACCTTCGGTCGCCGCTGCCACCGTGCCCGAATAAATCGTATCGTCACCCATGTTGGCACCCGCATTAATGCCGGAAATGACCATATCCGGTTGACTATCCAGCATGCCGGTAACTGCTAAATGCACGCAGTCGGTTGGCGTACCATTTACATAATAAAAACCGTTGGCTGCACGGCGTAAATTGAGCGGACGATCCAGCGTCAGAGAGTTACTCGAACCGCTGCGATCGCGCTCTGGCGCCACCACTATTATTTCGGCAATGGTAGACAAGGCTTCCGCAAGGCAAGCCAGGCCAGGTGAAAAATAACCATCATCATTGCTAAGCATAAGCATCATATTTCTACTATCCTTTTGTTCCATATGGGCTTGATACCCATCAATGCGCTTTGTCATCCGTTTTTAATTGTAACGACCGCGCGCCGAAGGATTAGAACCGACAGCAATAAAATTATAATTATCGCCTGAATTGACCCAGGTATAAATCCTCTACGCCAAGGAAAGATAGCTTTTTCTCCCGCAGCAGCCAGTTCAATTCCCGCTGCCTCCACGAATCTAAAGGTTTCCAGAAACCAATGCATATTAATGCAGCAGTGTCTTAATATATTTCCTTTCAAGCAGCAAATTCGCCCTGAATGAAGTGATTCTGTACTCGTTTAATCCCGCCAAGGTCACAACCGTTATCGGCTGACTGCCTCGCGCCATCTTGTTGGCGTCAAGCATATGCATCATACGCGTCTCTGATTACTTTCCATGGACGTACTCCTGCTTCATACTAGTCTCTTGCCCAGAATGCCCCACAGGTGAAGTTCCTCGCCCGAGCTTCATACTTCCTTGCTATGGTGACTACACGCTTGTTTTATGTATCCGATCACATCCGAGAGCGTGAACTTCGGCGGTATGCTCAGACATCTATACACATGATCTGACATCAGATTCTCTTCACCACTGCCATTTTCTTATGCTTCGCCAATTCTCAAAGTTTTGCACCAAGGTGCTGGCGCAATACTTCAATATCTGCTTCTTGCGCGTCTTCGGGATAATCACCTCATGATATTTACAATCCCACATCAATATGTGCGTGCCTTTGGTACTCTTTACATTTGTGAATCTCCTTCGTCTTTTGGACTAGGCTCGGAAAGATTCAATCCGACCGTCGCATAGGTCAAACCTTGGTGAGCTCCTCGGCAGAGCTAGGAGTTTGCCCTGCAGAATTAATGAATCATGACGGCAAAAACATTGTATTTCCTCACAAATCACTTGATTTAGCATGCATCATTTTACGGAAATATTAAAAAATGCGCTCACGCCACATGGAAAGACACTTCGCTGGACAAATCGGCTGGCTTCGCCCCGCAGTATTGGGCGCAAACGACGGCATCGTTTCCACAGCAAGCTTGGTACTGGGAGTTGCAGCTGCACATGCAACCCACGGCAACATAATGCTTGCGGGAGTGGCCGGTCTTGTCGCAGGAGCCATGTCAATGGCTGCAGGCGAGTAGGTATCCGTCTACTCACAGGCAGATTCCGAACAGGCTGACATTGAGCGTGAACGAAAAGAACTGGAGGCAAATGATTCAGGCGAGCGCAAAGAACTAGCAGCGATCTATGTCGGCCGCGGCCTTGATCCTGCGCTTGCAAACCAGGTTGCCGATCAACTTATGGCGCATGATGCGCTTGGTGCACACACTCGCGACGAACTTGGAATATCTGAAGTGCAAAATGCGCGTCCACTTCAAGCGACCTTTGCTTCAGCAGCCAGCTTCGCTGTTGGGGCAGCTATGCCTCTCATAGTCACTGTATTTGCTCCAGAAGCAAGTCTGATTCCCATCATCTCAATTACTTTACTTGTGTTCCTTGCACTTCTGGGTGGCGTGGCTGCGCGAGCCGGTGGGGCACGAGTGGCTGTAGGTGCAATACGCGTAACATTTTGGGGTGCTCTAGTGTTTAATTGCATAAGTTAATAATAGTATTGCGGAGCTGGGCACCCTTGACTTCACGCTTGCGCCAAATGAATGGCGATGCATTTTTATTGTACGCAGTTGTGAAGTCATTAATGGCTTGTGTAAGCTTGTCGATACTCTCGAAGCTTGCTCCTCGCAGTGCTTTGCGCTGCAAAATCCCGAACCATATTTCAATCTGATTAAGCCAGCTCGCCGACGTGGGCGTAAAGTGGAGTATCACGTTGGGGTGAGCGGCTAGCCAGTCGGTGTTTCCTTTGTGGGTCGATAGATTGTCCAAAATAATATGAATCTCCCGCCCCTCTGGTTGCTGTGCAATTACTTCGTCAAGGAAGGCCTGAAAGTCCACCCGTTTCTTTGTCGCGGTGGTCTTGCCATGAATCTGCCCGGTGGCGACTTGCAGCGCGGCAAACAGATTCAACGTGCCGTGGCGTTTGTAGGTACTCTTCATCGCACGCACGATCTTGCCGCTACTGGTATGTACATAACCACAGGTTCGCTCAATGGCTTGAATCGACGGCTTCTCGTCAACACTGAGCACCAAAGCATTGTGTGGCGGGTTGAGGTACAGGCCAATCACGTCGGCGGACTTGGCGGCAAACTCCGGGTCGGTGCTGACGCACCAAGACCGATGCCGTTGTAGCTGTATCCCTTCTTTGCGTAAGATTCGCCACACGACATCGGCAGACACGCCCAAACTCACCGCGACAGAACCGCCATCCCAGGTGCTCATTCCTGCAGGCGGCGCCATCTCCAGTTACTCCAGGATACGTTGCCGCAAAGCCGAGTGGTCGTAGGTGCTTGGCTTGCCGGAGCGGGCCTGATCGTGCAAACCAGCCAAACCATGTGTTGCAAAGCGATTGCGCCAAATGCCTACGGTATTGGGGCGCAACTTCATTTCAGTGGCAATTTGATCGTTGCGTTTACCCGACAAGCAGGCCAGAACAATCTTGGCCCGCTCAACTAATCGGGTCTGCTCTGTGCGACTACGTGCGAGTTTATTCAACGCCATTTCCTGTTCTTTTGTGCACAATAGTTTCACTGCAACTCGGGACATGGAACACCTCCGGCAATAAACCCTGAAGGTGATATTTTAGTTAATATCTTTTATTAATGCAATTAGACACTAGCTATGGGATTGACAGCCAGCGTTGGCGCACTGTTTGGAACAGTTGCATGAGCTCAGACTATTCATTGGAATCACAAGTCCATTCATACCGACGAAGACAATAAGTTGATATATTGCCATGCAGTGACCGGTGCTACAGCAGCATGATGGTCAGGTGATTGACTAACCTCTAAATCATGCGATTAATGCTAATAAATTAAAGAACGATCAATTTTGTGCCCACTACACGCACCTATCCAAAGGCCACGAACAAAGGCTGACCACTAACATGTTTAACATCCATATTCATAAAAAGCGAGCAGAACACGTGTTCGTGAACATAGCATGGTGATGGTTGGCCATTTATGAACAATATTATTGATCCGGCAATAACCTGTTGAACTTAAGCTGCATTCTTTACAGGAGCATGCTCAATGTAACTTGTTATGTGCTCGGATGATTTTGCAGCTTGCGTATGGTGCTGGTTATTGTCTTGATTAGTGATCACTTTGTTCGCGCAGGTATCTAAGGCGTCACACCCTGTTTGAGGTCTGCATTCAGCATTTCATCTGCATTCAAGTCGGGGCGGTCACTCGGCAGATAAAACACTTCATTTTGTCTTGATGTTTAGCTAACCCTACCTGAACCAGTTTGGCATGGCCGACCCGCCAGCTTTCCAAGATCAGAAATACCTTGCGTTTGGCATCTTTCACCAAACACTTCACCAATGCGATGAGCTGTTCTGAGTCCAACGCACCGTGCAGTACCAGCCACCTGGCCGTACCTTAGTTCGTCACAGTAACGATCAGTCGCACATTCTCGTGGTTACTGTGGTAGCCGCCGAAAAATAAAATGCTACCCGAGTTCCAAACCAGTGTAGTGGAGCTATACGCATAGTGGCCGTAGCCAGGCATAGTGAAGTGTGGACAAAAACCAAAACAATTAGCTCGATGCAGTCGCTACCGATCCTGGTGGCTTAATCCGTTGGCTTCTACCATTTCTAGCTGACCCTCATTACGACCAATACGGTATATGTATACCAAAGACCATGTGAATACAGTTAATATCCACGATATAGTTTTAACAGCAATTGAAGCGTCAATTAAACCTATCTGAAGCACTACGGTGAATGCACTTAGATTGATAGCTATAATCGAACATAAAAAATATGGTAGGAATGATTTCAACATGGTTATTTCTCCTTTATCTAATGCTTTACAGTTAGATTTTTTTAAAACTATATTTAGTTAAACTTAAGTGGTGATTTTTATATGCTGTGTTGCACTGACTGTGAACATCTATCCAATCCGCGCTATTTTGGTGAAGTTTTGTTTCCTCTAAAAAATCCTTACTTAACCCAGTGCAGGCTTTACGATGTGGCATGGTTGTAAGGAAGCACTTTTATTTTAGCTAGGTGAGTTTCACCGCCAGCAACAGATCTGACAAATGGTCATTTAAATTCAGTTGCATTTAATGGTCATTATCAAATGGCTATTTTATTTGTGGTCGTCATATTCACTTCCCCATTTTCTTTGCTAGGAAGGCGATACACACCTTTTACAACCTCTCCGATAATTCCTCCAAAATTGGCAGCTTCCACTACCAGAATGAGACAGGGTCCCCAGTATGCTAGGGGGACTAGGAAAAACATGTCTACATCTGTAGAAGGATTGTTGAAATAAGTTAAATAGACGAAGCTGACGCAGCGTACAATCAGCGGGGGTAAGCAAGCCAGCCATTTTCCACCTAGACCAAAAATCCATGACACCAAGAAGCCCGCAACGAACGGCACCAAAAAAATATCTATCATCCACACAAATGTAAATGTGGAGATGCCGGTAAATACTTCGATATTGACCCCCAGCGCCTTATCTCCTAAATAGATTAGCGCTGTCCCAGCCAACACAGCAATAAATCCTTTGATATATTGAGAATTCATTTTTACTACTCCTTTTCAATAAAATTATTTGTTTTTTAATTGAATTAATAGTGGTCAACTACTATTCAGAGATGTTTATATTCAATCTGATCTCTTAATGCTCACACTACTAGACAATAATCTAACAATACAGGTACAGTTGTTTTTATATTTAACCAACCTGTACCGGTTCAGAAACCATGCCAATGTTAAGTTTAGATTCAAACAATCCACTACCGTTGATTGAGCAGATCGCCAATGCCATCAAAAAAATGATAGATGACAAGTCAATTCGTCCGGGTTCGCGCATGTCTTCAATACGACGATTCGCTCAATACCACGGGATAAGCCGCTTCACTGTTGTCCAGGCTTATGACAAGTTGGTGGCAATGGGGTATCTGCAATCGAAGCAAGGTTCTGGTTTTTATGTTTCATCTCGCCCGACATCTCGTGATTTATCGGAAGTGGCATATCAACTCGATAGCGTGGTAGATGTCGTCTGGCTGTTAAGGAATTCACTAAAAGATCGTGCTAGCAAAACGATGCCCGGCGCATGGTGGCTTCCAGCTTCATGGATGGTAGAAACTGGCATCAAAAAAAGTTTGAGGGCCTTGTCACTTAAGGATGGTGAATTCCTTACCGCTTATGGCACTCCAGGCGGTTACTTACCTTTGAGGGATTTGCTTCAACAAAAGCTATCTATGATCGGCATTGTTGCGGATACTTCGCAGATCATCCTGACCACAGGTGTGACACATGCGATGGATCTGGTAACTCGATTCTTCGTACGGCCAGGAGACACCGTGCTAGTCGATGATCCGGGATACTTTATTCTTTTCGGAGGGCTGAAATCATTTGGCGCGAAAATCGTCGGGGTGCCTTGGAATACTGATGGCCCTGACACCCGTGCGATGGAAGCGCTGATCGAGGAACATCATCCCAAGCTTTTTTTTACAAATACGATTTTGCACAATCCGACCGGCGCCAGCATTAGCCAGCCTGTCGCTCACCGCATGCTTCAGTTGGCCGAAAAATACGACATGATTCTGGTCGAGGATGATATATATGGCGATTTCCATCCATCGATAGCGACTCGTCTTGCTACGCTTGACCAACTCAATCGAGTGATCTACGTAAGCAGCTTCTCAAAATCGGTCTCAGCAAGTCTACGTGTCGGATACTTTGCATGTAACCAGGAAATTGCAGAGAAACTCTGTAATGTTAAGCTTTTGACAGGTCTTACTACTTCGGAAGTGAGTGAGCGATTGATGTATCAACTTTTGACTGACGGCCATTATCGAAAGCATCTGGATAAGCTGCGAGCAAAATTGCTGCTGGCGCGACAAACCACTATTGAAAAACTTGAAAGCCTTGGCTTTACGATATATGCCGAACCGGAAGGAGGGATGTTTATTTGGGCAAAATTGAATGATCAAAGCAACGCGGCTGAAATTGCAAGCCTCGCTGCAATTGAGGGAATAATGCTCGCTCCCGGAAACATGTTCCGGCCAAACCAGGAGCCCTCACCTTGGTTCAGGTTTAACGTAGCGCATTGCGGCGACGATGCAACGTTTGATTTTTTTAGAGCGGGAGGATTCAACTCTGAAGCGCTGCTTTTGTAGGAAACTTTAGGTGGCGAGCTGGGTTGGCCTTGGAGCTACTTAAGCGACCACGTGCCTGAATCGTAAAGCGGTACCGGATGCAACGACCCTGCTCAAATTTCGCCAACTGGTGGAAGTGCATCAATTAACTAAATCCATCTTCACCCCGATCAACGCCCATCTGGCTGAGAAGAGATTATTTCTGCGTGAGGACACCATTGTCGATGCCACGCTATCTGGAACTGCCGGTAGTTTGGCATGTAGCGATGCGGTCCTCCAAACGTAAAGCACTGGACAAGTGCGCTGTAGGCGAGCTGATGGAAAAACTTGAACACGCAAAAGCCAGTATTTGTGCCAAAGTCGAGCATCCATTCCATGTGGTGAAGAACCTGTTCTAGCACCGTAAGACTCGATACAAAGGGATGGCTAAGAACGCCGCTCAGCAATTTACGCTGTTTGGTTTTTCCAATTTGGTGCTGGCGCGCTGATGCCAATGTATTGCTGACAGCCAAGTTGCCCCTAAAAACGAAAAACGAGGACAATAATGCAAAAAATACTGCTTGCCAGGCTAAAAATCGCAAAATTTCTTCCTGTATCCGGGAAAATTCGCACCGGAACCGGTCACGCGGTGAATTATTCAGCGTTTCCTTAACTCTCACCCACTGGTAAAAAACCTGGCATACCGGCAAGGTAACGGTTCGCTTCTGATCGGCTTTCCTGTTTCAGAAAATCCAGAAAAGTGCTACCGACCACCGACAACCGTTTGTCGGCTGGGTAAACAGCGTGCCATTGGCGCCTAATGGGGAATCCTGTCACATCCAGTATGGTGAGCTCTTTGCTGTTTCGTTCAAGCGCCAAGGTATGCGCAGACAGCACGGCTATCCCTAATCCGCCCAGCACTGCCATTTTGATGGCCGCACTGCTGCCCAACTCCATCCTTGTTTTTAGCACCAATCCCTGCTCGCTAAAGAATCGCTCAAGGGCAAGCCGGGTACCCGATCCCGGTTCGCGCATCAGGAAGGGCTCTTCTGCCAAGCGAGACAATGGAATATTTTTCATTCCCGACAAGGGGTGATCGTACGGTGCCAGAACCACCAACGGATTTTCCATGAAGTAATCGGCATGCACCTCTATGTGCTCGGGCGGCTGTCCGAGGATGTATAAATCATCTTCGTTATTTTCGAGACGATGCAATATCATTTCTCTGTTGGTGACATTCAGGGAAACTTCAATGCCGGGATAGCGTTTATAAAATGATCCAAGCAAACGCGGGATGAAATACTTGGCAGTGGTAACTGCTGCCAAGCGTAACTTTCCCGTTTTCATCCCTTTCCTGTCCGAAATCAGCATCTCAAACTGCGACAGACCCTCGAAAGTGTCGCGACACACCGCCAGCAATTCTTGACCCAAATCGGTCAAAAAAACCCGTTTTCCGATTTGTTCCAGCAAAGGAAGGCCAACAATATCAGTTAATTGCTTGATCTGGATGGACACGGTAGGCTGCGTAAGATGCAATTCGTCTGCAGCGCGAGTAAAGCTCAAATTGCGCGCAACCGCCTCAAAAACCTGCAGCTGGCGCAAAGTTGCGTGTTTCATGTTCGCTTTGTTTATCATAGACGATAATCTATCATTTATATTAAAAAATACAATTGTTATTTATGACCGTGCTCACGTTATAGTTCAACCACGCTCAAATGAGCCAGAAGCCATTCCGAAAGGGACGGTATATGTTTAACTTGAAATCTAAGGAGCCTGCAATGGCAGTCAAAACCTACAACGCCGGTGTGAAAGAATATAGGCATACATACTGGACGCCAGAATATACCCCTCTGGATACCGACCTTCTAGCCTGTTTTAAAATCACCCCGCAAGCTGGGGTGCCCCGTGAAGAATTGGCCGCTGCGGTTGCCGCCGAGTCTTCAACTGGTACCTGGACCACAGTATGGACCGATCTGCTGACCGATCTGGATTACTACAAAGGTCGCGCTTATCGCATCGAAGACGTTCCTGGTGATGATACCTGTTTCTTTGCCTTTGTAGCCTATCCGATTGATCTGTTTGAAGAAGGATCTGTAGTCAACGTGCTGACTTCCCTGGTCGGTAACGTGTTTGGCTTTAAGGCGCTACGTGCCCTGCGTCTGGAAGATGTCCGCTTCCCGATTGCTTATGTAAAAACCTGCGGTGGCCCACCTCAAGGTATTCAGGTCGAGCGCGACAAGATGAACAAATATGGCCGTCCATTGCTGGGTTGCACCATTAAACCCAAGCTGGGTCTGTCTGCCAAGAATTATGGTCGTGCCGTTTATGAATGCTTGCGCGGTGGCCTGGACTTCACCAAGGATGACGAAAACGTTAACAGCCAGCCATTCATGCGTTGGCGCGATCGTTTTGAGTTTGTTCAAAACGCAACATTAAAAGCTGAACGCGAGACCGGAGAGCGCAAAGGACACTACCTGAACGTAACGGCTCCAACGCCAGAAATGATGTACGAGCGTGCCGAGTTCGCCAAAGAAATCGGCGCACCGATCATTATGCACGACTACCTTACCGGCGGTCTGACTGCTAACACAGGCTTGGCCAACTGGTGCCGCAAGAATGGCATGCTGTTGCATATCCACCGCGCCATGCACGCCGTGCTCGACCGTAACCCGCACCATGGTATCCACTTCCGCGTGCTGACCAAGGTTCTGCGTCTTTCCGGTGGTGACCACCTGCACTCCGGTACCGTCGTAGGAAAATTGGAAGGCGATCGTGAGGCCACTCTCGGCTGGATCGATACCATGCGCGACGAATTTATCAAGGAAGACCGCAATCGCGGCCTCTTCTTCGATCAAGACTGGGGTTCCATGCCGGGCGTGCTCCCGGTTGCCTCTGGCGGTATCCATGTCTGGCACATGCCAGCGCTGGTTTCCATCTTCGGGGATGATTCCGTACTGCAGTTTGGTGGTGGAACGCTGGGTCACCCATGGGGTAACGCTGCCGGTGCCGCAGCCAATCGCGTGGCTCTGGAAGCTTGCGTAGCAGCGCGTAACGAAGGTACTGATGTCGAGAAGGAAGGTAAAGCTATCTTGACAAAGGCCGCAGCAAGCAGCCCGGAACTGAAGATCGCCATGGAAACTTGGAAAGAAATCAAGTTCGAGTTCGACACCGTCGACAAGTTGGACGTGGCTCACAAGTAATCTGATAGTAGCGGGTTGCAGGCTACGGCCTGCCCCCTATAACTAAATATAAGGAGAAAATCATGAGTGAAGTAATGGATTACAAATCGCGTCTAAGCGATCCGGCTAGCCGCAAGTTTGAGACATTCTCCTACTTGCCTGCCATGACTGAAGATGAAATCAAAAAACAGGTGCAGTACCTGGTTTCCAAAGGCTGGAACCCAGCGATAGAGCATACCGAGCCAGAATACTTAATGGACTATTATTGGTATATGTGGAAGCTACCAATGTTTGGTGAAACCGATGTGTCCAAGGTGCTGGCTGAAGCCGAAGCTTGCCGCAAGGCAAACCCCAATAACCACGTGCGTCTGGTTGGTTACAACAACCTCAACCAGTCGCAAGGTGCAGCCATGGTAATTTTCCGCGGCAAAACTGTATAAAGTAGTATTTTCCCTGCCACCGGCTTGCTATTTTGCAGGCGGCAGGGAATTTTTTGGTCTTGCCAAAATTACTTTTTAAAGGTGCCCTTTAGCACATGGACGCAAATGACTGCCCAAAGCGGGCATTTGCTCCCCTGGGTTAAAAACGATTAAAAAGATGGGAACTGAAATGAGCGACGTCATCGAGCAATACAGGATTCAACAAGAACCATACTATCGCCCCGTCTCAGACGAGATCGAGCTGTATGAGGCCGCCTATTCAGTGCGCATGCCAATGATGCTAAAAGGGCCTACCGGCTGCGGCAAAACCCGCTTTGTTGAGCACATGGCGTGGAAGCTGGGCAAGCCTCTGATCACTGTTGCCTGCAATGAAGATATGACCGCCTCTGATCTGGTTGGACGCTTTCTGCTCGATGCCAACGGCACCCACTGGCAGGATGGCCCTCTAGCCATCGCCGCACGCTATGGTGCAATTTGCTATCTCGACGAAGTAGTCGAGGCGCGTCAGGATACAACGGTGGTAATCCACCCGTTGACCGACAATCGCCGCGTACTGCCGCTAGAAAAAAAAGGTGAATTGCTGCAAGCTCACCCTGACTTTCAGCTGGTCATTTCCTACAATCCTGGCTATCAGAGCTTGATGAAGGATCTGAAGCAATCGACCAAGCAACGTTTCGGTGGTCTCGACTTCAACTACCCCGACCACAACATTGAAACCGAGATTGTTGCTCATGAAACCAACGTTACTTCCGAAATTTCTGGCAAGCTAGTTTCCATCGCCGAGCGAGCGCGTAACCTGAAAGGGCACGGGCTGGACGAAGGAATCTCAACTCGTATGCTGATTTATGCAGGCAGCCTTATCGCCACAGGCGTCGATCCGGTCAAAGCCTGCCGTGTGGCATTGGTACGACCAATCACCGATGATCCTGACATGCGAGATGCGCTGGATGCTGCGGTGACAACGTTCTTTTAATTCCGTCCTGTCGGCTAGCGGGCATGGAAAGATCCGCCCCCGATGATAAAGCTCGGTGTGTCCGTCGTTTCCCGCACCCCTACCTTCTCCCGGTGGGAGAAGGTCAAACGAATCGCTGCGCGAGTTCAATATTAATGTCTTTACTGGTGGAGTAACCATGTCAATCAGACTTGAAGACTATCAGGAATTGCTTGATTCACTCTCTCCTCAATTGCAAGAGAATCTGCATTCTGTGTGGCATGAAGCTACCAAGGTTTTTAGCGCACGTGGCCTGGATAATTACCTCAAGGGGGCTTCCGCTCTGAAGAGTCTGGGCAAGGGCGATAGCCTGGTTGCCACCTGGATCGACCATGCGCCGCTGGTAGCCAAGGAAATTGGCGAGGATACCGTGCCAGATCTGGTGCAAAATGCGCTGGCGATGGCTTCCAAAACCGCCGGCGGAGTAATCGAGCTGGTTCTCAGCACGGCACCCACAGCAGCCAACCGCCTCGGCGACGAAGCCCTGTTCCGTTCCTACCTGCAATTCCTTAATACGCTGGTGTCTCAGGCACCGCGCGGTATGCGGCCGATGCTAGAAAACCTGGAAATGCTGTTTAGTCAGCTGACACTAGGCGGTTTACGGCGCTGGGCACTATGGGGCGCGCATGCATACCGCACCAATTATCCGGAGCAGGCCAGCTATTTCAGTCTGAAATCCAAAGAATCCCTGGCCATGCTGCAGAAGGAACGGAAGGGTACGCTGTTTATTGATGTTCAACGTCGCATCAACATGTATCTGCGCGCATTGTGGGCGCGCGACTTCTTCATGAAACCCACTTCCGGCGACTTTGAGACAAGGGAAGGCTACCGGCCTTTTATTGAGGGCTATCTTCTGCATATACCGGATGCTTATGACGATTTCGTCGTGGGCGAAACTAAATTACCAGGCTTGGAAGTTTACCGCGCTGCCGCTGCACATTGTGCAGCTCACATTGCCTATACCAGCCAGCCAATCTCAGCCGAGGCGCTTAATCCCTGGCAGATGGCAGTTATCAGCGTAATCGAGGATGCACGCGTTGAAACACTGGCTGTGCGCAAATTCCCCGGACTCAAGCATTTGTGGTCGAAATTCCACATTATTACTTCCGACCAGGGTAGCACTGCAGGGGATTTTCTTAATCGTCTGGCACGCGCGCTGCTTGACGATAGCTATCATGACGATGATCCTTGGATAACCCAGGGGCGTATATTATTCAAAACGGCTGCAGAGCGCCTCGACACAAATCAGATTTCCTGGGATATCGGAGTACAGCTAGCGCATGAATTCATGACCAGGCATATTGGCTTTGCTCCCCGCAGCGACTTACTCACTACGCCTTACCGTGACGACAATCGTTACATTTGGGAATTCGAGGAATTCGATCTCGATAAGGCAATAGCGGCTGGGTATAACGCGCCCAAGCAGGTTCGCAAATATGTCAGCGCGGTTGAGCTTGCCAATGAAGTTGAAGTAGAAAACGCCGGTGATGATGCGGAAGAGATCTGGGTTCTGGACACAGAGCTATTCCCCTACGAAGACATGGGTAAATCCTTCAACGAACTGGAAGGCAAAGAGCCTCTGTCCGAGCCTTACCATTACTCGGAATGGGACTACCAGATACAGCTTGAACGACCTTCCTGGGTTACCGTGCTGGAAAAACGGCCGAAGGCTGGCGATTTGCAGCTGATTGACGACATTACCTCGCAGCACAAGAGAACTATAAACCGCTTGAAGTTTCTGCTGGATGCGCTGCAACCGCAGGGCGTAACTCGCATCCGCAAGCTGGAAGATGGTGACGAGCTTGATGTAAATGCCGCTATTCGGGCCATGATCGACATTCGCATGGGGCAGCAACCTGATCAGCGCATCATGATGCGATCAGTGCGTAAGGTGCGCGACATTTCGGTGATGGTTTTGCTGGATTTATCCGAGTCGACCAACGAGAAAGTTACCGGGCAAGAATATAGTATTCTGGATTTACAAAGACAAGCCACCGTATTGCTCGCAGACGCGATCAACAAAATTGGTGACCCCTTCGCGATTCACGGCTTTTTCTCGGACGGGCGCCACAAAGTGGAGTATTCTCGCTTCAAGGATTTCGATCAAACTTATAATGACATCCCGAAATCCCGTTTGGCGGGTATGAAGGGGCAGTTTTCCACGCGCATGGGAGCCGCCATACGCCACGCTGGGCAGTATCTGAAATTGCAGAAATCTACCAAAAAATTATTGCTTTTGATTACCGACGGCGAGCCGGCAGACATCGATGTACGTGATCCACAGTATTTACGTTTCGACGCCAAAAAAGCCGTGGAAGAAGTGGCCCGTTCCGGCGTGACCACATTCTGCATTTCACTCGACCCAAGAGCAGATCAATACGTTTCCCGGATTTTCGGAGCCAAAAATTACATCGTGTTAGACCATGTAGAACGGCTACCGGAAAAATTACCCGCACTTTATGCAGGACTTACAAGATGACACTACAACTTTATGTTGGCGTCGACAAAGACGCACAGGGCGGATTGACCCATTTGGGACGCATTGTGCGTGATGCCTGGGTATTTGGTATTTTGCCCGAAACAGAAACCTGTGCAGGCTGGGATTCAGCACGAATGCAAAATTTATACGAACAGGTTTATGCCGCCTGGGAGCCATACGCACACTTACCCAGCCGACTACCTGAAAACCTGCGTGAAAAACATGCGAACTTATATGCGCACGCCATCACAACCGCACGCAGCATGGGATGGGATGCAGAACTGGACAAGGACGAATGATGCATTGCTTAGAAATTATAGACGGTCAGGCGACTCGACCTAGTGCAGTGCATCATAAATAATGAAACTTATATTAAGGCTTGACCTGTAACAGCTTATTGCTTAGGAGGTCAGTGCCATGCGTGTTGCCAATCCAATCCAGTTGAGCTCAGACGATGATCGCCGCCTGCAAACTCTTTCCAAGCGCAAACGTGTTGAAGCGCGCGTTCAAATTCGCAACCGCATCGTGTTGTTGGCTGCGGCCGGGATGACGGACAGGGACATCGCGCAGAAGCTTGACGTTGGCCGCCGAGTTGTAGCGCGCTGGCGCGCACGCTTTCTCGCTGCCGGCGTCGATGGAATGCTTAAAGATGCGACGCGTCCTGGTCGTCCGCGCACAGCGCGCAATGCGGCCAACGTGGAACAGGTGGTACGGACCACGCTTGAAAAAACGCCTGCAGATACGGCGCACTGGAGCACGCGCACCTTGGCTGCTCACTTGGGCACCAACGCTTCTGCCGTTGCCCGCATCTGGCGCGCCCATGGACTCAAGCCGCATCGGGTCTAGCCTTTCAAACTTTCCAACGATACTCCTCAAATATACCGTTCGGCTTGAGCTTGCAGAAGGCCAGCTCCGACGCGGGATCAGTGGTTCGATAAGCTCACTGCACACAGTAACGGTTTTGTTGGAACGATCTAATAATGTTGGCGGTAACACTTGTCATTTTATCCCGGATAATCCATTAGAAATTTAACCAGCATCCCCCTTTGCAAAAGGGGGAGAGCTTGCGAGGGGGCAGAGGGGGATTTTTGTGTCCCCGCAACGCTCAAATCCCCCCTAGCCCCCCTTTTGCAAAGGGGGGATGCGCCGTCATCGCGCGAATCAGGTCTTATGGATTATCTGGGTTTATACGCTCGCCTATTCCATATTTTCAGAAATAGCACACTTTTCATCGTCACAACCTCCGCGCCCTGCAGTGTGTTGCTCTTGATCTCGATTATTGTAGGGATCGATCGCAGCCTCACTCACCAGTTGGCCAATCGTTGCTCCAACGCGTAAATCATCCATGCGACCAAAGTGATTGAGTCGAATGCATCCTTGCCGGTCTATAAGAATAAGTGTTGGCGTGCCCCGCATACCAAATGCCTCCATCGTGTGCGGAATACTGCCTGTTGTTGATGGACGATCTACCGCAACTGGAAAACGGATACGGTATTCATGAATGAACGCTTCTAACGCGACGGGTGTCATTGCACTGTGATGCTCAAAGACAGTGTGAATACCGATCACGGCAACCTCTGATGCCGGGAAAGTATCATGGATAGCCGCAGCTTGTGGCAGACCATGTGATACGCAACCGGGGCATAGCATCTGGAATGCGTGCAGTACAACCACGCGTCCGCGCAATTCTGCAAGCGTAATAGGACGTAGTGTGTTAATCCATTGGGTTACTTCCAGTTCTGGGGCGACTGCGTTGATGTTAGTCATACAATTATTCCTGTGTTGGGTTAGAAATTGCCGGGAGAGCCTGAGCCACTCCCGGCAAGGCTGACATCTAAGCTGCTGCTAGTAAATTTACTTTAGGGAAATCAATCGGTACATCAAAGGCCACGTTGACATAATTGGTAAAAATGTTCAATGCAACGTGAGCCATGATTTCGACGATCTGTTCGTCGTTGAACCCAACCGCTCTCAATTCGGTGATATCTGCATCGGCAATTTGCGCACGGTTGGCAACAAGCTTCAGCGCGAAACGCAAAGCAGCGGCGGTTTGTGCGTCATCTGATCGGCCGGCTTGAGCGGCTGCCATTTCAAGTGCGGAAACCCCGGCATTCTGACCCAAAACAGTATGAGCAGCCAGACAGTATTCACAGCTGTTTCTGTTAGCAATTGCGACTGCAATTTTTTCCCCAAGCTTAGCGCCCAGAATGCCGGAACCAAGTGCGCCAAATGAACCCCACATACTCTTGAGTGCTGCGGGTGAATTGGCCACTGCGCGGAACATGTTTGGCACAACGCCAAAGGCTCCATTGATTTGATTCAGAATGGCCTTGCGATCTTCGGTGGCTTCGTTGGCGTTAATGAGTTGAACACGAGACATGATGAGTTTTCCTTAATTTATTAATCGGTTGAGATAAATTTGCGGCAAGGCTCCAATAAATGAAGCGCATGCCTTATTAACTATGCAATCTAACAGTTAGAACTGACCATCGCGGACGTACGGATAACTCCATAGAATGGTTTGCAATAAAACAGACTTGACCCAAGCGGCATGCATCTTCTCGACATCGGCTGTACTCACACCCTTCTGCGCGAGGAAAGGCTTGAGCGTTGTCGTCACGGGGATCGTGAGCGCGGGCAGATAACGGAAATTCACTTGAGGCACGCTTTTAACATGATCCGTTTTATTTTTTTTGATCTTGGTGTGACGAAGTCCAATCTCGTATTGATAGTTGAGCCATGCTTGATCATAGTTCGCATCAGCCGTATCTAATATCCACTGTCCGAATCGTTTACGAACTGCACCCAGGTAGTCGCCATCTGGCTGGCCGGTCTTAGTATTTTTAAAATACTCGACAAGTTCCGGCGTAGATGCGACGAAACCGTACCAAACATCCAGAATTGCATCTGTTTGACCTGCCAAAATCTCTTTGCTTTTACGCAGATATCGCACGTCCTCATCAGTGAAGAGGAGTGTCTTCTTTAATGACTCTAAGTCCTTAAGCGTAAAGGGTGCAGTTGCAACCGATTTCTGGCCGTAGGTGTAGCCGGGGATTTGAGTCTGCGGACTGATGACTGATCCGCTGTTTGCGGATGCGATCGGAACAACTGTGCTCAAACAAACAGATGCAGCGATAGAGAATAAACGATTTTTCATGAATAAATCCTTTAGTTATTGTTAACAGCAAAATTCGACAAAATGGGTTAAGTGATCGTTTTAGTTGGTTCAAGGCGGCTCATTCATATAGGACTCCTAATTATATTAGTTAAAAAAAAAGCAGTGCGGCATTCAGACACTCTCAAGTTCCCGCCAGTTTCGAACTGCAACGGCAGTTGGGGCCGGATCATGTTCGGGACAATCAAGCCGTAATAAGCTGATAGAAAGCGGCGCGTTCACCAGAGTGCAATGGTGCGGTGCGTCGGAATCAGGATGCCTGTTCATAGCGAAGTACTTGCATGTAACGCAGGCACGAATTTCAGGGAATCGATCCGACTGCTGCAACTTGCCAATCAATGCCAGAAGAGATTCGAACAAAGCTTCCTGAGTGGACTGCGGAAGATCAGAAATCGCTTCGTGCGCAAAACCGACCGAGTTGGAAATCTTTGCAGCCAAGTCATGTCCTGATCTTGTCAGCCTCAATGCGACAGCACGGCCGTCAGCAGAATCACGTCCCTTCTCAATTAATCCTTTAGCTGTGAGCGAAGTGATGGAGTCACTCGCGCTGGCGGCCGTTACGCCCAGATGTTGTGCTATCCATGATAAGCGCACACCTTCTCGCCGAGACCGCAACGCTTCGAGGATATCCACTTGTGTCGGGTTGAGCCCTTCAGCCGTCGCAAACTGCCACGCACCGCTGCGCAACACAGAAGCAATGCGCGTAATGGCACTGACAATGCGTTCGCTTTTCGCAGGAGTGTCTTGCCAAGGAAGGGTGTGTTTCGTTTTCATGTTTGCAGTATCCACGAAATTTAAACTATTGTCAAGGAGTCCTAACAAATATATTGCAACATATCTGAATTTAAACTTTTCTCAGGTAACATGCCTTGAGCATAAAGCTGCCAGTGTCCATTTTGCAGTCCACCTCATGATCTCCTGCAACCAAGCGGATGCTCTTGATCTTAGTACCCATTTTAAGTGTGATAGACGACCCCTTAACTTTCAAGTCTTTGATTAGCGCCACCGAGTCGCCATTTTTCAGCGCGTTGCCATTGGCATCCTTCACCTCCGGTTCTGCGCTGTCATCTGCGCGTGCGGCCTTCACTATCGGCCACTCATGGCCGCAGTCAGCACAAATATAGTTATCGCCATCCTGATATGTGTTCTCCATAGCACATTGGGGGCAGGCTGGGATAGTAGGCATAATTTCCTTTAAATTTTTGGTGGCTCAGCTACACACTGCTATTGATTCGGCCAGATTATATTTGAAGTCCGCTCGCCTTGGGTCTGTCAAGTCCGTTCGCCTTGAGCCAAGTAAGCCCCGCATACGCGAGGCAAGGCGTAAGTAGTGAACAGTTTTACTGCCGTTTGGCGGCTGTTTTATGATTTTCAATATTTCACAACCCATTGATAAATTGGCAAATAAAAAGCTGTTCATTGAGAGCCTGTCGAAAGGTGAACGGAATTAATATTTCACCGCGCCAAATCAATAAAGCTACGGCAGAATTTCCAGTACAGTTTCAGACGGTCGACACAAGCGTGTCCCCAAAGGCGTTACGACAATCGGGCGATTAATCAAAATCGGGTTAGCGATCACGAAGTCGATCAGCTCGTTATCGCTCCATTTCGGATTGCCCAGGTCAAGCTCTTCATACAGCGCGTCTTTATTGCGTAGCACTTCGCGCACCGGCTTACCGATGGCAGCAATCAAAGCCACCAGTTCGGCACGGCTTGGAGGTGATCTCAGATATTCAATAACACGTGGTTCAATGCCACTATTGCGGATCATCGCCAGAGTGTTGCGAGAAGTGCCGCAATTGGGGTTGTGATAGATGGTGATGTCAGTCATGAGGTTGTTTTACTCAAAAATTCAGCCCCGATCATACCAAGACCTGGCGTTGTTGACGATACGAATCGCCAAAAGCAAGGAAAAAGTTGATGACTTTCCTTGTGCCTCTGGGTTAGGTAGAAGGAGCAAAAGGAAAGGCCCTTAAGTCAGACAGGCTGCCAGTGGATGCTCAAAGCGTTGTGCCTTGTGACTGTTGCTTGTAGTCCGCTTTCGGCAAAGAATGCCTCTACCGCAAATGGACAAATTTCCACTGCAACCATTCATGCCATTGCGCTCGCAAGCAAAGCATTCGCGGCTCTTGCCGCAAAGTGGCACGAACACACGACTATCAGGAACAAGGTTCCGTGCAGGCAAAAATATCTTCAAGTGTTTGATTATACTCATCAATCGCACTGTTGCATATGGAAAACAGGATCATGCTTTTCACAACTCAATCTCCAGAGTGTTTACTGTCATTTCCGTGGTCTTCCGCCTTGTGGGTCAGAAACAACGATGCGCCAATCAGGGCAATGGCGCCACCGAGATAAAGCAGGTCGAGCGGGGTCGATATCTTCATGTTCAGCGCTTCCTCAAACAGCGTGACGATCAGGATCATAAGAATTACCTTGGCCAGCCGCGCTTTGAGGTCGTCCAGACTCGCGATAACCAGAATCTTACTGGAGGCCTTACTGCCATGCGCTTCATCAATGTCACTGACAAACAACTCATACATGCCGAGCGAAAAAATCAGCATGAAGGTTGCTAGCAGGTAGCCGTCCACCACTTCCACCACATGGGAGATAGTCTGATCGTGAAGAAGCTTGCGTGCTTCTTCGGTCAGGGATGAGTCAGCGTAATGCAGCATGTGGCTGACAAGGTACACCACGTCCACCGTGGCCATGTAGAAAATAGCGATGGCAGCAGCCATGCTTGCCACCACTGCTACTACCACCACAAAGCGTCCGTTCCAGAGCGCGGCTTCGAACCATTTTTCGATAATTTTTAGCATGTCGATATTTTATTGTTTGGAAGATAAATGCGAAGAAGTATGTTCATGGGGTACTGTAAGCAGCCCCTAAATATTTTATATATTAATTAGTTCTGAACACGTGGCAAGCAGAGTTTTTCTGATATACCCATAGGAAATGTGTTTGCTTTATCTCTTGGTCAAAGTACATATCAATTCACGCCAAGCATTCGTTTCGTTATTCATTGTAACTTGAGTAGACTCAGGGTCACGACCGTTCAAACGCTCATCCCACTTTCCTGCAATGCCACCCACAAAGTCACACGTGTATGCTACATGCGGGGCTTGACTATCGCGCCAGTTTTTGTCCAGGTAATATGTATACCACGACGACATAGGAGGCCATTGGTGTGTAGGATCGCCGTATGCAGAAGCGTGGCTCCAATTCGGCGTAACGATAGTAGCAACTGCACCGACTTTCATCACGCGGTAAAGATCATTGAAAAACGCTACTCGTTCTGTCCCAGTCAAGTGTTCAACGAAATGGCTTGAATTCACTTCATCAACAGTGTTCGCTTTGAATGGCAAGCCATTGCGAACGTCATGGACGTACTTTTGGCCAAAGTCGATTGCATCAATGCCGTCAAACCCGGCCTTTGTTCTCTTGCCTGATCCAATGTCGATACACAAGCGTACTGGTTCTACCTTCGGCACGCGAATTGGGGCTAATTTAGATTTATTCATGGCTCCTCGTTTCAGTGAGTTGGTTGTAAATAAGTTCGATGTATTCTGATTGCAGGACGTGATCTGTAAGCGTTTCAGTGCTTAAGCAGTTAACTTAACCTCGCAGCAGATAAACGCTATTTGTCATTCTTCTGTCATTTTTTCACTTACACCGAACAACTCGATCGCAGCACATAACAATCAACGTGTTACGAGTATGGTGCGAAACTTTCTCTCATTATAGCGACTAACGGATTTATAGCGGTGCCCTGATGCTCAACACGCGTTATAAGTCACAAGGAAAACCTTTTCCTGCAGCTGTGTTAGTCCTTTGTCGCGAAAGCGTGGTTCCTTATCGAGAATATCCGCGCTATACAACAAACGTACCTCGCCAGTTTTCTCATAAAGCGCCCTTACCTCTGGCTCCTGCACGCTAAATGGTGGCCCTTGCATTTCATGTTGGGGGTAGTCGAATGTGACCAACAAGGTGTTTACGCCGGAAGCCAGGATGGTCTGCATGTGGGCTGCGTAGGCACTGCGCATTGGTGGGGGTAGCGCAATCAGCGAAGCGCGATCGAAAATTGCGCTCACTCCGGCCATATCCTTTAATGTCAGCTGGAAAAAATCGCCGCAGTAAAGCCGGAGTCCTTCTGCCTGGTAGATGCTGAAAGCGCCGTGTTTCGTGACTGTCGCGTGCAAGCCGCTTTCGGCAAAGAATGCCTCGACCGCCAATGGACAGATTTCCACTCCAACCACTTCATGGCCTTGCCCTCGCAGCCAAAGCATGTCGCGGCTTTTGCCGCAAAGTGGCACGAACACACGACTGCCAGGAGCAAGGTGCAGTGCAGGCCAAAATTGTTGCAAGTGCGGATTGATTTCATTCTGATGGAAACCCGTTTCACTTCTGGCCCAACGCTCGCACCAATAATCTGTATCCATATTATCAACCTGCCTGAAAAGTGTAGTCGGAATAGCTATGCTTGCCGCCACTACTGAAGGCAGTAGTTCTGTAGCATGAAGTGATTATAGCCGTACTGTTGATCTGTTTCATCAATCACACAGTGACTCATGGAAAGCTGAACAATGTAATTCATGATTCAATCTCCAGGGTGTTTGCTATCTTTCTTCGTGGTCTTCCGCCTTGTGGATCAGGAACAGCGACGCACCTATCAGAACGACAACGAGTCAAGTTACTTGATTAATTGAAACGGAAACGCGTAATCAGGTCAAATAGCTTCATTAATATTATTCAAGCTATTTGACTTATTATCTCCAGACCTCTTATCTCCAGACCTCGTCTACTTCATTCGTCAATTCGATATCCTTAGCTTATATTTACTGATCAAGCGACTTGACCAGTTACTTACTATCCGGCACTTGGGCGAAATAGCAAGGAAAGACAAGCTGCATATCGTGAACTGTTCCGTTTGCAGTTGAACAGCAAGACAATCGAGGATATGCATTTGGCACTCAACCAAAATCAGCCGTTGGGTAATTCACGCTTCTATGCAAAGATCGAAGCCATGACTGGGCCTGGTCCCTTTAATTAATACGACATACAAGACAGGACACTACACAATATTTGAGATTGCAGCATATTTTAATGTTAATAATAGGTTTGTAAGCTTATGAATTCGCTCGTTATGAACTATGCAATGACTGACACCTTTTTTTGTTGGTGTGAGTTACGCCACCGTGAGCCGAGCAGTGAAACAATCGGAAAGTAGGATAGATAGTGTCAAATGTAAGGCCTCGTGATTTTTTATGGATGAGCTCGCCCATACGGCAGGAATGGCATTTGCACTTATCATTTGTTGCGGCATTCAGGCAATAATGCGCGCAGAGAGTTTGCGCTGCCGTATCCGCTTATTCCTCCCCGACTGGCGTACTTCTCGATCATGCAATTGACGAGCCGCCGCAAAACCTTAAAATCCCCATAGGTTCCGCTCTCCGTAAGGTTCAATCCAACAAGGTTTATCTGCCGCCAATACAGGACGCGGGTTAAATAAGTTTGGGCGGGGCGGTAGATAAACGCTATTCGTTAGGCATCAGTCATGAATCTCGCACCTGCCAACATTAGTGAAGCGTCAGATATTTGCGACCTTATAAATTCGGCGTATCGAAGTGGTATTGGCTGGACAACTGAAAGTAATCTGGTTTCCGGCAATCGAGTTTCCGTAGCGCAAATTCAGGAGATGATTGCCTCCCAAGGCTCAGTGTTTCTTGTCCATAGGCAAAGTGACAAAATTATAGCGTGCATTTGCGTCGAGCCATCAGACGGCACCGCGCATATAGGAGCCTTTGCCGTAGCTCCTGAACTTCAAGGTAGCGGCCTTGGCAGCGCTGTAATTTTAGCCGCCGAACAATACGCTAAAGACCATCTGTTTGCGGCAAAATACTCAATGCTTGTCCTTGAGCCGAGGCATGAATTAATTTCCTACTACGAACGGCGGGGCTATCTTCGAACTGGTAAGACAATGCCGTTTCCTACGCATCTGAACGTTGGCGCACCCATTGGCATCAACTTGCTTGTAATTGAGCTTGAGAAAAATGCCTAACGAGTAAGGTTAGTTGCGACACGAGGTCGCGCAATGAAGTTGTTCTGCCGATGAATGGACAGAACCATCCGTGTCACCGGATGAATCTAGGGGACCGAATAAAGCAGCGTCCCCGACAATGTAACGAAGCGTCGCAAGACGCGGGGTGCAAATCGCGAGAGGCGCTCCCTTCTGGCAGCCACAGGCTGGATGAGTGCTAGATAGTCGGTATGGTGAAAATATTTGAATCTGTTTAAAGACCGTTAAATCGAACAAGCGGAAGTGGCTCTTACGCTTGAACCAAAAAGGTACTGGGGACAGGAGATGGGCCTCTAACCTTCCTTCTCGTGACCAAAATGTTCCCCGGTCGATTGCAGGCACCTAACCCAACGGACTTCGTCGCGTGGAACGTGGAAACCCCGTATCGCTCCCTTCGGGGACAGCAGGCCGCAAGCTCTGCCTATGGCGGTGCGGGAACAGGATCAGGGATAAAGCGAACGCCGTTCTGTAATCGGGCGGATAGGGGTTGAAACATCACCCCACGCGAAAGCGGGCAGACTTCCCCGTGGTCTCTCTTCACAAGAGAGTTGGTAGAACCATCCAAACGGAGGGAAAGCAAATGGACGCTGCAACATGGGCGTGTGCATCTTCCGGCGTGACGTGGGACGGCATCAGTTGGGCCGATGTCCGGCGTCAGGTAAGACGGCTGCAAGCGCGTATTGTGAAGGCAACACAGGCATGGCCGTCACAACAAGGTGAAAGCCTTGCAATGGCTGCTGACCCACTCGTTCAGCGGAAAAGCGTTAGCCGTCAAACGGGTGACTGAAAATAAAGGCAAGAACACCCCCGGTGTGGACAAGGTAACGTGGAAAACACCGGTGGCAAAGACCAACGCGATCGCGTCGATGAAGCGGCGGGGATATTCGCCGCTTCCGCTTCGGAGGGTATTAATTCCGAAGAAGAATGGCAAGACAAGGCCGCTGGGCATCCCCGTAATGAAGTGCCGCGCCATGCAAGCGTTACATCTGCTGGCGTTGGAACCCATTGCGGAAACCACCGCCGACCTGAATTCCTATGGGTTCAGGCCGGAACGATCAACCGCCGATGCGGGGGAGCAATGTTTCATTTCCCTCGCAAGAAAGAACTGTGCGGAATGGGTGCTCGAAGCCGACATCCAAGGCTGTTTCGACAACATCAGTCATGACTGGATGATTGCCAACATCCCCACGGATAAGGCGATTCTAAAGAAGTGGCTCAAGGCGGGATACGTTTATCAAAACGAACTCTTCCCCACGGAGTCCGGCACCCCGCAAGGGGGCATCATCAGTCCGGTTCTGGCAAACATGACGCTCGACGGCCTCGAAGCGAGGCTGACGGAGAAACTTCCGAAAGCAAAACGGATGGGTCTGAAAATGAACATGGTGCGTTACGCGGACGACTTCATCATCACCGGCAACTCGAAAGAATGGCTGGAACAGGAGGTCAAACCCGCAGTGGTTGAATTTCTGGCGGAACGGGGCTTAGCTCTATCTCCGGAAAAGACCAAAATAACGCACGTCAGGGATGGGTTTGATTTCCTCGGGTGGAACATTCGCAAGTACAATGGCAAGTTGTTGATGAAGCCGTCGAAAGCGAACGTCAAAGCGCATCTTGATAAAATCCGTGAAGTCATCAGGGGCAACAAGGCGACTAAACAGGAAAATCTGATAAGGCTGCTCAATCCTGTTTTACGGGGATGGGCGAATTACCACAGCCATGTAGTTGCCAAGAAAATCTTTTCCAGGGTTGATAAATGTGTCTGGTCAATGCTATGGCGATGGGCGGTGAGAAGGCACCCAAACAAAGGAGCCCGCTGGGTCAAGGAGAAATACTTTAAAACCAGAGGCACCCGGAATTGGGTATTTGCCGCAACAGAAGAAAAAGAAGATGGAACACGAAGAGAGGTCACTTTGCTGAAAGAATCGGACACGCCCATACAACGGCATGTCAAGATCAAAGCCGACGCCAATCCGCATGACCCACAGTGGGAGCCGTATTTCGAGTCCCGATGGGGCAAGAAAATGCTGCGCTCGTCGAGAGGTCGCAGGAAGCTTTACCGCGTCTGGCTAAGGCAAGAGGGCAAGTGTCCTACCTGTCAGGATCCCATCACAAAGAGTACCCCTTGGGATGCTCGACATATTGTGAAAAAGACCGTAGGCGGGACGGATGCAGCAAGCAATCTTCAGATGCATCATTTCAATTGCCATAGGAGTCAGTATTATGCCAGGAATACAGGGGTGTAACCGGGTGTCGGAAGATGCCTTTGGGAGGCTTGAGCCGTGTGCGGTGAAAGTCGCACGCACGGTTCTTAGGGGGCTGGGCGCGGGCAACCGCGTCTGGCTACCCGGCATTGTGATCGCGCAAAAAATGTGTCAGTCATTGCATAGTGCGGTTGGGTTGGATGAAATGAAGCCCACATCACAGGAACAAACTGGCGTCGTTAACTAAAAAACACCGATGTACTGGGGAACGCCACGCGCCACACCTACACAAGCAGCGGCGAGGTCAAGACCTTCGCCGACCAGCTGGGCAACGTGGTCACCTTGGACTACAACCCAGTAGCAACTTAGTCAACCTCAAGGATCCACTGGGCAATACCACTACCCTCGTTCGCGACCCGCGATCTGGCTGGGACGCAATTACGGTAGCAGGAAGTTTACGCAACATTCAGGATAATCGCTTCAGCGCAAGTATCACCTTAAAGTATTTCTGTAACTTGCCGTAAAACAACTATCTTAAAGAGCATGAGATGCGAAAGGTGGATTTTTAGAATCACCCTTAATGCGATGCGATCAATCCAAGAAAGTTATTCTAATTACATTAGGCTACCCTTGCTGGCGGCGGGATTGTTATTCGCCCACGCAACATATGGCGGCGCTCAAACCTATCAACCGCTATCCGCTAGTGTCCAAATCTCATTAAACCACGCCGTTTCGGATCAAGCGCCACTCAAGCTGACATTTGCATCGCAGCAGAAGTTCGACTCTTGGTTAAACGACACATCGCGCCGCTTGGAGAGAAGCATACCGGACGCGGACTATCGCGCCGACTTCCTCAAGACTGTGTATTACGAAGCCACGCGCGCCGGATTAGATCCGCAATTGGTATTGGGACTCATTCAAGTAGAAAGTGGTTTCAAGAAATATGCCGTCTCTAGCGTAGGAGCAAGAGGATATATGCAAATAATGCCGTTTTGGTTGAATCTCCTCGGTCAACGCGAAGGCAATTTATTCCATCTGCGCACCAACCTGCGCTATGGTTGCGTCATTCTGCGCCACTACCTCGACATGGAAAAGGGTGACCTCTTCCGCGCTCTAGGGCGCTATAACGGCAGTCTAGGCAAACCGAAATATCCCAATTTAGTTAATGCCGCATGGCACAAACTCTGAGACATATCACACCACATCGAACGTACCTGCGAATACTTCAATGTCGTGTCGCTATGTAGGGGCTGAACTGCTATTCCGGCGCGATGTTATCTATTTTGGGGCGCGGACCCTGCATAGGTATTCCTTTAACCATCCAAAAGACTTCTTCCGCAATGTCGGTGACGTGATCGCCTGCACGCTCCAGTCCTTTGGCGATGAATAGCAGTTGCGTTGCATCCTTGATCGAACCCGGATCCTGACGCATGAGTTCCAGCAGATGCGCAAACAATTTGCCATAGATACGATCCAGCTCGATATCGCTACTCCAGGCGACATTTGCCTCATCGGCATCACGTTCCTGATAGGCGTGCATGACTTGGCGCAGCATGGCAGCTACACGATCACTCATCCAGTTGAACTGGGTACTTATTTCCGCATCCACTTTTCTGCTCAGTGCCTGCGTCCGCTTAGCGGTATTTTTTGCATAGTCAGCTAGCCGCTCCAAATGGGCGGCAATCCGCCCGGCAGCCAGGATTTCGCGCAGATCTTCCGCCATCGCCTGCTGACGTGCCAACACAATGGTCACATGTTGGTTAATCTGCTGCTGCAGGCGATCTGCGATCAGGTCACTGGCCACCACCTCTTGCGCCAGTACATGGTCATCATTCAACAGCGCCAGCATGGCACGCTCAAGCTCTTTTTCGGCTTGGCCGGCAAGGCATAAAATTTCTTCGCGCAACAAGAGCAAGTCCTGGTCGAAACTCGTAAGAATATGATTTCCGAGCATGTTTAATGTTCCTTGTATATAGTCAACCAAATCGGCCGGTAATGTAATCGGAGGTGCGCTGCATTTTCGGTGTGGTAAAAAGCGTATTCGTGTCGGCAAACTCGACCATCTCTCCCAGATGCATGAAAGCGGTGAAATCGGAAACACGGGCGGCCTGCTGCATGTTGTGGGTGACGATCACGATAGTGAAGTGATCCTTCAGTTCGTATAACAACTCCTCCACCTTGGCCGTGGCGATTGGATCCAAAGCCGAACAGGGCTCGTCGAGCAACAATACTTCCGGCTCCAGCGCGATGGCACGGGCAATGACCAGGCGCTGCTGCTGCCCACCGGACAAGCTCAGTCCGTTGGAATTGAGGCGATCCTTGACTTCTTCCCACAACGCGGCACCGCGCAACGCCCGCTCCACGGTTTCACTCAATGTCTTTTTGTCGTTCACGCCCATGATGCGCAGACCATAGGCCACGTTTTCGAAGATCGACTTGGGGAAGGGGTTGGGTTTCTGGAACACCATGCCGACGCGGCGGCGCAACAATGCCACTTTGACAGCGCGATCATAGATATCATCATTTTCAAGCAGCACCTTGCCCTCGATGCGGCAATTTTCAACCAGATCGTTCATGCGGTTGAAACAGCGCAGCAAAGTGGATTTCCCACAGCCGCTGGGCCCAATGAAGGCGGTGACACGCCGCTTTGGAATCTGCACACTCACATTCATCAGTGCCTGGGTCGCGCCGTAATACAGATTAAGATTCTTCGTCTCGATACAAACGGGTGCTACCGCATCTTTGCTGCTGCCGACTCGCATGCGATCCAGCGCCGCACTCATATCAAAGGTATGTGTTTTCGGTGGTGTCGCACTCATATTTAGCGTACTCATCATTTAGTTATCCTGTTCATGTTTCGATATTGAAATGAGCAATCACATGCCTTCGAGGCCACGGTAATTTTCCCGCAAACGATTGCGCAGCGAGACGGCGGCGATGTTGAGCACCACGATCACCAACACCAGCAGGAACGCCGTGGCATAGACCAGAGGGCGCGCCGCCTCGACGTTAGGGCTCTGAAAACCGACATCGTAGATGTGAAAACCCAAGTGCATAAATTGCCTCTCCAGATGGAGATAGGGGAAGTGCCCGTCCAGCGGCAGGCTAGGTGCCAGCTTAACCACACCGACCAGCATCAGCGGCGCCGTTTCCCCTGCGGCGCGCGCCACCGCCAGGATCAGGCCGGTCATCATGGCTGGCCTGGCCATCGGCAATACCGTACGCAACAGGGTTTCGGCCTTGGTCGCACCCAGCGCCAGGCTGGCTTCGCGCAGGCTGCGCGGCACTCGAGACAAGCCCTCCTCGGTGGCCACGATCACCACCGGCAAGGTCAAGATAGCCAGAGTGAGCGAGGCCCACAGAATGCCCGGGCTACCAAATGTGGGCGCTGGGAGCGACTCTTTGAAAAAAAGCTGGTCGATGTTGCCACCCAAAAAGTAGACAAAGAAACCCAAACCGAACACGCCATACACGATGGAGGGGACCCCGGCCAGATTGTTCACCGCAATGCGAATAATGCGGATCAGCAGGCCGTGGCCGGCGTACTCACGCATGTATACCGCCGCCATCACCCCTAGCGGCATGACCATGATGGACATCAGGATGACCATCATCACTGTGCCGAAAATGGCCGGAAATATCCCGCCCTCAGTATTGGCCTCACGCGGATCCTCGGTGATAAACAGATGCAGTTTGTGAAAATAGAAGCTGATCTTGTCGGCCACACCCATGGCATTGGCGCGATACACTTCGGACACCTTGGCCAGCGGAACATCTACCATTTTGCCATCCATCACCTCGGCGCTCAGACTGTCGCGCCCGATTTCAGCGCGCAATTTCCCCACTCGTGCCTGAATTTCAGCGAAGCTGGTGGTCGCCGTTTCGCGTTGTTTCTCAATGGCCTGTTTGGCAACATCGTCGAACTTGCCTTCCAGCTGAAACTTGCGCTCTTTCAGGCGCAGTTGCTCCAACACGTAATTGATATCACCGACATCCTGTTTCTCGGTACGGAGAATTTCGTCGAACAACTTACGCGCCCTTGCCACACGTTTTTCCAGCTCGGGCATAGCGGCAGCGCCTTCGGCGACCACGGTTCCGTTTTCCTTGACCGATTTGAGATGGCCATAGAAATTGCCCCATTCGCGTCGTTCGACGGTCAATATATCCTTGGGATACATGAGATCGGTCAACAACGGTGCTGGATACCATTTGAAGTCGAAACCGAACACATCGCGGTTGCCCAGCTTCAACAGATAGCGCGTGGTAAACTTCTCGTCGCCGGGAATTTTGAACCCGGAGTTGACCAGACGCCGCACGGCGACTTCTTCCTGTTCCTTTATTTCGCCGATGAGTCGGATTTTGCTGCCATCCTTTTCAACAAATGTCGTCTCCACCACTTGCGACGGCCAGAAATAGACGAGGCCGCGTAGTGCGGTTAGCGAGAGCACACCGAACACCATCACCAGTGCCACCGCAAGCCCACCGGCCGTGACCCAAATCCACGGTGTGCCCGATTTAACCCATTCTTTCATGCTCCGCTCCTTAAATGCTGCTGTACTTTTCACGCAGACGCTGGCGAACCAGTTCTGCCACTGTATTCACAACAAAGGTAAAGGCAAACAGCACCAGTGCGGACACGAACAAAAGTCGGTAATGGGTCGTCCCCACTGCCGCTTCAGGCATTTCCACACCGATGTTGGCGGCCAGAGTACGAAAGCCGGTAAAGATGCTCAAGTCCATCACTGCGGTATTGCCAGTTGCCATCAGCACAATCATGGTTTCACCCACCGCGCGCCCCATACCGATCATCACGGCAGAAAAAATGCCGGGACTGGCGGTAAGCAGCACGACGTTCTTGAGTGTCTGCCAGGAAGTTGCACCTAGCGCCAGCGAACCGGTGGTGAGATGCTTGGGCACGCTGAATATCGCATCTTCGGCAATTGAAAAAATCGTCGGCGTAACCGCAAATCCCATCGCGATTCCCACCACCAGCGAGTTGCGCTGCTCATAGTTGATGCCCAACTCGGTAGTAAGCCAGTGCGGCATGTCACCAGCAAAGAAGTACGCCTCGATCGGGTGCCCGATCTGGTAGGCCAGCCAGACGCCCAGCATTACTACCGGCATTAGCAAGGCGGCTTCCCAGCCAGACCGAACTCGAGCAGTCAGGTTTTCCGGTAGCGTATGCCAGAGAAACGCCGCCAGCATGACCGTGACAGGTATAAACACGAAGGACAACAAAGTACCAGCCAGATTGTTTTCCACCAGTGGTGCCAGCCACAGTCCGGCCAGAAAACCGAGAATCACGGTAGGCAGAGCCTCCATGATTTCAATGGAAGGCTTAGCCACACGGCGCATCCGCGGCGCCATGAAAGTAAGCGGCGTATATTGCGGCCAACAACGCCAGCGGGGTGGCAATCAGCATGGCGTAGAAAGCGGCCTTAAGCGTCCCCAGGGTCAACGGTGCCAGGCTGAACTTCGGTTCGAAATCGTTGGTAGCCGCCGCCGATTGCCAAATAAATTCCGGTTTGTCGTAGCTTTCGTACCACACCTTCTGCCACAGCGACGAGAACGACACCTCGGGAAACTCATTATCCACTTGGGCTGCGTAGAGTTTTCCGTCCATGCTCTGGATCACCAGCCCATCGGCACGCGGCGTAACTTCTGCGGCCACGATCGCGCCCTTGCCCACCGGTTCGCGCCACAACAATTTCTGCGAGGTGGCGTAATAGAGTCCAACCGTACCTTGATCGTCGCCCACTACAAAACCTTTGCGGAAATATTCAGGCGCAAGCGTGGTGATCCTTGCCGGCATCGGCTTAAAGTCGCGAATGTGAGTCAAGGTGTGCTTGTTCTGCGCATCCCGCACCTGAAACCACTGGCTGAGGTTGCCTTTATCCGTTCCAACGATGAGCGAAAAACCGCCACTGAGGATATTGAGGGCACTCAAGTTTTCATCCTCCGCCACCACCTGCTGTTTCTGTGTCAAGCGCGGTTGAGATTTGTCCGTGATATCGAAATGCGTGATGAACTTGCCGCCGTGACCGATGTACAAATCACGCTGCCTGACATCGACGATGAGATTCTGAATCTCGCCATCTACTCCATCAAGTTTGCCGGTGCTACGCTCAACCTGAACCTCGTCGGTGACAAGATTCTTTGTTGCCGTCAATCCAACCAGCAGTAGGTGCCCATCGCGGGTCAATGCCACCAGCGTCGTGGCGTCCTCATTGCTCTGGACGGCGAGCTTATGGATGGGGGCGTGCGCATCGTCCAGCAGCACAGGTTCTTCGCCGAACGGATACTCGATTCCAGGATGGATCACACGCTTATTGCTGGCGTCGAAGGTAACGCGATAGGACTGTTTAGTGACGACAACACGGCCATCGGATAAGCCGTAGGCAACGATGTATTCGTGCGCATTGCCGGCAGCAAAACTGGTGATGAATGCACCCTCAGGAAGCTTGACCTTGGCTTCCCCGCGTGAGGTGCCATCATGCATATTAAAGAAGTGCACCATCCCATTATCGGTGAAGCGCGCACCGATTTCGCGCTGCTCCTCAGAAGACAGGTACACCGTATTCTCACCAACTCCACCAGGCAAACTGTAGGATTGCCAAGCGCTGACATCCACCGGTTTGATCAGCGGATACGCCACGCTCGACAGGTAGAAAAAGATCAGGCTGATGGCGGCGATGACGCTGATACCGCCAAAGGTCATCACATACTTGAACAGGCTGTCTGTTAACAAACGTCGGCGCATGGCACCTGCTATCGTATGCAGATTCGAGTCGGTATCACTCATAAGGCTATCAGCTCACAGGATCGTTAAAGTGCATACATAAACCAAAAAATCAGAAACCAAGAAAATAGTCATCCTAGCAAGCTGTCGGATTTAAACAATCTAAGCAAAAACCCGACAGGCTGCTAAATTCAACTTTCTCTGTTACATAACAGCAGTCTGGTGTTGCTTGTTAAAACGCTCGATGGCGGCAACAGGCTGCCCCTGCTTAGCCGTTATTTTATTAAGCGCATAGATCACGGTTTCGCCATTTGGACCGGTGCCAATCTCGGTATAGGTCAGCGGCACCTCGGCGTTTTTCAGGTAACCCACCATATCCTTCCATTCGACGAAGACATAGTAGCGACCGTCCTTGATGACTTCGCCGTAAAACGGACCCGTCGGTTCCATTTTGCCGTCGTACATCATCTCGGCATCGGTTGGGCCGCCGCGCTTGGCGTCGTTCTTATTCATGCCGAAAATCAGCGTGCGGCCGTCTGGGCCCTCGCCGATACGCGTACGCGTCAGTGCAACTTCATCGGTCTGCATGAATATTTCTTGCAGCTTTGTGTCGCCCAGAACATAAACCCGCCCATTTTCATGAAAAGTCATGAACAGTTGCTGTTCTTCCACAGCTTTTTTCTCAGCAGCGGCTACAGGCATTTCAGTGTTTGAGTATGTGTCTTGCGTCGCGCAACCGCTCATAGCACCAAGACCCATAGCAACCATCAGCAAGGTAGCGCGAAGATGTTTATTGTGCATGGTATTCCCCTATATTTTGGCGCATGAATTCCAGCCAGAAATAGGCCAGAACTCATCGCACTTATTCGTGACACTCTATTATTTTGTAATTTCAGCTAAAGCATCCGCCGCCATCTTGGCCGGCATCGGCACAAAGCCGTCCTTGATCACCACGGTCTGGCCCTGCTTGGATAGCACCAACTTGAAGAATTCGCGCTCCAAGGGTGGCAGCGGCTTATTAGGCTTCTTGTTCACATAAACGTAGAGCACGCGTGCCAGCGGATAGCTGCCGTCGATGGCGTGACTAGGATCTGCCTCGACATAAGACATACCTTCTTTCTTCGCCAGCGGCACTGCACGCACTCCGGATGTCTTGTAACCAATACCGGAGTAGCCGATCGCGTTGATCTGACCGGTCACGCTTTGCACCACCGACGCGGAACCGGGCTGCTCGGCGACGTTCTTCTTGAAGTCACCCTTGCACATCGCGTGCTCCTTGAAATAACCGTAAGTGCCGGAAACTGAGTTGCGCCCATACAATGCAATAGCACGATCAGCCCACTCGCCGGTCATGCCGATCTGACCCCATTTAGTAATGTCGGCAGGGCCACCACATTTGCGCGTGGGTGAAAAAATAGCGTCCACCTGCGCTATGCTCATCCCCTTGACGGGATTGTCTTTGTTGACAAATACCGCCAGCGAGTCGATGGCGACCGGTACGGCAGTTGGCTTGTAGCCATGTTTTTTATCGAACGCCTCAATTTCTTTTGCGTTCATCTTCCGGCTCATAGGGCCGAAGTTGGAGGTACCTTCGATAAGTGCGGGCGGCGCAGTGGACGAACCGGCACCTTGGATCTGAATGTTTACGTTAGGATAAGTGCGCTTATATTCCTCGGCCCACAAGGTCATCAGATTGTTCAGGGTATCCGAGCCGATGCTGGTGAAATTGCCAGACACACCGCTCGCCTTGTGATAAGTCGGCAGATTCTGATCCACCTCTACAGCTGCAGAGATTGCACTCTGGCTTATAAGGGCAGTGGCGAAAAAGCCAAGCGTTGTTGCAAGAATTTTTCTCTCAACCATGTTCACAATCTCCTAAAATTATTGATCCAATCGACATGCTGCATCAGTGCAACATGGCGCCAAGATAAACTTATTCTGTTACAAATTAATTACAGGGCTAAAAATCGATATTGCTTACACCGCGACGCTTTATTGGATGAATTAAATAATGCTCTGGCGTAAGAAGGCATGCAGAGTCGTTGAACCAATTTCTTTATAGGAACTGGTAAAAATGACCCACAAACGCACGTATGAAAGCCTGGCTCAAATATTAGGTACCCTGCCCTTTTGCCAGGAATGTGGAGAACTCAAGGCTGCATCAGAAAATCCGATGTGTTGCAGGTGGGAACGTTTTACACCCAGGAACAATGTGACATTATTGTGATGAAAAAGACGAAAAAAATATGGAATGACACACCCTGCTCGGGTAGAAACAATCCAGCCTAAAGAATTCACCAGCTTAATTTCTGCGCATCATGCATTAACCGGATGATCCAAAACCACCACCCTTCCCCTACCTTGTGTAATAATTATGTAACAATGCAGTGGCATAATGCTTCGCGCTGACAAAATGTAAAAGCGTCCTAACAGCCTGTCACTTTTTGGCATCATATCTATGCAACATATTGATTATAAATAGCATATCAATATTCACAAGCAATAGACGCATTAATATAATTAACTGATTACGTGCGAATTCCGACAGATTTTCAGCAAAACTTATTCAATTTTGGAGAGACCATGAACAAATCAACCCTCCTCTTCTGCAGTATCAGCTTGGCTACCTCGCTGTTTGCCGCAGGTAACGCATTCGCCGCTGGCATCACCGGCGCAGGTGCCACCTTCCCTTATCCAATTTACGCCAAATGGGCAGACACTTATAAAACCCAAACCGGTATCAGCATGAACTATCAATCCATCGGCTCCGGCGGTGGCATCAAACAAATTATCGCTAAGACAGTAGATTTTGGCGCCTCAGATATGCCGCTGAAACCCGAAAAGCTGGAAGAGAACGGACTGATGCAGTTTCCGGCAGTAATGGGCGGCGTAGTGCCTGTCATCAACATAGCCGGTGTGGCAGCCGGACAGCTCAAACTGGACGGCAAGGTGCTAGCCGATATTTTCCTCGGCAAAATTACCAAGTGGAATGACCCGGCGCTAATAGCACTGAATCCGGGTACTAACCTGCCCAATAAAACCATCGTCGTAGTGCATCGCTCCGATGGTTCAGGCACCACCTTCATCTTCACCAACTACCTATCCAAGGTCAGCCCGGGATGGAAATCTTCGGTCGGCGAAGGCACTGCCGTCTCTTGGGAAACGGGCACTGGCGGCAAGGGCAATGAAGGCGTGGCATCTTATGTGCAGCGCATAAAAAACTCTATCGGTTATGTGGAATATGCATACGCTCTACAAAACAAAATGACTTACGCGCAACTGAAGAATCATGACGGTCAGTTTGTTAAACCCAATGACACCACGTTCAAGGCTGCAGCTGCCAACGCTGATTGGAAAAAAGCTCCAGGTTTTTATGAGTTGTTGACCGACGAACCCGGCAAAGAAAGCTGGCCCATCACTGGTGCCACATTCATTCTGATGCACAAGACACAAGAAAAATCTGAAACAGCTAAAGCGGTACTAAAGTTCTTCGATTGGGCTTACAGCAATGGCAGCAAAATGGCTGAGGCTTTGGATTATGTACCCATGCCGGACAAAGTTCAGCAATTGGTGCGCGCCGCCTGGACAGAACAGATTAAAGATAAGAAGGGCAATGCAATCTGGAAATAATAATCTGCTTAAGCGCACTGGCAGTGCGTATTTGCAAGATATAATTCTTGCTGGATAAGATTTGAGGGAGCTAAGCTCCCTCAAATCTTGAACATTTTTTAAAAAAACAATGCCGACGTTTTTACGTGAAGTACATATGAAGCGACATAATTTGCTGGACATTCTGTTCCGCAATATCACTCGCTTGTCTGCATTTGCAGTGCTTCTTCTGCTCGTCGCCATCATCGTTTCGCTGATAATTGGCAGCATACCTTCTATGAAGGCGTTCGGTTTCAGTTTTTTAACCAGCGCAGAATGGGATCCAGTCACGAACGAGTACGGCGCATTCGTCCCGATAGTTGGCACGCTTACAACATCTGCCATCGCCTTACTGATAGCCATCCCGGTCAGTTTCGGCATCGCGCTTTTTCTCACCGAACTATCGCCGCGCTGGTTACGTCGTCCACTGGGCATTGCCATCGAACTGCTGGCTGGCATCCCCAGCATTATTTATGGCATGTGGGGTTTGTTCGTATTTGCTCCGCTGTTTGCTGAGCATGTTCAGCCTTGGCTCATTGAAGAACTTGGTCCGCTACCTATATTTGGACCTTTATTTCAGGGTATCCCCATGGGTATCGGTATGCTCACCGCTGGCATCATTCTGGCCATCATGGTCATTCCCTTTATTGCCTCGGTGATGCGCGATGTATTCGAGGTGGTTCCCACCCTGCTCAAGGAATCAGCATATGGCTTGGGCGCGACGACTTGGGAAGTGATGTGGCATGTGGTATTGCCCTATACCAAAATCGGTGTGGCTGGCGGCATTATGCTTGGCCTGGGACGTGCGTTGGGTGAAACCATGGCAGTCACCTTTGTCATCGGCAATGCACACGAATTAAGTGCCTCGCTAATGATGCCAGGCAATAGCATCTCCTCCGCGCTGGCCAACGAATTCAATGAGGCAGTGGGCAAGTTATATACCTCAGCGCTGATCGAACTCGGACTAATCCTGTTCTTAATAACTTTCATCGTATTATCGCTGGCACGTTACATGCTGTATATGCTGACGAAACGCGAAGGATCCACTACCTGATTATGCTGACACTCTACGCACGCCGCCGTCTGATTAATGCCATGGGTTTAGGAATTTCGGCCTTGGCCATGCTGTTCGGCCTGCTCTGGTTGGGCTGGATTTTATGGACACTACTGGCAAACGGTCTGCCTCACCTGTCCATGGCAGTGTTTAGCCAGATGACACCACCACCCAACAGCACTGGCGGCTTACTCAACGCCATTGCCGGCAGCCTGATGATGACCTTTCTCGCCGCACTAATTGGCACGCCTATCGGCATACTGGCCGGCACCTATTTGGCGGAATTCGGCCAACGCGGCTGGTTAGCGCCGACCACACGCTTCATTAACGACGTACTGCTTTCCGCGCCATCTATCGTAATCGGTCTGTTCATATATGAAATGTATGTCATCAAGATTGGGCACTTCTCCGGCTGGGCCGGTGCGCTGGCCTTATCCATTTTGGTTATCCCGATCGTCATCCGCACTACCGAAAATATGTTACGCCTGGTACCGAATACCTTGCGCGAAGCTGCGGCAGCGCTAGGCGCACCACAATGGAAGGTGATCAACATGGTTACTTTGCGTGCTGCACGAGCTGGCATCATTACCGGGGTGCTGCTAGCTGTGGCGCGCATTAGCGGAGAAACCGCGCCGCTACTGTTTACCTCGCTGAACAATCAATTCTGGAGCAGCAACCTGAATCAGCCCATGGCCAACCTGCCGGTCGTAATTTTCCAATTTGCCATGAGTCCCTACCATGACTGGCAAAGCCTCGCCTGGGCTGGCGCACTGCTCATTACGTTCAGCGTACTCTCGCTCAATATCATGGCGCGAGTTTTATTCCGCCAGAGCTCAACGACTTATTAAGGATGCAGGCAGATGGGCACTGAACAAACGGTTACTCCGAAGCTGGTCGTACGCGATCTGAATTTTTACTACGGGGCTGAGCGCGCCCTTAAGGATATCAACCTTACTATTCCAGAAAAAATGGTGACCGCCTTTATCGGCCCCTCCGGCTGCGGCAAGTCCACTATGTTGCGCACCTTCAACCGCATGTACCAGCTCTATCCGAAGCAAAAAGCTACCGGCGAAGTTTTACTGGATGGTGAAAATATTCTCGACAAAAAGCAGGATCTCAACACACTCCGCGCCAAGATCGGCATGGTATTCCAGAAGCCCACTCCGTTTCCCATGTCTATATATGACAACATTGCTTTCGGTGCGAAACTCTATGAGAAACTCAGCCGTCATGAGATGGACGAACGCGTAGAATGGGCCTTGAGGAAAGCAGCCCTATGGACAGAGGTGAAAGATAAACTGAAACAGAGCGGCACCGGACTTTCCGGCGGCCAGCAACAACGCCTGTGTATCGCGCGCGCCATAGCTGTCAAACCGCAAATATTATTACTCGACGAACCCACCTCTGCGCTAGACCCGATTTCCACCGCACACATAGAAAAGCTGATCGATGAGCTGAAAGCAGAATTCACCATCATCATCGTCACCCACAATATGCAGCAGGCAGCACGCGTGTCAGACTACACCGCCTATATGTACCTGGGCGACTTGATCGAATTCGGCGATACCAGCACAGTATTTACCAATCCTAAGCGTAAAGAAACGGAAGATTACATTACAGGTCGATTCGGTTAGGCTACAAAATATATTAATTTTTACCAAGGACTCGCTGTAGGGCATCTCTAAAAATCCAATTTTCGTCACAATACTGCGTTACTCGAAAAAAATTATCGCTGACATATCAACCATATGCTGCGCTCAAATTTTTTACTCGCGCCTTGTCTTGCCTAAAAAATTGAATTTTTAGAGGCGCCCTGTAGTAATCAAAATTGTCAAAATCAATTTTTTCGCTGGCACAACGCCAAGTTGCGCCCATTCACTTGATTGGATACCTTGTATCTCAGACGCCGGCCCTTCACCAGCTCTGGCCAGGCTGGCGATGAGCTTGTGACGATGTTCCTGACTCGGGTTTAGCATCGTCATGCCAAGGTTAACAGTGTTAACGTTTTGTCATCCAGTCTTGAAAAGTGACGGGTAGCAAGCATTCACAAAAATGGTTAAACATTTTGCGTCCAATCTCTTCATTGGCGTTACTCAAATAGACACTCATTTTAGATGCGACTATTTGGTATCTCAATCGATGCGACTCCCTCACTTCTGCATTAATGATAGCTGAGCTCAATACTTGTATGTTGTTCGGCTGTCCGGCTTTCTGAATCAGGCTATGCATCGTCGTCTCCTGTGTATGGTTTGACGCAGGATAATGAAACGATGTTTCAGGGGAATGACAGAAAAATGAATAATTTATTAAGCCTCTTCCAGGCTATGTATGGGTAATATTTAGTTTCACAGTATGAGTTCGCATTTATTAATCGCAGACTGAAGAAAGCGGTAGAACTTGCTGTAGAAGACATCAAAGACGTCTTGTTGCTGTTCAGTGAGTTGAGGTCAGATGAGCGGGCCACCCATTTCTACCAGAAGATCGAAGATCATCGAGAACTTTTGCTCAACTATTTCAGAGCCAAAAAAGCGTATTCAAGCAGCGTTGTTGAAGCATAAAATAACAAGGCCAAAGTCACTATAAGGAAAGCGTACGGTTATAAGACTTACAAAATGCTAGAGTTAGCAATATATCATGTAGTTGGAAAACTACCTGAACCACAATTTAACTACAGATTTTTTAACGAACCGGAAAAATCAATGAAATACTGTTATTGTGAAATAATTAAAACATCGCACTACTTAAAACAATTTACAACTGATTGTTTTGCTGACTTGTTTGAAAAGTTAACCCATAATTAACTATATTGCGAAGTTACATACCGTGCGAAAAATTCTTTTATATTTACCAACCTAACAAAATATATGACAAATACACTTAAAATTGGCCTTATTTCAATTAGCGACCGAGCCAGTAGCGGAGTTTATCAGGACGCTGGTTTACCGGCATTGCAAGAGTGGTTTACTCAGACTCTGATTAGCCCATGGGAATGTGTCACACGTTTGATACCGGATGAACAGACGATGATTGAGGCAACCTTGATTGAATTGGCAGACCAAGAAAAATGCCATTTGATCTTGACGACAGGAGGAACCGGTCCTGCGTTACGCGATGTCACTCCGGAAGCAACATTAGCCGTGGCACACAAGGTATTACCAGGTTTCGGAGAACAAATGCGTGCAGTCAGCCTGCGTTATGTACCTACGGCAATTTTATCACGCCAGCTTGGCGTGATACGCGGACAATCCCTGATTCTGAACCTGCCGGGTCAACCGAAGGCAATCAAGGAAACGCTGGATGGAATTTTTTCCGCCGTCCCTTACTGTGTAGATTTGATTGGCGGACCCTACATAGAAACAAATCCAGACGTATTAACCTCATTTCGTCCCAAGTCAGCGCAACGGCAAAAATAGATTATGCAGCTTGCCAATGTCCTGAACGCCCACCCTTTTTTTCCAGTAAGCGTAGCCGGTTAATTTCCATGCCACGATCAACCGCCTTGCACATATCATAGATAGTCAGCAGGGCGATACTTACTGCGGTCATGGCTTCTATTTCGACACCGGTGCGGCCAAACGTTTCTGTGGTGGCAATGCATTCCACCGTACTGCTCTCATGATCGAGATGAAATTCCACCGCAACATGTGTCAGATATAGCGGGTGGCATAATGGAATCAATTCAGCGGTACGCTTGCTCGCCTGTATCGCGGCAATGCGCGCTATACCCAACACATCACCCTTTTTGGCTGTACCGGAAGCAATCAACTCAAGCGTGCTGGGGCTCATTTTAATACTACCGGATGCTTTTGCGATACGCTGGGTCTCGCTCTTGCCCGCAACATCCACCATATGTGCCTGTCCGTCTTGATCGAAGTGGGTCATGCCATTTGTCATGCTGATTTCCTGACTGTATCGTTATGCCAATGTTCCATGCGTTTCACGTCAGTGTCACGTGTTTCCAACCACTGCGAACCTTCCTTGGTTTGTTCTTTTTTCCAGAACGGAGCGGCAGTTTTCAAGTAATCAATGATGAATTCACAGCCTGCGAATGCTTCACCGCGATGCAATGCCGTAGTCGCCACCAGCACAATCTGATCGTTTGCAAACAATTGCCCAATGCGGTGTATTACACGGACATTTATCAAACTCCACCGTTCAGTCGCCTCAGCAATAATCTTGTTCAGCGCCTTTTCAGTCATGCCAGGATAGTATTCAAGATAAATACTTTCTATCGTTTCATTATGACTAAAATCGCGCACTAAACCGACGAAGCTCACCATGGCACCCACTTTTGAGTTTCCAGAACGCAGGGTTGCTAATTCGGAGGCAAGGTCAAAATCATCTTCCTGTATCAAAACGCTCATTATCAACCTCCCGAGATAGGCGAAAAAATGGCAATCTCGTCATGCTCGTTGATGGCGGCAGGCAAACCAGCAAACTCTTGATTGATCGCGCAACGTACACGGCTGTCTGCCAATTCTTGCGCCCATATATCTCCGCGCAAACGCAACCATGCCAGCAGACCCGCTAGTGTGGATGCCTCTGTCGGCACATCTGCAGTTTCGCGTGAAATCTTCAAATGTTCTCTAGGCCGACCGAAATACACCAATTCAATTTTCATAGCAATTCCTGGAAAAATAATTCAAAATAAATACGGCTAGTTCCTTTGGGCATGTCTATATCAAGTATAGACAATCAGAATTTCTTGGCTCTATGTGAAATAGAGTGGGTAATCAACTTTCAACCCCCTTAGAAGAAAAAATCCGTTCGTCCTGAGCCAGTCGAAGGATGAGCGGATTTACTTTTCGCCAAGCGAGAAACCTCCGTACGGCACACGAGCGTTTTACGGTATTAGTAAATTTACGCGTAAATCAAGACCATTGACTCGGCTTCATGCGTGCATGATTTGGCCTTAAGCGTGGATCATCAACCCAAAATTCTGAACAGCCATGGTAATGGGCGGTGATGGCAATTTCATCATTATCGTTCAATGGTTTTGCCAGCCCGGCAAACTCCTGATTAACCGCGCAGCGCACACAATCTTCGTTCATTTCTTGTGCCCATGCGCCTCCACGCAAACATAACCATGCGAGCAGGCCGGTAAGTGTCAACGACTCTACCGGAACCTCTACAGTTTCCTGTGATATGTTCAAATTTTCTCTCGGCTTACCAAAATACAGTATCTCAAATTTCATGACTTTCCTTGGAAAAATAATTCATAATAAACGCGGCCACTTCCTGCGGCGCGTCAATATCAAGCACAGGTAGCGGGAATTTATCTTTGCTATTTGTCACAACTGCAATAATACCCGGTTCAGATGGATATAAACTTTCAGCCCCGGTTTCTTTGCGATGCACTTCCAGTTTTGGTATGGCTGCATGCTTGTAACCCTCTGCCAATATAAGGTCATAGGCTGAGAACCGTGAACAGAGATATTCCAGGCTAGGTTCCGACTCATCGCTCAACTCGTGCATTAACGCCCATCTTTGCGAAGAAACAATCAATACTTCGCTTGCACCAGCCTTGCGATGGCGGTAAGTATCTTTACCCGGTTTGTCGATGTCAAAATCATGATGGGCATGCTTGATAACGGCAATACGCAAGCCTTGTGCAGTCAAAAAAGGAATGACTTTTTCCAATAACGTCGTTTTGCCGCTACCGGAATAACCCGCGAAACCAATTATTTTTTTTTCAAACATAACGATTATTTAAATGTGCGTGACTAAATTGTAGTGTCAGCGTAGCGTACAGTTAACCCATCCGTCAAGACAGAAGTCAATCTTGCTTAAGCTCAACCATATAACCCCAGCGCAACAACACTACACCATCTCATTCTGGCTAATCCGCAAGCCTATTCTCACACCGATTTCATATTGAAATACTAAGTCCACATCTCAATATTGCAACTCAAAGCTTGATACCGAGCTTATCCGGTTGTCACACCCACCTACTAGGGGTAGTATGTTGAGCATCTGTGCCAATCTGGAGCGCTCATGGTTATCGACGTGCTTGATCGAGACGAACTGGCTTTCCCTCACTCGCTTCCGGAGTTTCAGCGCATGTTTCCAGACGAAGCGGCGTGCGCGGCCTACCTTGAGCGTGCTCGATGGAGAGAAGGATTCGTCTGTCCGCACAGCGCGGTGGCCGATGAACCACGGTACATTTCTACGCGCCGTTCGGTACTTCGATGCCGTCATTGCCGTCGCGACACCAGCCTCACGGCGGGCACCGCCATGGAACGCACCCATACGCCGCTTTCGGCCTGGTTCTTGGCCGCGTACCTTGTTGCCAGCCAAACGCCCGGCATATCTGCCGTCCAGTTCCAGCGCCAGCTCGGGCTGTCGCGTTACGAAACTGCTTTCCAGATCCTCCACAAGCTGCGCGCCGGCATGGTGCGCCCGACCAGGACAGGATCGGCAGCAAGCCGGATGAGATCGTCGAAGCCGACGAAACATGGATTAGAGGACGCACGCGGGGCAAGGGGCGTGGCGTCCACGACATGGTGCTCGTGGCCTGCGCCGTCGAAGTCCGGCAACGCAAACGCACCAGCAGCCTCAACAGGCGAATGACCGGGCGTTACGCCGGACGCGTCCGCCTCTCCGTGGTGCCTGACCGGAGCGCAACGTCGCTGGTCGGCTTCATCGAGCGCACCGTGGCACTGGGTGAGTCCATTATTACCGACGATTGGAGCAGCTATGCGACGCTTGGTAAACGCGGGTACCGTCATACTGCCGTCGCTGAGCGAGGCGACATGCAAGTCACGGAAACTTTTTTTGCCCATTATTCATCTCGTATTCTCCAATCTCAAGACCTGGCTGCGCGGCATCCATCATGGCGTCAGCCCGCAACACCTGCAAGCCTATCTCGACGAATTCACCTTCCGTTTCAACCGACGCTTCTACCCATTTAACGCTTTCCGCTCTCTGCTGGGCATCGCGGGCGATGTCACCGCCCAGACCTATGCCGAGCTTTACTCCGCAAAGTCACGAAACACTACATCTAGTAGGCGGGTGTGACAACCGGATAAGCACGGTGGCAGCGAAGCACAGTAGGCAATTGCTTTCGGTGCCGTGATGTAGTAACGTACCTACATATCAATACAGGAGGTTACCACCATGACGATCACTACCCTTTCTAGCCGTGAGTTCAACCACGATGCCAGCCGGGCCAAAAAGGCCGCTCGTAGCGGCCCTGTGTTCATTACTGATCGCGGCCGTCCCGCGCATGTGCTGTTGACCATTGAGGATTACCGTCGGCTTACCCACAGCCAGTCCAGCATCGTTGATTTGTTGGCGATGCCCGTGGGTGGCGACATCGACTTTGAGCCTGCCCGTTTGAGCGTCCCCTTGTACCAACCGGCAGACCTGTCCTGATGTACCTACTCGATACCAACGTCGTTTCCGAACTGCGCAAAGCCAAGGCGGGCAAGGCCGACAAAAACGTTATCGCGTGGGCAGCCAGCGTATCGACGAACAGCCTGTTTCTGTCGGTCATCACCATCCTGGAACTAGAAATTGGCATTCAGTTGGTCGAGCGGCGCGATCCCACTCAGGGAACCTTGTTGCGTGCTTGGCAAGAAGGCCAGGTTTTGCTGACGTTTTCGGGGCGGATTCTCCCGGTCGATGTGCTAGTCGCGCAGCGCTGCGCCAAATTGCACGTGCCCGATCCCTGCTCCGACCGCGATGCCCTGATAGCTGCCACGGCGCTGGTGCATGGCATGACCATGATCACTCGCAACATCGCTGACTTTCAGGCAACAGGAGTTGAGCTCCTGAATCCATGGGACACTCGTTAGTTAGTTAGTTGTTGCTGATTATGCTGTTTTGACCAGAGTTAACCAATCTGATGGATATTTTTACTACGGGGGTGCTGTGAGCTATATTGGCGAATCTCAAAAAAGGAATAACTTTTTTCAATAACGTCGTTTTGCCGCTACCGGAATAACCCGCGAAACCAATTATTTTTTTTTCAAACATAACGTTTATTTAAATGTGCGTGACTAAATTGTAGTGTCAGCGTAGCGTACAGTTAACCCATCCGTCAAGACAGAAGTCAATCTTGCTTAAGCGCAACCACATAGCCCCAGCGCAACATCACTACACCACCTCATTCTTGTTAACCCGCAAGCCTATCCTCACACCGATTTCATATTGAAATAATAATTCCACATCTCGATATTGCAACTCAAAGCTTGATACTCCCATGCTACACCCGTGAATCTTGACCACTAATAACTTATATTTGTTACTTCCGTCTCTAACGACCCAAATTTGTCATGTAAAATATTAGTCATACTATAAAAGACTAGACATGCATTACCCGAACGAAACAATCTTCCGTTTTTCGGATGCCGCTTGCATAATAAACAAATACCGCGCAGCCCAATTTTGCTTGTGTGAGATGACTTCGTGAATCCAGCAAAGCGCCAAGCAATTTTTCTACGCCTGCAAGCTGCCAATCCGCACCCGACCACTGAGCTGGAATACCACTCGGCATTTGAGCTACTGGTGGCGGTAATTCTCTCGGCGCAAGCTACCGATGTCAGCGTAAATGCCGCCACCCGGCAATTATTCCCAGTGGCTAACACCCCACAAGACATGCTCGAACTGGGCGAAGAAAAATTGAGCGGCCATGTGCAGCGCATCGGCCTTTACAAAACCAAGGCCAAGCACATTATTCAAACCTGCCGACTATTATTGAAGAATCATGGTGGCGCAGTGCCGCAAACGCGCGAGGCGCTTGAAGCTCTGCCAGGCGTAGGACGCAAGACCGCAAGCGTAGTGCTCAATACTGCCTTCGGTCAACCCACCATCGCAGTGGATACACACATATTTCGCGTATCCAACCGCACCGGCCTTGCTCCCGGCAAGACCGTGCTGGAAGTGGAACAAAAACTGCTCAAATTCGTGCCAGACAAATTCAAGCATGATGCACACCATTGGCTGATCCTGCATGGACGCTATGTATGTCAAGCGCGCAAGCCAAAATGTGGCATTTGTGGCATCGTTGATCTGTGCGAATACCGCCACAAGGAAATATAATGTTCAATCCCAGCAGAGATGAAGCACGAATGTTTCTCATCGATACCTGGCGCAAGCGTCGCGCAGGCACGTTGCTCTCGCCACTGGAAGACCTCGCTGCACAACTTATCGAAAAACATCCTGAGTATTACGCAATTCTAGAAAACCCGGAACGTTATCAGGATAAAGACTACACACCGGAGCAAGGCACGACCAACCCCTTTCTGCACCTGATGATGCACCTCACCATCGAGGAACAGATTTCCATCGACCAGCCGCGTGGCATTCGCATGCACTTTCAGCGTCTTGTCGCACATCTTGAATCAGAACACAACGCTCAACATCGCATGATGGAATGCCTGGGTGAGATGATCTGGCAAGCGCAACGTAACGGCACGGCACCCGATGCAAATGTATATTTGAATTGTCTGGATAAGCAATAGTGGCTAATCGTTTAAGCAAAATCGTCACCCGCACGGGAGATAACGGAAGCACCGGGCTGGCCGATGGCACGCGCATAGAAAAATATAGCGCACGCATTCACGCTATCGGCAGCATAGATGAACTTAACAGCCACCTCGGCGTACTGCTCGCTGAAACCGTACCGGATGACGTGCGCGACTTGCTGTTACATGTTCAGCATGACTTGTTCGATCTCGGTGGCGCGCTGGCATATCCAGCTGCGCAATTTACCGAAGACAAGATCCTGCACCTGGACACCGCCATTGCTCACTACAACGCCGACCTCCCACCACTTAAAGAATTTATCCTGCCGGGTGGAACCCGTGCAGCAGCACAATGCCATGTGGCGCGTACCGTGGCACGCCGCGCTGAACGAGACTTCGCCTCACTCGCTCAGCTCGAAGCCGCGCCACAATATGGCCTGCCCTACCTAAACCGTCTGTCTGACTTATTGTTCGTACTGTGTCGTGTACTCAATCGTACTATGGGACAAGAAGAAACGTTATGGCAAAGGAACTAAACAACCTATCGATGTGTCCGAAAATACTTGACCACCACACTACCTCACCTCGGACTCTTCAAAAGAAAAAAGTAAGTCAAGGCGTCAAAAGTGTCGAATATTTTTACATCCAACTTTAAAAATACACTTCTATCACATATTAAAATGTTGAAAATTTAAATAAGGTATTGTAAAAATAATGATTTTAATTACACACTACTTTTTGGCATGGTTCATGCTTATATCGTACATATGACCACGCTTGTTTCATTTTGATGCGATACCTATACGACCTTATTTTTGCATAACTTTTTTACATTCGACAATATTCATGGCATACAAATCAACTGTGTTACTTTAGCCAGAGGATATCGTTTTGGATAATGCAATTGTGCCTTTAACATCACTATCACATTTAGCGCAATTACTCTGTGAGCTTTCTCCAATGTAAGTAAAATTACGATTCAAATCTATCTCGTCATTTTAAATATTAAATTAATCATAATATTAGGAGTCAATCATGTTAAAGAATTTTCCAGCCCTATGCCTGTTAGCTAGTCTCTGTGCCACGATAGCAAACCCTGCACAGGCGGCCGTCCAGCGCGCCTATGTAGCGTCTTATGGATTAGACTCCAATGCCGCGACTGACTGCCAAGTTCTGAACCCCTGCCGCTGGTTTTTCACAGCGGTAACCGTGGTCAATCCAGACGGCGAGGTCGTAGCGCTCGATTCCTCCTCATATGGGCCTGTGACGCTCACCCAGTCAATCTCGCTGACGGCCGCCCCAGGCGTTTATGCTGGCAGTAGCGTCTTTCCAGCTGCGATCGCCGGGGTAAGTATTGGTACTCCCGGCATAAATGTGGTGCTGCGCGGTCTGACCATCAATGGCCAAGGCGGGGATTACGGGGTTTTGATGACCGCTGGCGCCAGGCTTTCAATCGAAAACTGTGTCATTTCTAATTTTAATGGTGCCACCCAACATGGAGTATTTGTTAACACGTCAGCTACGGTGCGGATAGTAAACACCCTTGTTCGCGACAGTGGCATTGGCATTGAGTTTACGGGAGGGGCGACAGCCGATATCTCGGGATCCAAGTTTCTAGGAAATGGCAGTGGCATCCTGGCGCAAAGCACAGCCGGTACGGTCACAACTGGTATGATCAGCGATACCGTCGTAACTGGAGGTGGTGTTGGCATTGAGGCGTTTTCAGGTACTTCTGGAAACTCCCGGATAAACATGATCCGTACAACAGTCACAAATACTGCCGAAGGCATCGCGACATCTGCCTCTGCCGGAAGCGCCTCGGTCACCCTCAGCGACAGCATGGTGACGGGAAACACGATTGGGTTTTCTCAGGGCGCTGGCGGAACACTGAATTCGCTGGTCAATAACACCATAACGGATAACGGCACTAACACTGGCACGCGTACTCCGGTATCGCTCCAGTAAAAACTGGTCGAACCAGGCATACCCACGATTCCCGAACAAGCCTGCAACCTTAATAATCAGGAAATCATCATGTTAACGAAATCTCCAACCCTATACTTGCTTGCTGTTCTGTGTGCCCTGTTAGTAAACCCTGCACAGGCGGCCGTCCAGCGCGCCTATGTAGCGTCTTATGGATTGGACGCCAATGCCGCGACTGATTGCCAAGTTCTGAACCCCTGCCGCTGGTTTTTCACAGCGGTAACCGTGGTCAATCCAGACGGCGAGGTCGTAGCGCTTGATTCTGCCTCATATGGGCCTGTGACGCTCACCCAGTCAATCTCGCTGACGGCCGCCCCAGGCGTTTATGCTGGCATTAGCGTCTTTCCAGCTGCGATCGCCGGGGTAAGTATTGGCACTCCCGGCATAAATGTGGTGCTGCGCGGTCTGACCATCAATGGCCAAGGCGGCGCTGTCGGGGTTTTAATGACCGCTGGCAATAAACTTTCAATCGAAAACTGTGTCATTTCCAATTTTTTTGTTAATAATAGTGACCGCCAATACGGCGTTTTTGTCGAATCAGCAGCAACTGTGCGTATGGTCGACACCCTTGTTCGCGACAATGATATAGGCATTCAACTTCAAGCGGGAGCTACGGCCGACATTTCCGGATCGACGTTTTTGGGTAATTCGGGTGTTGGCATTGTTATGCTAAATTCAACAGCTGGCACGACCACGGCTGCCGCTGTAAGCAATACTGTCGTGGCTGGAAGTGGAATTGGCATATACGCACTTGCGGACACCAACACCGCCGTAGCAAAAATAGAGATGAACCGTACGATAGTCTCAAACTCTGCCATAGGCGTTACTGTCGAAAGCGCAGTTGGAGCCGCCTCGGTTAGTATGCGCAAAAGCATGGTGACCGGAAGCAGCATACACGGGCTAGCAAATCTTTTCAGCAACGGAACGCTGACATCTTATGGCAATAATACCTTGTCGAATAACTCCAACAATGTTGCTGGCACATTAACCACGGCAGCCCCCCTCTAAACCGGCTGATTCTAGTCGCATTCAAGACGTTTTGAACTGTATATTTGAACTGTATATTGATATCGAAGCTAAGTTATATGGCCTCCGCAAAGTCAGTAGGCTTTGAGGGAAGCCCTTCAAAGCGTCCAATAGCCCGTGAACCATCCAAAGCGGTTACAGCCCTTCTTTCATCCGAATGTACCGCTTATCCTCTTGACTGCGCCACGCTATAATCGCTTCGTACACTTTTCAGAATAACACTGCGTTGAATTTGCAGTCCCGTCTCATATGAGCTTAAGAATTCCTTCATCGTGAACCTGCATTCCTTATTAGAGACACAGATTTACTCTCATCGAAGTATCGGTCAAACTTTTGTTAACATCGGCAAAGTATGAAGTTAACCTATTGAATTTTATAAAACATAAAACACTTGTCACTAATCGTCTTTGAGAAAAAAGTTACGATCATTATTCTTTAGATAACATGTCCATCATCTCTCTATCCAATCCCTCTAAGCCCACAAGTTAACTGGGACAAGCTCCACAAAGGCAAAAATCGACTTTCTGCCTTCTGAGCGAAGCTAGACTTTAGCCGAATAATTGTTTAGTTCGCCATCCTCACACTTCATGAGAGTCAAAAGACTGAAAACGTGCCACTAGCAAACTTTCAGGAGATTCAGATACTTCACCAAGGGCGTAAAATACGAAATTTGCAGCGCCTAATAATCGAATGTATACCGGATCCCAGTGTGCCATTCATCACCTCCACGCCAAGCTTTTGCCATCTATTACACGTCTGCCGCGGAGCACTGTTAGTTTTGGCCGTTCTTGATTAGCCACAATATTCAGCCGCACAATTTCGGCGTCATGTTCGGAGGAAAAACATTTGAGCTGCACGTAGTCGATCCAAACTTCGCATCGTTTTGCGTCAAAATGACGCATATCGTACCCCCTTCAGACCTGTCGATTACGCTGGCAGAAATCGTGGTTATCAAGTGACCGACCATTTAACGACGACGAGCGAATCCAAGTCCTGCGAGTCCGAGTCCCAGCAGCGTCAAAGTTGCAGGCTCTGGGATAGTTGAACCCACCGCTCCAATATTGACGCCTTGGCTAAAGCCACTGCTGGTCTCAAACTTGGGATCAGGAAAGATCTGGCCCGTAGGGTTCGGATCAATTTCAGTCAGGGGATCCCCAAGATTTAAATCTTTGATCGCAGCGTTCAGATCAAGCTGATCATGTTGATCATGTTGATCATGTTGCACAGTTGAGGTATTCCCTTTTACGGATCCAGTTGTAAATTTGTATTCCTCTTTTTTTTCTGAGACATTTGCGGCGAAGCTAAAATCTCCACTAACTTTTCTTTTTGGAACAGTATTCTTTACCCCAGGGGAGCCCAGAACTGAAAAACTGGCTGAAGCTGAACCTAGCATTGGCGCGGCAGACGCCGAGAATGAGCTACAAAACAAACCAATCACTGCCAATGCTGACAACGATTTAAGTGAGCTGCCATTAAGCGAACTTCTAGCATACTTAGATAGCATTTGCATGCTGATCTCCTTAGTGGAGTTAAATAAAAACGATCAGGCTTCATAAGACTATCGAAGATATCTTATCTAATAAGCAAAATTCATACCAGTAAAACAATAATATATATTAACAGTATGTTATGAATATATTAATCACGTGCGCAACCAGGCATGTAAAAATTTACGACATAGTTAAATCAGCTAAAAGTGCTCTTGGGATCCGATGGGCGAATAGTGCGACGGAACAACGGTATAGCTTACCGAACAGATTGAAATCTTCGCACATGTTCACCGGTGTCATCTGGCGCACCGACCGCAACATAGGCCTAAGATACATTGCGGCGTTACCTCAGCACTGCGCAGGCTCACATTTGTCATAAAAATTCCCAACACTTCCTTTGATGGGTAAAATGGCAAATGTTTTCGTAAATTATTACTATATCGCTACTAATTGGAGCTTACATTATCGGCAGAGTCGGCGCTATGTAAGCAACATTCATAATACAGATCAATTCATGCGATTGATTCTAGCATTTTTATGCAATGATGAAATATTCTGTTTGTTTACAATTGAACAGTGGCTAAAATGCATGTTCAGGGTTAAGGAAGGGCAGCTGGAATCTGTTTCGTAACGTTTTATATCTCGGTGCTCTACGTACGATACAAGATCAACCTCGTAAATGTGCCTTATGATGAATATCCATTGTCAGTGCTCCCTAAATCAACGCGGATTCATTGAAACAACTTTGCAGTTGTCAAGTCTGTTTTTAGACTGTCACGTTTGGCAATAGCGGCAACAGTTAATAAAGGATTAGCTAATAGTGAACCATAAGAATAGCCTTAACAAAAGTTATACGTCATCTACCTTCGCAGGAAAAAAAATATGGATAACGGGTCATCGTGGAATGCTTGGCTCTGCCTTGATTCGGAGCCTCAGTAAAGAAGGAGCTAATTTATTAGTTGCATCAAGTCAGGAGCTTGACTTGCGCAATAAGAGTAAGGTTATCAACTGGATAGAAAAAAACCGGCCAGAACTTGTTTTTCATGCAGGCGCCAAGGTAGGTGGTATTTTTGCTAACACTACGCTTAGTGCGGATTTCCTACATGACAACTTAATGATTCAAACAAACGTCATTGATGCTTCACATCAATTCGGTGTTAGCAAACTGTTATTTGTTGCATCGAACTGCACCTATCCGGCAAAATCAGTTCAGCCTATTTCCGAAAGTGCTTTATTGACTGGCCCTCTCGAAGAAAATATCCGCTCGTATGCTATCGCGAAGATTGCAGGGATAGAGATGTGCCGTGCGTATCGTAAGCAATATGGCTGTAATTTTATTTCAGTCATCCCCCCCAATTTATACGGCCCTGGTGACAATTATCATCCTCAGCATAGCCATGTTGTCGCGGGCATCCTCCGCCGCGCGCACGAGGCAAAAATGACTGGACAACATGAGTTGGCCGTCTGGGGCGACGGGACAGCCAGGCGTGAAATTTTGTATGTTGATGACTTGGCCGATGCCATGAAATGCCTGATGACAGCTGATGTTACAGACGATTTATTCAATGCGGGAAGCGGCCATGACTTGTCTATTGCAGAATTGGCTACCCTTATCGTCGATGTGGTCGGATTTAAAGGCCGTATCGTCTATGACACAGATAAGCCGAATGGAACGATGAAAAAGCTGCTTGACAGTTCACGTATTCAGGCTATCGGCTGGCGCCCTCAAATGAATGAAAGAACAGGATTACAAAGAGCCTATAAAGATTTTCTAGCACTACTTGAAACGCAGGGGCATGGTGGGCGATTGTGAGATGAATCATATTCAAAGTTGCGCAGGTTCCCTCGAATACCCAAATAAGTAAAAGGTAAAAAATGGTGCAAGGTTTTGTTTTACCCGCAGGCCTTATTGGGCGTTTTGCTATTGTTAAGCTGTGGCCTGAGCTAAAGACGGCAGAAGATGAATGCATTGCTCGCCTGAAAATTGCCGCCTCGACTCTTGGCTTGGAATGCGTCGAGATCCACGCAAACGGCCGCTTGCTGGAAAATCCAGACAAAATCATAACGAAACAAGATGTCGATTTTGTTCTACATCTTCATTACGACACGCCGAAACTTTATGATGCTTTTTCATTTGTAGCCCTGTGGAATCCTATTCAGTTCTATCATGAGTGGGGTTATTCCCGTACCTCACGAAATCTGCTGTCTCATGACGATTTCATAAGTTGCAGCTCAACAGCTGCGGACGATCATGTTGGTCGATTGATACGTAAGGCAGCGACTCATCTACCACCCCTTTTTAATTTATATCACTCCATCGCTGATATTGTTCATCCGCCATCACTGGGTGACCATAAGCTGTTCTACGCCGGCATCAACTGGGATGCACTTCGCGGGGGGGTGTCTCGTCATCAAGAGTTATTGAAACGCCTGGACAAGACAGGGAATCTACGCATCTTTGGTCCGTCTCTATTTCAGGGAGTGAAGGTATGGGCTGGGTACGATAGCTATATCCGAGAGATTCCATTTGATGGCATTTCAATGATCGATGAAATTTCCAAGGCAGGAATAGCACTGGTTTTATCATCGCAAGCACACAAAGAATCTGACTTAATGTCAAACCGTTTGTTTGAAAGTGTGGCCGCCGGGGCGCTTGTTATTTGTGATGAGAATAACTTTGCCAAGAAGTTTTTCGGAGATTCATTACTCTATATTGACAGTCGATGTTCCGTTGAGCAAATTTTCAGCGACATCGAAATTCATCTGGCTTGGGCAAAGAAAAATCCAGATCAAGCATTAGCGATGGTGGAGAAAGCACAGGATATTTTCAGGCAAAAATTTTCTTTAAAGAAAAGTTTGAGCGATCTGTATCATGGATTTTTCGATAGAAAACTTGAATTGCTTAAACGTCAGATGCCAGAGGCCAGCACACGAATCAATGTTTGCTTATGTTTTCTGCTGCCAGAATATTCAGTGGTCATTCTGAATGAACATATTGCCAGCGTAGTCGCACAGGAATATAAAAATTTCTCACCCGTGCTGGTTATCGACAAAATTGTGATCAATCAATTTCGATCCAGCATCGAAAATGCTCTCGCAAAATCGCCTGTACCAATTGATGTGTTGGAGATTGATTTCTTTGCTTATGGCATAAATAAAGGGATTAAAACCAGGCGCAGGATTGGAGAGGTCATTGCCGCAATTTTGAAGCCGATTTCACAGGCTGATGCTGTGGTGTTTGTCGCGCCGAATGAAAAAATATTTTCCAATCATCTGCAGATTCTTGCAGGAAGTTTGATTCGGAATCCAGGTGTGAACTGTGCAGCTACCGCAGCTATTTTGAAGCACACTGTGCTGCCTGTTCATGGCGTTCACGAAAGAATAGATTTTTGTGAATTCACCCCGGCTTTACCTATCGGCTATGCGCGTTTTATTTTTCGAGTTTCCGCATTACCAAACGATCTAAACCTTGCACTGCCATACCTTGATAGAAAGACGATGGCAGCATTAGTGGGTGATAACGCGATCACCCAGGAAATTCCTTCGACTGTTATGATAGAAGTGGCAGACGAATTCCCATCTGGCCCTTGGAATGAAGGCCAGGAGAATGAACTCATCAGTAGTTTTTGCCCATCTGTTTTTGCCCTATCTACAGGCCATGAGATTATTCTGCCGCAACCAGCTGCACCACGGCCATCAGCAGCCTACATGATCGATAAAATAATCAAACGATTGAACTGGAATTGGATACTTTCTCAAGTAAGCTCACTGCGCAGAGATGGTTTATTGGCACGTATTGCTGCACTAAAAAATAAAATAAAAAACAAATTGGTTTAAAGAACCCGTTTTAACCCTTTGACAAACTGTACATGAACCCCCACGCCCCGCAGCCTCTATCCATAAATTCTTTAATCATCAGCCTGTGGCACAATCGTCAAATCATTGTGCAAATGACAAAACGTGAAGTGGTGGGTAGATATAAAGGCTCTGTTATGGGTCTGCTATGGTCATTCTTTAACCCGATATTAATGCTGATGATGTACACCTTTGTTTTCTCAGTGGTATTCAAGTCCCGATGGGGCTTTGGAGGCGAAGAGAGCAAAACTCAGTTTGCCGTGTTACTGTTTGTCGGCATGATCGTGCATGGATTGTTTTCTGATGTGCTCAATCGCGCACCGTCTTTCATACTTTCCAACGTTAATTACGTCAAAAAGGTCATGTTCCCGTTGGAGATACTGCCGGTTATTGCTATGGGCGCGGCATTGTTCCACAGCCTTATCAGCCTTAGTGTGTTGCTGGCCGCTTTTGTTCTCTTCAACGATTATCTGCACTGGACTGCAGTTCTTGCCCCGTTCGTACTGCTGCCGTTAGTCATTCTCACGCTTGGCCTTGCCTGGATACTTGCATCCTTGGGCGTATTCCTGCGTGATGTGGGACAAACCATAGGCATCATCACTACGATCATGATGTTTCTTTCCCCTGTTTTTTATCCGGTGACTGCTCTACCGGAAGAATTCCGCCCTTGGCTCATGGCCAACCCGCTCACCTTCATCATTGAGCAAGCTCGAGAAGTGCTGATCTGGGGGCGCCTGCCAAATTGGGCGGGACTAGGCATTTATACTCTCTGCGCAATTGTAGTCGCTTGGGTAGGTTACGTCTGGTTCCAAAAAACCAGAAAAGGATTTGCCGATGTCCTTTAACGATATCGCCATTCGCGTCAGCAATCTCAGCAAGTGCTACCACATATACGACACCCCACGCGACCGACTCAAGCAATTCATCCTGCCGCGACTGCATCGCATGGCAGGGCAGCCACCAAAGCAATACTTCCGCGAATTCTGGGCGTTGAAAGATATCAGCTTCGAAGTTAAGAAGGGAGAGTCTGTCGGCATTGTGGGCCGGAATGGCAGCGGGAAGAGCACTTTCCTGCAAATCATCACCGGTACACTTTCGCCTACAACTGGTACGGTTGCGATTCATGGACGAATTGCCGCCTTGCTGGAATTGGGCTCCGGATTTAACCCTGACTTTACCGGACGCGAGAACGTCTTCATGAATGCCGCTATACTGGGCTTGAGCAAGGAGGAAGTAGCTGAACGATTTGATGACATTGCTGCCTTTGCCGATATTGGCCCTTTCATTGAGCAGCCAGTCAAGACCTACTCCAGTGGAATGGTGGTGCGCTTGGCTTTCGCGGTTGCCATCAATGTTGATCCGGATATTTTGATCATCGACGAGGCGCTTTCGGTTGGTGACGAATTGTTCCAGCGGAAGTGCTTCTCTCGCATCGAAACTATCCGTGCAAACGGTACCACCATCCTGTTTGTTTCTCACTCTAGCAGCGCCATCGTTGAATTGTGTGACCGAGCTGTGTTGATGGACTCAGGTGAGAAGTTGGCGGTTGGTGAACCTAAGCAGATTGTTGGGTGTTATCAAAAATTGCTCTATGCGCCTGTGGACAAATGCGAATACATTCGTGAGCAAATTCGCCGAGCGGATGAACTCCCAGTGAATGTACCCGGCCTCGCTAAAAACGTGCCACAGGAGCATCCAGACGCATCTGCACACTTTGAGACACTACAAGAAAGCTTTGACCCTAACCTCAGCCCCAGCAGCACAATCGAATATGAATCTTCCGGAGCCTACATTGAATCCCCTGCAGTACTGACTTTGGAGGGAGAGCAGGTGAACAACCTTATACGAGGAAAAAATTACCTTTTTACCTACACTGTACGGTTTAGTAAGTGTGCAAGTCATGTGTTGTTTGGCATGCTGATAAAAACGGTGTCAGGGATGGAGCTGGGGGGAGGAATATCTGCGAAATCTCGCCAACATCGTTTGGTTTGCGCTAAGGAGGGTGAATGCTATCGAGTGAAATTCCGCTTTCGCTGCGTCCTGAATCCAGGTGTCTATTTCCTTAATGCCGGCGTTAGCGGTGTTGTTGATGACGTGGAAGGATATTTACACCGAATATTGGACAGCGTGTGTATTAGAGTAATCGGTAATTCGGACGGATTCTCGAATGGAAATGTGAATTTTGATATATTGCCTGAGATACGCATATGAAAAGAGATTTATATCTTCATATTGGCCTGCCAAAGACGGGGACTACATACCTTCAATGTCAAATTAAAAATAACCGTGAAAAGTTAAGAAGTAATGGCATATATGTTCCGAAAACAGGTCAATTGGTTGGCCTAGATCACAATTTGCTGGCGCTTGCCCTGCAGCCTGAGCGATGGCATCAGTTTTCAGATGATATTTCGGCGAGTTTGCCAAGTATGTGGCATGATCTTTTGGAGGAAATTGATAATTGTGGCTGCCAAACTATTCTTGTTACTAGTGAGGTTTTTTCTTGGGAGCTTAAAACGCCAGAGCAAATCAAATCCGTCAGAGATTATTTTGCTAATTACGATGTAAGGATCGTATTTTGTGAAAGAAATCCCTACGATTTTATCTCTTCCATGTACGGTCATTTGATAAAAACGGGAAGGGGGCCTTATCCATTGGATTCGTTTTTACTTGAATTTCCTTATTATTGGAGTACTGCTTATCAAAGAAAACGCTGGGGTGATTTTTTTGGCGACAATAATTTTATAGTGCTTTCGTATGAAGACCTGAGAGGTGAATTTATATTTCTTGAGTTTTTAAAAAAATTGTTTCCACGTCACGCAATATTATCTGCGTGTTTTGATTTTGCCCCTGATGCAGATCTGAATCAAAGCTATTCCCCAAGATTCTTAAAGTTTATGGAGGAGTTATCGGCAAACCAGATTGATAGCGCTCAATATGTGAGCCTCTATTCGAAAATATTAGGTAGTATTATTCCACTTGAACATCAAATGTTAAAGCCAGCAGATATTAATGAGGCCATGACCCGCTGCGGCATGAAGCTTGACCACTCAAATTCTACTTTAAGCAAAATAACACATCAACGAGAACCGAAAGAAGTAAATGCGCCCAATCTTGAACGAGTCAGCATTGACCTGATGGAGCGAACGCGAGAACTAGTTGAGACGCGCCAATTCCTCAGAGAATCTACTGAGACACTAGAAAAAGTAAGCGCCGAATTAGCCAGTAAGAAAAATAATGTTTTTAAGATGTGGCCGGGTATTCCATATTTTTTGAAAGGAATGAAAAAATTATTTACCGCGCCATTACGCGATCGAAGAAATATTATGGAAGTGCTAGGCGAAATAAAGCACGTTTCAAACCAGAATTTAAATCTGATGGTCATTCTTGAAGAAAGATCAAGAGCTATAGAGCATCTGGCAAATCAGAATTTAAATCTAATGAGCATTGCTGAAGAAAGATCAAGAACTATAGAGCATCTGGCAAATCAGAATTTAAGTCAAATGAGCACTGCTGAAGAAAGATCAAGAACTATAGAGCATCTAGCAAATCAGAATTTAAGTCTAATGAGCATTGCTGAAGAAAGATCAAGAACCATAGAACATCTGGCAAATCAAAATTTATTTTCTGCGCAATATCAAATAGATTTTTCTCAAAAAAAATATATAGAATCGATGCTTGGTGGAATGCCATTCGAAAAATCCCCGTGGTTCAATGCTCGTCAAGTAATTGCTTTGAAAACAGATTACTCACTTGCTAGCACAAGCAACGATTACATCAACCCGGAATCAACGATGGAAGGGATTGTTCGGCCAACTTTTTTTGTAAGAAATTGTATTGAACTTCTAGGACAAGAAATTAAATGTTTAGATCTTGGGACTGGATCGGCTGGTTTAGTATTTGAATATGCTATGAATGGCATTTTCGCAGTAGGAGTAGATGGCTCAGATTTTTGTAACAGATACAAGATAGGATATTGGCCACTGCTAGTAAATAATTTGTTTAATTGCGATATTACAAAACCCTTTAGTTTTAAATCCATTCAATACAATATTAATTTTTATTTTAATATCATCACAATGTGGGAAGTGTTAGAACACATTGAAGAGGATGATCTTAACGGTCTATTTAAAAACATTATTGAACACCTAAGCCCTAATGGATATTTCATCGGATCTATATCCCTGTTGGAGTACGTTGACAAAAATGGACGTCCGTATCATGTCACTCTTAAGTCAAAAGAATGGTGGACAGAAAAATTTCAGGAAAATGGTTTAATCATGCTTGAAACTCACCCTTTTAACGAAAAGTTTTTTTGCCGCGGAGTAGGAAATCGTTTCCAAGACACTCACAATTACTTGTTGCACCCAGAAGAAGGGTTCCATTTCGTTACGATCAAATCCGGTGGACACTTTGATTCTGTCGCTTTGCAAAATTAATGAGTACGCCCGCATATCCAAGTTGGATAGTAATGCACCGATTTGAATAATGAGTTCTAGATGTGTAATAGATACGGCAGATCCAGCGTACCTTCAGTCACAAAAATTTACGCACCTGCTTTGCTAACACAACATTTCATGAATCTGCTGACGTTATTGCGATTGCAGATCAGGTAAGTGACTGTAATTTGGTGCAGTCAACTTGCCCCATGAGAAAAATGCTGATCAACCAAGGCTATGCCTTGCGCACCATCGGATCCTACTGCTTCATTGTTTTTATCAGGTCCGACTCGCCACTGGTAGATGACTTCGGGCATAGCCTTTGCCTCCCGATTTACGCAAATTTCTGATCGCCGCTCACACCCGATAAGGCTTAGCGACCTGAATAATGAAGGTGACCTTGAAAAAATATAGTGCTATTAGTGGGTGGTGTTGAGCATTGTTGCATGGATAGAAACCCAACATCCACCAGCATAAATGTGCAACCACAAATCGATTATATATAATATATTTTTTTTCAAAAATAACATGAAACTATACAAATTGAGTGTTAAAAACGTTGAGAACAGAACAAACATGACCAAACATGCTGCAGTTGAGGCATTAATTACCATGGTTACCGCTGTTTCTGCCTTCATCACACGAAATAGCTATTTCGTATTTTCACTTATGATGACAGTGATCTTTTATCTTCCGGCACTAAGAAATGGTTCGATAGACGCGGGATTTCTTTATGGGGGAGATGTGATCGGCTGGTATTTGCCGGCGCTAGCAAAAACACATACCCTCCTCCACTCATTCAACTTTACGGCAATCGATTACTCAACATTTAACGGTAGTTCTGATTTTTTTCTTAGCCCCAACTTCTTTGCATATCACCCACTAGTAGTTATCTACTGTTTATTAGTCTCACCGGAAACCACCAACGTTCAACAACTTGGGAGGTTTTTAGTTTTTTTAATGGCCATTCATTCTTATTTTGCGTGCTATTTTTCCTTAAAATTATTTTCTCGTTTCTTCGCTTTCGAATTCGGGGTAGCCGCACTGCTTGCAACAACTTTCGCGTTCAGCATGCATATGGTGAACGCGCTGGGTCAACCGCCGTTTTTTTTCTGTTCATCAATTATCCCTTGGGCTGCATACGCGACCCTAGTTTTTACCGAAAGACCAAGCCTCCGCCAGCTTGCTTTTGCCTGTCTACCAATAATAATTGGATTTATGGGCGGATATATGCCGATGGGCATTGCCAGCTTGGCTCTATCGGTAGTCTTAGTCGCAGCAAAGCTTCTTTATATTGATGCCTCCGAGATGCCTTTGGATAAACGTGTACGAACTTTATTTATTTCCTTACTACCTTATCTAAGTGCATCAATTATCGTAAGTCCTTATTTATATTCGGTGTATAAGTTTCATCAAGAAACAAGTAGTGCGGGAATTGTATCGATTTTTTATAGTGCACATCAGTTAGCACAGCTACCGCTAAGCTTGCTAAAGCTCATTTCTCCACATTTTGCTGTTCCGGGGCCGACAATAGAGTTTTCGCTTGCATTCGGCTTTATTGCTATTGCGATCGCCGCGATTTTCTTCCTTAGCCCAAAGGTGATAGACGCATTTGTTCCACGAGAGTTGAAATTATTCAAGATTTCAGCTGTAATTTATTTTGCGACTATTTTAGCCACTTTTGGTGATTACAGCGTCGTCAGCGATTTGGTTTTTTACCTAGTTCCACAGGTCGGCGGCATGCACATCTACCAGCGTTTTCTACTTCCTGCGCAGCTGATGTTTGCCTTAATGCTCGCGCTAATGCTTAAGGTTGTGATCCAAGAGCGCCCTCTGATCGCGACAAGAATAGCCTTGACGATACTTGCTGCAACTACGATCGTGGTCGCCTATCTGGTTGCTTATAACCATGCTTTGTCTCAGGAGATTGGCCTTAATAATTACCTTGTATTTGAGTTGTTTTTGGGCTTTCTTTTTCTCTGTGCTCTCATTGTTTCCGGCAAAAACTTTGTTTTCTTTGCTGCGATAGTGCTAATTTCTCTTCCCGTCCTTGATCGCATGTATGACAATTCGCTGCGCGGGAACACGTTGCAAGAACAACAAAAAAGGCAACCGCTTGCTTTAGATGAAGCAGAAAGAGCACGACTCGTTGAATATCTCAAGCGCTTTGGCGACAAGGGAGTAGTCAAATATGTGGACATAACTCCCATGTGGGGTAAAGGGGGAACGGAGCTATTCCCGAAAGTTTTTCCTTATTTTGTATTGAAAGAAATGCAACTGTCCTCCTATGGCGGCTTTACCTTCTACCTATCAGCCCGCGCGGACTACATGCGTAAAATGCCGGTAATGGGGGAAACCGCTGTCAGTCCAGATTGGGAGCTGATTGCGAATAGTGGGGCGGATTTTGTCGTCGCACGCGAGTCTGATCTTAAAAAAGGCGCTTTAGGCTCCATACTAGCACAGGCCAAAAGTGCGGATTTATACAATCTCGCTAATGGGGTTGTTATCGTCCCCCTCCGAACCCCAACGGAGAAAGCACTTTCATCAGAGGAGGTTCTTTTTGACAATGGCTATTTCAAAATTTCCCCAACAATTAGCAAGCTGAAGTTGGTCAATATTGCCATGGGGAAATCTGTACGACAGAGTAGCGCCGGCGGGGGCGACGCAAGTTTGGCAGTCGATGGTAAAACAGATGGTGACTTTACGCATGGATCGGTTACACATAGTGGCCAAAATGCCAATGCTTGGCTTGAAGTAGACTTGGGTCAAGTCGAGCCGATCGATAGCGTAAGGATCTGGAATAGAACCGATTGTTGCGGGGAACGGCTTCGCGATTATTGGGTATTTATTTCAGAAATACCTTTTTTAGCAAGCGATACCGCTTCTATACTTCAGGTACGTCCAGCAACTTGGAGTCAAATAAATTTGACGCCTAACCCCAAAAGCACAATTAAAACTCATGGGGTGCGGGGACGTTATATTCGCGTTCAACTGGGGGGCGCGCAACCAATTGAGGAAGGTTTCCTACACCTTGCAGAGTTGGAAGTTTTCCGTTCCAACCAGTCTCTGAACACACCTTTTGCTCCAGATTCCCTCAAAGTATCTGAATTAAAAATTAAAAAATTCACTACCAATCACGCGAATTATTTGCGTCTAGATTTTGAGGCATCTGCACCGACAACAGTACATTATTTATTTTGGGATAATCCCAGGCTTAATTACTATTTAAACGGTAATCGTGTAAATCTCCTTGAGAAGGATGGATTACGCGGTATTGAAGTTCCCGCTGGTCACAGTAAGATAGAGATTAAGTACAGGCACTGGCCCTTGGTTATATTCTGGATTTTTTACACTATGTTTGCGTTGGTTTTGCTGTGGGTACTATTACCCAGCAAATTCAGAAGCAGTCTTTGTCGCAAGTTATAATGGTCTCTGCCAATTAGATAGTAATCATTGTGAGTTAAGCTAAGGCATGTAATTGACGGAGCAATTTTAATCTGCAGCCAATGTACTGTGGATTATCGCGCTTAGAAATTCAATGAGGTTTTTTGCAGATATAACACCAGGCTGAATGAGCAACTGGCAATGAAGGAAGTGAGGATGTTATGCAGTTGAGAAACAAAAAAGTGCTGATCACCGGGGCTGACGGCTTTATTGGTAGTCATTTGGTTGAGGCATTACTAGAGCGTGGCTGTGACGTAAGAGCTTTTGTCTTTTACAACTCCTTCAATAGTTGGGGTTGGTTAGATACATTGCCGACGGAGAAATTAAAGTCACTTGATGTTTTCGCAGGTGACATTCGTGATCCTAATGGTGTAGCACAAGCTATGAAAGGTTGCGATGTTGTATTTCACCTAGCTGCCCTGATTGCAATACCGTTCTCATACCACTCACCAGATTCATATGTTGACACCAATATTAAGGGTACCCTAAATGTGTTGCAAGCAGCGCGCCAGCACAGTACTGAGCGGGTTTTAGTAACTTCGACATCCGAGGTTTATGGAACCGCACAATATGCTCCAATAGATGAGAAACATCCATATCAAGGGCAGTCACCATATAGTGCAACTAAAATTGGAGCAGATCGTTTGGCAGAGTCATTTTTTCGCTCATTTGATACGCCGGTCGTAATAGTTCGGCCATTTAATACGTATGGCCCGCGCCAGTCTGCAAGAGCAGTGATACCCACTGTCATCACACAGTTACTGTCTGGCCAAACCGAACTGCGCCTTGGAAGCTTGACCCCTACCCGTGATTTCAACTACGTCAAAGATACGGCGCAAGGATTTATTGCGCTCGCTGAGGCAGACGCAACGATTGGGCAGGAAATCAATATTGCAACGGGCGAGGAACATTCCATTGGAGATGTAGCAAACCTGTTGATTTCAGAGTTGAGCCCTGATGCAAGGATTGTGTCAGACGAACAGCGACTTCGCCCTGATGCTTCCGAGGTGCTTCGGCTCATGGGAGACAATACCAAGATCACTACACTTACTTCATGGCGGCCATCCCATGACTTGTTGGCTGGATTGAGAGAGACGATTGATTGGTTTAAGCAGCCTGCTAACATCGCTCGTTACAAGGCATGGCTGTATAACGTATAAAGGTTTAAATTAATGAGAGCAATTATTCTGGCAGGTGGAAAGGGAACACGTCTTCGTCCATACACTACTTTAATTCCAAAACCTCTCGTGCCATTGGGTGGTAAGTATTCAATACTCGAAATCATCATTATTCAGCTGGCAAGATCTGGATTTACGCATATCACCTTGGCCGTGAATCATCTTTCCCACTTGATTATGGCTTATTTTGGCGACGGCTCACGTCTAGGTGTGAAGCTTGATTATTCTTTAGAGGAGGGGGAACTCAGTACAATTGGCCCTCTCACTTTGGTTGATGACTTGCCTGAAAATTTTCTCGTGATGAATGGCGATATTCTGTGTGATTTGAACTACAAAGATTTTTTTAGTCATCACGTAAATGCCGGTAATCGGATTTCCGTTTCGGCATATCGTAGACAAGTTAAGATCGATTTCGGCGTACTGCACTATGATGAGTCAGGACATCTAAACGAGTTCCAGGAAAAGCCTGTATACGATTTCGATGTAAGCATGGGGATTTATTGCATCAATCGATCAGTGATCGAAGCTTTGCCGCGTGGTAAAAAATACGGCTTTGACAATCTAATGGTTGATGGACTCGCCAATAAACAAAATATCGATATTCGCCCCTTCTCTGGGTACTGGCTAGATATTGGTCGCCCGGATGATTATGAGTACGCAGACGAAAATTTCACTGAACTCTCGGCCAAGTTAGGCATTGACTGATGAAGTCGGTATTGGTTACCGGCGCGACTGGTGCACTTGGGCAAGCTATAATCGGACGCCTGCGGAATAATGTTAATTGCCGCGTGTTTGCGACGAGTCGTCACCCTCATGATGAAAGTGATATTTATCTTGACGTTGGTGATCGTGAGCAGATTTTAGCTGCAATCAAAAGTACTGAACCAGATTTAGTGCTGCATCTTGCCGCAACTTTCGCAAACGATTTTGAAGAGGCCTACGCCGTTAACGTGGAAGCAACAAAGAATCTCTTGGAAATTATTCAACAGTCGGGGTTTTGCACACGAGTTTTGCTGATTGGTTCTGCAGCCGAATATGGTGCAGTACGACCAGAAGAGAATCCTATCCAGGAAGATCATGCTTTGAATCCTATGTCTATTTATGGACTTACCAAAGCATGGCAAACACAACTAGCTGGACTTTATTCAAGTCGCGGTGTAGATGTGGTGGTGGCGCGTGTCTTTAACCTTGACGGACCAAGACTTTCAGATCGACTGTTCATAGGGCGATTGCAAAAGCAAATTGACGAAGTGTTGACGGGTCTAAAACCAGTAATTGAGCTAGGTTCGCTTGCTGCTACCAGGGACTATGTCTCCATCGATGATGCTGCCGATCAGATACTTGCAATTGCTGTGCATGGTGAGTCTGGACGTGTGTATCACGTTGCAAGTGGTAAACCAGTTACGATGCGTGACATTCTCATTCGCTATCTTGCAAATCACAAGCTCGATGCTTCGATTGTGCGAGAGTCAGCCGCATTGACTAACCGCATTGGCTATGATGTCCCAGCAATCTATGCAGACGTTACGAGCACAATGCAACTAATGAGCACCTGGAGGGCAAGTGCCGAAGCTTAAACTTACGGTAGTAACTCCAGTTTTCAATGAAGAGCAGGTTATCAGTTACTTTCATGCCAGAACTCGAGGAGTGCTGAATTCACTGGATGATGTTGAAGCAACGATTTTATTCGTGGTGGATCGATGCACCGACAACACACTGAAAGTATTGCGCGGTTTGGTGGCAGACGATCCCAACTCTAAAATCATCGCACTGTCCTCCCGATTCGGGCATCAAATGTCTTTGCTGGCCGGGATTGAAAATTCATTAGATGCGGATGCCATCATAATGATGGACAGTGACTTGCAACATCCTCCCGAATTAATTCCAGACTTGCTTGAAAACTTTAGACGTGGGTTTGATATCGTTTACACAGTGCGCCGCGACACCGAAGATATTGGCTTTGTTAGAAAAATGGCGGGCAATCTTTTTTATCACGTGCTTGGCAAGCTGTCTCAAGTTCCCATCAATTCGAATGCTGCTGATTTTCGGCTGATTTCTAGTCGCGTAGCAAAAATTCTCTCAACTGATTTTCAGGAACGCAATATGTTCCTGCGGGGCTTGTTCTCATGGATAGGGTTTCAACAGACTGGTGTCGAATATTCCGCTGAAAAGCGTTTTGCAGGGCAATCGAAGTATTCGTTTTCCAGAATCGTACAGTTAGCGATGGCTGGCATCCTGTCATTCAGTACAAAACCTCTACAGATGGGCATCTTCGTCGGTATCAGTTTCGCCGCGCTTGCCTTCATATTCTTGATGGGAGCTGTAGTCAGTTACTTTATTGATCGTTCTATTCCGAGTGGATGGACAACTGTAGTTGTTCTTTTGCTTCTGTTTAGTGGCATACAGCTTATCGTGCTGGGCATTATGGGAGCGTACATCGGGGGGATATACGAGGAAGTCAAAGGCCGCCCTCGTTACATTATCGAAGAGGAAATTTCGCATCATGACCAATAAGGTGGATTTTGACGACTATACCGAAAACTACAATCAATTACTCAAGGAGGGAACAAGCTTTTTTTCAGCAAGCGAAGAGTATTTCGCTAGGTATAAAGTTGATCTCGTACGGAAGCAGGTGCACTCGCCGGTGCGTCGGTTGCTTGAGTATGGCTGCGGAATCGGTCGCAATATGCCCTTCTTGCAACAGGCATTCCCAAATGCGGTTATGGTAGGCACAGATATTTCTAGCGCAAGCCTCGAAATTGCACGACGTGAAAATAAGGGAGTCGATTTCTTTCTAGAAAATGAAAACGTCGAGCCAGCCAATCTGTTTGATTTGATATTCGTAGCGGGTGTATTTCATCATATCCCCTTAGTACAGCGTGTAGAGGTTGCGAAAACCCTATTCAATCGCTTAATCCCAGGTGGGCAGCTATTCGTCTTTGAGCACAATCCTTACAATCCAGTAACACGACGCATAGTGAGCAATTGTCCATACGATGAAGATGCTGTACTTCTCAAACCATCAGAGTTAAAAAGGATTATAAGTGAAGCTGCGTTGATCGTAGAACGCATGGCTTATTGTCTCTTTGTACCACCCAGTCTTTCAGTATTGGCTCGAATGGAAAGCAAACTCGGCTGGCTTCCACTTGGTGGTCAATATTGGGTACAGGCTAGCCGCCCCTTATGAAGCAGTTTTTTCGGTTCCTGACAGTTGGGGTGTTCAATACCATTTTGGGATATTGCGTCATTTTTGCATGCATGTATTTGGCGAAAATGTCCCCAGAAATCAGCAATGTCGCTGGTTATGCAGTTGGTTTGGTCGCATCCTACGTTCTCAATAGAAAATACACTTTTAATAGCAAACAGCATCAGCACAGTGAAATAATTCGATTCCTAGCAGTCTTTGTTCTTGCTTATACTTTAAATTTTGCGGTGCTTGTAATCCTGATACATAGGATTGGCATACATGAGGGCGCTAGCCAAGTACTAGCTGGCCTTGTTTACGTCTTTGCCTCATTCATCATGAACAAATACTATGTTTTTAAAACTCCAAGCAACAGTGAGGTCAGTCGGCAATGAGCGCGTGGAAATAGCCATTGAGGTTGTGATCAAGGCCCGTTCACAACCTACCACTTCGCTCTAGAGACAGACTGCGCGGTTACGGGGGCTACTAAACGTAGGTATCAACTTGAAATAAAATTGTGCTACATAAATATTTAATCAACTCAATTTGAAAAAATTTAAGATATGAAAATCGCACTTATCACTGGGGTAACTGGTCAGGATGGCGCCTATTTAGCTGAATTTCTTCTAAATAAAGGCGGCTATGAGGTTCACGGCATCAAGCGCCGCGCTTCGCTCTTCAATACCGACCGTATTGATCATTTGTACCAAGATCCGCATGTTAGTGACAAGCGTTTTATCTTGCATTATGGCGATCTTACCGACTCAACCAACCTTATTCGCATCATCCAGCAGGTTCAGCCCGATGAAATCTACAACCTCGCGGCAATGAGCCACGTGGCGGTCAGCTTCGAAACTCCAGAATATACCGCTAATGCTGACGGCATCGGCACATTGCGCATTCTTGAAGCTATTCGTATTCTCGGGTTTGAAAAGAAAACACGGTTCTACCAGGCTTCAACTTCTGAGCTTTACGGTTTAGTGCAGGAAATCCCGCAAACAGAAACTACGCCTTTTTATCCTCGGTCACCTTACGCAGTGGCCAAGCTTTATGCCTATTGGATTACGGTAAATTACCGTGAAGCTTATGGCATGTATGCCTGCAATGGGATTTTGTTTAACCACGAGAGTCCTGTACGCGGTGAAACTTTTGTGACCCGGAAAATTACGCGCGCCTTGGCTCGCATCAAACTTGGACTCCAGCAGTGCTTATATCTGGGCAACCTGGATGCCAAACGAGACTGGGGGCATGCCAAAGATTACGTAGAAATGCAATGGCTAATGTTGCAACAGGATAAGCCTGAGGATTTTGTAATCGCTACTGGCATACAGTATAGCGTGCGTGAATTTGTCATCACGGCAGCACAAGAAGTTGGGCTGACGATCACTTGGAAGGGTGAAGGTGTTGAGGAAAAAGGATATGACGCAAACGATAAGTGCATCGTAACGATTGACCCACGCTATTTCCGCCCCACCGAGGTTGAAACTTTATTGGGTGATGCAAGCAAGGCCAAGCAAAAGCTGGGTTGGACGCCGAAGATCAGCTTTAAAGAACTGGTATCAGAAATGATGCGCGAAGACCTGAAGGCTGCAGAGCGCGATGAGTTGGTAAAAAAGCACGGTTACAAGGCCATGGATTATCACGAATGACTCCTATATCCACCCTCTTCGCGCCGGAATCGGTTGCTCGACGAATCCCCTTGATTCAGTGGATAACGTCATGAGCGAAACCGATTTGGCAGATCTTTATGGTCTACCCACTAAGGCATTGAATCAGGCTGTACGCCGGAACATTGGGCACTTCCCATCAGATTTTATGTTCCGACCAAATGCTGAAAAAAATCAGAATGTGGTCATAAATTGTGACCATCTCGCCGAGCTCAAACTCTCCTCGTCTCTACCGAATGTCTTAACCGAGTATGGAACCTTGATGCCCGGGAACGCGCTCAAATCGTCACGAGCGGTAGCGATTGGCTTATTCGCCGTGAGAACATTTGTTCAGCTCCATAAATTGCTCTCTACGCATAAAGAGCTCGCAACAAAACTCAAGATATGGGCACAAAAAATATCCTGCCACGAGCAAGTTATCATAGGCCCGATCGACATCATCCGACAACTGATGCAAGTGCCTGTCGTCTCTCTTCGTCCGATTGTTTTTACAACTGATATCAGCAAGCTCCGAAGCACATGAACAAAAACTCAAGAATTTACATTGCAGGGCACCGCGGCCTTGTTGGCTCAGCTCTCATACAAAACCTGCAAAGCAAGGGCTTCAGCCACCTTATTACCCGTACCCACACCGAGCTGGATCTTACCAACCAGGCTGCCACTGATATTTTCTTCGCCCAGGAGCAACCTGATTACGTCTTTCTTGCTGCCGCCAGGGTGGGCGGAATCCTGGCTAATAACACCTACCCTGCGGAGTTCATACGTAACAATTTAGTTATTCAGACCAACATCATCCACGCAGCATATCAGAATGGCGTTGAGCGTCTGATATTTCTCGGTTCAAGCTGCGTCTATCCAAAGTTCGCACCACAGCCAATGCGTGAGAATTGCCTTCTCACTGGCTCTTTGGAACCGACCAATCGGCCTTATGCCTTGGCTAAGATTGCTGGTATCGAGATGTGTTGGAGCTATAACCGTCAGTATGGAACACACTACCTGGCGGTGATGCCGACTAATCTTTATGGTCCGGGGGACAATTACGATTTGAACAATTGCCATGTCACTCCGGCACTGATCCGCAAATTTCACGAAGCCAAAATGCACGGTGAGCAACAAGTGGTGGTTTGGGGTACCGGATCAACCAAGCGAGAGTTTCTTTACAGTGAAGACATGGCCGATGCCTGTGTTTATCTAATGAATTTGCCGGATGACACCTATTGCGGATTGCTGGGCAGCGATGAAACCGTAAGTGGTAAGTTTGAGCCGCCTCTGGTGAACCTTGGTGTTGGTAAAGATGTGACCATCGGTGAACTGGCAGCACTGGTAAAGGAGGAGGTCGGCTTTAATGGCGAAATCGTTTTTGATACCTCAAAACAAGATGGAACTCCGCGAAAACTACTGGATGTTTCCCGCCTCAGTGCAATAGGCTGGCATGCACCTACCTCATTGCAGGCTGGGCTGGCGAAGACCTATGCGGATTTTCTCAACAACCATGCATCTATTAGGGCTCATTGATGGTTTTGACTGTTGCACCTCTGATCACTGTTGCGGTTCCTTCTTTCAATCAAGGTCGTTATCTTGCCGATGCACTGGAGTCGATTTTCCATCAGGGTTTGCCTGTGGAAGTTTTAGTTGCGGATGGTGGCTCTACCGACAATACCTTGGCTATCATCGAAAAATGGCAAGATAGACTCGCTTGGTGGCGTAGCAGTCCAGATGACGGGCAAGCCGCAGCGATCAACGAAGCGATATCGCATGGAACAGCGCCTTTTGTATGTTGGTTGAACTCTGACGACACCTATCTTGAGTATGGGCTGAAAACTCTGTTGTCCTTCCTCCAGTCTCATCCGGATGTACCGTTTGCCTATGGAAAAACATGGAATACGGATGAATATGGAAAACCCACCAAGCCCTACTGGACAGGAAAATTTTCGGAATGGCACTTGGCGCAAAGGTGCCTGATCTCTCAGCCAGCGACGCTGATTAGGCGCGAGGCATGGGAAGCAGTAGGCGGCCTCGATGAAAGTCTTCAGTTCTCTATGGATTACGATCTGTGGTGGAAGATTCTGCGCCGTTCCGGCCCACCCGTTTTCGTTCCAAAATTTGTTGCCACCAACCGAGTTCACGCGCAAACCAAAACCTCCAGCCAAAGGTACCGGCATCATGCTGAGTCCGTGGCCGTAGTCAAGAAATACGTCAGCGGCATGCCGCTCAAGTGGCATCTGGCCTGGCCATGGTCAGTCTGGTTCAAGTCAAGAAGAAACAAGCAACGGACATGAACCTGTTCACGTCCACTATTGACGGTCGGCCTCAGTTTTTCGGCAAATCGGGCAATGCGACCAAGACTCGAGGCAATGGAGGGTTGTCCTGATGAAAGTGGCTGTAATTCATGATTGGCTATCAGTCTATGCGGGAGCCGAGCGTGTTCTGGAACAAATATTATTATGCTATCCGAATGCTGATTTATATGGGATGGTAGATTTTATTCCATCCCGGGAAAGAGGTTTCCTGCTGGGGAAAACGGCGACAACTTCGTTCGTACAGAATATGCCTTTCGCCAGAACTAGATACAGGCAGTATTTATCCTTGATGCCTTTGGCTGTCGAGCAGTTCGATCTGTCCGGCTATGACTTGGTGATTTCTTGTAGCCATGCTGTCGCAAAAGGGGTTATTACAGGGCCGGATCAGCTTCATATTAGTTATGTAAGTTCGCCTATGCGTTATGCGTGGGATTTGCAGCATCAATATTTGAGAGATTCGGGTTTGGACAAGGGCGTAAAGGGATGGGTCGCCAAATGGATACTGCACAAAATGCGAATATGGGATGTGAGAACGGCTAATGGTGTTGATTGTTTTATAGCAAACTCACATTTTATTAGACGGCGAATTTGGAAAACCTATCGCCGCGATGCTGTGGTTATTTATCCGCCAGTGGAAATTTCAAAATTCACCTTATGCGAAAACAAGGAAGACTTTTTCCTGACGGCTTCTCGCTTGGTGCCTTACAAAAAAATTGATTTGATCGCGGAAGCTTTTACGGCTATGCCGGAACGTAGACTGGTTATTATTGGCGACGGACCGGAAATGCAGAAAGTCAGAGCGAAAGCGGGTACAAATGTAACAGTGCTAGGATATAGGCCTGATGATGTATTACGCGATTACATGCAGCGCGCCAAGGCATTTGTATTTGCTGCAGAGGAGGATTTCGGCATTACTCCATTAGAAGCCCAGGCTTGTGGTACGCCAGTGATTGCATATGGCAAGGGCGGTGTGCTGGAAACCATTCGCGGCTTGGATGATGAACAACCGACTGGGGTATTTTTTGCGGAGCAATCTATTTCGGCCATTAAAGCAGCAGTAATTTATTTTGAACAGGAAGCCGCTCGTATTTTGCCCGTGACCTGTCGTAATAATGCCTGCCGTTTTGCGTCCGAGAGATTTCGCTCAGAGTTCATACAGTGCGTAGAAAATGAGTGGAGGCAATTCCAGCAATCAGTGACGACAACTGCATCGGGCAAGGTGTAGTTGCTATGAACTCGCGCAGTCTGCTCAAAGAAAATGCTGGTATTTTTGAATTAGTCCAGCGTTTCCTGGATCCTTTTGTGGTGGTAGCTACCGGAATATTGCTTTACGCAATTAGGTTCGGATCTTTGGATTTTCCGAGCAATTACGTTTTTGTGCTAATCGGTGTATTCCTGTTTTGCCTCGCAGTATTTCCATTTTTCGACATATATCGCCCCCATCGGGGTGCAAGTCTGTGGGCAGAAATACAGATATTGGCGAGCGCTTGGGCAGTAGTTTGCGCTGGATTGATTATCGTGCTGTTTGCAACCAAATCCAGCACATATTTTTCCCGTATATGGATTGGCGAGTGGGCAGTGGCTGGGTTCGTCTCTTTGGTCGCTTTCAGGGTGGCATTGCGAGTCGGACTGCGTTTTTTCCGCCGCCGTGGCTTCAATCTCCGTTTTATCGCCATCGCCGGCGCAGGGAAGCTGGGACGTACCGTGGCGCAGCGCCTCGCCGCTTCACCGTGGACGGGCTTGAAAGTGATAGGCTTTTATGATGACGACCCGCGAATTCAAGGGCAAGTGTTCGAGGATGTTCCGGTTCGTGGCGGCCTGCATCGCCTTCCCCAAGAAGTAGTGGAGCTTGGTATTGATCAAGTATGGATCGCCCTGCCGTTGCAACATGATAAACAGGTTAAATCACTGGTGGCGCATTTAAGCCGCCTGCCGGTGCAGGTCACCTTCGTTCCAGACATTTACGGTGTTCATTTACTCAACCATTCCATCGGCGAGGTGGCTGGTTTTCCGGTCATTCATCTGTTGGAATCACCCTTATCTGGAGTACAAGGGATCGTCAAAGCCGTCGAAGACAAAATTCTGGCGGCATTCATTCTTTTAGTGGCTAGCCCCCTCATGTTGCTTATCATAATCGGGGTCAAACTCAGCTCTCCGGGACCCATATTCTTCAGGCAGCTACGTGGGGGATTGCACGGTGAACGCATATGGGTTTGGAAATTTCGTACAATGAAGCATCATGCCGAGCCATCTGAACAAGTGCCTCAAGCGATACCCGGCGATCATCGCATTACCGCCTTTGGCGCTTTTCTACGACGAACAAGCTTGGACGAATTACCCCAGTTTCTTAATGTATTAAAGGGTGAAATGTCGATTGTAGGACCACGACCGCACGCGGTGGCGCATGACGAATTTTATCAGCAGCAAATCGATGCCTACATGTTGCGGCATCACGTCAAGCCAGGTATTACGGGTTGGGCGCAGGTTAACGGCTGGCGAGGCGAAACGGGAGAGATCGAAAAAATGGAAATGCGAGTAAAGTACGATCTGTATTACATTAACAACTGGTCATTATGGTTCGACCTGCGAATTATTTTTATGACAATTTTTATGATGATCATAGGCAGAAATGCCCATTAAAAATTAAGTTCTGTATGTATTTTAAACTACCCCTATCGTGTTTTCACTTAAAGAAATTATGGTATGCCCATTCAACTTGACCCCCACTCCGTACCCTATAAAAAGTTCCTGCGTCAGGAGTGGCTAGCTGCACCTCTGCTATTGTTTGCAAGCGCTTTGATTTTGTCGCTTGTGTATCTTCACCAAAACTGGCCAGGAAAATGGATCAGCAGCGCCAAGCCGTTAAGCTGGAACGGCGCAGCTCTAACCATGAACAAGGGCCAGGGTTATAGCGACCAGGGCAAGCTGGTCATCAAAGAGCTAACAAATCAGGGTATGGCTGTTGCTTTACTATCCCCGCCAGCTTTTCAGGCAAAGGATTATGCTGCCATTAGCTGGTCTGTTTCAGGCGCCACACCTAGCGTTGAATTGGAATTTTTGTGGCGCACGGCAGAGAATCGTGTTTTTGTGCGTCCCCTTGTTTGGGCGGCTAATACCTTGGAGCCATTGGAGATGGCAGCAGATGAGAATTGGCGCGGCCAAATTTTAGACTTGGCACTCATTGTTAAGGGAACACTGACTAAGCCGATTTTAGTTAATGATGTTTCACTTGAGCCTGCATCTTTGCCTGGGGCGCTATTAAATATGGTGAAAAAATGGTTTGCGCTTGACCAATGGCAGGCAACTTCGATTAACTTTGTAGACGGAGATGCCATCCACAAAAACGTCCCTCCAGTTTTAGCCATCGCCGCGATTATATTGCTGGCACTGACCTTGAACATAATCTTGGCCATAGCAAAAGTCATTCCCCTAAATATTGCCATGATATGGGGCATGGTTTTGCTCGGCTGGTTCATACTGGATGCACGTTGGCAGGCGAACTTATTTCAGCAACTTAAGCTGACGCACCAGCTATTTGCCGGTAAAACCAGGGAAGACAAACATCTTGCTGCCGAAGACAACGCCTTGTTCGACTTCATGAGAAAAGTGAAAGCAAAGTTGCCTACTACTGGCCGTATCCTGTATTTTTCCGATGACGCCTATTCGCGGAGAAAGGGCGCTTACCATTTATATCCTCACAACGTTCTAGCTCTAAATGACCTGCCTCCGGCATCGCAGATCAAAACCGGGGACTACATTGCCCTGTTCACAAAAAATGGCGTGAAATATGATCGCTCACATCAATTACTGATATGGGGTGATGGGCAATCTCTAAATGCCGACTTACTGTTCTTAGCTGAAGGCAATGCTTTGTTCAAGGTACGTTAAATGGAATTAATTACGTTAGTGGCTGGCTTATGTTTGCCTTGGCTATTGGGGGTAGTATGGTTGCGTGCACCTTGGCTTAAGGCCAACGGTATAACATGGCCGACGCTTCTAGGGTATGGCTACCTGGGCGGAATATTATTAACCACGCTTGTGATGCGTTTGCTGGATGCGCTGGAAATCCGCCTTGGCTTCTTCAGTATTGGACTTGCACTATTATTTTTGACAGTTGCCGGTGCTTGGCTTGGCCGTAGAGAACCTTGGCGAATCAGACGACCCGGAGCAGATTGGCACAGCTTGGCCGGATGGCGAAAAACCGTCTATGCCGTCGTGTTAGCCGTTATTGTGGTACGGCTGACTGGGCTGGGGCTGGAGATTGTGTGGCGTCCGCTGTTTCCTTGGGATGCCTGGTCGCAGTGGGCAACCAAGGCTCGCGTTTGGTATGAGCTTGGACACTTGGCGACATTCGTGCCCGCTGACGTTTGGCTTGGCGGCGAATTGACTGGTGCTTACACTGATGCAGCCCCCCACTACCCTCCTGCCATACCGCTAATACAAGTATGGATGTGCTACAGCTTGGGCAGATGGGACGATGCTCTTATGAACTTGCCTTGGCTACTATGCGCGGTCGCCTTGGGCTTGGCATTTTATGGTCAGGCTAGGCAATGGCAGATATCACCATTATTTGCTCTAATGTTTACTTATTTCCTGCTTTCACTTCCCATTTTGGATGTTCATGTGGCTTTAGCAGGATATGCGGATTTATTTATGGGCGTGTTTTACGGCTTGGCAGCAATGGCTTTTTTCCACTGGATTAGGAAACGCGATTTCTGGCAAGGGGCCATGGCATTGCTTTTTGGATTAGGGTGCATCTTAATCAAGCAACCTGGCATTGCATGGGCGTTGACTTTTCTTCCCGCGTTGTTGATTGTGTTCATGCCGCGTGCTGGGCTATTGGGGATGTCCGTGCTTGCAGCAGCAAGTGTGGCAGCTTTGTTTGCTCTTGGAGAAAAAGAATTTGATTTGTTTGGCTATCATGTGCATCTGCGCTTCGCGGCGGATTGGCAACCATTTTGGCAAAATATGATACTGATGGACAACTGGCACCTGCTCTGGTATCTGGTAGCGGTGGCGCTTGTATTGTCGTTTCAGCGGCTACTTTCCCCCTCTTTTCGAAGTATGACAGTTCTGCTGCTCAGCGCTCTTTCGTTTCTCGCGGTAGTTTTCTTTTTTACCCATGTTCAAGCATGGGCTGAAGACTACACTACGATTAATCGCGCTTTGTTGCACATTGTGCCCATGCTTTTGTTTTATGTGATGGTGCTATTCTGGGAAGCTGTCAGTCTCCCCACAGTCATGACTACCCGCCAAAAGTTATCGTGATTGACATGTCAAAAATGGCACTCAGTGTAATTCGTCCATTGAACGCATGCAGCGCATTCGCTACGCAACGCGCTCAACCCTCTTAATGCCGAGCTGACTCTACCTGTTCGCATATCCGTTTTGCACCAAGCAGAATACGCGGCGTCGAGCGGCTGATCAGGTCGGGGTGAATGAAAGCCATGCGACCTTGCCGGACAGCAATCAACGGCAAGTTGCGCCATATTTTTTTTGTCTCTTCTTCCTGTTCATGCGTGGCTGCTAAAGCCAGCAGCACCTGCGGATTTTCTTTTATCAGTGCCTCGTCCGAAATGGCAGGCGTCAACAGAGGCGCAGTGGCAAATACGTTCTGTGCACCACACAAACTCAGCACATCACTGATGATATGTGCACCGTTCACCGTAAGCAGCGGCGCTGCGGCTATTTGAAAATAGGCACGCACCTTGGTGTGTCCGGCATATTGCCGGCGCAATGCATCAAGCTGCTGCAGGAAGGCGTACGCCGCAGCTTCGGCTACTGTCTCATTGCCGACGATGCGTCCCAGCAAGCGCAATACCTTGGGAATATCATCAAGGCGGCGTGGTTCCAGCACCAGTACTTTCAACTTCAGCTTTTCAAAAGTGGCGCGGTCACGCGAGGATAGGCCGCTGCCCCATGCAAGAACCAGATCTGGTTTTAACGCGACCAAACGCTCCCAGTCAAGTCGAAATGCATCGCCTACTTGCGGCAGTTGTTTGGCTTGCTGTGGATAGTCGCTGTATGCCGTAACCGCCACCATATGACGACCCATGCCTGCGGCATAAGCCAGTTCGGTAAGATTGGGTGCTAAAGAGATAATGCGCTGCGGCGGTGTGGCAAATACTACTTGCGTGCCACTGGCATCGGTGACCGTAAATGGCGTCGTGGCCTGCGAAGCTGCGCAATACAGCAGCAGGCAGAAAAAAATGGCATGCTTTAACCCAGATAGTCCATTAGACCTGATTCGCGCGATGACGACGCATTCCCCCCTTTGGAAAAGGGGGGCTAGGGGGGATTTGAGCGTTGCGGGGACACAAAAATCCCCCTCTGCCCCCTCGCAAGCTCTCCCCCTTTTGCAAAGGGGGATGCTGGTTAAATTTCCTAATGGATTATCCGAGTTTAAAATAACAAAATAACTTTCATCCACGTTTCTCTTACTCTCATTTCCAGCAAGCGGAAAGAATAAAGCGAAAGGAACGAACCAGGCTGAAGTGGAAGGCCTCCGTTCACTGCGCAAAACGTTGCGCCAATGCCACTCTTTTGAGATACGCGTCGCGCGCAATTTGCACGTCCTCAAGGAAGTGCGGCAATTCTTGCAGCAATAAAGCCTGTGGTCCATCCACCAAAGCCTTTAAGGGAGCCGGATGGAAATCCACCAGCACCATATTGGCACCAGCCATCACCCCCTGCGCAGTGATATGCATCAAATCGAGAATGCCATCGGGCGCGGCACTGCGCGTGCCAACTGAATGAGATGGGTCTATGCATACAGGCATCCGGGTCAGGCGCTTGACCACCGGTACATGCGCAAAGTCCACCAGATTGCGGTGCGGATCGCCCATATTAGTCTTCATACCACGCAAGCCGAACACCACATTGCGATTGCCTTCAGACGCCAGATATTCAGCGGCGTTGAGTGATTCGTCCAGCGTGATGCCAAAACCGCGTTTAAGCAACACCGGGAATTCCTGCTGACGCCCAACGATTTTCAGCAGTTCGAAATTTTGTGTATTACGTGTACCGATCTGTAACATCACGCCGGTGGGGTTGCCGGTCTGCAGCAATGCGGCACGGATTTCGTCGAGATGCGACTCATGCGTAATTTCCATCGCAATCACCTTTATGCCGTACTTCCCCGCCAAGTCGAAAACAAAAGGCAAACAATTCTTGCCGTGCCCCTGGAAAGCATAGGGGCTTGTGCGCGGCTTGTACGCGCCCATACGCGTACAAATCTGCCCATTATCGCGCAATGCTTTTAACATGATCTCGACATGTTCGGCGTTGTCTACCGCACAAAGACCGGCAAACACGTTAAGCGTGTCCTGGCCAAAGCGCACACCGTTATAATCGAAATACGTTGGACGTGAGTCGTTTTTATGCTGTCCAAGGATGCGATATTCCTCCGAAACGCGCACCACACGCTCGACACAGGGCAAACTTTGCATGTCCTTGACGTCTAAAGGCTTGGTGTTGCCGATTAAGTATATCTCGGTTAATACCTGCTCTGTACCACGCTCGACATGCACGCGCATCTGAACACCCATCAACCCAATGAGGTACGCAATCAATTGTTGATAGTCCGCGCTTTGTTGGTCAGTATTGGAAGAAAGGATCAATATCATGGTGAAGCTCCTGTTATTTGTAAACCAATCATTTTCGAGAAAGAATGGCTCATTGCTGCGACCACTGTGCTCTTGGATCTCGCGTACAGCCACTCATGCCTTACTGCTGCCATTTGCTCCGCCTGGTGTCCATGTCGTTCTTCTTAAATCAGCCGCGATAAAATGTGCGGCAACTTCATCACATTACGAATCTTCACATCTACATAAGCTGGTAACCGGGACGTGGTGTTCACCCACACAGTGCGCATCCCCAAGCGTTTTGCGGCCTGCAAGTTTTCCGCACTGTCTTCCACCATTACGCAACGCGCCGGATTCAGGCGATGTTTGCGTAGCAATCGTATAAAACCTGCTAACTGTGGTTTGGGTTGGTAATGCGTGTGCTCAATGGCAAATACATCATCGAATACATCATCTACACATAATAATTGAAGCACAGCATGTGCATAGTGCTGCGGTGCATTGGAAAATACCAGCTTCTTGCCCGGCAATTTTTTCAATACATGGCGCAAACGTGGTTCACACAACACCATCTGCGGTAACTGCGGAAACTGGTGTGTATGCCACAGAAAATGATCGGGGTCGGTGGCATGGTGCTGCATCATGCCACTTAGGGTCGCGCCGTAACGTTGCCAGTAGTGCATTCTCAATTCGTTCGCCGTCTGTTCATCCAGCTGCAAATACTTTTGCAGATAAGCGGTCATACTGCGGTTGATATGCGGAAAAATATGCGGAACGGCGTTGTGCAATGTGTTATCCAGATCAAAAATCCAGACGATACGACTCATTTACTTTTAATAAGCGTGCCCACACCTTCGTCGGTCAGAATTTCCAGCAACAGCGCATGTTCCACGCGGCCATCAATAATGTGAACCGACTTCACTCCCCCACGCGCAGCATCCAACGCTGAACTGATCTTCGGCAACATGCCGCCATAGAGCGTGTCATCCGCTACCAGTTGGTCAATCTGTTTCGGAGTCAGGCCGGTGAGCAGCTTGCCACTCCGATCCAGCACGCCCGGCGTGTTAGTTAATAGCACCAGTTTTTCTGCTTTCAGCACTTCTGCCAACTTGCCCGCCACTACGTCGGCGTTAACGTTCAGTGTCTCTCCATCCGACCCCACAGCGATCGGTGCGATGACCGGAATAAAATCGCCGGAATCAAGGAAAGTTATAATAGACGGATCAATTAAACTAATTTCTCCCACTAAGCCGATGTCCAGCATTTTTCCCGGTTCATCGCGGCTTTCCAGTAGCATCTTGTCCGCACGGATAAACGAGGAATCCTGCCCAGTCAGCCCCACTGCCTTGCCACCATGCCGGTTAATCAAGTTAACAATATCCTTGTTTACCTTGCCCAGCACCATTTCAACCACATCCATGGTCTCTTCATCTGTGACGCGCATGCCTTGGACAAATTCTCCTTGCTTACCAACGCGCTGAAGCATGTCATTGATCTGCGGCCCGCCACCATGAACGACGACCGGATTCATGCCAACTAGTTTAAGCAACACCACGTCACGGGCAAAACTTTCTTGCAACTTGGGATCGGTCATGGCATTGCCACCATATTTAATTACGATAGTCTTATCGAAAAACCGTTGGATGTATGGCAACGCCTCAGACAGTGTATGCGCTTTCTGGACGGCGGTGGCAGGGGTAAGTGACATGATGTTTCCCTTCGTTAAACAGGCGCGTATTTTACCTCATAAGTCCACCATCATCGCAGCACAAACAAACGGGCGGCACTTAGCCGCCCATTACACGCACAGTCCACGTTTTTCAATGATACTTCTCGAATATTAATGGGTATGATGCTCGTGCCCATTGCGGCTTGAGGTAAGTGACTTAACTTCGGCATTCACACTAATTTTCTCCTCGCGCTTATCGGCGAACGACACGGTGATGGTGAATGGCACACTATCACCGGCTTTAAGCGGTTTCTTGAGGTCAAGCAACATCACATGATTACCACTCGTCCCCAGCCTGATCTCCTTGCCTGCCGGAAGCGGCAGAAATTCAAGGGCACGCATTTTCATCACGCCGTCATTATTCGTCATGCTGTGAATCTCGACTGCGCCAGCAACCGGACTGACAATCGCCACCAGCCGTGCCTTTTTCTTGCTGGTGATGGTGAACTGTATTGCGGCGCTTTCTTGTCCCGGTGCCGTGGCGCGTGCCGAGGCATTGCTCACGACTACATTTCCTGCCCATGCTTGTGCCGCACAAAACAGCATGACGATTGCAATCATGTAACGCATTTGAGTCTCCTTAATTTAAAATATTTACAGTTAAGATACATGAATTGCGATAGTTTCTGAATCGTTTACACAGAACCAGTTAGGTTAAGTTAATTAATAAATAAAAAATATTAATTATTATCAAAGTACTAGGATTGATTTCTCTAAATTTGCTTTAACTTGTTCTGGCGTTTGGGCAGCATCAATCAAAGTGAAACGATCTGGATGTTTCTTAAGACGCTCCAGATAAGCTTGCCGCACTTTCTCGAAAAAGCTGTCTTTTTCCTGTTCGAAACGATCCAGCGTTGTATTTTTCGACAGTCGTTGGCGTGCCACCTCAACCGGTATGTCAAACAATAATGTCAAATCCGGCTGAAAATCTTCATGTACCCAGCGTTCCAATTGTTCCAACTTTGCCAGCTTCACCCCCCTGCCCCCGCCCTGATAAGCAAAGCTGGCATCGCTAAAACGGTCGGACACCACCCAGGTTCCCCGTTGCAGAGCTGGCTTGATAACCTGCTCGATATGTTCCAGGCGAGCAGCGAACATTAACAGAGCCTCCGTTTCTGCATGCATGGGTTGATTTAACAGAATGTCACGCAGACATTCACCCAAGGGGGTACCGCCCGGTTCACGCGTTACCAGCACCTCCTTACCGCGTTTGCGTAAGGCTTCGGCAAACCAGGCCAGATGGGTGCTCTTACCTGCCCCGTCTACCCCTTCAAAGGTAATAAATTTTGCCTTTTTCATTAATTCCCCAAAAAAATTTTATTATTTTTCGTGATGTGGCGTGCATTTTCCGGACAGCAAACTGGCCGAAATAATCAGCACTGCACCGATAACTTCCCGCAGTCCCATTTCCTCATCAGCCAAAAAATATGAGGATACAGCAGCAAATACCAGCTCAGATAGAAGCAGAACAATAGCCTGATTGGCGGGCAGATAAGTCAGTCCGTATTGCAAAGCAAAACTAATGGCACACAACACCAACCCCATCAGCCATAGCAACCACCACGCATCAAGGGGGATGCTATGCAATTGCGCCACGATATTGCCCTGGTACAACAGCAACGCGGTGGTGAACAATATTGTGCCTAACCATATGCTGGCCGCTTTGAAATTCACGCTCAAATGCTGTGTGCGACGCACTATTACATTCATCAAAGCAAAACTAACCCCCGCTGAGAGACCTATCCATTCCGCCTGGTTTTGGGGCAGCGGCAAACCGTGCTGAGTATCCCACAGCATAACGAGCGCACCACCCAATGACAGCGCGATAATGGCGTAACCGTAATAATTTAATTTTTCACCGAGCAGCCAGTACGAAAAGAATACCGTCCACAATGGTGCGAGATAGAACAGCAGCAGCACACGCATGACCTCGCCGTCCAACATCGCCAGCACATAGCCTAAATTAGTCCAGCCCGCAGTCGCCATCAACGCAATACTAAGCCACCCGGCAATTCGCAATTCGCGCCATATCGGACCCAGGAACAGCAGGCCAAATATCATTGCCATAACATAGCTGAGCAGCGTAGATAATTCGCCACCCACCCCCATATTATTTAGTGCGCGATAGGGGTACCACATAAGCCCCCAGACCAGTGCACCACTCAACAGGCCTATCACCGACAAAATTTTTTGTTTTGATGCCACTCACTACGCCTTTATAATTGTGCCTGTTCAGCTTAAGCAAAAAATTATGAATCCTGATCTTGATCGTCTACAGCCCTACCCGTTCCAGAAACTCGCCAATTTATTTAGCTTAGTTACACCCAACTCAGCCTTCCGGCCTATCAGCCTGCACATTGGGGAACCCAAACATGCCACTCCAAAATTTATCAGTGACGCATTAAGTGCCAATCTGGCGGGACTTTCGAATTATCCCACAACGGCTGGGAGTGACGGGCTGCTTGGCAGCATTGCCAACTGGCTTGAGCAACGTTACGATCTTCCTGCGCTGAATGCAAAATCACAAGTCCTGCCAGTGAACGGCAGTCGTGAGGCGCTATTTGCTTTCGCCCAGGCAGTAATTGACCGTACACGGCACAATCCCACTGTGATTTGTCCTAATCCGTTCTATCAGATATATGAAGGCGCATCTCTGCTGGCCGGTGCCACGCCCTATTTTCTCAACACCCTGCCGGAAGATAACTACGCGTTGAACTTTGATCAATTACCGCAGGATGTTTGGCAGCGCACCCAGCTAATATATGTATGCTCGCCCGGCAACCCGACCGGGCGTGTAATTGAGCTTGCCGAATGGAAAACACTATTCGATCTAGCCGACCGATACGGCTTTATCATCGCTGCCGACGAATGTTATTCTGAAATCTATTTCGATACGCCACCGCTCGGTGCGCTACAAGCAGCACAGCAACTGGGGCGCAGCGATTTCCGCAATCTAGTATCTTTTTTCAGCCTATCCAAGCGCTCTAACGTACCCGGTATGCGTTCCGGTTTTGTGGCAGGCGATGCAACAATAATAGAGAAATTTACGCTGTATCGCACTTATCACGGCTGCGCTATGAATCCGGTAGTGCAAGCCGCTAGCGCCGTCGCCTGGCAAGATGAAGAACATGTCGCCGAAAATCGCCGCCTGTATAGGGAGAAATTCTCTCAGGTTATCAGCATCCTGAAACCTGTGTTGCCGGTGGCGCTGCCGGATGCCAGTTTTTACCTGTGGTTACGCGTGCCTGTAGTTGACACCCGCTTCGCGCAATTTCTGCATCGAGACTATAATGTCACAGTGCTGCCCGGGAGTTTCCTGGCGCGTGATGCACATGGCATAAATCCAGGCGAAAATTTTATCCGCATCGCCTTGGTAGCAGAGCTGAGCGAAACCATGGAAGCCGCGCATCGCATCGCCGAATTTACCCGCAAACTTGACTAGGAATATCATGGAACAATTGCAACAGATCATCGAACCCGCCTTTGAACACCGTGCCGAGATTACGCCACGCAACGTAGATGCAAAACTGAAAGATGCGGTGGACACCGTTATCGGCCACCTCGACCAAGGCACTCTGCGAGTGGCAGAAAAAATTGAAGGTCAGTGGGTAACCCATCAATGGCTGAAAAAAGCAGTACTATTGTCTTTCCGCATCGAAGACAATGGTTTCATCAAGGGCGGCTTTACCAATTATTACGACAAAGTGCCGTCCAAATTTGCCGACTACAACTCACGCGACTTTCGTGAGGGCGGCTTCCGCGTAGTGCCGCCAGCTGCTGCGCGCAAGGGTTCATTCATAGCCAAGAACGTGGTCTTGATGCCTTCTTACGTCAACATTGGCGCTTATGTGGATGAAGGCACTATGGTGGATACCTGGGCGACAGTCGGCTCTTGCGCGCAGATTGGCAAGAACGTTCACTTGAGTGGCGGGGTCGGCATCGGCGGTGTTCTGGAACCGGTGCAAGCCAATCCGACTATTATCGAAGACAACTGCTTCATCGGTGCGCGCTCGGAAATCGTCGAAGGCGTGATTGTGGAAGCAGGCGCGGTGATTTCGATGGGCGTGTACATCGGGCAAAGCACCAAGATTTTCGATCGCGAAACTGGCGAAGTAACTTATGGCCGCGTACCGGCTGGCTCGGTGGTAGTGTCCGGCAACCTGCCCTCCAAGGATGGCAGCTACAGCCTGTATTGCGCCGTGATCGTAAAGAAGGTGGATGCCAAGACCCGGTCAAAAGTCGGTATTAATGAGCTATTACGCGGAATTTAAAGCCAGATTCACCCCGGGAAAAAGATTATGATCATTACACCTTTTTTACAGTTGGCTGCCGACAAACAGGCCTCTGATCTTTTCTTCTCCGCGGGTGCACCAATCAACATCAAAATCAATGGCGTGGTTATGCCAGTGAACGCAGAAACTCTTGATAGCGAAACGATTGAACGCATCGCCTATGAAATAATGACACCGGAGCAAATCGCGACCTTCGAATCCAGCATGGAAATGAATTTTTCCTATCGTGCCTTGGATACTGGAAATTATCGGGTCAATATTTTCCGCCAGCGAGGCAGCATTTCCATTGTCATTCGTTATATACGATTCAACATTCTCGACATTGAGGAACTGAATCTGCCACCGGTATTGAATCAGCTCATTATGGAAAAGCGTGGCCTGATATTGGTTGCGGGTGCGACTGGATCGGGCAAATCCACCACAATGGCTTCAATGATTGAGCATCGCAATAGTATTACCTCCGGCCATATCCTGACCATTGAAGACCCCGTCGAGTACCTGTTTAAACATAATAAATCTATTGTTAATCAGCGTGAAATCGGTGTCGACACGCTTTCCTATGGTAATGCCCTGGAAAGTGCTATGCGCGAGGCGCCTGATGTACTAATGATAGGTGAAATCCGCGACCGCGAAACTTTCAAACATGCGCTGGTTTTTGCCCAGAGCGGCCATTTGTGCCTGTCCACGCTGCACGCCAATAATAGCTACCATGCACTGAACCGCATCGTAAATCTCTTTCCTCTAGATACGCGTCGAGCAGTACTCGCCGATATGGCAATGAGCTTGCGGGCAGTGATTTCTCAACGTTTGGTACCCAACGTGCATGGCACGTTGCTGCCTGCTGTGGAAATTTTACTCAATACAACACATATCTCAGAGCTGATTAAAAATGATGAGATCGACAAAATTCGCGATGCTATCGAGCAAAGCGTATCGACCGGTTCACAGACCTTTGAACAGGCTTTGTACAAGCTATACAAAAATGGGGAGATCACCAAGGAAGATGCCTTGCTTAACGCCGACTCGGCCAGCAATTTATCATCCTTGATCTATTACAAATAGCTAACCCCGCCAGATTGCAGGCGATGTTGGCAATGTCACACTGATCAAAATAAAAATATTTAAATATATTAATGGATTCAGCAAGATGAAATTGTATGGTATCGTAAATTGTAACACCGTCAAGAAAGCGCGCGCTTGGCTTGATCAGCATTGTGCCGAGTATCAATTTCACGATTTTAAAAAACTTGGCCTTGAACCAGAACTGGCGCAGTGCTGGCTGCAACAGCTAGGCTGGGAAAGTCTAATCAACCGTAAGGGTTTGACTTGGCGTGGTTTGTCGGCAGAACAAAAAGAAATCATCCAGAACAACAATAGCGCATTATCACTACTACTGGAAAAAACCAGCGTCATCAAACGCCCGCTATTGGAACAGGATGGCAAACTGCTGCATATCGGCTTCGACGATGCCAGCTACGAAAAAATTTTTAATTTTAAGTCTTAATCTATTTATGTCCACCCTTGAACTTGCCAAACAACTTATCGCCCGCCGTTCACTCACACCGTTGGATGAAGGCTGCCTGGCTCTCATCGGCGCGCGCCTTGAACCGCTTGGCTTCAAGCTGGAAACATTACGCTACGACAATGTGGATAATCTGTGGGCACGGCGCGGCAACAATAGCCCCGTGGTATGTTTTGCCGGCCATACTGATGTCGTGCCGACCGGCCCACTGGACCAGTGGCACAGCGACCCATTCACTCCGACCCTGCGTGACGGAATGTTATATGGGCGCGGCGCTGCCGACATGAAGGGTTCACTGGCTGCCTTCGTTACTTCCATCGAAGAATTTGTAGTAACGCACCCCGACCATGCCGGTTCAATCGCCTTGTTGCTGACTTCCGATGAGGAAGGCATAGCCGTAAATGGCACAGTTCGCGTAGTAGAAGCACTGCAAATGCGCGACGAAAAAATGGATTACTGTATCGTGGGTGAACCCACCTCATCTGCCAAAACCGGCGACACTATCAAAAACGGGCGACGCGGTTCGCTATCGGGCAAACTTACTGTCAAAGGTGTGCAAGGCCACATCGCCTACCCGCACCTGGCCAAAAACCCCATCCATCTAGCTGCACCGGCTATCGCCGAGCTGGCTGCAACGGCATGGGATAACGGAAACACATACTTCCCGGCTACAACCTGGCAGATTTCCAACATGCACAGTGGCACTGGGGCGACTAACGTTATTCCTGGCACCGTGGAAATCGAATTCAATTTTCGTTTTTCTACAGCGAGTACAGTGGACGAACTGAAAGCCAAGACCCACGCCATTCTCGATCAGCATCGGTTGAACTATGAATTAGCCTGGTCACTGTCCGGCAAGCCCTATCTCACACCACGCGGTGATCTGGTAGATGCAGTGGGCGCTGCTATCAAGGAGATAACGGGTATCGAAACCGAACTTTCCACCAGTGGCGGTACTTCAGATGGACGTTTCATAGCCGATATCTGCCCACAAGTGATTGAGTTCGGTCCGATTAACGCAACAATACATAAACTCAATGAATGCGTATCCGTGACCGATCTGGATGTCTTGTCCAAAATATACTGCCGCACACTGGTCAACCTGCTGGTCAATAAAGTATGAGTGCCCTGCATCATTTTGACTGCACCAACGAACTTCACACCGTGCGTGACTGGCTGCGCTTTACGGTCAGTGCATTCAACGAAGCAAAGCTCAGCTTCGGGCATGGCTCGGCCAGCGCATATGATGAAGCCGCCTACCTCATTCTGCACACACTGCATCTGCCATTGGACACACTGGATCCTTTTCTTGATGCGCGACTAATTTCAGACGAAAAAAATGCATTGCTCGCATTGCTCAAGCAGCGCGTAGACAAACGAATTCCTGTCGCCTACCTGACGCACGAAGCTTGGTTAGGGGACTTTAGATTCTATGTGGACAAGCGCGTCATCGTGCCACGCTCTTTTATCGCAGAGCTGATACAGGAGCAATTTGCGTCTTGGATAGCCGATACAAAGATCGTGACCAACGTATTGGATCTATGCACTGGTAGTGGCTGTCTCGCCATTTTGGCTGCGCACGCCTTTCCTGATGCAGTAGTGGATGCGGTTGACATATCTCCAGACGCATTGGAAGTGGCTCAGCGCAATATTGCTGACTATGGCCTGGAAGACCGAATCAACATTATAAAATCAGATATATTTTCCAGTCTCAAGGGTAAACAGTACGACGTCATCATCAGTAACCCACCTTACGTGGATGCGCCATCCATGGCCACGCTACCGGCAGAATATCGGCATGAGCCGCAACTCGCGTTGGGCAGTGGCGCAGATGGACTTGATGCCACACGCGAGATATTGGAACATGCGGCCGACCACCTCAATCCCAATGGATTACTGGTGGTCGAGATCGGCCATAATCGTCCCGCACTTGAAGCCGCATACCCCAATCTTCCATTCATCTGGCTGGAGGTAGCAGCAGGTGACGAGTTTGTATTTATGCTGCGGCGCGAAGATTTAATTCGTAGCAGCCTCAAATTGATCTGACACTACAAGGCAAGCGCTTTGGGAATTGGAAATACTACATTTTCGCTAATACCATCCAATTCACGTACGCTCACTGCACCCAACTCTTGTAACCGTGCAATCACGTCCTGTACTAATACTTCCGGGGCGGAAGCGCCGGCTGAGATGCCGACACGCAACTTTCCAGACAACCATTCCGCTTGCAATTCACTTGCATTATCAACAAGGTAAGCAGGGATGTTCATGTTGCGTGCCACTTCACGCAAGCGGTTTGAATTAGAGCTGCTGGGCGAACCCACCACGATTACTATGTCACATTGGCTAGTCAGACTTTTAACTGCATCCTGTCGGTTCTGCGTGGCGTAGCAAATGTCGTTTTTACTGGGGCCAGTAATGCCCGGAAAACGAGTCTTGAGTACTTCGATAATAGTAGCGGTGTCATCCATGGACAGGGTAGTCTGAGTGACAAAGGCGATATTATTTGGGTCTTTCACCACCAGAAGCCGGGCGTCTGCAGGCGACTCCACCAGATACATGCTACCGTCACCCTGCCCCATCGTGCCTTCCACCTCGGGATGCCCGGCATGCCCTATCATTATAATTTCCTTACCCCGCTCGCGCAGGCGCGCAACTTCGCTATGCACCTTGGTTACCAGCGGACAAGTTGCATCGAATACCGTGAACCCGCGTGTCTCCGCTTCGCTTCGTACCGCTTGCGATACGCCATGTGCGCTGAAAATGAGGATACTGCCCGCTGGAACATCGGCTAAATTATCAATGAACACCGCGCCTTTTTTTCGCAAGTTAGCAACCACAAACTCGTTATGTACCACTTCGTGGCGCACATAGATAGGAGCTCCATGCAGAGCCAGCGCACGCTCGACCATTTCGATGGCGCGATCAACGCCAGCACAGAAACCGCGGGGATTGGCGAGTAATAATTCCATTCTATCTCTTCAATAAATAATAAATATCTCTAAAAATTCCGATTGATAGCTTGTCTATCAAATAGTTGTAGCATGACAAAATTTTTCTGCACCTTGCAATTTGAGAGCGCTGAATTTTTAGCAATACCCTGATTTCTTATTCCCGCGAATGCAGAACACATCCTATGATTTTTTTGTAAAACTTTCCCAAAGTATCAGCACCGCGCCACAGGTAACGGCTGAATCTGCAATATTAAATGCTGGAAAGTGATAAGTGTTCCAGTAAAAATCCAGAAAGTCCACCACATAGCCGTAAGCAACGCGGTCTATCAGGTTACCCAATGCGCCACCGAGAATCAATGCCAGCGCAAAACAGAACAGCTTCTCCTGCTTATGTTTGCGCAACAGCCATGTTATCCATACCGACGCAGTCACGGCGATGACACTGAATAACCAACGTTGCCAGCCTCCGGCATTACTGAGAAAGCTGAATGCCGCACCACTGTTGTGCACGAGTACCAAGTTAAAGAAATCTGTCACCGCCACGCTCTCGCCATAGACGAAATTTCGGCTTACCCACAGCTTGGTGAGCTGATCGAGGATGATTATTACCGTTGCCAAGCTTAACCAGTGTATCAACCTGGCGCTTCCCCCAACCGGCTTCGTCATTCTTTCCCTGTCAGCAATAGAGAAAAATTAAGCATACTTCCGCACCTCGCCGTCACCCGATAAATTACTGACGCAGCGCCCACACAGCGTAGCATTTTGAGGATCGCTGCCTACATCGGCACGGTAATGCCAGCAACGTTCGCACTTGATATTCATGCTCGGTGTTACTTCAATGCGCTCTTCCGCTTCAGATGTAACGCGATGCATGGTGACACGCGAAGTTATCAGCACAAAACGCAGGTCATCACCAAGACGGGAAAGTACATCGAAATTTTCATCTGCTGCGTAAATTTCCACCTCAGCGGCCAGTGCTTGACCAATAAGCCCGGCAGCACGCACTTCTTCGATGTGCTTATTTATTCTGGCACGCCAGTTACAAATTATCGTCCAATTTTGCACTAGCTCTTGATCGTCTGTTTTCGGCAAATCTGGCAGGGAAAGCCAACCCTGCTGAAACACGCTCACGTCCTGCTGGCCTCGCAAAGTCTCCCACGCTTCTTCTGCGGTAAAGCTCAGTATCGGCGCCATTAATCTCACCAGACTATGGCTAATATAGTGCAATGCATTCTGTGCAGAACGTCGTGCGTATGAATTTTGCGCCGTGGTGTAGAGACGGTCTTTGAGAATATCCAGATAGAATCCACCCAACTGCTCGGAACAAAAAGTCTGCAATTTCTGTACGACCAGATGGAACTCATAGCGCTCATAATCGCCTTTAATCTCTATTTGCAACCGGCTTAGCAGCGCCAATGCATAGCGGTCAATCTCCATCCACTCATCCACTGGCAAGGCATCTCGCTGCATATCAAAATCGGCAGTGTTCGCCAACAAAAAACGTAATGTGTTACGGATACGGCGATAGCTTTCCACCACACGCTTCAGAATCTCATCGGAGATAGTCATCTCGCCGGAGTAGTCAGTTGACGCAGCCCACAGGCGCAAAATGTCTGCACCCAGCGTATCAAAAATTTTCTGCGGTGCGATGACATTGCCCTTGGATTTGCTCATCTTATGTCCATGGCCATCCACCACGAAACCATGGGTGAGCAGTGCATTGTAGGGTGCACGATCATTCATGGCGCAAGAGGTAAGCAGTGACGACTGAAACCAGCCGCGATGCTGATCCGACCCTTCCAGATACAAATCTGCCGGAAATGCCAAATCTTTGCGTCGGTGCAAAACCGACGCATGGGTGGTGCCGGAATCGAACCACACATCCAGTGTGTCGGAAAGTTTGCGGTATTGTGCCGCGTCTTCGCCCAGCAATTCTTTGGCATCCAGCGAAAACCACGCTTCGATGCCATGCTGCTCGACGCGCTGCGCAACCTGCTCAATCAACTCAAGCGTGCGTGGGTGTAACTGTGTGGTTTCATTGTGGACGAAGAACGGCATCGGCACGCCCCAATTACGCTGACGCGACACGCACCAGTCCGGGCGGTTTGCAATCATGGCTTTCAGTCGCGCCTTGCCCCATGCCGGATAGAACTGCGTGGCTTCGACCGCATTATTGGCGAGGTCACGCAAGTTTTCGCCCTCATCCGTTTTCGAAAGGGACTGCGTGGGGTGAAATTGTTCCATGCCGATGAACCACTGCGGTGTGGAACGAAAAATGATTGGAGTCTTGTGCCGCCAGCAGTGCGGATAGCTATGCTGAATTTTTTCCAGGTGCAATAGATGCCCGCTGGCTTCAAGTGTGGAGACCACCACATCATTTGCTTTCCATACGAACAGACCGCCGACCAGCGGCGTGCTGGCGAGGAACTTGCCATCGTCGCCAACCGGGCTGTCATTAGGCAACCCGTATTTCTGCCCAACAAAATAGTCGTCCAGGCCATGTGCCGGAGCGGTATGTACCAAGCCTGTACCTGCTTCCAGAGTTACATGGTCACCGCAAATAATGTTTACTTCACGTTTATCGAAAGGGTGATGTAATGGCAACCCATCCAGTGCAACGCCCTTGCAAGTGGCGAGTGTTTCTCCATTCAGACCATAGCGATCCAGGCATGCCTGTTTCAGATCAGCAGCCAGTATCAGCAATCCGCGTGGTGTTCGTACCAGCACATAGTCAAAATCAGGATGTACGCTTACTGCCTGATTAGCGGGCAACGTCCATGGCGTAGTCGTCCAAATAACCGCATAAGATTTTTCATCACTCGGCAAAGACACGCCAAAAGCTTGAGACAAGAAATCGAAATTCATTACTTCAAAACCCACATCAATCGCGGATGACGTTTTGTCCTCATGCTCGACTTCTGCCTCGGCCAGCGCGGACTGACAGTCCAGACACCAATTCACAGGCTTGCGTCCCTGATAAAGATGACCGCGCTCGAAAATTTTTCCCAAGGCGCGGATGATATCCGCCTCGGTTTGGTGGTTCATGGTGAGATAGGGATTATCCCAGTCACCCAGCACACCCAGACGAATAAAATCCTTTTTCTGTCTCTCGATTTGTTCGGTCGCATATTCGCGGCACAGCTCGCGAAAGCGAGCAGGCGACATCTCTTTGCCATGCTTCTTTTCCACCTGCAATTCAATCGGCAGACCATGACAATCCCAGCCGGGGACATATGGCGAATCGAAGCCGGATAAAGTCTTGCTTTTGACAATTATATCCTTGAGTACCTTGTTCACCGCATGGCCAATGTGGATGTCACCATTAGCGTAAGGCGGGCCGTCATGCAGGATGAACTTTGGGCGTCCCAGGCTAGTAGCACGTATTTTTTCATAGCGTCGCTGTGCCTGCCATTGGGCGAGCATCTGAGGTTCGCGCTGAGCCAAATTGCCGCGCATGGGGAACGGCGTATCGGGAAGATTCAGAGTTTTTTTATAGTCAATCATGTTGTATAAACCATTGTTTTGCATTACTCACGTCGAGCTCAATCTGTTGCGTCAAACTTGGCAGATCAAGATACTTCACTTCATCGCGCAGTTTGTGCAGGAAATCCACGCGTAAATGTTTGTTATAAATTTCGCCCGAAAAATCGAAAAGATGCACTTCCAGCACTGGCTTGCCATTTTGATTCACCGTGGGACGTACTCCCAAGCTCGCTACGCCGTGCATTTGTGGCAAATCATCCCCCTGCACCCCTATGACAAAAATACCGGTAAGCGGCGGCCGATTGTGCTTCAACTGGATATTTGCGGTCGGGAACCCCAGCTGCTTGCCTAAACCGTCGCCATGTACCACACGCCCGCTGATACTATAAGGTCGTCCCAAATAACGTTGTGCAGCACGCAGATCACCTTTACCAAGCGCAGCGCGCACTGCCGTGCTGGATATGCGCACGTTATTGTGCGACACCCTGTGCATGACCTCCACTTTTAAACCTTGCTGACCGCCTATCTTCTCCATCAACGCAATATCGCCGCCGCGTTGGTTACCGAAACGAAAATCATCGCCAATCAGCACAAACTTTGCTGCCAACTTATCCGACAAAGCATGAATGAAATTAACCGCGCTCATCTGTGCAAAACTGCTGTTAAAGCGGCATACATATACGCGATCCACGTCAAGTGTCGCGAAAAATTCAAGCTTCTCACGCATGCTGGTCAGCCGCACAGGTGCTTCCTGCGGTGTAAAAAATTCACGCGGATGCGGCTCGAATACCAGCACGGCGGTTGGCAGCCCGAGCTGCTGAGCTGCCATCCTTAATTGCATGAGTAACGCCTGATGACCCAAGTGTACGCCATCAAAATTGCCGATAGTTAGTGCAACTGGCGTTTGACCCGTTGAGTGAAGTCCGCGAAAAATCAACATTCAGGCTAGATCGTCGATAAAAAGAGGGCAATTATACCGTGAGAGCAAAGAATGGGAGCGAGGCGTGGAATATATTCTGCTTCGATGCTGCCTTGCTCAAATTGAAATTCTAATGATCTGGGTCTAAATTTTATAAACGGAAAAATCCGCTAAATATTTTTAGTGAAGTGCTGCTTTGGAGAATGTTGTCAAATATCTAAAGTTGGTACAAACCCGCCATTCCCATATCGCCGGTGACAATCCATAGAAGCCATACAATTTTGTAATTTCATTGCCCAAAACCGTCCGTTCCATAGCAACCGACTCTACTCAACTCATTATTCCCGTTACAAACTTCACTCAGTAGGTTTTCTCTGAGTCACAAACAAACTTAAGCCACCCACTTTCTAGCATGGCTCGCATAATCGAGCATCAGGAAAACACGTTGTCACATTTCCCCCCAGAACATCACCAGGTTATAACTTTCTGGCAAGTTTCTGCCCAGAACTTTCTCAACGGCTGAACGCACCATTTTCTCGGTTTGTATATCCCAGTAACAGTCCTGCACCTTAGGTTGCTCTCCCGGCAAGCGGAGCAGCAATATAGTAACGGGGCAAGTCGCTTGATTAGTACATATAAGCAAGGATATCGAATTGACGAATGAAGCAAACGAGGTTTGTAAATTTAGTTATTCGAGACCGCGTACTTCGGCGGTATGCTCAGACATATATGTACGTGATCTGACATCAGATGCCCTTCCACCACTTCCACTTCCTTGTGCTTCGCCAATTCTCGAAATATCGCACCAAGGTGCTGGCGCAATACTCCGAATATTTCCTTCTTTCGCATCTTCGGGATAAATACCACATGATATTTACAATCCCATCTCGTATGCGCGAGGCTCTGCTACTCTTTCATTTGTGAATCTCATTCGTCTTTTGGTCAAGACTCGGAGATTCACTCCGACCGTCGTATTGGTCAAACCTTGGTGAGGCCCCTCGTGTCCAGCGAAAACTGTGGGACAAGATCAGGGCAGAGCCGGGGGTTTACCTCTGTGAATTAATTTACTGACCTAAAGAAACTCCGCCGACATGACCGCGCGCAGTGTGATTTGCATTTCGTCACCTTGCAAACGGTTGCTGAACCACCACACGCAGCCTTTCTTGACACTCCAGTCAGCCTCAGCACCCGTAAGCAATGCAGCAGCAATGCGCCCCAAGGTAGGCTGGTGGCCAATGACAAGCACCGTACCCTTGGCATCCGGCCAGCCTGCTGCTGCCATTACCGATTCAACCGATGCCCCCGTGCCGAGTTCTTTTGCAGTTTCGAACGCCAAACCTAAGGCGCTGGCCGTCTGCTGCGCACGCTTTGCTGGACTGACCATAATGCGCGCACCCTCGGGAAGATGAGAGTTTATCCATCGTCCCACATGTTGAGCCTGTTTTTCGCCTTTTGCGGTAAGTTTGCGTGCATTGTCCGGCACGCCGTCCTCGGCATCCGCATGCCGCCATAAAATCAGATCCAAAGTCCTGTCCTCCGATGATAAAACAGCCATTCTATACCCCGATTGTTAAGCCAGGCACAGACTACTCAAAATTCAAATAGATCGCCTATTTACGGATGAAGTGTTTGGCATATTTTTCGTTTAGCCTGGACATGGGCAACAAGATGAACAAGTCGGCCGTATTGAAATCCGGATCCCAGGCAGGTTCACCTCCGATATAAGCGCCCAAGCGTAAATAGCCTTTAATCAGCGGAGGGATGCTAACGTCAAGTGAGCTGTCTAATGCCTCAAGCGGTAATGGGCAGCGAGGAAATACGCGATATTCGGTGGGCGCTGCATACAGCTTGTTCAGTTTTTTGAAAATGCTGGCTGCGCAATGCCCGCCATCGTTCATGCTGATGCTGGCACAACCAATCAGGTATTCATGGTTGTTCATATGCATATAGTCAGCGAGTCCGCTCCATAATCGGGTGATGGTTGCACCATCGCGATAATTTGAATGCACGCAGGAACGGCCAACTTCAACCATACGGTCGCGAAGGTGAGCCAAACGTGTCAAATCAAACTCAGTTTCCGCGTAATAGCCGCAAATGGTTCGTGCACGGTCGGGGGGCAATATTCGGTAGGTGCCGATCACCTTGTTGGTGCGGTTATCGCGTACTAGCAAATGTTCGCAATAGCGGTCGAAAATGTCGCAGTCAATCCCGTCGTGGGCGTTAGGCAGAAAGGCACCCATTTCTTCAGCGAATACCTTATACCTTAGACGTTGCGCTTCCTCAATTTCTGAGTCGGTTCTAGCCATACTGAGGGTAAGCCTGTTATGCGGCTGGTGATGCTTTTGGTTCAGATTTAACATCGTTGTCTCCATGTGGTGAATAAAGACAAATTTAACGATTGCCTGTTTCAGTAGCATGACAAACAGATTAAAGATTGATGAAAGACAGACGGTTATAGCGTGCAAAATTTTGAGAAGCTCGCATTGAGCAACATCGGGATGGATCAGCAGAATGAGCGCCAGATGGCGCTGGTGATTGTGAAACTTTTCTATTTTTGGCCGGCATGGCCAGCCAGAGCCACTTGAATTGCTTCCCGTGCCTCGGAGGCCAGCATACGGCGGTTCTTTCCTGTGCATGAGATTGCTGGTAAATAAGTCAGAGTGATATGCAAAGAAGGGCTGCACAGAATCTTCCATAGCGATTCGATAAATGTCATGTCGCCCACAAAAGCTGCATCGCTATTAGTCGTGCCAGCGCCATCGTGATAGCGAATAGCAACCGGACATATGGTAGATCCAATATCAACAGGACCTTGCATTAGTGACGAATGAAAATGGCCAAGTTGCGTGCCATCGGTGGTAGTACCTTCCGGGAACACAGCGATGCGATCTCCCTGCTCGAGCATTTCTTTAATTTGACAGTTAATGCGTGCTGTCTCCTGTCGGATGTCACGCTTGATAAAAAGTGTGTGAATGCGGTGAAATATCCAGCCTAAAAGTGGCCAATCGCCAACTTCAGATTTAGCGACAAAGTAGGCCGGAAGCACTGCGTTCATGGAAACAGCATCCAACCACGAGATATGATTGGCAACAATCAGGCGACCCGGTGCAGTTGCATGATGGTAACAACCATAAGTTTCCAAACCAACGTGTAGTAAATCCAGAAAGTGGCGTGACCAATATTGCACGATACGCTGTTGAGTCGATTTGTTCAGTAACGGAATAACGCCAGCAAGCAGCATGCCATAGATTATATGGAACGCTATGCGAGCACCTCGGAAGCAGGCAGTTGGGATGCTTGTTAATTGCTGTGCTTGATATGGCGATTCGCAACTGTGAGACATGGGGTTCATGATAGTCATGTTGTTCCGTCCTAGGTTTATAAAGAATGGTTTTATGGCATTAAACGTGCAGAATATTACACGTGTATTAATTACTGTTTGTTTGGAAGAATAATATAGTTACGAGCGAATTCGGCTAAATTCAAGATGCCATAAAACTGTCATGCCACGGGTAATATCGCCGCGTAGACTTTGGATAGGTGAGCTGGTGAAAAGGCAAGAGAATAATGGAATAATGGGTCAAGTTACTTGATTAATAATAAATTTACAAATCTCTTCTACTTCATTCGTCAATTCAAAATTCAATATCGCTGGGGTGCTCACCTTGTTGATTGGCCACATTCAACATTGCATGGCTAGATTGAGCGAGGAATGGCAGCATTGTATTGGGGTGTACAAAGCGGTGATGGAGTAGATGATTATGATGCGCGGCGACATGTTGGGCTTCATTTCATTCTGCCCAACCGCGCTTGCTGGCGCTCATCTCGGAACGACTGCGCCTGCTTTGGTCGCCAGCCGCGTTTGCCCTCGTTACGCTTGAACTCCCGTGAAATAGTCGACTTGTCTACGCCTATCTTTTGGGCAATCAGAGTTTGATTCAAACCAGCTTGTTTCAGTCCGTAAATCTGATATCGTAGCTCGTCACCTAAATTCGCTTACAAAAGTTGCACTTCAGAGTTGAATCTGCCTGATTTGAACAAGAAATAATCAATCATTAACTTATTCAGCTTGATGCGGCGCCACACCAGCTCGAATCACCGCTTCATCAAGGGCCGGAGAACAAAGCTCGATGAAACGGTATGCAAAGTTGCGCAAATAGTGTCCATGCCGCAAAGCGATATATGTGGTGTTCTTGCCAAACAAGTGTGAGCTGTCGAGCAATCGAAGTTCGGTATCCTTGGATGGATTGAATGCCATTGAGGCAATAATCCCAATTCCCAGTCCTAGTTCTACATACGTCTTGATTACGTCCGCATCAAGTGCGGACATGACGATGTCTGGCTCTAGTCCCGCCGCAACAAAGGATTGGTCTATTCCGGCCCGTCCAGTTAGGCCATCGTGGTAGGTGACGATGGGATAATCCGCAACAGCTTCCAGCAAAATTGGATGAATACTTTCTAACGGATGCCCGGCAGGTACAATTACCGCATGGTGCCATGAATAATAGGGAAATATATCAAGTCCGGTAACATCTGAAAGTGCTTCAGTGGCCACGCCAATGTCTGCCTGGCCATCCAACAGCATGGAAACTATTTCATTGGGGCTGGCCTGGTGTAGTTTTAGATGCACCTTGGGAAATGCTTTCTTGAAGTCCGTCACCACTCGAGGCAGGGCGTAGCGTGCTTGGGTATGTGTGGCAACCAGGGTAAGCCGACCTTCATCACGTCCGCTATATTGGTTAGCCAAATTCGTTATATTGTTTGCATCCAATAGAATACGATTAACGATTCCTACAAGTTCACGACCGGGTTCGGTCAATCCCAGCAGTCGTTTGCCTTTGCGCACGAATAACTCAATGCCCAGTTCATCCTCTAAATCCTTGATGTGCTTGGAGACGCCCGACTGTGAAGTGAACAGCGCGTTAGCCGCCTCGGTGAGATTGAAATTGTTTGCGACCGTTTCGCGGATAATGCGCAATTGTTGAAAATTCATGAGTTCCTCCGTTATGCTTCGAACAGCTTAATCTGGCGGGGCCGGATGAACACTTCGTCACCTACAGCCACAGGGGTGAGGTTGAAACGTTCGCGACTTAGCTCAATTTCCACTGTTTCACCGTCTTGCCCGATTGCTGCTTCCAGTCGTACCACCGACCCGATGGCGCGCACTTGCTTCACAACTACCGGCAGGGAAGATTGCTGCGGTATCAGACTAATGTCAATGTCATGCGGGCGTACATAGGCTACGGCATCGCCTTGTTTTTGGGTCCAAAGGGCATGAGTCCGGCTGTGAAATAAATTTACATTGCCGATGAATTGATACACGAAAGGTGAGGCAGGATGGGCATATACGTCATCGGGTGAACCCACTTGTTCAATGTTGCCTTTGTTCATTACCACGATGCGATCCGCCACTTCCAGCGCTTCTTCCTGATCGTGGGTGACGAACACGCTGGTGACATGAAGTTCGTCATGCAAGCGTCGCAACCAGCGGCGTAGTTCTTTGCGGACCTTGGTATCCAGCGCGCCGAATGGTTCATCCAGCAACAGGATCTGTGGTTCAACTGCTAATGCGCGTGCTAATGCGATGCGCTGTCGTTGGCCACCAGAAAGCTGTGCCGGATAGCGATCCGCCAGCCAATCGAGTTGCACCAGTTGTAACAGCTCATGCACGCGTCGCTTGATTTCGGTTTCGATGTGGCGTTCCTTTTTTGGCTTCACGCGGAGACCGAAAGCAACATTTTCGAACACGGTCATGTGGCGGAACAGCGCGTAATGCTGGAACACGAAACCGACATTGCGCTCACGGGCATCGCGCTGCTCCACGTCCTTGCCATGAAAAAATATTTTGCCGGAATTCTGAACATCCAGTCCGCCGATAATACGCAGCAACGAGGTTTTGCCACACCCGGAAGGGCCCAGCAAAGCAAGTAATTCGCCGCTATTCACCTCGAGATTGATGTTGTTTAGCGCAGTAAAATTGCCGAACTGCTTATTCAAATTTTGAATAGTGATGCTCATTCTGTTTCTCCATGAGGAAGTCTGTCGCCATTGTCCTTGACCTTATATTCGACTATCGACTTGGCGAACAACGTAACCAAAGCTAATAAGGCCAGCAGTGAGGCCACGCTGAAAGCAGCAACAAAGTTGTATTCGTTGTAAAGAATCTCAACGTGCAGCGGTATGGTGTTGGTCATACCTCGGATGTGCCCGGACACCACTGACACCGCGCCGAATTCGCCCATCGCACGGGCATTACATAGAATCACGCCATACAGCAAACCCCATTTGATGTTGGGCACGTGTGACGCGCCAAAAGGTTTGCCAGCCGGAAGCGCCTAGCGATACCGCCGCTTCTTCTTCATCTTTGCCTTGTGCCTGCATCAGCGGAATTAATTCACGAGCAATGAATGGAAAGGTAACGAAAACAGTGACCAACACAATGCCCGGCACAGCAAAAATAAGCTTGATGTCATGTTCCTGCAGCCACGGTCCGAACCAGCCCTGCGCGCCGAACAGGAGTACATAGATCAGGCCGGATACTACCGGGCTGACGGCAAACGGCAGATCAATCAGTGTGATCAATACACTTTTTCCGCGAAATTCGAATTTGGCAATCGCCCAAGCCGCCGCGACACCAAACACCAAGTTGGCTGGCACGGCAATAACCGCTGTAATCAAGGTTAATTCGATAGCCGACCACGCATCAGGATCTTGCAATGCTGCCCAGTAAAGAGCCCAGCCTTTGCCCAACGCTTCGTAGAACACAGCAAATAACGGTATGCCGAGAAAAAGCAACAGATATGACAGCGCAATAGTGATGAGCACCAGCGTCACCGCTTTGGATTCATGCGTGGCGATTTTTCGATTGTTGATCAATTGATGATGTAAAGACATTATCTAATTTCCCGGCGGTTGCTCCACCACTGCAAGCCATTGATAGCCAATAAGAGGACAAATGAAATTATCAGCATGAGCAAGGCAATTGCCGTGGCACCTGCATAATCGTATTGCTCCAGTTTGGCGACGATTAGCAATGGCGCGATTTCTGAAATGAATGGCATGTTGCCCGCAATGAAAATGACTGAGCCATATTCACCAATCGAGCGTGCGAAAGCCAGTGCGAAACCCGTCAGCAAAGCGGGATATATTGAAGGAAAAATGACCCGACGAAATACATCCCAGCGACTTGCACCCAAGCTTGCTGCTGCCTCTTCTACTTCGGCTTCAACATCCGCCAGTACTGGCTGTACCGTGCGCACCACGAAGGGCAAGCCGATGAAAGTAAGCGCCACTACTATGCCGAGCGGGGTGTATGCTATTTTTATGTCATGCTCGGCAAAGTAGTGGCCGATCCAGCCATTTGGCGCATAAAGCATGGCTAGAGTGATGCCCGCTACGGCGGTAGGCAAGGCGAATGGTAAATCCACCAACGCATCCACTATGCGCTTGCCGGGGAACGTATAGCGCACCAGTACCCATGCGATCACCAAACCAAAGATGGCATTCAGTACCGCAGCAGCAAAAGAAGCTACAAATGTGACACGCAGCGAGGCCAGCACCCGCTCGCCCGTGGCCACCTCCCAAAAACCGCCCCAGCCTAGTGTCGCTGTTTTGAAGAACAGCGAAGATAGCGGAATCAGTACGATCAACGAGAGATACAAAAGCGTGAAGCCAAGTGCAAGATTGAATCCCGGCAACACGCTGTGCGCTTTGAATTGCGCCATTAAATTATCCTTTAACCAAGCAAGCCGCGCAGTGTACAGACGCCCGTGCTCTCGTAAAAATCATAAATTCAGCTTTCTTTATCTTATTTTGGAATAAGCACACTATCCAGAGATGCAATACACTTCTAATTTATCCAGGTCAGGAATTGAGATAATGTGCGAACTGCTCGGCATGAACTGCAATGTCCCCACTGATATTTGTTTTTCCTTCACCGGCTTTCAGAAACGGGGGGGAGAAACGGGTATACATGCAGATGGCTGGGGCATCGCTTTTTTCGAAGGCAAGGGAGTGCGCCTATTTTTGGATCCGAAACCATCTGCTCAATCGACTATCGCTGAACTGGTGCGTAACTATCCTATCCATTCCCTCAACGTCATCGCGCATATTCGTAAGGCGACTCAAGGCTTGGTGTCGTTAGAAAACACCCATCCGTTTGTGCGTGAGCTGTGGGGCCAGTACTGGGTTTTTGCGCACAACGGTAATCTGCCGCAATTTCAGCCTGAGTTATATGGGGGCTTTGTTCCTGTGGGAAATACCGATAGTGAACGTATTTTTTGCTGGTTGCTGCAAAGTCTGAGAATTCGTTTTTATGACACACCGCCCACACTTGACGTTCTGTTTGCCGCATTGCATGAGCTTACCGATCAACTTGCTGGCATGGGTATCTTTAATTATCTATTGTCTAACGGCGAATGCCTTTTCGCGCACTGCTCTACCGAATTAAACTACCTTATCCGCCACAGCCCATTCAATGTGGCGCATCTCAAGGACGAGGATATGACAGTCGATTTCAGTCAAGTGACCACACCTAATGATCGCGTGGCCATCATCGCCACCATGCCGCTGACTGACAACGAGCCTTGGCAATCCATGATGCCGGGCACATTGTGGATATTCCATGAGGGTGAGGTTGTCGCACAACTTGCCACGACTCCCAGCCCGATAAAATCGCTGACTTGAGGCTGGCGAGCCATGGATTAATCGAGGAAGGAATCGAGAAAATTTTCCGGCTCGGAGATGACAAAGCTTGTGCTCACAGTCACAAGCTAAGAGTCAGAGCTTAAGAAACTTCAAGAAGCCAGATCAGGCAACTTCAAGCATGCACCAAACAAGGTTTGCGTAGTTTCCTCGCCAAATAGCTGCAATTTCACTTTCGCCCCTGCGATGAGTGCGTCTGACATCCTGTAAAGCATCAAGCTAGTCTCGAATCTAATAAGTTCGATAGACGGTGCTATCTCACGCACTCTTTTTTTCTCCCATATACAAAAAACAGATATGCAATTAAGAATTAATTGGTTCACGCAGTAAAAGAACCTCTCCAGAATGCACACCTCGCTCATGAACATTCGCGACAAATTAGTAAGTGGGCTTCAACTTTAAAGGAGATTTTAGTGAAAAAAATTATTATCGCATCGACACTGGCATTGCTATTCACCGCCATAAGCCCGGCCGTCCTGGCGGAAAACATCAAGTTGCTGAACGTCTCCTACGATCCAACGCGTGAGCTTTATCAGGAGTTCAATAAAGCATTTGCCAAGCATTGGAAGGCGCAGACTGGCGATGATGTCACCATCAAGCAATCGCATGGCGGCTCCGGCAAGCAAGCACGCTCCATCATCGACGGCCTGGGAGCAGACGTGGCAACACTTGCTCTGGCGTATGATGTGGACGTACTACACAGCAAGGCCGGTTTAATTCCGACTAACTGGCAGACGCGCTTTCCGCACAATAGCTCGCCCTATACTTCCACCATCGTATTACTGGTGCGCAAGGGCAATCCAAAACACATTCGCGACTGGGATGATTTGATTAAACCTGGTGTATCTGTCATTACGCCTAATCCTAAAACTTCTGGCGGTGCGCGTTGGAATTATCTTGCAGCTTGGGGATATGCGTTAAAGAAGAATGGCAACAACCCGGCCAAGGCCAAGGAGTTTGTCGGCAAATTGTTCGCCAATGTGCCTATATTAGATTCGGGCGCACGTGGTTCCACAACAACATTTGTTGAGCGCGGCATTGGCGACGTATTGCTGGCATGGGAAAACGAAGCGTTCCTTGCCATCAAGGAACTGGGCCCGGATAAATTTGACATCGTGGCACCTTCGCTGAGCATTCTGGCTGAGCCCCCCGTTACCGTGGTTGACAAGAACGTTACCAAACATGGCACTCGCAAAGTGGCAGAAGCTTATTTGAACTACCTCTATACCCCTGAAGGTCAGGAAATCGCCGCCAAACATTTCTATCGCCCTACAGATGAAAAGGTGGCCGCAAAGTACGCCAAACAATTCCCGAAACTGAACCTTATTACCATTGATGGAGAGTTCGGCGGTTGGAGCAAGGCGCAAAAGGAACACTTTGCTGATGGCGGCGTGTTCGATCAGATTTATTCCAAAAAGTAACGGTTATGCATATCTGGCTGATTCGTCGAATGTGTTGCGTTGCCAATTTCAATTTTTGGAAATTAATTTTCCCATCAATCAAGGAGTCGATCATGGACAAATACAGCAAAGACGAATTAGCCGCCCAGGCAGTAACTACAAACAGCGAATTAAATAATTACCAAAATGTTCTTCAATTTGTAATCGGGAACAAAGATCAGGAGGAATATTTAAATGTCGATGCGATCTTGCGACAGCTAAACAGTTATTCGAATAGCCTGCTGCTCTACGAAATTCGGGCAGGCATAAATGCAATCAAGGCTGCGCAATCGCCGTTGGACATTCGATGGGAGCATGCATGGCTGAATTAAAAAACAAATTGCCAGTGTAAATGTAACTAATACGAATCTTCAGGAGAAAAAAATGACCATCAAAGCATTTAATGCAAGAAATCAATTCAAGGGCAAGATTATTGAAATCGTGACCGGGCCTAGTAGTGTCTGAGGTTGTTGGTAGGAACACCATTTGGTACGGTAACGTCAGTTATTACCACTCGTTCTATCAACGAATTGGAGTTGAGAGTTGGCTCAGACGTAGTGGCACTTGTGAAATCTACCGAAGTATCAATTGCAAAGTTATAACCGGAAGAATGAGACAAAAAAATAGAAGGTCTTTATAGACTGCCCGGGACACTGGGCATCCCATAATTTTAAGGAACTTGAGAATGAAAGTATTGCAGCTAAACAAGAAAAAAATTTCCCGGTTGCGGGTAATTGCCAGCCTGCTGACTGGTACCGTATTAATAACGCCGCTGATTACCTTTGCGCAGGAAAATGCACCGCAATTAAGCGAGCAGGAATATGAGCTGGACCAAAAAAGACGCATATCAGAACGATTACAAGAGATAGAAAACGAAAAAGCTGCCAAGAAGGCTAAGGAAGCCTCCAAAGCAGAAAAACCTACTTATTATGTTCCCATCCGCAGCTATGGGTTGCAGGTTGAACCGTCCCCCCCAAATACGTCAGGCAGGCGAACAAGACCTGGCTGAACGAAACGGAAGCCTTTAAAGACGTGGACTGGTTGGATGTGGGGCTGGAATACCGGCTTCGCTACGAATACCGTGACAATGATTATCGGCGTCAAAAAGAGACACTGGATGAGCCACTCTTGCAGCGCACCCGTTTTTTTGCTGGCGTTAAACACGAATTTGACCCGTTTCGCGCTTCGATTGAAGTTCAGGATTCCCGGCGCTTTAACTCGCAGTTTGCACCGGACAATCGGGATATTAACTATTTCGATATTATCCAAGGTTTCGGAGAATTGTATTTTAAAGATGCACTGGGAGCAGATGACTTAGGTAATGCCCGTCCCGTCAGCATAAAATTCGGGCGCATGGCCTTCGAGTTGACAGACCGGCGTCTGGTTGCACGCAATAATTGGCGCAACACCACGAATAGCCAAGAGGGTGTGCGGGTAACTTTAGGTCAGGGGAAGAGCGACTGGGAAGCTGATTTGTTTGCCTTGCAACCAGTAGTTCGTCTCATTGACAATGCTGACGAAAGTAATAAAGGCCAATGGTTCTATGGCGCGGTCGGTAGTTGGCGCAAGTGGTCAAAAATTGTCTCTCTGCAGCCCTATTACTATTTGTTAAAGCAAAACGGCAGTAAAGTTGAGTATGGTTCGAATGGGAGCCCTGCAACTGCAAACGACAAAAGAAATCGTGGAATTCATACTTTAGGTTTGCGTGGATATGGTGTGGTAGCCGATACCGGCCTGGATTACGACTTGAACTATGTCAAGCAATGGGGGAAGGATGGCGTGCTGGATCAGGATGCCTACGCCTATAACCTGGAAGCAGGCTATACCGCCGAACTTCCATGGAAGCCCCGTTTCAGCGCGAGCTTCGGGTTTGCCAGCGGTGATAAAAATCCAACAGACGGTACAAATAATCGTTTTGAAAGGTTGTTCGGCTTTGCCCGGCCGTGGTCCAATAATGATTATTTCCAGATGGAAAACATTGTCACCAGCAAGCTTCGCATTGAGTTTACCCCTCTCAAATCGCTTAAGGTTGATACGGGCATCAGCTCATACAAGTTGGCTAGTGCGACGGACCGCTGGAATAACGCGGGCCTGCGCGACCAGACTGGTAAAAGTGGGGATGACGTAGGTTCTGAATTTGATATCCGCTTTCGATTCCCAATTACTAAATACGTAGGGATGAATATAGGTTATGCCTACTTCAAGGCAGGAGACTTTACTAAATCAACTTCCCAGAAATTGGATCCCGGACGTAAAGACAATTCAAACTTCTTGTATGTTGAAACTTCGGTATCTGCCTTTTAATTTGCATGTATAAATGGCAAGTATTTAATTTTAATGTATTACTTTTACAACTCCTGCTTTTCTCACTCCTGAGTAGCCCTGCCCTGTTTTTTAATTAAGAATGGCAGAAGACATCAGTGGTTACAAGAGACAATTCTGATTAAAGTTGCTTGCCATTGATACAGGCTTGCTTGCGCTCAAGCATGTAACGATTGCGACTGTTTTGGTCGTCAGCCGCGCTGACATTTTCTGGACTTAAATATCTTTAAATCATTGACTTCCTATCTTTTGGACAATCTGAGTTTGGTCCAAGCCCGCATGAAAGGACTGGGCCAGATTCAGTTTGCGCATCATTGAATTTTTTTTGTTTTGATGACTTTGCATGCGGCACAGAATTCCATTTAGTGTTTCCAGCGCCTGCAATATATGCTCGCCTTTGTTTAACATCACGCATTCAGCTCGATTTCCTAAAGCTGCATCCGAGATTTCTGCTCGTGAGGGGATTCCATTCTTGGCTAAATTTTCCAGCACCTGGGTCGCCCAAATCACCGGTACATGTGCTGCCTCGCATATCCAGAGGATTTCTTCCTGCACCTCAGCCAGTCGTTGATAACCACATTCCACCGCCAGATCACCACGTGCGATCATTACTCCGCAGGCAGCGGATGAGCGCATGGCTTCCAGTAATATGTCAGGCAGATTTTCAAAACCACTTCGTGTTTCGATCTTGAGTATGATGCCCGGATGACGCTTGTCGATACAGTCGATCTCTTTAATCAGGTCGATAACATCTTGCGCAGAACTAGTAAAGGACATGGCAACGAGATCAGCATGTTCAACCACAAAATGCAAGTCTGTGCGATCCTGTTCAGTCAAGGCAAGCAAGCGCAACTGTCTGTCTGGCAAATTGATCCCTTTGTCCCCGCGCAGTTTTACGCCGCCAGGTCTTGCATGCAAAATACGTACGAGCAAACCTGCGGCATCGTTTTTCTCGACCACACCACCTATCTTGCCATCATCAAACCAGATTGCGTCTCCAACTCGGGCATCCTGTACTACCTCTGGTAGGGTACATCCTATTTTTGCCGGACAGCGCACTCGGCCTGTCTTGTCCAGTTTTGCAGGCACACCAAGCTGTAAGGCCGGGGTAATGAGTAATTTGTCATCGCACTGGAGCAGGATATATCCTTCTGGTCGAGGAATATTGCCTACCTTGGTTTCATGCACTCGTGACGATGACTTATGTTTTAAAGGAAGATGTTGCAGTATTGTGCCGGGCACAACAAAGGCCGAATTCACCGATTGCGCCCATACTGAATGCTTATTAATTTTGACCACTTCTAGATGACGATCACGATCGGCTGTATCTACAAAGTGAATGCTCTCTCCAATGGATAGACGCTTTAGCCAGTTAGGACAAACAGGTAAACTTGCATCCGCTGTCAAGGGCGGGACAAGATTAGATGTTTCGTCAAACAGCCAGACCTTGGCTGGTGCAATCATCCTGCCATATGCATCTCGTTTTGGGCGGATACGTACTATGGCAGGGCCGGATTCAACTAGTCCGGTTCGCAACTTAGGTCCTGCCAAATCCATGAGAACTTTGCAGGTAAGCCCAACTTCACGCTCAGCCTGCCGCAAGTATTGAATCATGTTTTGCCAGGCATCCTTATTATCATGGGCACAGTTGATACGCATGCAATCCATGCCTTGGGCCAACAAGTCACGAATCAAGTTGTAGTTGCTAGCTGCCTCGCTGGGCATAGTGACCATGATTCTGACCTGACGCTCTAACGATCCCGGACCCAGCAGCACTTCAGTATGGTGGCGCAATAAACCTGGGCCACTCATAAAATTCGGCGTGGCATCAGTTCTCTGCCCTACGCGATCCACCCCACAAAGCCGATCGAGCACTGCAAGCACCGCATCGATGCTCGCCAGCACATGTGCTTCGGATCGTCCAAACGAGGATAATCCCAGTTGCGACAACTGGGACTGCAGGGGACGCAAATCATGGCGGCGTAATGCGATGTAATGCAGCAGGTTGCGCGCGCTTTCGCGTTGCTCAGGAATAACTCCTGATATTGCTTTTAGACAGCTTGTTTCCAAGTCGATCAAACACTTGCGGATAGACTGGACTTTCGCCGCCAAAGCGGAATATTCTTTCATTTTGCCATCTGCTTGGAATGGTTCTGATGGCTTTGCATTTTTCATGGGATTTAATGCTACGCGTCGTTTGTTACGATTTAATTACATGCCAGTAACCTATCTGGCGACCCTGTGCCACAAATCGCGCCCAAGGAACACGCCGCTCTCCGAATGTGGCAAAGTGGATGCGGTGCCACGGAAGACAGAAAAAGTAATGGTGCATATTGCACGAAGGATAGCGTGGTCATGGGTGACGTCATCGACATTGGTGAAATGGCTTGGCGTTGATGGGACGCTTGGCCGATATCCCATTTAAGAGAGTGAGCTAGACGACGTACCCGATGTGACGCCACATTCCAAAACGAATGATGGAGATAGTCACGATGCTACGCAAGCAAAAAATCAGTATCAAACCCGACATATCAAGTGCTAATGGGTCAAGTTACTTGATTAATAATATATTTACAAACCCATTCTACTTCATTCATCAATTCGATATCCTTGCTTATATGTGTTTATCAAGCGACTTGACCTGTTACTCCTTTAAAATTCTGCGCGAATTGACCTCTCACTACAGAATAAAAAATTCAACTCATGCATTCTTTAATTTCTGTCCATAGCGACTCATATGCCAGAGCCGCCCTACACTTTGGAGCATAACTAGCAAGGGCTGCGCGATTAAGCCCCATCCGTTCGACATCGCTGGCATAGGGAATCGCGGTGATCAGCAATCCGGTTAACGTTTTCGGTGGTTTTTCTACTATAAGCCGGTGCATTTGTTTGCGTATGTCCACCATGGAAAAAAATGGAAGTACCAGAAGATCATCCAGATTGTTTTCTTTGCAAAACTTTAGAAGCTGGTCGAACGTTCGCAACGATAAAATAGTAGGGATGGTCGGCACTAACAAGATGTCAGCTGCCTGAAATATGTTTTCGGATACGAGTGAAATGCTGGGCGGACAATCCAGAAAAACAACGTCATAGTCATCATCCAGACTTTTGAGCAATTTTCGTAATTGCCGCGTTGGTTTTTTTACTTCTTCCAAAAACAGATCCATATTGCGGAAGGAAAAGTCCGCAGGAATGAGGTCGAGATCGGCATAATCAGTTCCCTTGATTAGCTCATCCAAACCTTGCTTGCCATCCATCAGCGTTTTCAAGCCTCCTTTTATCTTGGGTTTAACTCGAAAGTAGAAAGAAGCCGCACCTTGTGGATCCAAGTCCATAATCAATGTGCGGGCACCTTCACGACTCGCCAGATAGGCCAGATTGACGGCGGTTGCGGTTTTACCAACCCCTCCCTTAATGTTGTAGCAGGCAATAATCTTCATTGGGGATACGCTTCCTTTTGAATTTTTGGTTTAAATAGTCTCCTGAAAGCGACTCGGTTCTTATTTTTTGAAAAGCTTGCAAAGCGAGCCTTAAACATTTTGCGTACCTGGCTTTGGCGTTGTTCGAGTGTCTGCATAACAATATCAATTGCTACCAACGTGCGGTCAGCCGCTTCGCTTTCGGCTTTCATCTGGGTTCTGAATGTTGCCAATGATGCGATTTGAACATGAAGATCCTGGTATTTTCCGAGTTGATTTTGAAGAAATTTCAGCGCCTTGATTAACTGCCCGATCTCATCTGGCGGATAGAGACTTTGAAAAAACTCCATCAAATACCGCAGCTTTTTGCATGATTTGCGTAGCTCATGCAAATCTTCAGGAGGGCTGCTCGCATTGATCGCTTCACCTGCTTTAATGACACGTCGAGCCATGCGCCATATTCGCTGATTTGCTACATCCAACGTTGGGCAGCGGGCAGCAGGAAGTGTCGTTCGTGCTGATAATGGCGCTTTCAAGTACGCTAGCCAAGCAGCTATCATTTTTTTATAACGCGCTGACTCTAGATGCATAACCAATTTTTTATGTTCAATTTCCCGATGTTTTTCCAAAAAATAATAAAGCGGGTCAAGATCATCCCTGACGGGTAACGGCAAGCTATTTTTGTAAGCGCCGAAATTCAACAGATAGACATCGAGGTCACGGGTTGGGCCGGTTATTTCTCCTAGCCATTCATATTTTCGACTAAATTTATCCCATATTTTATGTGGTAAAACACCTCTGATTTGCCCTAAAGCCGAACGACTCCTTCGCACAGCGACGCGAAAATCATGGAGAAACTCTGTATCCAAATCAGCTTTTATGCCCCACTCATTCGCTTCCATAATCTCAAGCAGGCGCAACAAAATGCTGCGCATCACCACCTCGATATGTGTCTCCGGACTCAGCTTTATATTCAAATTGGAAGAATAGGCCACAGGCTGCAATTCAACTGCTGCCATTGCCCTTTGCACCATCCCCTGGTCATCAACTTTAAGAGCCAACTGTTGATTGATTACTTGCAAAATATCTTTATAAACGGAGTCATAACCTTTCACTGACTCAACATACAATATGGCAGGCAGCTTGCGTGATTTGGATTTGGCCGAGCCCAAAATTCTATTTTCTTCGATACTCAGCCGAGCGACCGTTTTTTTTTCTTTATTTAACACTATCAGGCCATGAACCTTACAGTTCATGTGAAGCAGGGGCAACAGGGCACGTATTCCCAGTATCGGCTCCAGACGTTTGCGCAAATTACCAGGAAGCAGATCCCAGGCGAAACGGATCTTGTTATTGATTAAGGTATTGCCATAAATTTCATTGGACACAAAATTGCGCCAACGCAATGAAAAACCAGTCGTTCCGGATTCCTCTTCAATAACGCCACCGGCACAATAAATTCGCCAGTCAAAACTATCCAAGTAGGTACGCTGCAACACGTGAGTATGCAATTCTTCACAATGCATACACGTGAAGAATTTATTTTTAATATCAGATATTTTTGTGCCTACCGGAATGACAAAACTCATCCGATGAACTGTTGCGTTCACCCTTTTTACGGACATGACTTTCTTAGAATGTTAGTCATTTTTGAGCAGATATATGGCTGAATAATAGTGAGTGTCCAGAGCTCATGATGAGAAATTGAAATATGTCATATGCATGTATTTCTCTGCTGATTTGAATATTATTACCAGCAGGGTAAGACGATCATCAGCTTGTTTTACCGGTTTTATTTCTCAGAGTGAGCACTATAAAGCATGTAGCCCCGGCCAGCCTTACTTCTATCTTCAGGCTGCAAAGTAATTGATTTCCGCAATTCTCGGGCCAGATCGAACAGCGATTCAGGGGTTCCTGACTTCAATTCCAATTCAACTTCGCAAATCGGAATCTGCTTATCTTTTACCTTTATTTCCCCCACATCCAATGCCAGTTCAATTAAACCGTTGTGAAGTTCTATCAGCCAGGTCGTGCGCCAGAAATCCGTTACAAATAGCGGTATTAACCTGCTTTGGATATCTGGCGTAAAGAAGCGATGCCATGGTGATACTGATAACTTGTCAAAATCCGGCGTATTGCCTGTAACAGGTACTTCCCATTCTGGGCGCTGATGCAGCCCCTCCTCCACCTTGCCGCCACCTTTCACGGTCTGAATCCAATGTTCATCAGCCTGACGCAAACGCAGGGCAATCTGCTCACGCATAAGTGCCATATCCGAAGTATCAAAGTAAATGCTGTGAAGCTTTTGCCTTAACGGCTCGGATTTGCACGCCGACTTAAGCAGTGGGTGTTGCATTAACTGGGGGATGCTAGAGCTATCAATGAGTAGCTTCAATTCAATTTCAGTGTGCATAATCAGATAGTACGAAATATTTTAAGTCACAAAACTCTGCTGGCAGACGGCTCTATTCTAAACATTAACTGGTTACTAAAAAACTAACGCCTACTGCTTCCCATTCTTTGATTTCTGCCTTTAAAGCATTTTCTGTGAGTGGATTTTGCTCGATCCATTTTTTATCAAGTTTAATGCGATATTTATTGCCGCTTCTTTCCAATTGTATTTTAGGCAAGTTCACATCCGTACGACTACGACAAAACAAAACCGCCAAACGCAATGCTAGTATTACGGTCCAATCCTTAATTATTTCCGACAACTTTGGTACCTTGGAAAGTGACCCGCGTTGCGCTCTTACTTGCAACCCAAGCTGCAACTGCTCCATTTTAGAAAAACCCGGCATATCAGCGTTTTCCAGAATGTAAGCTGCATGTTTGTGATAGCCACTATGTGCGATGGAAATACCTATTTCATGCAACCTGGCCACCCATTGCAACTGCTGCTGCTCAGCGTCAACATCAACGTCAAAGCCCTGCGCCACTTGCTTGAAAAGCAACAACGATAAATCCTCTACACGTTTGGCTTGTAATGGATCAATATGGTAGCGTCGCATAAATTGGCTCACGGTGACATCGCGCATATCCTGATGGTGCAGACGACCCAGCAGGTCATACAACACCCCCTCTTTAAGCGCCGTGCCTGCTACGCTCATATGCTGAATATTCAATTCAGTGAAAACTGCCGACATAATGGCGAATCCGCCAGGCAGGACAGGAATGCGATCCGGTTTCAGGCCAAGTGTGTCCAGCCGCTTGCATTCTCCTATTTTCAGTAACATGGAACGCAGTTTTGCCAGCCCCTCTGCCGTTATACCTTCATTGCTCCAATCATTTTGCTTTAACAAATCAGCCAATGCACGTGCTGTGCCAGATGACCCAATCGCTTCTTGCCAATTTCCGCCGGAAAACTCAAATCGAATTGATTGTAGCTCCATGCGCGCAGCGAGCTCTGCATGCCGCATGGCATCTTTAGTAATTTTACCGTCGCCAAAAAACCGCTTGCTATAGCTGACGCATCCCATATACAAGCTTTCCATTCGAAGGGGCTCCAATCCATCACCAATCACGCATTCGGTAGAGCCGCCGCCAATATCAACCACCAACCTACGATTTTGCGATGGCGGCGTGCAATGTGCCACGCCCAAATAAATTAACCGCGCCTCCTCTCGACCAGCGATTATTTCAATCGGAAAACCCAAAGCAGCTTCTGCTTTTTTAAGAAAAGCGGGGGCATTTTTTGCCAGCCTGAAAGTATTTGTGCCCACTACCCTTACAGCATGGCTTGGCAAACCACGTAAACGCTCGCCAAAACGCTTAAGACATTCAAGGGCACGTAGCTGAGACTCGTCGTCTAGAACATTATCCGGCGTTAATCCTGCAGCCAAGCGCACAGTTTCCTTCAAGAAATCGAGTGGATATATCTGATCTTCCACTACTCGCGCGACTTGTAGCCGAAAGCTATTGGAACCCAAATCCACTGCGGCAATGGTATCGTATGCTTGCATAGTAGTTACCTATCAATACTAAAATTAGCCACTCACTCAGTGTGGTACATATTACTCATCTAAATTTTAGTATATTCCGGCTCGGAGGATTGCAACCATTTTGCCGTCGCCAACATTTTTTTCGATATTCTTGACAAGGCTTTCCGCGTCCAAGGGCTTGCTAACGGCAGTATCTTAAACGGCAACCACTCAATGTTTATTTGGCCGGCCTGTTTTAAGAATTTCCACTTGCCCTACAACTTTAACCAACTCAGAATCAGAGAGCGTTGACAAGCTAAGCAACCCGGCTCGCAACAATTCGCTTTTTTTCACATGGACACCAGCCAGCAAGCACCTCTTCTTTAATGCGGCAAATTGCGAGTAATCATTTTCTGGCATACTGAAACTATCACGCACCATTTTAATTTTCTTAGGCTTACCTGCCTTAGACAACTTCCCCGCTTTAACTACTTTAGCAGTTGTTACAACAGATTTTGCGACAGGATTATTGTTAGCCATTTTGCCCACTGCCTTTGTTGAAGTCACTGCCTTTGTCGGAGTCACTGCCTTTGTTGGAGTCACTGCTTTTGCTGGAGTTACAGCTTTTGCTGGAGTTACAGCTTTTGCTGGAGTTACAGCTTTTGTTGGAGTTACAGCTTTTGTTGGAGTTACAGCTTTTGTTGGAGTCACTGCTTTAACCGTTAGAGCAGGCTTAGGCATATTATTCGTTACCCCTTTAGCTGGCAACGATCTCGTAGTCACTTTAGGTTTAGTAGCCGGTATGGCTTTAACAGAATTTCTAGCTTTTGTTGTCATGGCTCGCTCCAAATAAAATTAAAATTTAAAAAAATGTTACCTGTACAGATTCGCATGATCATATTACATGATAAAGCTATACACTATATACAGTTTATATTATTATAAAATCTCGCAAGAACATTTACTTTTACTTACGTATATTCAATTAATTGAACATATATATTGAATGATATAAATCAATTTTATACTAGTGATTGCACACAGATAGAAATTTATGAATCAACGGATTTGCTAAATCTGATACTTTTTTGAATGCTGCACCGTACAAAATTACTGAAAGTCGGACGCGTACTCCAAGGCAGCGTTATGACACTCAAGACCGATACTATTGTCAATACCACCTACCTCACGTTTCCCAGTTCAACCAATAAAAGTCGAGAAAAAGTAATCCTAAAATGCACCAGACTCGCAAGTGCAACAGACGTACTTCGGCATGAAGCTGTACATTGGCATGGACAGTCAAAGCGGTCTAACACACAGTGCCGTCGTCTCCCCGGCAAACGCGTATGACAAACATCCTGCCTGATTGGTTGCATGGTCAGGAACAGCGCGTTTATGGAGATCGCGCCTATACCAAGCGCCCAAAGCCCCAACTGTCGCAACTCCGATGGGGCTGGTAGCGAGGTCGAGGAGGCCAAGCACTGCAACAAGTCTAAAGATAAGAACCCGCGGCGAGCACCTCTTTGCCGTGATCTAAAGATTGTGGGGAATAACCAAAGTGCGCTACCGTGGCTTAATCAAGAATGTTGGTTACACATTTATAGCGCTGGCATAGACAAATAGTTATTTGTCTCGAAATCGATTGATAGCATATATTGCGTAATTGAAACCTTGGAAATGCGGGGCGAATTCAGCGCTTACTGCATTAAGCAAGCCATGCAAAATGGCAGCCCTAATGTTATTCTTGATAAGAACAAAATGCTTTAAACGACCGAATAAATATTGAAGGTACTCCAGTAGTGCACATTCATAGCTTCCCGCCAATTGAAAGTGACAATTCAAGCATCCTTATCCTCGGCACAGTGCCAAGCAAGGCCTCCTTGCAAGCACAGCAATATTACGCACATCCGCGAAACGCATTCTGGAAGATCATAAGCGAAATTCTTGGCGTCAACGCCGTACATCCTTACGAAGCTAGAACAGCATCAATTGTCGCGGCAAGAATTGCACTCTGGGACGTTTTGAAGTCCTGCACGCGAGAGGGCAGTCTCGATTCTAATATTAAAAATGACACGATCATCCTTAATGATATAGCGAGCTTTTTCAACAATCATTCGCACATTCATAGAGTGTGTTTTAACGGAGCCAAAGCAGAGAAGTCTGTATATGAGACATGTACGACCATTTCTTCGCACCTCCTTGGATATCGAATATATTCGCCTGCCTTCAACCAGCCCTGCGAATGCTGCAATTTCGTTTAATGAGAAATTGGAAGCGTGGAAGGCAATAGCATGTTGATGCTCAACCTTTCTCATAAGCTCGCTACCGCACAGACGCCACTTTTAGTAAGAAAGATAATTATTATAAATATGGTGTTGACTCAGCACTCCATATCTACAAACGCCTTCCAAACCGCAACCTATTAAAGGAGCACCGCCATATGATATAAATCCCTCTCATAAAAAACCAATTTTCAATCAGTGATCAGCCGATTGAAGCACAAGAATAATTTCAAGCTACTCGATAGCCTGCTAACCAACCATCAAATAAAGGAATCTACATGACTACCAATAATTTTTTTAAATTTCAAGTGGTTGCACTACTATTTACCGCAATTATTTCTCCTCTAAGTGCACTTGCTAATACTGATTTAAAAGAGGCAACGATAGATTTTGTTTTGGGTACGAACGAAGTTATAGGTGAGAAAGCGGAGTGTGCTCCTTCTTATTTTGGTGGCAATATTACTGGGGTAGGGACAGGCTCGATTACTGTTAATGGAAATAGCAAACGTTTAGATGTACTTTCTCTGACAGCCAATGATTGCATCACTCCAGAACTTTTGGATCCTTCTCATTTTACGGCTGATGGAAACTTGACGCTTTTTTATAGTAATGAAGACACAATCAAAGCTCATTACTCTACTTCCTTTATTCCAACCGTTGATGGTTCACAATACTATAAGTATAAGAACTTCACTCTCCAAGTAACCGGAGGAACCGGTCGCTTCACAGGAGTAAGCGGGTCTGGCACCTTGAAAGGAGTGTCTGATATCGTATCGGGACTAGGGGTAACTGAAGGTATTATGCATATTTACAAATGAACGTAAATTTCCAAATTAGCCTTGCGTAAGCCGATTTGCATCTATTTTTCCATGGCCGTCCATTTCCTGTCGAGTATGCAGCTTGAGCTTGGCGGCCCACCACAGAGCGGCTTACCACCGAAAGTAAGTATCCCCCGGCAAAGCCGGGGGCTTTAATTTG
>CAWDCY010000013.1:0-229286 GCA_963800965.1 uncultured beta proteobacterium | reverse complement strand
AATTTACAGGCAGATTGAAACAGGAAGTACAGTTTTGTTCAAGACAATGAATGCTTACCCACGCTATCGCCTTTAACAAACGTTGGTATGATACCCATCCATTACCTACTTGAACTCAGAACTCAATATGAAACTTGCGATTGCACAAATCAATTGCATGCTGGGTGACTTGGCGGGCAATTCTGCCAAGATCCTTGCTTATGCAGAAAAGGCCAGGCAACAGGGAGCCACTTTGCTACTTACGCCTGAGTTAAGCTTATGCGGTTATCCTCCAGAAGACCTGCTGTTACGGACTGGGTTCTACCGTACCTGCGATCAGGCATTGCATGAACTTGCGCAACAAATTTGGGGGCTCACCGTGGTAGTGGGGCATCCGCATGAGGTAGACGGCAAAGCGCTACAACGCTGCCTCTGTATTGCGCGACGGCAAGATCATCGCCACCTATCACAAGCATGAGTTGCCGAACTACAGTGTGTTCGACGAAAGACGCTATTTCGCGCCCGGTAACTCGCCCTGCATATTTGAAATGCAGGGCGTCAAATTTGCACTTAACATTTGCGCTGACATCTGGAAGGATCATACAGCGCAACGTGCACACGAAGCAGGCGCGCAGGTATTGTTGGTGCTGAATGCCTCACCGTATCACATCGACAAACAGTCATTGCGCTATAAAACCATTCGTGATCGCATCGATGAAACCGGCCTGGCGGTAATATATGCCAACATGGTGGGCGGACAGGATGAGTTAGTGTTCGATGGCGCTTCGTTTGCGATGGATGCACACGGCACGTTAACGCATCAGTTCGTTTCTTTTGAAGAAACGCTAGCACTGATTGAAATCCACGACGGCAAGCTCATGGCTGGCGAAAAAATACCTGCTCACAAACATGAGGACAGCATCTATCGCGCGCTATGCCTGGGAGTGCAGGACTATATCGGCAAGAATCGCTTTCCGGGTGTGTTATTGGGTTTATCCGGTGGTATCGATTCAGCGCTGACCTTGGCGGTAGCAGTAGATGCGCTGGGTGCAGACAAGGTGCATGCGGTAATGATGCCATCGCCCTATACCGCGCAAATCAGCCTGGATGATGCGCGCGAAATGGCCGTCATACTCGGTGTGCGCTACGACGAATTAGACATCAAGTCGATGTTTGACGCTTATCTCACTACATTAGATGGTATGTTCAAGGGGCTAACACCGAACACCGCCGAAGAAAATTTACAGGCTCGCATACGTGGCAATTTGTTAATGGCCTTGTCCAACAAGTTCGGCTCTTTGGTGCTGACGACTGGTAACAAATCGGAAATGACCGTCGGCTATTGCACCCTGTATGGCGATATGGCGGGCGGTTTTGCAGTGCTTAAAGACGTCAGCAAAACTTGGGTGTATCGTCTGGCTATTTACCGTAACAGTTTGAGCCGGGTGATCCCGGAGCGCATCATCACGCGGCCGCCCAGCGCAGAATTAAAGCCCGATCAGACCGACCAGGATAGCTTGCCGTCCTACGATGTGCTTGATGGCATAATGTCTTATTATGTTGAGCAGAATTTAACCATCGCTGAGATCGTTGCACAGGGATATATCGAGGCAGATGTGTATCGAGTGGTGAATATGATCCGCGTCAACGAATACAAACGCCGCCAAGCACCCGTTGGCGTGCGCATTACCGACCGCGCCTTTGGCAAGGACTGGCGCTATCCGATCACCGTGCGTTATCAGGACGGCTTTTAGATAAGCTATACTTACAGCATCTATCTATATCGGGGATATCCATGAAAAAAATCGAAGCCATCATCAAGCCGTTCAAGCTCGACGAAGTGCGTGAAGCACTATCAGAACTGGGAGTCAGCGGATTGACTGTGACCGACGTCAAAGGATTTGGACGGCAGAAAGGACATACCGAGCTGTATCGCGGTGCAGAATATGTAGTGGATTTTTTACCCAAGATCAAGATCGAAGTAGTGGTTGTTACTGCCCTGCTGGACGCTGCTGTGAATGCCATCATTAAGGCAGCGCATACTGGCAAGATTGGTGACGGCAAAATATTCGTTACTTCGGTGGAACAAGTCATTCGAATCCGCACAGGCGAGACTGACGAATCAGCAATTTAAGATATTTAATTCCTAATCTTCGCAAACATACACAATATGTCAGAACGATAGCCATCGTCATTCAGCCTTATGCCTGAACGATCGACTTTCATTCGGTCTAGTCGTTCCCTTGAGTTCATGTGCACGTATCGTAATTACAACCACGACGAATTTTCGATGAAGGCTGCACCACCTCTGATCTGCGTACGGTAACACGTTGAATAGTTTATAATATTTTGAATATTACATGAAAATAGAAGCCATACACTCTTCCGAATAGTCTAAAAATCCAGTAAAGTGACTGTCCGCCATAACCAATAAGAGCAAAACCTAATGAGTACAAAAGGGCAACAATTACAAGACCCGTTCCTGAATGCGCTACGCAAGGAGCATGTGCAGGTCGCCATTTATCTGGTAAATGGCATCAAGTTGCAAGGTCAGGTCGAATCATTCGACCAGTATGTAGTACTGCTGAAAAACACAATCACACAAATGGTATACAAGCACGCTATTTCAACCATCGTTCCCGCACGCGCCATAACCATTCCATTAGACGCTGATTAATGCATAAAAGCACTGCGGTAAATAACACAGCAGTATTAGTAAGCTTGGATTTTGGTTCGCCGGATTATGCAGAAAGCCTGGAAGAATTGCGCCTGCTGGCGGAAAGTGCGGGTGTGCGTAGCATCGCATTAGTGGAAGGACGGCGGCATCGTCCTGATGCGTCTTTATTTGCGGGTAGCGGTAAGGTGGATGAAATATCCGCCATTGTCGAACAAAACGACGTTCCGCTGGTTATCTTTAACCATGACCTGTCCCCTGCGCAAATGCGCAATCTTACCGCTAGAATTAAGGCACGTGTAATTGACCGCACCATGCTGATCTTGGATATCTTTGCCCTGCGCGCGCAGAGCCATGAAGGTAAGGTGCAGGTGGAGCTGGCTCAACTTAAATATCTTTCCACGCGTTTGGTCGGAATGAATACCGACATGGGCCAACAAAAATATGCAGTAGGTGCTCGCGGACCAGGCGAAACACAGTTGGAGCTGGACAGACGCAAACTGGATAAGCGTGTGGTTTTATTGAAAGAACGTCTGGATAAGCTGCATCGCCATCGCCAAGTGTTACGCCGGTCACGCACGCGCTCAGAAGTGTTATCGGTATCTATCGTTGGATACACGAACGCGGGCAAGTCTACTTTATTTAATAAATTGACCCACTCGAATGCATATGTTGCAGATCAGTTGTTTGCCACGCTCGACACAACTGCTCGACGCGTATATATCGAGGGATCGGGGCAGGTGGTCTTGTCCGATACGGTAGGCTTCATTCGTCATCTACCGCATGGTTTAATTGCAGCCTTCCGTAGCACTTTAGAAGAAACGGCGCAGGCCGATTTGTTGCTGCATGTAGTGGACGCCAACAGTTCAGAAAGGTTTGACCAGATAGCTGAAGTTAATAAAGTATTGTTGGAAATTGGCGCACAGCATATCCCGCAAATTTTGATATTCAATAAGATTGATTTGCAGGATTTACCCGCGGCCGTGAAACGTGACGATTATGCTAGAATTGCGCGCATTCATTTGAGCGCTAAAACTGGCGCGGGGATAGATGAACTGCGTGCTGCGTTGGCGGAAGCATGTAACACACGGACGCAAGGAATACCCGTAAAACTAAATGATTGATTAAATAGGATTAGATATGGGATTGAATGACCCTCAATGGGGTAAAAAAAACAGCGGCGGCCCACCAGAAATAGAAGCAGTGTTGCGCGACATCAATAAAAAAATCTCCGCGCTGTTCGGCAACAAGGGCGGCGGCACCGGAAACACAGGCGACGGTGGTGACGGTGGCAACTCAAATAAATTCAATGCCAGCATTGGCCTGATTGCAGTGGTGGTGCTACTGGTCTGGATCGCTAGTGGATTTTACATTGTGGACGCTAGCCAGCGCGGTGTGGTGCTACGTTTCGGCAAACTTGTCGAGGCCACGCAACCCGGCCCGCGTTGGCATTTGCCATTCCCTATTGAATCTGTCGAAGTCGTGAATATTAGTCAAGTCAGGACGGTGGAAATTGGTTACCGAGAGAACGTCAAAAACAAGATTTTAAAAGAGTCGCTGATGTTGACCGCTGATGAAAATATTATAGATATTCAATTTGCCGTTCAGTATTTCTTGAAAGACGCTGGTGACTATTTATTTAATAACCGTGCGCCAGATGAGAATGTACGACAAGCGGCAGAAACTGCAATCCGTGAAATTATTGGCAAGAATAAGATGGACTTCGTACTATATGAAGGACGCGAACAGGTGGCTGCGGCTACTACCAAGCTTGCCCAGGATATTTTGGATCGCTATAAATCCGGGATCCTATTGAGCAAAGTCACCATGCAAAATGCGCAACCGCCTGAACAGGTGCAAGCCGCATTCGACGATGCGGTTAAGGCGGGACAGGACAGGGAGCGCCAGAAGAACGAAGGCCAGGCTTACGCCAATGATGTAATACCCAAGGCGAAGGGTGCGGCGGCGCGCCTAATGCAGGAGGCAGAAGGTTATCGCCAACGCGTAATCGCCAGTGCCGAGGGTGATGCCAGCCGCTTCAAGCAAGTGATGGAAGAATATGAAAAGGCACCTGTCGTTACTCGTGAACGCATGTATATCGACATGATGCAACAGGTTTTGACCAGCACGAGCAAGGTGATGGTAGATCAGAAAAATGGTAACAACCTGCTGTACCTGCCGCTGGACAAGTTGATTCAAAGCACCGCCCAGAATGGGCTACCTTTGCCCCAGAGACAAACAGCGGATCATATTGAACAACCAGCGGTTCCGTCTGCACGAATAAATGAAGCTCATGCACGCGAGCCACTACGCGGTCGCGACAGGGAGGCACGTCCATGAAAACAAATATTGTCAATGTGTTAATGGGTGCAGCCGCAGTATTAGTCTTGCTCAGTCTGACGATGTTCGTGGTAGATCAACGCCAGACAGTCATCGTATTACAACTTGGTGAAATGGTGGACGTGAAGACCGCACCCGGCCTCTATTTCAAAATCCCACTGCTTCAGAATGTACGTTATTTTGATTCACGCATTTTAACCATGGACAGCGCGGAACCCGAACGCTATATCACAGCAGAAAAGAAAAACGTGATGGTGGATGCATTCGTCAAGTGGCGCATCGCCGATGTAAAGCAATATTACATCAGTGTGGGAGGGGACGAGATCCGTGCAAAAACTCGTTTGATGCAGACGGTCAACTCAGTCATGCGTGAAGAGTTCGGTAAACGAACGATTAATGAAGTGGTGTCCGGCGAACGCGACAAAATTATGGAAATTCTGCGTCAGAAAGCAGATTTCGACGCACGCAAGATCGGTGTACAAGTTTTGGACGTGCGTCTGAAAAGAGTGGATTTCCCCACTGAGATAAGTGAATCGGTGTATCGCCGGATGGATGCCGAGCGTAAACGCGTTGCCAATGAGCTACGTGCAACCGGTAATGCCGAAAGTGAGAAAATTCGCGCCGATGCAGATCGGCAACGAGAAGTGACGCTCGCCGATGCGTACCGTGAAGCGCAAAAAATTAAGGGGGATGGTGACGCTAAATCATCTGCGATTTATGCTGCTGCCTTTGGGCGTAACGCAGAGTTTTATGCATTTTATCGCAGCATGGATGCATACAAGCAGAGCTTCAAGAACAAGAGCGATGTCATGGTGATAGATCCCAGCTCCACATTCTTTAAATACCTTAAGAGTCCCAGTAGGGGGGCAAATAAGTAGATGTTTTCAATATGCTAACTTATTGGGTTATCGGGTTGGCATTGATGCTGGTTATTGAAGGTATCATGCCGTTTCTTTTTCCCACCGTATGGCGCGAAGCGCTTCGCAAACTGGTGCTGTTTTCTGATAAACAAATCCGATTTTTAGGCATCTCAGCCATGCTGTCCGGGCTGCTATTACTGTATTGGGTGAAATAATGCCGAATTCAAATTGGCTATTGCCAGAATACATTCAAGATATATTGCCGGACGAGGCATGGCGCATTGAGCGTATGCGTGCCAGCGTGCTTGAGTTGCTACGCTTGTCCGGCTATCAATTAGTAGCACCACCTCTATTGGAATACGCCGAGTCTCTGCAGATCATTGGCAACCATGATATGGACTTGCGCACTTTTAAGCTAGTCGACCAATTGAGTGGACGTACCTTGGCGTTGCGCGCCGACATCACGCCACAGGTGGCACGCATTGACGCACACTTGCTCAATCGTCAAGGCATAACCCGGCTATGCTATGCCGGAAGCGTGCTACACACTCAGCCTGCGGGATTAATGCGCACACGCGAATTATTACAGATCGGTGCAGAACTGTATGGTCACAGCGGTTTGGAAAGTGATCTGGAGGTGCAGCGTTTAGTGCTCCAGGCTTTGACTTTACTCGGTGTTGAAGGGGTGCATCTTGACCTTGGCCATGTTGCACTGTTTCGTGCGCTGATCAATCGCGCCGGTATCCCGAAAAAACTGGAACTGGAATTATCTCATGCATTACAAGGCAAGAACGTGCCTGCCTTGCGCCCATTAGTTGCTGATTTAATGCCGGAAATTAAAAACGCGCTATTAATTTTGCCTGAGTTGTACGGTGGGATAGAGGTGATAGCACATGCCCGTGCGGTGTTGCCGAATTACCCTGAAGTGACAGCAGCGCTGAATGACCTGGAACAAGCCGCGAATCATCTGAAACCTCTGGCACACAGCATTGGCATCGATCTTGCCGAGCTGCGAGGCTACCACTACCACAGTGGCATGGTATTTGCGGCTTATCATGCAGGCAGCCATGACGCCATCGCTGTTGGCGGACGTTACGACGACGTGGGCAAAAGCTTCGGCCGCGCCCGCCCCGCCACCGGCTTTAGCATGGATTTACGCCAGTTGCATGGCTTACTGGCGCAACAATCACAACCTATGGGCATATTGGCACCGCATTGTGATGATGCAGCGTTATGTGAAAAAATCGCACAATTGCGCGCACAGGGACACGCAGTGACAGTCGATTTTCTGGGTGCTGTAGAACTGCGCTCTGAACTCAATTGTGATAGCGAACTAGTCATGCGCGATGGCGCATGGCATGTGGTAAAAATAAAATTTTAAATTTATCACCCACTTGCCGAAAATGTGGGGAAATTTTAAATGACAATGATCAATAGTAAATCAGGAATCAGCAATGTCGAAAAATGTTGTAGTTATCGGTACGCAATGGGGCGATGAAGGAAAAGGTAAGATAGTCGATTGGCTTACTGATCACTCACAAGGCGTAGTGCGCTTCCAAGGTGGTCACAATGCCGGACATACGCTAGTAATCGCCGGAAAAAAAACCGTGCTGCACCTCATTCCCTCTGGCATCCTGCGCGAGCACGTGATGTGCTACATTGGCAACGGCGTGGTGGTGTCGCCACAGGCTCTGCTTAAAGAAATGGATGGCTTAGCCGCTGTCGGCGTGGATGTTTATAGCCGCCTGCGTATCTCCGAAGCATGTCCGTTAATTTTGCCTTATCACGAGGCCTTGGATAAAGCTCGTGAGCTGGCTAAGGGCACGGCCAAAATTGGGACTACTGGACGCGGCATCGGCCCCGCCTACGAAGACAAGGTCGCGCGCCGTGCCATCCGTCTTCAAGATCTGTTCCATCGCAAGCGCTTCGCCGCAAAGCTGGGCGAGGTGCTGGATTATCATAACTTCGTATTAAAAAATTATTTCAACGCCGAAACAGTCGATTTCCAGAAGACTTTAGACGACACGCTAGCATTGGCAGAGCGCATCAAGCCATTGGTGCTGGACGTGCCACGCGCGTTGTATGACGCGAACAAAGCCGGTTTGAATCTACTATTTGAAGGTGCGCAGGGCACGTTGCTGGATATAGACCATGGCACTTATCCTTTCGTAACTTCCAGCAACTGCATCGCAGGAGCAGCTTGTGCAGGTAGCGGTGTCGGCCCGCAAATGTTGCATTACGTACTTGGCATCACCAAAGCATACACCACACGCGTTGGATCCGGCCCATTTCCAACCGAACTAGACGACGAAGTGGGTAGACATCTGGCAGAAAAAGGCCATGAATTTGGCTCCACCACCGGACGCGCTCGCCGTTGTGGCTGGTTTGATGCGGCTGCACTCAAGCGTTCCATTCAAATTAACGGCGTAACGGGCTTATGCGTAACCAAACTGGATGTGCTAGACGGTATGCAAACGCTACGCTTGGGTGTGGGCTATCGTTGCGAAGGACAGTACAGCGACATCCTGCCAGTAGGTGCAGAATCCCTGGTTGGCTGTGAGCCTGTATATGAAGACATGCCAGGCTGGAGCGGTAGCACAGTAGGTGTAAAGTGCTATGAAAACCTGCCGCTGGAAGCACGCAACTATCTTCAACGCATTGCAGAAATTTGTGAAGTGCCAGTTGACATGGTATCCACTGGATCGGATCGCGATGAAACCATCGTATTGCGTCACCCATTCAAGTGTTAAGTAATTTTTGGCATAACCAACTTTGTGGGTTATCCAGCTACTTGCGGTGATTTTACAATCATTTAATGGTATCAGAGAGGGCTCAAACACAATCCTCGGCTTCTCAGGCTGGGGTTGATTACCCGCGCAACCCTATTGAATTTCTCGCTTGCTTTTCTTCCAGAATGCTTCATCGTATTATTGATTTTCGCTCCTACCAAACCGCATAAACAATGCTTCATCGGCATCATTTGAGAAGATTGTTTCCACTTCCGGACGAACTGATGAGAAGTCATTTTCCTGGCATGCTATATAACTGACGTATCGTACTACGGATACCGAGGCTGTGTGAAAACTCAGTTACGGCTCGTTTATTTGGGTGCTCAATATTCCGCTTATAGCTCTTGCCAACCTAAATTCGATCACGAGACAACATGATAAATAGGGCTAATTCAAGTTCGGAGTGCAACGACCGATAATGATTTAAACAAAATATCAATAAAAATAATGAGGTCGCGATGAAATCAGTTATCAGCACGAGTGAACTCTCCGTTTTTCTGGTCGAACCTTCCAGCCTGCAGGCGCGCATTGTCCAAAAATATCTCAACGATCTTGGTGTGTTAAACACAGAGGTTTTCCGGAATGGGACTTCAGCACTTGCGGCCATGCGCAAGCAACAACCTGACCTAACCATCAGCTCGATGTACCTGGATGATATGTCTGGCTCAAAACTGATTGAAATAATGCGCGCCGATCAAGCATTAGCGGACATAGCTTTCATCCTGATTTCCAGCGAGGATAACCCGCTTTACCTAGATTCCGTGCGTCAATCCGGTGCCTGCGCCATCCTGACAAAACCGTTTGAACTAAAACACTTACGCGCAGTTATATTCACCGCGCTTGACTATCTCAATTCAGGCAGCCTCGCGCTGGAAAAAGATGACTTCGACATAGAAAATCTGCATGTTCTGGTAGTGGATGACAGCTCCAGCGCACGTTCCTACCTGATCAGGGTGCTTAAAAATATCGGCTTCAAGAATATTACCGAAGCTGAAAATGGCAAACGAGGGGCAGAAATCGTTCAAGGACATTCCTTCGATCTGGTCATTACCGATTACAACATGCCGGAAATGGATGGCGGGGAATTGGTTGAATTTATTCGCAACAAGAGCTGGCAAAATGCGCTGCCGATAATAATGATAACCAGCGAACGGAATGAAAAACGGCTTGCCGCCGTGAAGCAGGCAGGCGTTTCAGCAATCTGTGACAAGCCTTTTGATCCATCACATATTAAAAATATTATTGAACAGATATTTACGCCTGCACGTTAAATTAATTTATACTGGCTGGTGATTGCAATATTTCTCGGCAACAGTACCCGTTTCTAATCACATTTTTATAAGACCGTGACAGATGTCTTATTTGGCAAAAATCCACCGTTGATCATTCCGCATTACAGCATCATCCAAGTAACAATTGACCCATCTCTAACACCAGACAAAAAACATTATTCAAAATAATGCTATTAGCACGTACTAGTGTTGCCATGAACCATTTTGCTCGATATTCTCTCGTCAACTGATCAGTTTTTTGATCCCTCCAGGTGTTGAACTAATTTCCAAAGCTTGGTAGATTGCCATCAAATCAGGCTCCGCCCAAGTGCTCTTGCGTACATGGATAGTTTGACCATCTTTTCGTCGCAGACGGGTTGTTACCCGGCGCTGAACGGCTAGCGACTCTCTTAATTGCGTCCAGGAACCTGTGGGTGCCAGCTTTCTTCAAATTCAGCCGTACCACCTGTACACACTGATATGCCAATACCGTGATAAATAAGTGCCCATCACAGGACGCTCCACATTTAAGTGAAACACGGGACGCAAACCCGGCTCACTCTTCAAGCTGCGGCACAAACATCGAACGAAATTACGTATTATTTAATAACGGTTGTGCAACCCGACTGCCTTGAGCATATGGCTCGAAGAAAAATTGAGACAGCGCAAATGGCTCTTATGGGGCGAGCAGTTACAATTCATAAATCAAATTCAACAACTAATTTCAACTTAGCCTTCCGATCTAGCATTTTATGCATAATTCAGGTTAGGAGCCAAGCCTTCCCATAAGCTCCATTATTTATGATTCACCGCGAGTTCGTACTAGTGCCAATATCGTTATTTCACATTTTTCTGCCAATTGCTGTCAATTTCATTCAGACGTATAGCAACCGCTAGCGTAAGATGTGCTACTTAGGACGGGGGATTTTAAAATGTTTATTTCCGTTATCTATCGATGAGGAGAGCTTTATGCGTATTGGACTGTTATTCTTTGCTTTTATTTCTATACTGACTTTAAGTGGCTGTGGTTACAACACTCTACAATCCACGGACGAGCAAATCAAGTCAAGCTGGGCTGAAGTGCTAAACCAATACCAACGTCGCGCCGATTTGGTGCCTAATCTGGTTAATACCGTCAAAGGCTTTGCCGCACAAGAACAAGCAGTCTTGCTGGGTGTAACCAATGCGCGAGCCAAGGTCGGTAGCGTCCAGGTTACACCGGAGCTCATTAATAACGAACAGGCATTGGCCAAATTTCAAGCTGCCCAGGGTGAACTGACTTCAGCATTAAGCCGTTTGCTGGTAGTAAGCGAGAATTACCCACAGTTGAAATCCGACGCCAACTTTCGCGATTTGCAAGCTCAGCTTGAGGGCACGGAAAATCGTATTACTGTGGCGCGCAATCGGTACATTAAAACGGTGCAGGATTACAACATTATTGTGCGCTCTTTCCCCAGCAACTTAACCGCGATGATCTTCGGATTCAAGGTAAGGCCAACGTTCACAGTCGAAAACGAGAAAGAAATTTCCAAGCCACCGACGGTTGATTTCAGCGCACCTGGCCAGCTAGTGCCTGCTAAGAAGTGACATGATGCGTGTCTGGGCACCAGCCCTGCTGCTTGCACTGGTATGGTTAAGCGGTTTGGCGCAGGCAGAAGTGACGGTGCCGCCACTAAGCGCGCGCGTAACTGATTTAACCAGTACCCTCGATGCCGCCCAAAAGCAACAACTTGAAACACGCCTCGCCCAATTTGAAGCGAAAAAAGGCGCGCAAATTGCTGTGCTGCTGATTCCAACTACCCAACCAGAAGCTATCGAACAATACGGTATTCGGGTTGTTGACGCTTGGAAGCTTGGGCGCAAGGGAATTGATGATGGTGTATTGCTGCTCATCGCCAAGGATGATCATACATTGCGCATTGAAGTCGGCTACGGTCTGGAAGGTGTGCTACCCGATGCTGTTGTGAAGCGAATTGTTGCCGAGACCATAACGCCGCACTTTAAGCGCGGAAATTACTATGCGGGTATTGCAACGGGGATCGAACAATTGCTGGCGGTAATTGAAGGTGAATCGTTACCGCCTCCACGTGAGCGCAGTGCAATATCAGGAAGCTTTAAAAATCTTGAACCGTTGTTATTTATCGCTTTTATGCTGGTGATGGGAGTGGGAGGTGTACTGCGCAAATTTTTAGGACGCTTACCTGCGGCGATTATCATTGGTTTTGTTACGGCTATGCTCGCTTGGCTCATCATCGCACCTATTTTAATAGCGGGAGTTGTGGGCGTTATCGCGTTTATGTTTACTTTGGTTGGCGGTGGGCGCGGCACTTTGGGTGGTGGTGGTTTCGGCCAGGGAGGATTTGGCGGAGGTGGATTTGGTGGCGGAGGTGGATTTGGTGGCGGAGGTGGATTTGGTGGCGGAGGCGGTGGTTTTGGCGGCGGCGGCGCATCGGGGCGATGGTGAATGGTTATTCAGCGCAGCATTAAGCATTTAATTACTGGCAGCATGGCAGTGAGGGCTGCGTTCCCTGCCCATTCGCTGCACGCCATTGAGCAGGCAATTCATGAAGCCGAGACCAAACATGCCGGGCAAGTTCGCTTTGCAGTTGAAGCATCGCTCGATTTCACTGCTCTCTGGCGTAACCAGACTGCGAGTGAGCGGGCTATTGATATCTTTTCTCAAATGAGAGTGTGGGACACCGAGCACAATAATGGAGTATTGATTTACTTGCTGCTCGCCGATCGTGACGTGGAAATTGTCGCTGACCGTGGCATACACACGAAGCTTGGAAAGGCTGGCTGGGAAGAAATTTGTCTTGAAATGGAATCGGCATTTCGGCTAGGCAATTTTGAAGCTGGGGTAATTAAGGGAATTCATGCTATAAGTAGCCATTTACAGCAGTATTTCCCTAAAAAATCTACCTCAGTGAATGAGTTGCCAGATAAGCCAGTAATATTATAAGCAAAGTTCAACAGGTATGGTTCGCGAGCTATTTATTTAGGGTAGGTTGAAAATTGTAAACAAATGTATCAAACGATTGTTTCATAATTGGCCGGATGGTAAAATTTTTTCGTTGTCGCTTTAAGGTGTGTGTGGTAGGCGCAACATTTGAACTTGCCATGTGGCCAGTGTCACTATTTCTAATATAAAGGAGAACACTATGCTGAAACAAAATATCATTGCCGGATTATTGTTGGCAAGTTTGCCATTCGCTGCCCATGCTGCAGATTCTTATACTATGGATCCTCTGCATACTTACGCACGTTTCAGTGTCAATCATTTAGGTTTTTCCACCATGCAAGGACGTTTCGATAAAAGTGCCGGCAAAGTAACTTTAAATCGTGCTGCAAAGAGTGGATCGGTGGATGTCACCATTGAAGCTGCTTCACTTACCACCGGTTATGACAAGCGCGATGCCCATCTACGGTCACCGGATTTCTTTAATGTCGCCGAATTTCCCACGCTTACCTATAAATCAAGTGCAGTAAAATTCAGGGGTGACACGCCGGTCAGCGTAGAAGGCAATCTCACTCTGCTCGGTGTAACCAAACCGGTAACACTCACCATTCTTTCCTTCAAGTGCGCCAATCATCCGATGAATAAAAAAGAGCTATGCGGCGCGGATGCCAGCGCACAGATTAAACGCTCAGATTTCGGCATGAAGTTTGGCCTGCCTAACGTGGGCGATGACATAAAGTTGGTGCTTGAAGTGGAAGCGTATAAAGACTAACCTGTATTGGCAATGCAGAAGAAATGGTAAGCACACCTTTTTTGTAAATTTAGAAATTATTTTCTAACATTCTGCAATTCAAATTTTAATTCGCCTGATACCAGTGGACATTAAGCGTCAACGGTTCATCGTGCTGGCGCGTTAAAAAAAGGTTGCTAACGAAAAAAGGAGTCTCAAATGAAACGTTTTCTATTTGCAGCGGTGCTCATCACTATTGCTGCTCCAGCATTAGCTGCCAATGTCGGAGTGTCCATTAGTCTTGGCCAGCCTGGCTTTTATGGTCAAATCGATATTGGCAACCATCCAGCACCTCAGTTAATCTATCGAGCACCTGTCATAGTTCAACCAGTGCCAATGGGTATGGCGGCTCAACCAATGTATCTGCACGTGCCCCCAGGTCACCGGAAAAACTGGCGCAAGCACTGCCAAAGATATAACGCCTGTGGACAACAAGTCTACTTCGTTCGGAACGATTGGTATAACAATGTTTATGTTCCTAGCTATCGCGCACATGGCAACTTCCAAGGCAATGGGAGAGATGGTCATGATAGGAACTATTATAGGAACGATGGCGGTCATGGTAGGAACGATGGCGGTAATGATAGGAACGATGGCGGTCATGGTAGGAACGATGGTGGTAATGATAGGAACCATGGTGGTGGCCATGACAGGAGGAACTAAGCCACTCTTCAGGAAACCCTCCAAAAATATAATACCCAAAATCTAACTCATCTCAACGAGATGACTGTATTATAATCGCTTGTTTAAACTGGCTTTATATTCAAATAGACAGGGTTAAACACTACGTTGACGTTGCGCCGCGCTCGCGGTGGCGCAATCATTCTGCACCAGCCAAGATAACTTTTGAGTCATGCGTGGCTACGGCATTAAATGCTGCCATTTATTGTTTGAGTCGGCTGTCCTAGGTACTGACACTTTTAACAGGATAGATGCCTTTAACAACCCGCTGGTCTGCGAAATATTGGCGGGACGAGGATCAATTCCGCGTGTCTGGCGATCAGCTTGTATCCAAACCAATCACTGGCTGTAGCCTCGTGATTCGAGATTGCCTCGTTTATCGCCTCTATATCTCTGCATCTGTTGGCTATAGTCACGTCAAAGCTCAATTGATATTCGTTACCGAAGTGAAATTCTAGGCCATGATCAGCGCTGGGGTATAATTGCGCCACTTTTTTAGCCACATTCCCTATGAACGTTTTTTACGAAGAAGACGGCGCTTTCAAGGTCGGCTCGATACTTACTGACAACACAACCTCGCTGCAAGTGGAAAGCACGCACGGTAAACGTAGCAAGATCAAGGCAGCCAACGTGCTGTTACGCTTTGCCCAGCCGGGGCTGATTGAGTTTATGACGCAGGCGGAAGGCATCGCAGCAGACATAGACGTGGAATTTTTGTGGGAGTGTAGCCCACCGGAAGATTTCGGCTTTAATGAGTTGGCCAGCGAGTATTTTGGCCACGAGCCCAATCCAATCGAAGCAGCGGGTACCTTGATTCGCCTGCATTCCTCGCCAATGCACTTTTACAAAAAAGGCAAGGGTCGCTACAAGGCCGCACCACCGGATGCCCTTAAATCGGCGCTAGCCAGCGCCGAAAAAAAACGTCTGCACGCTGCCTTGCAAGCGCGTTACACAAACGAGCTGATCGCTTTCACCTTGCCACCGGAATTTACAGACAAATTATCTCATCTGCTATACAAGCCGGATCGCAACACCATCGAGGTGAAAGCGCTGGAGGCCGCCTGCACTGCAATTAACTTGTCGGCCGCACACTTGCTGCACCGCTGCGGAGCAGTTCCTTCAACGCATGCTTATCACTTGCAGCGCTTCTTGTTTGAAAATTTCCCGCATGGAACCGGTTTTGCTGAGATCGATCTGGCTGTCTGGCCCGACCTGCCACTGGCAGTGGATACTGCATTTAGCATAGATGATGCGACCACCACAGAAATTGACGATGCCTTTTCGGTTAGAGAGCTTGCCAATGGCAATTGGCGTATCGGTGTACACATTGCGGCCCCTTCATTGGGCATAGCACCCGGATCGCCAGGTGATGACATCGCGATGCAACGAATGTCCACGGTATATATGCCCGGAGACAAGATCACTATGTTGCCAGACAGCGTGGTGCAGGCATTTACCCTTAGTGCAGACAGGGTTTGCCCGTCACTTTCCATGTATATCGAAGTCGATGCCGAAACCCTGGCCGTGCTCAGCACAGAAAGCCGCGTTGAGCGCATTCATATTGCCGCCAATCTGCGCCATGATACGCTGGAACCGTTATTTAACGAGGATACGCTGGCAGCTGGCAATCAGGATTTTCTCTTTGCGGCAGAGCTCACGCTTTTATGGAATTTAGCGCAAAAGCTGGAAGCAACGCGCGGCAAATCTGCCGAAAATAGTATCCAGCAGGTGGATTACAATTTTCACGTGGAAAACGATCGCGTCAGTATCAGTACTCGGCAGCGTGGTTCACCCATCGACAAGGTGGTGGCAGAGCTGATGATTTTTGTTAATTCGGAATGGGGCAAGCTGCTCGCGACACACGACGTTGCGGGTATTTACCGCACACAAAACAATGGCAAGGTAAAGATGAGCACCGTGCCGGCACCACACCAAGGGTTGGGTGTGGCACAGTATATGTGGTCAAGTTCGCCGCTACGCCGCTATATAGATTTTGTCAACCAGCGCCAGATTATCAGCCTGTTGCGAGAAGAACCACCCGCCTACGCCAAAAACGACACAACACTGTTCGCTGTTATGCGCGACTTCGACGCTGCCTACGTACTTTACAACGAATTCCAACGCAATATGGAACGCTACTGGTGTTTACGCTGGTTGCTACAGGAAAATATTCAGCAGGCCGAAGCGCTGGTGTTACGCGAAAATCTGGTAAAGTTTGTGCATATTCCGCTGACAAGCCGCATTCCATCATTACCGGAATTACCGCCTAACACGCGTGTAATCCTGGAAATAGGCGAAATTGATCTACTCGACCTGAATTTCAATGCCCGCTTTATATCCACGGTAGCGGAGGAGGCTACCGCTTGCTAGTACTGTTCAAACAGCCAATCGCCATTTCCCTGGCATTCTCGCTAGCGCTGCATGCTTTTATGCTGTTTGGCATCGGCTTCGCCCTGCCCGATCCACGCAAAGTTAGTGATTTCATGCAACCGCTGCAAGTGGTACTGGTAAACAGTAAATCAAAATCACGCCCTGTTAAGGCAGAAGCCTTGGCGCAACACAACCTTGATGGTGGTGGCAATACAACTGCAAATCGTCGCGCAAAAAGTCCTATGCCTGCATTGAACGATGACAAACAATTCACACCTGAGCAATCCGCACAGCGCGTACATCAGCTCGAGCAAGGGGTCAAACTTCTTCTGGCACAGGCGGCCAGAAGCACTCACAGCGTACCACAACAAAAAACCCAAGGACAAGAACTACAGCAAAGGACCAGTGACAGTGCGAATAACTTGGACATGGTGCAACGCAGGCTGGAGATCGCGCGTCTGGAAGCACAGATCAGCAAGAATTTTGATGCCTATCAAAAATTGCCACGACGGAAGTTTATTGGTGCACGCACCCAGGAATACCGCTTCGCACAATATATTGAAGACTGGCGCATCAAAGTAGAACGCATAGGAAACATGAACTATCCCCAAGCTGCACGTCAGAAAAATATTTATGGCAGTCTGCAACTCAGCGTCTCCATCCGTGCAGACGGCAGCTTAGAAAACGTGGAGGTGAGTCGCTCATCCCGACAGCCCATCTTGGACGCAGCGGCACGGCGCATTGTAAAACTGGCTGCGCCTTTCTCCCCTCTCCCGCCAGGCATCCGCAAAGACACTGACATTCTTACTATCACGCGCACTTGGACATTTACCTCAGCTGACACTCTGCAAAGTGAATGACAGACTTCCCTAAACATATAATTTTCAAGTTTCCGCGACGTATGTCACTGTCCATTACAAGCGTACATGCCTGAATTGGTAAATAGCCATGGGCATATAGATGATTTCTGAATAAGCTAGGGTCACAACCTCGTTGCAGCAAAGGCATTCTTGCATAGGACGCTCAAATAACATGAGCTGACGCCACAGAGTATCTCGATTGACAGTGAGCAAACTACCGGCAGAGAACGACGCTTGGCAAGAAACCACACTACTTTTATCCAAAATCCATGAACATGAACAACCTGATTGAACAGAGTCATCGCACGTTGTCAGTTCACTTAATTTCGAGCGGTCGAACTTTTGCGGTTTGCACCAGAGCAACCAACCTACCAAATAGACTGCAGCTAAACATTATCATATTCGCGTGCGTAACCAATCATACCAGTCAAGAAACGCACCATTGCATAGCTGATGCGCATCAGAAAATGCATCCATATGCCATGCTTGCGCCACGCAAAAGGAGAAATCAACTGGGCACTGTGCGCAATTTCTTGCAACAAATCGGCACGCAATGATTTAGCAAACCCTGCATCGCGAACGACCAGGTTAGCTTCGCGGGCCAACCATAGACTGAATGGATCTATATTGGATGAACCTACGGTTGCCCAATAGCCATCCACCACCGCCACCTTGGCGTGCATAAAACTGGCGTGGTACTCGTGAATTTCCATACCTGCTCGCAATAACTCGTCATAAAGCGCACGTGTAGCAAAGTGCTGCAGGCGATACTCCATCCGTCCTTGCAACAGCAAGATAATGCGCACTCCGCGTTGAGCCGCATTTAACAAAGCATGGCGGAAACGTAGCCCAGGCAGAAAATAGGCGTTGGCAATGATGATTTCTTGCCGCGCACCGGCAATAGCTTTGAGATAGGCGTGTTCAATATCGTGGCGATGACGCAAGTTATCGCGCAACACAAAAGCCACTTTGTGTTGCTCGGTATTCTTGTACGCAGCCAAAAGTTTTACGCGCTCGCGTTGCCGCCGAAAATTTATCCACGACACCAATGTCCATAGACGCCGCATTACGAAGTGAATATGCCCTGCCGTTGCTCCCCGCAACTCCACCGTATAATCCAAACGCGGCGCTTTAATCCGTCCACCCGGCACATCATTGATAATATTGACGCCGCTTACAAAGGCTATTTGTTCATCCACCAGTGCCAGCTTGCGGTGCAACCGGCGCAGGCGGTGGCGGCGTAAGCTGAAGCGTGCGATTTCCGGGCGATACCACAACACTTCTACGCCCGCCCCTCGCAGCTCATCCACCCACTCATCCGGCAACTCGGCCGAGCCGAAACCATCCAGCAGCAAGCGCGCCATCACGCCACGCTTGGCCGCGCGCTGTAATGCCTGCGAGATTTGACGACCGCAGGTGTCGGCGGAATAAATATAAGTTTCCAGATAAATTGTGCGGGTCGCGGCGTCTATCGCCGCAATCAGGCGTGGAAAATATTCCTCACCGTTGCGCAACAGAATCAGTATATGGCCGTCAACCAGATGTGTGCTACTCATAGGGTGAGTGTCGCGGATAGTGCGACATGGTCTGAAATTTTTCTCCACGCATGCACCTTGCATTGCTGAATCTCCAGTCCACGCACATAAATGCGATCCATGCACAGTAGTGGTATGCCCGCCGGAAAACTGCGAGCCGGCCTGCCAAGATTTGCCTCAAACACCTCATGCAATTGCAATTCATGGGCTAACAAGCGACTGGCATTATTGCGCCAGTCATTGAAATCACCCGCGACAATAAGTCGCGCATCCACAGGTACCATCTGCTTGATACGCTCAATCAGCGCATTTAATTGCATCCCGCGACCACGTTTGAATAATCCAAAATGTACACAAATGCAATGCAGCGGCTGACTGATTTCCCTCTGATTTGTTTTTGGCAGGTCAATTACACAATGTAGCAGGCCTCGACTCTCGAAGCGGTGTGCGGAGATATCCAGATTATCCCACTCCACAATTGAGTGACGACTTAAGAGGGCATTTCCGTGATGCCCGCCTATATATACGGAATTCTTTCCATATGCATGATGCGGCCATATCTGGTCAGCCAGAAACTCATGTTGTGGCGAAGTGGAGATGCCATGGAGATGCCGAGCATCGCGACTGTTCTCGCCCTGCACTTCCTGCAGGAATACGATGTCGGCGTTGAGCTCACGCAAGCGCTCGCGCAATTCGAGTAGCACAATGCGCTGGTTGAAATGAGACAAACCCTTGTGAATGTTATAGGTGACGATGTTCAGTGTGGTCATAAGCGCCTCATCATTACCGCACCTGCAGACCACAAATCATTACAATATACGCAATGAGCCTGTTGTTAGCCGCAACCATCCGTCAGGCGTTACCTATGCCCTGGGTTGGAAGGTCGATTTGACGAGCAAAATTTAGCATGCGTTCGATAGGGGCTTTGGCACGACGCCCGATTACCGGATCGACATGTACCTCATTCTTCCCACTTTCCAACACTTGAGCCAAATTCAGCAACCCGTTCATCGCCATCCACGGACAGTGATTACAGCTAGTGCAAGTCGCGCCATCTCCAGCCGTAGGTGCTTCGAGAAACACCTTATCAGGCGACAACGCTTTCATTCTGTGCAAAATACCGTTATCAGTCGCCACAATGAATTTATTCGCAGCTAAAATTTGTGTTGCCTTTATGAGCTGCGTGGTGGAACCCACCACATCAGCAAGCTGAATCACTGCCGGGGGAGATTCCGGATGCACTAGCACCTTGGCATCCGGGTGTTGCGCCTTAAGTTCAGCTAACTCCTTGGCCTTGAACTCGTCATGCACCACACATGAACCTTGCCACAGCAACATGTCGGCGCCACTTTGTTGCTGAATGTAATTACCAAGATGACGATCCGGTGCCCACAGTATCTTCTGCCCCTGTTCCTTAAGATGCTTAACGATGGGCAACGCGATAGAACTTGTTACCACCCAATCGGCGCGCGCTTTCACAGCCGCACTGGTATTGGCATATACCACCACGGTACGATCCGGGTGTGCGTCACAGAAAGCAGTAAATTCTTCCACCGGACAGCCAAGGTCGAGCGAACAGTTGGCATCCAGATCAGGCATTAACACGCGCTTTTCCGGGTTGAGGATTTTCGCTGTCTCGCCCATGAAACGCACCCCCGCCACAACTAACGTTTGCGCCGGATGTTGATGTCCGAAATTGGCCATATCAAGGGAGTCAGATACACAACCGCCGGTAGCATCGGCCAAATCCTGCAAGTCCGGGTGCACGTAATAGTGTGCCACCAGCACCGCATCCTGTTCTTTTAACAGTCGTTTGATGCGCTCAATCAACATGGCTTTTTCATCGGGTTCCGGTTCGCGCGGCTTCTTCGCCCATGCTGTCGAAGTGGTGCAACCGGGATGCTCGTAGGCAATCGAAATCATGCCATCCTGCTTTTCAACTTCCTTCATTTGAAAATCTTTCATTCACTATGTATGGACGGTTTCAGCACTCGGCTATTTCAGGCAACTGCAAAATCGCTTCGCGGTTGCTTGGTGAAAACACCAGCCCCGCAGCTTCCTGCCAAGGCAACCATTTATAGCTGAGATGTTCCCGCGGTGACAATTGGATAGGAAGCATGTGTGGTAATACCAATCCAAATACATGCTCGGTGTTGTGCCGCGTGCCGGGCGCATAGCGATGCTGCCATTTGGCATATATTTCATAGATATTTTTGGCCTGCCAGTCCACCAAGTTATAGTGATTGGCATCCAAGCCAGTCTCCTCAAATACTTCACGCACGGCTGTCTCGCACAAAGACTCGCCTTCATCCTGGCTGCCGGTGACTGATTGCCAAAAACCTGGATGGTCAGCGCGTTCCAGAAGCAATACTTCAAAATCCAAAGTGTAAATTACCACTAACACCGAAATTGGTAATTTATATTGCATGAATGGCGTTAGCAGAAAAAAACCCAGAATGGTTTATCTTGCGATTTCCAGAAAGCTATCGTATCAGCAAAAATTTCCATAGAAATATTGTGATCCTCAGCAGTCATCCCGAGTGTGCCATTATCATTACGCAACAGCAGCACATAACCGAAAGCGGGTTGCCAGGAAAGATCACTTAATGTATCGGCCAGCGCATCCCAATTGCCACCAAACCAATCTGGCACACGAACTGCCTGGGCGATGGCAGCGATAAATTTTTCCTTGCCCTCTGCCTTAGCCAGATCAATTTCGAACAAGATACAACCTGCCTTTGCTACTGCTGCATACAACTCGTCCAAGCGGCAATTCAGCCGGTATGTACCTGCCTCTTTTACATCTTTTAAGCGTAGCGACAAATTACCCATTTTATTCCGTGATGCGCCGAAAAGTCTGGTAATGATCCGCGCTGTAATAACACTCAACCGGTTTGCCACAGACAATGCGCCGTGCGCCACGATTGCGTACTCCAGGCGTTCTCACCGTAAATTCACGATAGTAGCCTCGCTTGCGCTTGGGTAAGCGGTTTTCAAAATTACTGAATGTCGCACCATCACGCGCATATAAAAACGGGCCACCCTGCTTAATAAGATGCAAGGTTTCTCGCCCTTCCAGCGGTAACGCGGACACTGCAATAAGCTGCATTTCACGGTCATTATTTGACCCAAACGCATAAGCATAGGTTTGTGCTGAAGCCAGTGCTAACGGCGTTGCAAACAAGACAATTAAAAAATGCAGGATGAACTGTGCGCTAATCATTCTCATCTTATGAGTCTCCGCTACCTGTCCATGCAGAACGCTAAGTTCATTCTGGCTATCTCACAATATTTTGAAGCGAGAACATATCCTACAGAAATCATTTCCAAATTTTAATCGCATTGCACTGCCACACTATTCCTTCGTCACTTCTATCGTCGTTTGCACTTTCTGACGCAAACGAATATGCAGCTCGTTCAGTTGTTTTTCATCAACGGGACTGGGTGCTTGGGTTAGCAAACACTGCGCGCGCTGGGTCTTTGGGAAAGCGATCACGTCACGGATCGATTCCGAACCGCTCATCAGCGTAACGATACGATCCAGGCCGAAGGCCAATCCGCCGTGCGGTGGCGCGCCATATTGCAATGCATCGAGCAGGAAGCCAAATTTCAATTGCGCCTCTTCCGCACCAATGTTGAGCGCACGGAAAACTAATGACTGCGTTTCCTCCTTATGAATACGCACTGAGCCTCCACCAAGCTCCCAACCGTTTAACACGATGTCGTATGCCTTTGCCAGACAACGTCCAGGATCACTCACCAACAGGTGAAGATGCTCATCCTTGGGTGCAGTAAACGGGTGATGGCAGGCATTCCAACGTTTGGCCTCATCATCGTATTCAAACATGGGAAAATCCACCACCCACAGTGGGGTCCATGCCGCGCCACTGACATATTTTTTCTCATGGCCAATTTTGGCGCGCAACGCGCCGAGCGCATCATTAACCACCTTGGTCTTGTCTGCTCCGAAAAATATCAAGTCGCCATTCTGTGCACCGGTGCGAGCTATGATTATTTTCAGCGCGTCTTCATTCAGGTTCTTCACGATAGGTGATTGCAGGCCCGTTTCATTCAATTGAGTCACATCATTGACTTTAATGTAGGCCAAACCGCGTGCACCATAGATGCCAACGAATTTGGTGTATTCATCAATCTCACCGCGTGTAAATGAGCCACCATTCGGCACGCGCAACGCGGCCACGCGCCCGTCAGCTTGATTGGCGGGAGCAGAAAACACCTTAAATGCCACATCTTTTACCGCATCTGTGACATCGGTTATTTCCAGTGTCACTCTCAAATCTGGCTTGTCTGAACCAAAGCGTGCCATCGCCTCAGCGTGAGAAATACGCGGAAACGGATTGGGCAAAACAGTACCCAATACCTCTTTGAATACGGTACGGAGCATTTCCTCCGTCAGCATCATAATTTGTTCTTCGTTCAAGAATGAGGTCTCAATGTCCACCTGAGTAAATTCCGGTTGGCGGTCTGCGCGCAAATCTTCGTCACGAAAGCATTTGGTGATTTGATAATAACGGTCGAAACCGGCCACCATGAGCAGCTGCTTGAATAACTGCGGTGACTGCGGCAATGCAAAGAACTCGCCTGCGTGAACACGCGATGGCACCAGATAATCGCGCGCACCTTCCGGTGTGGATTTGGTCAACATCGGCGTTTCGATATCGATGAAACCCTTTGCATCCAGGAAACGGCGGAATGCCATTGCCGTCTTATAACGCAGCATCAGATTTTTCTGCATTTGCGGACGCCGCAGGTCAATCACGCGGTGAGTCAAACGCACGTTCTCAGAAAGATTTTCGTCATCCAGCTGGAACGGCGGCGTAAGTGCGGCATTCAGCACTTCGATTTCATGGCACAGAATTTCGATCTCGCCGCTACCAAGGTTGCTGTTGGAACTGCCTTCCGGACGACGGCGCACGCGTCCGCTGATACGCAGTACGAATTCATTGCGCACCGATTCAGCAATTTTGAACATGTCCACACGATCTGGGCCACACACCACTTGCGCCAGCCCTTCTCGGTCACGAAGATCAATAAAAATTACCCCGCCGTGGTCACGGCGACGATGTGCCCAGCCACATAAAGTAACAATTTGGCCAAGATTTGAAACGTTAAGATGTCCGCAGTAATGAGTTCGCATATTTTTTAATAAGTTAATCTAATAAATCGGGGTATTAATTTTTTGGCGGGTAAAGCGTAGAGGGGGTGGCAACTACTACGCCCATTGAAATAATGGATTTTAGAGCCATGTCCACGCTAATATCGATTTCGATGGTATCAACACGGCGCACGTAGAAATAAAACCCGTTTACTGGGCTGGGTGCGGTGGGAATAAATACTCCCACATACTCATCTTTGAGTTGTTGCGTCACCTCACCCGGGATAGTGGTTTGGAATGCTAGCGACCACGCCTCAGGGTGCGGATACCGCACCAGCAGCACCTTACGAAAAGCAAGTCCGTTGCTGGATAATAGCGTATCGCTAACCTGTTTCACGCTGTGGTAAATACTACTTACCACAGGAATGCGGCGCAGTAGACCTTCCCAGTAAAGCAACAAACGCTGTCCGAGGACATTATGCACCAATAAACCGGTACCGAGTACGATCACTACGGTGAGAATTGCACCCAAACCGGGAATGTGAATACCAAGCAGTTTGTCTGGATACCAACTCACTGGTAGTAGCAGCAGACTCTGGTCTAGCGTACTAATCGTCAGGTCCAGAACCCAAATGGTAATGCCAAGCGGAACCCACACCAATAGTCCGGTGAGCAAATATTTTTTCACCCGTTACCACCCGCAGTCGGTGGAGGAGAGCTAACGGTTTTAGCAGCTGGTTCCGCTTTAGTTTCTGGTTTGCTGCCCGAATTTTTAAAATCCGTTGCATACCAACCACTTCCCTTGAGTTGAAAGCCAGCAGCTGAAAGCTGTTTGCTGAATGTAGGTTTGCCACATGCCGCACATACAGTCAACGGCGCATCGCTGATCTTCTGCAGGACATCTTTTTGCACACCACAACTGCTGCAACGATATTCGTAAATAGGCATGACCTCCTCCTGTTAGGAATTAAAAAGGCGTGCATTATACCGCAGCCTCACGCCAGATGCCTGAGTCCAACCCATCCAGCGTCCAGTCGCCTACCTGATAACGGATTAAGCGTAAGGTAGGGTAACCTACCGCGGCTGTCATACGGCGTACCTGACGATTCTTACCCTCGCGAATAATCAGTTCCAGCCAACTGGTTGGTTTATTTTTACGCTCGCGGATCGGAGGAGTGCGCCGCCATAAATTTGCCGGTTCTTCCATCAATCTTGCCATAGCAGGCAAAGTAATAAAATCAGGCAGTTTTACCCCGCTTCGCAATTGCGTTAGTGCCTTTTCGCTTGGCTTGCCTTCCACTTGCACCCAATAAATCTTGGCTAGCTTGTGGACTGGATCAGTAATCCGGTGCTGCAACAAACCGTCATCAGTGAGCAATAGCAAACCTTCACTGTCAGCATCCAGCCGTCCCGCTGGATAGAAGTCAGGAACCGCGATATAATTGGCTAGCGTTGGATGCAGGCCGTCGCGGCTAAACTGACAGATCACGCCATAAGGTTTGTTGAACAACAGGATGCGGCCCATCCGATTTTCCCACTCACTAAAGCGATACATATTACTCCAAGCTTTTCATCGGGGAGAGAAAATACATGACCCAACATATCAAAGTGCCGTCTCAAGGCCAGAGAATTACCGTTAACAAAGACTACTCACTGAACATTCCAAATCAACCTATCATTCCCTTTATTGAGGGTGATGGCACAGGCGTGGACATCACCCCTGTTATGCGACGCGTGGTGGATGAGGCAGTCGCCAAGGCTTACAAAGGTAACCGCCAAGTCGCGTGGATGGAAGTATATGCCGGCGAGAAAGCGGTAAATGTCTATGGTAACGATACATGGCTGCCTGATGAAACGGTAGAGGCCGTACGCGACCATGTTGTGTCCATCAAAGGCCCGCTCACCACTCCTACTTCCGGCGGTATGCGCTCGCTCAATGTGGCGTTACGCCAGATCCTTGACCTATATGTCTGCCTGCGTCCGGTTCGCTGGTTCAAGGGCGTACCTACTCCTGTGACGGCACCAGAAAAAGTAGACATGGTGATCTTCCGTGAAAACACAGAAGATATTTATGCGGGGATCGAATGGGAAGCAGGTTCGCCAGAAGCTGAAAAATTAATTCTTTTTTTACAAAATGAAATGGGCGTGACGAAAATCCGTTTCCCAAAAACCTCTGCTATCGGCATCAAGCCGGTGTCCATCGAAGGTAGTGAACGTTTAATTCGTCACGCCATCCAGTATGCTATAGATAATAAGCGCAAGTCCGTCACCCTGGTACATAAGGGCAACATCATGAAGTTCACTGAAGGTGGCTTCAAGAAATGGGGCTACGAACTCGCCAAGCGAGAATTCGGTGGGGTAGAAATCGACGGCGGGCCTTGGCTGAGATTGCCCGAAAAATATGGAAGCGGCGGCATCATCATTAAAGACGTAATTGCCGACGCTTTTTTACAACAGATTTTGTTGCGTCCTGCAGAATATGACGTTATCGCCACCCTGAATCTCAACGGCGACTACATATCTGATGCACTGGCGGCAGAAGTCGGCGGTATTGGTATCGCGCCGGGTGCCAATCTGTCTGATAGCATTGCCATGTTTGAAGCCACCCACGGCACCGCACCGAAATATGCTGGCAAAGATTACGTCAATCCCGGTTCATTAATACTCTCAGCAGAAATGATGTTGCGCCATATCGGTTGGCCGGAAGCCGCCGATCTAATTATCAAGGGTATGAACGGGGCAATCGCCGCCAAGACCGTCACCTATGATTTCGCACGGCTTACCCAAGGGGCACAACAAATATCGTGCTCTGCATTCGGCGAAGCAATAGTTAAAAACATGTAAATAACAGTAGGGCGCCTCTGAAAATTCAAGTTTCCTGGCAAAGCACGAGTAAAAAATTTGAGCGCGGCATACAGGTCGATATGCAAGCGATAATTTTTTTCGAGTAATGCCTTATTGTGACGAAACGAGGTAAGCAGGCATGCCGCTAAGCGGCTGCTCGCAAAATTGGATTTTTAGAGGTCCCCAGTAAGCTGGTTGGGCATGGTCAAGAGTTTGTCTTGGCAGTTACCCACTAATGTATATCAGCTGAAAACGGTGTTTTTAACTTTAAGGCTCTAGAATAAAGTGCATTCTTTCGTTTCATCCGTTGATATAGACTCATCTTTTTCGACCGCATATCTGATGCGGGGACGTCAATATTATCGTGAGAACAGAGTCTCGACGCTAAATATCAGCCCAAATGGCGACCTGATTACCGCACTCGTTGCAGGGTCAAATAACAATTACTATCACGTCAATATCCTTCTGCAAGCGCAGCTGGGGGGGCATGTCTTTGTCAACGGGGAATGCAGTTGCCCGGTGGGCTTCAACTGTAAGCATGTTGTCGCAACGTTGATCAAGGCTCAGGCTGAATCCCCGCTTGAAGTTCCTGCGCCAGCTGATAATCCCTCGCCAAATATTACGGTCTTACCCTATGAAATTTCAATTTGGCTAAATGACGTGTCGCGTGCAGCCATGCCGACACTAGGCCGCGATAATTTACCACTCAACGTGTCGCAGCGTTTACTGTACGTCTTAACATTAAGTGATAGCAAGCCAGAGAAAGTGGATGTGACATTTTTTACTGCAAGATTGCTCAAGGCTGGGGGGTTTGGCAAAAAAACGCTTCATAATGCCATAGCCAACATCGTTATCGGCTCGGCGCCACACTATTTTACCAAGCGGGATCAGGAAATCATCGCTGCATTAAACTTGATACGTGCGACGGGCGGCTATTTATCTGGTGCACAGGGTGCTCGATGGATGACAGAAATGGTCACCACTGGCAGATGTTTCTGGGAAACACCTGATTCCATACCTCTGTCCCTTGGTGAAAAATGTGTCACGCAGCCTGTTTGGACTATGGACACACAGGGAAACCAGCGGCTACAGGTTGAAACCACGCCGCCGTCACAAGTGCTACCGTTTTCCCCCCCCTGGTATATTAATGAAATCGCATTTGTCTGCGGCGAATTGGATATCGGCCTACCCGACGAAATTGCTTACGCTCTGGTTACTGCACCTGCGATTCCATCGGCACTGGCTGACCATGTCGGCAAGGAATTAACAAAAAATCTACCCGGAGTAAAGGTTCAGCTACCGCAGGTCCTGCGTGAAAGAAAGGTAAGCGATCGACACCCTGTTCCATGTTTACGTTTTTATACAGTAGGTTTAAATCCGCCGCCTTTTTTGGGCTCTTCCCACTTTAAAAATGACCATGACGATGAGCCTAAAACTCTCGACTTGGTGCGCCTTGAATTCGACTATGGTGGCGTGCGAATTGACGCTACGTCAATCGAGGAGTCAATAGCACAGCGTAGTGGTGATGAACTGTTACGCATCGACCGCGATGTCACCGCCGAAGAGAATTATTCCGGCGAACTTGCCAGTTTTGGCTTTTTCTTTGTTGATCTATCAATTTTTTCCGAATTACATAAAAAGCACAATGGTTCTTTTATTCTGGGCGGGGATGACAAAGAGTGGATCAACTTTTGCCTTGTCAACCTGCCCGATATGCGAGCCTCTGGCTGGCAGATCGAAATGGAACCAAGCTTCAATTTTCGTTTCGCAGAGATTGAAGACTGGACCGCAACTGTCAATGAGGATAGTGGTAACAATGACTGGTTCAACATAGAGCTGGGAATTCAGATAGACGGACTGCCCGTCAACTTACTACCCGTCTTGCTGGATTTGATTCGCCAGTTCCCAGAACAAATGAGCACGCAAGCACTAGCGCAGCTTAGCGCTGAAGATGTGCCGCTTGTAGCCCGCCTTGCTGATGGCCGCTTGGTAACGTTACCGATTTCCCGCATACAAAACATTCTGTCAGTACTGGTGGAGCTGTTTGATAAGGATGCAGTGCATAATTTGCAGCGAATCGAATTGTCTGCGGTTCAGGCGGGGCGCCTGGCAGAGCTGGAAGATGTTGCGGGTTTGCGCTGGCTGGGCGGTGAACGTTTACGTGAATTAGGACGCAAACTGCGCGACTTCCATGGAATTCAGCTGGTTGCGCCGCCTGCTGGCTTGAAGACCGATTTGCGGGGATATCAACAAGAAGGACTTAACTGGCTGCAATTTCTGCGCGAATATGCGCTGGCCGGCATTCTGGCTGATGACATGGGGTTAGGTAAAACCGTTCAGGCCTTAGCCCATCTTCTGGTAGAAAAAGAATCAGGGCGCATGAACCGCCCTAGCCTAGTGGTCGCACCTACCAGCTTGATGTTTAACTGGCTGCGGGAGACAGAGCGTTTTGCGCCGGATTTACGCGTATTGGTATTGCAGGGACAATTGCGCAAGCAACATTTCGAATCTATCGGGGCTTATGACTTGGTGCTCACCACCTATCCCTTGCTACCACGCGACAAAGAGGTATTGGTTGGGCAAGAATTTCATTTGCTAATCCTTGATGAAGCTCACATTATTAAAAATCCAAAGTCGCAAGCCACTCAAATTGTTCATCAAATCAAAGCTCGCCACAGGCTTGCGCTCACTGGCACCCCCTTGGAAAATCACCTTGGCGAATTGTGGTCGCTATTTCATTTTCTCCTGCCAGGACTATTGGGCAGTGACAAAAATTTTCGTAAACTGTTCCGCACGCCCATCGAAAAACAAGGTGATAACACACGGCGCGCAGCGCTTTCACGCCGCATCGCCCCATTTCTGCTGCGCCGCACCAAAGCACAGGTAGCCAAAGAATTACCACCTAAAACAGAAATTATTCGCTCCTGCGAGCTATCCGGCGCTCAGCGCGACTTATACGAAACTATCCGGGTAGCCATGCACGAAAAGATACGCCTGGAAATCGATAAGAAAGGCATGAATCGCAGTCATATTATTATTCTCGACGCACTGCTTAAATTGCGTCAAACCTGTTGCGATCCACGCCTGCTTAAATTGCCTGCTGCTAAGCAAGTAACTCATTCAGCAAAGTTGGAGCTCCTTATGTCCTTGCTGCCAGATATGGTTGAAGAAGGACGGAGCATCCTGTTGTTCTCCCAATTCACCTCTATGTTGGCATTGATAGAATTGGAGCTTGCAAAATTTAACTTACCCTATGTCAAGCTTACCGGAGACACCCGCGATCGCGCCACACCAGTAAAACGTTTTCAAAGTGGAGCAGTCCCCATTTTCCTAATTAGTCTCAAAGCAGGCGGTGTAGGGCTGAACCTTACCGCCGCCGACACTGTAATTCATTACGATCCGTGGTGGAACCCTGCGGTAGAAAATCAGGCAACTGACCGCGCTCATCGTATTGGCCAGGAAAACCCGGTTTTCGTATATAAGCTAATAACTGAGAGCACGGTGGAAGAAAAAATTGTTGCAATGCAAGGGAAAAAACGTGACTTGGCGCAAAGTATTCTGGATGATAACGGAGAAGCTATCGCCCCTCTTTCAACAGAAGAATTGGCAATGCTATTCGAGCCGTTACAAACATTATAGACTTGGCCACTCAATATATTGATCAGAACGGCCTTCGTGGTTATGACGAATCGCACAATTTGATGGCCGACTCTATTTAAGTTGGGCGAAAATTCATCCTGGCGTTAATCTCTGGCGTTAATCAAAGGCCCCTCAACTTTTGTGGCTCACCACAAACAAATGCTATTTGACAATTTAGATTTAAAAAAGCCCGCTTACGCGGGCTTTTTTATTAATCTAGAAACAAACTTAAGGTGCCTGAATATTGGCAGCTTGTTTACCTTTAGGACCCTGAACAATATCAAAAGTAACTTGCTGTCCTTCTTTAAGAGACTTAAAGCCACTCATAGTAATTGCGGAAAAATGCGCGAATAAATCTTCGCTACCATCATCCGGAGTAATAAAACCATATCCTTTTGCGTCATTGAACCATTTTACGGTACCGTTTGCCATGTCTTACTTCCTTAACTAAAAAACCGGGTGGATCCCCGTTAAACTGTTTGAATTCAAAGAGCGTACATGGCAAAACCAGTACTTTAGGTAACTTGCATTCAAACACCCATGCGCTTTTTACTCTTATTTGAGCGATTTCGTCAAGACCTATACACTATATTTTCAGAAGCACTTGAAAAAACCTCATGAATCATCGAACATACCGTCATACATAAATGTAACAATAACAACTATGGCAACGAAATATGAAAACACATCCTTACTGAAACCAGAACGGAGCAAGATCAAGCCACCCAGACTATATAAGGTACTGCTGTTTAACGATGAATTCACAACGATGGATTTTGTCATCGAAGTGTTACAAACATTTTTTTCGATGAACCGTGAACAGGCCGTCCAATTGATGCTCAAAGTACATCATGAAGGTTTAGCAATATGCGGAGTCTACATTAAAGATATCGCAGAAACGAAGGTGGCACAGGTATCGGCATTTGCCAAACAGCACGGACATCCGCTACGATGCGAATTAGAGGAAACATAATATGATCGCGCAAGAACTTGAAATCAGCCTACACTTGGCGTTCGTTGAAGCACGCCAGAAGCGCTTCCAATTTATCACGGTGGAGCACCTGCTACTTGCCATGCTGGATAACTCTTCAGCGGCTCATGTTTTGCGTGCCTGCGGGGCAGATATTGAAGAGTTGCGCGCAGTACTAACCGACTTTATTACCACCCATACACCAGTAGCGCCCGGTAGCAGCGAAGTAGACACGCAGCCCACTGTCGGCTTCCAGCGCGTCATCCAACGCGCCATATTACATGTGCAATCTTCTAACAAAAAAGAAGTTTCCGGCGCCAACATTCTGGTTGCCCTGTTTAGCGAAAAAGATTCTCACGCCGTGTTTTTCCTGAACCAGCGTGCTATCACCCGGCTGGATGTAGCAAACTATATTGCACATGGCATCGATAAAACGGATCAATCAAGTACCCAAAAATCGGCAGACACCGAAATAGAGCAAGAACCGAACCAGAAGAGCGCCCTGTCCGACTACACGCTTGATCTCAACGCCCAAGCTTTGGCTGGCAAAATTGACCCCCTAATCGGACGCGAAACCGAGCTGATGCGAGTTATTCAAAGCTTGTGCCGCCGTCGCAAAAACAATCCACTACTGGTCGGCGAGGCTGGTGTCGGCAAGACAGCCATCGCCGAAGGCTTGGCGCGCCGGATCAATGAAAACAACGTGCCAGAAACTCTCAAAAAAGCCCATATCTATGCATTAGATATGGGCGCACTACTGGCCGGCACTAAATATCGTGGCGACTTTGAGCAACGCTTGAAGGCTGTACTCAAAGAGTTAGCCGATGAGCCTCATGCCATTCTGTTCATCGACGAAATACATACTTTGATAGGCGCAGGTGCAGCTTCGGGCGGTACCATGGATGCTTCCAGCTTACTCAAACCGGCACTTTCAAATGGCACACTTAAGTGCATTGGCGCCACTACCTATCAAGAGTATCGCGGCATTTTCGAGAAAGATCATGCGCTATCGCGCCGTTTCCAAAAAGTGGATGTGCCAGAACCCTCAGTTGAGCAAACCATTGAGATTCTCAAGGGGTTAAAGTCTCGCTTCGAGTCTCATCACGGCATCAAATACAGCGCTGCTGCACTTACCAGCGCGGCCGAACTTTCATCGCGCTTTATCAATGACAGGCACCTTCCTGACAAAGCAATTGACGTGATAGATGAAGCGGGCGCGGCACAACGCATACTGCCTAAATCAAAGCAAAAAAAACTTATCGGCAAGCATGAAATCGAAGAAATCATTGCTAAGATTGCGCGCGTACCCTCACGTACCGTTTCTTCTGATGATCGCAATCTATTGAAAACACTGGATCGCGATCTCAAGTCCGTAGTGTTCGGCCAGAATGCCGCTATTGACGTACTGGCACGCGCCATGAAAATGTCCCGGAGTGGCTTGGGCAATCCACAAAAGCCCATTGGCAGCTTTTTATTTTCTGGCCCTACCGGTGTAGGTAAAACCGAAGTAGCCCGTCAACTTGCCTTTGCAATGGGCATGCCGCTTCACCGCTTTGATATGTCTGAATATATGGAACGTCATGCCGTGTCGCGCCTTATAGGAGCACCACCTGGCTATGTTGGTTTTGATCAGGGTGGCCTACTCACCGAAGCAATCAACAAGCAGCCTCATTGTGTGTTACTACTAGACGAAATTGAGAAGGCACACCCGGATATTTTTAATATTCTGTTGCAAGTGATGGACCACGGTACACTCACTGACAACAACGGGCGCAAGGCGGATTTCCGTAATGTGGTTATTATTATGACCACCAATGCGGGGGCCGATGCGTTAAGTAAGGTACAAATAGGTTTCACCAAGAGCGGAGTGATCGGTGACGAAACGGCCGAAATCAAGCGGCTATTCACCCCGGAATTCCGTAACCGATTGGATGCTACTATTTCCTTTGCCGCACTGAATAAAGAAGTCATCCTGCGCGTAGTAGACAAATTCCTGATGCAGCTTGAGGAGCAGCTACACGAGAAGAAAGTTGAAGTCATCTTCACCGATACGCTCAAAGACTACCTCGCCAAGACTGGCTTTGACCCTCAAATGGGCGCACGCCCGATGGCGCGTTTAATTCAAGACACTATACGCAGCGCGCTAGCTGACGAATTATTGTTTGGAAAACTATCCAACGGCGGAAAAGTGATTGTCACGGTAGATAAGGACGAGAAGGTACTACTGGAGTTTACAGAAGAAGTTGCCGTTAACTAATTTTTATTACCTTACTTCACCTTGATAATTCATCAACTCGCCACGCAACCTTATATTAGGTTGGTTGTATATAAAATATTTTGAGTGGCGGCGTAGATATTCGCACGCCCCACTCAACAAGCTTTAGTGAGCGCACAATCCACAAATGAGAATTTTTTTCTGGCTCATACAACAGAATCGGCAGGAAGGTCTTTATATTCAAGATATAAAGATTATTAAATACGGACAGTCGAACTGACGCTATTTTGACTGACCTGATATATACTATATTCGCGTAACTAAAAGAAGTTAGCTAATTATCATTACAACGTTTGAACGCAAATTTTTGCAAGGTGCAGGGGGAAACTAATTCCAAACAGTGAGGTTACGCCCCAATTCTTTAGCCTTATATAACCGCTTATCTGCAAGTTGCAGTAACATTTCAGCATTTAACAATGCTGGAGATTTACTGGCCACCCCGATGCTAATAGTGACGCTTGCCCCCAGGTGAGTATCTCCCATAGCTACATTCTGGCGCAGTCTTTCTGCATACTGATAGATCTGATCCGCTGGTGCATCCGGGCAAATTACTAAGAATTCCTCCCCACCAAAACGGCACACCAGATCCTGCTTGCGTGCAGATGAGCGTAAAATTTGCGCCACCTGTTTCAGCACATCATCTCCCACCTTATGACCATAAGTATCGTTAACCTTTTTGAAGAAATCTACATCTACCATCATGCAAGACAACGGACGGCCACTGCGCTCTGCTACCGCCCACTGCTGCTCAAGATAATCATTTGCATGGCGACGATTGGGCAATTCGGTGAGCACATCAGTAAGCGCCATTTGCTGCAATCTCTGGTTTGATGCCGCCAATTGCGCGGCAACATTGCGTAACTGCTCATGTTCAACCTTCAGTTCATCCTGCAACTGGACCATACACTGAGTGACACGCAGTCTCGCGCCCAGCACTATTGAGTTAACCGGCTTGGTTAAGTAATCGGAGGCTCCAGCCTCAAATATACTTTCCACCCTATCCAAGTTTTCTTGGGTCAGCATGACAAACACATGGACATTGCGCCATAGCTCATTACATCTAAGCACCTTGCAAAATTCGATGCCATTCATCTTAGGCATGTGCAAATCTGTAATGATAAGTTGGGGCATAAATTTATCGAGCATACTTAACGCTTCCACCCCATCGCCTGCAGTAGCAACCGTATGCCCGGCTTTTGTCAGCAATAGTTTCAGAACCAACTTCGTTGCATAATCGTCCTCCACCAGCAGGATACGCAATGCATAGCATGTCTCCAGACTAATCTCCGGTGCCCCGTCATCCAGTATTTCCAGATCGGTAGGTGGTGTGTCTTGCAAAATCTCATTGAAGAGGGGCATCTCTGTCGAACGAATGCCGAATAACTGACTCCAATCACGCCATTCCTGCACCGTCTTATCGCCTAACTCAGTAAAAGTATCCGCCTCCAAGCCCAGCCTGGCGGCATTAATCATCAATTGAGATAGCATTTTGTGCCTTTGCTGACTGTGCGCGAAACACGTTTTGGCAAAATAGTTTGCTATATGTAATATATTCAAGACATACCAGTTCCGATTCCCTTCAGCAAGATCAGACTGAGCTGGATTTTCATGATGTAAAGCTGCTATCTGGAATGCTTGTGGCAGGCCCCAGTCTGCTAACATCTCTTTAGTCAGTTGGTTGTGATCAAGCCCGAATTCAGTACGTTCGAGATCGATTAATATGGTGTTTGTGTCTACTGCTGCGACCTTTTCAAGAATGTAGGAATATTCTTGAGGATATGCCGTCGCTAGTCCTAAGGAACCAACTTGAGCCAGCAAGCCGAGAATAAACATTTCTTCAGCGGATCCCATTCTACGACCTTCTACAAAGTTTCTTGCAGAAATTGCCATCAACAATGATTGTGACCAAAAATTTTGATAATCGAACTTTCGGCAGGCGCCATCGCGGCTACCCTCCACTAGCGACAAACCCAACACTACATTACGTACAATGCTCAACCCTAATGACATGATCGCATCCGTTATGGATACAATAGGTCTTGTCTGGTAGGACATGAGCACATTGGCCATCTTAATTAACCGGCCTGTCAATGCTGGGTCAGTCTTTATCGCGTGTGCAATCTCCTGAGTTGATACATCTTCTTTCAAGGTAAGCTGAATTATTTTCAGAGCCAAACCTTTAGGGGAGGGCAAATGATCTTTTGCCTTAAGTGTTTCAAAGATAGCGTTAACCATAGTTCAAATCACCATCAATCTGGCTAAACATGACTTTCAATACAATATTAAAAGTTCACGTACTATAAGTACGACGATGCCGAATAAATTCGCGCAATGCTGGCAGAAACGAAAGCATAACGACAATGATAACCATCAGGGTCAAATTATCTTTCACCACTGGGATGTTGCCTAAAAAATAGCCCCCCAAGGTGAAAAGGCTAATCCACGCGATACTCCCTAACGCGCTGAACAACATAAAAATGCGATAGCGCATCAAACCAATGCCGGCAACAAATGGCGCAAATGTTCGTACGATGGGTAAAAAGCGAGCAAACAGGATAGCCTTGCCCCCGTGTTTTTTGTAAAACATCTGCGTTTTTTCTAAATGTTCATGTTTGAAGAAGCGTGAATTGGCACGCCTAACTAAACGCATGCCTACCAACCGACCGATCCAGTAGTTGGTGCTATCCCCTGTAAACGATGCAACCATAAGCAACGGCAATACCAGCTTGAATTCCAGCGCGCCAACCCCACACAGCGCACCTACTACGAATAACAATGAATCTCCCGGTAAAAATGGCATTACCACCAGTCCAGTTTCGCAGAAGATAATCAGGAACAGAATGACATAAATCCACATGCCATATGCCTGCATGATTGCTAATAAATGAACGTCCAGATGCAGGACAACATTTATAAAAGAAGTGAACAGTTCCACAATTTAGGGTAAAACTTCTTCAGCAACTTTTTCCGTCTTAATGAAATCTTCGCGTGAAACACCCATCAACATAAGCAATGGGCTGGCCACCAACACCGAGGAATAAATACTAAACAAAATTCCAATGGTCAACGCCAATGCAAAATAATGCAATGTCTCCCCGCCCAGGAACAGCATCGCTGTCACCATCATCTGGGTGCAGAGGTGGGTAATAATGGTACGCGACATAGTTCGTGTAATCGCGTTGTCGATTATTTCGGCAACCTCCGTCTTGCGCATTTTACGGAAGTTTTCCCGGATACGATCGAACACTACCACTGATTCATTTACCGAGTAGCCCAGCACGGCTAGCAGCGCCGCCAGCACGGTGAGTGAAAAATCCCACTGAAAAAATGCAAAAAAACCGATAATAATAATTACGTCATGTAAATTGGCAATTATCGCGGCAAGGCCAAACTTCCACTCGAATCGCACCCAAAGGTAGCAAGCAATACCAATGGACACCAGCAACAAAGCAAGCGCACCATTCTCCACCAAATCTTTGCCCACTTGCGGGCCGACAAATTCGACACGGCGCATTTCCACACTGGCATCTTGTTGACGCAACTTGTCGAGAATCTGTTCGCTTAGTTTCGCGCCCACTACATTCTGCTTAAGAGATACTTGTAGTAGCACATCATGGCTAGAGCCAAAGTTTTGCACTAACACATCATGCAGCCCCATTTCAGTCAGTTGCCCACGCACCTTGTTCAGGTCAGCTGTCTGAGAATAATGTACTTCCATCACCGTTCCACCGGTGAAATCCACGCCGAAATTCAATCCTTTAGTTGCGATAAAAAATACCGCCAGAATAAATGTCATCAGAGAAATTGTGGTGGTATACCGCCCATAGCTCATGAACGGGATGTTGCGATTGATCTTGAAAAATTCCATTATTACCTCTTTATACTTAACCGATGGAGATATTGGTCAACCGCAGCTTGCGCCCGTAAATCAGGTTAACCAGTGCACGCGATATCATCATCGCACTGAACATCGAAGTAAGAATGCCCAAGCACAATACAACAGCGAAACCCCGTACCGCACCGGAACCAAACATGAACAAAGCGATACCCGCGATCAAAGTGGTAATGTTGGAATCAAGTATGGTACGGAACGCTTGCTCATATCCGGCATGGATGGATGCTTGTGGCGTATTGCCATTACGTAGCTCCTCCCGAATGCGCTCATTGATCAAAACGTTAGAATCAATCGCCATGCCCAGCGTCAGCGCGATGCCGGCCATACCAGGCAAGGTCAGCGTGGCTTGCAGCATGGACAACAATGCCACCAGCAATAATAAATTAGCGCCCAATGCCAGAACAGAAACAGCGCCAAACAATAGGTAATAGGTAATCATAAAAATCGTAATGGCGACAAAACCGATCTGCGTGGAACGAAAGCCACGCACAATATTATCCGCGCCGAGACTAGGTCCGACTGTACGTTCCTCAATAATTTCCATCGGTGCTGCCAGCGCACCAGCGCGAAGTAACAAGGATATATCGTTTGCTTCTTTAGTGTTCATCTGCCCGCTAATTTGCACGCGGCCACCGCCAATTTCCTCACGGATCACTGGCGCTGTAATTATTTCGCCTTTACCTTTTTCAAATAGCACTATAGCCATACGCTTGCCGACATTCTCGCGCGTCGCGTCTTTAAATTTACGCGTACCCGCACTATCCAGATTTATATGAACTGCTGCCTCATTGGTACGGCTGTCAAAGCCGGGTTGTGCATCATTGATGCGTTCACCGGTAAGCAGCACGCTTTTCTTCACCAGCAGCATAGAGCCGTCCCGATCCTTGAACGTCTCGGTACCAAACGGTGCGGTAGAGCCCTCGTTGAACTGATGTTCATCATCTACCAGACGCACTTCCAGTGTCGCGGTACGGCCAAGAATATCTTTCGCATGTGCCGTATCCAACACACCGGGAAGTTGCACCACAATTCGATCTACACCTTGCTGCTGGATTGTCGGCTCTGCCACGCCTAATTCATTGATACGGTTACGTAAGGTAATCAAATTCTGCTGCACTGCGGAATCTTGAATGCGTTTTTCTTCCACCGGTTTTAAGGTGGCAAGCAAGAGAATCTCGTTACCTCCATTTTTTTCATTGAAGGCCAAACCGCTGAAACGTTGTGTGAGTTCAAACGCACCTTTACTGCGCGTTTCCGCATCGCGGAACTTAATCGTCACCAATCTACCATCACGGCTGACACCGGAATAAGCAATACTCCGTTCGCGGAGGATACTCCGTATATCGCCGGAAGCGGTTTCCAACGCCTTATCCAGCGCAGCCTTCATATCGATCTGTAGCAAAAAATGCACCCCACCACGCAAGTCCAATCCAAGATACATAGGCCGCGCATTTATAGCGTTTAACCACTGCGGCGAACGTGACTGAAGATTAAGAGCAACCATATAATCATCACCCAGCTTTGCCTGCAGAATATCTTTGGCTTTAAGTTGATTGTCGGTACTATTAAAGCGGACTTTAACACTAGTAGGATCCAGCGCGATCCCTTCCATATTCATATTTGCCGCTTTAAGCGCTGCATCAACCCGTTGCAGCAATGCATTATCCGCCTTGAGATTGGCGCGAATGGGCAACACTTGTACAGCAGGAGATTCACCATACAAATTAGGCAGGGTATAAACTAGACCACTAATAAATACGAAGAGAACAAGCAGATATTTCCACAGCGGATAACGGTTCATTGCAGCACCTTAAATCGATTTAATGGTTCCCTTAGGTAGCACGGTTTGAACCGCACTTTTCTGAATCTGAACCGTAACATTTTCAGCAATTTCCAAGCTCATATAGTCGTCCCCCACCTTGGATACTCGACCCAACGCTCCGCCGATTGTGACGATTTCATCACCTTTTTGCAGGGCAGCCAGCATGGCCTTTTGTTCCTTGGCACGTTTCTGTTGCGGACGCAGCAGAAGAAAATAAAACACTACAATTACTGCGACTACAGGCAAAAACTCCATAAATCCAGAACCGGACGCAGCCGTAGAAGTTTGAGCATAAGCGTTGCTAATCAACATGACACTTTTCCCGGTTAAAATTCGAAGCGGCGAATATTAGCACGAACTGGCGCGGGCTTGCCGAAACTGGGTAACGAACTTATCAAACTCGTGGGTTGTAATAGCTGCACGAATTTCACTCATCAACTCGTGGTAATAATGCAAGTTGTGAATGGTATTAAGGCGCGCACCAAGTATCTCGCCGATGCGGTGCAAGTGGTGCAAATAAGCGCGGGTAAAATTACGACAAGTATAACAAGTGCATTGTTTATCAATCGGTTGAATATCGAGGCGATATTTGGCATTCTTGATCTTAATATCGCCGTGACGCGTAAAAAGCATACCATTTCGCGCATTGCGTGTGGGCATCACACAGTCGAACATATCTATACCCTGCGCGACCGCAGCCACCAAATCTTCCGGGGTACCTACGCCCATCAGGTATCGCGGCTTGTCGATGGGCAGCTGCGGCGAGGTATGCCTCAGAATACGTAGCATATCTTCTTTCGGCTCCCCCACCGACAATCCACCTATGGCGTAACCGTCAAAGCCGATATTTACCAGCTCACGTAACGATTCATCGCGCAGATTTTCATACATTCCGCCCTGCACAATACCAAAGAGTGCATTGGTATTGCCTTCGTGAGCGCGTTTTGAACGCTCCGCCCAACGCAAGCTGAGGCGCATAGAATCAGCTGCTTGATTTTCATCCGCCGGATACGGTGTGCACTCATCGAAAATCATCACGATATCGGAATTCAGCACTTTCTGAATTCGTATAGACTCTTCCGGCGTCAAGAAGCAGTTATCACCATTCACTGGAGATTGAAACTTCACACCTTCCTCGGTAATCTTGCGTAGCTCGCCCAAACTGAACACCTGAAATCCGCCCGAATCGGTTAGGATTGGTCCATCCCAACCCATAAAGCCATGCAAGCCGCCATGCGCCTCAATAACATCCAAGCCCGGGCGAAGCCATAGATGAAAAGTGTTGCCCAGCACAATCTGGGCGCCAATTTCTCTTAACTCTATAGGCGACATCGCCTTCACTGTGCCATAAGTGCCGACTGGCATGAAAGCGGGAGTTTCAACGATACCATGAGCTAAAGAAAGGGTGCCACGACGAGCAAAACCGTCAGTGGTGTGCAAACAAAAATCCATCAAAAATCTCCCTCAGTCGCAATAACCACTACTTTGAAAATGACTCAGGGATTACAAATAGCTTGCATAGACCATTAACATCCAGCGGCCATTTTCACGGCGAGTGCAGTCTCTACTTCTGCGTTTTAACAATACTCATCGCCGCAGCTACCATAGCCCCCATGTCTGCCATATTACCTGGCAGAATCATAGTATTGCCTTGCTTGGCGACATTACCGAAAGCTTCCACATATTTTTCCGCCACCTTGAGGTTAACTGCCTCTATCCCTCCGGGAAACTGGATCGCTAATGCGACCTGCTGTATAGCCAATGCGGTAGCTGTGGCGACGGCCGAGATAGCCGCCGCTTCACCTTGAGCCGCATTAATCACCGCTTGCTTCTCCCCTTCTGAACGCTGGATAAAGGCTTCACGTTCGCCAGTGGCAATATTAATTTGCTCTTGCTTGCGTCCTTCGGAGGCAGCAATTAGTGCACGCTTTTCTCGTTCCGCAGTAATCTGCGCCTGCATGGCAAGCAGAATTTCCTTGGGCGGCACCAAATCCTTAATCTCATAACGCAACACCTTCACCCCCCAACTGGCTGCAGCTTCATCCAGAGCCGCGACCACAGCACGATTGATATCGTCCCGCTCCTCGAAAGTTTTATCCAGTTCCATCTTGCCAATTGCCGAGCGTAAGGTGGTCTGTGCAAGCTGAGTAATAGCGCTGAGGTAATCACTAGAGCCATAAGAAGCCAACTTCGGATCTGTGACCTGAAAATAAAGGACACCGTCCACTTGTAGCTGCGTATTGTCCCGGGTTATACAAATCTGGCTGGGAACGTCCAGCGGGACTTCTTTAAGCATATGGCGGTATGCAACACGATCGACAAAGGGAACCACAATGTTCAAACCAGGTGCTAACACAGCATGAAACTTCCCCAAGCGCTCAACCACCCAGGCATGCTGTTGCGGCACAACATTAAGAGCCTTGACAACAAACACAACGGCAGCTACTAAAATAAACAGTGCGATTTCCATATTATTTCCTAAGGTTATTGTTGTTGCGGCTTGTCTGGTGTCAAAATCAACTTTGAGCCCTGTATTGCTTTGATATAAAGTACACCATCACGTGGCAAACTGGGAGACTCCAGCTCCGCATCCCATTCTGTGCCGCGGTAATGCACACGCGCAACACCATCCTCACGCCATGATATAACCTGCACCGACTGGCCGATGTCCAAGCTTTGGCTAGTCATCTTGCCAGTAGCCGTGCCTCTCATGCGGCGCAACATCACCGTGCCAATGATACTGGCCACCGCACTAAGCGTGATTTGCAACGGCAAGTTAAGCCCGAGCAGCGCCGCAATACCTCCCAAGCCTGCAGCAATACTCACTATGAGTATGTAAAACGTTCCCGTAGCCATTTCTAATGCCAGCAGGCCAAAGGCTAATAAAAACCAATATATGTAAGGCTCCAAGTGCACTTTATTATATTCCTTCAATCGAATTTGATGATCATATCAGACCCAAGCCACTTCCCCACAGTTACACCAACATCCATGAACAAAAAATTATTGTTTACACATTGTGACGGTGGCTGGGCATAGCTGAAGGGTGCCTTCGTTCCGGTGACACAAAGATGAGAGCTGGATGACTAAAGTTGAATACCATAAGATTCAGGTTAAGGTAAAATACGCCGCAACTTTAGCAATTGGAATGCACATAACATGGCAGTAAAATCCCAAAAAACACCCAGCTTTGAGTTAGCGCTGGCCGAACTGGAACAGGTAGTCGCCGACATGGAGGTAGGCAAGCTGTCGCTGGAAGATTCGCTGTCAGCTTATCGGCGCGGTGCAGAACTACTGCAAATTTGCCGAGGCCGTTTAGAGGATGCACAGCAGCAGGTGCGCATCCTGGAAGAGGGCACGCTACAAAATTTTGCTACCAATCCTACTAATGCGAGCGATTTTGCCAAGCGAGATGATGACTAGACCTAATATGCTTGGCATTGATTTCCAGACTTGGGTTAGTTCCCACCAGAGTCGTTTCGAAGACCAGCTACAACAGTTGTTGCCACAGCCGGATATTGCTCCGCAGCGCCTGCACGCAGCGATGCGCTATAGTGTATTGGATGGTGGTAAACGTGTGCGCCCGCTGCTGGCCTTTGCTGCTGGTGATTTGGTCGGGGCGGACGGCATGCGTGTCAACATAGTCGCCGCTGCCGTCGAACTTATTCACGCCTATTCATTGGTACACGACGACATGCCATGCATGGACAACGATGTGCTTAGACGGGGCAAACCCACTTGTCATATTGAGTACGATGATGCCACCGCGTTGCTGGTCGGCGACAGTTTGCAAAGTTTGGCATTTCAGTTGCTGGCCGAGCATCAGCTCAGCAATGATGCCGTGCAACAATTGGCTATGATCAAATTATTGGCTACTGCATCCGGGTCGCGTGGCATGGCGGGCGGGCAAGCAATTGATTTAATGAGTGCTGGCAACCAGTTGAGTGTGCCGGAACTTGAGTTCATGCACATCCATAAAACGGGTGCGCTGATTCGTGCTTCTGTTTTGCTCGGTGCGCAGTGTGGGCCTGCGCTGGGGAAGGCGGAACTGGCCAGGCTTGATCGCTACGGCAAATGCGTTGGCTTGGCTTTTCAGGTAGTGGACGACATACTCGATAGCGAGGCGGACACCGCAACCTTAGGCAAAACCGCAGGTAAGGATGCCAAGCAAGGCAAGTCTACTTACGTCACGCTGCTTGGCGTGCAGGCAGCCAAACAGATGGCGACAGAATTGCAAAGCGAAGCACTGGATGCACTGGCGGAGTTCGGCGAGCCAGCAGGTCGCCTGCGTGAAATGGCTAACTTTATCTTAAAAAGAAAGTATTGATGGTTTCACTGCTCAATACCATCAATTCTCCTGAAGTCTTGCGTGAGCTGGATCGCGAACAATTGCCTCAACTGGCGGATGAGTTGCGTCAGTTCCTGGTGGAGTCTGTAAGTAAAACTGGTGGCCATCTGTCTTCCAATCTTGGTACGGTGGAATTAACCATTGCGTTGCACTACGTTTTTAATACACCCTATGACAGGTTGGTGTGGGATGTGGGACACCAAACCTATACACACAAGATACTTACGGGGCGGCGCGAAGCGATGAAAAACCTGCGCATGGCAGGTGGTATATCAGGTTTTCCTAATCGCTCCGAGAGTATCTACGATGCCTTCGGCACTGCGCACTCTAGCACGTCGATCAGCGCAGCGCTGGGAATGGCGGTGGCGGCGAAAATTGATGGAAGCAATCGGTGCGCGGTGGCTATCATTGGTGATGGCGCGATGAGCGGTGGCATGGCATTTGAGGCACTTAACAATGCCGGCGCAATGAATACCAACCTATTGGTGATCCTCAATGACAATGACATGTCCATCTCGAGGCCAGTGGGTGCGCTTAATAATTATTTTGCCAAGCTGATGTCAGGACGTTTCTACTCTGCCGTGCGACGCGGTAGCGAAAAAATGCTGAAAGGTATGCCGCCAGTGCTTGAGTTTGCTAAGCGCGCCGAGGAGCATGTCAAGGGTATGGTTACGCCGGGTACGCTGTTTGAAGAATTTGGCTTCAATTATATCGGCCCTATTGATGGACATGATCTTGATACCTTAGTCACAACTCTTGGCAACATACGTCAGCTCAAAGGGCCGCAATTTCTGCATGTTGTCACGCAAAAAGGCAAAGGCTACGCTCACGCAGAAGAAGACTGCCTGCTTTATCATGGAGTTGGTAAGTTTGATCCAGAGCAAGGCATTGTTACCAAACCTGTTCTGAAAAATAATGAAGGGCAAGCCAGCAAGCCTTCCTATACCCAGGTTTTTGGCCAATGGTTGTGCGATATGGCAGAACAGGATAAGCGTTTAGTTGGCATTACCCCTGCCATGTGCGAAGGTTCCGGCATGGTTGAGTTTGCAAAAAAATTCCCACAACGTTATTTTGACGTAGGCATTGCCGAGCAGCATGCACTGACCTTCGCCGCCGGACTTGCATGTGAAGGTTACAAGCCGGTAGTGGCGATTTATTCCACTTTCTTGCAACGAGCTTACGACCAACTGATACACGATATCGCGATTCAAAACCTGCCTGTGCTACTGGCGATTGATCGTGCCGGGCTGGTTGGTGCGGATGGTGCTACGCATGCGGGTAGCTTCGACCTGAGTTTTTTGCGCTGCATTCCCAACATGACCGTAATGGTACCTTCTGACGAGAATGAATGCCGCCAGTTGTTATATACGGCATTCCAGCTGGATACTCCGACTGCTGTGCGTTATCCGCGCGGTTATGGGCCGGGCGTTGCATCACTTAAGGAAATGCAGGCGCTACCTATCGGTAAAGGTGAAGTGCGCCGTACGGGCTCAGGTGTGGCAATTTTGTCCTTTGGTTCCATGCTTGGCCCAGCCCTTGATGCTGCGGACGCACTCAATGCCACGGTGGTCAACATGCGTTTTGTTAAGCCTCTGGATGTAGAACTGGTGCTGCAGTTGGGACGTGAGCACACTTTGCTGGTCACGGTAGAAGAGAACGTCATCCAAGGTGGCGCGGGTAGCGCGGTGGCGGAGTGTTTGCAACGACATGGTATGACCAATGCGCTGCTCCAACTTGGATTGCCAGATAGTTTTTTGGAACAAGGAGAGACAGGAAAAATGTTGGCTGCATGCGGTTTGGATGCACCAGGCATCGCTGCCTCAATTCGTCAAAAAATGTCTTTATAAATTTAAAGATACATTTAAGCCAACTTGGTGATTCTCGACAAGTGTATAAATCAGATTCTAAAAAATATTAAATATATTTGCTTACACAGAATAAGTGTGTCATCAATGTGTAGCAGTACAGAAATGTCACGACATAATTTTGAATATAAACGGAGGAATAACCATGTCACTACGGATTAATGATGAAGCACCAAATTTTACTGCCCCCACAACTCAAGGCACTATTAATTTCCATGAGTGGATCGGCAACGGTTGGGCAATACTTTTTTCTCATCCAAAAGATTTTACGCCGGTATGTACAACTGAATTGGGGTATATGGCAAAACTGGAGCCGGAATTTAAAAAACGGAACTGCAAAATAATTGGCTTAAGCGTAGATCCAGTTGATAACCATACAAAATGGGCAAAAGATATTCAAGAAACGCAAGGGTATGCTGTTAATTATCCTATGATTGGAGATGAAAATTTAACTGTAGCGAAGCTTTATAACATGCTACCAGCTGATGAAACGGGTACATCTGAAGGGCGCACTGCGGCTACGAATGCAACTGTACGCTCAGTTTTTATTATTGGTCCGGACAAAAAAATCAAACTGATGTTGACATACCCAATGTCCACAGGTCGTAATTTTGATGAAATCTTACGTGTTCTGGATTCCATGCAGTTAACCGCCAGATCTAAAGTCGCGACACCTGTAAATTGGAAAGATGGCGAAGATGTAATTATCGTACCATCGGTATCTGATGATGAAGCCAAAACAATGTTTCCAGAAGGTTGGAAAACTGTTAAACCCTATTTACGTGTAGTCAAACAGCCGCGTTAAAAGGTAATTTCATGAGGAAAGTCTCCTGACCTTCCAGGGGACTTTTTACAAGGTTTGACCTCATGGCTGTCGTATTTGATTTTTGTCCATTATCTTAAAATACTTTGATTTATGCGCATTTAGATTGATGCGGTTAGTTGACTTTTCGTCTACATCCAAGCTACGTTAACACGCCTATTATTGGTAGCTGCTAGTTTCGTTAGTCAGGCGTTGGTAGATAACGCCACAGGCTATATTAGTGTATTAAATTTATCCGAATTCTCGTATTTCCAGCTATTAAATTGCGTAAACATGAACTCTCCCCAGACTACACCTATTCCTGATGTGCAAAATATGGCTGATACGCGCCATCTGGCGATCAACAAAGTCGGCATCAAGAGTATTCGCCATCCAGTGCAAGTTAAAGACAAAAACGTGGGGGTGCAGCATACGGTTGCCACGTTTAACATGTATGTGCACTTGCCGCACAATTTCAAAGGCACGCACATGTCGCGTTTTGTCGAGATACTCAACCATCATGGGCGGGAGATTTCCGTAGAGTCATTTGAAAGCATTCTGCGCGAGATGATTGAGAAGTTAGAGGCCAAGTCCGGCCACATCGAAATGAGCTTCCCCTATTTTATCAATAAGACTGCCCCGATATCTGGCGTGCAAAGCTTGTTGGACTACGACGTTACCTTTATTGGTGAAATTAATAATGGACAATACCGCTTTACCATGAAGGTAGTGGTGCCGGTAACCAGCCTGTGTCCGTGCTCCAAAAAAATATCTGAGCGAGGCGCGCACAATCAACGTTCGCATGTGACTATTACTGTGCGTACCAGCCGTTCTGTATGGATAGAGGAAGTGGTGCGTTATGCCGAGGAACAGGCGTCGTGCGAACTGTATGGTTTACTTAAGCGTCCAGATGAGAAATTTGTCACTGAACGAGCTTATGACAACCCCAAGTTCGTTGAAGATATGGTGCGCGATGTCGCGGCAACGCTCAATCGTGACGAACGCATTGAGGCGTATGTGGTTGAGTCTGAGAATTTTGAATCAATACATAATCATTCTGCTTATGCATTGATTGAATGTGATAAAAGTGTGAACAATTGAAAAAGCATAGAACCATTTTTTTGGCTTGGGGTGGCTCAACATAAGGGGCATCATGGTATTTTATTCTCGTTATTCATCCTCAAACCCGCATCCCCACGAATGCGGGAGTCCAGCAAGCAACAAATCTTTGGATTCTTGCCTATCATAAAATCACGTAAATTCAATTTTTTAGCGATGTAATAAATTTACCCTGGGAACGAAACAGATGATTTTGGTGAGCGATCAAATGCGGAGCTTCATTGCATTCAATCCCACCGAGCTGATCGTCTGCCAGCATTGCGCGTGCCTAGCTATGTAGTGGTCTAATTACACGAACACCTCGAAAGATGGAAAATCCACCATCAGAGGAGCACCAAATGACAACGCAAAAAAAATTAGACACCAGTTTCAAACTGAAAGTGGTACGCCTGATCCAGGAACAGGGACTAAGTGTTCAACATGCCAGCCAAAGCACGAGGATCGGCCTGACTGCGATCCGTTGTTGGGTGACGCTTACATTAAAGCCGAGCAAAGTGGACAGCGTGGCATAGGCAATCCACGCACTGCTAAACAACAGCGTGTCCGCCAACTGGAGAAAAAACTGTCGACTTCGTATGGATGTTGATATTTTAAAAAAGCGTAAATCCTTTTTGCCCGGGAACTGAAATGAGCTACCAGCTTATTTACCTGTTGAAACAGAAAGCGATCCTTGTTCAGCAAAATTGCCGCGCCTTGGAAGTGAGTCGTTGCGGTTTTTATGAGGCCATGAGTCGTCTCGCCCCCCATGGTTTGCAAAACAAGCACTCATCTGCGAGTTGCGCTCATGGCCAGTCATCCATGCTATGGCAGCCGTCGTCTAGCCCCCGCATTGGGAAGCGCAAGGTATTTAAATTGGTCGCTATCGGGTGCGCCACCTGTTGCGCTAGGCAGGCTTGAAGCCAGTATGGAAGCGTAAACTCATCCACACAACTGACAACAAACACAATTTGCCAATTGCTGCCAAAATTCTGGATCGGCAATTCAATCCGGTCGCACCCAATATTGCTTGGGTGGGTGATGGCACCAAGCGTGCCTGCTGAATTGGTCTGTACCGCTCTCCACATGGCAATACAGCAGCGTCAACCAGAGCCGGGGTTGATCGTCCACTTCGACCGTGTGGGATTTTATAACTGTAATCGCATACACTCAGCATTGGGCAATCTGTCGCCCTCAGTCTTTGAGCGGAATAGGCAGCAAAAACCTATCGTTGTGTCCGAAATTACTGACCACTACAAAAACAAGACTACTGCATAGGTTCTGACGCGCCAACCACTCGATTGCGCCCAGCCTGTTTGGCTTGATAAAGTGCAACATCAGCTCGTGACAATACTTCATCGACCGTTTCATCCGAAAAACGCTCTGCCACACCCGCGCTAAACGTAATGAGTACACGCTCGTTATTATTTAGAAAGAAATTTTTTGTTAAATCACGCTGCACGCCTTTAATTACCTCTATTGCATCTGTCTCTTTTGTTCCAGGAAGAATAATAGTGAATTCTTCACCTCCAAAGCGAGCCAGTACATCGGTACTGCGTATTACGCTCTTAACCACTTTCGCCAAGTGTGCGAGTGCCACATCACCAGCGGAGTGTCCAAGGGTATCGTTTATTTTTTTGAAATGATCAATATCCATCATTGCAAGCGTTAAAGGTGTGCCATACCTATCGGCCCTTTCGAACTCTTGCACCAGTGCTGCATCCATTCCGCGCCTATTCAAGGCACCTGTTAAAAAATCTTGGTGGGCAGCTTCACTAATGCAATCAAGCTTTGCAGTAAGTTCGTTAATTTTATTCTCCGCTTCTTCCACTTTTTTCTGAGTTTCCTGAAAGGCTGCAAGATTGCGTTTCGCATTCACGCTCATCATCCCAATGTCGCCAACCAAATTCTCAAGTATGGCGATCAACTTGGTTATGTCATGTGTCGATGTGATTTGCTCCTGATAATTCTTGATCTTAAGCTGATAGCTATCCGTACTCTCTGTAATATCTGCCAAATTACTTGCAAAATTGGCTGCCATTCTCTTAATGGCATCTTTAGCCTCAATGAGTCCCGGCTTGAAATGTGCTTGTTTATGGATTAGGTCTTTAAGACTGCTTTCTGCATTGAAAAGTGCATCCACATTGATCGGCTTGGAAATAAGCTCTTGAACGATTTTGATCTGACCATGTAACCATTGGTCTTCGATAGTCATCTCGCCCATACTGGAAACCAGCAGGCGTAGCATTCGAACAAGCAATTCCTGCATACGACGCTGCGAATCATTTTGCAACTCCGCGCGGAGCAAGGTAGATTGTAGTACCTCACTCAGCACATTCACTTCTTCTGCTGTCAAAGATTCGCGCATGCGTTTTATCAACGCTTCTATTCTCTGTGTCGCACCTGAAGTATCAGCAAGCTGTGGAGCAACGGCTAGATTGATGGTTCTGATGAGCATGTCACGCCAAATAATTGCCAGTTCACGCTGACAATCATCAGTTTGAGGCTCAGAATCGGATGACAAAACAATAGTCTGAATTACAGGTTGCTCTTGTGTTTCCTCTTTTTCATTGGTGTGATTTATTGCAGCAGTTTGATGGCTTACCGGACCTTTTTCCCAAGATGTAAGCAAGACATGCATCTTCTGGCCCAACTGATTAGGATCATTGCTAAACTTAACTAAAATATCATTTAATTTTTCAATTTTTTGACGCAGGCTAAAGTTTCCATGATTCATTTCTAATTGCTTTAGAAGGGAGCGTAAAAGCCTGTTCCAATTTACTCCTACGTCTTCACCATCCTTTGCAAAAAGGCTGCGAAGAAACTCCTCCAACTCAGTCGGATCCGGTTTTTCAACCAGCTCATGAAAGGACTCGGCAACTGTTGCCAACCTGGGGCTATCCCTGCCCATCTCGTTTAAAACTTTTTTCAGGGATTTGTTAAGAATTGCAGAATGATTAACGGACTCGATTCCTGCTATCCTGTCATAAACACGACGATAATTATCCGGAGTTGGTGGAATCTTGTCATTGGAAAGTTGTGTCAATGCCTGCCGAGCAAACTCTAATGGTGTAATTTTTTTCATGTACTACCTAATCTATAATCTGCAAAGTAGGATTGTTTCTAGTGTTTAATTGCATTGGCTCACAATAACATTGTGGAACTATGCCTCTTTCTTTACGCCTGCACTAAACGAGCGGCAATGCCTTTTTGGCGCGTTCAGTCGTGTCAACATTGTTACTTTTGAATGCAACACCATGAATCATATTTTTGTTCTCTTCTAATTAAACCAACTCACCGATGCGCTTGTAAATCCGCATAGCCTTTGTCTGGGCTAACCTCGGAAATTTGGCCGGACCTCGTCGCAGCACAACAGCGATAAGACCAGAGTGCAAGTGTCATCGTGTTGCGAGGTAGGCGAGCAGTTTTTTAGTCCAGTTATCGAAATTATGATTTTCACCTTCGTTCAAGGCCACACGGATGATCTCTCTGCGGCGGCAAATTTCCCGTTCGAGATCTATGAATTGCCAATCTAATTCGTCTAGTACTGCAGCCAATTCGTTGGCAATCTGGGGATCAGCCATGGCGATTTCGACCAGCAACTCCAAACTGCCCGGGTCGAAACCGAATTGAAAAAGCATTGAGCGTAAATTCGCCATGCGATCAAACATAAACTCCAGCTCTCCAGGCGGACTGCTATTGTCAGTAGCTAACAGACCAAGGACAGCACGAAACTCACTCCATGTCTCAAATAGTTGGGAAACCGCCTCGAGCCGGGGTAGCTCAGCAATGTTGGCGGCAACAGTGCAATCTGTCATGCGACCGAACCCCTCATGTAAAAAGGAAAGCAATTCAGGGTCGTATTTCTTTGCATTCAGGCGCATCAAGATGCTCAACCGCTCATTGCTGCCGAAACGCGCAAAAATGGAAGCACTGACATCGGCAACACTGACGATAGAGGCTAAAATGCCAATTTGGTCACCATGCAATCCATAGGGATAACCGCTGCCATCTTGCCTCTCATGGTGTTGCAGAATCGCGGTCGAAACAGCTGGATCACCTGCCACTTCACGAACAATAAGATAGCCTGTAATTGGGTGCGCATAGATGTGGCACCGCTCGATTTCACTGAGGTGGTTTTTTGAGTTCAGCAAAGCAGGGTTAATATGAAGCTCACCCAAGTCGTGAAACAGAGCTGCACACAGCAGATTATCCATGTCCTTTCCCACCAGCTTTTTACGTTCTGCCAGGTAGTGGGCAATCAAGGTCACAAGCAGTAGGTGCTGGAACAAATGCGGATGCTGCTCTTTGGCAACAGTAAGCTTGAACGCCATGTGTGGCGATAGCACTAAAAGGACGAGTTCTTGAGGCAGTGCCCGTAAATCCCCATTGAAGCCCGCCAAATATTGCAGACTGGGGTTTCCTTTAATTAGACGGGCGATCTCTTTTGCCAAGGATTCCACCGTGACACCGTTCTGGACTATGAGGCTTTGGTCGATCGGCTTACACAGCTTATGCTTTATCAACCCTTCACGCTGACTACTATTGATAGTCGTGTTCTTTGCAATTAACTTGACCCCATTTGACGTGTAAATATCCTCTGAGGAAATTACTTCCTTATGATCCGCCATTTCTGTGATCGCTGTCACATAATGTGGGACTTCCTCGATCGATTGATGTGCCGTGTCTTCGTACAAGGTATTGTGGGCAGTTGTCATATAGCGATGTTTGTATATTTCAGCGTTGCTCGTCGGGATTTTTACAGCTTCTCAAGTTGGCATACCGTTTAAATACAAAACAGTATTGCAAGCAATTGAGATAGGTTGTCAAGATATGGACTACTCGTTGCGTTCAACATTGCGCTATTCAGTAGTTTCGGCGGTCAAGCTCCATCTAGTAAGTTCAGATTAAAATAATAATATATAGAATGAGAAATCACGCATCAGTTACCATACGTCTGCTACTTTTAATTTATTATTGAGCTTAAAGATGCATACTTCATAAAAACATGTTAAAAATAGTCATTTACACGCTCGGAAGCGCCTATTGGCTAATACCTGAATCAGGTGTGCCTATAATCTTGTCATTCCATGCACAATCGGGCAAAGCAATCTCATAAATTCAATATTTAACTGCCTAACCGAACAGTTTAACTTAATAAAAAATTATTACTTTGCCATAAGTATCATAATGCTTTGCTAATAGTCTCATCCTGAGCCAATTAAATGCACACGAATAACCGCCCGCAAGCCATTACAGGAATTCAGCGCGTGTCGACCGATGCGGTGTCTGAAGAGGGAAAAGCAGCGTTCTGGGCTGACATGGTCTGTCAGCATTTGATTCAGGTTGATTGCAATTCGATTGCAAAGGCTCAGTTTGGCGGATCCATTCATTTGCGCAAAATCGCACATGTGGACGTCTCACAAGTGGAGTCGTGTGCCCAGCATGTGGCGCGCACCACGCGGCTCATAGCGCAAGCAGATGACGAGTATTTTTTACTGAACATTCAGCGCCAAGGCAGCAGCTTAGTGCGGCAGGATGGTCGCGAGGCCAGTCTTGTCTCGGGAGATATGGCATTGTACTCGAGCGCCCGGCGCTATGAACTGGCATTTGACTCAGCGTTTTTACAGACCGTGCTGGTCTTTCCCGCAGAAATGATGCGAACAATGATTCCAACGATTGATGCGCTGACGGCAACTACGCTAAGCGGCCACAACCCTACTTCGAAACTGCTGACCTTGATGGCCGACATTTATTTCCAGACCCCGTTCGAAACCTTGTCCATGCGAACTGCGGCCCACGCCGCGCAAGCGTTGACCGAAATTTTCGCCGCGAACATAGCCGAGCTTTCTGCCGGAGTCGATACGGTGAAGTCGAGCTTGACACACTTCCAGATGACTCGGATCAAGCAATATATCTTAAAGAATCTGAATAATCCGAACTTATCGATCCAGAACGTATCCCAAGCCCTGCAGATTTCGCCATCTCATATCCACCGTTTGTTCAAAGTAGAGGGGCAAACGGTGAGTGCATGGATCTGGACGCACCGCCTTTTCGCGTGCAAATTAGCGCTAGAAGACCCAGCCAAATCACATTTAACAATAAGTCAAATTTTATATGATTGCGGGTTTAGCAATGCATCCCATTTTTCGCGCGCGTTCCGAAATAAATTCGGCATAACGGCGCAAGAATGGAGAAAAAAATGATAGTGAGCGCTCAATCATTAAATTAGCATTAAATTAGGGTCAGACTCGATTTAATTTGATACACTGACTCCATCCCAGCAACCGGTTATTGCATGATGGCTCGCCTTCCCCGCCTATATCTACCCGACCAACCTTTGCACGTTATCCAACGCGGTAATAACCGCGATTTCATTTTTGCGGCGGATGCCGATTACCAGTTTTATCTACGTTGCCTGAAAGAGGCGGCTGACAAGCATTCCCTCACCGTTCATGCTTATGTGCTGATGACGAATCACGTGCATTTGTTGGTTACACCCGCCACGGAATCCAGTCTATCTAAAACCTTGCAGTCGATTGGGCGACGTTATGTGCAGTATTTTAACTTCACCTATCAGCGCACAGGAACTTTGTGGGAGGGACGTTATAAAAGCACGTTGATTGATAGTGAGCGTTATCTGCTGACGTGTATGCGCTACATTGAGATGAACCCTGTACGCGCTGAGATGGTGGCGCATCCTAGCGATTATTCTTGGTCGAGTTATCGAGCCAACGGGCAAGGGAATATGGATGGGTTGATTGTTCCGCATGCGTTGTACCAAAGCCTTGGTCGCACGGATGCGGAGCGTCAGTCTGCTTATCGGCAGCTGTTCCGAGCACAGATTGCCAAGGCGGATGTGAAGGCAATCCGTGATGCAACAAACAAAGGGTGGGTTTTGGGCGATAGCTGTTTTGGCGCGAAGGTGGCGGCACTCACGGAGCGACGGGCAATGCCTCTGCCACGTGGCAGGCCGAAACGTGAGGTGGCAGATTAAATGGAGACCCCAATTTACTAACCCCAATTTACTACGTCATAAACATGTGCTTGAATCGCGCCATTTCGTATGTCGTAACTTCGTATGCCGTAGCTTGACACCGAACGATTGAAGTTGGTAAGATCAACCATGAGGATCAGAAACGTCATCCATAAAGGGCTGCGCCGTTTCATCGAAACCGATGATACGAGCGGCCTTCAACCCGCTGTCATTGATAAGATCCGCCGGATGGTCTCGTTTCTCCAAGATATGGAGCGTAAAGATGAGTTGCGGACAGTGCCGAGCTGGAAGGCGCATATGCTCAGTGGAGATCGCAAGGGTGTATGGAGTCTCTTTGTGACAAAAAACTGGCGAATGACGTTTCGGATTGATGCTGGCGAGATCGAGATTATCGACCTCGATTATGAGGATTACCACTAGGGGACAACCATGAGCGCAATTGCAGAAATTCGGTTGAAGAATCCCGCCCATCCCGGCGGCTTCATTCGGCATGAAATTATTGATCCGTTGGGTTTGTCAGTGACGGCGGCAGCCGAGGCTCTGGGGGTTACGCGGGCCACACTCTCGACGCTCCTCAATGAGCGAGCGCATCTGTCGTCTGAAATGGCACTCAGGATTGAAAAAGCATTCGGTGTTTCGATGGATACACTCATGCGTATGCAGAACAGCTTTGACATTGCCCAAGCGCGCAAGCGTGAAGGCGAAATCAAGGTAAGCCGGTTCAAGGGAATGGATAACACTGGTCATTCAGTCACGATCTAATTGTTAGCCAATGCAAGGTGCCAGTACCATCAGACCTCAGTGTCAGTTTCGATTTAATTTGATATACCGGCTTCATCCCGGTAATCAGTAATTGCACGAGGCGGCTGACACTTACCTGTATTTTGTTTAAAATGACGAACATATTTCAATAGGAGTTTGAATTCATGACCTACGTAGTTACCGAAGCTTGTATCAAATGCAAATACACTGACTGTGTTGAAGTTTGCCCTGTGGATTGTTTTTACGAAGGACCTAACAGTTTGGTGATTGATCCGGATGAGTGCATAGACTGCACCTTGTGCGTTGCCGAATGCCCAGTCAATGCAATTTATGCTGAGGATGATTTGCCTGAAGACCAGCGGCAATTCACCGCGCTGAATGCTGAGCTGTGTAAGGTATGGAAGTGTATCGTCGAGAAAAAAGATCCACCAGCCGATGCAGATGAGTGGAAAGAAGTGAAGGACAAGCTGCATTTGTTGGAGAAGGAATTTGCTCCTGGCGATGAGGAACGGAACTATCCTGGTGGATCGAAGGATGGGAAGGATGAGGATGGCTTGACAGGATTGGATAAGCTGCTGATGCGCTGAAATATTTCTTAGACATTTCTCCTTGTTATTTATTGCTTCAGTGGTATCGCCAAAGGCTCATAGTTCTTTATTCCCGCGTAGTACATCAGTGGGTACGTAATTTATTTATCTTTCAATCGATAAGCATGGTGTTGCTCGCCTGCGCGGGAATGGCGATAGAGGTAATGAGCGTTGAACCCGATACCGCAAAGTAATACATCAACCGCCGCTGTTTTTTTTGATTCTGTTGCACGCGCCATTCTGGCACGGCATTCTCACGAAATACCTGATCTGCGCCGTGCCAGGGTATTGTTGCCCAATTATCATGTATCACAACCATTGGCGCAAAGCTTGGCACGTGTGGCCAACCTGCCAGCAATTTTATTGCCACAGATGGTCACGCTCAATGATTGGGTTCAGTCCGTTCCCCCCGCACAATCTGTTATTCCCGACACTTGCCGTATCACCACTTTGTATCATGCTCTGCGCGCGCGGCGCTGGTTTGCCGATGCTGATCTATGGAGCATCGCGCGCGAACTGTTAATTTTGCTGGATGAGCTGACACAAAATCATGTCTCGCTGCCACAAAATGCCGAAGATTTTTTATCGCAATTGGAACAAGCCTATCAGTCCAAGCGTGGCATCGCCATGCAGTTCGAGGCACGTGTAGTGTATGAGCTGTGGTATGCGATGAATAATAGTGGCGAATTCGATACTACACGCGCGTATCAACAAAGTTTGACACAACTCGCGCAGCAAGCTGAGTTACCGCTGTATGTGTTATTGACTTCCGCACTTGCTGCGACTGAAGCCCGCTTCCTGGAGGCATATCATCAACGCGCGCCTGTGATGATTATTGATTTGCGCGAGATGTCATCACGACAGCCAGAATGTGCGGCGATGCGTATCATTGCCTCCAGCCGGACTCGCTTTCCTGACCCTGTTCCAACGGAAAATGAGAGAGAGGTGCACGATAACTTGCTTACGCAGGAGAGAGTGGATGAGATGGATGCTCTGTCATTGCGCGAGCAAGCCAATCACCTGCAAAAACATTTCCCTCATGCTGCATTGGGACACCGCCTGCGATTTTTTGGCGCTCATGGTTTGGAACAGGAGGCGCGTGCCGCCGAGGTACAAATACGGCGCTGGTTGCTGGCAGGCAAGAAAAACATAGCCATCGTTGCACAAGACCGCATAGTCGCAAGGCGTATGCGTGCATTGCTGGAGCGCGCTGGTGTACTGGTATGCGACGAAACAGGCTGGAAGCTCTCCACGTTATCCGTAAGCACGGTGTTAATGCGCTGGCTGGATGCGCTGCAAAGTGATTTCTACTATCAGGATTTACTCGACCTGCTCAAATCGCCATTCATCTTTGCCGATCAAGCCGTGAGCGAGCGCAAGCAGACGGTGTATCAGCTTGAACAACTGGTGCGCAAGCATGGTGTGGTGGCGCATCTGGATACCGTTCTCGAATTGACGCAGGGTAATGTCGAGATGCGGATGTCACTGATACGGTTGCGTCAGGCGGCGGAGGGTTTGCATAAAAAAAACGATACGCTGTCCGGCTGGCTATGCGCGCTTTACGCCAGCCTGGAGATTCTCGGCATAGTGCAGGGGCTGAAGATGGATGATGCCGGCATACAGCTACTGCAGGCGCTGCAAAACTGGCAGCGTGAACTGCATGTCGATACCACGCGCGTCAGCCTGACCGAGTGGCGGCATTGGCTGGCGCAACAACTCGATGAGCACACCTTTCTTGATTTAACGATCGATAGCCCAGTTTTGCTCACCCATCTTGCCGCTACGCGCTGGCGCAGCTTCGAGGCAGTGTTGATGCTTGGTTGTGATGCCGCACATCTGCCGGGCACTGGTGACAGCAGACGGTGGTTCAATGATGCGGTGCGCAGCACACTTGGCTTGCCGACGCGCGAAGTTTATTTGGCACAGCAGCGCGATGACTTGCTGGCATTGCTCGCCATGAATGACACCATTTTGGTTACCTGGCAAGCCAGCAAAAGCGGCGAAGCAAATCTGTTGAGTCCGTGTTTCGAAATGCTGCGTGCCCTGCACGAGTTGGCTTATGGCGACGATCTAACGATAAAGCCGGGAGAATGGGATAACGTTGCTTGAGAGTACGCAAGTGCGCAGTGCAGAATTTCCACTGCCCCCGGCGGCTGCAATGCCTGCGCCAGTCGCGTTGCAAAATCTTATTCCGAAACGTATTTCAGCCAGTGGCTATAACAGTCTGGTGGCTTGTCCCTATCAGTTTTATGCCCGCCATATTTTGCACCTTAATGAAATGGATGAGGTGCGCGAAGATGTGGAGAAACGCGATTATGGTGAATGGGTACATGACATTCTGCGGCGCTTCCATGAGCAATATCAGGTGCTGGGCAATCATCTGCGCGCCGATCTGGATTCGGCCCTAATTTGCATTAGCGTCGAGATTTTTGCGCCCGCTGTACAACGCGACTATTTGGCGCGTGCCTGGCTGTTGCGTTGGCAGCAAGCAATCCCCGCATATCTGGATACACAGTTAAAAAATGAAGCGGAAGGTTGGCGATATCAAAGTGGAGAAGTGCCGTTTGAACTGCCATTGACTGCTGATTTGATTATGCATGGACGGTTAGACCGTGTTGATGTGCAGACCAAGGAAGGTAGTGCAGTGCGCGTGCTGGATTACAAGATGATGGATGCGGCCAGACTACGCAATAAGCTCAAAGAAGCAGGCGAGGACGTGCAACTGGCTTGCTATGCCTACGTGTATGAGGCTGAAGAAGCCGCATTTATAAGTATCGAAAAAGACAAGGTGATTGCAGTTGCGCCATCACAGGACATGGCTGAACTGGCGCAGGCAAATATCGCGCGTCTGTTGGAAGTGTTTGCACAGATTCGCAGTGGTGCAGCATTGCCCGCGCATGGGGCGGAAGAGGCGTGCCAGTATTGCGAGATGCGCGGGCTATGCCGGAAATCGGAATGGAATCAACGCTAATGGAAGAGATGCCAGGAATGGGGAGCATGCAATGAACAATTTCATTGCTCTCAACCCTCAGCACAGCGTTGTCGTGGAAGCTTGCGCGGGCAGCGGCAAAACTTGGCTGCTGGTGTCACGAATCCTGCGCCTGCTGCTGGCCGGTGTTAAGCCTGGAGAAATTTTAGCCATCACGTTCACTCGAAAAGCTGCGCAGGAAATGCAGGCGCGCTTGCACGAATGGTTACATTTTCTTGCCACGCAAGATGACACTGCGGTACGTGTTTTTCTGATGGAGCGCGAACTGCACGATGTAAACGACAACCTGCTGGCGCGCGCGCGAAGTCTGTATCGCGACTGTCTAATGGCGCAACCTGCTATTACCATCAATACTTTTCACGGCTGGTTTATGCAGATCATCCAGCGCGCACCTTTGAATTCTGGTCTGCTTATAGGGATGCAATTGCTGGAGCGTACTTCGGTGCTGCATGAGGAAGCATGGCAAATGTTTGCCGATAGCCTGCGTGCCGCACCCGACGAGGTAACTGCGCAAGAGATGCAATGGTTGTTTGCGGAATATGGTTTGCACAGTACGCGCACACTGCTGAAGAATTTTGTACAGAAGCGAGCCGAATGGTGGGCTTATACCAGCGGTCAGGAAGACGCGGTGGGCTATGCGATGGAGCAACTCCGTATCAAACTTGACGTTGATCCAGGGGACACACCGTTTGCGGCGTTGCTGGATAAAAATTTTGAATCCAATGTACAGGCATTTGCAAGTTTGTTGCAAAGCGGCTCGGCAGCGCAACAGAGCGATGCGAGTAAGCTGATGGATGCCTTAAGTCTACAAGATTTAGCTGCACGCTTTGAAGCACTCAGCGCCAGGTTTTATACCAAAGGGGGCGAGCCGCGCAAACTCAAGGCGAATAAAGGGCAGGATGCGGAGTGCTATACCAGCCTTTGTTGTGCCTTATTTGAATCCCTGCAGTCCGTGCGTGACGCGTTGACAGAGCGCGAAGCGCTGCGTATGAACCAGGCCGCGTTGCATTGCGGGGCAGCATTGCTGCAACACTATCAGGATTTGAAACTGCGTCAGCAGGTAATGGATTTTACTGATGTGGAATGGCAGGTGTGCCGCCTGCTCAGTCAGAGCGATTGTGCCGAGTATATGCAGTACAAATTGGATTGCCGCTACAAACACGTTTTGCTGGACGAATTTCAGGATACCAACCCGGTGCAATGGCAGATTCTGCAAGCCTGGTTTGCTGCTTCTGCTGCAGTGGAATCGCGGCCAACCGTTTTTGTGGTGGGTGATCCGAAGCAATCCATTTACCGCTTTCGTCGTGCAGATGCGCGCCTGTTCGGAGAAGTAAGTGCATGGCTGCAACAAGAATTTGGCGCGTATCCCCTTGACCAGAATATCACTCGGCGCAATGCCCCGGCAGTGCTGCAAGTGGTAAATAGTGTGTTTGATTCGCAGCCGGATGGCTTCGTGGATTTTGAAACGCACATCGCGCATCACACGAATTTACCTGGTTTCGTCACTACCTTGCCGCTAGCGTTAATTGAAAATTCGGCCGAGATTGACGCGCCGGGTAGGCCGGGTTGGTTGCGTAACCCTTTGCAGGAAGCGCGTATCGAACAAGCGACCGGCGAGCGTGAAGCTGAGGCGCAGCATTTTGCCGCTGGCATCACCGACATTATGGCGCACTGGAGTGTGCACGATGCAGACGGCACAGTGCGGCGCGCAAAATACTCTGACATTATGATATTGGTACGCAAGCGCACCCATTTACGCGTGTATGAGAGCGCCTTGCGTACGCACCGCATTCCCTTTTTAACTTCGCGTCGCGGCGGGCTACTGGACACGTTGGAAGCGGAAGACATACAAGCTTTACTGACCTTCCTGATCACCCCATTCGCCGATTTGGAATTAGCGCAAGTTCTGCGTTCTCCCTTTTTCGCCTGCTCCGATGGCGATTTAATGCAATTGGCTCAAGACGAAATCGGTGGTAGCTGGTGGTCACGCCTGCAACGCTGTGAACAGAGCGGTGCAGCATCTGCCGAATTGTCGCGTGCGCATCGCTTGCTGAATAACTGGCTGGATCGTGCCGACAAATTGCCAGTTCATGATCTGCTTGATCGCATCTATTTTGAGGGTGATTTGTTGCATCGGTATGAAGCTGCGCTGCCTGTCGAAATGGTTGAAACGATACGCGCCAACCTGCAAGCCTTTATGGAGATTGCGCTGAATGTGGATGCCGGACGCTACCCCAGTTTGCCACGCTTCCTTGCCGAGCTGAGAGAGCTTCGCACAGCTGACAACAATGAATCACCAGACGAGGGCAAGGTAGGTGAGGTCGGTAATGCCGTGCGTATCTACACCGTGCATGAGGCCAAGGGGCTGGAGGCACCCATCGTGTGGCTGCTTGATGCCAACGATACGCAACGTAAATCAGACAGCTATGGCGTGCTGCTCGATTGGCCACCCAACGCACCGCAACCTGTGCATTTCTCGCTTTTTACGGATAAGCGTGGACGCGGAGCCAAGCGAGCGGCTTATTTTGATGCCGATGAAAAATATAGTCTGCGTGAAGAAATGAATTTGCTGTACGTCGCCATGACGCGTGCGAAACAAGCATTGCTAGTGAGCGGGAATGGCGAATTGAAAGAAACTTCCTGGTATGGCCGCATTTCGGCGGCGGTGGAGGAGGGCGATAATCCCTTGCTGATTGCGGCTGATAATCTTGCTTCTGTTTTACCTGAAGTCGCTACTGAAATCGATGCGGCATTATTGCGCCCGTTACCCACTGGTCAGCGTGCAATGCGCTCCACCGCTGCTCAGCGTCAAGGCATTTTGTTACACACGTTGCTGCAACATTTAAGCGCATCTTCGCCAGGCACCGCTGCCCTACTTACATCAGATGGAATCAAGAAGAGAGAGATGACTGAAAAGGCGGCGTTGCAACTGCAATGCGACATCTCATCCAGCGACATGGAATCTCTCTGGCAACAGGCACAACACCTATTGGCTTTGCCGGCATTGCAACGCTTCTTCGATCCGCAGCAATACCGTGGGGCTTGCAATGAAATGTCCTATGTCAACGCGCGCGGCGAAATGCGCCGTATCGACCGACTGGTGGAGTTTAAAGACGAAGTATGGGTGCTCGATTACAAAAGCGGCGCACCGTCAGATTCTGTGTCTCATAGTGTGCAGATGCAGGAATATCGTGTCGCGATGCAGGCCGTTTATGCTGGAAAAATAGTTCGCTGCGCGTTGCTGTATTCGGATGGGACGTTATGCGAGATCAGTACCCCAACGACAAAATCGTAATGGTGTTATAGCGGAATTTAATTTGATCCCAGTTACCCCGGTTACCTTGGGCCGAATGCGTGATGTCAAGACTTGACCCCTTGACTTCCGTGACCCCTTGACTTCCGCTTGAGCGAAGGTTAGGTGCTTTACTGCTTAATGACATTTGACAATCTTCTTGCAAGTTCTGGAACGCCAAGTGAAGAGTTCAGGCCGACCTTGTCGGCAAGCCGAGGACTGTATTTATAGACTTCCTGTACTCCTACGTTGTGCCAAACGGGAAGGATGACGTTGATCTTCTCAAGAATTTCGCGAGTAAATATAGAGTCAAATTCTGCTTTTCCCCACCCCTCATTGGAGAGAAAGTTTGGAGAGAGTACGACCACACATTTTTTTGCTTCTTTTAGCCCTTGCTCGATGCATGCTCGAAGACTATCCCCGACTTTTAGTGAATACTCATCGTACCAAACTGGGCACATCAGTTTTGACAATTCAAACGCGAGTTCACGAACTAAAGAATCTTTGTCTCTGGAATCGTGGGAAATAAAAGCAAGGGGCTTTTCAAGTTCTGAACGTTTCTTCGCATACTCCTGATCTCTCACGACAACGTAAAAACCATGCGACATACCGAGGTCTGTGATCTGCCGTCTGATTTCGGGGTTTAAGAGTGCGTCAATGTATAGAAAAATTCGTTTAGTAAAAATGAGCGTTGCCGATGTGCTCCGCTCAGAATAGTCAGCAAACCCCATCTCTACATAAACGGAGTCAACTTCTCCAGATAAGACACATCGGGAAGTTTCTGGCGTGGATAAAATACAACTTGCAGAGTCTGGGGGTGCATCTGTGGGAATGAAAAATGACCAATATTTCGCGTTCCCATCGAAGTCTTGAGATATCTTGGCAATAATCGAAATCAGTTTTGCACCCGCGCTATCTCGGAGTTCCCAGTCCGCATGTACAGAAAGGGATTTCAGGTCAGTATCAAAATATTCTCTAACTGTTGCCATGTGATATCACCCAGTGCAGCACCTAACTTGTTAAGTTAAGAGGCGCGCCGCTTTTGGCGCGTCCCACTTGAACGAGAGGTTAGACTGGACGATGGCTCCACAAGACGTCCAGACACAAATTTGTGAAGTACGCTAGCGATCAACGTCTGGTATGGCATACCTTCCTCAAGTGCTCGCGCTTGAATATCCATTAAATCCGGGGCGGACAGACGGATATTGATCCGCTTTTCTTTGAGAAAAGTAGCGGTAGCGGCGGCTTTGAATTTTGCCAACCTTGCTTTGGAAGGGGACGTGGTCTTAAGCTCGCCCTTCTCATAGGCGTCCAAGATATCTTTTTCAAACGCATCAAGTTTTTTCATCTGGGTTACTCCTCATTAAGTAGTCTCTGGTTCCCTTTCTGCTTGGAATCACTGTCTTCAAAAAATAGTGATCCGACCCAGTTATCCAACACGGCAGATACTCATCATGCCGACAAACCCATAAGCCAGTTAGCGGCATCAGTAATTCTGATTCCGTTGCGGAACTCTTCTTGACGCAATCCATAAACTATCTGCACAGCCTCCGTATCAGGAAACTGTTCAGCAAATCGTGACAGGCCGCGATGCGGCTTATTGTCACTCAACTTGCATTCAATCATTTGTGTCAGCGTTCCTTCCTCACTGAGCGCGAAATCTACTTCCGTACCATCCTTGGTGCGAATGTAATGCAGGCCAGCCGTTCTTCCCGCGCTATCCTGTAAAAAATGTACATGCTTCAGCAGCATTCCCGCTATCGCATTTTCCAAGCGCACACCCTGATCACCTCGAACCAATCCCGTATCAAAAAAATATACTTTAGGACTTTTTAAAATAGCGCGGGCAATATTGTGATGCCAGGGCTGAACGGTAAAAACGATAAACAACGCCTGCAGAATATCCAGATAGCGTTTCAATGTCGCGGGTGAAACCGCCAGATCGCGTGCCATGGATGCTAACGAAAGTGGTGACCCCACACGTTCGCGCAACAACTCGACAAACAGGCGCATCGTATTGATCTCATGCAGGCGTGAAAACTCCAGTACATCTTCACGAATCAGATCGTTGAAATACTGTGCACGCCAGCGATCGGCCTGCACTGAGTCACTAGCCAGGCACGGCTCGGGAAAGCCACCTCTTTCCAACAAATGATCCAAAGCATCGGCGGGCTCCACATGTTGCTGTTCACACCACTCGCGCACCGAAAACGGATGCAAGCGGAAAGAAAAATAACGACCCGCCAGTGAATCGCCCCCTTGCAGAAATGTTTCCATGCGCGCACTACCCGTTACCAACAGTGCCTGCTCGGGCGAACGCCCGTCCACCACCCCCTTCAACCAGCCCTTCCAGGCGTGCATTTTGTGAATCTCATCCATGACGAGTAGCTTAGCGCGTGGATTCCATGACTGGCGCTGCAACACACTCCGGTCTGGCAACACATCCCAGTTGAGGTATTGAGCATTACCAAACAACTGCATCAACTGACGAGCAAGCGTAGTTTTCCCCACCTGCCGTGGTCCAGTCAACACCACCATCTTGGTGGTCAAATCTTTCAATACCAATTCGTCGAGATAGCGTTTCATGAGCTAAGCGTACAACAAATTCAATAAAGTCGCGACTTTATTATTAAATAATGCAAAAAAGTCGAAATATAAAGTATAAATTGGATGGTAGACCCCAGTTATCCTCGCACGTGCGAAGCAAGCGCTGCTAGTGAGCGGGAATGGCGAATTGAAAGAAACTTCCTGGTATGGCCGCATTTCGGCGGCGGTGGAGGAGGGTGATAATCCCTTGCTGTTTGCGGCCGATAATCTTACTTCTGTTTTGCCTGCAGTGCTACTGAAATCGATGCGGCATTATTACGTCCATTACCCACTGGCCAGCGTGCAATACGCTCCACCGCTGCACAGCGGCAAGGCATTTTGTTACACACGTTGCTGCAATATTTAAGCGTATCTTCGTCAGGCACCTCTGTCCTACTTACAGCAGATGGAATCAAGAAGAGAGAGATGGCTGACAAGGCGGCGCTGCAACTGCAGTTCGACATCTCGTCCAGTGACATGGAATCACTCTGGCAACAGGCACAGTACTTATTGGCATTACCGGCATTGCAACGTTTCTTCGATCCGCAGCAATACCGTGGGGCTTGCAATGATTATGTCAATGCGCGCGGCGAACTGCGCCGTATCGACCGACTGGTGTAGTTTGACGACGAAGTATGGGTACTCGATTACAAGAGCGGCGCAACGTCAGTTTCCGTGTCTCATAGTGTGCAGATGCAGGGATATCGTATCGCTATGCAGGCGGTTTATACTAAAAAGATAGTTCGCTGTGCGTTGCTGTTTGCAGATGGGACGCTATGCGAGATAAGCCCCCAAACGACAAAATCATAATGGTGCTCGATGGTACCGGTTGGTTCGCCAGTCGACTACTCATACAGCCACAAAACATGAAACTGCTACTACCCCTATGCTCTTGAGTCCAATCCAGTCGAACTTGTGTGGGACAAATCACGGAGGCAGCACTTCCTTAATCGTATCTGCTATGGTCTTGATGCACTGTAGGATCAGCTCGAAGTGTCTGCATCCATTTGAAAAAATACACAAAAAAATAAATAATTGATATTTTAAAGTTGTTATCGTGACCAATAATGGCTACACGCTTGACCGTTCCACCGTCAAGGCACTAATTATCGATTTTCCAGTTGAAAGCTGGTGTTTCAGATGCTTATTTACTCGCTTACTGTCCAAGCTGAAAATTTTGGTGATAGTATGCGCTATGTTTATTAGTAGCGTTACTCTATGTTAAAGCATATGGGAAAGAATCTGGAGATTATTGGGTTCCTGCTTGGCAGTCGAACAAAACAATTCACTGTTAGGTTCATACTTACCTCTTTTTTAGCTCTGTATTGTCATATCGGCAATGCATCTGCGAATGACCTCTCCCAAACCATAGAAGTGATCAGGCCTTCCATTGTAGCTATAGGAACCATATTACATACTCGCGCACCACCAGCCAATTTTCTTGGAACTGGATTTGCTGTAGGCGATGGTATTCATATTATTACCAATGCCCATGTCGTTCCACAAAATCTAGACACTGAAAAAAAGGAATCGCTGGCAGTTTTTGTTGGTCATGGCGCCGCAGCCCAGGCTAGGTCTGCAACCGTAGTCGAGGTTGACATTGAACATGACTTGGCACTATTGAAAATTAGTGGTGAACCCTTGCCTGCCTTGGTGATCGGAGATTCAAATACTGTAAAAGAGGGTGAAACAGTTGCCTTTACCGGCTTTCCTATTGGCATGGTGTTGGGGCTTTACCCGGTGACGCACCAAGCCATTATTTCGGCTATTACCCCTATCGTTATCCCAGCATTAACCTCGAAGCGGCTTAACATCAAAACAATTAAGCGACTCCGCGCACCCTATTCCGTATTTCAACTGGATGGGACCGCCTACCCTGGGAATAGCGGAAGTCCGCTGTTTGACCCTAAAACTGGCAAAGTTTTTGGCATCCTCAATATGGTATTCGTAAAAGACACTAAAGAAAACGTATTAGCCCACCCCAGTGGTATTTCATATGCCATCCCGAGTAATTATATCCGCGCAATCATGAAGCAATAAATGCTTTGGCTTAGCTGTGTTATTAAACGCTTATTGCCGTGCGTGGTGATACACCGAGTTGAAAAACATATTGCGTGAGCAAAATTGATTAAATGATAGAAAGTCTGACCTTTTAGAATCACTTGTATACGATTTTATACCAACACAACGCTGCTCAATGCCTTGAACCAACGTCTTCACGCTATTTATGTAAATAACGCTGAAAGTTTTTGCTATGATCCACGACTAAGCGCTTAGTTATGGAGAGAACAACCATACGCACCCCTTTAAAGGTTTTGTTGGGTATTCAGCTAAATGCTGTGACTAGGTTCTCCATAGATGCGAAGGCACAGAAATAGCCAGCAAAGCTGCCCATTTTTAGTTCGACATGACTTAGGTAACACCACTTGCGATATATTTATGACTGGCACTTTTTCTGTTAGTTATTGAAGCCACCAGTCAAATTTTTGAATGTTTTAAAATATACTGTGGCACCAAATAACTTAAATTATAAAGATATTCAAGTAATTGCATGAGAAAAAATAGCTAATTTAATGACATAGCAATTTGATTAAATTATATAATTCAAACATCTCAGAATTTAGTTGAATATATTGCCTGGCTTTTGGCACCTACGATAATTCACCAGCCAGACTAGCTAGGGAGCGGGGTCGGTTTGGCATGCAAGGAGTTGTTACAGTAACAACGAGGAGACGCAGATGCTACAGAGCATACAGGTCATTCGCAGATCAGTTGGTTACAATTTGGTTACAATTTAGTTATAATAATTGTTTGAAATTGGTGCGTATTTTTGATGCTCCAAGCGTCATTAGATATTTTTCAGGAATCCAAGTTGAATATGCAGGACATTAAGAAATCCACTCCATTGCCAACCCCGACTGACAACTCGCTGCCACTGCGGCGTGCAGATTTCGCCACTCTGGCCGACGCGCTGGACTATGCCGCCACTGGGGAAACTGGCGCAAATTTCTATTCAGGTCGTGGCAAGCTCACGACGGTACTCCCTTATCGAACGCTCCGCCTACAGGCTTTGGTACTGGCTCAACGTCTGCAATCCCTTTCGTTGAAACGGGGTGCGCGGGTCGCGATAGTGGCTGAAACCAATCCGGATTTTTTGCGTTTCTTTTTCGCCTGCCAGTATTCCGGATTGGTTCCAGTGGCTCTGCCGGCCTCGCTCAATCTCGGGGGACACGAAGCCTACGTCGGCCAGTTACGCGGCTTGTTGCTGGGCTGCGGAGCAGCGGTGGCGATAGCTTCAAACAACTTCCTGCCGCTCTTGCGCGAGGCAGCCTTGAACATCGAGCTGGTTTTTTTAGGAACGCCTGCCGCATTCGATGAATTGCCGAAACAACAAGGTGAATTGCAGCGCAGCGGCCCTACTGAAACAGCTTATTTGCAATACACATCAGGGAGCACCAGCTTTCCTCGGGGTGTGGTAATCACTCAGGAAACTGTGCTCAATAATCTGTTTGGGATAGCTAACCACGGCATTGACATGCAACCCGATGACCGCAGCTTCTCGTGGTTGCCGTTCTACCACGATATGGGGCTCGTCGGCTGCATGTTGGTCAACGTGGCCACGCAGCGTTCGATCGATTATCTTGATACGCGCGACTTCGCCATGCGCCCACGGCGCTGGCTCGAATTACTGACCCGCACGCGAGCTACTCTCTCATGCAGCCCTCCATTCGGATATGAACTATGCTCACGCAGGATCCGCCCCGAGGATCTTGCGCAGTACGACCTGAGTGCCTGGCGCTTCGCCGGCATCGGTGCCGAGCCCATTCATACATCGCTAACCGATCGTTTTGCCAGACTACTGGCTCCAGCCGGGTTCGATCCGCGCGCCTTTGTTCCGTGCTACGGCATGGCGGAAAGTTCAGTAGCCTTCAGCTTTTCTCCACTGCGCCAGGGCATTATTGTTGACTGGGTTGACGCCGATCACCTCGCAAAGCATTTATGTGCCAGCCCAGCCGACGCGAACACGAGCCGAGTAACCGGTTTAGTCCGATGCGGCGCACCACTGCCGGGGCACGAGGTAAGTATTCGCGACGAGCACGAAAATGTGCTGCCGGATCTTCATGTCGGCCGGATCAAGATACGTGGACCCAGCATCATGTCTGGATATTTCAAAAAACCGGAGCAAACGCGACAGGTTCTCTCAATAGACGGCTGGCTTGACACCGGAGACCTCGGATACTTGGTAGACGGGAACATTGTCGTGACCGGCCGACACAAAGACGTAATAATCATCAACGGCCGCAACATCTGGCCGCAGGATATTGAGCACATTGTGGTGCAACAACCCGAATTGAGGTCGATGGACGTTTCAGCGTTTTGCGTGCCCGGCCCTGATGACTCGGATGTCGCCGTGGCAGTCGTACAATGCAATGTCCGCGAAGCTGAAGAGGTGCTTACTCTTTCGCATCGACTGCATCGGAAAATTCACGAAGAGCTGGGCATCAACTGCCTGATCGAGCTTGTGCCGCGGCACACGTTGCCGCGCACGTCCTCGGGCAAGCTGACACGGTCGGCAGCACGGGCAGGTTACCTGCTCAGACAGGAAAGCAAGAATGCTCTCGCCGATGTGAAAGAATTTCCGCAAGCCGAGCCTCAATTCGTATCGGCAATGATGCGGGCCAGTGGCTGACGAAAGCGTGCCGGCAACGGCATTGTCTCCAACCAATGACCACGGCTCCGACATCCCTCAGTTAAATACCCGTTCCACACTGGCTCTGACTGGGGCGACCGGATTCGTCGGTGCGACGCTTCTTACGCATCTGACGAGTGCCGGTTGGCGCGTTCGCGCCTTATACCGACCCCGGAAAGGGCGCGTTCTACCAACAATTCCCGGAGTCGAATGGTTACCTGGAGACCTTGAAGACGAAGACGCATTAGGCGCTTTGGTTGCAGGAACGCATGCCGTCATTCATTGCGCAGGAGCCGTGCGCGGCGCCAGTCAGGACGACTTTGACCAGGTGAACGTGGAAGGAACACGACGCGTTGCTTTGGCAGCCGCATACGAGGCACGGGCACCGCGCTTTTTGCTTATATCTTCACTGGCAGCGCGTGAACCCAAACTGTCCCATTACGCCGCAAGTAAATGGCGCGGGGAAGGCATTATCAAGGCCGCCTCAGAAAACATGCGCTGGACTGTGCTGCGACCATCTGCAGTATTTGGCCCAGGGGATCGCGAGCTACTGCCGTTATTTCGCTGCATCGCCAGCGGCTTCGCGCCACTGCCTGCTGGCGCTAACGGGCGATTCTCCCTGATTTACGTTGAAGACTTGGCAACCGCCGTGGTACGCTGGCTGGCCGCGGATGCAGGCTATGGTCAAACCTTCGAACTGCATGATGGGCAGGCGGGGGGGTACGATTGGGGCACGGTGCTGAAGATCGGCGGGCGTGTGCTGCGCGGGGGCGGATCAGTGCGCCGCGTACCGATTCCCGTTTCCATGCTCACGCTTGCCGCACTTGCGAATTTCACCACCGCCCGACTGTTGGGATATTCGCCGATGCTGACCCCGGGCAAGATTCGGGAACTCACGCATCCCGACTGGGTATGCGACAATTCCGAATTTTCGCGGATTACCGGCTGGCAACCGGCCTTCGGGCTTGAGCAAGGGCTCGCATACATCTCTGGCAAAAATCTCAAGAAATTACAGGAAAATCTATGATGGAATACCAATCTATTCTCGCCAATCTTTATGACGGATTGACGTTGTTCACAAAAGGTAGCGTCGAAATTGATGAAAACACCGAGTTAGTCGGCGATTTGAATCTGGATTCACTCCAAATCATGGAATTGCTACTGACCATCGAAGACCATTTCGACATCTCCATTCCCGTGAGCATTCTGCCGGACGTAAAGACTGTGAAGGATCTTGCGATACAGATTGAAAAAATTATGAGTTCTGAATGATGGGGATTTTTGACAAATTTAAAAGCTTGGCAACCAGCCGACTCGAGCTCGAGTCACTGGGCATAGACCCGTTCAGCGTCGAGATTGATCGTATTATTTCACCAACCGAGGGACTCATCAACGGTCGGAGCACCATCCTGGCAGGTACCAACAACTATCTTGGGCTGACCTTTGATCCTGAGTGCATTGCTGCCGCTCGCACGGCGCTGGAGTTTGAGGGTACCGGTACGACGGGTTCGCGTATGGCCAACGGTAGCTACTCGGGGCATCGCAAGCTCGAGCAGGAACTCGCGGCGTTTTACGGCAAGCGCGATGCCATCGTATTTTCTACCGGCTACGCCGCCAATCTCGGCCTGCTGGCAGCACTTGCCGGACCTAATGATGTAGTACTGCTCGACGCAGATTGCCATGCCAGCATTTATGATGGCTGCCGCCTGGGCGGTGCCGAAACAATACGCTTTCGCCATAACGACGCGCAAGACCTGGCAAAACGTATGCGCCGCCTTGGTGCGCGTGCCGCGAATGCACTGATCGTGGTGGAAGGCATCTACAGCATGCTTGGCGACTGCGCTCCACTCAAGGAAATAGCCGACGTAAAACGCGAGCTCGGCGGCTATCTGCTGGTGGATGAAGCGCATTCGCTGGGAGTGCTTGGTGAACGTGGCCGCGGACTGGTTGAAGAAGTGGACATACTGGCGGATGCGGACTTCATTGTGGGCACTTTCAGCAAGAGCTTGGGAAGCGCGGGCGGCTTCTGCGTGAGCGACCACACCGAACTGGATCTGATTCGCTACTCGAGCCGGCCATACATATTCACCGCATCACCGTCGCCTGCGACGATTGCCTCGACTCGCTGCGCACTGCGTAAGCTTTCCGCCGATAGCCAACTGCGCCATCGCCTGCACGATAACGCCAAGCGTCTGCATGCGGGCTTGACGGCGCTCGGATACACCTTGGGCGCGCCGCCGAGCCCGGTTATCGCCGTGGTACTTGACGGCAGGATAGAAGCACTGCAATTCTGGAACAACCTGCTGCAACGCGGTGTCTATGTCAACCTGATGCTCCCGCCAGTAACGCCGAATGGTGTGTCGTTGATTCGTTGCAGTGTCAGCGCCGCGCACACCCATGAACAAATCGATTCCGTTTGCGCGGCGTTTGCCGAATTGCGGACAATGCCGTAAATGACTGTCATGGCAGGCGCGCGGAAACTTAATTTCAAGGAATATGCTTTATTTTGTGAAGAAAATCAACAGCATGCAAGCCACCATGCAACACAGCAACCCGGCACATGGCAACACACTAACCTAATCATGCGCTGAGGAACGCGCATGAGCCAATCTGACGACAGCCCGCGCACACAAAGCCCAATGCGCCGGGTACTGGGAAATTTTGGCTTCCTGGTGCGAGGCCGTGGTGTTGCTGCACTCATGTCGCTCGGTGCAACCGCACTCATGGCACGCGCGCTCGGCCCCACCGAGTTCGGCCTGGTGGTGATGATACAAACCTATGCCCTGCTGGTGCGGGGCTTTCTCAACTTTCAACCTTTTGAAGCGGTGGTGCTCCATGGTATACCGGCGCACGATGCCGGAGACACCCGCATGCTGCGCCGCCTGATCACAGTTTGCCGCCGCGTGGACCACCGCACCAGCCTCGCCGCCACAGCCCTGGGACTGATCGTGGCTCCCCTGGTAGGGCCGTCGATGGGCATGGACCGCGACCATGTAATCCTTCTCACCGCATACAGTCTTGTTTTACTGACCATCGGCAACGGCACCGCGAATGGTATTTTGCGACTATTTAACCAGTTCGATGCCTTGGGTCGGCAGATGATGATTGGCCCTACCATCCGCTTTTCAGGAATCGCGATCGTATGGTGGCTCGAAGGCCCGCTACCAATGTTCGTGGCAATCCTGGCCTTTGCCTTTGCCACCGAAAATCTTTACCTGAGCTGGCGCGGTCGGCATGAATACCGCCAGCGCATCGGCTGCCCACCCGAGGGCGAGAGTGTCAGCGATGCAAGCCTGGCTGAATTTTCCGGGCTGCGTCATTTTTTGTGGATTAGCTACTGGCAGTCGAATCTTGATCTTGTATACAAGAACCTTTCCATCATGCTAGCAGGTTACCTCTTGGGGCCAGCCGAAGCAGGTTTGCTGCGTCTGGTACGCGAGTTTTCCAGCGTGCTGTCCAAACCATCCGCGCTGATCCGCCAAGTGGTGTTTCCCGATCTGACCCGGAGCTGGAATCAGGGCAGCAATGACTTCATCCAGATCGCCTATCGCACCGCCTTGCTCGGTGGTGTCTTTGGCCTATTGTTCGTGGCCGCAAGCTACTTCCTTAGCGACCAGCTGCTAGCCACACTTGTTGGCAAGGAATTTGCCGCCGCAGCACCCGTTCTTACATGGATGTTGCTGGCTGCCACCTTTGACCTCACTGCTGCGTCACTACGTGCTGCGGTCTATGCCGCTGGCCATGCTGGCAAAGTGTTGCTCGTAAACGTGATCACTACGGTCATCTACATGACCCTATTTGTTTCACTCACATTATGGATGGGTTTGATTGGCGCTGGTGTGGCGGCTTGCGTGGCCGCGGCACTTCCGCCGCTCTTCATGGTAGCGCTCATCCACAAAAATAAGCGCGGCGGAGCCGCCTGAAAGCCATGATTGACGCAGGATTCTAAGCAATGAAGACTGTCTCCGATTTGAATGGCGAAAAATGGGTCTGACGGTCTTCCGGTTTTTCTTCCGGAGGCTGTCATGAACATCGGCAAAACGCAGTTCACTCAACTTATGGACTTCCTCGCTGGAAGACCTTCCATCGCATTGTCGATCGTTGCGGCGGTGATCGTTATTTAAAGCCTATAACATGCGCTGATCAATTCCACGTGACGATCAAGCAGCATCCAGCAAGCATTTCCGGGCAGCGACTACAAATCCGAATTGGGTAGCAACTGCTATCAATTGAGTCTGTTTGTGTTTTAACCGGACAGCAGTGATCATGAAGGGATCTCGCGTCAGGCGCGCCATTTCCTGCATAAGCCGCGTGAGCTCAAACTACTGGAGAACACGAAAGCAACAAGATATGGCAGCGTTTCTATTCTGACAGGTGAAGCGGGAATTACACTGGAACAAGTCGGCAAGATCACTGATACCAATCAATCCACTTATGTTGCTGTAACACGTAATATCGCGAGTATCGCGGTAAAAAATTATCTGCACGCAAGATTAAAGGTAAGGCTGTAAAAGTGCGGGCGCTGGAAGATTGAATCAGAGTATGTTGATGTCGCTTGTCCTCAATCCGATATAACTTAACTGCGTGTGAAATAATTAATGCCAATTTGAACGATTTGCATAATCAGTGCTCATATACAGCCGATTCAAAATTCGCTTAGCTTAACCTTTACTACTGCATAAAATATTAATTAGAAAGCTTATAGTGAATTTAATAACGCCCCCCAAAGCATCCCCCTTGGAAGATAAATTACTTAAATTAGCCATCGTGCTAGGCATGGGCATATTGCTTTACCTCACGATTGATGGACGAATATTCCTACCGTTGTTTAATACTACTTCTGAAAATTCATGGACACAGGCTATCTTTCGACCCAGTGTCATCTGGATACTGATGGGTACCATGATGCTGGTATTTCGTACCGCACTTCTGTTCCGTTATGCTGAAAAAGCTCCAGCAGATCTGGCTAACGCCCTTTGTTGACAGTAATTATCCCTGCCTATAACGAAGGCCAGATGGTTGGGCAGACTATCGATTCCATAGCCCTTGCAGATTACCCTCGAGATCGTCTGGAAATATTTGTAATCGATGATGGTAGCAAGGATGACACATGGGATCATATCTTCGCTGCCGCACAGCGCCACCCCGATCTCGTTACACCAGTGCGATTTACCGAAAACCGTGGCAAACGCGCTGCATTGGAAGTAGGATTTACCCGCGCCAAGGGTGAGATCGCAGTTACGATCGATTCGGATAGTGTGATTGAAAAGCAAACACTACTGGAGATTGCTGGCCCGTTCCGCAATCCAAAAGTGGGCGCTGTGGCTGGCAAAGTGGCTGCATTCAATCGACGCAGTGGCATCATTCCGCGCATGCTGCATGTTCGCTTCATTCTTTCCTTTGATATGCTGCGCGCCATTCAATCTACATACGGAACGGTATATTGCTGCCCTGGCGCGCTGTCTGCCTATCGGCTCTCGGTTGTACACAAAGTTTTACAACGTTGGAGCCAACAAACTTTTCTGGGCGCACCTTACACCTTTGGCGAAGATCGCGCCATGACCAATTTTATTCTGGAAGAAGGACTTGATACGGTCTATCAACGTAAGGCAGTAGTACACACCATCGTGCCGGAGACCTATTTGAAACTGGTAAAAATGTTCTTACGCTGGGAAAGAAGCTATGTGCGGGAAGAGTTGAGATTTTTGACGACTGTACTATGGAAGAGACCTTGGAATACCCGTTGGATATCAATTGTGGATTCATTTTTTACCAATATGCGTTTCCCCATGATCTACATCACGCTTGCCTTACTCATCACGTTGACAATTAGTGACCCATTTACCATCGTACGTGTGCTGGTGGCAATTGGCTTGATGTCAACGCTTTACATGCTCTACTATCTGCGCAGTGAAAAATCCTTGGATTTTGTATATGGAATTATCTACGCATATTTTGCATTTTTTGCCTTGTTCTGGATTTTTCCCTATGCGGTCATTACAGTACGTGCACGTTCCTGGTTGACGCGTTAACCATACATCCTGTCAATATGATTTCCAGCCAATACAACTCGGTCAGTCATAGCATTCAGCAAGAACTTGGCCATTCGCAGCTGGCTGCCAATCCCCGTCGTGCGTTCTATCCCTGCTCAGCAGATTAAAGACGAACAAAAGAAAGGATGTTTAGAACGCAAAATTGCAGCATAAATAAAAACTTTTAGGCGATAACCAGCTTGACTATCACCGACGCTGACCAATGCATTACTGCCCTGTTTGAAGTCATCACCGCCACATTAAAGAGGGCGGCTCAGGTTGCGCTGGTGGGTTTTGGCACTTTTGAAGTGCGTAAGCGCGCTGCACGCACTGGTCATATCCCAGCAACTGGCGTAGCACTATAAATCAAAGCCTTTAAGGCCCCTGCTTTCAAAGCTTGTACAACACTCAAGGTAGTAAACGGCAGCAAAAATTGATTGCGCTGGCGGCAGTCACCATACAAATTATGGCTGCGTTATGAATGTCGACTTTCTGTTGGTTAGCCTTACCGGACGATGGGCAGCAGCGTGCCATTAACTGCCAAGCATGGTGTAAAATGTCCAGCAAGATGCGGGCAGTCATGATCGGCAACATGGTGCCATTAGGAGTAAATCAGCCCCAACTGCTTTAGCAGCATTGAACAGCCCCGCAATCACCATTGCGGCCATTAAATCTCTTGAATAAAACTCAATGTCACAAGTGTCTATGCTGCCAACCTATGTGCAAGTCCGGGAAAATGGCGTATTTATCTTAGTTTCGCCGCCCCCTGCACAGGATATCTTACGACTGTTCGTTGACCGTCTGTTTAAAAATGACGCTTATTTCAAAGGCTTGGACTATGCGCTCCTCGTGGATTTGTTGTATGGAACAAAGCCCGTCACATCTAAAAATGGACTATCAACGGAAGTGCGACTTGCCAGTGAAATTGCCATTTTCGAACCTCACCGTAAGAGCCTGTATCGAAGCGCAAAAATTACCCCAAGAGGATACGCGCAATATTTATTTGAACCTGTGTTCACCGAGGTGGCATTTGAAACCCCGGTTTATGGCGCGCCCGAAGCTGACGGTATCAGCTCTATTGTCGGATTTACCCAAAAGACCGAATCGCGCCAGACCAAATTGAATTTCGATGAGTTTGTCGCAGCAATGTGGTGCCATGGGGTGACTTTTGGTATCGATGCTGACGCGGTGCGTGCAGTCATTCAAAGTGGTGCGGCAACCCGTATCGAATTCGCATACCAGCGCGAACCAACCGATAGCCGGGACGCACAAATAACAGAAGAAAAATCCGATCTCCGCCAGGATCGTTCTCCACTAATAAACGCCAACGGAAAAGCATCACTGAACGCAGCTAAAAACTACTTTCCACAAGTAATTAAAAACATCACGTTGTTACGCAAAATCCCCTGTGCGCTTGGCGATCCTGGTTATCGCGTGACCGGCGTCACCATTGAGCCCCGCGCACCCAGAGATATTGATTTGCGTGTAATGTCTGGCCCTGGCACGCGCATCGAACCCAGTGCGCAGGGCGACATGATCGTGGCTGACATGGATGGCTTTCTGCGATTTGACGAGAGATCAAAAAAAGTGGAGGTAACTGCCACAATCGAAAACAGAAGTGGCATCAGCACTAAATCCACCGGCGACATCAAGTTGGACGTGGATAATTTCGTCGAGCATGGCGAAGTACAGGAAGGTCGCATCGTAAAGGGCAAGCACATGACTTTCCGCTCTGCGGTGTACGGTACCATCCTCTCATCAGATGGCAATATTTGCATTGACGACAACCTTTCCGGTGGCCATGCCAAAAGCGATGGTGGCAATGTTTCTATACATGGCCGGGCCATTAACGCCAGCATTGAGGCATGGGATGGCCACATTACCGTCAATTATGCAGAATCCTGCGTCATTTTCGGCAAGTCTGTCTCCATTAAACGCGCTGTAAACTGCGAAATTGTTGCTGAAACGATACAGGTTGGCGTAATGGAAGGTTGCGCAATTGCCGGCAACATGATTGAGCTTTCCTCTACGCTGGCACGTAGAGATAAGGAAACGATCGTCACCGTGTTACTGCCAGACCATTCTACCCTTGGAAGTCAAATCATCGCCGCCAAGGAAAATATAATCAAAATTGATGCAGTCTTGCAGAGGAATGCCATCGAGATGGCAGCCGCGCGGGCCGACCCAAAGCTCGCCAAATTCATTGAATTGGGTGACAAAATTCGTGAAGGGAAAATCGAGCTGACCGCGCAACAACAAGGCGAATGGCAGAAAATATTTGCACGCTTCCCTCCAGCAGTAAAGGACTCTCTTGCCTTAATGGGCAAGCGTAAGTCTCTGCTTGATACGATTACCGATCTGTCTCAGCAAATAGAAACCAGCCTCTCCAAGCTATACTGCAATATCAAAGAAGTGCTAGGCGAAACCGCGGTACAAACGTTGCGTACACACCTGGATTTACGCGGATTCCAAAACCTGTCCAGAAGCGAGCTAAAAATCAGCTTACAGAATATGGGGGCACCTAATAAAAAGATATTTTCTGGTTGTCAAGGACAGCTTAAGTGGCAGTACAAAGCTCAGTAACAACCTGCTCTCTTGACTCAAAACGAGGAAAATGAAATGAGCGGCACACAACAAAACTCCCGCCCAGCGCCAGTCGACAGCTTGTTCGAGAGTGCCATTCTCGATATTGGCATCCCCCCATGCCCTGCTGTCCTGGATCGTTTTATGGCTGAAATGGGCAAAGATGAACCGGACTTTAAACGTTTGGCAGATATTATTGGAGTCGATGTGGCGCTCTCGGCCAGCTTGATCAAAACAGTCAATTCGCCTTATTTTGGAATGCGCCAGCGGGTGCGTTCAGCGAGCGAAGCACTTACGATACTCGGCTTAAAAGCATCCAGTCATACCGTGGCCGGCATTATCCTGCGCAACTCCTTTCCCAATGTGAGAAATTTGGAGCGTTTTTGGGATGCTTCTGCACGCATTGCGCGCTTGTCCGCATGGTTGGCACAGGAGCTCAAGTTACGTGATCTGCATGTCAATGATGCTTATACCTTCGGCTTGTTCCGTGACTGTGGAATTCCGGTTCTGCTGGGGTACTTCCCGGAATATGCTAAAGCGCTGGCTGAAGCAAACAATGATAGCGAACGTTGTTTCATAGAGGTTGAGGAAACTGAAATCCCGACTAATCATGCCATGATAGGACATATCTTGGCAAAAAGCTGGTGGCTACCTGAAGAGCTCTGTCTCGGTATTCGCAACCACCACGACCTTGTGAAGATAGAATCTGCCCATTCAGATCTACCCATGATGAGCCGCAGACTCATCGCAACATCACAACTCGCAGAACATCTTGTGCAGAAAAAACTCGGTTTGAGCATGACCCAGGAATGGACAAAGCTGGGTGCTGCCTGCCTACGGCTTCTTGAAGTAGACGAAGAGCGGCTTGAAATATTGTATGCCGAAGCACCCATTACTGAAGCAGCAGATTAGCTTCCTAAGCTGCGCTTCCATAAAATTCTAAACATCCCGTTGGGTTGAAGCAGACGTTCATTTTAATCATCCTGACGGGCCGCTGTGGGTCGGTTATGGTACTTGGAGAAAGGCCAGTTTCGAAAATAACGGGCCAAGTTACTTGATTAATAATCAAACTAAAGGGGTCAAAGCAGGATGCCACTAAGTGTCAAGTGTCTTCAGTTCACTTTAACGTGAAATCGACACGGTTAGGGTTACCCTTATCCTTGATGCCTTCTGCCATCAATTTGGGGGTCATCAGGAACATTCGCTCGTTCGCCACTTTACCTTGCTCTGCCAGATGTCGCTTGACCAACAATGCGCGGCGCTCAGCTAACGCCTTCAGTTCGTTATTGCCGATCGGCGCATTTAATATCATTAGATTTTCCATTTCTTTCGGCGGTAGGGATTTTAAAAGGCCGATAAAATTGCGAGGTTTTGAAAACTTTTCTGCCTTGTAGGCTCGCTCCAGGAATTTTGGATATTCCTCGGGACTGATAGCTACCTCCTCAAGATTGACGGGCGTCCCATCAGATTTCAGACTGCGGATTTTTTGCGCCTTTATTTTTTGAGTGACATAGACACGGCGGGCGCCATCACGATCGGTGACAGGGTCGACACGGCCGATGATTTCCAGTTTAAGCGCACAAAGAACGCACGCAAAGAACGCACGGGGTCAGTTCTAACATTCCAACAAAATGTTGTAATATTAGACCCCAATGCCAAGTGCCAAGTGCCAAGTGCTGACCCCAATGCCAAGTGCTCATTGCCATTGTCGAGTGCCGCTCTAAAATATCAAGAAAAGCTGCTGCATAGAGGCCATACTGGACAGAAAGCCAGATGTATCTCGACAGTAATGATTACCAAACAGTTTGGCAACTTGCTCATAACTGAGCAGCAAGCAAAGAACGCACGGGGTCAGTTCTAACATTCCAACAAAATGTTGTAATATTAGACCCCAATGCCAAGTGCCAAGTGCCAAGTGCTGACCCCAATGCCAAGTGCTCATTGCCATTGTCGAGTGCCGCTCTGAAATATCAAGAAAAGCTGCTGCATAGAGGCCATACTGGACAGAAAGCCAGATGTATCTCGACAGTAATGATTACCAAACAGTTTGGCAACTTGCTCATAACTGAGCAGCAAGGAGGGTAGGCGTCAGGCCTTACATTTGACATTTTGTTACCCGCGTAAGGCGCAATAACCAACGGGCATTGCGCCTAATGTGAATTTCTAAAAGAGAAAACCTCCCCCAGCCCGCCGCTGACGGGTAGCTGCTAAAGAGAAGGGCCGCTTATGCGGCCCTTCGTTTTAACTGTACATATTGACCATTACTCAGTCTGACGAAGTCAGTCTGTGACAAAACCCAACAAGAGCAGCGCTGTTGTTTCTGTAAAATAGATTGCCATGCTTTGTATTTTATTTGGCTACACCAGAGATAAACTTGACCGATTTTGCACTATACGGCGAGTCTGCTATAGGTCTACTAATAACAAATAAAAAAGACCTGCATTTCTGCAAGTCTTTATTTATTGGTGGGTTGTGAGCGACTCGAACGCTCGACCAACGGGTTAAGAGTATTCGGGTTGGGCTGTATCGCGGCTTCTCGATTGTTCCCAATAGTTTGATTTGTATGTAAAAATAATGTTTCCATTGCCAGCCTTGGCTCTGCTGAATTCTGGTGTTTTGTGTAATTTTCCGGGCGCGATTACACAGGAATTACACAAATATCTTTATTGCTATTATTCTTCAGGTTGCGGTGAAGCTGGCGATAATAGAATAATTGGCAGCATGAATGCCCCCCACGGACCGCGCGATGTAATACGAGCGATTTCTTCCCGAACTGCACCCACAAGAATTTGCATACCGGTAACATTTGCCAATTGTGTGGCCACTTCTATTGACGTGTTCTGTGCAATATTCAATACCCCAAAAGCTGATACTCTGAACGAATATGGAGGGTTTTCGCTCGTATTCGCATCGACCCAAACTGTCAGTTCAATCCCCAAGGCATCTTCCTGACCATCAATTGGATTGACTGCAAACTTGCAGTCAATTTTGCTTCCCATTGCATTGCCAGCTTGATCGTATTGCGGATTGGCCTTGCATTCGATTTGTGTAAAAAAATATTGCTTAAGCTGCAACGGGAACTGGCTCACGATGCGGCTCCTTTACAAACTTTGCCCATCTTAAGGCTTCGGGGTTGGGACGAGAAACTTGGCTCTCATTGGTATAAACCTCGAACCATTTCACCGCAGCATTACGATGTGCAACATGTGTATGAAAATCACAACCTAGTGCACGAGACGCTTTGACCATGGATTCGATAGTTAAATTTGTATCCCCGCGCAGAAGCTTGGTGATATAGGCAGGCGATGTGCCCAGACGCTTTGCCATATCGGCCTTACTTACCGATTGCACATTCATATGGCGTGTCAATTCCAAGGCAAAATCCAATTTTGCGGCTTCTACCCAATAAGAATCTTTCGATTTTACTTCCCGAAGCATTGCAGAAAATGCTGTCATTTTATAAACCCTCCTCCTCTACGATTTCGATGGAAATACCTGCCGCTTTTAATCTGAAATAATCGTGTTTCATTTGAATTGCTTTGTCGACCATGGATGGGTCAACCTTCTGGGACTTCTTGATGCATGCGCAAACACATACAACAATCTCATTGCCAGCATCAAACCAATAAACGCGGAGACGGCCTTTAATGAATTCCCAAATTTTTTCTTTTTTATTAGCAATGTGGCAAATTGCATCGTTCATGCCGTTGGGTCCCAACTTGGCATATCGCTCCATAAGGGCAAGCATCCCACCTTTATTGGCCTCATAGTTGCCATCAAGTTCGCTTAGAAATGTCTCAACTTCTGTCCGATTTTGCGCATCCAGCGGCGCACAAATTCTCCAGCGATCTTTTATTAGGCGTTTAAGGCGCATAATGTTAACCTATAAGTTAATTTATTGGAACATCTATCTTGATCATCCACTTATCCATGGTGGACACTTTGTATTTGAATAGATGAGTGCTCTTTATTACTTTTGCCATGGTTATCTCCGCAGATAGGCTGAAATTAGTCTAACCAATAGAATGTCTGTCCGCAAATACCACGCCTAGCTAAAAGTCATCACATCCACCTCTGGCGCTTAATGGGTTGCTCTCCAAGCACTGCGCATGATACTGCTTCCCACGACAAACGAAGTCAAATCGCGAAGTTTGTTGTTGCATGCAAAGAAATGTCGGGGTCAAAATGTCGGCGTCAGGCCTGAATGGCACTTACTTAAGAATATATTCTTTTAATATCATACAGATATGTTGAGTGGCGAGCGATAGGATGTGCTGTCGTAATAGCGCCGAATCCGAGCGAAACCTTTATTTTTGGTGATAGTAGTAAAGAATGGAATATTCGAGAACTATATAAAATATCGCGTCAGAGCAGGAAATGTCATATAAAAACAAAACGATAGAATTTCAAATGCTCTTAAGTAAGTGCCATTCGCGTCAGGCCTTACATTTGACATTTTTTTACCCGCGTAAGGCGCAATAACCAACGGGCATTGCGCCGAATGTGAATTTCTAAAAGAGAAAACCTCCCCCAGCCCGTCGCTGACGGGTAGCTGCTAAAGAGAAGGGCCGCTTATGCGGCCCTTCGTTTTAACTGTACATATTGACCATTACTCAGTCTGACGAAGTTAGTCTGTGACAAAACCCAACAAGAGCAGCGCTGTTGTTTCTGTAAAATAGATTGCCATGCTTTGTATTTTATTGGCTCTGTTCGCAAACCATGTTGTTATTTCAAGCTACCGAGTGCCATAGCGAGCCACTGAGCGGGTTTCGGGTTGCCAGTCGGTTCACGGTCGAGCGCACTAAACCAGCCCAGGTAATTTTCCAAATAGCAGGTGGCTACGCCGTGGAACTTGAATATCCAGGATTTTAGACGACTGTGGTAAGCATTGACGTTCTGAACATGCCAAGCACCATCGACGCGGATGCCAGCCGACAGGTTAACGGCATGATGTTCCACCCCCAGCTCACGTGCTGCGCCGGCCAGCGCTTTGCTGCCGTCGGTGCAAAGTACAACATCCTTCGTCACGAATGCCTTCAACGCAGTGGACAGTGACGATATGTCCATTGCCTTCAGCACACAATTCATTGTTGCACCGGCACGATCCCGTGCGACAAGGACCGGCACCTGCTCGTGTGATAGTCCGCGCTTGTTGGCTTTGCCGCCGCGTTTGCGTGCCTTCCGACCCAGGTCGCTTCGCTTCCCTTTGAACGACAGCAAGAACATCGTTTCGTCGGCCTCGGCAATGCCGGTCAGCACCTGTGGCTGGACAGTCTTGGGCGCCGCCAAAAAACGATGTCGCCAGCGGTGGGCAGTGCTGAGGTGAATGTTCAATGTTCGCGCCACTTCGCGCAGCGTTTGGCCGTCCTGCAATGCTGCCGCCTGTTCAAGCCACTTGTTACGTTTGTGCAGCCGGCTCAATGGGGTGCCGGTCAAGGCACTGAACGTCTTGCTGCACGCCCTACATCTATAGCGTTGCAGTCCGTTGGCATGGCCGTACCGAATTACGCGCTTAGACTCGCAGTGCTGGCACATCGCCCCACATGCGAAGCGCCCCTCTATGATCACGGTGGTCGCTGGCTGTGCATCCAGCGCCGCCAATTCGCTCGCCACTATCTTACGTTGGACAGGGGACAGTTGACGCAACGCGGCTGTCATTCGCTTCAACTCGGGCTTTCTCATCTTCGGCTCCTGTGTGTCACAGCGCACTCGCGCCGTGACACACATTATCCACACTCAGTAGCTCACCACGTGAGCTACCAACACGATTTACGAACATAGCCATTTTATTTGGCTACACCAGAGATAAACTTGACTGATTTTGCACTATACGGCGAGTCTGCTATAGGTCTACTAATAACAAATAAAAAAGACCTGCATTTCTGCAAGTCTTTATTTATTGGTGGGTTGTGAGCGACTCGAACGCTCGACCAACGGATTAAGAGTCCGATGCTCTACCAACTGAGCTAACAACCCAAAAAAATCTGAGGAGCGAATTGTAGGCAGACTGATGAAATTGTCAAATTTTTCCTGTTTTTTATAGACCCCGCTTGTAGTGAACCTTAATGTGTCCAGCAACAAATAAATTTTTGTATTATTTTGCAACACATCATCATGTGTACATTCAATTTCTCATTTTCTGAGTCACTACGACAGGCTAAAGACCAAAAATATACCGCAGACTTTGAATTGTTGTGCCTGGATATTATGCTATATTTTAGTTTTTATCAGATAACTGTGTTATGTCACCGTTAGCTGTTAGCGATAAAGTAATTAATTGCTTTTTAAGCAAGTGATATTTATTGGCTGTTATGTTAATAAGAAAAATCAGTGCCCATTTACAGTAGCCCAATAAACATATGGGCAGAACACTGTGTAGCATGCTGCCCTACCCATCCCATAAAAAATTCTATAATAAAACAGATCCATGCCTTCATCGATTTGGGTGTTTTTGAAAAAAATATCTTTAATTGGACAGTCTGGATTAATTACAAATTCATTATTTAGAATGCTGCTCTAGTTTTCTACTCATCAAGACTTTAAGGTATGAATGCCATGGACGAAAAAAATGATAACGCCAAGTTTCGCATAGACAAATGGCTATGGGCTGCACGTTTTTTTAAAACTCGATCGTTATCTGTGGATGCTTTAGAGTGCGGCAAGATATTATGCAATGGTGTGCGTGTTAAGCCTGCAAAATCGGTTGCAGTAGGCGATATGATCTCTATCCGCATTGGGCCATACCAATTCATAGTAGAAGTGTTAGCTCTGTCCAGTCAACGTGGGCCAGCTCCCCAAGCGCAGAAGCTTTACAAAGAGACGGAAGACAGTCTCCTGAAGAGGCAAGCTCTATCTGATGAGTTAAAAGCACAACCGACACCCACTTTTCTCAGAGGAAGACCGACCAAACGCGATCGAAGAGAGATTGAGAAGCTGAAGGGTAGTGTCTGGTAATAATCAGCTTAAACGCTTGGTAAAGATACTGTTTACTCATGGCGTTATACAGAAACTCCATGCTTTACAATACGGAAAGGCCGCACCAATAACTAGGCTGCGAAATGCTGGATCATGTAGACCGTTCAGTAAGTGACATTAGCGCCGTTCTGCTGCATAACAAAGGTTACCCTCTTAATTTTATGCATAATTGTCTTGGCGGAAGGGGCATTGTAATGCCTGGAGCATTTGAATGCTTGGGTTGCATTCTTATTTTAGGTTAGAATTCACTCCGTTTTTTTCCGGGTATAGGAATTCGTGGCATTAATTGTTCAGAAATATGGTGGCACTTCGGTAGGTAGTCCGGAACGCATGAAGAACGTGGTGCGTCGCGTGGCGAAATTCAAAGCACTCGGACATCAAATAGTCGTCGTGGTTTCTGCCATGAGCGGCGAAACCAATCGACTGATCGAGTTGGCGAAAGAAATGCAAGCACAGCCTGATCCGCGCGAGCTTGATATGGTAGTTTCTACCGGCGAACAAGTGACCGTTGGATTAGTGTCGATGGGGCTGATGCAAGAGGGATTGAAGGCCAAAAGCTACACGGGTGCGCAAGTCAAGATTATCACCGACAGCGCTTTCACCAAGGCACGTATTCTTAGCATAGATGAGCAAAACATTCGCACCGATTTAGCTAACGGATACGTGGTTGTAGTGGCTGGGTTTCAAGGCATAGACAAAGAGGGAAACATTACCACCTTGGGACGTGGCGGTTCTGATACTACTGGAGTGGCTATTGCTGCAGCACTTCACGCCGACGAATGCCAGATTTATACCGATGTTGATGGCGTATACACTACCGACCCTCGCCTGGTACCGGAAGCGCGCCGCCTCAAGTCCATCACCTTCGAGGAGATGCTAGAGATGGCTAGTCTCGGTTCCAAGGTATTGCAAATCCGCTCAGTTGAATTTGCCGGGAAATATAAGGTTAAGCTGCGCGTGCTATCAAGCTTCGATGAAGAAGGCGATGGTACGCTGATCACTTTTGAGGAAAACGATAAGATGGAACAGGCGATTATTTCAGGTATAGCCTTCAACCGTGACGAAGCCAAGATCACCGTACGTGGCGTACCGGATAAACCGGGCATTGCTTACCAGATACTGGGGCCTATCAGTGAAGCCAATGTTGACGTGGACATGATAATTCAGAACGTCGGCGTGGATGGTTCCACAGATTTTTCCTTTACCGTGCATCGCAATGAATTCGATAAGGCGATGGATATTCTAAAAAACCAAGTGCAAAATAACATAGGCGCACGAAATGTAGTGGGCGACAATAAGACTGCCAAAGTATCGGTAGTTGGGGTCGGAATGCGCTCGCACGTCGGCATCGCCAGCAAAATGTTTCGCACCTTAGCGGAGGAAGGAATTAACATTCAGATGATTTCCACTTCTGAAATTAAAATCTCCGTTGTTATTGATGAAAAATACTTGGAGTTGGCTGTGCGCGTGCTTCATAAGGCATTCGATTTGGATCAAGAACCAGCATAGAATTTTTTTAATACCGGACATCTCTAAAATTCAATTTTTCGAGCAGCCGCTCTGCGGCTTGCCTGCTTACCTCATCTCACCACAATACGGCGTTACTCGAAAAATTATCATTTGCATATTAGCTATATGCCGCTCTCCAGTTTTTTACTCATACCTTAGTCTTGCTTGAAAACTTGAATTTTTAGAGGCGCTCTTATGTCATTACATCACCAACTCATTCATTTGGATAAATTTTAAACATCATGAGCGAAAGATGCTTTTAGACGCGTAGTGCTTTAGTCACTACCTCGCGGGTAAGGTGAGGGGCAAATAGCTCGATGAAGTGATAAGTAAAGCCGCGCAAAAATTCGTTGCGGCGGATGGCAATGCGCGTAGTACTGGATTGAAATAGATTACCTGTATTTATCATACGTAAGTGTTTATCGCGTTCTGGAATGAATGCCATTTGGGCGACTATGCCGATGCCCAAGCCTAATTCCACATAAGTTTTAATTACGTCCGCATCTATAGCAGTTAGTACGATATTAGGCGTTATGTTGTGTGCGTTGAAGGCGGCGTTGATCTTGCCGCGTCCGCTAAATGCGAAGTCATATGTAATGATGGGATATTGAGCAATTTTTTTCAGCGTCAGTTTTTTTTCCGCCAATAGCGGGTGCCCTATCGGCACCACGATGCAGTGGTGCCATTCATAGCATGGCAAAGTTGTCAGCTCGCCGTACATAATAAGACTTTCAGTGGCGATGGCGATGTCTGCTTCCCCATCCAGTACCTGCTGCGCAATTTGGGTGGGGCTACCTTGATGCAGGCTGAGTTTGACTTTCGGATAACGATTAATAAACTGTTTGACCACTGGCGGCAGGGCATAGCGCGCCTGGGTATGGGTGGTAGCGATGGTAAGTGACCCACTATCCTGGCTGTGAAATTCCTGTCCAACATGTTTTAAATTGTCTACATCATGAAGCATGCGCTGGGCAATTTCGAGTACGGCCTTGCCGGGTTCGGTGATTGCGGTGAGACGTTTGCCATTGCGCACAAATATCTCGATTCCCAACTCTTCTTCCAAAGATTTTATCTGCTTGCTCAGCCCGGGTTGCGAGGTATAAAGCGCTTTCGCCGCATCGGAAATGTTTAGTTCACGGTGAACTATCTCATGCAGGTAGCGTAACTGTTGTAAATTCATGACGACTTTCCTTATAACAATAAGTTATAAAATACTAACATAATGTTATTTGATAACAATATGTAGGTGCGCTACCATGCGCGCCGATTTAGGGAGTTTAGATGGATTGGCTTTATACATTTTCTGGTTTTGTGGTCGGCTTTGTGGTCGGCGTGACCGGCGTTGGCGGCGGCTCCTTAATGACACCGTTACTGGTGCTTGTGTTCGGCATTGCCCCGGCCACGGCAGTCGGTACTGATTTGCTGTATGCGTCGCTGACAAAGATGGGCGGCATTTGGGTGCATGGGCGACGCGGCACAGTAGATTGGAAGGTGGTTAAGCTGCTGGCTATGGGCAGCTTGCCCGCCGCGTTGCTCAGTATGGCGCTGCTTCATTATTTGGCGTTGGACGAGAAATATCTGAAGTCGCTTATTACCAGCGTATTGAGTGTTGCATTGTTGCTGACTGCTATGGCACTGCTGTTCAAGCCATATTTGACAAAGCTTGGGAGACGTTCGGATGGAGTGATGTTTGAACTGCATGCGCATCATTTACCCGGAGCGACTATTTTAACCGGTGCGATTTTAGGTGTGCTGGTAACAATTTCATCGGTTGGTGCGGGTGCGCTGGGCGTGGTGGTGTTGCTGTTCCTGTATCCGCGCGTACCTATGGCCAAGATCGTCGGCACTGACATTGCACACGCAGTGCCGCTTACCCTGGTCGCCGGGTTGGGGCATGCCGCCCTGGGCACGGTAAATTATGGGCTGCTGGGCAGTTTGTTGCTGGGTTCGTTGCCCGGAATTTATCTGGGCAGCCATCTTGGTATAAAGATCCCAGACAAAGTGTTACGCCCGATTCTGGCGACGATGTTGACTATTATTGGTGTCAAGCTGATGCTGTACTGAAAATTTTTGCTTGATAAGGTGCGTTTTAAAAATTGGCCGCGAAGGCAAGTTTACTTAACTTGGCTTTATAATGCGCCGTTAATGTAAGGAAATTAAAAAATGTATAAATACGATGTTTATGACCATAGAATAGTTGGTGAGCGCGTTGCTCAGTATCGTGACCAAGTGCGCCGCCGTTTGTCAGATGAACTGACAGAAGATGAATTTCGTATGCTGCGATTGCAGAACGGACTTTATATGCAAATCCATGCTTATATGCTACGTATCGCAGTGCCCTATGGCATGCTGTCCTCTGCACAGATGCGCATGTTTGCACACATAGCACGCAAATACGATCGTGGCTATGGTCACTTCACGACCCGTCAAAATATCCAATTTAATTGGATCAAACTGGAAGAATCACCGGATATATTGGCTGATCTTGCCTCAGTTGAAATGCACGGGATTCAGACCTCTGGTAACTGCATCCGCAACATCACATCAGATGAATATGCAGGCGTTGCAGCAGATGAAATTATTGACCCGCGTCCGTATGCAGAAATTTTACGGCAGTGGAGCACTTTCCATCCGGAGTTTGCCTACTTGCCGCGCAAATTCAAGATCGCAATAAATGGTGCAACCGAAGACCGCGCCGCGATCGCGGTGCATGACATCGGACTGTCCGTGCTCAAGAATGAGCAAGGGGAAATTGGTTTCCGCGTGCTGGTAGGTGGCGGCACGGCACGTACACCTATTGTCGGTAGCGAAATATGCGGCTTTGTACCTTGGCAGCATATGTTGACGTACATTGAATCCATCATGCGTGTTTACAACCAATATGGCCGCCGCGACAATATGTATAAGTCACGCATCAAGATACTGGTTAAAGCCATCGGGATTGAAGAGTTTAAACGTCAGGTCGAAGAGGATTGGGCCGATATTAAAAATGGTCCGGGTACTTTGACTGTTGAAGAGCTGAACCGTGTCGCGGCCTACTTTACAGCGCCCGCTTATGAAACACTACCAGCAAATGATGCCGGTGTGGCGCTATACAAGACTGAGAACAAAGCTTTTGCTAACTGGTTACAGCGCAACGTGAAGCCACACAAGATTCCGGGTTATGCGGCTGTGGTGCTGTCACTTAAGAAAACGGGCATAGCGCCGGGAGATGCAAGCGCGGAGCAAATGGATGTCGTTGCAGATATGGCGGATCGTTTCAGCTTCGGCGAACTGCGAGTCACGCACAAGCAGAATTTGGTGCTGGCAGATGTTAAACAATCTGACCTTATCCATCTTTGGAAAGAAGCAACAGAGCATGGCATGGCGTCGCCGAATATTGGTTTGCTGACCGATGTCATCTGCTGCCCCGGTGCAGATTTCTGCACCCTGGCATTTGCCAGATCGATCCCGCTTGCAAAAATGATTGCAGAGCGTTTCGACAACATAGATTTTCTACATGATGTTGGTGAGATCGAGCTTAATATTTCAGGTTGCGTCAATGCTTGCGGACATAATCATATTGGACATATTGGCGTTATCGGCGTCGATAAAAAAGATGGTGGCGAATGGTATCAAGTGTCGGTTGGTGGTGCGCAAGGTAATGATACGGCAATCGGTAAAATAATTGGCCCATCTTTTAACTTTCAACAAATGCCTGAGGTAATTGATCGGCTGCTGCAAGTTTATGTGCGTGAGCGCTTTGAAGAAGAACTTTTTATCGACACAGTACGCAGAATAGGCATGGCACCCTTTAAAGAATATGTGTATGCAACACCGATAAATGCTGAAGGTGACATTGATAAAAATGCTTATGGGTTTATAAATAAGCCTGATAATTATACAGTTCAACGTAAATCGAGGTTTTAACAAACATGATTATTAAAAATAAAGCCATTGTCAGCGATGATTGGACTATCCTCCGCTTGAGTGAAAATGAGACGCCAGAATCAATCACCGTTCCCGCCGGAAAAATAATTGTTCCGCTCAAAGTGTGGCAGGCGCAACGGGCCAATCTGCAAGCTCGTGCTGAGCTGGGTGTCTGGCTTGCCAGTCATGAGAGGCCGGAAGCGCTGAAAGGCGAGGTGGAAAAATTTGATGTCATCGCTGTTGATTTTCCTAAATTTGGGGATGGCCGGGGTTATTCAATTGCTTACAATTTACGCGCCCGTCTCGGCTATGTTGGAGAATTACGCGCTATCGGTGACGTGTTGCGTGACCAGCTGTTCTATATGCAGCGTGTCGGCTTCGATTCTTTTGCGCCACGCCCGGACAAGAACATTCATGATGCGCTAAAGGGTTTGACTGACTTTTCAGAAACCTATCAAATTTCGTTGGATCAAAAATTACCACTGTTCCGTCGTGTAAATCGCGAGGGAATTGCAACAGCAGGTTCAGCAAATGAGTGAGTTGCAACATAAAATTGATCAAGTACGCTCTGTGTTGGCCAATGCTGTGCATGACTACGCACCCGTTATTTTTGCTAACAGTTTGGGAGCGGAAGACATGGTGCTGACCGATTTGATCGACAAATATCAGCCCGACATCGAAATGTTTAGCTTGGACACCGGCCGTCTGCCGCAAGAAACTTACGACCTGATGCAGGAGGTTCGTGCACATTACAGCGTGCCGCTGCAAATTTTTTTCCCGGAGGCTAGTCGGGTCGAAGAGTACGCCGCCCAAAATGGGGTAAACGGCTTTTATGACAGTGTCGAGCTGCGTAAGCGCTGCTGCCATATTCGCAAAGTGGAGCCGTTGCGTCGCGCTCTATCCGGCAAACGCGCCTGGATTACTGGTATGCGTCGTGAGCAGGCGGCCACGCGGGGAATTTTGCAGGTATCGGTGTTTGATGTCGATAATGGATTGCAGAAATTCAATCCGTTACACGACTGGAGTAATGCTGATGTGTGGGAATACCTCAAGCAATTTGAGGTGCCCTACAATAAACTGCATGACCGTTTTTATCCCAGTATTGGTTGCGCACCCTGTTCGCGTGCTATCACACCGGGCGAGGATATCCGCTCCGGGCGCTGGTGGTGGGAGGATACGCAAAATAAGGAGTGCGGTTTGCACGTGAACAAGATTACTCCAATCAAGCAGGTATAGTCTGCTCTGGGTTTCGGTAGATGTCTGAAAAGGTGTGCCTTATCCACTCCGGCATTTTATTTGTTGAACCATAGATTCAGTTATTTTGAATTTGTATTTTTAGAAGTTGAGGAAAAATGAGTAATCAATCTTTTACCCATCTGGATGTGCTGGAAAGTGAATCTATCCACATCATGCGAGAGGTAGCGGCAGAATGCAAAAATCCTGCGTTGCTATTCTCCGGCGGCAAGGATTCCATCGTTATGCTGCGCTTGGCAGAAAAGGCTTTTCGCCCGGCGCGCTTACCTTTTCCACTGGTACATATCGATACTGAGCACAACTTTCCAGAAGTGATCGCTTGTCGCGATAAACTGGCATCAGATTTGGGTGAGCGGCTAATCGTACGTTCGCTGGAGGGCTCGATCAAAAAAGGAACGATTGTGCTGAAAAATGCAGATCAGGGACGCAATGCTTTTCAGTCTGTGACCTTACTGGAAACGATTGCCGAGTTCGGGTTCGATGCTTGCATTGGCGGTGCGCGACGTGACGAGGAGAAGGCACGAGCCAAGGAGCGCATTTTTTCTTTCCGCGACGAGTTCGGTCAGTGGGATCCGAAAAATCAGCGTCCCGAGTTGTGGGATACATACAACACACGGGTGCATGCCGGGGAAAATATTCGCGTGTTTCCGATCAGCAATTGGACGGAAATGGATATTTGGGAATACATAGCACGCGAGAAGCTATATATCCCCGACATCTATTACGCGCATGAACGCGAGGTGATTCGCCGTGACAATGGTATTTTGCCCGTGTCGCATCTGGTGCAGCCGAGGCCGGGTGAAAAGGTGGAAAAAATGATGGTACGTTTCCGTACAGTGGGGGATATGACTTGTACCTGTCCGGTAGAATCGCACGCACGCAACGCGCAGGAAATTATTGAAGAAACGGCTATCACACGCATTACCGAGCGCGGTGCGACACGTATGGACGATCAGACTTCAGAGGCATCAATGGAACTGCGCAAAAAAGAAGGTTATTTTTAATTATGAGCAATACCACACAGCTTCTTCGTTTTATTACTGCCGGCAGCGTTGACGATGGCAAGAGCACGTTAATTGGCCGCTTGTTACACGACTCCAAGTCTATTTTCGAGGATCAACTTTCTGCCATTACCAAAACCAGCGAGCGGCGTGGCGGATTGGGTGCAGTGGATTTGTCACTTCTCACCGATGGCTTGCAGGCAGAGCGCGAACAGGGAATTACCATTGATGTCGCTTATCGTTACTTTGCCACGCCCAAGCGCAAATTTATCATCGGTGACACACCCGGCCATGAGCAATACACGCGCAACATGGTTACTGCGGCCAGCACAGCGAACCTTACGGTCATATTGATTGATGCACGCAAGGGCGTGCTGACGCAAACGCGCCGCCATACTTTTATCGCCAGCTTGGTAGGTGTGCCGCACATTGTGCTGGCCGTCAACAAAATGGATATGGTGGATTATTCACAAGAAACATTTGATGCGATTTGCGCAGAGTACCGCGCATTTGCCGCGCAGCTGGGCCTGCATGATATGACCTGCATTCCAATGTCGGCATTGAATGGCGACATGGTGGTGGAGCGCGGCGAAAATTTAAATTGGTATCAAGGCAGCCCACTATTGGAACTGCTGGAAAATGTGGTGATTGACTATGACATCAACACAACCGATTTCCGCTACCCAGTGCAATGGGTATGCCGTCCGCAGACGCAGGAATATCACGATTTCCGCGGTTACATGGGGCGTATTGAGTCGGGCGTTATCACGGTGGGCGATGAAATCACTATCCAGCCTTCCGGTCGCACCACCAAGGTGAAGGAGATCGTCACCTACGATGGCAACTTGCAAAGTGCTCGCGCGCCACAATCGGTTACGATAACCCTAACGGATGAGATCGATATCTCGCGCGGCGATATGTTCGTGAAGTCTGCCACTATGCCGCAAGTTTCCAAGGAATTTGAGGCGATGCTGTGCTGGCTGTCTGAGTTGCCGCTTGACCTGAATCGAAAATACATTATCAAGCACACCACGCGTGTAGTGAAGTGTTCGTTTGCTCGCCTTGAATATCGTGTGGATGTTAATACGCTGGAACAGCACGGTAGCGCCACGCTCAATATGAACGACATTGCTCGTGTTGCGATGAAAGTGCAGCTGCCGCTGGTATTCGATAGTTACATCAAAAACCGTTTTACTGGCAGCTTTATCGTCATTGATGAAGCGACGAATAACACTGTTGCGGCGGGAATGATTATATAACCTGCAAACTTCACAAGTTCGCGTGCTAGCAGCCCGCCGGACTAAAAAAATCGTAACGAAAATTTAGCTGAGCGAGGGTAGACTTTGCGAGCATTTCACTTTGCGGCGAAATATGCACTGCTCAGCCGAATCTTCAGCCGGTCTCCTTTAAGTCAGGTAAGCTGCTAGCATGATGGAAAATCGTGCCAACCGTGACAGACACCAGTGTACGGCACACATCGCACCACCAGTGGCTATTTTTTCATGCGCGAACCCTTAATGCCAGCATATATTAGGATAGAAGAATCCATCCCTCCGGCGAATCCAATCAAGTAATAAATCCAAAGCAAAATAAAATGCAAAATTTACAAGCTTTGCTAGTCGGCGAAAATGTCGAACTAATGATAGCTGTGCCAACTTTATTGAGTAGGGCAGGTTTTGCTGTGGATGTCATAACAAATAGCTATTTTTTTAAAAATCATCCGGCTATAAGAAATTTTGAATTTGTGGCTAACTCTGATGACATAGCTAGAGTTGCGTCTGAAAAAAGCAAAAATAATTACTCGTTAATTGTTATTGGTGACGACAACACATTAAAAAAAATCTTGAATTCAGATTTGTCAGCTGAAGAACAATTAGAGTTACTACCAATTCAGACAATAAAAAATCTTGATCACATTTATTCAAAAATTGGGCTTTCCAGAGTATTTCGAGAGTTTGGAATTAACACCCCCGAATTTTGCATTGCAAAAGATAAATCAGAGTTAGAACGATCCGTTGAATCTTTAGGATATCCAGTTTTCGTCAAGGTTGATTCCTCAGGCGGAGGTTTCGGCGTATTTGAATGTTCGAGCAATGGCGACGTTCAAATTTTATTAAATAAATTGCAAACATATCCTGTGCTGTTACAAAAAAAAATTCAAGGTATTAATTTAGATTTAAGCGGCTTTTATCAGGATAGCAAGTTGATACACTTTAGCTACTCAAGGATAGAGAGAGCCAATGGCAAATTTGGCGCATCTGCACTAAGAACGTATGTACAAATAGCACATCTACAAAAAGAGATTTTTGATGAATTAGATCGTTTAGGTAAGGCGCTTGGAGCAAATGGCTTTGTGAATGTTGGTTGTATCCAATCAGATCACGACCAAAAAATATATTTTATTGAAGCAGATATGAGACCAACTGCCTGGGTTGATTTTTCAAAATTCTTCGGGGATGACCCCGCCGTTCCAATTAAAAATTTTTTTTCGAATGGGGATACATTAAAGCATCCTTATCCGATCAATGTCGCATATCCTGATAAAACTCTCTTGCCATATTTCTCAAGAATTAAGTTATGGGAGTTGGCAATAAATCGTTATGGCGTTTGGAGATACATGCCAAACAAAGATCATCACGCAATTACCTTGTATCTCATTGTCAGAAAAATTAAAACAATGGTAATAAAAAAACTTAAGCCATTGATACCTGAAACTTACTGGGTAAGACTTAAATCTGTCTATCAGAAATCAAGGAATAGCATACTTCATACGCTAGTGAAATAAATTAAAGTGACTCGACTTTCTAGAAATATTTTTTATCATTATAGGTTGACTTGTGGTAACGCAATATATTGCATAGGCAAAAATGTTTTCAATAAGAATAGAAATCATCCCATTTAACGACAACCAACATGACCCGCTCCGACCTATGATCTAAGGTCAGCCCTGTATTTTGGTGAAAGCAACACCTGAACGGAATGTGTCGATGTTATAGCCATAGACGATGCGCCCGCTATAGCGCGTAAGCAGCCCGTTCCAACTAAACCGTTCGCGGTGAGCTTCGAACCACTGATCCCGTGCCAATACTGACTTTAGACAAGCTCAGAGACCGAAAAACAATCGAAATTTAATTTGGAGTATCCAAAAATGAGCTACTTGGCACTGTGGTGTTGAAGACTTGCCCCCTTCTTGCTATTTGATGCAGGACGGCAGGGAGAGCCTATTCTCTACCTGTCGCGTTGTAGGCTGTTAACATGAATAGTGCGGTGCTGGAGTTTGATTCATACAGTATTATTAACTAAAAATGCTTGTGCAAAGGAACTCTAAAAGTGGGCATCGAACTGGCAGATGGGATATGTTATGAGGCGATAAGCACCAACAACCACAAGCCCCAACCAGTGGCCAGGCGCACAGAACTTTCTCCATGTGGCAGATTCTGGAAATGGACATCAGCGCAGTGGTAAAGACTCTGTTCGATCGGAATGGGTACGGTATGGAAACACGGTGCAGGGTCGTCGCCCGTTCCAGCCACACCAGCAAATCCCCACAATGCAGTCGTAAAGTCTGGCTTCTCGCCGCCATTGAGTTGGGTTATGAGGCGACCCAAACCACAGAGGAATATCTCTCACATATTGAAGAGACTCTAATGGTGTTCTCTCTTTTTTGTCGACAACGAATTGCCGTGTTAGGGTGGGAAGTGCGATATGATCACCGGCTGGAGCAAGTCTGGAAAGACCCATTGGATCCGTTAACTACCAAATATATTCCTTACGAGCCGCATGATTATCTGGTCGATCAACATAGTTTCGCATCATTGACGAGTGCAGCTACTAAAGAGCTGGCTACACTTAATTTGCAAATGAAATATATATTCAAACACATTTCGCTAGGATTGACACCCTTCAGAAACATGCAAGTGTCCGAACGCTTTCTCCTGATGTTTCAAGCACTCGAAGCATGCAGAGCGTTGGCACCAAAAGATGGTAATGACAAAAACAAAGAGGATGATGACGCACTTTTGTTAGTACTAGAGGAGGCGAAACAGAGCGCAGCTGCCGGAGTCGTTGAGCGGATTGAAGGCTTCATTAAAATGGTAACCAAAGGAAATTTGAGTCTGTTACAACGGTTGAAGTGGGTAATGATGGAATGGGGCGTAAAAGATGACGATCTTTGGCCTTTATCTGGCCCCGACGCATTGCCAGGACTCAAAGAGGTAAGGGACAAACTTGCGCATAGCGGGCCGAAAGCCTTACATCCGCAGGGTTTGGCAGTTGCAACTTGGCATCTCAGCATCCTTCTTGAGAGAGTTCTACTTACGTTCTTGAAAATTCCACTCTCCGATACTTCAGCTTCACCGAATCGGCTTGAGTATCAGCAATGGTATCAACCAGCGTACTTGCTAGAACAACGGAAATTGGTGATACGTTCCACATGAACATTGCCGAGAATAAAGCACCCCGCCGCAAGCAGCGGGGTATTAACACCGCACTCCAAGCTGGCGGCTTTCAGCCAGCCTTCTCCCCAAGGGAGGGGAATAGAACCCTGAGAGATTTAATTGAAATGCAGTCGGTGTTGCGAGACATGCCCCCATGCCGGGGATTACGCTAGCAGCAACGCACCCGCCAGGGCAATAAGCACCAACAACCACAAACCCCCGACCAGCGGCCAAGCGCGCAGAGTTTGCTCCATGTGGCAGATTTTGTAGCGCATGGGGTTCAGTTCTAACATTCCAACACAGCATTGCCGTTCCCCTTTGTGCTATCACTCTCGGTGTCTATATTCATAGCATGATTCATCACACGCTCAGTTTTTTCCTTATCCAGCTTGGGTTGCGTCGGCAATCCAGTATGGCGAATACGGTGACTTCGTCGTTAGAGACTCGATAATAAACAGCGAATGGAAAGCGTTTGGAGAGTAGCCGGTGGTAGCCCAGCACTATGCGGTGTATGCCCGCGAAGTAGGCGAGTGAATCAATGTCGGAGTAGAGCGTGTCCAGGAAATAGGTGCCGAGGCCGTCGGCTTGTGCTTCATAGAAACGGTGGCCTTGTTCGAGATCGCTCTCTGCGGCGCTGAGGATTGTTATCCTCATGAGACGTTTATCTTGATTCTTTCTTTAGCTTCTTCCCAGCTTGATACGGTTACTTTTTCCGAATTCAGGGCAGTTTCGCGCTCATTGAGTATCTCGCCATGCCATGCCGGAGATTCGAGTTTTTTTTCGTTGCCAGCCATGTCCGCCCAGAGCATTTCCATCAAATCCAGTTTCTGGGTGAACGAAAGCTGTGCAATGGGAACGTTTATTCTGGTCATCATGTTTCCTTTCGTATGGCGTTGCGTATCTGAGGTTTGAGAATAGCTACCTGCCCGGCTGCAAATGTGCCCACGCTGCGTCCTCCTCGGGATTGAACCAGTCTTCTGCAAGCGCAGCCTCTGCCATCAAGGCGGGTTCGTGTGCGGTATCAGGCTCCAGCCATGTCAGTAATGCGCGTCCGGGTTTGATCTTTTGCCCGGATTCGACACTATGCAAATGTCCTGATTTATCAATCGTCACTTCTATGGTGGTAAGCATGATGCGTTCTCCTGAAATACTGGCAGCAGTCTAGCAAAATTTGTCTGGTTACGCTGCCGGTTTGAGCCTGACTTTCACGGTAAATTTGTTCTCCTCCACTCGTCTGCTTGCGGGAGAGGGGCTGGGGGAGAGGGAGCGCACTGGAACATGAGGTTTATTCAAGGGTTTTTCCACTCACTTACCCTCATACACAAGCGTGTGATGGGACAAGACAGCGTGACTTCTTCGTCAATATTAATCAATCAGTTACGGAGAGAACAAATTTACCGTGGCCTGACTTTATTCCCGCTGCGCATCCACATCTGGGGAGCGGAGCCAAAAGGGGCAGCTCGGCTTCGAATTGTTTTTGTAAGTGAAATGGGCCAAGTTCGGATTTATTTTCAGGCTCCCATCCAACAATGTGAACCTTCCCCCTTTAATGCAAGCAAGCGGAACAGACTTCAGCAAGTAGATGTGCCGACTCCATGACGCTGCGGTGTTACCATCTGCGTCGGAACTCATGTTTTATGGGACACGCGCTGGACAATCTGCACCCCGTGTTATTCCGGACGATGTGCAAGTCAACCAGTCGGGGGGTGAGCATGAAGAAAATATTTGCAACATGGATGGCAGTGCTGGGTTTGTTCGCGATCCCGTTTAAATAATTGGGGTCAGAGTAATATTGATTGGCGATGTCTATTTTCTTTTGGGGTCGCCCTACCTTTCTTGGTATAACCAAAATTACTCTGCCCCTAATTAATTCGAGACAGGCCCCCATGCCGGGGATCACGCCAGCAGCAGCGCACCCGCCAAAGCGATAAGCACCAACAACCACAAACCCCCAACCAGCGGCCAGGCGCACAGAATTTTCTCCATGTGGCAGATTCTGGAAATGGACACTAGCACGGTGGTAAAGACTTTGTTCGATCGGAATGGGTACGGTATCGAAACACGGCGCAGGCTTGTCGCCGCCCGTTCCAGCCACACCAGCACATCCCCCGGCGGGATGGCCGGGCCGCGCCATTCGCGCCGCCAAGCGGCATAGGCGAGGAGTGCGACCACGAGCACCGGCCAGGTCGCCGACGCCAAACCCGACCCGGACAGCACTGCTGCCACGGTGCCGGCATCGGCTTGCATCCAGGCTAGTGCCGCAACTGCCATCAGCACCGCCAGCCAGGGCGGCAACAAGCCGATACCGTCATTTTGCTTGTTTCCGCGAGGTGTCAGCAGCAGAAAGCGGGCCATGAGCAGACCCGTACCCACGGCGGCCAAGGGTAGAGTCCAGGCCAGCAGTTCCGGCCAGGGCGTGGGCAGTCCCGTCAGGGCGGCCTTCAATTGCGTCTTGGCGAGTACCCCGCTGGTGAATGGCGCACCTGCCAAGGCCAGGGCGGGCAGCAGCAGTCCTGCCATCACCCAGCCGTTGCGACCGAACCGCTGCGCCACCCCCACGCCCAGGAACAAGGCGCCCTTGGCCAAACCATGATGCAGGGCATATAGGCCGATCGCCGGCAGCAGCAGAGGCCATGCCTTCGGCAGCAGCAGGCCGGCGCCCACGGCCAGTGTCATGAGGCCCATCTGGCTGATGCTGGAATAGGCTAGCAGTGTTTTCGGCTGGCGCTGTACCAGCCCCGCCACGACCCCGAAGAATGCCGCGAACAGACCCAGGCCCAGCATCACCGTGCCCAGTGCCGGCACGGTCGCCTCGCCCAGAGGAAAAAAACGCAGCCAGCCCAGCAAACCTGCCTTGATCATGGTGCCGGAGAGCACCGCGGAAGCCGGCGTGGGCGCCACCGGGTGCGCGAGCGGCAGCCACATGTGCAGCAATGGCACCCCGGCCTTGACGCCAAAACCCAGAAACAACAAGCCATAGGCAAGGTTGGGCATCCCCATTGCCGCCGCCCGCGCCATTTCCGGCAGAAAGTGGGTTTGCGTCACCCCCGCCAGCAGGAGCAAACCAGCGATGAGCAGTGCTTCTCCCAGCACCGCCATGATGAGATAGACCCGCCCGGCTCGCCGCGCCTGGGCATCGCCCTCATGCACCACCAGTCCATAAGCAGCGAAGGTCATTACCGCGAAGGTGAGATAGAAACTGGCCGCATCCATCGCCAGGCACACCCCCAGGTTGCCGCTCAGGGTGGCCAGAAAAAAGGCGGTGAAGCTGTGCTGGCGCGGATCCTTGGCCAGATAGCTGCGGGCATAAAACCCTGCCGTCAACCACAGCAAGGCGGTGAACAACAGAAACAAACGCCCGGTTTCATCCAGGCCGAAACGGCTGCCCAGCAGCAGCCATGGCAGATCGAGCGTGTAAGCGTCGGGTGCCGCCAGCGCAAATGCCAGGCCCGGTAACGCCGCCCAAGGCGCCAGCAGCATACCCATGCGCCGAGTAGCCGGGAGCAGCACCAGGCCGGCCAGCAGCAGAGGGAGAAGGAGGACGACTGACAGGCTCATGGCACCCAACGCAGATATTCACGGGCGGCGATCAGCTTGACCCAGTCCAGAGGCGAAATCGCGCTGGCGGCGAACAGGCCTACAAGCACCGTGGCGGCGGCGGTGACGAGTGGCGGGACGAGCAGCAGCCAGGCGGTCTCACGTCCGTTCTGCATCGGTATGTGCTCCTCCGGCCACGCTTCCGTTCGCGGCTGGAACCAGGCCCGGTGCAGGACGGGCAGAAAGTAGGCTGCATTGAGCAGGCTCGATGCCAGCAGCACCGCAATCACCCATGGCATCTGCGCTTCCAAGGCACCCAGACCCAGATACCACTTGCTGATGAAGCCGGCGAGCGGCGGTAAGCCGATCATGCCGAAGGCGCCGACCGTGAAAGCGGCAGTGGTCCACGGCATACGCCGGCCGACGCCATCCATCTCGCTGATCTTGTGAATACCCAAGGTCTCGGCATAATTGCCGGCACAAAAGAATAACGTGATCTTCATGATACCCTGATGTACCAGATGCACCACGCCGCCGATGGTAGCCAGCGGGCCGAAGATGGCCACTCCCAAAGCAATGTAGGATACCTGGCTGATCGTGGAATAGGCCAGGCGCCGTTTTAGATCGTCCTGAAACAGCGCGCGCAACGACCCCCAAATGATGGTGACCGAGGCCGCTACGGCCAGCGGCATCAGCAAATGCAGAGACTGGGAAAATTCCACGCCATAGACGTCGTACACCACGCGCACGATACCGAAAGCGCCAGCCTTCACCACCGCCACCGCATGCAGCAACGCCGATACCGGCGCCGGTGCCACCATCGCCAGCGGCAACCAGCCATGCAGGGGAACCAGAGCGGCCTTCACACCCAATCCGGCGATGAGCAGAAAGAAGATGACCTGCAACTGGCCGGTGTATTCCGATCCCAAAGCCGCTAGCATGCCACCCTGGGTGAACTCCACCTGTCCGGCCAGGCCGTACAGCCAGACGGTGCCGATCAGGAGCAGCGCGCCACCGCCGAGGGTGTAGGTGAGATAGACTTGTCCGGCGCGCATGGCCTGTTCGGTGCCGCGATGCACCACCAGCGGATAGGTGGACAGGGTCAGGAGTTCGTAGAAAACAAAAAAGGTGAACAGATTGCCCGCCATCGCCACCCCCACGGTGGCGGTGACGCACAGGCTGAAGAAACCGAAGAAACGACTGCGATGCGGCAAGCCTTCCATGTAGCCGATGGCATACAGCGTGGTCAGGAACCACAGTGCCGCCGAAAGGGTAACGAACAGCATAGCCAGCGCATCGGCCTTGAAGACCAGATCCAGTCCGGGCAGGATGGTGTGGCGGAAGGTATATTCCTCGCCGTGCATTACACCTCTCAGCATGAACATGATGAGCAGCAGCTTCAGGGTCGCGCCGACCATGTTAAACAGGCTACGCAAGCCGTGCCGCTCCTCGGGCAAAGTAAAGATGATCAGGCCCGGCAGCAGAGAACTGGCCAGTACCAGCAGGGGCAGGATTTCGTTGAGGCTCATGCTGCCCCCAGCAAGCTCAACACCTCGCCGCCACCCAGTCCCAAAACGAGACTGGCCAGGGCGAGCAGTAAGACGGGCCATTCCAACATGCGCGGCAAAGGTTTGAAGTTTGCCGACTCCCCGGCTGCCAGAAAGGCCTGTCGCAGCACCTTGAATACGTACGCCGCGGAGAGCAGGCCGCCCATCACCATCACCACGATCCACCACCATTGCCCGCTGGCCTGTGCCGCTCCCAGCAGCAGCCATTTCGCAGCAAAACCGCCTGACGGCGGCAGGCCCATGATCGTCACGCCTGCTAGCGCGAAGGTGAACAAGGTTAGCGGCAGGCGCGTAGCCACGCCGGCGATGCCTGATATCTCGTCGCGCCCAGTGGCGGTTATCATCGCCCCTACCGCCGCGAACATGGCAGCTTTCGCCAGCCCATGCGCAACAACCTGCAGCACACCACCCTGCCAGGCGCTTGCCGCCACCTCCGCCGACACCCCTGTAGCGAGCGGGAAGAGCAAGAATAGATAGCCTACCTGCGCCACTGTGGAATATGCCACCAACATCTTGAGATGGGTCTGCCGTAGCGCCAGCAACGAACCCCAGAGTATCGCGCCAGCACCCAGCGCGCCTAGCAACTGCGCCGCCGTAACGCTGGCGATGGGCGCAAATAGATCGAACCACAGCCGCAGGATGAGATAAAACGAGGCCTTGATTACCAGGGCCGAGAGCAGGGCCGACACCGGCGCCGGCGCGCCGCCATGAGCGGGCGGTAACCAGATGTGGAAGGGAAACAGCGCAGTCTTGAGCATCAACCCAAGTAGCATCAGCGCCGCTGCCAGCGACACCGCAGCGGGCGCGTTTGCAGCGATCAAAGGGGTCAGCGCCGCCAGTGATACGCTGCCATAAACGGCATAGAGCAGCGCAACACCCAGAAGGTAGGCGCCGGAACCGAGCATGGTGGCCAGGAGGTAGCGCATGGCCGCCGTGATCTGCCCCGAGCCGCCCGTCAACGCCACCAGCCCCACCGCTGCCAGGCCGAGCAACTCCAGCGTAACGTAAATATTGAACACATCGGCGGACAGGAACAGCGCGTTCATGGCTGCCAGCAGATAGCCGGTCAGCGGCCAGAAATAACGCAGGGCATTGGCATGATCGGCGAAGTAGGCGCGCGCGTAAAAAACGAGCGGCAAAGCCACCGTTTGGGTCAGAAGCAACATCACCGCGCTGAGTCCGTCGGCCATGAGGTCGATGCCCAGCGGCGCGCCCCAGCCACCCACGGCGTACACGCGCACGCCGCCGGCGATGATCTGCTGCGCCAGCATTGCCGCCAGGGCGAGTTGTAGTATCAGGCCTGCCACAGCCAGTCGGCCACCCTGCCCCGGTCCATGCACAAAGGCCAGGGTCGCCCAGATCAAGGGCGACAGGATCAACCAGGGAATGGGATCAAACATCCAGCCTGTCCTTTCCCGTTTTTTCTTCCGGCAGTCGCATCTCGCCGCTCATATCCAACAGTTGTCGCGCCAGGGCCAAGGCCAAGGCGGTGGCGGCGATGGCGACGACGATACCGGTCAGCACCATGGCCTGGGGTACCGGGTCGGGGGTGCCGACGCGCTGGGCCAGACCAACCAGCAACAGGAAAATACCGCTGCCCATGATGTTGAAGGCAAGGATCTTGCGCAACAAATGCGGCTGCAGTATTAAGCCAGCCACGCCGATGACAAACAGTGCCGTGCCGGTGAGGGCATAAACCAAGGCAGCGCTCATGCCTGAGTCCTCGAATCGGTCAACACGAGATAAAGTCCGGCCAGTATAAGGCCAAGCGATAAAGTCAGGCTCGCCTCGATCGTTAAGATCAGCGCACCGGCCCAGCCGGGCGGATATTGCAGTAAGGTGCCTTGCGCCATGAGCGCTACCGCTACCGCGATAAAGACCAACAAGCCGACTGCGAGTCCGGCGCGAAGTATCCGACCCGGCGTGGCCCAAGCTGGCAGCAGGCCGGCCAGATGCAACAACACCCCCGCCCCAGCCAGCACCGCCCCAGCCTGGAATGCACCGCCTGGTCGATGCGCCCCCGCCCACAATATATAACCCGCCACCAGTAGCATCAGTGGCGCCAGCACTCGGGCAAGGGTTTGCAGCATCGGGTTAGCGGAGGCAGGACGATGTTGGCGGTCGGATATGTGGCGCGGCAGGGCCAGAATACCTAACAGGGCCAGCAGCAATACGGCTATCTCAAGCAACGTGTCATATCCGCGAAAGTTGAGCAGCACCGCCGTTACCGGGTGCGCCACGCCGCTCATGTCGAGCTGTGCCGTTACCTGTTCCGGCAGGCGCACGGCGGCAACCGGCAAGTCCAGTATTGACCAGCCAAGGGCCAAGCCGAGCACACTGGCCAAGAACAGTACCGCGACATTCAGCAGGGTTTTCATGGAGATTGCTTACACCGTTTTTTGTGCAGACACCCTACTGTATCGAGCAGTAGCGCCCCAGTGAGGCCTGCGCCGATGGCCGCTTCGGCCAGGGCGATATCGGGGGCGTTCAAGCGCGCCCAGGCCAGCGCCATGAGCAGGCCGAAGACGATAAACATTACCACTGCACGAAAAAGGTCTGGCGTGATAAGCGCCTGCACGGCGCTCCATAGCAGGGCGGCGACCAGCAACAGGTCGAAGATCACAGCTCGCGCTCCTCTGATTTCCAGGGTGTGATGCCCTTGGCGAAAGCGCGCCGGGCGATCAGGAAACTTAGCGTGGCGCTGGCAGCCAAGGCAAGCAGCCAGACCAGGATCAGCTTTAATCCTGCCGTCACGCCGGGAGCCTGGAGCACCAGTCCGAGCACAGTAAAACCCAGCCCCAGGTTGTCCGCTTTGGCCAGGGCATGTAGCCGAGTGTACACGTCCGGAAAGCGCAGCAGACCCACCGTGCCAGCCAGGAAAAACGCGGCGCCGACAATCAGTAGAACCGCGCTCAACAAGTCAAGAATGTCCATTACCCTCCTCCCTCCCCCAGACTCGCCGAACGAAGGCGGCGCCAGTAATGACAGCCAGCAGGGTGAACACCAGAGCCACATCTACCAGTGTCGGCCCGCCCCCCGCATAGGCCAAAAGCAACAGCACCGCCACGCCAATGGTGCCGAACAGCAGCGCGGCCAGCAAGCGGTCGGCGGGCGTAGGCCCGCGCGCGATTCGCCACAGCGCCGCCAGCAAGTTTATGAGCAGGAACACAGCAAGGATCAAATAAAGGTTAGTCACAGTTCCTCCAGAGGCAAGCTCAACATGCGCGCGATGCGCGCCTCGGCCTCGCGCACGCCGCTTTCCGCCGGAATGCGTTTGTCCAGCAGGTGCATCCGCAAATGCCTGCCCTCCAAGCCGGCGCTCAGGGTGCCGGGCAGCAGGTTCAGGGTGTTGGCCAGCAAGACTCGCGCGCGTCCCTCCGGCAGGCGCATCGGAATATCAAGCAGGGCGGGGCGCAAGTCGAGGCGGGGGCGCAAGGCCATGAGGGCCACTTGAACGCCGCCCTGCAACGATTGCACCAGAAAAAAGCCGAGAAAGCCCACCAGTCCGGTCAGGGATAGCCGGGACGGGCCAGGCGGGAACAGGATGAGGCTGGCCGCCAAGGCTAGAATGACACTCACCAGCCCCACGCCCCAAGCGAAGAAATCGCCTTCCGTCAGAATCCACCACAGCGCGGTAAACAAGGTGCCACGCCAAACCAATACCTTGATTGGATATTTCCGGGGAGTATTCAGAGTATTTTGCATGGCTCAGCGCGCCTCGTTCAGCCAGCATGCCAGATGCGAAGAGGCTTCATGGCTTTACCTCCCACACTGAGGCCAGATAGCGCACCAGCAGCACAGCCAGTGTCACCCGCCGTAAGCGGCAGCACAAACCCGAGAACAAATAGACCAAGCACGATGAGATCCATGAATTCCTAATGCTCCAAGCAAAACAAAAGTGAACAACAGCAATCCTGATTAGTGTCGTCTTTCATCTGACTGGCCTGACAAACACCAGATGTGCAGATGATCGCTCAAAAAGCATCCAAGGCAATCAGGGCCAACTACCCGCAGCGACATGTTTAGTCTATCAGACCGTGCATAAATGGATAGTGCGCGATGGGCATCATCCGATTGGCGACCTCGAAAGTAGATTGTTCATGGATTGAATCCTGGTTGCGTGCGTTTTGGGATTTAGATGAACTTGCATGCCTCTCCCAACACCAGCGCGCTGAAAGCGGTCAACGTAGACCAGCCCCAATCAGGCAGGCTCAAATCTACGATACTGAAGATGGCCTCGGCTTGGCGCACGATCTTTTCATGAGAATATCCGTTTCGATGGCAGGCATAATCGGAATGTGGAGCTTTTCGGCAAAATTAGAGTGCCTGTTTGGCGATGTGCTCCTTGGCTGCATCAAGCAGAATCCGCTCAGTCAGCTCGATTGGTATATCAATCCCCGCCGCACCAGCCATTTCTCGATTTCCACGGCAAAGAACACCACGCTGGATAAAGCGAGACAGAGCACAAGTTCGCTCAAGCTCAGGGGTTGTGTTTTGAAAATCGGGTTAAGCACGGGCAAGTATATCGTCGCCATTTGCAGCACGAAAGTCAGCAGTACGGCGAAAACCAGCAGCGGATTGGAAAACACGCCAACGCTGAACAATGATTCTTTTTCGGTACGAATGGCAAGCACGTGTCCCATTTGGGAGAGGGTTAAAACCGTAAATACCATGGTCTGCCAGTGTGCTGATCCGTTTTGTAATGCCCAAGCCTGTGTCAGTAGACATATCCCGCCCATCAGTAACCCGACCCAGAGCATGTGTTGCCACATGCCGTGCGCGAATATGCTTTCCTGGAGCGGGCGCGGCGGGCGGCGCATTATGCCGCGCTCGACAGGTTCCGTTGTCAGCGCCAAGCCGGGAAGCCCATCGGTGACCAGATTGATCCACAGGATATGGATTGGCAGCAGCGGGATCGGCAGGCCGAAAAATGGTGCGAGGAATATCGTCCATATCTCCCCGGCATTACTGGTCATAGTGTATTTGATAAATTTGCGGATGTTGTCGAAAATGCGTCGTCCCTCGCGCACCGCATGCACAATGGTAGCGAAGTTGTCGTCGAGCAGCACCATGTGTGCCGCCTCGCGCGCCACGTCGGTGCCACCCTTGCCCATGGCGATGCCGATGTCGGCAGCTTTGAGAGCGGGGGCATCGTTGACCCCATCGCCGGTCATCGCCACCACCTCGCCTTTGTCTTGCAGCGCCTGGACGATTTTTATTTTCTGGGCAGGATCGACACGCGCATAAACCCGCACTTGTTCGACTTCTGCTTCGAAAGCCGCTTGATCCAGCTGCTCAAGCTCGACGCCCGTCATCACTTTGCTATCGTCGTTAACGAGAATACCGAGTTCACGGGCAATTGCACGTGCGGTGGCGGGATGGTCGCCGGTGATCATCACCGGCGTGATGCCAGCCGACTTGCACAAGGAAACAGCCTCTCGGGCTTCGCTGCGCGGCGGATCGATCAGGCCGACGAAACCGAGAAATATTAGTTCGCTCTCCAATTCGTCAGGAAGCTCACTTGCCGGTAATGCCGGCCAATGACGGTAGGCTATCGCCAATACGCGCAAGCCTTCGGCAGCCATGGATTCGGTTTGCTGTAACAAGGCTGCCCGGTCGATGTTTTGTTCGCCGTCATCCATCAGCACCTGTTCGCAGCAAGGCAGCACTGCTTCCGGCGACCCCTTGGTGTAGGCGATGACATTTTCAGCGGTGCCGTGAAAGGTGGTCATGCGCTTGCGTTCGGAATCGAACGGCAGCTCTTTGAGGCGCGGCGCCTCACTCTCCAGTGTCGTCTTGTTCCAGCCTGCTGCTTGCGCGGCGTGCAGCAGGGCCGCCTCGGTCGGTTCGCCGTGCGCCTTATTGTGGCGATCCAGATGCGCATCGTTACTTAACGCCAATGCATGGAATAGTGTCGGCCAGGGTTCCGTCTTGTTCTCATCCTGCCATGTGTCGTGTAACGCACCGTCGGCGTAAATTGCGGTCACGCGCATTTTGTTCTGGGTGAGCGTGCCGGTTTTGTCGGAGCAGATAAATGTGACCGACCCCAGCGTTTCAACGGCGGGCAGGCGGCGGATCAGGGCATGCTGCTTGACCATCTTGCGCGCACCCAAAGCCAGCGAGATCGTCACCACTGCAGGCAGGGCTTCGGGAATGGCCGCCACCGCCAGGCTGACTGCGGTCATTAACATCAACAGCACCGGCTCACCCCGCAGCACACCGACGATAAACACCAGCGCGCAGATTACCAGCGCCGCCAGCGCAAGTAGCTTGCCGAAGCGCGCCAGTCGCTTTTGCATCGGCGTTTTTGTTTCGTTGTCATCGCTGAGCAGGGCGGCGATCTTGCCCAGTTCGCTGTTCATGCCGGTCGCCACTACCAGACCGCGCGCACGTCCGTATGTAACGATCGTGCCTTTGTAAGCCAGACAGATTTTGTCGCCCAGCGGCGCGGCAGCGATGGTCAGCGCCTGGGTTTGCTTTTCCACCGCGACCGATTCGCCGGTGAGTGCGGACTCATCGATCTTGAGCCGAGCCGTCTCGATGATGCGCAAATCGGCGGGCACCACGTTGCCTGCCTCCAGCAGCACCACATCGCCCGGCACTAGCCCCGATGCGTTGACGATTTCCGCCTGCCCATCGCGTAACACATGCGCACCCGCCTCGGCCATGCGCTTAAGCGCGGCCATCGCCTGCTCTGCACGGTATTCCTGGACGAATCCGATCACCGCATTAAGTATTACGATGACGATGATGGCAACGGTGTCTTCGACATCACCCATGATGCCGGAAACGACTGCCGCGCCGATCAGTACGACGATCATGAAATCAGCGAACTGGTCGAGCAGCATGCGCCACGGAGAACGTGCGCGCTTTTCCTTTAATTCATTGGCGCCGAATTGCGCCAGCCGTTTAACCGCCTCGGCCGAACTCAAGCCGGATTGAGGGTTGGTCTCCAGACGTTGCGCAGCTTCATCGGTGGATAATGTATGCCAAGGGCGGTCTTCGATATCCAATTGTCAGTCTCCAAGTCGGTACAACATCCAACTGTTGAAGCAAGGCGCGAGCTTCAACCACTGAAATAGCATGGCTATGGCTTTCGGCTTGCTGGTACAACCAACACATTACAGGGCGCATCCAGCAACAGATGCTTGGTCATGTTCTTAAGTTACCGATTCTAAGTGTTTGTTTTATATTTGCAAGTTTATATGAGTACTGCCCAGTTTATCGTAAGGCTTTCACGTGCGATGGTGAGGGCGATATTAGTGCCTGGATTTCCAAAAGTTTGCCGCCTTTGTTGATGAGATAGCTATACTGCTACCATAAACTCCTGACCAATTGCCACAGCGAGTTCCGCAAGCCGTTCGCGAAGCGTTTTTATGATTGGAATAATTCAGTTCAGTGATCCACTTCGATTTCGTATCTAACAGCAAAGGAACAATTTTATGGAAAATCAGACACAACAAAACAGATTTTTTATCCGTGCAATTTCGCTGGCCACAATCGGTTTCTGGCTGCTGACCATCAAAACAGGCAGCTCGATCCTGTTCAGCGACAAGATAGCGCGCATCGAGGCCGGAAAATACGCGCCATTTGTGCTGTGGTTCAACTTTTTTTCAGGTTTCACTAATATCATTCCAGGTGCAGGTGGTGATCCCAGCCATAGGCTGGTACCGGTTTTTGCAGCAAAAGGCATGAGATCATGAAAGTCACTTTTCTTGGTGCAGCTCGTGAAGTCACCGGTTCATGTTATCTGATTGAGACAGGTGATGTTTGTTTTCTGGTGGATTGCGGAATGTTTCAGGGTGGACGAGAAGCACCGAAACGCAACCGAAATGCGTTTAATTTCGACCCGCACTCACTCGATTTCGTACTGCTCACCCACGCGCATATTGACCATAGCGGTCTGCTGCCACGGCTTACGCGCGAGGGATTCGACGGGACAATCTATACCACCACGGCGACAGCCCAGCTGCTGGACATCATGTTGCCCGACAGTGCTCACATTCAGGAAATGGATGCCCTTCGTGCCGTAAAGCGCCGCGGGAAAGCTTCTGCGCGCACCAAAGCTGCACTGCCTGTGCTTTATACCGTGCAGGATGCGGAAGCCTGCCTGAAACAATTAAGCCCTGTAGCATACGACGAGTGGCTGACCCCGCATCCTAATGTTCGTTGTTGTTTTCGAGATGCCGGCCATATCCTCGGTTCGGCGATTCTCGAAATTCAGATCACGGAAGGCGGCAAGACCACAAAGCTCGTTATGTCGGGCGATCTCGGTCAGCCGGATCGGGTAATTTTGCGCGACCCGACATTGATTGAGGATGCGGACATATTGTTCATTGAGTCCACCTACGGCAATCGCTTGCACAAGGACCTATCATCCACCCTGGAAGAATTCGTACAGGTAATTGAGCACACGCTGAACGTCAAGCACGGCAACGTCATTGTTCCGGCATTCGCGGTCGGTCGCACGCAAGAGGTCATCTACCACCTGTATGATCTGACACGTCAGGGACGGTTGCACAATCTTGATATTTTCGTAGATTCTCCGATGGCAACGGCTGTAACCCAGGTCACCATGCAGCATATGGCGCTATTCGATGACGAGGCGAAGCATCTCGCCAAATGGCAGGCGGCTGGACTCAACCTGCCTAACTTGCACTTCATCGGGAGCACAGAGGAGTCTATCGCCCTCAACCAAATTCGCTCAGGTGCCATCATCATTTCCGCCAGTGGAATGTGCGACGCGGGGCGCATCAAGCACCATCTGCGCCATAACCTCGGGCATGCCGCGAACAGTGTTCTGATCACCGGTTTTCAGGCACAGGGCACGCTCGGTCGACGGTTGGTGGACGGTGCAAAGCAGGTAAAAATATTTGGCGAGGAGATTTCGGTGCACGCCTCGATTCACACCCTGGGGGGGTTCTCGGCACATGCCGATCAGGCGGCACTGCTCGCCTGGGCTGGAGGTTTCCGGCGGCCACCACGCCAGACGTTTGTGGTGCATGGGGAAGAAAGTGCAGCACTCACCTTCGCTACGCGCCTGCAAACTGACTACGGCTGGACCGTCACAGTGCCAGATCAAGGCCAGGTTTTTGACTTGATACCGCCAGTGTGATTTCCTGAATAGCGTCAGTCATGGCGGTTCCACTGGAATTCGCCAGAGGCGGTTGTCAATGTCCATGCTGAAAAAGAATCCAGGTGTTGAGGATGTGCATAAGAAACAGTCCCAAACTCACCCAGGTCAGTCCCATCACGGCACGCCCTTGCGGCCGGAAGATTAAACCCACGGCCACCAGGGCGCTCATTATTACAGCGGTAAATGCAGTCAGCGCGTGGCTGGCATCGACGTGTGCAAGCAGCGGGCCCTTGGTGTAAAACAAATCATCCACAGATAAAATAATGATGTCGAATAAGTTGCTGCCCAGCAGGTTGGCGATGGCCATGTCCAGCGCTCCTATGCGCAATGCTGAGAGGGTGACCGCCACTTCGGGGGCGGAGGTCACTGCTGCCACCAGCAAGGTTCCGACAAATGTTTGCCCCCAACCCATCAAGTCGGAAATGTCCTTGGCCACAAACGGCAACCAGGAACCCGCTATTACCACGGCTGTAGCCGCCAGCGCATAACCTTTAACAGCGCTACGCAGCGTTACATCTGGATAACGTTCGGCGGATACCTCAGTATATTCGGACAGGGTGCGATGCTCGTAGCTGTAAACGGCGCGCATCGCAACGAAGTAAACCAGCACGATGAATGGCGAGTAAAGGCCCACATGTCCCAATGCCGGACTTATCCCCGCGTGATCCAGCAGAACACTGAAACCGGCGAAAGCGATCAGGATCGTGCCCAGCGAAGCCGACAGAATATGCCCTTGAGCGGCGCGGCTATACAGGGTTTCGCGCCGGTACAGCGCATCCAGTATTACCAGAATAAATAGATTAAACACTGTGCTGCCCAGCACATCGCCGACGGCAATGTTCGGCGCGTTGGCGTACGTGACGGCGGAAATGCCGGTGATCAACTCGGGCAGCGAGGTGGCAGTAGACAGCAGGATGAGACCGACCCAAGAGGCAGACATGCCGGTTTTTTCGGCGATGATGTCCCCATAGCGGGAAAGAAAATAGCCCGCGTAGCCAATGACGGCGAGACAAAGTAGAAGTTGCAACCAGAGCAGCATGGCGTGGTATCTCCTTGCCGAGTGGACGGCGGGATAAGTCAAAGAACCGACAAACTCATTTTAAGGGAGCCGCTGAAAATTCTAATTTCGTCCTTCCTGTGAAAGTGGAAATCCAGCAGCCTTATCTGACAGAGCTTCTTGCAAAACGCCCCGCCTGAGCAGAATTAAAACCCGAATGTGGTAGAGGTGGAGCGACCGTTGCGGGAAAGATGAAAATTCTGAATGCTCCATCGCACCTGCAATGAATACTACGCAACGCACAGAAAGATTGCAACGGCAGCCAAGGGACTCAGCAAGAATTGATACATGAGTAGAGATCGGAAATGGGGATTTTGACATCGAATCTGGAGAAGGGGTGCCAGCTGCTGAGTGAGGCCCAACACCTGGTTTCTGCCAACAGCAATCGACTATTGAACTTGACTGCCGTTCGTGTTGAGCTTGTCGAAGCATAAGAAGCCATTCACATTTCGACAAGCGCAATGCGAACAACTTCTTGGATAAACGATACATGATCAATAGTCATGCCACGCGAAAATTTGGTTACACTTTACTCGCCACCGATCATCGCATAAGTAAGCAGCGTAAACTGCAGGTTTAACTGTATGGCGATGCCCCCCCATTTTTCTCCGCCGAGGCAAGCGTTTAAGCAGGTGATTCTGAATTTATCGCGCGTATGCTTATTGCAAGCAGTGTAACAATGCGCTTAATTCAAAATTACGAATAGGTCGGTGAGGCAATGTGCGATGCCATCGGCCATATTGGTAACACCCTGACTAAACAGACTCCACCGGGGTGGAACACATCAAGGAAGCCGAAAAACGGTTAGAAAATGCAATACCAAAGTTGGAGCAGGATAACCGTGAAGCAGGCGGTTTATTGGGCAAATGACGAATAAATCCAGAAAGAGCGAAGCATGACCGAACCTACCATCACCTGTCCAAGCTGTAAAATCGAAATCAAGCTCACAGAATCACTGGCAGCACCGCTGGTCGCGGCGACACGCAAGCAGTTTGAGCAACAACTGGCGCAGAAGGACAATGACATCGCACAGCGCGAACAGGCTATGCGCGACAAGGAAAAGCAGCTTGCAGAAGACAAGCGCAAACTCGATGATCAGGTGGCTGATCAAGTTGCGGCACAGTTGAAAGAAGAGCGCTCTCGCGTTATTGCTGAGGAAGCCAGGAAAGCCAAACTTGCCAGTGCTGTCGAACTGGATAACAAGGCACGCGAACTGTCCGAATTGCAAGAGGTGCTTAAAGCAAACAATGAAAAACTGGCCGAGGCACAGAAGGCGCAAGCCGAGCTTATCAAAAAACAGCGTGAACTCGATGATGCCAAGCGTGAACTGGAACTCACGGTAGAAAAGCGGGTGCAGGACGGTTTGACCGACGTCCGCACGCAAGCCAAAAAAGAAGCCGAGGACGAACAGAAGCTCAAGGTAATGGAGAAGGAGCAGACCATTGCCGCGATGCAGAAACAGATTGAAGACCTCAAGCGCCGGGCCGAGCAAGGATCACAACAATTGCAGGGCGAAGTCCAGGAACTCGAACTGGAGAATTTGCTTCGTACCAAATTTCCTTTCGATACCATCGAGCCAGTACCAAAGGGTGAATTTGGCGGGGATGTGCTGCATCGTGTTGTCGGCGCAGGCGGCCACTCCGGCGGCACCATTTTGTGGGAGTTCAAGCGCACCAAAAACTGGAGCGATGGCTGGCTGGTAAAACTGCGCGGAGACCAGCGCACCGCGAAAGCAGAAATCGCCGTGATCGTGAGCCAGATATTGCCGAAAGGCGTTGAAACCTTCGAAATGGTAGACGGCGTCTGGGTAACACATCCTCGCGCCGCATTGCCGGTAGCGATGGTTTTGCGCCAGTCATTGCTGGAGCTTGCCCTTGCGCGGCAGTCCACCGAAGGGCAGCAGACCAAGACCGAAATGGTCTACCAGTACCTCACCGGCCCGCGTTTCCGCCAGCGCGTTGAAGCCATCGTTGAAGCTTTTTCCACCATGCAGGAAGATCTCGACAAGGAAAGAAAAGTCATCATGAAGCAATGGGCCAAGCGAGAAGAGCAGATTGAGCGCGTGATGGGGGCGACGGTGGGGATGTATGGGGATTTGCAGGGGATTGCGGGGAAATCGTTGCAGGAGATTGAGGGGCTGGAATTTCCAGCGTTGGAAGCAAGCAATACAACACCCAAAACGGTGATAAATGGATAAGCATTGGATTGTCTCGGCTTTGGAATGCCTGACTCAAAGCCTTGAGCCGGTTCCCCATGAAATCAACGAAATTGATTGGAAGGCTAGTTTGTCGCCCGCAAAGAAGCGCGCCCAAGTTTCTCGCCTGATTCGGAATGCCTTGGATGGCGGACGCATCAATCGTAAAGATTTACATTCAAAACCTTCTAAATTCACTGAATATCTTCCTTCATTGGGGCTAGGATTTTTAATTGACTCGAAAACGGCATATCTAAAAAAACACATATAATTCAAATGTTTTTTATTTTATTGGAAAACGGCGCAGTAATTTTATGTAAGAAAGTCATCATGAAGCAATGGGCAAAACGCGAAGATCAGATTGAGTGTGTGATGGATACTACGGCTGGGATGTATGGGGTCTTGTAAGGGATTGCGGGGAAATCGTTGCAGGAAATTGAAATTGTTAGAATCGAACACTTAAATTATCGGTAAAAATTAGTGACTATTGATCTTCCGTTGGATGGCGGTGGCATTTATTAAGAGAGGTCTGAATGAAATTATCTTTTGAAAACTTGGGTGCCCTCGATAGAGGTGAGATAGAGCTTGCAGAGCTCACTATAGTCTGTGGTGAAAATAATACGGGTAAAACCTACGTTACCTACGCGCTTTATTGTTTGTTAAAAACATGGAAAAGGTTGATTAATCTTCATCTGACGGAAGAGTTCGCGGAACTACGACGGTCTGGTGTTGTAAGAATTGATGCGCAGGAAAAAATTGTTAATGAATGGCCTGTTATTAGCCAGTCTGTTTTGGAGAGATTTCACAATGCGTTTCCTGAAATGCTTGCGTCGAAAAGCGATTTGTTCAAGAGCACAAAGCTTGATTTTTTGATGAAAATTGATGATCGCTGGAAAAGAGAAAAATTTTCAAGAGAGTTGCGGAGCGGAAAGGACCGGCTTCTTGTTACCATTCTAAAGCAAGAAAACTCTTCAATCGTAGAAATTGCCGCCCCCAAACCTGATGAAGGCATGAACTCTCCAATTAGTCCATTGGGAGAATTTATCAAGGAGGCGCTGGTTGATATGATTCTGTCAGGCAGTATGCCAAACGTATTTATGGTCAGTACAGAACGTACTGGAGCAACTACCTTCCGCAACGAATTGAACTTGGCAAAAAATCGTATTATTGATTTGTTGACGCAGACACATAAGGATGGAGGTGGCGATTTAACACCCGGCATGGTATTCGAGACCATATATCGTAGAAAAGACTATGCCATGCCCGTCGATGATAACGTTCGTTTTATGAACGCCTTGCCAAGTGCCGAGAGCGAGCTTAGTCCATTGCTCAAGGAAGAGTCTTCGTTGCTCGAACAATTTACTCAAATCGTTGGCGGTCACTACTCAACGAATAAGGATGGAGTTACTTATTTTCAGCCCAAAGGTGCCAAAGTAAAACTTGGGCTTGGCGAAGCGTCAAGCGCGGTGCGATCACTGCTTATTGTTTGGTACTGGCTCAAATATCAAGCAATAAAAGGTGATTTGCTCATGATCGATGAACCGGAGCTTAATTTGCACCCAGAAAATCAACGCAAGATGGCTCGTTTTATTGCCGCCTTGGTTAATGCGGGTGTTAAGGTATTTATAACTACGCACAGCGATACAATCATTCGGGAGATCAATACCCTTATCATGCTTTCGCGCAATCTTTCTCATTTTGAACAAGTTCGCAAGGAACATGGCTATGAGAAAAACGAGCAACTTACCCATGACAAGGTTGTTTTGTATGTAACTGGAGAGGCGAAATTTGTCGTTGAGGGGGCAAAAAACAAACGAACGCTCAAGACCCTTTTAAAAATTACTCCTGACGAGAAGCTCGGAATTGATGTGGAGTCCTTTGATAAAACTATTCTGGATATGGGCCGGATGCAGGACGATCTGCGTTATGGGGGCGAGTGATGACGCAAGTGCTGCAAACTCTTGGTCAAATACTCAACCCAAGTAAATGTGTTCAAGGCGCAAATTCAACGCTCACTATTACAGAAAAAAATAAACAAGCCAGTCTCAAGAACATCAATATTGTGAGCGTGGGACAAAATGCCTTCGCACTGAAACTTGATGAATGTGGCTTTCCAGGTGGCAAAGTATTTAATGTGCCACACCATATGCACCGTGCATGCGATGCTGTTGCCTTTTGTGTTGTCGGTGATGAGTCATATATCCTCTGTTGTGAACTGAAGTCAAGCGAGCCCACCCACCATGAAGCGACAGAACAATTTCAAAGCGCGCATTGTTTTTTGAACTATCTCGATAGTTTGCTTAGGACGTATCACGGTCAAACTATTGCAGATTGGCCGCGTCGTTATTTTGTGTTTCATGATGCTGCTAAGAACCCGCTTAACAAAGCGCCGTTAATCGAGACGCCCCAAAACGACATCCCGGAACGCGCTCAAATGTTGCCCGTGCAAAATGGAGCGAGAATTTATCTGCGCAAGTTGCTTGGCAAACCTCGGTAACCAGAAAGAAAAAACTCGAACTCACCTGGATCGGCAAAGAGAACCGGCCTAAACTGGAGGCGAGGGCCAGCAATCAGATGGAAGGCGCTATGTGCTGACCCCTTATATCGCGATTGCGGCAAATATGATGCTGGATAGCAGGGAAGGCGGGACAGTTTGGATGCTATCAGGACATGCAAAGTTGATGATGCCTATGTGTAATGGCAGTTGCCAAAAAACGTGAATTGTATTTTCAATGAATTTCGACTTTTCCACGCTTGATCTATTGCGCCAAAGCCACCCAGCGTGGCGTTTGTTGCGCTCGGATCACGCACCCTTGGTAGCGAGTTTTTTGCAGCGAGTGTTTATCGTGCCGAATGTGCGTGTTATGGCGCAAGCTGATTTGGCAGAATCACTTGAAGATGAATTGTTTGCCTTGCGCGAGAGTCTAGGCTCAGATGCTTTTCCCAAGTCTGCACTTGAATACCTCAACGATTGGGCGAGCACTGAGAAGGGGTGGTTACGCAAATTCTATGTTCAAGGTTCGGATGAGCCGAATTTCGATCTTTCTCCGCCGACCGAAAAAGCGATTACTTGGCTGGCAACGCTCACTCAGCGCAGTTTTGTTGGCACTGAGTCGCGCTTGCTTACCCTGTTCGAGTTGCTTAAGCAGATGAGTGAAGGATCTGAATCTGATCCTCAAACGCGTGTTGCTGAATTACACAAACGGCGTGATGAAATTGACAGGGAAATCGAACAAATATTATCGGGTGACATTCCGCTGTTAGATAACACCGCATTGAAAGACCGCTTCCAGCAATTTACGCAATTGGCGCGGGAGCTGCTAAGCGATTTTCGTGAGGTAGAGCATAACTTTCGTGGTTTGGATCGGCGCATGCGGGAGCGCATCGCATTGTGGCAAGGCTCAAAAGGAACGCTACTGGAAGAGATCATGGGCGAGCGAGATGCCATTTCCGACTCGGATCAGGGGCGCAGCTTTCGCGCATTCTGGGACTTTTTGATGTCCAGTCGACGGCAGGAGGAGCTGTCGGCATTGCTTGAGCGTGTGTTGGCCCTGCCACCTGTCATTGAACTCAAGCCTGACAGCCGAACACGTCGTGTACATTATGATTGGCTGGAGGCGGGAGAGCATACACAGCGGACTGTCGCCCAACTTTCGCAACAATTGCGGCGTTTTCTTGACGACCAGGCCTGGTTGGAAAACCGCCGCATCATGGATATTCTGCACGGTATCGAAACTAAAGCGTTGGCAGTACGCGAATCTCAGCCGTCAGGTGTGATGATGGACATTGCAGATACGGCCGCTGATATCGAGTTACCGATGGAACGGCCACTACACACGCCTTCCATCAAACCACAAATCGCCGATATCGTGCTGGAAGAGGGGGATATCGACATAGATGCAGGCGCTTTGTACTCACAAGTCGTTATCGATAAGGTGCAAATGGTTAGACATATCCGACATGCTTTGCAGGATCGCTCGCAAGTCACATTGCGTGAGCTGTGCGAAATTCAACCGCTACAACATGGACTGGCAGAGCTGGTGGCCTATCTCCAGCTTGCGGGTGACACTTTCAAGGCCGTGGTGGATGAAGAGGTGACCGATGAAATTTTCTGGCGCAGAGATGAATCGGATGGGCTGGAACACGCGAAGCGGGCACGTTTGCCGCGCGTTATTTTTGTGAGATGAGTATGGCAGAGCAAGAACTTGAACCCGAAAATACCGCTGCATCGAATGCGTTATCAGCCTTGGTCATCACGTTACTCAAAGGCGTGATCTATCAAGAAGGAGATGCCAGCCTTTGGAATGCCTTGCTCAATCTGCAAGCTCGCGTGCGTGATTACGTGACGGTGTTGGGCCTGGAATTGGTGCTGGACGAGTCCGAGGGGTATGCATTTTTGCGAGCTCGCAAGGATAGCGAAGACGACGGTGTTGCCAAGCTACCGCGACTGGTGGCACGCCGTCAGCTGACTTTTACTGTGAGCTTGCTGCTGGCGCTGTTGCGCAAGAAATTGGCTGAGTTCGATGCAAGCGGAGGTGACACACGCCTCGTGTTGACTCGTGATCAACTCGTCGAGCTGGTTCGCGTGTTCTTGCCCGACAGCAGTAATGAGGCGAAGCTCATCGACCAGATTGAGACGAATCTCAACAAGATTGTCGAGTTGGGATTTTTGCGTAAGCTTAAAACTGGCGCAGGACAACCCGCAGCATTCGAGGTGCGTCGCATCATCAAAGCCTTTGTGGATGCGCAGTGGCTGAATGATTTCGATACGCGGCTGTCAGCGTATCAGCACCAGCTCAATGCAACTTCGGCAGGTGATTCCGATGAATAAGATGCAAACATTGGAGCTGGATTTTGTCAGCGATGATGCGCTATCCGGATTCCGTTTGCACCGATTGGAAGTGTTCAACTGGGGGACTTTCGATGCCAGGGTATGGACGCTGAACCTCGACGGTAAGAATGCCTTGCTCACGGGGGACATTGGATCGGGGAAATCCACGCTGGTAGATGCCGTCACCACACTATTGGTTCCGGCGCAGCGTATTGCTTACAACAAGGCTGCCGGTGCTGACAACAAAGAGCGCACGTTGCGCTCTTATGTGCTTGGGCATTACAAGTCCGAGCGCAATGAGGTGAGTGGAACAGCCAAGCCGGTGGCGCTGCGAGATCATAATAATTATTCGGTCATTTTGGGTGTATTTCATAACGCGGGCTATGACCAAACGGTGACGCTGGCACAGGTGTTCTGGATGAAGGATGCCCAAGCACAGCCTGCACGCTTCTTTGTCTGTGCAGAACGGGCGTTGTCGATTGCAGCTGATTTTGCACATTTCGGCACAGACATCGTTCAGCTCAGAAAAAAACTGAGAGGAATGGGCGCGGACATATTCGACAGCTTTCCGCCTTACGGGGCATGGTTTCGGCGTCGCTTTGGCATTGAAAATGAACAGGCACTGGAGTTATTTCACCAAACTGTGTCAATGAAATCGGTGGGCAACCTCACTGATTTTGTGCGCAGCCACATGCTGGAACCCTTTGACGTTGCGCCGCGCATTAGCGCTTTGATTGGCCATTTCGATGACCTCAACCGCGCACACGAAGCCGTGCTTAAAGCCAAGCGCCAAGTTGAGATGCTGGCCCCGCTGGTTGCAGACGGAGATCGTCATGCGTTGCTGGTTGCCCTGGTTGATGAGTTTCGAGCTTGCCGCGATGCGCTCAGCCCCTACTTCGCGGGATTGAAACTCGGCTTGTTGGAAAAACGTGCAGCTAACTTGCTAGAGGAATGGACAAAACAAGATACCCAGGTGAAACGTGTTGAAGCACAACGCGATGCACAGCGCGTTGAAGTGGCTGAGCTTAAACGTAGCATTGCTGACAACGGCGGCGACCGTGTGGAACGGTTGACGATTGAAATCAACAAGAAAGAGCAGGAGCGCGAGGTGCGAGAACGCAAGGCGCAGCATTACGCTGAACTGGTGCGCGCCGTTGCTGAAAGTCCGGCAGAGGATGAGGACGAATTTTTGCGGCAACGGCAACGATTTATTGCATCGGCTGAAACCACGCGGGCGAGAGATGCCAGCTTGCAAAACAATTTGACTGAGCACAGCGTGAGCTTGCGTCAAGGTAAACAAGAGCATGACGCGTTGACCGCCGAGATCAACAGTCTGAAAGCGCGACTCAGCAACATTCCGTCGGAACAAGTGGTCATGCGGACAGCCTTATGCAAAGCTCTCAACTTGTCTGAAGAGGAAATGTCCTTCGCTGGCGAATTGCTCCAGGTGCGTGAAGACGAGCGTGACTGGGAAGGCGCGGCCGAACGGATGATGCGCAGCTTTGGATTGTCTTTGCTGGTGCCGGATGAACGCTATGCAGCGGTCGCTGAGTGGGTTGATAAAACGCACCTGAAAGGTCGTCTGGTTTATTTCCGACTACGTCAGAATTCACGGGCTGAATTGCCCAGCCTGCACCGCGACTCTTTGGCGCGCAAGCTGGCGATTAAGCCTGACTCTGGCTTTTACGATTGGCTGGAACGTGAACTGGCACATCGTTTCGACGTGGCCTGCTGTGCCACTCAAGAGCAATTTCGCCGCGAGACGCGGGCGATCACTCGTGCAGGACAAATCAAGGCAGGGGGTGAACGGCACGAGAAAGACGACCGCCATCGCTTGGATGATCGTAGTCGCTACGTGCTGGGCTGGACCAATGCAGCCAAGATCGCTGCGCTTGAAGATAAAGCCAGAAGTTTGGAGAAACGCCTTGGCGAGTTGGGCAGCCTTATTGGAAAGATTGAATCAACTCGTAAAGAGCTTCAAGCGTTCATCACGGTGCTTTCTAAGCTGGAAGTGTTTGCCGATTTTCGTGAAATAGACTGGCGGCCCTTGGTACTAGAGGTGGCAGCGTTAACCGATGAAAAGCAAAGGCTGGAGTCCGCTTCCGATGTACTAAAGCAACTGGCTGACCGGCTGGGTGCGACTGAAACAAAGTTAATAGCCATAGAAGAGCAGCTTGAAGAACACAAAGACAAGCGATCCAAGGCAGAGCAGAAAAAAATAGACGCCGAAGCATTGCGGCTGCAAACGCAAGCAATACTTGATGAGCCGGCCTATGCCATTCACTCAGCGCGCTTTGAGCGCCTTGATGTGATCCGTAATGAGGCGTTGGGCGAGCATCAGCTCACGGTTGAATCTTGTGATAACCGTGAGCGAGATTTGCGTGAGTGGTTGCAGGTCAAGATCAATGCAGAGGATGCAAAACTCAAACGTTTGCGCGACAAAATCATCCAGGCGATGGCAGCCTACAAAGAAGCGTTCAAATTAGAGACCTCAGAGGTGGACGCCAGCATCGAAGCGGCTTTTGAATATCGCGCCATGCTCGATGCGCTACAGGCCGACGACTTGCCGCGTTTTGAAGCGCGCTTCAAAGAATTGCTGAACGAAAATACGATCCGCGAAGTCGCCAACTTTCAATCGCAGTTGGCGCGCGAGCGAGAAACGATCAAGGAGCGTATCGCGCGCATCAACGAATCGCTAACGGGGATCGACTACAACACAGGGCGTTTCATACAACTTGAAGCCCAGCCTACGCCGGATGCCGACATCCGCGATTTTCAAACTGAACTGCGCGCCTGTACTGAAGGGGCAATCACGGGTTCAGACGATAGCCAATATTCAGAAGCAAAATTTCTGCAAGTGAAGCTTATCATCGAGCGTTTTCGCGGACGTGAGGGAATATCTGAGCAAGATCGACGCTGGGCAACCAAAGTAACCGATGTACGCAACTGGTTCGTGTTTGCAGCCAGTGAACGCTGGCGCGAGGATGGCAAAGAGCACGAACATTATTCTGACTCGGGCGGCAAATCGGGCGGACAAAAAGAGAAGCTGGCCTACACCATTCTTGCCGCGAGTTTGGCCTACCAGTTCGGTCTTGAATGGGGGGCAGTACGATCTCGTTCCTTCCGGTTCGTGGTGATAGACGAAGCTTTCGGACGAGGCTCGGACGAATCCGCGCAATATGGTTTGCGCTTGTTTGCCCAACTCAATTTGCAACTTCTGATTGTCACCCCCTTGCAGAAGATTCACATCATCGAGCCTTTCGTATCCAGCGTCGGTTTCGTCCAAAACGAAGAAGGTCGCGCCTCCAAACTACGCAATCTTTTGATTGAAGAATATCGCGCGGAGAAGGCGAAGATTTCGGGATGAGCTGGACAAAACCGAGTGACTTACGGACTCAGCTGGAAAAGCTATGGGAACGAGGGGATATGCTTTCCAGCTTGGTCACAGGGGAATCACTGTTTCCGCGACGCTTGACGCTCAAATGCCCCACCTCGGCCGAGATGGCTGATCGCTTTGACGAGGTTCGTGCCTGGGTCGGAGAGATTCGCGCCGTCCCGCACTGTCGAGTGGAGACGCGGGCGTTCAAACACCGTATTTTCGGAACGAATTCCGTTCCCGCCGAGGTGTGGATCGATAGCTTCGATAATGCCGCAACATTCATATCCAGGCGCAAAGAGGTTGCCCGATTCGTTGCCTTGATAGAAGAAACAAAACAGTCCCAGCCGAAGCTGCTGGATTGGCTGGCAAGTCGCCCCATGCGCGCTCTGGAATTGGCAGATGAGTGGAGTCGGTTGTTGGCGATTGTCGCGTGGATGCAGACTCATCCCAGGCCAGACGTGTATCTGAGACAGGTCGATATTCCAAATGTGCACAGCAAATTCATTGAAGCATATCGCGGCGTGCTGACTGAATTATTCGATAGAGTTTTAGACCCCGAGACGATCGACTTTACCGCGACTGGCGCGAGCGGATTTGCAATGCGCTATGGATTCCGCGACAAACCGCTGCGCATTCGATTTCGTTTGCTTGATCCTAAGGCTACGCTGAACAAGTCCGTTCGCGTTGAGCTTGTCGAAACGAACACCACGCAAATCAATAGCTTGAAAATTGCTTCGACAGGCTCAGCCCGAACGGAGGGACTTATTCAGAATTTCCCAAATCAAATTCTAAGCACACACGGTCAAGACATCACGCTCGATGCCGCGAGTTTCGCTCAGCTCAATCCACTAGTTTCACAGGTTTTCATTATTGAAAATGAGATCAATTTTTTAGCCTTCCCGCTACTAAATGAAAGCTTGGTAATCTTCGGTGCGGGGTATGGATTTGAAATGTGGAGACACGCCAATTGGCTATCGCGCTGCCGTATTTATTACTGGGGGGATATTGATACACACGGCTTCTCAATTCTCGATCAACTGCGCAATCAGTTCGCGCACGTGGAATCGTTATTGATGGATCGAGCCACTTTACTTAAATTCGAGCCGCTCTGGGGTGAGGAAGAGAAGCAAACGCTGCGCGACTTGCCTAGACTAAACCCCGAAGAGCTTTCTCTTTATAACGACTTGCGTGATAACCGGATACGTAAAAATATTCGGCTTGAGCAAGAAAGAATCGGCTTTGGATGGCTCGAAACAGCCTTAGAAAGGCTTTCAGATAATCTGTAGTGCCCCTCTAAAAATTCAAATTTATGTCTTTCCCGGGAATGATGAATTTTAGAGACACCCAGTCAATTCAAGCAAAGATTCAAAGCGACGGACATTAGATGAGCTACCATCTTGTCACTTAACTTCATGTGAAAAACATATGGATCGGACAGAACGTTTCTACAAAATTGAGCAACTGCTGATTTCACGTCGGGTCGTACCTATTTCCGTCTTTCTGGAAGATCTTGGGATTTCGCCTGCCACTTTTAAGCGCGATCTGGATTACCTGCGTGATCGAATGAAGATGCCCATCGAGTGGGATTGCAAAGGCAGGGGGTACCGGCATGCAACAACCAATCCAAATGACCAATCCTCTACCTTGCCTGGACTATGGTTCACTGCATCAGAAGTGCATGCCCTGCTGACGATGCAACACCTGCTCGCCAATCTTGGCAATGGTTTGTTGAGCAACCATATCGCACCATTACAAACCCGCCTTAAAGCCCTGCTTGGCAGTGCTGACCATAGCGTTGAAGAAGTCGAGAAACGTATCAAGTTGGAGCACGCCACCAGGCGCACCCTACCACTTCAGTGTTTCGAGACAATCGCCACGGCAACATTACAACGAAAGCAATTAAAAATAAATCACTTCAACCGCCAGAACGGGCAAGAAAACATCCGCATCATTTCACCCCAGCAGCTTTTGTTCTATCGGGATAACTGGTACGTCGATGCATGGTGTCATCTGAGAGAAGGAATCCGCAGCTTCTCCATTGATGCCATCCGTCATGCGGAATTGGTAGAGGCACCTGCAATTGAATTATCTCAACAAGAACTTAAGAAATACTTCGAAAAAGGCTACGGAATATTCTCAGGCACAAAAGTGGCTTGGGCAAAACTCAGGTTTACCCCAGAGCGGGCACGATGGGTCTCCACTGAACAATGGCATCCCGAGCAAAAATCTCGTTTTGATAAAGATGGATATTATTACTTGGAAGTGCCCTATTCCGATGACCGCGAACTATTGATGGACATTCTCAAACATGGCACTGAAGTCGAAGTTATAGCACCTGTGGCACTGAGAGGAAGCGTCCAGAAATTGCTCGAATCTGCCTTAACGCAATATAAAACCAGATAATCCATTAGACCTGATTCGCGCGATGACGACGCATTCCCCCCTTTGCAAAAGGGGGGCTAGGGGGGATTTGACCGTTGCAGCCCCACCCTACCCTCTCGCAAGCCCTCCCCTTTTTGCAAAGGGGGATGCTGGTTATATTTCCTAATGGATTATCCTATCTGGGATAAAAACTGAAATTTATTTCAGTAGCTCACGTCATGAGCCACTACCCCCACTATCATGGGCTTATCCAAATTAATTCAATAAGGAGAAACCCATGTGGAAAGAAATCCAAACTAACCCAGACCGGCTGGTATTTTTCGGGTGTATGTTCGGGGGAATTGTGCTGGCTGTCGTGAATATGGTTTATTGAGGGTTGGAGAAAGGCAGATTTCTTCTCGCGACACTGATTTGCCCAAAAGTCGTTACAGGAACATCGTTCATTTTCTCAACACATATGATTCGCGTATGTAGAAGAGGTAGGTATTGATGGATAGTGCAGCGTTGCTGGCCATAGCGAATGCTCTGAATTGATGCGTCATAGTTAATTCACGGCAACTCTTGGAGCTTCGCATAATGAAACGCATATAACTTGAATTTGTTGCATTATTTATATTGTTCTAAGGCTACCCCCATTTTGTTATTCGGGCCGGAGCTAATTATTATGGCTTGATGGCAAGTCGATGCAAGCCTTTGCTAAGGACGGACGAGTGAGCGAACCTGAATCATATTATCGTTATTGGGGCAAGGCACAGCCATCCGAGGATGGTCAGGCAGCGTTTCACTTGTTGCCGTTTCATTGTCTGGATGTGACGGCGGTGGGTGCTACGTGGTGGAAACAGAGCACTTCCTTACGGCGTCAGCTTGCAAGCCAAGTGCAACTTGATGCGAAGTCACCGATATTAAAAGCATGGGTACTTTTTTTCATTGCCTTGCATGATCTTGGTAAATTGGATGTGCGATTTCAGATGAAGGCGCCCAGCGTGCTCAATCATCTCCAAACAATCAATGACCCAGACGATTTACCTTATCCCAGTGAATCTAAAAAATACTTCCACGGAGAAGCAGGTTACGACTGGTTTTTAAAGGAAGGGCATTTTTACCTCGGATTGGAAAAAACTTCAGTGTATGAAGATCTACGTGATGCATGGCGACCCTGGCTGGGTGCAGTCGCTGGGCATCATGGCCACATCGTTAGGCAAGAAAGTGGCATGCATCCGCCGGATGCAGAGGATTGTTTAGTTGTACAAGACAGCAATGCGCGAAAAGCATGGATAGAAGCATTGGCGGCATTATTTCTGGCGCCTGCTGGTTTGTCTTTACACGATCAACCTCCCGTGTTGAATCGGGAAGACATGCCTTATCTGGCCGGTTTTTGTGCCGTTTGCGACTGGCTTGGCTCCAATGAAACATGGTTTCGCTACACTGGCGATGAATGTGTAGAGTTGAAAAAATATTTTGATGGGCGTTGCCGCGATGTCGAAGAGCAAAGCCTTATTGAATATTGTGGTTTGGTGCATCAGGCCGCGCCTTATGGCGGCATTGCAGCTCTACTTAAGGCGAATGAATTCCCGCGTCAGCTTCAGACGGCCGTCAATGCACTGCCGCTGCAAACTGGCCTCACATTGGTGGAAGCCCCTACTGGCTCAGGTAAAACGGAAACTGCCCTGGCTTATGCATGGCGATTACTCGATGCGGGTCTTGCTGACAGCATTGTTTTTGCCCTACCTACGCAAGCCACGGCAAATGCGATGTGGGACAGGCTCAATCATTTTGCCGATATCTTGTTTGGTGCGAATAGCAATCTAGTCTTGGCACACGGTCGCGCACGCTGGCACGACGGTCATGCGCAACTCAGAGAGGCTGCTTCTCAGCGCAGTGCGCAAACCACGGAGGATATACGCGTGCAATGCGGTGAATGGATTGCCGAAAGCCGTAAGCGGGTTTTCCTTGGGCAGATTGGGGTTTGTACTGTCGATCAGGTGCTGTTATCTGTTTTGCCGCTGCGCCATAAATTTGTACGTGGGTTCGGCGTAATGAAGTCGATACTGATCGTCGATGAAGTACACGCTTACGACCACTATATGTACGGCTTGCTGCACAGCGTGCTGAGCCAGCAACGTCGGGCAGGTGGCAGTGCAATACTACTCTCAGCGACATTACCCGCCAGCCAACGCAATCAATTGGCGCTGGCTTGGTGCAGAGCAAGCACTTTACCCGCCGATGCGCCTTATCCATTGTTAACGCACATCGCTACCGATGGAAAAATCACCCTGGTACAAATTTCCGATTTTGCACAATTACCACCTGAAAGAGCGGTTGCCATCGAATGCATCCAGCAGCCTAATCTCTGGCCAAACGATGAATTACTTGATCGTGTCATCCATGCCGCAGAAGCTGGTGCACGCGTCGTGATCATTTGTAATTTGGTGGATAACGCCCAGCAGCTTGCGCGCCACCTTGATCAAAAGACCATTACACCAGTCGATCTTTTCCACGCACGCTATCGCTTCACCGATCGGCAAGCGAAAGAGGAAACGGTACTTGCGCAATATGGCAGATACGCCGACCGTAGCGGCGGGCGCATCTTGGTCGCCACACAAGTTGTGGAGCAAAGTCTTGATCTTGATTTCGATTGGCTCATTACACAGCTATGCCCGGTAGATTTGCTGTTCCAGCGCATAGGACGGCTGCATCGTCATCAACGTGACAACCGCCCTGTGGGGTTTGAGCAGCCAATTTGCACGGTACTGACTGCGCCAGATGCAAATTACGGATTGCACAAACTTATCTACGGCAACACCCGTGTACTTTGGCGCACACAACAATTGCTCGAAGCGCACTCATCCATTCATTTTCCAGCGGCATACCGTAACTGGATAGAGCAAGTGTACGAGCGACCTAGTTGGGAAGGCGAGCCTGAACCTATTGCGTTGGACTTTGAAAAGTTCCATGTCGTACAAACGCCAAGCGCGATCTAGCAAAAATGATCTCCACGACACCATGAATCCACTGGCCGACAGCGACAACAACGTACGGGCATTAACGCGTGATGGTGAAATGTCTCTGTCTGTTGTCTTGCTCGATACCGACGGTAAATTGCTTTACGATCCCGATCCATTGCCGCAACCGGATGCATGGATCGCGCCGAGAAAATTTCTTTGGGTTCTGTCGGCGTGCCGAATAGCTGGCAAGGCAAACTACAGGGCGCGCCGATGGATGAGCAAAGAAATTATTACCTATTGACAATGATTCAACGTGATAATCAAAGCTGGATAGGCAAGCGCATGGCGCGACGTTACGCTACAGCCAAATAGTCGGATTAGAGAAGATAAAAAGTGAGGGCGCATGAATTTATACCGCGATGCATGGATCCCTGTTCGTGGCAGCGATGCAGCGTTTCAGTTAATCAGCCTAAAGCGGCTGCTTTGTCAGGGTGAAGCATGGCAAATCTCCATACCACGCGACGACATGGAGTTGGCCTGTCTGCAATTGCTGGTTTCATTGGTGCAGGTGGCCTTTACACCGGCTGACGAAAACCGAGTGGCGGCAGAAAATGCGCTCATTGCTGGATGAGCCTGCTTTTGACGCAGGTGTTGCGCCTTTGCTGGACTGGTTTGATTTGGCAATCCCGGAATCGCATGATGCAAACGCGTGGCGTGAAATCAGCCGAAGCTACACCGATTCAAAAGTTGTTGGTTGGCCTGCCAGAAGGAAATAACCACACTTTCTTTAACTGTCGAGGTGAAGTTAGCCACTTGGGTGAGTCAATGGCAGCTATCGCACTCTTTAATCAGGCATCCAATACACCCAGCTTTGGTGGTGGCTTTAAAAAATGGCATCAGGGTACGCCCGTGACGACATTGATTGCCGGTGACAAACTTGCGGCAGATCATATGGCGCAATGTGTTACAGGAAGAGTTATTGCGGCGAATCATGCCCTGGTATGAGGTCACTAAAAACCAACCACCTAGCTGGGTTGAGCGGATTAAATTAGGTGACAAGATACACGCCAATCAAATTGGGCTGTTACGTTAATGTTTTGCGCAGCCCAACTTGGTTGAGCTAATACCAGACAACACTGAGCGAAGCTGCGACGATATTGCAGAGAAGCACAAAGTGGATATGGCGGATTCAATAAAGAAAAATTTATTTTTGAAGTCATTGGCTTGTGGCCTCACCCACATAGCCCACGTGAGTTTGAAATAAAAAAAGAAGGGCGTACAGAACGCTTTTTGGGCTTCACAACGACTGCACCCGCTTGGACGCAGTGCAGCCATTTTTTGTTTGATCACCTGCGAGGCACTAGCCAAGCGAAAGAAGGAAGTAATGCTGCTGCTGTTGTAACGCAATGGCGAGAATTTGGAGACAAGCACTCTTCGCCTGATTGTCGGCGGCTACCGCAATAAGCAAGCCACAATTTTGCAGCGCCGACATGAGTCTCTGAGTATTGGCGAAGGTTGGCAGAGCGAATCGGGACAACAAGCCATTGAATGGGCTATCGGGCAAGCGCTATCTGTCAAAAAACTTTTGCGCGGCAAATTATATAGTGTCGTGAAGGGCAATAAAGACAAAGGCTTGAAAGCACTAGGTGCTGATATTCATGAGCTGGGTGAGACATATTTTTTTCAGCGAACCGAATCCATGATTCAAGCCTGGTTAAAAGAAATGACCCGCACCGAAAGGAGAGAAGAAAAATCGCGGCTTACCGCAGACCTTAGTCAAATCTGCCGGAAGATATTTGAAGAAGTCACCGATCCGTATTGCCAAAATCCCGCATTGATTCGTACCGTGGCATTAGCCAAACGGAGCCTGAATTTTCAATTGATACAACTGAAGGAGTCCATCACACAATGAGCACCATTCAACCTTCCACTAAGAAGCCATTGCCGTATTTTGTGGAGCTTTACAAGCGATATAAAGCACTGAGCGAGCACGGCGATTTTCGTTCGCAGCTAGGCACAACGGATTTGGCTCGCCGGACGAACTGCGTGAGCGGCCAGCCTTTTATCGCCTGTTTCCCGGCGAACGGCCACCTGCGTGGGGCGAAAAAATAGCTTTTCTCATGCCTTATTGCACCCAACAGGCAGGCACAGTCTCGCTCGGTCAGAAACTCGCAGAGGCCAAAATTTCAGAAGCGCGCCTCTTGCAAGTCATTCGTGCTGATTATCCGAATGATCTGATTCAGTTACGTCGCCTGGTGCAGCACATTGCGCCATCCGTCGATTGGTCTGCACTTGGTAAAACTCTATATTTCTGGAATGAGAAGGCCAAACGCGATCTACTTGAAGATTTCTTCATCCATCAATCTGATAAATCTACCAAATAACGGAGCGTACCTACATGAGCAAAAATTTTGTAAATTTCCACATTCTCATTTCACACAGTCCATCTTGTTTAAACCGTGATGACATGAATATGCAAAAAACGGCGACCTTTGGCGGCGCGCGGCGTGTGCGAATCTCCAGCCAAAGCCTTAAAAGGGCGCTACGTTTTAGTGATTATTATTGTCAAAATTTTGGTGAACATTCGATAAGGACGCGTCACCTTGATATTTTGGCGGATACGTTAGTTGAGAGACTTGTCAGTGAAGGTGGCAGTGATATCGAGCCTAAATGGGTTGATAAGGCATCGAGGTTTTTACCAGCCAAAAAATGGATAGTGATGAAGAAGCTGATGATGGCGAGTCTTTAAATCGTACTGAAGAAACAGAGGAAAGTGATGTGGTAGCAAAAAAAGTGGCTGTCGCACCCTGGTCAGTTTCAGAATTTAAGGTCATTTATGCAATCACGAAAGAAATCTATGAACAGCCACTAACTGACAAAGACAATGAGTCGTTAGAGAAAGACATAAAAAAAGAGAGAGGAAAGAAAAGCAACCAGAAAAAGCCTAAAAGAACTGATGAAGACATAAAAGAAGATTTTCTTTTGAAAAAAATCAAAAAGGAACTTGATGGGCGGGAAGAAATTCTTCGAAAAGCCTGCGGTAACACATTAGATATTGCCTTTTCTGGCCGAATGGCTACAAGCGGTTTGATGACCAACATAGATGGTGCATTAGCCGTCGCGCATTCCATCACCACCCATGCGGCAGACGCAGATATTGACTGGTTTACCGCTGTTGATGATTTGGTTGAAGTGGGTTCCGCTATCTGGATACGCAAGAATTTTCCTCCGGTGTGTTTTATCGCTACGCCAGCCTGAACCTGAAACAGTTGCAGGTGAATTTGGGTTTGTTGCCCAACATGAAAGCAGCAGAAACGGGAGATTCACGCAGCCGTGCGCTAGACATCGCTGCGCATGCGCTGCATTTGCTGGCAACCGTGGTGCCGGATGCAAAGCAACAATCCTTTGCCGCCCACAATATGGCTGACTTTGCACTTGTAAGCCTTGCTGATCAACCGATCTCTTTGGCCAATGCCTTTGAAAAGCCGGTGATTGGCAAGGGTGGGCTGTTGCAACCGTCCGTTAATACATTGGTAGATTACTGGCAGCGTATTCATCGTGGTTATGGTTTGGATGAACAAACAGGTGCGTTCTCCTTGTCTGTGCAGGAAAGCATAGGAGATTTACATATTCACACAACCTTGCCCGATTTGGAAAAATGGTTGCGCGCTGATGGTCAACGCTAAAGGATTGCCATGTATTCATTTCTCATCTGAAACTGGATGGCGTGTTGCAAGCGTGGGGTGACCACACTTACGAGGATTACCGCCCGACGGTCAATTTCCCTACACGTTCAGGTTTGCTCGGGCTGCTTGCAGCCTGCATGGGTGTTGAGCGGGCGGACGTGGCGGGATTGGCGGAACTGGATAAAAGTCTGTGCTTCAGTATCCGTGCAGATTCAGAGAGGGCAACCAAGCTGACGGATTTTCATACCGTTGAGAATGCACGCAAAGTCGATATTCGTAAATCGGGTGAATACCCGGTTGTGTCACGTCGTGAGTATCTTTGTGATGCCAAATTCACGGTGGCGATTGACCTGATGTAAATGCAGCCGTGACGTTTGAAACCATTACGCACTGCAACAGCCAGTCTACACCCCAGTTCTTGGTCGTCCATCCTGCCCGACTTCCCGTCCATTGCTGGTTTAAGCTGTGGAAGCGGTAGACGCACTGGCCGCGCTGGCGCAGTTTGAACCGAATCAGGGGACGGTCTATACCGATTCTCCCGCATTACGCAATGACCGGCAGATTCGCCTGCGTGATGTACCGCGACATGCGCGTGTGCGTCAGTTTGCTACCCGCATGGTGTCTGTTATCCGAAGAGGAGCACTCATGTACCTGAGTAAAGTGCAGCTCGATTGGAGCGCATCGCGCAATCCTTATGAATGGCATCGAGCCTTATGGCAGCTATTCCCTAATCGCCCTGATGATGCGCGGAATTTTTTATTTCGCATTGAACAACAGCAAGCGGGAAAAGGCGCAGTATTGCTGCTGCAATCGGTAATACCCCCGTTGGAATCCATTGCCAATGTATCTTTAATTGCACCTACCAAAACGCTTAATTTAAGCCAGTTATCTGCAGGTCAAGCGTTGCGATTCCGGTTGACAGGCCAACGTCATCAAAACCATTCGCGATCAGAAAAATCCCGAGAAAAGAGTGCGCGTGCCGTTGGTAAGGGAAGATGAGCGACTGGCATGCGTCGGCACGGAAATTGGAAGGCGCTGCAACGCTTGATGAAGTCACGTTGCAAAAAAATGCGCCATTGTTTTTTCGGCGCGGAGGCAGTGCAGGCAAATTGGTGACGGTGACATTTGATGGCGTATTGACGGTGACTAACCCAGAAGCCTTTCGTAACTTGGTTGCCAACGGTATTGGTGCTGCAAAAAGCTTTGGCTGCGGTTTGCTTACTCTGGCCCCGGCATAGCACATGCTCCCACCCCTGAAACCCATCCCCATCAAAGAACGCCTATCGGTTCTTTTTGTTGAAAAATGCCAACTTGATGTTTTGGATGGTGCGTTTGTGGCGGTGGATGTGCGTGGCGTGCGCATGCACATCCCGGTGGGTGGTGTTGCTTGCCTGATGCTGGAGCCGGGCGTGCGGGTATCTCACGCTGCTTGCTCCCTTGCGGCGCGGGTCGGTACTTTGCTGGTGTGGGTCGGCGAAGGCGGCGTTCGGGTGTATTCGTCCGGGCAGCCCGGAGGCGCGCGCGCAGATCGCTTGTTGTATCAGGCTAAGCTGGCGCTGGATGACGACGCACGCTTAAAGGTGGTGCGTGCGATGTACAAATATCGCTTTGGTGAAGATCCGCCGCAGCGGCGCAGTGTGGAGCAATTGCGCGGTATCGAAGGCGCAAGGGTGCGGGCGCTGTATCAACTGCTCGCCCAACAATATAAGGTCGATTGGAAGGCGCGCAATTATGACCGGCAAGATTGGGATGCGGCAGATATTCCCAATCGTTGTCTGTCTGCTGCGACCTCGTGTTTGTACGGTGTGACGGAGGCCGCGATACTGGCGGCTGGTTACGCGCCTGCCATCGGTTTCATCCATAGTGGTAAGCCGCTCTCATTTGTGTATGACATTGCCGATTTATATAAATTTGATACGGTGGTGCCGATTGCCTTTAGCGTTGCTGCTAAGCCATGCGGGAATCTTGAGCGCGAAGTGCGGATTCGCTGCCGCGATGCGTTCAGACAAAGTAAATTGCTGGAGCGGATTATTCCAGACATTGAAACTGTTCTCTCGGAGGGCGGATTGACACCACCAGAGCCGTCGGAAGAGTCGATTCCCCCTGCCATCCCTAACCCCGAAAGTATTGGTGATGTTGGTCATCGTTCTTGAAAACGCGCCGCCACGTCTGCGTGGACGGCTCGCCATCTGGTTGCTGGAAGTTCGTGCTGGCGTGTATGTCGGCAATTATTCGCGACGCTTGCGGGAACATATGTGGGCGCAGGTTGAACAAGGTATTGAAGACGGCAATGCCGTCATGGCATGGCGTACCAATAACGAAGCAGGATTTGATTTTTTGACATTGGGTGAAAATCGACGAATACCGGCAGAAATGGATGGTGCAAAGTTGGTTTCGTTTTTACCAGTTATTGACAATACAGCTGAGCAGCCCGACGCATGAGAATGACCGTTCTTTAACAAGCTAAGTTGATGTAAAAATTCGGTAGAAAACTGAATAACCATATAAACATTAACAATCAATTTGTTATATTTAGTGTGTTCCCCACGTCCGTGGGGATGAACCGCGCGCAAATGTAACTCCGGACTTACCCAGAAAGTGTTCCCCACGTCCGTGGGGATGAACCGGTTAAAAAAGATTAAAGGAACCGTCGGATAAACGTGTTCCCCACGTCCGTGGGGATGAACCGACCGCTTTGTCTATAGCGGAAACCGAGTTGGCGTGTTCCCCACGTCCGTGGGGATGAACCGTATGGAACGCAACGTGGTTAAAACATTATGTCGTGTTCCCCACGTCCGTGGGGATGAACCGGGTGTTCGACGATCCAAGTGAGCACACCATGAGTGTTCCCCACGTCCGTGGGGATGAACCGAACTACTCGCCTGAGCGTCTTAACGGCATGGCGTGTTCCCCACGTCCGTGGGGATGAACCGATATGTCCGGAGGTTGCGTCTTGCACTCCGATGTGTTCCCCACGTCCGTGGGGATGAACCGTCTGGAATGACATACAACGAAAAACTAACAGAGTGTTCCCCACGTCCGTGGGGATGAACCGATATCATTTACGACCACTGGCACGCTACCTTCGTGTTCCCCACGTCCGTGGGGATGAACCGGATGTTGTAGGTGGCGGAACAGGTTCGTATTAGTGTTCCCCACGTCCGTGGGGATGAACCGGCAGGTGATTGAATGAAAATAACACAGCTAGTGTGTTCCCCACGTCCGTGGGGATGAACCGTGCGCCTTTCATTAATCGTTGATCAATAAAATGTGTTCCCCACGTCCGTGGGGATGAACCGACTTCTCTGTTATCGAACAAAACGACTACGGCGTGTTCCCCACGTCCGTGGGGATGAACCGAAATAATCATACAGACAGCCGTAATTACTGAGTGTTCCCCACGTCCGTGGGGATGAACCGGCTATGTGCTGGGAATGTCCGATGGAGATTGTGTGTTCCCCACGTCCGTGGGGATGAACCGTTCAATTATCGACCCATCAGGATTGCGCCTAAGTGTTCCCCACGTCCGTGGGGATGAACCGGAGTTTGAACACATGACAAAACCACTAAACAAGTGTTCCCCACGTCCGTGGGGATGAACCGTTGAAAGCGCACTAGCCTATGTGTCGGCGGATGTGTTCCCCACGTCCGTGGGGATGAACCGCCCGTGGCCTGCCTGCGCTCCCGCGAAGGGGGTGTTCCCCACGTCCGTGGGGATGAACCGAGTGGCATCAAAGCTACGAATCAGCATTACAAGTGTTCCCCACGTCCGTGGGGATGAACCGATCGTTGAAATGTACATTAAGCCGACGAATAAGTGTTCCCCACGTCCGTGGGGATGAACCGCACGGGATAGTGATAATTCGGCTAGTAATACAGTGTTCCCCACGTCCGTGGGGATGAACCGGAGATAGGCGGTATAGCGGCTCAGATGGTAGCGTGTTCCCCACGTCCGTGGGGATGAACCGCATCCGCTGCCGGTCTTAACGGAGTGCCTGAAGTGTTCCCCACGTCCGTGGGGATGAACCGCTCAGTCTGCGCGGCGGCGGCCGCAACCTCTACGTGTTCCCCACGTCCGTGGGGATGAACCGATATAAATGAGTACAATTTCATATCAACTCCAGTGTTCCCCACGTCCGTGGGGATGAACCGTGAATTATACGAATTACCAGCGATGATGTGATGTGTTCCCCACGTCCGTGGGGATGAACCGCGTGTGCTGCGTCCACCCCTTGGTGTCGTCTTGTGTTCCCCACGTCCGTGGGGATGAACCGCTTCTGCGGCCAAGCTTGTGCTGTCTGTTGTAGTGTTCCCCACGTCCGTGGGGATGAACCGGTGATATGCCTGTTGTGCTTTTGGATGCTGATGTGTTCCCCACGTCCGTGGGGATGAACCGATCAAGTCGGGAATGAGCAAGATAATGAGCAAGTGTTCCCCACGTCCGTGGGGATGAACCGTTACCGCGTATGCATATTGCCATTGCTCGCTAGTGTTCCCCACGTCCGTGGGGATGAACCGGGGAAGAGCCAAGCTTGGCCAAGTGGGGAAACGTGTTCCCCACGTCCGTGGGGATGAACCGTTTTATTGCCTGCTGTGCAGGCGGTCTTAGTTGTGTTCCCCACGTCCGTGGGGATGAACCGGGCATAAAATGCTCCGAATGCGATTGGATTAAGTGTTCCCCACGTCCGTGGGGATGAACCGAAATTCTATCAATGCTATCGGATGTATTAATAGTGTTCCCCACGTCCGTGGGGATGAACCGTTTTCGCAGATGGTTGGCAGTTGTTTTGAATGGTGTTCCCCACGTCCGTGGGGATGAACCGTGCCGCACCTAATTTAACAACAGGAGATTGTGGTGTTCCCCACGTCCGTGGGGATGAACCGTTTTGGCTCCAGCTGGTCCGCGGGAATCAACAGTGTTCCCCACGTCCGTGGGGATGAACCGGGTGAGGATAGCAATCTGAGGATATACACTGAGTGTTCCCCACGTCCGTGGGGATGAACCGGTAATGCTGGCCGCAAACAAAACCGCGAATATGTGTTCCCCACGTCCGTGGGGATGAACCGTATGGAGCAATCAAGCGAAAATTTTTTTAATTGTGTTCCCCACGTCCGTGGGGATGAACCGGTCATGCCCAGCATAATCAGACACTTGCACGTGTGTTCCCCACGTCCGTGGGGATGAACCGGAAAATAGATGTTTGAGCTAATCCCCCCGCAGGTGTTCCCCACGTCCGTGGGGATGAACCGCACATATAGAAAAGCAGGGGTTATGGCTTGACGTGTTCCCCACGTCCGTGGGGATGAACCGCCCTCGAACACCACCCCGTCACCCCCGCCCAAGTGTTCCCCACGTCCGTGGGGATGAACCGCCAGAGCGCATGCTATTCAAGCGCATACCTGTGTGTTCCCCACGTCCGTGGGGATGAACCGCCGCAAAAAACAAGCACGTCCTGAGCGCGGTAGTGTTCCCCACGTCCGTGGGGATGAACCGTATTGCTGATGTTATGTTTTCTGTGATTGTCAGTGTTCCCCACGTCCGTGGGGATGAACCGCCAATATTCGTGCTGGTATTGATGCAGCTTGGGTGTTCCCCACGTCCGTGGGGATGAACCGCATTTGAATAAAACCGAGGCCGACGATGATATGTGTTCCCCACGTCCGTGGGGATGAACCGTACGGCTGCAATGCTTCGGCCTGCTTGCCCCACGTGTTCCCCACGTCCGTGGGGATGAACCGTTTGATGGTAAAGCACCGGTCGTCGTAAATGAGTGTTCCCCACGTCCGTGGGGATGAACCGACAATGTTCAATAACAGCTTCCGGCGTTGATCGTGTTCCCCACGTCCGTGGGGATGAACCGGTACTCAGGCGGCAACGATGGAACGGCTTGACGTGTTCCCCACGTCCGTGGGGATGAACCGCTTTGTCTAGTGCTATTTGTTCTGCTGTGTTTGTGTTCCCCACGTCCGTGGGGATGAACCGCCATCTCCGTTAAGGCAAACGGCCAAGTCAAAGTGTTCCCCACGTCCGTGGGGATGAACCGCATCTCACCGCTGACCGCATGGCGCGCCTAGCAGTGTTCCCCACGTCCGTGGGGATGAACCGGTGTTTATTCAGCGATGAAGCGTTAACGTCGAGTGTTCCCCACGTCCGTGGGGATGAACCGTTAGGTCAGTGCCTGGTTCCTGCTTCACCAGCCGTGTTCCCCACGTCCGTGGGGATGAACCGCACCCAAAACAGTTTTGAAATTTTAACCCCGCGTGTTCCCCACGTCCGTGGGGATGAACCGATTACCTGCCAGCGGGGATGACAGTGACACGTAATTGGGGTCAGATTGATATTAATTATGCCAAGAAAGGCAGGGCGACCACAAAATAAAATAGGCATTACCAATCAATGCTACTCTGACCCGAATGCCACTAAGTTAAGCCTTTTTAGCAAGGTTAGACTATTGTGAAACCCGCGCCAATACTGGCTTAAGTTATTGTTTTAGCTATGCTGAAGCCCCTTAAATTAGTGGCATTCTACTCTGACCCCAATTATTCGACGCAATTCTTGGATGAAAGCGCGGCTGGGCGATGTTCCATCATTATAGCGAAACCAATGGGTCGCTTCTTCTGCTTCAGCGAGCGTCGGAATTGAACGAAACGTGCATCAATCAGCTAGCACTATCGATAATGGCGTCGAGCCGGGCGAAAACTTCTTCTGCTGGAATCCAGACCGTTCTTCCAGCTTCCATGTCCGCCACACGACGGGCGATTTCTTCGTCCCAAGCTTTGGCGATGGCTTCAGGTGAATCTTCTGCTTCGCCTTCCAGGCTGACGATTAGGCGGTGGATCAATTCGCCTCGCTCCTTAGGCGTTAGGCTTAATGCTTGATCTGCAATTTCTTTCAATATCGCTGCCATGATGCCCCCCTTAAATTCAAATGCTATGAAAAATATGATAGCACTACTGCAATGAACGAGGCCGCTGATCCCATCATGCTTTCCGCCCTCCAGCACTGGAGCTATTGTCCGCGCCAGTGCGCGCTGATCCATGTCGAGCAGGCATTTGATGAGCAAGCGTAGCCTGGGCTACCGTAGGTTGGCGCTGATCTTGCGAAGCCCAACATCACAAGCAGTCTGGGGGTCAGTCGGGGGCAGGTCTGTATTGGAGGCCTTTATTACCTTTACCACCACCATCTCAGTGCAAGATTTTTGTGCCCACTCCGGTGAGTATCACGCAAGTCAACTTATCCATATCCTTACCTTCCCCGAGAAGGAGAGGATATGGATTTCTCGCCATGCGAGAGGATTTTGCATTTAAACTAGTGTCATGAGACTCTGAGCCATTGATCCTTCTTCGTGGGGATTTTTTATCCTGCTGGATACCTGCGTTCGCCTGAATGGCGGAGAATTTGGCCTAAGGGGCAGTTACGGTCAACCTAATACATAGTTTGTTATGCAACAACTTGATATTTTTGCTGACTCACAGTCGGTTCAGCGAGCCAACGATTTGATTGTCGCGCTTGCCAACTTTGATCGATCCTCCTCGTGGCAGGCATTGCGCCGTTTGGAGGCTGTCGATCCGTGTTCTGCGAATTTGCTTCAATATTGGATGTTGTGCGATTTCGTCGACCACTGGACAGAAAATTGCAACGACCCGGCTTGGTTAAATACACCAGCTGCCATTGCCACCGAGGAGCAATTGATCCGAGAGCAGATCATTCCTGCGGCTATTGTTATGGGAAACGCGGGGGGCGATTTTGTTCGCAAATGCTGGCTCATTTTGGCCAAGGCATCCGAAGGAGTTGGCATTACTCCCGAGCACTTCAATTATTTTTCTGCCGAACTTTATTTGCGTGCACAATATTTTTCTGATGTCGTGCGCACAGCCCAGAGAGTGCCGGGTGCAGATATGCGCGCAGCGGTGCAGCGTTGGCTGGGATTGGGGTTTTACGGTTGCGAAAAAACAGAACAAGCTCGAAGTGCGGCGTTGCGCTACGCTTGGTTAGCGCCCAAACGATTTGATGCTTTCGTTGATGAAACAGGTGATGCGAAATTGGCCCACGATTGGAGCGATTTTCAGGCTGATTTGGACGATTTTGATGCAACGTGGTTTCCCGCTTGGTGCGCGCATGGGGAAAAGGTCGCTATACCCATGTTGGAAAACTTGCCCAGCAGTGACGGGGGTATGGCGTATCGTTTGATCATGGATTTGCTCATGCTTGAACGTGGAGGTCTTGGCCCGGCAGTATACGAAACCCGTGCACGCTTGAAACGATTGAATGAAAGCTTCTTTGCTTTTTATATGAAGCATCGTTCCAATCTTCATGGCAGAAAAAAATAAAACCGGCTGCGCCGAGAAGCAGATACCCTGAAGTCGGCATCGCCCCATGCTCGCAATGTTTCGTCGAGCCGGATTATGAAATCAGATTGATCTTTCGTACTCGGCAGTGGTGCTGTAGCCGACAGATGAGTAAAAACTCACGCTTTGAGTGCCACCTGTCATTGTTGTGACGGAAGATTAAAGAATCAAACGGAGCGGCTCAAGTCCATCCCTTAAATTCTGTTTATCCGCGTTTCAATAGCGTCCCTGTGTTTTGTTGATGTAATTGGAAAGCTGCTGGGTTTCCTGGTTCATTCGCATTAAGTTGGAGTGGGTTACCCTGAACAGTGCGCGCATCACTTTATAGGCTAGGCGAGGGTGGGCGTCCACCACTGTGTCAAAGTCCTCCGGGGAGAGCGTGTAGACCGTGGCATCGCCTACAGCACGCAGAGTCGCCTTGCGCGGTGTCTGGTCGACAAATGCGCGGGTACCGGCGCACTCGCCGGCAGTCATTGTGTAGATCGAATTCTGCTTGCCACTAATGTCGGTGCTGAAAACGGCAAGCTTGCCGGAGGCGAGAATGAAAAGTGACTGGACAGCTTCGCCCTCGCTGACGAGCAATTCGCCATCCTTTAACTGGCGTACACCCATTTTCTCCGCCAGAATCTTGACCTCTTCTTCTGTGATTTCCGAACATACCGCTGATTTGCCGATTAGCTTGTAGTCTGCCTCATTGCTCATTTCAAGGTGCTCCTTTTCTTCTATGCCGTCGAGTCAGTAATGTTGTACGTTTTTATTATAGCTTAAGGGCATCTTCATGGCGTGGTTACAGAAAAATGTCACTTTGCACGCTTGACATTCAAGACCGAGCCAACACCAGGCTGCTTGTCATTAACAGTAAGGATAAATAATGGGTCAAGTTACTTTATTAATAATAAAATTAAAAACCTTTTCTTCTTTAATCGTCAATTCGATATCCTTGCTTATATTTACTAATTAAGCGACTTGACCTGTTGCCCTAGATTGAGGAAAAAAGAGGTTCGAGATTTACGTCAAGGAAATTGCCATCCTTAACAACCAGCACAAGCGCGCTTATATTGGTATCGGCAAACCCGAGTTGCTTGAAGGTGATGGCAATAAACGCAAAAGCGGTGATGCCGTTGATGAAGCAAGGCAGTGGATGTGCCGCAATTCCTTTGATGTGCGGGCATTTGGTGCAGTCATGTCCACTGGCATAAATTGCGGCCAGGTACGAGGCCCAATTCAACTAACCTTCGCCCGCTCTATTGATCCAGTCGTTGCACTGGAGCTTCGATTACCCGCATAGCTTTTGCCACCGAAGCGGAAGCCGAAAAGCAATCTGGCGACAATCGCACTATGGGACGCAAGTTCACCATCCCTTATGGCCTTTATGCCGCCCACGGTTTTGTGTCTTCCTTCCTCGCCAAGCAAACCGGATTCGATGAAGGCGATCTGGAATCACTCTGGCAGGCACTTGCTCAGATGTTTGAGCATGATCGCTCCGATGCCAGATGTGAAATGACCACGCACGGGCTGTACGTCTTCAAGCATGACTCCAAGTTAGGAAATGCCCGTGCTTATAGCCTGTTCGATCACATTCAGGCAAAACTCAAAGATGGTGTGTCTGTACCACGTGATTTTGCGGATTATAATGTTCTTGTGGACGAGGATAAATTGGCGGTTGGTGAGCGTAAAGCGGTAGAAACTGGTGTTGAGTTAGAACGTAAAGCCTGATTAAGAAAGTGGCTTAAACAAGGAGGGGTTATGCAAGTCAAAATAGATGTTTCTGCCCCGCGTGTTAAGGATACGGATGAGGAAAGTTTATTGCAGCAAATGGTAGATGTGATTGTCCGCGCAAGTTCACCAGAGGCCATTATTTTGTTTGGTTCCAGGGCGCGGGGAGATGCCCGTGCCGATTCAGACGTGGATTTGCTGGTGATAGAAAAAGAGCCTTTTTCTCCGCAGCGCAGCCGGCGCAAGGAAGTAGCGCGCCTGCAAATGGCATTGCGGGAATTACCGTTTTCAAAAGATATTCTTTTGTATAGTCGGGAAGAGTTCGAGCATTGGCGGAATTCATTGAATCATCTGGTTGGCCGGGCAGGCCGAGAGGGGCGGGTGCTCCATGGCCGACTTTGAACATGCCCAGGCTATGTTGCGCATGGCGCACAAGGATTTCAGTGCGCTGACGGGTATGCTGGACAATAATTTGTTTGCCGATGAGATTTTCGGGTTCCATGTTCAACAGGCCGTAGAAAAGGCGTTGAAAGCCTGGCTCTGCATCTATGACATAGCTTATCCGTCGACACATGATCTGGCGCGTTTGTTGACTCTGCTGGAAAGAGTGGGGGCAGACGTTGAACAATTCTGGTCGCTGGTTCAGTTCACCATTTTTGCGGTTCAGGCGCGCTACGAAGAGGGGCTGACTGATTTGGACGAACCGCTGGAACGGGTTGTTGAAATTGAAAATGTCCGCATCTTGTTGGCGATTACAGAAAAATTTGTCGCTGAAAAGTGATAGTGGGATATTTTTGAGCCTATGGAACTGCACGAAAGATAAAAGAGAAATTACATGCAATACGCTCACATCATTGCAAGGGAAGCCGATTCGCTTCCCTTGGAGAAGCAAGTTGAGGTGCTCGATTTCATCGCGTTCCTCAAGGATAGACAAAGCCGCTCAGGAGGAGCTTCGATACCCAAGACGGCTGAGGAAATCGAGGCGTTATTCCGCAGTTTTAAAGTAGATATAAGTGGCTATAAGTTCGATCGGGAAGAAGTCAATGCCCGCTAAAGGGTGCATTGATACGAACGTTATCATTTACCACTGGGATCAAATTCGACCAAGACTGCACTGACTGCGCCTCTCTTTGCAGATCACCCTACCATCTCTACGCAAGTACTTTCCGAAACGGTGAATGTGACACGGAAGAAACTGGCAATGCCACTATCGGAAATCGGGAAACTGCTCGCGATGCTCAAAGTAACGTGTCGGGTGGAGATTGTCACTCCGGCAACCATGCTTCGCGCGCTCGATATTTCCGGACGGTATGGATTATCCTGGTTTGACAGCCTGATCGTCGCCTCTGCCCTCGAAGCTGGTTGCGACTCGCTCTATACGGAAGATTTGCAGCATGGGCAGGTGCTCGAGGCCAAGCTGACTGTCACCAACCCGTTTTTAGTTTGAGTATGAGTGGAAATGGAAGAGGCTGAACCCATCATGCTTTCCGCCCTCCAGCACTGGAGCTATTGCCCACGCCAGTGTGCGCTGATTCATGTCAAGCAAGTATTTGAGGAGAACGTTTTCACCATGCGTGAGAATGCAGCGCATGAGCGGCTAGATGATCCCGGATTTGAAACTTTCGAGGGCGTGCGTGCCGAACGTGCTTTGCCGGTGTGGTCGGATCGGCTGGGACTGATCGGTAAATGCGACGTGGTGGAGTTTCATCCCGACGGGCATATCTTTCCGGTGGAATACGCGAGGAATTATTTAATGTGCTGGAGTGAGATATTGCGCCATGCCGCAAATGGCAATAAAAAGTCTTTCAACTTGTATCATTTCTTCTTGCGTCAAAGTTGCCAGCGTGGTATTTTCGAAGCGATTCAGATCCAGTGCGCGCGCCTGTTCCGGCATAACGTAACACGATTTAAGCAAGCGACCGCGAGGCGCGATTTTAAAACGCAACCCAGACAAATTTTTGTACAATTTGCTGGTCAACGGTATGCACAACACCGGACTCATTCCGGTAACAAGCAAAGCATCGTTGAGCAGAATCAGCACTGGCCGTACTTTTCCAGCTTCTGCACCCGTGTTTGGGTTGAGCCTTGCCAGCCAAATTTCGCCGCGCCGCATTATTTCCACCACTGTTCAGGTTCTGGATCACCCGGCTTACGCCCTTCTGCATTATCGAGTGCCTCGCAATCCGCAAACGCAAATTCTTCGGCGATGGCCATACTTTCTGCACGTGCTTCGGCATTGGTGGCTAAAAATCTGGCGGCCTCAACCATTCCGGTCAGCAGTTGTTCGCGCTCGTACTCGCGCAAGAATTTCTCCAACGCTGCCCGTGCCAGCGCAGAGCGGTTCTGGTGGGTTTGCGCCGCCAACGCAGTTAATTGCCGATCCAAATTGTCCGGCAAGCGTAAAGTCAGTGTTCCCATGTCAGCCACCCCTAAAATAATTTTGAGGTACGAATTGTAATACAGATATGAATACAATTATAAATACACTTTATGTGATGACCCTAAATACCTATCTCCATCTGGAGAAGGTTCACGCTTGATCCGTTACACTGGCAAATTTGTGATGGCTTGTTATACAAAGGAACAGAGATGACTAACGTATTGGATGGTGCATCCGCTCCCAGTTTCGATCATCCCTTGGAAATGCTGTTAGCGTGCCACGGCAAGATACAGACACAATGCATCACACTGCGCAAGTTACTGCAACACCTCCCCTCTCATGGCTGCGATGCGCAGGCACAGCAAGCAGCGCAGGCCATCCTGCGCTATTTCGATACCGCCGGGCAAAATCACCATGACGACGAGGAGCAGGATTTGTTCCCGCTTCTGCTCGCCACCCCAAACGCCGAGGTACATCAATTAATAGCGCGCTTGCTGGACGAGCACACGGTACAGGATGCAGCATGGCAATTGTTGCGCCCTTTGTTGCTTGATATTGCAGAAGGCCGGGCGACAGAATTAGATATTGAATTGGTGGAGCGTTTCATCACACTGCATGACTGCCACATCTCCCTTGAGAATGCGCAGCTATTGCCGCAAGCGGCAATCCTGCTGGATCATATGCAACTGGTAGCACTTGGTAGAAGCATGGCCGCACGGCGCGGGGTTGTGTTTTCCCATATAAGTTAGCCATCATAGATGAGTGATCCAGAACGGTCACTGCGTGAAATGATTCGCGCGAGACTTTTTGGCATTTCGACGTGTTCGAAGGCTGGGCTGGTTCCCACAAGCATTCCGGGGAAGCCGTTTTCTACGATTTAGTACTGGTTCCGCGCCAGCACCTAATAGAGCAAGGTTTTGACCAGGGCTATATCATCGTCGAACTTAAGCTGTTCAACGAAACGGACAAAACAAAACACGACACTAAAGCGAAGGATCTGCTATGGCGTGGCCTACTCCTACAGCGAAATCGCTCCTCCCAAACAAGTACCATAACGCCCACTCTTCGTTCTGCACTACATCCAAGGAGCCGGAATCGACGAACAATACAAGGAGAAAGTTAACTACCTCCACCATTTTGTGCAACGTGGCGGCGTCGGAAGTCTCTCTTTTGACAAGAAAGGCGGATGGGTAATGCAATTTGGCGGGTCGACCTATTTCCGAGAGAGATTCGGCCGATGTCCCTGCAACGTTGGAACCAAGAGAATGACGGTTACTCGAGATGAGCCCAACATACCGATCGAGCGGACGCCTTCGTGCTACTCACTTGACCACTAGTGCTTCTGCCGTTGCCCGTATCTGGCGCGCTCACAGACTCAAGCCACATCGGGTTGATATCTTTCAAACTTTTCAACGATGCACGCTTTATTAAAAAACTTGGGGACATCGCTTGTGCTGTGTTGCGATGAGAAAACGCAGATTCTGGCATTTAACCGTACGCAGCCTGACCTGCCTCCGAGCGCGAACAAGGGCGAACAAGGGGAAACGATGCGTGCGAGAATATTTTATTTTAGCGACAAAAATTAATTATATTATTCAATTGGTTAAACGAATTCAAGATAATACTGTCTGTACGAAACGACAGTTCCTATTGTTTTTTAACTGACCATTTATATAAAAATACCAATAAAAATATTCAAGCAATTGTTTAATTATGATTTTATAGTTTATGGCATAGGTTTTGCTCATAAGGAATCCTGAAGGTTGACGAAATTTATATGCCGGTGACGATGCCAGGATAAAAGCTTGAGTTTGCACTAAACAAGCTTAAGGAGATTCTTGCCCTGCAAAAGAAATTTAGTCTGCCCCTTTGCTCCTTGATTTATTTAATTAATCCTTGATAACCGGGGTAACCATTCGGCATTCATCATTGAGAATGCATCCCCGAAAACTTTATGGGAATTTTTTTATTTTTACCCTAAAGTTTACAAAAACATTGTCGATATATTAAAAATTGAAAAGGGCAAACCCATCGCGAGGTGGGGACGCAAAGCTTCCGGTCTTGGAACGAAAGTCGAAGATAGCGGAGTTGCCGGTAAACGGCCTTGCGATGAATTTTGAAAAATTCCATCAGGAGGTATTATGAATAAAATATTTGTTGTCTCGGTCACCTTGACCGCCTTACTTGCTTTACCTCTAGTAATTTCCGCTTTATCTGCTTCGAATCAAAACAAATTGTTGCTTGCCGTCTCTCGACGACGAAAATCTTGACTCGATGGATTACGGGCTGCCGTTGGGCATCCGCCAGTACTGCCCGTTCCGGTGAAATCGACTAATGGGTTGTTTGAGTTTAATGCGCAGCTTCAGGGAAGTCCTGAGTCAGGTGTGAACTATTCATCATTATTGCTACGTCAGTTCAATCAACTCTAACGCACCGGTAAAAGCGAAGTTGCAGGCGATATTCTTTTCCTTCCTTTCTGATACTAATTGTTCAGGCCTTCTCTGGAGCTGCAGATTAAAAGTAAGTAAGTATTTATTTTTTAACCACCAATTATTTAGGAGAACTATCGATGGCTTCTTACACATTTAAAGTCAATAACGTTTCCAAGACGGTCACAGTCGCAGACGGAAATATGCCCTTGTTGTGGGTTCTGCGAGATATCCTTGGCCTGACAGGAACAAAATATGGCTGCGGTATTGAGAAATGCTTTGCCTGCACCATTCTAATCAATGGCCAGCCTGAACATGCCTGCGTTTACAACGTTTCTTCTGCGGCAGGTAAAAACATTCTAACCATTGAAGCTCTGGAAATGGGGCTTAATGATCCAGACCTCGAGAAAGTCAAGCAAGTCTGGATTGATCATCAAGTTCCACAATGTGGATATTGCCAGTGCGGCATGATCATGGCTGTGACAGGAGCGGTAAAAGCTGGTCATCACGGCAAGGAGATTCTTCCCGAGATTCAAAATATATGCGTATGTGGCACCTACCAACGCATTCGTGAAGCCATCTCTGATTCCACTGCCCAACTTTAAACTTATTGACTGGAGCGCACAATGAACACTGAAACTCAAATAATGGCTGTTGAGGATAGCAATCAAATTCAACTCTCACGCCGAAAATTTCTAGTAAGCATGGCAGGCGGATTGGGGGGGTTGTTTATCGGCTTTACGCTTCCAACAACCGGATTAAGATGGGGACTGTCAGAAGCAGAGGCCGCAACTCTTGATAACCCGCTAGCAGGGCAGACAATTCAGGACGTGAATGCCTGGATCAAAATTAGTACATCCGGTTCAGTTGAACTGTTGTTCGGCAGTTGCGAAATGGGACAAGGCACAATGACCGGTTTAGCGCAGCTGTTGGCCGAAGAACTTAAGGTTGGTTGGGATCAGATCGATATCAGACGCCCAGATACCAGCGAGCTCCCAACAACTTCTGCGTCAGCCAAGTTCAATTACATCGTACCAACATCCAAGGCGCCGGCTTCAACCACTTTTTGGTATGGAACTGGGGGCAGCAGCGGAATCGCCCGCCGTTGGTATCCTCTTCGTATCGCAGGTGCGCAAGCACGTGAAGTGCTGGTAAAGCAGGCAATGAATCGTCAGGGAGATGCCGAGCGAAGTCACTACAGCGTCTCTAAGGGCGTTGTTAATTATTTGAGTGGTGAAGTCTCCAATCAGTGGACTTATGGACAACTGGTAGAGACAACCCTTGCTTCTGTTGATTTCTCGACAATTGATCCCAATACCTATCTAACGCCGATAGATGCATTCCAGATTATCGGACAACCTCTGCCACGGCCTGACATTCCCCTTAAAGTAAACGGGAGCGCCAAATTTGGAATTGACATTATGCTTCCGGGCATGGTATTTGCCGCAATCAAGCATTGCCCCACTATCGGGGGCACGCTAGATATTACACCTACCAAGCCCTCAGGCGCTCTTGCTCTTGTGCCCTGCAAGGCATGGGATAACCGTGGGGCAATTGTCAAGGACAGTATCAATGCAGTGGCGATCGTTGCAAGCGATACTTGGACTGCCATGAAACTGGCAAAAGGATTGAAAGTCAGCTGGAAGCTGCCTGCGTCCACAGCGACAGTGGATAGCGCGAGCATCCTTTCGAAGGCGACGACATTAATGAGTACCTCACCCAAAAGCACAATACCGCTTTGGCTTGCAGAATCACGCGACACCAGCGGCCATGTTACTGCTGCGATCAGTAACTTGACTACTACCAATGCAGATACCATTTTTAGTACCGAGACTTCGGTCAACGAGGCCATCAACGCTTTCGGAAAAACTCTACAGGCTACATTTAGCCTGCCTTACGTTGCGCACACCACCATGGAAGTGATGAACTGCACAGTCAGCATCATTTTTTCTGGCACAGCGCTTACGAAATGCGAGATTTGGGCGCCAAGCCAAAATCCGGGTGCAGTTCAGACCACCGCTTTCAATTACTTCACTGCTATGGGAACTCCCCTGACAAAAGACCAGATTGTCGTGCATACGACGTTTCTTGGTGGCGGCCTGGGAAGAAAAATAGAGCAAGACTATATTTATCAGGCGTTGCAAGTTGCATTGGCAGTTAAAATCCCCGTCAAATTAACCTGGTCACGCGAAGAAGACTCTGCACACGATATATATCGTCCGATGGCATTAATCAATGTCAAAGCGGGTCTTACTGACAGCAATGAAATTGCCGGCTGCTCCTATCGGGTTGTTACCCCCTCGATTAGCTGGCAACGAAGCGGCATTAAAACCAGCTTGGACTCACAAACGGTTGAGGGTGCGGTGCAGTCGCTTTACAACATGGGCTCCTCCCTCACGGAGTGGGTGCCAATGGATATTGATTCAGCAGCGATCCCAGTCGGTTTCTGGCGTTCAGTTGGAGCTTCTCTAAATGTGTTTGCCTATGAGAGCATGATAGACATGCTGGCTCAAAAAGCAGGAATCGACCCGCTGGCCTTCCGCCTGAAAATTGTCTCGGATGATCGGGCAAGGAAGATTTTAGAAAAGATTGATATCCATGACTGGTGGGATGGCTTCAATCCTTCCCATTCCTGGGGGATGGCTATCGGCAAAGCATTTGGCACAATCGTAGCGGAGGTATTCGAAATATCCTTAAATTCGACAGGATCCATTAAAGTGCATCGCGTTCTATGCGTAGTGGACTGCGGAATTGTGGTCAACCCAAATTCGGTTGAAGCGCAAATGCAAGGAGGGATCATTCATGGCATAAATGCTACATTGTACGGAAAAACCACCTTTAATAAGGGTGTGGCTCAACAAACCAATTTTGGAAGCACATCTACCAGCTTGCGTATGTTGAGGCTTAATCAAGCGCCTGATATCAGAGTTGAAATTATGAAAAATAGTTTCGAGCCTACTGGCACCGGTGAACCGGGAGTGCCGCCGGTTGCGCCTGCACTTGCTAATGCTTATGCAAGAGTTTTGGCAACGGCCACCACCCCAGCCGGTAAACGGGTTACTTCCTTACCTCTAACCCCATAAGTCTTGTCAGGAATACCTGGCGATTCAAACTATTCTTGGAAAGAAGGAATGGTTTGAATTACCAGGGGATCCTGAATATACCGTTGTTTTAGTCAGGTCACCCAACTCAGAAAAACCGCATGAATTTGACTAAATACAATGATTAAAATAAACCATTGCATGGGTGGCCTTGGATGATAGGCATATTGTTGGCAGCAGGATTTTCACGCAGATTTGGCCCAGCCAACAAGCTTCTCCATGCCTTGCCCAATGGCGTTTCAATTGGATATGCATCAGCAAAAAACCTGATTGACGTGCTGCCAGTATCTATCGCAGTTGTTCAGCCTGACGATCAAGAACTGGCCGAGCAATTTGAATTGGCTGGACTCAAGGTAGTGACGTGCAAGATAGAACAGGGGATGGCGTACAGCTTAGCCACTGCAACGAAATACTCTGCAAAGCTTGCTGAATCCAGTGGTGGTTTTGTAATTGCCTTGGCTGATATGCCATTTATTCGGCCGGTTACCATTGAGATGGTGGCCAACAGGCTTAGCCAAGGGAACCCAATTGTGTTGCCTACCTATCATGGGTCTCGGGGACATCCTGTAGGCTTTGCGGCAAAGTTTCGGAGTGAGCTTGAAAAATTACAGGGCGATGAAGGCGCACGGTCGATAGTAAAAGGCCATCAAGATAAGGTACATGCTTTCGAGTGCGAAGACCCTGGCATTTTGGTGGACATCGATACCCAAGCTGATTTAACGGGTAGCGGATTCAACTCTGAAGTGCAACGTTTGTAAGCGAACTTGGATGGCGAGCGGCATTAATTTTCAGGCTCGTTTGTCCTAGTAAATGAAAAGGTAGTAGGTGCCACTCTAAATTTGGAGGTAAATAAATTGGACAGTGTAAATCTCTCAGTATTAAAAACTCTTAAGGACTGGCAGTCCATCGATGTTCCTGTTTGGCTTTTCACAGTTGTCGAAACCTTCGGTTCCAGCCCTCGCCCATTGGGTGCCATGCTCGCTTTAAGATTGGATGGTCTCGCTGTAGGCTCAATATCGGGGGGCTGCATCGAAGATGATCTTATCAAGCGTGCACAACGCTTTGAATTACCCACCGACCATTCAGAAGTATTGACTTATGGCTTAACACAAGAAGAGGCGATACGCCTCAAACTGCCTTGTGGCGGGGTAGTTCGGCTGGTTGTCGAACCAGTACGACTGGCGGATTGGGTTGGAGATGTACTAGAACGCATATCTCGACATCAAATGGTGCAAAGGACTCTGAATTTAAAAACATTAAATGTGACGCTAAGTGAAGGAGTACCCGAAGATTCGATTACCTGTAATAACGAAATACTTGTGACGGTATTTGGTCCGCGCTGGCAAATGCTGATCATTGGCGCAGGTCAAGTTTCAAGTTATCTGGCAAGGATGGCGCAGGCACTAGACTACAATGTATTCGTTTGCGACCCCCGTGAGGAAATGAGGGAAACATGGGATGTTCCAGATACGACTTTAAGCAAAGAGATGCCGGATGATGCAGTATTGGCGCTTCCGATTAATAGCCGCACTGCGATCATTGCACTCACGCACGACCCTAAGCTGGACGATATGGCGCTTCTCGAGGCATTAAAATCTCCGGCATTCTATATTGGTGCTATTGGTTCAAAATCAAACAACGATAAGCGACGTCAACGACTGGCATTATTTGATCTCACGGAAGAAGAAATTGTCAGGTTGCATGGCCCGGTTGGATTGAATATCTCTAGTCGCACACCACCAGAAATTGCAATAGCGATTCTGGCCGAGCTTATCCAAGTCCGTTCGGAGCAAAAAAAGACCGCGAGCCTGTCTACCAATTGCAATAGTTATTGGGATGAAAATATCCCCGAGACTACTTCTATTTAAATACCGGCGGATTCAACTCTGAAGCGCAACTGTTGTAAGTGAACTTAGGTAGCGAGCTGCATTAATATCAGCGGTAGAACGATTCAACCACCGGCCACGCAAAGTGCTGGGTTTTAGATCACCGCATAAAGCATTATTCGGGATCATGTGTACCCAATATAGCGGCGCGGCAGACGTTGCCTGCGCCCGACAATAATGAAGGGAAGTGCTATGCGTTCTGAAATGCTTTCAATCGTCATCGCTGCGCTGCTCGTGCCCGCCGCCCACGCAGCCGAACCGACCATGACCGTGGTCGAGTTCTACAACACCGCGCTCAGGCACTATTTCATCACCGGCGATCCGGCCGAGGCATCCGGCATCGACGCCGGTGCGGCAGGTGCGGGCTGGGTGCGCACAGGAGGCCGCTTCAGCGCCTGGAAGAACGCGGGCGACGCGCCGGGCTTGAATCCCGTATGCCGCTTTTATGGAACGCCCGGCAAGGGACCGAACTCGCATTTCTACACGGCGGACCCCGCCGAGTGCGCAAAAGTGAAGACCGACCCGGGCTGGCTCTACGAGGGGATCGTCTTCCACATCGCCCCTGCGCAAGATGGCTCCTGCGCTGAGAGATTCACGGCCGTACTTCGCAGCTACAACAACGGCTTTGCACGCAACGATTCCAACCACCGCTACACAGTCGACCACACCGTATTTGCAAAGGCGGGCAAGGAAGGTTACATATCCGAGGGCGTGGCGATGTGCGCCCCGCTTTCCACCGCAGAAATCGAGGCCGACGCGGTGCGCATGCTGCGGCAATCCACTTTCGGGCCGAACGACCAACTGGTGCAGCACGTGAAGGCCATCGGCAACGCCGCATGGCTGGACGAACAGTTCGCCTTGCCTGCCACGCAATACCCGGCCTATCCCTGGGTGCCGACAACCCGGCCTAGTTCCTGCGTCGACGACCACACGCTCCCGGTGCGCGCCGACAGCTACTGCGCGCGCGACAACTACACGCTTTTCCAGCTGCAGAGCCGCTTCTTCGCCGATGCCGTGTCTGCGCCGGACCAGCTGCGCCAGCGCGTTGCCTTCGCCTACTCGCAGATATTCGTCACCTCGGGCGTCGACAATAGCCGCAACTACGCGATGCGGCACTATCAGCAGATCTTCCGCGACAAGGCCTTCGCCAACTACGAGGACATCATCACCGCGGTGACGCTATCGCCAATGATGGGCGACTACCTGGACATGGTGAACAACGTGAAGGCTAATCCCGCCACAGGCGCGGAGCCGAACGAGAACTATGCACGCGAACTGTTGCAGCTCTTCTCGGTGGGCGTGTACAAGCTGAACCAGGACGGCACGCTGAAGTACGATACGTCCGGCATGCCCATTCCCACCTACGACCAGGAGGAGATTGAGGGCTTCGCCCACGTCTTCACCGGCTGGACCTACCCCACCATCGCCGGGAACACACCGCACAACATCAACCCGCGCAATTACCTCGGGCAGATGGAGGCGGTAGCGGCGAACCACGACACCGGGCCGAAGGAACTACTGAACGGCACCACAAATGTGGCGGGGCTGTCGATGCAGCAGGATCTCGCCGCAGCGCTTCATAACGTGCTGATGCATCCCAACGTTGGCCCCTTCCTCGGCAAGCAACTGATCCAGAAGCTGGTCACCAGCGATCCGACGCCCGGCTATGTATCCCGCGTGGCGGCGGCATTCAACGACAACGGTGCCGGTGTGCGCGGCGACATGCGCGCCGTGGTACGTGCCGTGCTTATGGACCCGGAGGCACGGGGGGCGAACAAGATCGACCCGGGCTGGGGCAAGCTTGCCGAGCCCGTGCTGTGGATGATGCAGGCCACGCGCGCACTCGGCGGGACGAGTGACGGGGTATTCTTCCGCAATTTCTCGTCGCAGCTCGGACAGTTCATTTTCCACGCCCCGACGGTATTCAACTACTTTCCGCCAGACTATTACGTTCCGGGAACAGAGACACTTGGCCCCGAGTTCGGCATCCAGACCACCACGACCTCGCTTGTCCGTGCGAACGTTGCCAGTAGGCTAGTTTTCTCCGACAACATCGCCCCCGACAACAATGTCTACGGCGCCACCGGCACGGCGGTAAACCTCGCCTCCCTCCAGGCCCTGGCAAGCGACCCCGCGGCGCTGGTGGAGAAGTTGAACGGTCTCATGCTCGCCGGCGCGATGTCGACTCCGGCAAAGGCCGCGATCATCGCCGCCGTGAACGCAGTACCGGCAACCGACGCGCGGGGCCGTGCACGGACGGCGGCCTACCTCGTCCTGTCGTCCTCGCAATATTCCGTGGAGCGCTAACATGAACCCTAACCGTCGCAATTTCCTTCGCCACGCCTCCGCGCTTTCCGCAAGCGGCCTCGCATACCGCCTTGGAGGCATGGCCGGGCTGTCCGCGCTTGCCGGCAACACCGCCGCGCAAACGGCGCCTGCGGACTACAAGGCATTGGTCTGCGTCTTCCTCTTCGGCGGCGTGGACGGCAACAGCGTGCTGATTCCCTACGACAGCGCCGGCTACGCGCAATACGCCGCCGTGCGGACCTCGGGCTCCGGCATCCAGCTCGCGCAATCGGCTCTGCTGCCCATCCAGCCCGCCGGCACCGCGACGCCGTTCGGGCTGCATCCCAACCTCGGCGAGTTGCAGGGATTGTTCAACCAGAAGAAGCTCGCCTTCCTCGCCAACGTCGGCACGCTCAATGCGCCGACCACCAAGGCCAACTACCAGGCCGATCGTCCCGACAGCCTGTATTCGCATTCGGACCAGCAGCGCCAGTGGCAGTCCTCGATCTCCGACGGCCTTTCGCGCACCGGCTGGGGCGGGCGCATCGCAGATAAGGTGGCGGCGCTCAATGGCGCGGTCAACTTCCCGGTGGTAACCTCGATCGCCGGCACCAACCTGTTCATCACTGGCGAGGCGGCCAATCCGCTGGCGCTGCCTGCGAGCGGCGGCATCGGCCTGCAGGGCTTCAACTCCGGCGCGCAATCGAGTGCACGCCTGGCCGCGCTGCAGCAGTTGCTCGCGCTCGACACGGGCAACACATTCGTCAAGGGCGCGTCGGCGATCACATCGCAGGCGATTTCGCTTTCGGGCATCGTGACGCCCATCCTCGCCTCGAGCACCTCGGCCGTGAGCGGCTTCTTCGCCGGGCAGAACTCCTCGATCGCCCAGCAGCTGCAGCAGGTAGCCAAGCTGATCGAGGCGCGCGCGCAGACCGGGCTCAAGCGTCAGGTGTTCTTCGTCTCGCTCGGCGGCTTCGATACGCATTCGAACGAGTTGAACACTCTCTCCACCCTGTTCGGCCAACTCTCGCCGGCGCTGAAGTCTTTCCATGACGCCACTGTCCAGCTCGGCGTGTCCGACCAGGTGACGACCTTCTCGCTTTCCGACTTCGGCCGCACCTTCAAGCCGGCCTCGGGCGGAGGATCCGACCACGCGTGGGGCAACCATCACTTCGTCATGGGCGGCGCGGTGAAAGGCGGCGACCTATACGGGCGCTATCCCACCCTTGTGCTCGCCGGCCCGGACGACGCCGAGAAGGAAGGCCGCTGGATCCCGACCACGGCAGTGGATCAGTACGGCGCGACACTCGCGCGCTGGTTCGGCGTGGCGGATGCGGACATGGCACAGGTCTTTCCCAATCTCGCGAGTTTCGGCAACTCGAATCTCGGTTTCCTCGGCTGACGTTGTTCTGCGGTCGAAATGTAGTCGGCGACGGGGCTGTTCCATTTGACCCGTCTGATGGTAGGTGGTGCCGAAACGATTCCTCTCGATCCAGCCCAACTTTGACACGTTCAAGGCACAATTTTCACTGACTCCTTGTAACGGCAGGAGTATGTGAGAGTGGATTCGCCAAAAGCCCAGGGAGACGCTAATTTATTCCGTCACTGCGGGGAGCAAAACGAAGTTGCGATAAATAGGTATTTGATTCTGCAATAATTATTTATTTCTTCGCATTGCTCGCAAAGACCGGAATGAATTATTCAGCGCGTCCCCATATACATAGATTATTGATTTTTGTATCCAGAAAGCTCTACGATAGAGCCTATGTATTTACGCGAGAGCAAACAACGACGGGCGGATGGTAGCACCGTGACCTACCTGCAACTGGCGGAGAATGTCTGGGATGCCGCCAAGGGAAGATCGCAAGGGAGCATAATATTTTGAAATTTTTCATTCATATTTTTAGGTGTACCATATCCGCAGTACTGAAAGATTGCGCCAATTCAACATTTGCCAAACTGGTTCTTACCGTCGTTTAATTCGGTGCTCCGCCAATGCGAATGCAGCAATTCCGGTCATCAGAAAATGCGCGCCTGCAGCTGTTGTCAAAACTGAAATATCCAACGCTGGCTATAGTCCATTAGCTGCTACGTCACCATAGTGCTAAAGCACCATGGTGACTCGTTGACTCGCTTGGCGGCATATAGCCAAGCTCTGACATTTTTCAATATTTATTTCATCAGGAGCAAACGCGCAGGTAACATGTGCGCCACAAGAAAATTAACAGGAGGCTGTTCTGGAACATGGTTTACACGAGATGCTGAATCGCACCTTAAACCAGACTGGGTTGGCCGAAGCAGCCGGACTGCTGGCACCGGTATTGCACGGAATCTACAATAAATTGGCGCGATACTATTTTTGTGATGCGCGTGACGTGGTGACTTATTGGGCGTGCATGAGTTCGTTTAAACAGGGCAAGCTTACAACCTGCTCAGGACAATCGTTGAACATCACTCGCCTCTGCGAACTATTACTGGCACACACGCCGCTGCGTGGCATTGCCATCGCGCAGAGGCTGGCTGCGTCAGCAAATGGCGGCATCTTCAGTCAGGCCGGTAGTTTCGCTCGTTTAAAATGCGTGTTCCGGCTGGCAACCACAGATTGCCATCGAAGGCAGCCTGCACGATCTGCTCAATAAATGACGCTTCAAGGTGTGCCGGGGACTGTGATCGTGGCGGTTAATACACTGCCCCGACATCGAATTTTATTCCTGGCTCAAGAGTTTGTGGCCGGTGGCGCGGCGTTTTTGGCGCTGCGGCATATGCAGCGGCTTGTGCCCGATTACGACATAGATTTGCTGGTGACGGGGCCTTGTGCGGATGGGGTGTTGCGCCAATTGCCGCAGCAAGTGTCGGTCTTCACACTGGATGCGCAATCGTGGAGAGCCGACGTCAATGCATTGTGGTGCCTTGATCTGGTATTGGCTGCACGTGCATTGCCGCCGTTTCAGCGTGCCTATCACGCGCTGTTGGCGACATCGGTTTTCCCCAGTCGGCGCGCCTGCCTGGCCATGAGCCTGGTGCAAGCGCGGCGTAAATTGCTGTTTTTGGTCGATGAGCGCTTGGCCCGGTATTCACAGTGTTTATTGCCGGAGCGTAGCGCCATCGAATGCGCCTTGCTGGCAGCCGATCTGGTGTTGCCGGTTTCTGCGCGCCTGTGGCAGCGCATGGCGCAGCAGTGCCCGATGCTGGCGCGGCGGCCGTGGCAAGTGTTGCACCCGCCGGTGGAGTTGGCACGTATTGAGGCGCACGTTGACGAGGAGATGGATATATCCGGCCCGCCGTGGCTTGGATCCGAGCGTCCGGTAGTACTGACGGTTGCGCGCCTTTCTACCGAGAAGCAGATTTTGCAATGCCTCCACATCCACCACCGGCTGCGCCAGGACGGCATCGATTTTGATTGGTATGTTTTGGGCGAGGGGCCGGAGCAGGCGCGCCTGCAAGCCGAGATCGTGGCGCTACGCATGAGTGAGGTCTTCTTTTTGTCCGGCGTGCGCAGCAACGTTGTGCCGTGGATGCAGCAATGCACTGTCTTTGCCCTATTTTCAGCCTCCGAAGGCTGCCCGACCGTGGTGATTGAGGCGCTGACTCTGGGCTGTCCGGTGATCGTAACCGATGTGAATGGTGTTGATGAACTGATCGATAACGGCCGTACCGGACTCATAGTGCCCAATGAGATGTCGGCCATAGCGGCGGGGCTGTCGCGTTTGCTACTGGATGGCGAGTTGCGGGCGCAGTTTCGTTGTGCGCTTGCAAGCGATCCGCCAATCTCTGATCCGGCACAGGAGCGCGCCTGCCTGATCGCTCAGATTGAGGTGGTCATGCCCACTGCGCCGACCGTGACGATCATGATCCCGACCTATAACCAGGCGCAATATATCGGGCAGGCGATTCGCAGTGCGCTGATGCAGGATTTCGCGTCACTCGAAGTGCTGGTGCTTGATGATGCATCTACCGATCAGACTGCGATTTTGGCGCGCCAATGGGACAGTGATCCGCGTTTTCGCTATATCTGCAATGAGCGTAATCTGGGACGAGTCGCCAATTACCGCCGCGCACTGGTCGAACACGCGCGGGGTGAATGGGTGCTGATGCTCGATGGTGACGATTATCTGACCGATGTCGGTTTCATCAGCCACGCATGGCAGGCGCTGCAGCGTCATACCGGGCGCTCAGTGCTGTTTGCCCAAGCCGGACACCGCGCAACTTACCTTAGTGGAGCCCGTCCCGACGTTGATATTTTGCCGCCCATCGTTGGCGCGGAGAAATTGATGAGCGGCGCGCAATACCTCAAATTTGTCTATGAAACGGGATTTTTCACCCATCTCGGCACGCTCTATCATCGCCGCTCAGCCATCACCAATGGCTTTTATAGCACCGATATTAGCTCGTCCGATATGGATTCATTTCTTAGGCTTGCGCTGGAAGGCGAGGTGCTGGTATTGAACACTATTGCCGGTTGCTGGGTGCAGCACGGTGCCAACGCCAGCAGACATCTGCCGGTTAATAAAATTGCGGCCAATGTACGCATTTTTCGCCAGATCGCGCTGACGGCAGTGCAGCGCGGTTTGACCTCGATGGCGCATATCGAAGGCCCACTTAGCCGCTATGAGGCGCGCACCTTTGCTTATCTGTTTGGTCAGACCCTGGGACGCGCCGCGCATGGGCCGCTGGCACCGTTAAAAATGCTGGTGGTGCTGCTGTCGGTCGACCCGCGTCTATTGCTCAATCGCCATCTGCTGTCAGTTTGCCGGCGCCACCTGCCGAGCGTGACCCGCTTATTAATGCATCGATGGATGCCAGGCTTAAAGCAAGGCGGCACGAGCCGCGAAAGGCATCATGATGTCCCCTGATGTGTACCGTGTGTTTGAGACGGTTTGCACATCCGCCGCCATCAAAGGTGACGTGCTGGAAGTGGGGGCGGTTGCCGGGCCGGACAGCTTACTGCGCATGCCTTGTCTGCGACAAGCTTCGCGCCGAATCGGCATCAATCTTGCGCAGGCAACGGTCGATGCGCATTGCCAGATCATTCAGGGCAACGCCAATCACATGCCCGATTTTGTCGACGGACAATTCGAGGCCGTGCTCTGCAACGCCACTTTGGAACACGACCCTTATTTCTGGAAAACGCTGGCCGAAATCCATCGAGTTACGGCGCCGGGCGGCCTGATTATGATCGGCGTACCGGGATATGAGGGTATGGGCGCGCAATCTTTCCTGCGCAATATGCCGGTAACGGGATGGCTGCTGAAGGCCTTTGCGCGCCTCGTCAACAGTGATGTGTTACGTGCTGGCACGGTCACCTTGGGCGAGCATCTTTTTCCGGGCGACTATTACCGTTTTTCGGAACAAGCGGTGCGTGAAATCTTTCTCGCTGGCTTGGTTGATATTTCTGTATGCACGGTGATGCAGCCGCCACGTTTCATCGGATCGGGGCGCAAATTGTGACTGTAGCAAAAGTGAAAATCATTTTTCACATTGGTCAGCACAAAACCGGATCGAAAGCGCTACAGTCGTTTTTGCACCTGCACAGCGCCGCTCTTGCGCAACGCGGCATTTTGTATCCCGTCGATCAAACCGTGCATCAAAAGGTGCGTGCGTACCAGATCAGTCACTACCGCCTGTTTGCCTTGCTTCGCCATGAAGCCTTGCAAGCTTGCGGACAGGCAGACGCGGCGCGGCATTTTTGGCGCAGGCAACGTGCTATTTGTCGTCCCTACAATTGCTTGCGCGCCATGTTTGATGCGATTGAGGATGAGCGCCGCCGCATCGGTGCCGATACTATCATCGTGTCAGCCGAGGATTTATTTGACATGCAAACTGCGCACCAGATTGATCTGAATATGGATTATCTGGCGGCTGGGGTGAAAATTCTGTCCGGGCTGGTTCAGGCATTTCAATATCAGCCTGTCGTGATCGCATATATTCGTCGTCAGGACCACCTGCTGGGCGCGCATTACGTGCAGTACGTCAAAGGCAGCAGCGATCCGACCATCGAGTTTAATGCCTTCGCGCGTGCTTTTGCTCCCAGGCTGGATACGCACCGTCTACTGGCTTGCTGGGCGGCAGAATTCGGCTCAGAAGCGATGATGATACGTCCTTATGAGCGCGCCACGATGCCAACTGGTATCGTGGCCGACTTTTTTGAGCACGCTTTGCAACAAACGACTTCACCCGCTTGGGTGGCGCCAGCGCCGGAGCGGGAATCGGTCAACGCCACGCCGGGACGCGATCAAGTGGAGCTGATCCGGCATCTACATCGGCGCAACTGGTTTGGCTGGCCGCTTATACGCCGTGCACAGATACTCGATGCGACGACCGCGCTCAGATCGAGCGTAGCGGCAGAACATAGCAGCACAATCGCGGCCTGGCTATCGCCAGCCCAGCGCCGTCGGCTATTGCTCGACCATACAGAGGGCAACGCTGAAATCGCACGGCATTATTTACACAAGGCCGAGACGCCACTCTTTTCGGAAGCCCTGCCGTGCGATGACGCAAGCTGGCAGCCATACCCCGGCTTGTCAACACAAGTTGCTGCTGCCACCATCCATCAGGTGCACAGGCAGTTGATTTGTGGCGGCAATCTCAAATGGATAGCGGCGGGCGCTTTATTTTTTCTAAGCGTGGTACTTCTGGTGGGAATTTTGGTGTGATCGGATGCGTAAGAAATGGGGCAAGTCGCTTGATCAATACATATCAGCAAGGATATCGATTTGACGAATGAAACAGAAGAAATTTATAAATTAATTATTAATAAAGAAACTTGACCCATTATCACTCCTTTACCACCCATCGGGACTTTGCGTAAGGTTGCCGATTGTCGTCTGTCCACGCGACAGCCGTGGCAGCGGAAAGATTTAGCAGGCTGCTAAAAAACTCCACCAGTGTTGGTAGTTGGAAAAATAACACCAATGAAATTCGGAGATATAACAATGCGCGGCTGAGTTGAGACTCGCCGGCAAAGATGCCCCCCCCTGATTCCCAGGAAGAGGATCAGGTGCGGATGGGAGGAATTTTTTGGAGATAGCGGTCAAAGCTGAAACCTCGGGCCAGTGTTACTGAAGAGAAAGGAAATGGGGTTCAGCGGGCATCAGCGGATGAATCCGTGCTACAACGTTGTGGTTGATGATGCCGTCATATCGGGCCATTCCGGAATATGGGAGCCCATATTCATTGAGTTCATCACCCGCTTCGTGCTGGTGCGGGATGAGAAGCTCTGCAAAGATTTGCCGGAGGACTAACTAGCATCGCGATAATCATCGGCCCGATCATCTTGAAGTGTTTCTCGATCGTGCGCGGGACTAGACTCATCCGCTGAAAAAATAATGGCAGCAGGAAGGGGGCTTACAATCAAGTAGTTTTGAGCGAAGTTTTATGTTGAATCTTTTGATACTAGATTTCAAGACCTGAATATCCCGTTGCGATATTGCCCTGTAAGGTTTTACTGCCTTCGCAGACTAAGTACCTGTATTTGAAATTTTTTCTTAGCCAATCCACGCCTGTTTCGAAGAGGAGTTAAAATTGAGCCCATCAATTTCGATTAACGCAATGAACGAAACGCCCTTTCAATTGGGACGGGGTATTTGTGGAAATTTTGAACGGGCAATTGCACATGAATGGCTAGTCACCAACGGCATGGGAGGATACGCTTCCGGCACGGTCGGTGACATGAACTCTCGCCGCTACCATGGCCTGCTTATGGCCGCCTTGTCACCTCCGATGGAACGCACCTTGCTGGTAGCGAAGATGGATTTAACGGTGCGTTATGGGGGCAAAACCACTCATCTCTCCTGCAACGAGTTCGTCGACGGTACGGTAGCGCCGCACGGATACCTTCACCTCGAAACTTTTTTTCTGGATGGCACTGTCCCGGTGTGGCATTACGCGCTGGCAGACGCGTTGATCGAAAAACGTGTGCTGATGGCACCGGGACAGAACACCACCTATCTGTATTTCCGTGTGTTGCGTGCGAGCGATACGCTCGAACTCGAACTGACGCCACTGTGCACTTACCGGGATTACCACAGCCACAGCCATGGGGGTTGGGATATGCATATCAGCGAGATAAGGCATGGCTTCAAAGTACACGCATTCCAGGACGCACGTCCCTACCGCGTCATCTGCAATGGCGCCAAGTTTATTGCTGATCCCGGCTGGTACTGGAATTTTAAACACCGAATGGAGACCGCGCGCGGAATGGACGACAGCGAAGATCTATTCTGTCCGGGTCGTTTTACCCTAATCCTTAATGAGGGGCAGGATGCGACTTGTGTAATTTCAGCCGAATCGGCTGTACCTAAAAAATTTGCTGTTGTCAGTGCGCAAATTCGCGAATCTTCGCAAGTGCTGTTGGCCGTGCTTCCCGCTGATGCGCCACTCTGGATAAGACAGCTGGCACTGGCCACCGACCAATTTATTGTTGATCGTTACCATGATGGCCATCCGGCGGGTAAAACCGTCATCGCCGGTTATCCGTGGTTCGGCGATTGGGGGCGCGACACCATGATCGCATTGCCCGGTCTGACCCTGGCGTTACAGCGTTTTGATATGGCTGCCAGCATCTTGCGCACGTTTGCTGCGCACATCAGCGAGGGCATGTTGCCGAATCGCTTCCCCGAGCATGACGAAACGCCGGAATACAATACAGTCGATGCAACGTTGTGGTATTTCCATGCAGTGGATCAATACACCCGGCGTAGCGGCGATATCGCTCTGGCGAAAGAACTTTATCCGGTACTCGTCGATATCATCGCATGTCATCGCAAAGGCACTCGCTATGGTATCAAGGTCGATGCCCGGGATGGCTTGCTGGCTGCTGGCGAAGACGGTGCGCAACTTACCTGGATGGATGCAAAAATCGGTGATTGGGTCGTGACGCCGCGCATCGGCAAGCCTGTTGAAGTGAATGCGCTTTGGTACAGCGCGCTGGCGATCATGGCCGATTTGAGCAAGCAGTTGGGCAAGAAAAAACCGGCTGACGAATATCGCAAAGCGACGGTGCAAGTGCACTCAAGCTTCCAGCGTTTCTGGAATAACGAACAAAGCTATTTGTATGATGTGATCGACGGACCGGAAGGTGTGTTGATTCCGAAGGACGAAAGGTTGATCCGCGTCTGCGTCCCAACCAGATATTCGCGGTAGCGTTACCCAATAGTCCCTTGGACAAGAAAGCAGCAAAAGGCTGTCGTGAATGTCTGCGCACGCGAGTTATTGACCTCTCACGGATTGCGCAGCCTGGCACCTGACCAGCCCGGCTACGTGCCCTACTATCGTGGCAATCCCTTGCAACGCGACGCGGCTTATCACCAGGGTACCGTTTGGGCCTGGCTCATCGGGCCATTCGTGGATGCGCACTACCGCGTCTATCGCGATGCGGACAAAGCGCGTTCCTTTCTTGAGCCTCTGGGGCTGCACCTTGGCGAGGCCTGTGTCGGCAGTGTCAGCGAGATATTCGATGCCGAACCGCCATTCGCACCTCGCGGTTGCTTTGCTCAGGCATGGAGTGTTTCGGAAGTTCTGCGCGCATGGTTGGATTTGCATGATGGCGCGCATAATCGGTTTATGGGCGCCTCAATTGGGAAAGGTAAATCAACATGACCACCGCATCAACTCCACGCACATCACATACAAAGAAACAGACCAAACGGGCTGCGCCCATCAGCAAAGAAAAGAAACGACTCATCGCGCGAGATAAAGATAAGCCGGAATGGTCCAGATGGGGGCCTTACTTGAGCGAACGCCAATGGGGAACAGTTCGTGAGGACTACAGCCCGCACGGTGAAGCCTGGGAATATTTCAGCCACGATCACGCACGCAGTCGCGCCTATCGTTGGGGTGAAGATGGCATCGCCGGGATTAGCGACAAATATCAGCATCTGTGTCTGGGGCTGGCATTATGGAACGAGCACGATCCGATTCTGAAAGAACGCCTGTTCGGGTTAACCAACAGTGAGGGCAACCACGGCGAAGATGTCAAAGAACTGTATTACTACCTGGATGCGACACCGACTCACTCTTATCTGAAGATGCTCTACAAATATCCCCAGCAGGCGTATCCCTACACATGGCTGGTGGAGGAAAACGGGCGACGTGGCAAGGATATGCCGGAATTCGAACTAATCGATACCGGCGCTTTTGCCGAAGACCGCTACTTCGATGTGTTCGTGGAATACGCCAAGGCCGACCCGCACGATATTCTGATGCGGATTACCGCACACAATCGCGGCTCCGACGACGCACCGTTGCACATCCTGCCACAGTTATGGTTCAGGAACGAATGGGCATGGGATGGGAAAATCGAGAAGCCGGAAATGTCAGCCTCTAAACAGGATTCCATCGTGTTGCAGCACCCAAAATTGGGCACCTATTACTGCCACTTCGATGGTGCGACGGAATTGCTGTTCTGCGATAACGAGACCAACGTACAACGCCTTTACGGCAATGAAGGAAAAGGCTATTTCAAGGATGCTTTCCATGAGCATATCGTTCACGGCAACTCCCATGCCGTCAATCCACTGAAAAGCGGCACCAAAGGGGCGGGACACTTCGTTTTTACCATACCGGCACATGGGAAGATTGAAGTGCGCTTGCGGCTCACCCGCGCAGTGAAAAAGCACCCTTTCAAGGATTTTGATTCTATTTTTAATTTGCGCCAGGCAGAGGCTGACGAATTCTATGCCGTACTGCAAGCCGATCTTGCTGACGAAGATGCACGCCTGATCCAGCGTCAAGCCTTTGCTGGCATGATCTGGAGCAAGCAGTTTTACCATATCGATATTCCGACGTGGCAGAAAGGCGATCCGAACATGCCATCGCCACCACCGGAACGTCACAACGGACGCAACAATGAGTGGCAGCACCTGAACAACGAGGACATTATATCGATGCCGGACAAGTGGGAATACCCCTGGTATGCCGCGTGGGATCTGGCTTTCCACTGTGTCACTTTGGCGGAAATCGATCCGGTGTTCGCCAAAAATCAACTACTGTTAATGACGCGCGATTGGTACATGCATCCGAACGGGCAGATTCCCGCTTACGAATGGGCTTTCGGCGACGTTAATCCGCCGGTGCATGCATGGGCTGTGTGGGAGGTGTACAAGACCGAGTCCAAAGCCAACGGCGGCGGCGACCTGGAGTTTCTTGAGCGCGAGTTGCACAAGTTGCTGCTGAACTTTACCTGGTGGGTCAACCGCAAGGATGCAGATGGACACAACGTGTTTCAGGGCGGCTTTCTTGGCCTGGATAACATCGGCGTGTTCGACCGCAGTGCGCCGCTACCCACCGGCGGTTATATCAACCAGGCCGATGGCACCAGCTGGATGGCCATGTATGCGCTCAACCTGATGCGCATCGCGCTCGAGTTGGCGCAACATAACCGCACCTATGAAGATATTGCCACCAAGTTTTTTGAGCATTTTCTGTATATTGCACAAGCCATGAACAACATCGGCGATCAAGGTGTCGGCCTGTGGGACGAAGAAGATCAATTTTTCTACGATGTGCTGCGCACACCCGATGGCAATATGATGCCGCTCAAGGTACGTTCCATGGTGGGTCTCATCCCGCTTTATGCCGTGGAGATTATCGAGCCGGAGATGCTTGATCGGCTGCCGGATTTCAAAAGGCGGCTGGAATGGTTCTTGAAATATCGTCCCGAGTTGGCAGCACTCGTCTCTCGCTGGCAGGAGCCGGGACGGGGCAAGCGACATCTGCTTTCACTGCTTCGCGGTCATCGCATGAAAGCATTGTTAAGGCGCATGCTGGAAGAGACAGAATTCCTTTCCGACTACGGCATACGCTCACTCTCGCGCGCCCATAAAGATGCCCCGTATGTCTTCAACTGCATCGACAATCCGATGAGCGTCAGTTACCAACCGGCCGAATCGGAATCTGGCATGTTCGGCGGCAATTCCAACTGGCGCGGGCCGATCTGGTTCCCGGTCAATTATTTGTTGGTCACCTCTCTGCGTCGCTTCGCCGAATATTACGGAGATGAATTCAAGATTGAATGTCCTACCGGCTCCGGAAACATGCTCTCCATTCATGCTGTTGCCGACGAACTGGCGCTGCGCTTGACGCGCTTGTTCAAGCGCGATGGATCAGGGCGGCGACCGGTGTTCGGCGATCAAACCAAGTTTCAGGAAGACCCGCACTTCCGGGACTACATTTTGTTCCATGAATACTTCCATGGCGACACCGGTCGCGGGGTGGGCGCCTCGCATCAAACCGGCTGGAGCGGCTTGGTGGCAAAGCTTTTGCAACCGAACAAACACTATTGACTCAACCAAATCAAATATAAAGGGTACCTCTAAAAGTTCAAGTTTCTAGCAACCTGCTAAGCAAAACAAGGCACGAATATAAAATTTTAGTGCGGCACATGCTTGGTATGTAAGCGATAGTTTTTTTAGTAACTCCGTATCGCGACGAAACAGGGTAAGCAGGCAAGCCGCAAAGCGGCAGCTCGCAAAATTGGATTTTAGAGGTGGCATTTAGTCGGATATTTTGTAGAATAACGCTGTACACAGCGATTAAACAGATGAAGAGGTAAATGCGCCACGAGTTGCGCAAACATCAATTTGCCTGAATGCATGATGGGAAACCTCGGGGGTAAAATTCCAGTTACCACAAAATAACGTTCAAGGGGTGACACCCCTAAACGCACTATTCCCTATTCAACATCAATAAGTTATTTGTCGTTTTGGAGAAATTGCCGGATACTTTTGATGTTAGACTTAAGCTGATACTAAACATACCTAAAAAGTGCTTTATTATTGACAAAGATAGCTAAACAAGACAGACCGTATGATTGCATAATTTCAATGTAATCAACTTAATAGATATTAATAATTAAGGAGGGATTGTTGTTATGATTGGACAGTCACAAGCTTTCTTAGAGATGTTTCAGTTAATTGAAAAAATCAAGCAATGTGATGCGCCTGTGCTAATTGAAGGTGAAACAGGTACAGGAAAAGAACTCGTGGCGAATGCTATCCATTCTGGTAGCGCCAGAAAGAAATATCCATTCATTCCGATAAATTGTGGCGCCATTCCTGATGATTTGATTGAGAATGAATTGTTTGGCCATAAATGTGGCGCTTACACCGGCGCTCATTTAGACAATGCCGGCCTTATCGCACAAGCACAGCATGGCACACTTTTTCTGGATGAAATCGATACACTATCTCCAAAAGCACAAGTCACCCTCCTTCGTTTCCTTCAAGACCAGATATATCAGCCATTGGGTGGAGGCAGACCCTGTCAAGCAAATGTACGGGTAGTTGTTGCTAGTAATGTGAATTTAGAAGAACTGGTGGAACAACGTAAATTCCGACAAGATCTCTTATACCGACTCAAAATCATGTCCCTGAAGCTTCCCCCGCTACGAGAACGATATGGCGATGTAGCAGTTTTGGCTACCCATTTTCTAAGAAGATGTACCTTGCGTTTTAATCACGGTGAAAAGACATTACATCCTGAAACAATTGCCTGGTTTGATCAATATGCCTGGCCAGGTAATATTCGTGAACTCGAGAACCTGATTTGTCGCGAATATTTGCTTGAAGAAGGGAATACTATTTTTATTACACCACTAGCACTCAGTGCTAATCAACGTCGCGCGGTTATCGATCGGCGTCATAGTAAACTTATCAGCATGGATTTCAATGAAGCCAAAAATGCTGCGATTGCAATATTCGAGCACGATTATCTTACCCAGACCTTGATCAAAGCAAATGGAAACGTAACGAAAGCTGCACAATTAGCTGGCAAGGAACGACGTTCATTTGGCAAGCTGCTAAAGAAATACGGTGTAGACAAGCAACTTTATTGCCAATAATTACATTGTTTCACCATTAATTTTATTAAACCGTCCTTATTCTCATCCTTTCCACTTCATAAATTCAATCCGCGCGGGTTAAAAATAACTTGGAAGTGGGTTAATCCCACCCGTTCCTTTGCCACAACCGTTTTTCAGTCAATTAACTGCCTGCAAAATTTACTCAGATCGGTGCGGCATGCCCCACTTCCCCATTTTCTAAAAATATCATTTTCCATATTAATCAATATTTTAATTAATATTTACCTACATGGCACGACATACGCTTAGCATCCACAATGTGCAACATAATCCCAGATAATCCATTAGAGCTGATTTGCGCGATGATTTCGCATTCCCCCTTTGAAAAAAGGGGGGCTAGGGGGGATTTGAGCGTTGCAGGGACACAAACCCCCCCCTTAATCCCCCTTTTTCAAAGGGGGAGGCTGGTTAAATTGCCTAATGGATTATCCGGGATAATAGTGTAGTCAGCTTTTTCGGCCATAGGAGGCTCGTGATGTAGAAAATGACAAGTCAGAATCAAATAGCACTGAGTTGCGCGATTAAATTTTGCATTATTTGCAAAACAACCCGAACACATCGGCTTTCTATGGTTTCAGAAAAACCACAGATGACTTTACCTTCATTTGAAGCGCCTTGCCCATTCTGGCTCGTTTGCCAAAATGAGTTTGCAGATCAGTATCTGATAGATGAATAGACTGCTCGCGGTTCCCGTTGCTGGTAATGACAGTAACCTTTGGCTTGGCCGCTACGATTGCCGCAGCCATCTCATCACCATCCGCGATACCCATTACTACGACCCCCTTGCCGCCACCTGACAACCGCTTCATTTCATCAAGAACGAAAGCAAGCAATCGACCCGAACGGCTTGATGCGATGACCACTGATTGTGCAGATGGGGTGAACATAGCGGGCGGAAGAATTTGCTCATCGCTAACACTGATGAATTGCTTTCCAGCTTTGTTACGTCCAACCATATTCCCGATCGTGCAGGTAAAACCGTAACCGGCAGAAGTGGACAAAAGTACGTGTTGCTCGGCAGCACCGCATATAACATGAATTATTTTCGCGCCAGTTGCCACGTCGATTAACGAGTTCAGTGGCACGCCATCACCACGGCCGGACGGAAGTTGGTGCACCGGGATGCTGCACACCCTGCCGTTGCTGCAAATCACAACGCAATGATCGGTTGTGCGGCACTCGAAGACGCCGAGCAATCCATCGCCATCCTTAAAGGAAACGCCAGACAGATCAAGATTATGCCCCTGTCGTGTTCGCCCCCAATGCTTCTTGGAAATCATCACCGTTACCGGCTCGTCTACGATCTGGGTAGTCAGCGCAACACGTTCGGCCTGCTTGATAAGCGTGCGGCGGTCGTCTCCAAAAGTCTTTATATCGTCATGAATCTCTTTTGCTACAAGTTTGTGCATTAATAAGTTAGAACCGAGAAGTTTGTTCAATTCCTCGCCCTCGTTTTTCAACTGTTGCAGCTCGCGCTCGATCTTGATGCCTTCCATCTTGGCCAACTGGCGCAGCCTGATTTCAAGAATGTCATCGGCCTGCCGCTCGGACAGCGAAAATCGAGCTATCAGTGCCGCTTTTGGCTCATCAGATGCACGGATCAGTGCGATCACTTCATCCAGATTGAGATAGACCGTCATGCGCCCCTCCAGGATGTGGATACGGTCATTGACCTGGGCCAGACGATGCTCGCACCGGCGGCGAACCGTGGCCACGCGGAACTGCGCCCACTCTCGGATGATTTCGGTGAGTGGCTTTTGCTTCGGTCGCCCGTCGATGCCAATCATCACCATGTTGAGCTGAAGAGAGCTTTCTAAACTGGTGTGCGCCAGCAGTATGGTCATCAGTTCATCAGCTGATTGCCGGCTCGATTTCGGCTCGAATACAAGGCGGACTGCATGGTCTTTGTCTGACTCGTCGGCCACCCTGTCCAGCACAGACAAGAGAAGTTGCTTGTTCTGCGCCTGTTCCTGTGTCAAAGCCTTCTTGTTGGCCTTGATCTTTGGAGTCGTCAACTCTTCGATTTCCTCCAATACTTTTTTGGTGGAAGTGCCATGCGGTAGCTCGTAAATAACCACACGCCATTGGCCACGCGCCATGTCCTCAATCCTCCATCGGGCGCGCATCTTCAGCGAGCCGCGCCCGGTTCTATAGCACTCTCTTATTTCCTGTGCCGAGGAAATAATTTGCCCCCCGCTTGGCAAGTCCGGGCCGGTAATCGTGGCGAGCAGTTCTTCATCGGAGCAATCCGGGTTTCTGACGCACAACGCGGCCGCCGTGCCGACTTCTCGCAGGTTGTGTGAAGGTATTTCCGTAGCCATGCCCACGGCGATACCGGATGCGCCGTTGAGCAGCACCATGGGCAGTCGCGCAGGCAGCATGACTGGCTCTTGGAAATGGCCGTCATAGTTGGTTTTCATATCGACCGTACCCATATTCAGCTCGGACAGCAGCAGATCTGCTATGGGTGTCAGACGTGTTTCCGTGTAGCGCATTGCCGCCGCGTTGTCGCCATCGCGTGAGCCGAAGTTACCTTGGCCATCGACCAGCGGATAACGCAGGGAAAAGCCTTGAGCCAAGCGCACCATCGCCTCATAAGCAGATGAATCACCGTGCGGATGGAATTTACCCAGAACCTCGCCCACGACGCGCGCAGATTTCACGTAATTGCTGTTGTGAGCCAATCCCATTTCACGCATAGCGTAAAGAATACGTCTTTGAACAGGCTTTTGCCCGTCGCATACGTCCGGTAGAGCACGACCCTTGACGACCGAAACGGCGTATTCCAAATAGGCACGCTCGGCATACTGTGCAAGTGGCACAGAATCACCATCGGGCAAAGGGGGAAGCGGAGAGAACTGGCGAATACTTCCACCGCCGCCATTGGTCGCAACAGGCTCAGCAATGTGATGTCCGTCCGTGACTTCACGTTACCCAATTGCTGTTCTTCATCAGCAATGTCAAATAGTTGGATTTGTTTTAGATCAGACATCGACATTTACTTCATTTCCGTGATATTCGAGCCAAGCTCTCCTTGAGCCTGACTCCTGTTTAGCCATGAGCATGGTCATGATTAGCTCCGTCGCTGCAAACGAAGCGTTGTCCAGCTCAACACATAGCGCTCGCCGCGTATCTGGGTTCATGGTTGTGTCCCACAGTTGATCAGGATTCATCTCGCCCAGTCCTTTGAAGCGTGAGATTGACCATGCCCCTTCGCGTACCTTGTCTTTTCTCAAACGATCTTCTATCGACACGAGTTCGTCTTCATTCAGTGCGTATATCTTGCGCATCGGTTTTTTGCCTTGAGCAGGAACATCAACGCGGAACAGAGGCGGCTGTGCAAGGAAGACATGTCCGTTTTCGACTACTCGCGGGAAATGCCGGAAGAACATCGTCAATAGCAAGGTTGTAATATGGGAGCCGTCCACGTCGGCGTCGGACATAATGTAGATGCCTTTGTAGCGCAGACCAGACAGATCAACTTTGTCATTCATTCCGTGCGGATCCACCCCGATCGCCACGGCGATGTCATGCACTTCCGCATTGGCGAACAGCCTGTTACGGTCGACCTCGAAGGTGTTGAGCACCTTTCCGCGCAAAGGAAGGATAGCCTGAAACTCTTTATTGCGCCCCTGTTTGGCAGATCCGCCAGCGGAATCTCCTTCAACCAGAAATAATTCGTTCCGCTCCGGATTGAAATCTGCCGCATCGGTGAGCTTGCCGGGAAGTACAGCCAGAGAAGACCCTTTCTTCTTCTCCACTTTCTGGGCCGATTTCATTCGGCTCTGCGCCTGCTTGATTGCAATCTCCGCGATGCGTTTGCCATACGCGATGTTTTCGTTCAACCACAGCAAGAGCGGGTCACTAACCATCGTCGATACCAGCTTCAAGGCACTGCGCGATATCAGCTTTTCTTTTGTCTGCCCTTGGAATGAAGGGTCGAGTACCTTGGTGGACAGAACGAAGCTGACGCGATTGAACACATCGTCAGAGGTCAGCTTTACCCCTTTCGGCATCATGCCGTGCAGTTCGATGAAGCTCTTGACGGCGTTGAATACGCCGTCGCGCAAACCGGAATCGTGTGTTCCTCCAGACCAGGTTGGAATCAGATTTACGTAAGACTCTCTGGTAATGGCACCTTCCTCAGTCCAGGCAACCGCCCATGACGCGCCTTCGCCCTCAGCAAAGTTATCGTCCCCGCCCTTTGGGATGAACCGTTCCCCTGAGAAAATGGGTGCGGCAAGTGTGCTATCTTCTTCCTGGGCAGACAGGGCCTCGGTGAGATAGCCGCGCAGCCCGTCAGGGTAAGACCAAGACTTGGTTTCACCGGTACTTTCGATACTAAAAGTAACATTCACGCCTGATAGCAATACCGCTTTCGAACGCAGGACACGCTCCAGTTGCATCATATGGATAGTTGGCGCATCGAAATACTTGGCATCCGGCCACACCCTTACGGTGGTGCCGGTCTTGCGCTTTGGGCAGTCTCCCTGTTTGAAAAGCGGTTTCAGCGCGACCCCATTGTCGAAGCGTATGCTGTACTCGCCGCCATCGCGCTGCACAATGATCTCAACAGCCGTTCGAAAGAGCGTTGGTTACCGCGACGCCGACACCATGCAACCCTCCTGAAAACTTGTATGCGCCACCGGCATCCTTGTCGAACTTGCCTCCGGAGTGCAACACGGTAAATGCCACCTCGACGACCGAAACACCTTCCTCCGGGTGGATGCCAACCGGGATTCCCCTGCCATCGTCCTGAACGGATACGGAACCATCGGCAAACGCTGTTACGGTGATATTTTTGGCGAATCCGGCCAAGGCCTCGTCGCAGGCGTTATCGACCACCTCGGTGATAATGTGATTGGGATTGTCCAGTGTCGTATACATACCTGGACGCTGACGCACGGGTTCTAGCCCACGCAGAACCTTAAAGGACGACTCATCATAATTAACGCTCAACTGATACTCCTATGTTTTGAAGATGTGCAGCGCAAGGCGTTCTGGATACCGCATCTCGATTCGCAGGATTCGCAAATGGCCGAACGCAAAGTTGGGAAATTGCAGACATAGAGCCATAATCCTCGGGAAGAAAGGTGCGCTACAATACATTGTGATTGTTCATTTTGCTACAACTTGAATTCCAGGAGAAAAAATATGCGGCTATCAATGGAAAGGGGGATTTCATGGCAGCACTGACACCTCAAGCTTTTGTTAAGGATTATGAGGCTGGGATGAAATTTATCGACCGCAAGGACTATATCAAAGCTGCTGAATCATTAAAAAAAGCAGCGGAGCATGGACATGTGGAAGCGCAATTTTATCTGGCGGGTATGTATGCCGATGGCCAAGGGGTTAAAAAAGACTATCAGCAGGCTATGCATTGGTATCGTAAGGTCGCAGACCAGGGGTTTGCAGAGGCTCAGTACAACTTAGGCGTTATGTATCACAAAGGTCAGGGCGTTACACAAGACTACGAGCAAGCCGTGCATTGGTATAACAAGGCTGTAGAAAAAGACGATGCATTAGCACAGTACACACTAGGTATCATGTATGAAAAAGGCCAAGGCGTTACGCAGAATTACAAGCAGGCGGTGTCTTGGTATAACAAGGCCGCAGAGCAGGGAATTGCGCAGGCACAATACAAGCTGGGCGTTATGTACGAGGAAGGCAACGGCGTTGTTCAGGATGACGAGCTAGCTGTGCTCTGGTATGGCAAGGCCGCAGAGCAAGGGGTCGTGCATGCGCAATTTAAACTGGGGTTCATGTATGACAACGGCATAGGCGTTACGCAAGATACTCAGCAAGCAGTTTTTTGGTGGAACAAGGCTGCAGAACAGGGCGATGTGGAGGCTCAAAACAATCTGGGAGTCATGTACGACATGGGCCTGGGCGTTCCCCAAGACTACATCGAAGCACATAAGTGGTTCAATATTGCCGGTGCAGGCGGCAAGTGGTTTAAAGTTGCGGGTGAATGGGTCAACAATATTGCCGGCCTGGGTGATGACGCGGATATAGGAAGCGGGCTTGGGGTTGTGGAATCATTTATGACGCCAGCACAAATTGCCGAAGCTCAGCGGCGAGCCAGTGAGTGGATGAAGAAACATAAAAAGTAATACGTTATTTCGAAAAATTCCCCAATATTCTGGCTTTAGGACACCTCTGGAAATTCAAGTTTCCAGGCAAGGCAAGGTACAAGTAAAAAAATTGAGCGCGGCATATAGTTGATATGTAAGCGATAATTTTTTTAAGTAACGCCGTATTGTGACGAAACGGGTGAGCAGGCAAGCCCCAAAGCGGCTGCTCACAAAATTGGATTTTTAGAGGTATCCTGAAATGAAGCCCAGCATTTCACCTCGGCTCGGCGGCTGGCACGAATGTGCTCGCCTTTTGCCAGCCGTCGCAAGAACTCTGCCTTGATAAGCGACCAGCACATTGGATAGTCGGCATCACCCGGCGGCAAGCACCATATCGCATGCAGGTATTCTGGTCAACACCACCATTGTCAAAATAGCAAACGGATGCGCGTCTTTCACTTTTTTTATCGCCGCACGCAAGTCATCGATATGGCGCACCAATATATCGGAGCGCCATTCAGTCAAATTACCTAGTGAAGAAGTATGTACCTCCCCCGTGCATCAGCACATCGGTAACGCATCGTTTCATCCGCCCCCTGTGATGTTGGGCTTCATTTCATTCAGCCCAACCTACCGAGCTAATCGCCTGCCACCAGCACGCCTTCGAGACATTCGGCGTGCATCACCAAGCGCGTTCTGTATGGCAACATGACGACCGTGTTGATCGAGCACGATGCCGCAGGCGAAGGTGCGCATCGCTGTCGCTTCAACTCCGGGTTCGCATCGTAAATACGTGTCTGCCGTGAAGAACTCTTGATCTCAACCGCGACGGCGGCGAGCAAATCCAAGTCCTGCGAGTCCGAGTCCCAGCAGCGCCAGTGTAGCAGGTTCCGGGACAGTTTGGCCCGGCGTCCCAGCTTGGTCAAAGCCACCGCTGTTCCCGACATTTTCACCGCCAGTACCCGTCACGATGGTACCCGTGTTGCAGCCGGTGGAGATGGTGTCTGATATCAACGTCACGTTTGCCGTAGCCGACAAGAGTCTGCCACAACCCAATGTTAGTAAGCCGTCACTGCTGATGAGGTCATGCGCGAGGACATTTCCTGCAAAGATAGAGCCGTTGAGGGTCGCGGCGCTGCCGACAGTCCAATAAATCCCGACGCCTGCACCGTCACCTACATTTTGCACCAAAACTTTCGAGCCTGTCCCTGTGATGAGCGTGCTGGAAAACTGGAAGTACCACACCGCAGTGTTGCTACCCCCCCGTCGAGAGTGATTGTTCCATCGAAATTCGATGTCCCGGCACCGACCGCATAGGTGCCCGGACTGATAACGCCGCCTTGACTGGTCTGGAACGTTTCCAGGTTCAGGTTCCCAGCGGCAATGGTGTTGGCCAACGATGCCACATGGGCATTCACAGCGAGGATCGCAGCGTCGAGCTCAGTCTGAGCGGTCCCTACAGTTCCGGGTTGGAACGATCCGGATGAGAAAGTGAAGTTCCCAGCTGGCGCGGTCGGGGCGGTCGGGTCTGAACCCAGATTGCCGCCAATGGTGCACAGGCCCGCGGTGGTATCACAGGTTACATCCGAGGCGCCCAAGACCGCAAAGCTGGCCAAAGCCGAACCCAGAATTGGCGTCGCCCATGCCGGGGAGGCGCCGTAAAGTGCTCCGATCACTGCCAATGCCAGAGTCGACAACGATTTAAGTGAGCTGGCAGTGCGTGTACTTCTTACATACTTGGTTGCGATTTTCATGCTGGCCTCCTTGTGGTGTTTCATAAAAAATGATCAAGTTTGATCGAGCCATTTTGAACCCTACTAATAATATAAGCATTATTCATGCCAAAAATATATTTTGTTTTTTATCAATCAGTTATGTGAAATTTATTGGTGTATGTGGCTAGATGTGTAAAAATTATCGACATAAAAAAGTCAGATAAGCGCGGTAGGTTGAGCTGAATGAAATGAAGCCCAACATTTCACCTCGGCTCGGCGGCTGGCACGAATGCGCTCGCCTTTTGCCAGCCGTTGCGAGAACCCGCATTGATAAGCGACCAGCGCAGTGGATAGCCAGTATCGCTCGGTGACAAGCGATTCATCGCGTGCAGGTGTTCTGGTAACATCACCATTGCCAGAATAGCCAACGGATGCGCGTCTCTCACCTTCTTATCGCCGCATGCAAGTCATCGATTTGCCGCACCAATATATCGGAGCGCCGTTCAGCCAGATTAACAATGAAGAAACATGTGTCTTCCGCTGCATCGGCTTGTCGGTAACACATCTGCTCCTCCATCCCCTGTGATGTTGGGCTTTATTTCATTCAGCTCAACCGAGCTACGTGTTCCTTGGGACATTTCCATTTGACGCTCCAAACAATAAACCCGCCGAAGCGGGTTTATTGTTTATTAATGAAAAATACGTTTTAGCTGCGTCGTCTACGTACCAAACCCATACCTAAACTACCCAAACCAAATAATGCGAGTATTGCTGGCTCTGGTATAACACCCACATTACCACCACCACCACCACCACCAAGCTTTGATCTCGCATCATGAGAGAAAGGTGCAAATTTATCGATCACACCTTTAATCACTGTCACTTTCTCTTTACCACTAGGATTAGTGGTAATAGTAGTAGTATCAGATGACACATGATAAAGGTCGAAGTGAAGAGCTACACTTGAATCTAAATTCGTCGTGTCTACGTTGAAAGTATGAGCTATCAAAGTTCCTGCTGCATTAGCAACCGGATCACCTACGTCAGACTGGACATTATAGCCAGTAACTTTCTGATTACCTGCACCTGTAAATTGGAATGCTATTTCCGTAAAAAAGGTATTGAATATTCCATGATCTTGTTTGCAACGAATCAGTAATGGTAGCAATTGTTGGCTTTCCAAATGTCATATCACCTGTTGCAGAAATAGTTACACCATTAAACACAAATGAACCAAGATTTGCAGGAGAATTTGACGTTTTTGGTGTTAATGCGATAGAAATGTAAAAAGTTGGATCACCTGCTGCAGGCGGTGTTTTTGGTCGTATCTAATAACGCAAAAAGATTAAAAATTTGGCTGCTCGCGAATGTACTTTCGTCAGAAGCATTATACGTTCCACCTCCAATATCTAATTGCAATGTCGGGAGGGCATGAACGACATTTACTTGCATGACAAGCACCGAAGCTGCCACAAGTGTTTTAACTAAGAGGGTTAGCTTCTTCATTTAAGCTCCTTATTATCTAAAATAAACCGGTTTCAAAATAAATCACACTCAATACACCCGTCAGCATATAAGCAATGTTCGTGCCAAAAAAACAAACTATTTGTTTTTAAAATGAATTAAAAAAACATTACCTGCCAATTGCAATAAAAGTGTAAAATTTATCGACTCATTTTCAGGAAAATACAGCGCGGTAGATACCGAGCTGCATCTGATCGAGTATGGCTTAATTCATGAAATAATTGACATAAGAACGATCGTTCCATAAAATGAAGCGCTATGAAAAATAATGCTAAGTACCTTGCCAAGCTTCAGGACTATTATGCTGACAACGGCGTATTACCGCCCTACTCTACTATTATGTTGTTAATGGGATTTAAATCGAAATCGCCTGTAGCTGCTCTGGTGGCCAAATTAAAGTTGGCAGGCTTCCTTGAGGCAACACCTGAAAAACGCCTCAAGCCAGGCAAACGTTTCTTCGAACGCCCCATCTTTGACAGTGTCCGTGCGGGGTTTCCCAGTCCGGCAGGGGATATGAGCCATGACACCCTCAGCATTGATGAGTATCTTGTTAGTCACCCGTCCAGCACTGTACTGGTGACAGTCAAGGGCGATTCAATGATTGATGCTGGCATCATGCCGGGCGATACCGTGATAGTAGAAAAACGCACCGTGGCGAATGTGGGCGACATGGTCATTGCCATCGTGGATAACGAATTTACCCTTAAAACCCTGGGCCTGGAGAAGGGAAAATTCATTCTGATTCCCGCCAATCCAGCGTATCCCATTATTCGTCCCAAGGGCGATCTGGAAATTTTTGGCGTTGTTGTCGGGCAATTTCGCAAATACAAGTGACATCTTACGGGCGCCTCTAAAAATTCAAGTGTCTAGGCAAGGCACGAGTAAAAAATTTGGTAGCGTTGTCAATAGGAGACCTGAAATAATGCTCTCCGTTATGCCGTCACTTTGTCACCGTCAAGCGTCGAACCCGTTGTAATAATATGCGAGTCTGACTTTGGTGACATTCAGCGCCCCTTCCGTACTCCACTTGCTGACGTTGACCCTCATGTTCACCGTCCTGAACAGCCTTTCTACCCGGCTTGTCGTCTTTCCTTCCAAGCGATTCTCCAAAGCCGTAAACATGTCCGCACGCGCATTCTCAAGATAAGCCACGCAATGCTCGTACTTTTTTTCCTTACAGTAAGCGATAACCTTTTCCAGGCGCGCTCTCTTGGATTCCAGCATGGCTCTGATCGTATCGGGGCAATCCACCAACGACCTGATCGCGCATATCTCCATCAGCTCCGCCACGACATGCAACCATTCCTTGCTTTTTCGTTTCACGCCGTCCGACCATAAGACGTACTGCGCTTGGTAGGGGATATGCCACAAACATCGCTGAACCAAGACCGTCACCTTTCCTTTCAGGCTATCAAAAATAGATGTATCACCGTCTGTCAAAAGCAAAAAAGGCGCCTTGAATTTCTTGATGACCTCAACGCTTTTTTCAAACAGATTATCCCAGGAACCGTTGTAGTTGCCGATATCAATGCCCGCCACCCTGATTCCGCCGCCTTTTTTGTACTGCACCAACACCTTCAACTCCTTGCCCCGTTTGGCGATCCCGGTAATCCCAACGCCAGTTCCATCCGCCTCGCAACGCGGCTCTTCATTTTCGTCCAGAACAAATTCCATCCCGGCACCAACCTGTTGCACCGACTTCCAAATCGTCATCTTGTCTTCTAATAACGCAAAAAGATTAAAAATTTGGCTGCTCGCGAATGTACTTTCGTCAGAAGCATTATACGTTCCACCTCGAATATCTAACTTGCCACGTCGGGAGGACATCAACGCATTTACTTGCACAGCAAGCACCGAAGCTGCCACAAGTGTTTTAACTAAGAGGGTTAGCTTCTTCATTTAAGCTCCTTGTTATCTAAAATAAACCGGTTTCAAAATAAATTATACTCAATACACCCGTCAGCATATAAGCAATGTTCGTGCCAAAAAACAAAATATTTGTTTTTAAAATGAATTTAAAAACATTACCTGTCAATTGCAATAAAAGTGTAAAGTTTATCGACTCATTTTCAGGAAAATACAGCGCGGTAGATACCGAGCTGTATCTGATCGAGCATGGCTTAATTCATGAAAAAATTGACATTGGAACGATCGTTCCATAGAATAATTCCCTATGGAAAATAATGCTAATTACCTTGCCAAGCTTCAGGACTATTATGCTGATAATGGCGTATTACCGCCCTACTCTACTATTATGTTGTTAATGGGATTTAAATCGAAATCGCCTGTGGCTGCTCTGGTTGCCAAATGGAAGTTGGCAGGTTTCCTTGAGGCAACACCTGAAAAACGCCTCAAGCCAGGCAAGCGTTTCTTCGAACGCCCTATCTTTGACAGTGTGCGCGCGGGATTTCCCAGTCCGGCAGGAGATATGAGCCATGACACCCTCAGCATTGATGAGTATCTTGTTAGTCACCCGTCCAGCACTGTACTGGTGACAGTCAAGGGCGATTCAATGATTGATGCTGGCATCATGCCGGGCGATACCGTGATAGTAGAAAAACGCACCGTGGCGAATGTGGGCGACATGGTCATTGCCATCGTGGATAACGAATTTACCCTTAAAACCCTGGGCCTGGAGAAGGGAAAATTCATTCTGATTCCCGCCAATCCAGCGTATCCCATTATTCGTCCCAAGGGCGATCTGGAAATTTTTGGCGTTGTTGTCGGGCAATTTCGCAAATACAAGTGACATCTTACGGGCGCCTCTAAAAATTCAAGTGTCTAGGCAAGGCACGAGTAAAAAATTTGAGCACGGCATATGGTTTATATGTAAGCGATAATTTTTTTGGCTCTATGTGAAATTGAGTGGGTAATTATTTTTAACCCGGATAATCCATTAGGCAATTTAACCAGCCTCCCCCTTTGAAAAAGGGGGAGAGCTTGCGAGGGGGCAGAGGGGGATTTTTGTGTCCCTGCAACGCTCAAATCCCCCCTAGCCCCCCCTTTTTCAAAGGGGGAATGCGAAATCATCGCGCGAATCAGCTCTAATGGATTATCTGGGTTTAACATCCTTCAGAAAAGGGTACCTGTCATCTACCATCGTGTCATCTCGACCATAGGGAGAGATCTTAGCGTGCTCAGTTATGCTGCAAGCATCCAGATTCCTCGTCGTATTGCTGTAAAAACACAGCAATCCTCTGTCGGAATGACAAGATGACGAAAGTTGACACTTATCAAAGGATTACCCACTACGAATCACATAGAGTCATTTTTTTCGAGTAACGCCATATTGTGACGAAATGGGGTAAGCAGGCAAGCTGCAAAGCGGCTGCTCGCAAACTTGGATTTTTAGAGGTGCCCATATGCTTGTTTCAAACTGGCCCAATGTCATCGCACATGTAGATGCGGACTGTTTCTATGCTTCCTGCGAACAATTACGTAGACCTGATTTAAAAGGTAAGCCACTCTGCGTCCTCTCCAGCCAAGACGCTTGTGTCGTTGCCAAAACCTATGATGCCAAGGCGGCAGGTGTCGCCACTGGCATGACTGCCTGGGATGCCAAGAAGCTACTGCCCAACGCTATTTTTCTGTCTGCCGATTTTCGTTACTATGGCCAGATTTCCGACAAGCTGTTTTCCATTTTGCGGCGCTTTAGCCCGATCATTGAAGAATATTCCATTGATGAAGCCTTCATGGACATGCTGGGTCTGCGTAGCCTGTATCGCAAACCGTATCAGAAAATTGCCGACGATATCCGCGAGACCATCCATCAGGAAGTAGGCATAACCGTTTCCGTCGGCATCTCCGTCACACGTACCCTCGCCAAGATGGCATCTGAATACAATAAGCCAAACGGAACCACCATTGTGGCGGGCAGGCGCATCAATGATTTCTTGCAATACGTCAGTGTGCGTGACATTCCGGGAGTCGGGCGCAACCGCGAGGCATTGCTAAATAAATTCGGCATCCATACGGCACTTGACTTTGCCAATGGCAAACAGCCATACATCAAGCAACTGCTGGGGAAAGCGGGAACCGATCTTTGGCACGAACTCAATGGCACAGCCATCTACCAGATTGAAACTGAACCAAAATTGCCCAAGAGCGTAGCGCGTACGGCATCAATGGGGCAGATAACACAAGATAAAACGATCATCCATGCACACCTTACTCGGCACGCCATGCGGCTTTCGAAGGAATTGATTGAAAAACGCCTGGCTGCCAAGCAGCTTACCGTTTTTCTGACGCTGAAGTCGTTCGACAAACAGGCTACGACCGTCCATCTTCCTTATCCGACGGCAGATTATTTTTTACTGATGGAAGAGATAAGCAAGATGGTGGAGCATCTGTTTGACTCAAGCCAGATGGTCCGGGCCTGCGGATTGGTTGCCACCGACATTGCTATTCGGCAGAGTGGAAATTTTGATATGTTTCAGCAAGCAGAACAACAGCTTGAGGATAAACGCCTGAAGTTGCTTAAGGCTGTGCATAGTGTCAATCAAAAATATGGTAGCGACATGTTATTCATCTGTTCTGCCATTAAGCCCGCAGGGCGTATGAAACATATGCGGTTCAAGTACCCGGTACTGGAATGTTTTTAGGGCACCTCTAAAAATCGAATTTTTAGAGGTGCCCTTTAAACTAAATCCTTACACTCGACGCTGTAAGGAATAGTACTCAATGCACGACAATGCAGGCGTAAAAAATTTGATAGAAAACACCATGACCAACATAATCCTGCTAATGCTCAACCTTGAGCACCACTTCCGTTGAGCAAGCTAATGTATTGTTTGATTATGGCGGGCGGCGGGCATGCGCAACTTAGTGTACTCAAAGCACTTGCCCAAAAACCTTTGGGCATAGATGCAGTGCTGATCACCCCCAGCCCTTACCAAATCTATTCCGGCATGTTGCCGGGATGGATAGCCGGACATTACAGTCTGTCGGATTGCCGGATCGATCTGCGCCCGCTGGCAAAATCCGCCGGGGCACGCCTGATTTTTGCCCACGTCGTTGAAATAGATACCAAGCGGTGCCGAGTCTTGCTTTCAGATGGTACGCATCTTGATTACGATGGCTTGTCGCTCGACGTGGGTAGCGAGACCGATTTATCATTGCTGAAAGCGGCGGGAGAGCGACTACTGCCCATCAAGCCGCTGGGTATTTTTGTACGACGCTGGCCGACCATACTCAACGCTGCATCGCAACAGAATCATTACCAGCTCGTGGTGGTCGGCGGCGGTGCGGCTGGCGTCGAGCTGGCATTTGCCGCGCAACATGCTTTTGCCACGCAGCAATGCAAGCAAGCTTCAGTAACGTTGGTCGCTTCGGAGGGCGGCATCTTGCAGGGCCATGCGAGAGGAGTGAAGCATTGCGCCCATGCACTGCTGGAGCAGCGCGGCATCAAGCTGCTCCAGGCGCAAGCAGTGGGGACCCCGGAAGGGGTCGAGCTTTCCAACGGGCAATTTCTGTCTGCAGATTGCATCATAGCGGCGACCGGTGCGCGTCCGCCCGCTTGGCTGCGCAACTCCGATCTCGCGCTGGATGAACAAGGCTACGTCCTCGTGGATGCGCACCACCGAAGCACCTCCCACCCCAATGTATTTGCCGCCGGAGATGTATGTATGCGCAGTGACATTCAGCTTGCGCATTCCGGCGTGCACGCGGTATTTGCCGGGCCGGTATTGGCGCACAACCTGATCGCGGCCATCAACGGGCACACACTTGAAAGCTACCGGCCGCGCAAAAAATCCTTGTATTTGCTGGCGAGCGGCCCGAAACACGCCATCGCATCCTGGGGCGCGTTCAGCGCCCAAGGCCATTGGGTGTGGGTCTGGAAGAACTGGATCGATCGCCGCTTCATGCACAAATATGGCACATTGAATCGCGTGCATAAGGAATGACAGCATGACTCGTTTTTTAAAAGATGCGACGTCGCGAGAAATCGTCATTAACCCGAATAATCCATTAGGAAATCTAACCAGCCTCCCCCTTTGCAAAAGGGGGAGAGCTTGCGAGGGGGCAGAGGGGGATTTTTGTGTCCCCGCAACGCTCAAATCCCCCCTAGCCCCCCTTTTGCAAAGGGAGGAATGCGTCGTCATCGCGCGAATCAGGTCTAATGGATTATCTGGGATTAACAGACTCACAATTGAAAAGGTGATCGGCAAGCTTGCTGAATTTGCTGAATCAAGCAAGCATGCTGCATGGCGATACAATCTCATTGCTTTATCTGACATAAATTATCTGGTGCCAGATTGCATGGCAAGTTACAGTGCAGCGATCAATACGATGGAACTGAGGGAAAGCAATGGCTGCCAATCGAGACCAAGAAGAAGACACCAAGCAGACCGGAAATCTGCTGGCTAATGTGCCATTTCTGGAAGATATACGCAGACAAATGATTAAATTCGCCACACTTCAGCTCGGAGACGGTCACTTGGCCGAAGATGCGGTACAGGAAGCATTAATCGGCGCGTTGAAGAACGCATCTTCCTTTGGTGGGCGTGCCGCACTCAAGACTTGGATATTTGCTATTTTGAAGAACAAGATCGCGGATACGCTGCGATACAAACAGCGGGTGGTGAATGCCAGCAGCTTGTTGCGCGAGGAAGATGAAGACGAGGCGCTTTCCGAATTGTTCGACCGGAAAGGACACTGGCAGCAGGATGAACAACCAGTAGCATGGGGCAATCCGGAAGCATCCCTGCGCGAAAAGCATTTCTGGAGCATGTTTGAAGCATGCCTGGAACGATTGCCACCCAAGCAGGCGCGGGTATTCATGATGCGCGAATTTCTCGAACTTGATGCTGACGAGATTTGTACCACCATGAATTTAACCACCAGCAATCTGCATGTGTTGTTGCACCGCTCGCGCCTACGCTTGCGCGAGTGCATTGAAAAAAAATGGTATCTGCAAGGAGAGCGAAATGATAAATTGCCGTAACGCCACGCGTCTGTTGTCCGAGGCGCAAGAACGACCCCTCTCAATCACCGAGCGAATGGCATTAAAGCTGCATGTGATTATGTGCAGCGGTTGCCAGAACTTCAAAGATCAGATGGATACGCTCAGATTGATGACGCGTGCTTATGCAAAGAAAAAAAATGACCACGATGAAGGAGTGTAGAGCGCGATGTACACGATACTCGGCGCTAATGGCGTCATTGCTCAAAATCTATCCCGGGCACTGGTATCATTTTCTCCGGCTATCCGACAGGTGAGTCGCAATCCTCGGAAGGTCAATCCGACCGATGAGACCGTCGTAGCCGATCTATTGGACACGCGTGCGACTGACAAAGCCATTTCAGGAAGTGAAGTCGTCTACCTGGTGGCCGGTTTGAAGTACGACACGTCTGTCTGGCAAGAGCAATGGCCCCAAGTGATGCGCAATGTTATTGATGCCTGCATACATCATGGCGCCCGTCTGGTGTTCTTCGACAACGTATATGCCTATGGGCGTGTGGATGGATTGATGACTGAGGAGACGCCATTCAACCCGATCAGCAAGAAGGGCGAAGTCAGGGCAAAGATTGCAACCATGCTGCTAGAGGAAATGCAGAGTGGCAATCTGCAGGCGATGATTGTGCGTGCGGCCGACTTCTATGGTCCCAATGCAGTAAACAGCTTTCCACATGCCATGATATTTGAGCGTCTCAAGGCAGGAAAATCACCACAGTGGATAGGCAATCCGCATGCCGTCCACACCTTTACGTATACGCCGGACACTGGCCATGCGTTAGCAGTGCTAGGAAGATCACCGGAGGCATATGGCCAGACATGGCATTTGCCAACGGCCAAGGAGCCGCTTACGGGGGCAGGCTTTATACGTTTGGCCTGTGAGTTGGCAAATCAGCCCTGCAAGTTGCAAGTACCACCTCGTTGGATACTGAGGCTCATGGGTATCTTTATGCCAGTGCTTCGCGAAAACGAGGAAATGATGTACCAGTTTGAACATGACTATCGCTTCGATAGTAGCAAGATTGAGTCCATTTTTGGCTTGCAAGCGACGCCATACCGCCAAGGCATCAGTGAGTCACTGATGCCTTGAACACAAAGCCGTGCATAATGAATAAGTTTAGACCGTAAGAGCGAAACTTCGAGCCTATTTCCCCACCAGTCTCACAGTTTAGAGCGGTCGAGAGTCATCACCTTAGTCCACGCTGCAACAAAATCTCGCACAAACTTCTCTCGGGCATCGTCAGCTGCATAGACTTCTGCTACAGCGCGAAGCTCGGAGTTCGACCCGAAAACAAGGTCGACGGAGGTAGCCGTCCATTTAAGCGTCCCCGTCCCGCGATCACGTCCCTCGTAAACCCCCTCGGATTTGGATGACTTCACCCATTTCGTAGACATATCCAGCAGGTTAACGAAGAAGTCATTGCTCAACGTCCCGGGCCGATCGGTGAACACACCCAATACAGATTGTCCGGCATTTGCATTCATGGCCCGCATTCCGCCTACTAGAACGGTCATTTCAGGAACCGTCAGGGTCAGGAGGCTTGCACGATCAACCAGCATTTCTGTCGGCGATCTGCGGTTATCCGTACTGAAGTAGTTTCGAAACCCGTCTGTGGTCGGTTCGAGCACAGCAAAAGAATTCACATCGGTCTGATCTTGCGATGCATCCGTGCGTCCCGGCGTGAAAGGAACCTGAACGTTATGACCAGCCTTCTTTGCGGCTTGCTCAATGGCTGCGGCTCCGCCAAGAACGATCAGATCGGCAATCGATACCTTTTTACCGCCCAATTGCGCGAGGTTGAAATCCTTTTGAATACCCTCCAGATGTTTCAGCACCTTCGCCAGTTCATCCGGGTTATTGACCTTCCAATTTCTCTGCGGTTCGAGGCGAATGCGTGCCCCATTAGCTCCGCCGCGCATGTCGGTGCCGCGGAAGCTAGCGGCAGACGCCCAGGCGGTTCTGACAAGTTCGGGAACGCTTAACCCCGAGACAAGTATCTGCGACTTCAGCTGAGCGATATCCTCTGCATTAATCAGTTCATGGTCGACAGCTGGAACCGGATCTTGCCACAGCAATACCTCGTCAGGAACCTCAGCGCCAAGGTAAAGTGCGCGCGGACCCATGTCGCGGTGCGTCAACTTAAACCATGCCTTGGAAAAGGCATGTTCAAATTCCTTTGGGTTCTCCTGGAAGCGCTTGGCAATCGTGCTGTAGCTCGGGTCAAACTTAAGCGCAAGGTCCGTCGTGAACATGATAGGAGCATGCCGCTTCGACGGATCGTGAGCATCCGGCACGATGTTTGATCCATTCTTATTATCGGGAACCCACTGAATCGCACCTGCGGGGCTCTTTGTCTGCACCCAATCAAAAGCGAACAGGTTGCCTAAATATTGTGTAGTCCAGGCAATCGGGTTGGTCGACCATGCGCCTTCCAAACCGCTGGTAATAGTGTCACCGGCATTGCCGCTGCCACACTTGTTTTCCCAGCCGAAACCTTGCTGCTCAATGCCGGCAGCTGCGGGCTCGGGACCCAGGCACTTGGACGGGTCGAAGGCACCATGGGCTTTACCGAACGTATGGCCGCCGGCAATAAGTGCAACGGTCTCTTCATCGTTCATTGCCATGCGACCAAACGTCTCGCGAATATCCCGAGCTGCTGCAAGCGGATCCGGGTTGCCGTTAGGCCCTACCGGATTCACATAGATGAGGCCCATCTGAACAGCAGCAAGAGGATTTTCCAGTTTTCTATCGCCACTATAACGCTCATCTGCGAGAAACTTAGTCTCAGGCCCCCAGTAAACCAGGTCGGGCTCCCAGTCATCCTTACGCCCACCGGCAAAGCCGAAGGTCTTGAAACCCATCGATTCCAGCGCCACATTCCCGGCCAGGGTCATCAGGTCAGCCCAAGAAATCTTCCGACCGTACTTCTGCTTGATCGGCCAAAGCAGTCGCCGCGCCTTGTCCAGGCTAACATTGTCAGGCCAGCTGTTGAGCGGCTCGAATCGCTGTTGACCGCCACCAGCACCGCCGCGTCCGTCAGATACGCGGTACGTGCCCGCGCTATGCCAAGCCATCCGAATAAAGAATGGCCCATAGTGACCATAGTCTGCCGGCCACCATGCCTGAGACGTAGTCATCAACATCTCAATGTCTTTCTTCACGGCCTTAAGATCGAGAGTCTTAAACTCCTTGGCGTAATTAAACTCGGCACCCATTGGACTGGACTCAGCGGCATGCTGGCGCAAAGGTTTGAGGTCCAGTTTTTCAGGCCACCAGAATTGGTTCGACATCGGCTTGCCCTGAGCATGAGCAACGCTTGATGTCACTACCGGCGTCACACTTACCACTAAAGCGGTAAGTAAAGATACTGTTTTTTTACGCATGGAGATCTCCTTCTTTAGGTATGAAATTCAGCATTTTCACAGGTTACTTTGTAGGTGGTGGATTTTAGGTTTTACCTAACCGTTGTTTAGCGGGAAGGATGCAGTCACACCCATGCTCTGTTGACCAGCCAGTCGAAATTGCATTAATTAACTATATACTCCCCACCCATGAAAAATGATACAAAATTTATACATTAAGCTCGGTTGTGCTGCATGAAATGAAGCCCAACTGCGCTACAAAGCCAACAGACGCAAAATGGACGGGGACGCTGTCGATAAGTGTCCGACCGGATGATTATCTATTGGCTCTTGGAACTCTTCGCTAACTGCTGGCTAAACGCGACATATTCGTCAATCAGCTGGCTTAGCCCGGCTTTGTCGCTGTCAGTCGGGTTCGGAACAGCAGTTAGAGTGTCGATCCGCCGCGACAAGTTGTCCAACTGTTGGAAACGGCTACCGAATTCGGCGTATTCCAGCTTCGTTATTGCGCAGCTATTAAACCCAGCCACTACGAATTTCCTGAACTCTTTCGCCTGCCGCGAGGCATCAGATACAGCTTGAAGTTGCGTCGGGCCCAGTTTTCCAAACAATTTTCCCTTTTCCGCAATGTTGGCTTCAAACTCGGCAGAATAAGCCCAATATTTGGTGGTGAAATTATCGATATTTATAGATTTGCGCATACCATCACTGCACTGCACTGCAGGCGCGAGATTGTCTTTGAAGAAAAAAAGAAGTATGGCTATCAGGGCAGCTCCAACGATAAATAGAGCCACTGACTTGGTATTACTATTCATACATGCTCCTTAAATATGCATTAGAACTGGTTGCGGATTTTTCTAAGCACAGATTCTTCTTGTATTCTTTCTTTGGGTGTAACGCAGCAAACAAAATATGCTGATTAGAGCCGAATCTAATGATAATTGCTAGAGGGCGCCCTGAAACCCAACCTCGCTCTTTCATATATCCAATCGCGCTTAAAAGGACCGTGTCCTTTTTCTTGATTTGTTGGGCGAATGGGAGCGCTGTCTAATTGAGGCATCCAATGCTTTTTCAACCCACTCACGCATGGAATTGGGTTCCTCAAATACTTCCGGCGGCGCCTCGAAATAATTTATGGACACAAACTTGCCCTTTGCCACATAGGTGAACGGCAACAAACCTTTTTCGTCAAAATCGCGCTGAACTACAGCATCCGTTTTGAGGTAAAGGACATCCTTGACGATGATTGCGAATATCAGGTCGTCTTGATAAATGCCATATCCGCCGAACATGGCACGCACATGCAGCCCTCGAATGAATGACATTTGTTCCAAAACATAGTCCAAAAATTCGGGATGCCGCATCATTGTCATGACACCGGTGTTGGGAATTGACGGGTTGAGATACTCAACTCGGGCATTTCGCTGAGAAGTTTGGTCAAGCACGACATAAAAGTAGTGGGTGGCTCCAGTTGTGAATGAGAGCGGTGCAAGGCGGCGGCTCGACGCACATCTTCACGCTGTCGGATGGTTTGCAAGACTTCGGGGAAGCGCTTGGCCAGCGAGAGAGATTGCACAAAAAGCAACTTGTTGGGGTTTATATAACCCTTATCAACGGCTGCGTTCACCCTGAGGTGGAATTGGTAAACGTTGGCGGGACCGACCAAACAGCAATGGGATTTCATGAATAAAATGATACATGTATTTGCTCGTGATAGTCGCTTGCGGAATGCTACGGGTGTAATTGCTAAAATTGCCGCCCCATCGCGGTGATCGAGATCGAAAATTTCGCCAAGGATGTTTGCGAATCGATGATTGCGATCAAGGCACAGCAACATGGCGTGAGCACAGCCGATCTTAACTTCCTCCAGCAACAGCTCCTCAGCGAAGTCATGGGTATCAGTAAGCGGGGCATCTAGCCTTATGTGCCTCCCGCCACATAGACATGTCGGTAACGCATCTGCTCACACCCTCTGTGTGTTGGATTTCATTTCATCAGCCCAACCGAGCTCTGTGGCTCACTACGATACTCGGCAGCTTGGAATAGCAACATGGTTTGCTTATTTAATTATGCTAACTGATTGAATTCAGAAAAAACCAGCTACCGTCTGTTTGGCTTCTTCTGCTTGCTTGATTATCTGCGTTATCAAATCATCTGCCTTTGACGGATCAATGCCCAAGGCTTGCCACTCTTCAGGATCAATTTCGGTTGGCCCACGCTCGGGAATGCCTAAGGCGACTAACACTTTTTCCGCGATGTTAACCATGCTGACCAACGGTTGACCAATAGCCGCAAGCTCATTTTCAGGGTCATGGTGGTAGCGCAACACAGCAATGATGCTGTCCGGTAGATTCCAAAAACGGGCTAGCTCGGCACCCAGTTCACAGTGGTTCATTTCCAGCAGTTCGGCTTCAATTTCAGCGGAAGGTCGATCCGGTTGAGAAATAAATTGGGTTTGCAGCTCATCACTCAGTTTCTGGTCGAGATAATTCAGCACCATATAACCGATATCATGCAACAGTCCCGCCAAAAATATTTCGTCATCGAGAGGGCGTGTGTTGCGCGGCATAGATTGTGCAAGGATTCTCACGGCCAAAGAAATAGCCAAACTGTGTAACCAGAGACCTTGGGCGTCGAGCTTGCCCACAGATTTCTTTACCAACGACGACATCACCGCAATTCCCAAGGTGACAGCTTTGACACGTGTAATGCCAAGTAACATCGAAGCGTCTGTAACAGAGGAGACACGCCTGGAAGTACCGAATAGAGGCGTGTTTGCCAAGCCGATAAGCTTCGCGGCAATCTGTGGATCTTTTTCAATTAGTTTGAGCATTGTCCTTGCACCCTCGTCGCTTTCAAGATCAAGGGCGAGAATTTTCTGCGCGATAGCTGGCATAGTGGGCAACGTGTCTAGGCGTTTTATAGCGTCTTTCAGATTAACTGGTGAACTGCTGGCACTCATGTTGCCTCCTAATGGATTAATATTTAATAACAATTATTTAAATACTACTACCGTAACGCTAGATCAAACAACTTGCTGGTCGTGTACATTGTGAAAATTTAAGATTATCCAGTTTCGGACAGCGCACTTTCAACCATGAATAAAGGCTTACGGCAATAAGCGGAAGCTGCAGATAGTAAAGTAACTGCTTTTCATTGCCTAGATTTAGTTCTTCGTGATCGCCAAAAGCTCATCAGACGAGAACAAAAGGGAGCAAATTTCAAGTCCCTATTTTACGGTATGCGTTCCATAGAACAAAACTATCTGATACCAACATGAACGCAGCAAAGGAAAAGATACGGGGACTACCTGAAAAGCCACCCGAAGATTGCTCGGTTCAAGACGTGCGGCATCATCTAATATTTACGTTTAAAAAATATTCAAGCTTACGGCACTAGTCTCATTCTTGCTACAATTAGCGCTTGTAATTCATCACGGAATTAATCATGTGCGGAATAATTGGTGCAATAGCGCAGCGTAATGTCGTTCCCATTCTTTTGCAAGGGCTGCAGCGCTTGGAATATCGGGGTTATGACTCGGCCGGATTGGTGGTCATCGAGAACGATGCGTTGCAACGCATCCGCAGCATCGGACGAGTTGCGGAGTTAACCACGCAAAGCACTGCTGTCAGCGGTTACATCGGTATTGCACATACACGCTGGGCCACTCACGGCGTGCCCAGTGAGCGTAACGCGCACCCGCACTTGAGCAGCAATCTCATTGCCGTGGTGCACAACGGCATAATCGAAAATTATGAATCGCTACGCATGCGCCTGACTGCGCAAGGTGCCGTATTCACATCCGACACTGACAGCGAAGTTATTGCTCATCTTATTAACCACCACTATGCACGCGGTAATAGCTTATTGGTTGCAACTCAGGCGGCGCTTGCCGAATTGGTGGGCGCTTACGCCATTGGCGTGGTGGCAGCAGACAATCCGAGCCAGCTTATTGGTGCGCGCAAGGGTAGCCCGTTGTTATTGGGAGTGGGAATTGAGGAGCATTTCATCGCATCGGATGTATCAGCACTGCTGCCAGTGACACAAAATGTGGTGTATCTGGAAGAGGGCGACGTGGCAGAAGTAAGCTTGAAAGGCTACCGGATTTTCGATGCCAGAGGCCAAGCAGTGGAACGTCCGGTACACGTCAGTAAACTATCTAGCGCAAGCATGGAGTTGGGCGAATATCGTCACTACATGCAGAAGGAAATCCACGAGCAGCCGCAAGCGCTCGCGGACACTTTGGAAGGTGTATGTAACAGCCAGTCGCTGATACCCGGCATTTTTGGTGCCGAGGCCGCCTCTTCATTCGCACAAGTTGAAAGCATCCTCATTCTCGCCTGTGGCACCAGCCACCATGCGGGGCTAGTGGCACACTACTGGCTCGAAGAAATCGCCGGCATTCCATGTACCGTGGAAATCGCCAGCGAATATCGCTACCGCGTGAGCGTGCCCAATCCAAAAGCGCTAGTTGTTACCATTTCTCAATCAGGTGAAACCGCCGATACTCTGGCTGCACTCAACCACGCTATAACATTGGGTCACCAACATACTCTCTCCATCTGCAATGTGCCGGAAAGCGCGCTAGTCAGGCTCTCTAAGCTACATTTCTTGACGCGTGCGGGACCGGAAATTGGGGTCGCCTCAACCAAGGCATTTACCACACAATTAGCGGCTTTGTTTCTGCTTACTCTGGTTTTCGCCAAGCTGCGTGGTAAGTTGAGTGCAGAAAAAGAACAGCACCACTTGCATGCATTGCGCCATTTGCCCAGCGCGGTTCAATTGGTATTGAAACTCGAGCCCGACATTGCAGTGATGGCCGAGCGCTTTGCCGACAAGCACCATGCTCTGTTCCTCGGGCGCGGGCTGCACTATCCCATCGCACTGGAAGGTGCGCTCAAGCTTAAGGAAATATCTTACATTCACGCCGAAGCATACCCCGCTGGTGAATTAAAGCACGGACCACTGGCCTTGGTGGACAAGGATATGCCGGTTATCGCCGTTGCCACTAACGATGCATTGCTGGAAAAACTCAAATCCAACCTGCAGGAGGTACGCGCACGAGGTGGAGAGCTGTATGTATTCGCCGATGCGGGCACGCGTTTTCATTCGAGCGAGGGTGTACACCTAATGCAAATGCCCGAGCACGCAGGATATTTAAGCCCTATTCTGCACACCATTGCGTTGCAACTGCTGGCATATTACGTGGCATTGCAAAAGGGAACTGATGTCGACAAGCCGCGCAATCTGGCCAAATCTGTCACGGTAGAGTGATCGGTCAGCTCGTTATGCTTATTTCGCATCCACCCATTACCATGGAGTTTTTCCAGAATGGCGGTTATCGCTGTATTCAATCAAAAAGGCGGGGTGGGCAAAACCACCACCTGCCTCAATCTTGCCGCTGCGCTGGCCAGGGGACAGCGGAATCCCATCGCTATTGATCTTGACCCACAAGGGCATTTAAGCTTGGCATGTGGGCTGAAAGATGCCACTTTATCTAATGCTGGCATGGCTACTTTTTTCAAATTGAATACCCCGCTTGCCAACCTTCTGCGCGATACACCGGCTGGCTGGCAGATCATTTCTTCCTCGCTCGAGTTATCCAAAATCGACGTGCTTTATGGCAGCGACCCCAAGGCTGCAACCATGTTAAAAAAAGGCTTGAGTGAAGACCTGGCACTCACCGGGGCACCCATCCTGATTGATTGTTGTCCCATGTTAGGCGTGCTCACGCTTAATGCTCTGCTCGCATCAGACAGAGTGTTGATTCCGGTTTCGGCGGACTTTCTCTCGCTACACGGCGTGCATCTTCTGGATTCCGCACTTAATGTGCTGGAGGTCAAACTCAAACGTATATTCGAGCGCCGCATTGTGGTGACGCGCTTCGATTCGCGGCGTAAGCTTTCGTATGAGATTTTCGACAAACTTCGGGATCGCTACGGTTCATTGGTATGCAATACGCGCATTAGTGAAAACGTTTCGCTTGCCACGAGCCCCATGCATGGCAAAGACGTCTTCACATACGCCCCGCACAGTCCTGGCGCGGCGGATTACAAGGCGTTAACCGGAGAATTGATTAAAAGCGGATTTTTTGAAGAAAGAGTGGCAGTTTGATTTCAACCAGGTCGCCTTAATTCGAAATAGAGTACCGCTGTTTGCAGGTTGTAACTCACAATCTCAAATATGGGCTGCTATGCCTTGATATGTGTTATCCGAGCTACATCCTCACTTTACCAGCTTCCACTTCACCATTTCACTTGCTCTCAATGGCACTAATTGATGCTCTCCAAACCCAACTGTTGCAGGCACTTGCCATTCCTGCTTACGCAAGGTAATGCTTTGAGCGTTACGCGGCAGGCGATAAAAATCAGCGCCATAAAAACTGGCAAAACCTTCTAACTTATCTAGCGCCCCTACCTGCTCAAAAACTTCTGCATATAGTTCGATGGCGGTGTAAGCGGTGTAAATGCCGGCGCAGCCGCAAGCAGACTCTTTGGTATGTTGTGCATGCGGTGCACTGTCGGTGCCGAGGAAGAATTTTTTGTTACCACTGGTAGCCGCCGAAAGCAATGCTTCACGATGTGTTTCACGCTTCAACACGGGCAGGCAGTAATAGTGTGGCCGGATGCCGCCGCTGAGCATCGCATTGCGGTTGTATAACAGGTGGTGTGCGGTGATAGTGGCGGCGACATTTTCTGGTGCGCTTTTCACAAACTGTGCAGCATCAATCGTGCTGATATGTTCGAACACCACGCGCAAATCGGGTAAGTCGCGCAGCAACGGTTGCAGCACGCGGGCTATGAATACTGCCTCGCGGTCAAACACATCTACCGATGTATCTGTTACTTCGCCATGCATAAGCAGTGGCATACCACAAAGTTGCATTTCTTCCAGAGCGGGATAGGTCTTGCGAATGTCTGTGACACCCGAATCGGAGTTGGTGGTGGCGCCTGCAGGATAATATTTAACTGCATGCACGATGCCGCTTTGCTTTGCTGACCGAATTTCTTTCGCCGTGGTGTTGTCGGTCAGGTATAGCGTCATCAACGGTTCGAAATGCGAATCCCCAGGTAGCGCGGCAAGGATGCGCGCACGGTAGGCCTGCGCCTGCTCGGTGGTTGTAACCGGTGGGCGGAGGTTGGGCATGACGATGGCGCGTGCGAATTGGCGTGCGGTGTCAGGCAGCACGGAGTGCATTAACGACCCATCGCGCAAATGCAGGTGCCAGTCGTCAGGGCGGGTTAGTTTCAGTTCCATGACAGATATTTCATCCGAGTGTAAAAATTATGTAATAAATTGATTAATATTATTATTTTAGTGAAAGCGCGCGTTGATATAGTTCGTTGCGCCCTGCCCCAGTAATACGCACAGCGAGCTGTACCGCCTGCTTGAGCGGTAATTCGTGTAGCAGCACTGCCAACACATGCTCAACATCTGCATTCAACCCTTCCTGCTGCGCTATCGCGCCAGAAACCAGCAATACAAATTCGCCCCGTTGACGGTTGGAATCCCCATTCAGCCAAATCAGTGCCTCGGCAAGGGAGCATCGTTGAATGCTCTCGAAAAGTTTGGTGATTTCGCGCGCAAATACAATTTGCCGGTCACCCCCAAAAACGCTTTGCAGGTCAGACACGCATTCCAGAATACGGTGCGGGGCTTCGTAAAATATCAGGGTATAAGGTAAGGCGATCAGTTCTTGTAATGCACGGCATCGTGCAGAAGCTTTATTGGGCAGGAACCCATAAAACAAGAAGTGTGGTGCGGGTAGGCCGGCGGCAGACAGGGCCGCTAATGCGGCGTTTGCTCCAGGGATAGGGATCACGCGGTAACCGGCGGCGCGCACTTCTGCCACTAATATCGCACCGGGGTCACTTATCACCGGGGTGCCTGCATCGGATACCAGGGCAACTGACTGACCTCTGGCCAGCTTCGCGATCACTTTTTCTGCCGCCAGCCTTTCGTTGTGCTGGTGCAATGCCATTAATCGATTTGCCGCAATGGAATAATGCATCAGCAGATTCGCAGTATTGCGCGTGTCTTCAGCGGCAATGATATCCACAGACATCAGCACATCCAACGCACGCAAACTGATATCTCGCAAATTCCCAATTGGGGTGGCAACCACATATAATGCACACTCTAATTTTTGTTTTTGCCCGCTATGCACTGCACTTCCTCTTATTGTCGCTTGTTAGCCGCCGTACTATACGTGAGCGTGGGAGGCTGTGCCACTCCCAAAGGTTTTGCCGCCCACTTTTTGAAACTTGACAAGGAAGATTTGCTGAAATGCAAGCCCACCTTTCAAACCTGAAATGGAACATTTTTATGCGCTCGTGGTCAATACGTTTCGTCCGACACAGAAATCAGTACCGCAGCGAGTATGAGTACACGGGGAGCACTGGCCGAACAATTGGCGGCACAGTTTCTGCAACGACATGGCCTCAAGTTGCTGCAACGAAACTATAGCTGCCGTTATGGCGAAATTGACCTGATTCTGCAAGATGGCGACACACTGGTATTTGCCGAGGTACGTTTTCGTAGTCGAGGTGATTTCGGGGGAGCTGCGGCCAGCATTAATGCGACCAAGCAGGCTCGACTGATACGCACCGCTCAGCATTACCTCGCCACACTGAGCCGTACCCCGCCTTGCCGTTTTGATGCGCTGTTGCTTAACACGCTGGATAGCGTTCAACTGGAATGGATCAAGAATGCTTTTACCGCCTGATTTCGGGTAACATTCAAATTTATCGCAACAGATTTTTGGCACACTGGGCTTTGATCAGCAGAGTCTGTCAGCACTTAGACGACATATTAGTGAGAGGGGAACATGCGTTATTTAAATTACCTATTACTGGCTATCGTGCTAGGTGCGATGCAAGGGTGCTTTCCGATAATTGCTGCGGGTGTCGGCGCGGGTGCGCTAGTATCATCAGATCGCCGCACTGCCGGCATTATTCTCGAAGATCAAAACATTGAGAACAAGGCACTCCATCAAATCAATGTCCAATATAATGACACCGTGTATGTGAATGTCACTAGCTTCAATCGCCGTGTGCTCATTACTGGCCAAGTGCCTAACGAAACAATTAAAGCTGATATTGAAAAAACAGTTTCAAGCTTGATGAATGTAAAAACGGTTAATAACGAACTACAGGTATCCACTCTTACCACTTTATCCTGGCGTAGTAATGACGGCATAATTACCAGCAACATTAAGCTGCGTTTCCTCAATAACCGCCAAGGATTTCAGCCTGAACATGTCAAAGTAATTACCGAAAACAGCTCAGTATTTTTGATGGGTCTGGTCTATCACAAGGAAGCTGAAGCCGCCGCAGAGATCGCCAGCAACTCGCGCGGCGTGGAGCGTGTCGTAAAGGTGTTTGAATACCTCGATTAAATGCCGCTTGCTTAGCCCGCCAAGTTTCAAACAGAAAAAATTTCTACGCAAAAGCTTTGTGCTAGAAAAACCAAGGCGGCATGGAACACGACGTTCTATTGCTGCCCCAGCTTTTTATGATTACGCTGCCGAACAATATATGTGCGTCCATTTTAATGACCATGCTTAATCCCACAGAAATTACCCTGCATCAGCAATCGAAGCTGCTGGAAGTCGCCTTTGATGACGGCTCTCGCTATCGCTTGCCTTATGAATTTCTGCGCGTGCATTCGCCTTCAGCCGCAGTACGTGGGCACGGTACGAGTCAGGAAGTGCTGCAGGTCGGCAAGCAAGATGTGAACGTGATTGACGTCCAACCCGTTGGCAGCTACGCCATCAAAGTGACTTTCGATGATGGCCACAATACCGGCCTTTATTCTTGGGATTACTTGAGTGAGCTCGGGAAATATCAGGATGCGTTGTGGCACGAATATTTATGCAAATTGGCAGAGGCGGGAGAGAGCCGTGTTCCACATCTTCCCGACGATGTACTCGATAAACCCGGTAAATAAAATGAACAAATCAACTCATTTCGGTTTCGCGACTATCGCGGAAACAGAAAAAGCCGAGCGCGTAGCTCAGGTATTCACATCCGTCGCCAGCAAATATGATGTTATGAACGACCTCATGTCAGTTGGCCTGCATCGGCTATGGAAGCGCTTCGCCATCCAGATCAGCGGCGTGCGAGAGGGGGAACGAGTACTGGATGTGGCGGGCGGATCTGGCGACCTCTCACGTCAATTTGCCCAGCGTGTCGGCAGTAGCGGACAAGTTTGGCTCACCGACATTAACAACGCTATGTTGCGCGTCGGGCGCGACCGCTTGATTGATAATGGCCTAAACACGCCAGCTGTACAGTGTGATGCAGAGAATTTGCCATTTCCGTCTAATTATTTCAACTGTGTCAGCATTGCTTTCGGCCTGCGCAATGTGACTCACAAGGATATTGCGCTACGTGAAATGCAGCGAGTGCTTAAGCCAGGCGGTCGCCTGCTGGTGCTGGAATTTTCCAAGGTATGGAAGCCGCTGGAGCCGATGTATGATGCTTACTCGTTCAAACTGCTGCCCAAATTGGGCGAATTGATCGCCAAGGATGCTGGCAGTTACCGCTACCTGGCTGAATCTATCCGCATGCATCCATCGCAAGAGGAGCTAAAGCGCATGATGGAAGAAGCTGGGCTCTCACGTGTTGAATATTTCAATCTTAATGCTGGAATTGTAGCGCTGCACAAGGGTTATAAAATTTAACATGAATGTTTCAAAAATTCCTGCAGCACACTTCAAGTGCTCTCAATATTTACCTTGCCTCAGGCAAGCTGAGAAAGTTGAAGTTCGGATTTAATATCCAAATATTTTAAAGACATAGCAAAGTTTGTCCGCAAAAGGAAACTTTACATTTTGCAAGTGTACTAATGATGAAGTGTTATACTTTAATTCGCTTTTTTTGTTGTCAACTATTAAATAAGGTAGCCCATGAAACGTTTTCTATTGTTTTTAACTTTTACCCTGGCCATTTTTTCCATGCTAACCGTAACCGCCGAGGCTAGGCGTATGGGCGGGGGTGGCAACATTGGCAAGCAACGCACTATGAGTCCGCAGCAAACTGCCAAGGCACCCGCTGCCGCACCTGCCCCGGCAGCACCTGCGGCAGGTAATAAATGGCTTGGCCCATTGGCCGGTTTGGCAATAGGCGCGGGCTTGGGCGCAATGTTCGCTGGTGGTATGGGCGGTTTAGGTGGCGCAATGGGTGGTATTCTGATGGCGCTTATGGCTGCAGGCTTGGTGATGTTCCTGGTTTCCCGTTTTCGCAAATCGCAGGCGCAACAACCCGCCATGCAGTATGCAGGTACTGGTGCATCATCCTACCAGCCAGAATCGGGGCAGCAGCCATTTGCAGGCGGTAGCACTGCAACCAGTGTGCCTTTAGCCAATAGCAGCAGTAACATTCCGGCAGATTTCCCAACTGAAGCTTTCCTGCGTAGCGCCAAGACTTCATTTATCCGTCTGCAGGCCGCAAATGACCGCAAGGATCTCAATGACATTCGTGAATACACTACGCCGGAAATGTTCGCTGAAATTTCTTTACAGTTACAGGAACGCGGCGATGCACCGCAAAAAACAGATGTGCAGACAATCAACACTCAGATTATCGAGGTAGTCAATGAAGGTGACCATGCCATTGCCAGTGTGCGCATGAGCGGCCAATTGAGCGAGAATAACGGCATACCGGAGAACTTTGATGAAATTTGGCATGTGCAGAAGAACCTGCGCGATGAAAAGGCAGTCTGGTTGCTATCCGGGATTCAGCAAGTAGCGTAAACATGTCGTTTCAGCCGACCGCTTCAGCCCTTAACCACTTGCTTGCTCAAAGTGGCTGGGCGTTGCAGCGGTTGGTAATCCATGCAGGCAAGACGGCGCGCTTTACCATCGCGCCGTTTACTTTTTCCTATACCATTCAAAATGATGGCACGCTCTGTGCCGCCGCAGCCGATGCAAGTGCCGATGCAAGCTGCAACATTCCGCCTTCATTGCTGCCGCGTCTGGCAGTGCATGATGAAACGGCTTCCGCGCAAATTGAAAGTTACGGCGATACTGCGCTACTCGCCGAAATTTTTTATCTCAGTCGTCATCTGCACTGGGATGCAGCAGAAGACTTAAGCCGGGTAACTGGCGATATCGCTGCCGAACGTATCGTGCAATATGCCAAGACTGGCCAGCAGCATATACAGGATGCTGCACTCAACCTGTCTCAAGCGCTGGCAGAATACTTGACGGAAGAATCCCGGCTGCTTGCCAAATCCACTCATATTGCAGATTTCGTCCAACAGACGGACAAGCTGCGCGACGACGTAGCGAGACTGGAACAACGCATCAATCGATTATCAAATTCCTGAAAATTCTTGCTGGTCTTTATAATATGCCGCAAAACATTTAACTGTTCCTTGAAAGTCACAAAGCGGATTTTCTTTCCAGGTATACAGAGGCCGTGTTTATGCAGCTTTTGGACGAGTGGAATAAAATAAAACAGAGAGCATATTTTCTAAAATACAGCCGAACACTTCACTCGGACCACAAAACAATCAAATCTTCGTGAAATTCTCATGCGCTTGTTACGCCTGCTAAAAATAATTTTTGTCGTACTGCGCTTCGGCTTGGATGAGTTTCTGCTTGCGCATTCACGCACGCGCTGGCTGCTGGTGCCAATCAACCTGCTACTATTCGCGCGTGACACCTCTGCGCCGCGCGCTGTGAGACTGCGCCATGCATTGGAAAGCCTGGGCCCGATCTTTGTAAAATTCGGGCAAATGCTTTCCACCCGCCGCGACCTGATTCCTGTCGACATCGCCGACGGACTCGCTAAACTGCAAGACCAGGTGCCGCCCTTTCCTTCTGCTCAAGCAGTGGCTTTACTGGAAGGCACCTACAATAAAAAAATTCATGAAGTATTTCACAGCTTTGAGGAAACCCCCATTGCCAGTGCCTCGGTTGCTCAAGTACATTTTGCCGTGCTGCCGAATGGACGCGAAGTCGCAATAAAAATTCTGCGTCCCGGCATTGCACGTGTTATCGCACACGACATCGCACTACTTGATATCTGCGCCAGTTTAATTGAACGCTGGTGGGAAGATGGCAGGCGGCTCAAGCCGCGCAAGGTGGTCGAGGAATTCGAAAAGCATCTGCGCAACGAACTTGACTTGATGCGTGAAGCCTCTAGCGCCAGCCAGTTGAAGCGCAACTTTGCCAATTCCAAATTATTGCTGGTTCCGGAAATATATTGGGATTGGTGTACAGATGAAGTGATGGTGATGGAACGTATGAATGGCCTTCCCGTCAGCCATGTGGACGCGCTACGTGCGGCCGGCATTAACCTCCCTACGCTAGCGGCCAACGGTGTGGAAATTTTCTATACCCAGGTTTTTCGCGATGGTTTTTTTCATGCTGACATGCACCCCGGCAATGTGCAGGTAGCAGCGGATGGCCGCTACATTGCACTGGATTTCGGCATCATGGGCACACTCACCGATTCCGACAAGCATTATCTCGCACAGAATTTCATTGCTTTTTTTCAGCGCGACTACAAACGCGTGGCAGAAGCACACATAGAATCCGGCTGGGCACCTGCGGATACACGGGTTGATGAGTTGGAGGCCGCCATCCGAGCAGTGTGTGAGCCAATATTTGACCGCCCCTTGCGTGAAGTTTCTTTCGGACGTGTATTGCTGCGCCTGTTCCAGACCTCGCGCCAATTCGGCATCGAAGTCCAGCCACAACTCGTACTCCTGCAAAAAACCTTGCTTAATATCGAAGGGCTGGGCCTGCAACTTGATCCAGAACTGGATTTGTGGAAAACCGCCAAGCCGTGGTTGGAACGTTGGATGAGCGAGCAAATTGGCTGGCGCGGTTTTATTAATGCGCTAAAAATTGAGGCGCCGCACTACGCCATTCTGTTGCCGCAACTACCGCGTCTGCTGCACCAGACCCTGAATGAAAAGCCCGGATTGCAAATTGCAAGCGTTTTGCGCGAATTAGTTTCCCAACAAAAACAAATAAACCAACTGGTTACATTAGTCGCTTTAATTTTATTTGGATTTATTGTTTTGTATTTTATTCGCGGTTAGGCAGAACATTTTTGACTGAGCAGTTCTTTTGTTAACTTAGGACACCTCTGAAAATGGGATTTTTCAGGGGAAACTAGATCAGCTAGCATAGTGCTTTCGAAATACGGAGGAGAAGATACTGACTAATTCAACCAAAATCACCCTGCCAGTTTCGAAAAACCGCTTCAAAACCAAGTAGGCTACCCCGCCCGGTTGGTTTTGATCATAGGTCAGCGGCATTCATCAATTGTGTCACGCTTCTTTGTGATAACCCACCACACGCTCTACTTCATTTTTCGAGCCAAGAATCACCGGTACCCGTTGGTGCAAGCCTGTTGGCTTAAGCTCCATGATGCGCCCGCGACCCGTTGAGCATACTCCTCCTGCTTGTTCCACGATGAATGACATGGGATTGGCTTCATAGAGTAAGCGCAGTTTTCCTGCCTTGCCTACTTCCTTGTTGTCGAATGGATACATAAAGATGCCGCCGCGAATCAGAATGCGATGCACTTCCGCAACCATCGAAGCCACCCAGCGCATATTGAAGTTTTTTTCACGTCCGCCTGGCGTTTTACCCTTCACGCACTCATCCACATAACGCTGTACCGGGGCTTCCCAGAAACGTTGGTTGGACATGTTGATGGCAAACTCCTGGGTGTCGGCCGGAATGGTCATATTCGGATGAGTCAGCATAAACTCCCCAATGTCATTGTTCAGCGTGAAGCCATTTACGCCATGTCCGGTGGTGAGCACTAACATTGTGGAAGGGCCATATAGTGCATAACCAGCGCAGACTTGCTTAGTGCCCGGTTGCAAGAAATCTTCTGCAGTCGGGTTGGTCACTCCTTCGGGACAACGTAAAATCGAGAAAATCGTGCCAACGGAGATATTTACGTCAATGTTGGACGAGCCATCCAGCGGATCAAATGTCAGCAAATACTTACCTTTTGGATATTGCGCAGGAATTGGATAGATTTCATCCATTTCTTCAGAAGCCATAGCGGCAAGGTGGCCATTCCATTGGTTTGCTTCGATGAAAATATCATTGGTTATTACATCCAACTTCTTCTGCGTTTCACCTTGAATGTTTTCGCTACCTGCGCTCCCCAGCACACCAGTCAAGGCACCTTTGCTAACACTATGGGCAATTTGTTTGCAGGCCGTAATGATGTCACTGAGCAACCCAGTGAAGTCACCAGTGGCACTCGGCAATTGCCTTTGTTCTTCGATAATGAATTGCACCAGGTTTTTGCTCATGTGTTTTCCTTACCTTAATTAATAGAATTTTGAATTTCAGGATTTTACAGGTTTTTGCATTCCCTCTCCACGCCTATAAAATACTTAGCTTTGCATTTACAACATTAACTCAACTTTAGACATTTAGAGCACAACCTTGCGTTCCCCGAAAATGATATGACTAAGAAAATAATGGAATTATGGGTCAAGTAACTTGATTAATAATAAATTTGTAAACCTCATCTGCTTAATTCGTCAATTCGACACCCTTGCTTATGTATATATTAATCAAGCGACTCGACCCATTACGTCACTTGCACCATTATTGCCGCTGCTCGAATTGAAAGTGATGATTAAGTAGCCTGCTTTCAAATTCGCTCTCCAGAGACGTGTACTGGGACGGGACACCATCCGGCGCAGCATACACAATGCGGTAATGCCCCAATACTGTTCGGCTAGCGCGCTTGACGGAGTGTTTTTTCTGTTCAATACATTGATTTTATTTAATTTTTTTTAATAAACGAACAGAATTGGGGCAGGCCTAGCTATATTGTGCTCCGCGTGCATGCACTACATTGCTGACTTGATCCCCACCACTACCGATTCAATCTCGGCTCGGGAGCATGCGCCGAAGCGTATTATCGCCCACAAAGTAATGGTGATATAACGCAGCTGCAGCATGCAGGCCGATGAGGAAATAACCAATTGTGCCACCGGTTTCATGAATCTCTTCGATCCAATCCGCCAGATATTTACTTTTGCCAATAAGCGCCGGCAGATGCTGGCCGAAAAATGGTATTGGCTTACCTTCTGCGCTGAGTAACAACCATCCTGCTAGCGGCATAAGGATCATCAGTGCATAGAGCGCCACATGCACTAATTTAGCTGATTGCTTCTGCCACTTAGGCGGATCCGGATCAATGCGAGGGACGATATCGCTTAGGTGAACCACCATGCGTATCAAGGCTAGAACCAGAACAGATAAACCCAGCATAAAGTGCCATGTTTTCAATGTCGCGCGAAGATCGCTTCCTTTAGGGAAAAATTCATGTAGTTCAATACATGCGTAAACCGCTATGAGCAGGAGCAGCATTAACCAATGGATCCATATAGATAACATTCCATAACGGTCTGTGGTATTGCGTATATTCATCGTCTTGCTCCTAAGGAATTAAACCTAACAGCTTTTAAACAGCCCCTAACGGGTAAGAATAATGTAAATATAGAATTATGTTTTCGATGAAAGTACCAGATTCAGTCTGATTGATTAGCATCCAGTACATTTATAGCCAGTATAGGCATCATTGTACTGGCGAATAATATTTAAATTTCTGGTCTTCACAAGAGGATTGCTTTACGCATCGTTATCCGGTCTCAAGCAGCTTCTGCCAGTTGTGAATTTAGCATTCGACATAAAATGACCGTCCAGCGTTACCAGGGGAAAACGCCTTATTATCTAACATTGCAATCTTGCCTGCATCCGGCCTCACTGGTGCAACAGCATACAGAATGAGCGCATCAAGATCTTCCTTAATTACCTTCTTCCATAAACTGCTCAAGATGAGCAAGAAAAGCGCGCGTCTTGGCAGGAAGGTAACGGCGCATAGGCAGCACTGCCCAGGCGGGGACGGCGGGGAAACACCATTTCGGTAATATCCGCACCAAACGTTTGTGGCGCACGTCATCTGCCACAAAATAATCCGGTAACGCACCGACGCCGGCACCGTCCAGCAAAAGCTGCTGAATCATGTCGGGTGAATTCAGGGTGAGACGTCCGGGGGGAGTCCCCTCCCAAACATCCTTGCCACGTATTAGTTTCCAAGGGACTGCGCTTCCTCGTGCCGAGAGTAAACGAACTGCCGCGTGATGCTCCAGCTCATCAGGATGCTGCGGTGCAACATGAAGTGCGAGATAGATGGGGCTGGCGTAAAGGCCGAAACCAAGTTCGTCTATCTTGCGTGCCACCAGTGTGGAATCGTTTTCAAGCGCACCCATGCGAATGGCAAGATCGAAGCGTTCGCCGATCAGATCAACGCGCCTCGAAGTCAGATCGAGATCAAGTTGTATCTCAGGATAGGTTTCGATGAAGGTGGCAATGGCGCGCGAGAAATAATGTCTGGCATAGTCGCCCGGCATGGAGACGCGCAAGCGCCCGCGCGGCTGCACCTCCTGACTGCGCAAGAAATCTTGCGTGGTAGAAACTTCTTCTGCGATGCGTCGGCAATGATCAAGAAATTCCTGCCCGAAGTCAGTGAGTGTGAGGCGTCGAGTAGTGCGCAACAGCAGCCTCTGCCCTAGTGCTGCTTCAAGATTCGTCAAGCGGCGGGAAACCGTGGCTTTGGGTATGCCAAGATGTTCTGCTGCACGCACCAAACTTTCTTGTTCGACGATGGCGGCGAAAAGAATGTAGTCGTCAGCGGAAATGTTTTTTTGTTCCATTTATGGAACAGTCTATCCCATTTAAATGGCTTTATCTATTTTATTGAGCCGCCTATGATGTGCTCACTTTCATTTCATAGAGGAACCAACATGAACACCATCAACCAAGCAATATTGCATCAATCACGCGGTGTCGAGCGCATCATCGAAGGCGTTGCCACATCGGACGGCGCAGGCGTGAAGCTGACCCGCGTGCTTACAGGCAAGCTGCAGCACCGCCTTGATCCATTTTTAATGCTGGATGCATTCGGCAGCGACAAACCGGACGACTATATCGCGGGATTTCCGGATCACCCGCATCGTGGTTTCGAGACGATAACCTATATGCTGTCCGGTCGTATGCGACATCGGGATAATGCAGGACACGAGGGGCTGCTGAAACATGGCGACGTTCAGTGGATGACCGCTGGGCGCGGCATAATTCACTCTGAAATTCCCGAGCAAAAAGACGGCATGATGGAAGGTTTTCAGCTGTGGCTCAACCTGCCTGCGAAACGCAAGATGGCCGAGCCGTGGTATCGCGACATTTCCAGCCAGGAGATTCCAGAATACGTAACGGCAGAAAACGTTACCGTGCGTGTGATTGCCGGAACCAGCAACGGTGTCGCGGGTGCCGTTACACGCGAAGATACCGAACCCATGTATCTGGACATTCACTTGCCTGCGGGTGCGTCTTTCTCAACGGCATTGCCTGCCACGCATAACGCTTTCATCTACGTCTATCGCGGCACTGTGGAGGTGAGCGGTACACTGGTGGAATCGCATCGCATGGGTATCTTAAGCAACGCAACGGAAGCCGATGGCGTGACGCTTTCAGCGATGAAAGATGCCCGTCTACTCCTTATCGCCGGCAAACCGATTAACGAACCGATCGTGCAGTACGGACCATTTGTGATGAACACGCAGGAAGAAATTCATCAGGCGATGAATGATTTTAGGAATGGGCGTCTTGCCTGAATCAAATAATTTTAAATTAACAAGGAGCATGACATGACTACCGAAAATATTTTTAAGCAGATCAATACCAATATTGTGAAATTGGTATCAATACCCGCTGTTAACGCGCCACTTGTGCTAGCTGCCAGACTTTTAGCGTCGGCAATCTTCATTAGCGCAGGATTCAGCAAGCTGGGGGCGGGTTATGCGGGAGCGCAAGCCTACATGGCATCTGTCGGTCTTGCCGGCGCGCTTCTTCCCTTGGTGATTGCGCTGGAAATGGGTGGGGGACTGGCGCTATTGCTTGGCTTCCAGGCGCGCTTGGCGGCATTCGCGCTGTCAGTTTTTTGCATCGTTTCAGGTGTGTTGTTTCACTCTGGCGCAGACCCGATGCAACAGATCATGTTTATGAAAAATCTCGCGATGGCAGGCGGATTATTGGCATTCACCTTATTCGGTGCTGGTCGTATGAGCCTAGACGGAGAAACAAAAGCTTAGATTTTGGTTCACTAAAAAATCTGTCATAGAGAAAGTATTGCAAGAACGAAACCTTCTGCCTTGCAGGCCTGAATTAAAGCGCCAGTGCAACCCTACTGCTGAGGGAGGGCTGGCGAGAGCCTGTTCTGTTCTCTACCCATTGATTTGCATTTATTTCATTAACAGTGATATAGCTTTTTTAATTTTACATAGCGTTAATTTATGCACATCGCAACTTGAATAGATCGTGACGTGCACACAAGGAAACTTATTTTAAATTAAGTTTCCTTGAGCACATTTATTTACGAACTTACTGTCCGCCTTGAACACCCAGGTGACCGCCCGTTCCAAGCCCCCCTTTAACCTCTTGTGCTTTGTAAGCACGCACGGCTTTCACCATATTATTGTAGGAGTCGGTGAATGCGGCCACGATAACTTTTCCTTCTGCAGTATTGGAATAGCCACCGCCTACTCCGCCAAGCGCACTGCCGAACAAGCCGCCCAAGAACCCAAAGTCCACATTGCGCGAACTACCCTCAGCTGCAGCTAGCTGAACACCAGAACGGTTATCCACCAAAGTCAACATGGTACTGGACTCTTTGGCAGACATACTGCCGCCCAGTAGTGCGCCAACTGACCCAAAGAGGCCTCCAAGAGCAGCACCCGCGCCTCCGGCATTAGTGTTGCTGAAAGTGATGGAAGGGCTCATGGAATAGTCAGCCGCTACCATTTGTCCTTTGTGGAACTTGGAGCTCTTGCGTAATTCTCCCGATTGCTCCAATGCACGCTCCCCCATCATATTGCCCATCGCACGCCCTCGGTCTACAACCACAAAGCAGTTAGACTGTTGAACGAGCATTTTAAGTACGGGAGTAGTGGATCCTAGTTTCATTTGCCCGGTTAAGATGCCATACCATGGGGCATTGGTGTCCTCGACGACTGCCAAGGTGCCCAGAGATTCAGCACATTTTTCAAGCTTGCTGTTGGCGTTCTGTGATGTTGCGCCACCCGCAGAGCCTGTGGCGGTCGTTTTCGCTTCCTGAGACCCCATCTGCATGTTGGCGCAGCCCGCCAGTAAAATAGAAACAACCGCTACCGTGGTTGTACGGCAAAAATTGAAAGAAACAGTCTTCATAATTTACTTCCCCCCTTAATTTTTTAAAATTATCAAACACGGCAATAAATGATTTGTTGTTACAAATCATTTATTCATTACGGATACAGCTGACCAGACTTTAATAAAAGAAAATTATACTACAGCTTCAAAGCTGTACGACCCACCCTGAAATGACATTGTGTTCATATACAACCTCTTCTAACAAAAGACTACACATAAGCCGGGGTCAGCCTCCAACTGTATTTGTAATCCACTCGTCTCGTAATTTTGACTGCATCTCAAGGTAAGGGTGCAGTGTTTATGCTCTCCATCTGGTCAAACCGAGATTTAAGATTTTGAATTTATTAGTAACGGGGGGCAGGTCTTGCGATACAGAAAATTGCAGATGCTTTTGGTGTGCATTATTCCACTATAAGCATAGCGCTCCATGAAACTTCGCTCAAAAAAACATGACTGCAAGACATGGCCCCATTTCTTTCCGTTTGCCATTTCTTTAGTTTTCGTATGGGTCGGCTTGTTATTGCCGTCTCATTCGTGTGATTTGTATTCAGTTGCCAGATAGATAATTTTTGCGCTTCCCGCAGCATGAGATGATGCGCTTGTTGATTCGCAATCACTTCCCGCAATGGTCTTCAATACATTATTTAAATCCATGAACGCATCCCACATCATGGTTGATAGGCGCAAACAGGACTTCAGCGGGGTGCGCGCACGTTCCCTTTCAACGTCAATGCGCCACTGCAATCCTCGCAGGCGGCGAACATTGTCACTACTTGAGATTTGACTTTCGACAACATCACGCCGTCGCTGCTCGAAGTCATCCGGAGCCGTTCTCGCCAGCATTGCCCAACCATCAAAATCGAAATTATCCATTAGCTCAACCTCAAATGCATTAATGATATAAGTACGAGGGGAGGCTGGGTCAGGTCTTCAATATTGCATAAAAATATTATAATGCAGGCGCTTATGGCAAGAGCACCCCGCATAGCATGATTGCAAGACCTGGCCCCACTCCTCTTGCGTTTTTCAAGATCATGAAACCTCTATCATTGAAATTATGATAGTCGCTATTAATAAAGCAAAATTAGTGCCACAAATCACAAAAATTTGAAATGTATATAAAAAATAGAACATGAAGAAACGTTACAGGTAGTAGTGTAAAAAAATTCGACATTAATCCGAATCACCATACCCTGACATTCCACTCCGCAGTCTTTTCAAACTAACGATTTTTCAACCCGGAGGCGTCCTCACCAGAAGTAACCCAAGTCCACCCCTAGGTCAGATCTTGAAATGACACTTTTATTTTAATGGCATAGTCCCGAATGCCACTAAGTTAAGGGGCTTCAGCATTGCTAAAACAATAACTTAAGCCAGTATTGGCGAGGGTTTCACAATTGTCGAACCTTTCTAAAAAGGCTTAACTTAGTGGCATTCGGCATAGTCCCCGTTTATGCCTAGCCCTCTCACGCGCCCGCAAGCGCAAGTCGTTTCCCGATTATGAGAGAGCGAAGCGAAGTTTTAAAATTTTACCGCCTGTGCCTTTGCATTTTAAACAGTAAGGGCAAAATATTTTGCCCCTACAATCTGCGAAAATGCCGGGGTACGAACTGTGGTCAGTCACCGGCTGCATTCATCATCCATTCGCCTCGTAATTCTCGCCGCAAATCAAGGTAATGATGGGGCATCATTGCTCACCATCTGGTCAAACCGAGATTTAAGCTTCTTACCTATCGTCTGCCACTGCGTAATAGATTGGCTAGGCAGCTCATACGTCAGAAAAAAAGCTGTATTTTTTTTGGGCTCAGATATCACCACGTCCGGTGCAGGGCGATAAGAGGTTTCAACTATGCAAATCGGAAATTCATTGTGAAAAAAATTCTCATCAGCACACCGAATACGTATCAGTTCGTCCGTAGGGTAATCATGGCTTAAGAATATATCTGCTTTGCCGGATGGATCGTAGTAATGCAACATCCCAGGTAATTCCGGCAAATCTGGTTTCCGCTGCAATCCCTCGAAAAAATATTCAAAGTAGCGATCCCACGGTCTCATATGCGTAATGGAGGCGTGCACGTTTTGTCCCCATGCTAATTTTTCAAATTGCGCTAGATTCTCTTCCCTAAGTGGAGAAAGATCCGGCAACATGGCATCAATTTTGATGAAGTCGACAGCCGGCCTCCTCTTACCTTGAATCTTTTGTTGTTGCACACTCCCCCAGCCGCGTAATTGCTGCTTGTATCCTTTAAAGTTATATACAAGCGGCACATCAAAATTAACGCCATCCATACTTACGCGAAAATTGATTTCTTTAGCCTCTGCCAAGTTGATAACCTTCCGCTGCAGGACAGTCGGTTGCTTTATCTTCCCTCGATAAAAAACAGTCTCCGCCCATTTAGGCAACTGTTGCCATGTCACGGCGGTGATCACAGCAACGGTGAGGCTTCCCCACACCAACGGATTTTTGCCACGCCTCCTTGCCACTTTGGCCGCAAAGAGACCTAGAAAAACTATACCCAACATAATGGGTAAAAATCCTATTTTGAACACCATTATCATTTCGCCTGGCAAATTTTCAGATTACCATTTTCATATGGTCAACGCAGAGCTAACTGACATGCCTTTTTTGCGCATCCGGGTTGAGAGTTCGGCAGGAGATACAAAGCGTCACTTCCATCAGCTGAAATGAGTATACCCACTCGTCGAAAGCCATATCCGCCCTGCCCTGAACGCTATAGCCGCTAACTCACGTATTCGACAATTACCATTAAACAAGACGAGTGGCAAACCTGCGAACGTAATAAGCTGCAAACGAATATAAAGGTGGTGAATATTGTAATGACAAAAAATTGCTGTCCGGAAAGCAGTGCAAATATACTCGCAACGCTACATGCGCCGTATATTTTAATGATGTTGATGAAAAGTAAATAAGCAATTTGCTTATTTACTTTTCTGGGTGCCACTTTACTATTTGACCCTCGTCGGGATGTTTAACTGCTGACATACTTTTGGAACCGGGAATACTGGAGTTAATTGGGCTGGGGGGCACGAGTCCACCCGCCCGACCGCGACTCGCGAATTTCGCTTTGTCAGTGAGGAATCACTTGAGCCTGGCTTCTCTGACATTACTTGAATGTTGATCGTCAAGGATAAGGGATCATTATGACAACACAGACAGTGGAATTTCAATTCATCACCGGCCTTAAACGGCCGATATTTCGTAACGCCCGCTTACGCGGCAGCTGGGACAATAACGGCCGGTATTCGGATAACTGGACGGAATCTCCGATGCAAGAGGAAGTCGGCGTGGATGGCTGTCCAATCTTTACGGCCTCAATCTCACTTCACCTTGCCGATCAGGACAATACCTTTAAATGGGGGGTTATCCTTGACGGGCCTCAGGGCGCCAACTTCTGGGGCATTCCGACTGAAGTGCAGGATGTTAATTCCGTTGCGCGCCATCGCCAGTTTCGGCTCAACCGCGAGGCAACCGTGCCCCAGGTCGAACGCTATTACTTCACTTACAACCGTCACTTGGGAGCCAACAAACATTTTTCAGCAGGAAGCACCTCACCCGGACTGCGTTTTGCTGTTTGGGCTCCACATGCCAAAAATGTGGAAGTGGTCTTCGGAAATCCGGCCAGCGGCTACATAGCCGACGACAGTACCGGAGTCAACCAAGAGCTACCCATGACCAGCCTTTCCCGCCTGACTGACGGCATCTGGGAGGGCGGACCGCAGGGAGATTTTGAGATATTCAAAAGCCTGCCTTACATGTATCGCATCCTGAACGCGCAAGGGCAGCACGTTTATCGCACCGACATCTTCTCGCGCAGCCAGATCGGCAGGGGCAATATAAACCCTGTCAAGACTGCTTGGCCGGGAACGGTTGAAACTCTGGACGGTTCCGTAAGTTGTAGCGTGGTCATTGATGCCGATGTGGTGCGTCAAAATTTTGAATCCACTCCTCGCGGAATGAAACTGGACACCATTCCCTCGGAGGAATTCTGGACAAGAGAATCCACGTCTGGCCTGCCGGTACCTTCGCACCTCGAAGATCTGGTTATTTACGAATTACATGTCGGCTCATTGGGGTTCGGAAAGCTCGGTCCTGGCGATTTGAGTGACGCGCTGCAATTTCTTGATCATCTCGTTGAACTCGGTGTGAATGCCATCGAACTGCTACCCATGGCAGAGTTTTCAGGCAATACCGCCTGGGGCTATGGCGACAGCCATCACTTCTGTATCGAATCCAGCGCTGGAGGCCGCGACAAGTACCGTCACTTCGTGCGCGAGTGTCACCGGCGTGGCATCGCAGTCATCCAAGACGTGGTCTACAACCATTATGACAACGAAGCGGAACGCGCCCAGTGGCAATATGATTCAACCATGCCCGAAGAAAATATTTATTACTGGTATGAAGGGCGCTCTTCCGACTACAAAAAAACTGATGGCAGCCCGTTTCTGGAGGGCGGCTATCTTGATAATGGCTCTACCGGCTTTACCCCGCGTTTTTCGGAAGAAATTGTTCGCCAGCAGTTCATCAGCAGTGCCGCCTTTCTTATTGAAGAAATGCACGTCGATGGGCTGCGTGTGGATCTGACCCAGGCAATTCACCGCGACAACGCGCTTCACGCCGATGGGCGGTCGATTGGCAACGCCAACGTCTTCGGGCAGAAATTTCTGCGGGAGTGGAGCCGCACCCTGCGCATGATCAAGCCTACGGTGATGCTGATCGCGGAAGATCATACGGGATGGGACGCCGTGACGAAACCAGCGGCGCAAGGAGGGCTGGGCTTCAGCGCCAAATGGGAGTTGGCGTTCTACCACCAGTTAATCGGCGACTCCGACATGGCTGGGAATCGGGCGCGCCTCTTGAAGCAAGCTGGATTCGGCGGCAACGAGCCGCTACAGATGGACTGGTTTGCCAGCGCCCTTTATGCCAGCCGTTATAACCAGGTCGTGTTCCACGAATCTCACGACGAAGCCGGCAATGCCGGTGGCACGGCGCGAACCATGGTAACGGCCGTCAATGGTGCGCCCGTCATTGGTGCCACACGCATCGTGGCAGAAGCACGCTCGCGTGTATGCTTCGGCCTCTCCCTGCTTTCGGCGGGCACTCCCATGTTCTTCATGGGCGAAGAGATTGGAGCACAGAAACACTATACGTTTGACCGCTTTCTGTTGAACCGCGAAAATATCATCGGCGAGCGGACTGGAAACGGCAAGACGCTGTTTCGCTTTTATCAGGACCTAATTAGTCTAAGTCGCCGACTGCGCTCGATCCGCAGCCAGGACATTGATATCCTCCACCTGTCGAATTCCAATCGAGTGATTGCCTTCAAAAGGTGGCGCGGAAATGAGGAAGTCATTATCGTCGCCAGCTTCAATAATGCTGCCTTCGCTGACGGTTACATCATCGAAAAAGACTTGCTGGCCATCCCTAATGCCGGATGGAAGGAAATATTCAATAGTGATGCCGCCATCTTTGGTGGCCAAAACAGGGGTAATGGCGGTGCCACTATCCAATCGAACCAAGGGCATCTCAATGTCATTATCCCTGCCAATAGTTTCGTGGTGCTCGTAAAACAATGATGCAAGAAGCACTGGTAATTAGCTGAGTATCCATATTCGGTGCAACGAGGTGCAAGCTCATTCATGTTGCCACAATCATTATGCCTCTAGGCGAGGAAGGTACTCATTCCAGATTCAGAATTAGCTTTGGTGGTTTATTTTTAGTTCTTTCAATCTCGGGGCGGCATACCGAGTAGGCTCAATCACCTACCAGACGTGACCGTTGGATTTGGACAATTGCACCACGTATCCTGACACATGGACTTACGGCCTCAATGGGTGTGGTTCATGCGGCACAGGTGGCCAGGCTACTCTACGTCTGGCGTACTGGTTGAAAAGCACAAGAAAACCCGGCAATACAATGAGCACCAGCGGTATTTGGACAACAAGTCCGGACACAATAGCAATCGCCAGCGGTTGTAGCATTTCCGAACCTGCACCTATACCCAATGCCAACGGCATAAGTGCAAGAATTGCGGCCACAGTGGTCATGGCAATCGGACGCATTCGGTTGTTACCGGCCGTAATCATGCGCTGAACGCCCATTTCTGAATCAGGCAGGCTTTGATATTCCGAATAATAAAAGATACTGACCTCGGTGACGATGCCGATGACCATGGTCATGCCCATCATCGCCGTGATGTTCAATTCGGTATTTGTCAGCCATAAGCCGATAAACACGGCCGCTACGGCCGATAAGGTCGTTAGCATCATCGCCAGCGCAACATGAAAATATTCATATAGATACAGCAATAAAATAAAAACCAGCGCCACTGCTGCGATGAATACGATAATCAGGTCATGAAATGCGACGCGTTGCTGTTCATATAAACCGCCCAGAACATAATAAACATCTTTCGGTAGCATACCGGGCTGATCCAGTATTTTAATAACGTCGGCAATGGTAGAGCCCATATCTCGACCGCTAATACGAGCCGTAACGGCCACCATACGTTTTAAATTATCCCGGGCGATTTGCGCCTGTCCGGTCTCGGTGGTGATTTCTGCAATCCGTTTAAGTGGCACCCAATGACCGTCGGGAGATCGAATGCGCAGATGATCAAGTGCTCGCACCGTTGAGCGTTCGTTTGCCGGTATCCAGACACGCAGGTTGACCATCTTGGGCCCTTCCTGCAACTGTGTGGTAATGGTTCCAGCCAAGTAATTATTCAGGGTCTGTTGGACGTCGGCAGGACTGAGCCCTTCCAGTGCTGCTTTATCCCGTAAAACCCGAATACTCAAAGCATCGCCGGCAGGAATGACGCCATTGTTAAGGTCAACGACGCCCGGTATTTTATTAAGTGCCACAGCGACTTTATTCGCCAATTGTTCCAATAATTTGCCATCATTGGAATACAGTTTGACTTCGATCGGCTGCGGAACAGCCGTTAAATCACCGATCAGGTCTTCCATCAATTTGGCGAGTTCAATGCTCAGTCCCGGGACTTTAGCGGTGACCTGGTCTCGAATACTATCCATCACCTCATCTTGACTGCGCCGAGGCAAGGGCTTTAAGCGCACAAAAAAGTCGCCTTGATTGGCTTCAGTAATATGCCCACCCAGACTGTTACCTGTTCGGCGTGAATAAGTATCTACTTCGGGTGTATTGTGCAGAATTTTTTCAACTTGTCTCAACAATCGATCTGTTTCCGATACTGAAGTACCCGGCGCTGCCCAGTAATCGAGAACAAAACCACCTTCATCCATAGACGGCATAAACCCCGACCCAGTCTGTTGCCAGCCAAAAAAACCAGCGGCCAGGAGCGGAATCAGCGCCGCCAATATGAACCAGGGCCTTGGCAACATAATCTGCAGCAAGCTTTGGTAGCGTTGGTGAAACCAGCGTGTCACGGGGCCAACTTCTTCCTGTTCGGTATCTTTTTGCGTCAGGGTATGGGAGGCCAGCAAAGGCACGGCTAACCAGGCCACTACAAAAGAAATGAACAAGGCTGAAGCTATAGTGATAGACAATGCTTTAAAAAAGCTGCCGCTGACGCCGGATAAAAAAGCTAACGGCGCAAAAATAATAATCGTCGACGCCGATGAGCCTGCCAACGGTTTGGTAAATTCGTTGGCGGCCAGATGAATCCGTTCCAGACAAGTCCCTGTAGCTTCATGCATGCGACGGATGATATGTTCGATCATGACAATCGCGTCATCGATAATTAACGCCACAGCGGCCGCCATACCGCCTAGTGTCATAATATTAAAGCCTATCCCCAGTAAATGAATGATCAATACAGTCGCCGATAAAGTCATGGGCACGGTAATGGCGGCAATCAATGTGACTTTGATATTTCGTAAAAACACCAGCAGGGTAACAATGGCCAGACTCAGGCCAATCAACAAGGCTTCTTTAACACTTAGTGCCGAGGCTACAATCAAATCGCTTTGGTCATACCATTTGGCGATTTTAATATCAGCAGGGAGCTTCTGTTTGATGAGTTGCAGTTGAGATTGTGCGGCACGTGCAATTTCAACCGTACTGCTGCCGGGCTGTTGATTAATTTGAAAAAGTACGGCATCGCGGCCCTCGGCAGTGACCCTCTGCCATTGGGGCGCGGTGGTTTTAACTATTTGAGCGACATCTTCAAGAAAGACCAGCCCATTCTGGCCGCTGCGTAAAATAGTCCGCGAAATTTGTTCCGAACCTTGTAATTGGGTATTGGCCAATAGCAGATACAGCTTATAGTTTTGCTCCAATCGGCCTATCGCCTGGATAACATTAGCTGCCGATAAGGCAGTGGCAATATCGTTCAGACTTAAACCTAACGCATTAAGTCGCGCCGGATCAACGAGTACCTGATATTCCGCTATCGCGCCACCCAGCACATCCACTTTGGCAACGCCGGGAATGGCAGACAGAATCGGCCTGATTTGATAGAGCGCCATATCCCGAAGTTCGGTCAGGCTATGCCCGGCGGACGACAGGCTGTAGCCAAGTATAGGGAATACCGTCGGATCCATGCGTCTGACGCCAAATGACAAGGTTGCAGGTAGCGTTGCGCGAATTTGATTAATGGCCGACGCAACCTGCAGCATGGCGGACACCATATCCACGCCCCAGTTAAAATTAATGGCGATATCGGCGCTGCCACGACTGGTCGCAGAGCGCACGGTCACAACACCTGGCACCGCGCGCACAGCCTCTTCAACTGGCCAGGCAACCTGAACCGCCATACGCTCTGCTGGCATGTCACCAGCATCGAGATTAACGACCACTCTTGGAAAGGTTACCTGAGGAAACAGACTCACCGGCGTCCTGTAGATTTCAAAGAAGCCGGCGATGGCTATCATACTGAGCGCAAATAAAATGGAGCGACGGTGTAAATATGCCCATTGCGTCATTGCGATACTCCCTTGCCGATACTATTGCCAGGCGTCGCGGACACCGCCATACCGGGCTTCAGTTCATAATTTCCTAAAACCACCACCTCGTCTTGTGCCTTTAAATCAGCCGCTATTACTTCAACTTGTGTGTCATTTTCCAGACCAATCTGTATTTGATGCTTAACGGCATGACCGTTTTCAACCGTAAACAAACTGTAGCCGCCATCATCGGGCAAGACCGCCTGCCGGGGGACTAATAAGGTATTGACCGAGGAGATAATAATCCGGCCTTCAACAAAGCCATTGATTAACAACGTCTGATTTAACGCCGGCCTGACAAAGACATTAAGCAAGCGTGTGATTGGATCAATTTGATGGGTGATGATTTCGATACGACCTTTAACCGGTTCTGCAACGGGCGTATTGACCGGCGTAATCAATACCTGTTGATCAACTTTCAGATGATCATAATCCTCGGGTTCAATGCCCAGGCGCACCATCCACTGATTCTGATCAACAAGTTGCAGCAACGGCGCACCGGCTGCAACTATTTGTCCCTGCTGAACGCTGACCAGATAGATAATGCCGTCTTTTTTCGCCCTGATTTGTTGTTCTTTACCTATACCCTGGTCAACCAGATTTTTTACCATGACTCTGGCTTGTTCGACGCGTAATTGAGTCGCGACACTATTCTGCTTGGCTGCCAGTTTCAGACGGATGCGCTCCTGCAGCATTTCATTGTCACGTAACGCCGCCGCCAGCTCTCTTTGCGCTTGCTCCACTTGCAACCTAACATTCGCGTCCGGCTTTAAAATCAGTAACAGATCGCCTTGCTGAACAATTTGGCCCTGATTGACCAGCATTTTATCGACCTGACTGGCATAAGGAACGCTGACTGTCGTCAACTTGTCCGGAAATGGTAAAACCACGCCATAGGCGGTAAAGATTTCGTTGAATTCGCCTTTTTGCAGTTTAATCGTTTTTACTTGCGCAACCGGCTCCGGTTCGGAAACCGGCGTGTCAGGGTGAGTGGCCTCGTGCGGTTTTGCCAACCAGTAAAGCAGTGCACAACCGAAAACAAAAGTCAGCAATGAAACCGATATAACGGCTACTCTAGAATAGGATTTCATAATTTTGTTTCACTAAAATGAGTAGCCAACTGATAAACCCCACTCGCCACCTCTAAAGCAATTCCCGCCTGCATTAACTGCAATTCCAAGGTCAGCAGGTCAATTTTTTTGTCCGTTAGACTGTTCCATGCGACGTAATAATTAAATACGTCAACCTGGCCGTTTTCGATACCTGACTGATAGGCTTTAACCAGATTGGCCAAATCGGGAATAGCATGATCAACAGATTGAATTTGTTTGTTTATCGAAGCAATAGTGACCAATAATTCAGCAATATCGGCTCTTGTTTGAAACACCCGGTTCGTATACTGATCAAATAGTTGCTCTCGTGTTGCCAGGTCATTTGCGATTTGGCCTTGATTTCGATCAAAAATGGGCAATGTCATCGAGACGTTTAATCCCATAGTAGACAGATTGGCGTTATCCCGGGCATGAGCAAAACCGATACTGATTTGCGGAAATTGCTGCAATACAGCGATGCGCACGCGTTCTTCCTGGCTTTCGTAACCTCGTTTCAAGGCCATTAAATCCAGCCGCCGGTTTTCTACGTCATGTATTAAAGCGCCATAAGCTGGAGTGTTCAGCTTGGTTAGCAGCTCCATATCTTGCTGCAACCTGGCTGCATCATGCGGTTTGAGTCCCATGGCACGATTCAGACGTTGTCGCTGCTGTTGTATTTGTAATTTAAGAGCGAGTAAGCGTATATCGACCAGATTTTTGGCCGAAACAGCGGCGACCCGTTCAAGCTCTGTTACCAACCCCAGTTCAGTGGCTTCTTGCAAGCGCGCACGGTTGTCATCCAGACGCAGCGCCATTTCGGAGAGTAACGTCTGTTGCCGGGTGTAAACAATCAATTGATAAGTAGCCAGTTTTGCAGCCTGGGCGATTTGCCATTCCTGCCAGGCAATTTGCAGATCGACAGCCTGCTGCTGCTTCTCGGCAGCAGCTATTTTGCTCTGCCGCCAAATCAGGGCAGTCACCTGCCAGTTCAGACCGATGCCGAAGGCATTGTTCAGACCTATGTCAGCGCCCGACGAAGGCGCAGAAAAGCTATAGGATACTTGAGGATCAGGCAATAACCCTGCCTGCAAAAGTTGCGCGTTGGCGATACCATGCTGATCTCTTGCGGCGCGTAATTCAGGATTACGCAACACGGCTATAACAGCCGCTTCATCCGGCGATATTCCGTCCTGGATATTAAACGGTATCGGTTTGAGCAAAGGATGCTTAATCTGAGAAGCTTGAACACTTAGCTGCTGCGCTGTGGGCGTTTCAAGTTGCTGATTAACTGATAGTTCTGTAAGTTCTTTTAATTGGTAATGTGAACACCCAAGCAGTAAACATAACAATCCTAGCGGTAATAATTTAAGCCCGTTATTTTTCAAGCTGAATTTCTCGGTTTGTTGCGAAAATTGAGTACAACTTTAAGACCTGGATTGTGATCTGATAAAACTATTGTTGCTTCATGAAGTTCAACTATAGCTGCAACTATGCTGAGTCCAAGGCCGTTACCCGGCGTTGTGCGGCTTTCTTCAAGCCGGTAAAAACGCTGAAATACTTTCCGACGATGCTCTTCGGCAATCCCAGGGCCGTTGTCTGCAACAATAAATTCAGTTTGAGCACCCGACGATCGCAGACTAACCTTGATCTGTGTATTTTCGGGCGTGTGCAAAATGGCATTATCCAGCAGATTAAATGCCAGTTGCGTCAGCAATTCTTTATCACCTGTCAGTGTTAAGTCCTGCTCAATGTCAGCGCAGATATTTTTTCCCTGTTCCTCCGCTATCGGATACAGCGCGTCAATCACGGAAGCAACGATATTGCTTAGATTGACGGCTTTGAATCCACTACGGCGGGAGCCGGATTCAATCTGAGAAATCCTCAGCATGGCGGAGAAGGTGTCGAGAATCGTATCGACTTCCTCAATGGCGAAAGCTACTCGTTCCTTATACTGCTCTGCAGAGAGATTCTTTACGAGAGCGTTTTCAAGCCTGAATTTTAAATGACTGATCGGCGTACGCAGATCATGCGCTATGTCATTGGAGACTTGCTGAATATTCTCGATTAACGATCCAATTTTATCCAGCATTTGGTTGAGCAATAAAGCCAGGTTATCCAGTTCATCGCAGTTTTTGGAAACGGGCAGTCGGTGCTTTAGATCACCCGAAATAATTGACTGTGTTGATTTTGTAATACCCTCGATTTTTCTTAAGAAAGCACCCCCGAGATACAGCCCACCGCCTGCACCCAAAAAAATAACTAAAACGAAGCCCCATATAAAAGCATGAATAATCGCCTCACCAGCATCCTGAATGTACTCGCCATCACGACCAACACCTAACCAAAAATCATTTGGCAGAGCCATCACTCTAACGTAGAGGAAATCATTTTCATCTTTTTCAGATTTATTGGCCGCAGGTGTTATTTTGATAGTCTGCCACCCCGTAGACGCTTGAAAATTATTCAAGTGCCCAGCTATCAACTTGCCACTCTTATCCATAACCCCGTATTCAAAAAGTGTGTGCGATACCCGACCATCTACCTCGTCAATCTCCTCTTTCAATTTGTCTATTCCACCTGAGTCATATTCGGTTTTCAACCGGACGGCTTCCGTCTCGACATTGCTTTTAAGTTGTTGCGTCAGGGTATGATGGGTCAGCCAATAAACCGTGACGCCTATAGACAAGAAAGAACACAGAAAAAGAATCAAATATAATGCCGAAAGCTTAAAACTGATGGTGTCAACAACGCTAGGCAGCTTCATGAATCATATATCCTGCGCCGCGAACTGTATGAATGAGGTCAGGCTTTTTGCCGGCATTAAGCTTGCCGCGTAAGCGACTGATATGTGTTTCGACAATATTGGTTTTGGGATCAAAATGAAAATCCCAGACGTTTTCAAGCAACATGGTGCGAGTTACAACCTGCCCGGCATGACGAACAAGATACTCAAGCAGGCGAAACTCAGTTGGCTGAAGGTCGATGAGTTGCCCGCTACGCATCACAACTCTTTTCATAAGGTCGATTTCAAGACCGGGTACCTGCAGAACTTTTTGTTCCACTGTTCCCCTTGGCCTGCGTAACAGCGCATTGACTCGTGCGCTAAGTTCACTGAAAGCAAACGGCTTGACCAGATAATCGTCGGCACCTGCATTCAGACCTTCAACACGATCATCAATCCCGCACATAGTGGTAAGAAACAGTACTGGCACAGTACAGCTAGCGCTACGCAACGTTTTTACCAACGTCAGTCCATCAAGGTCAGGTAACATTCGATCAACAATAAGAAGGTCATGTTTTCCCTCTTTGGCCAGGAGCAGCCCTTCATAACCATCTCTTGCCGAATCGACAGTATGGCCTGCCTCTTTCAGGCCAGCTGAGACATAATCCCTGGTCTCATTATCATCTTCAATAATTAGTATTATCATGGTATAAAAAGAATTCCGGGGAGCAATTCCCCGGCATTCAAAGTTTACTCTTTCTCGTTTTTGATACCTTCGTTAGACTCATCGTCTAGCGAAACTTTGAGAATATGACCTGTCTCGCCATCAACCATGACTTTATGAAACTTGCCGTCTTTGAGTACCTCAACCTCAAACTGAACAGCTTCGGACTCATCATCCAGTTCGGCTTCTACAGCCTTGCCGCCGATTTTCTGTTCCGCCACTTTGATTGCGTCCGACAAAGAAATTTTGGCCTGACTAAAAAGCTGTAGCTCTTTTGCTTCCTTTTCCTTTAACTCAGCTGGCTGTGTTGCGTTAGCAGCGATGACTGCCGTCATGGCCATTGTAAACAAGACTGTCCGTATTATATTGTGTGGTTTTTTCATCGATTAATCCTCTTTCATACTAGGCGAAATTGCTTAGGTTCAGAAAGAATAGCCTCTATCACATTGCGAGAAGCCTTCCGAAACTATACAGTTTTGTAATCTTTAGGGTGCCTCTGAAAATTCAAGTTTCTAAGCAAGGCAAGGCAATAGTAAAAAATTTGAGCTGCGAAGCGATTGCTCGCAAAATTGAATAGAGGTGCCCGTATGACATTTGTCCAGCACAGACCCATTTCCGTCGCCGGTTATGGAAAATCCCGTTTACCCAAACCTCATAGTTTAAATGGCGTTTGAATAATGTGCGCACCATCCCGTGTCACTCTGGGCTTTGGCTTCCACGCATGACCATAGACCACTTCGAAAGTTGCGGGCAGTTTGCCGTTTTTCCGGAATCGTTCGTAATTCTCTTGCAGCGCCAACCATGCAGCCTTGCCCATCATGCCGTGCCCACGTCCGGCAGTGGCATTGTGTGCGCCTATGTTGCGCAAATCCTGCATCACCGCTTTCAAATTATCATAAGTCAGCGTGATAATTTCCATGTCCATCACCGGCGCGGCAAACCCGCTGGCCTTCAGCATGTCACCGATGTCGTGCATGTCCGCGAAGCGATTAACATGTCTGTAGTCATCCACGCTATGGAACGCACTGCGGAGTTCCTTGAGCGTATCCGGGCCGAAGGTGCTGAACATCACCAAGCCCTCCACTTTCAATACGCGATGTAACTCGCTCAGTGTGGCGGGCAGATCGTTGCACCATTGCAGGGTCAGATTCGACCATACCAGCTCGATACTGTTAGATGCCAACGGCAAGGCTTCGACATCGGCGCATACATAACTGTGCTTACCACTATCGAATAGTTTGCGCCACCAGCTTAGTCTGCTTCGCGATACATTGAGCATTTTAATTGCCATGTCGAGCGCCAGTAGATGCGCCGCCGGATAGCGCTGCGACAGCTGGCGCGTGCCCCAGCCAGTACCACTACCCACATCCAGCACAGACGCTGGCTTCTGCTTTATATAATCCAGCCGTTCCAGCATGCGGCTGCACACCTCACGCTGCAGCACTGCAGCGGTATCGTATCCATTGGCCGCGCGATTGAAAGCCATCCGCACCTGGCGTTTGTCAATCAGGAAATCATCCATTTAAAAATGCCTCGATCCGTTGCACAAAAATATCCGGGTGGGATAAAAACGGCGCATGTGACGCGCCCTTGATATTGAACAACTGCGCATTGGGCAATTGCTGCGCGAGATAGCCCGATGCTGCGGGTGCAGCCAACACATCGCGCTCGCCCGCAATGACCAAAGCAGCTTGAGTAATTTGCGGCAACACCGCACGTAGATCGGTATTGCGCAATATTTCCAGGCCCCCGCGCAATGCCGCAATATCCGGTTCACCGCGACTGAACAGGCGGGCACGCAAATCCGCCAGTAACGCGCGTTCGTGTTCGCTGCCGCGCACCTGCAAGGCCATAAACCGCTTCAGCGTCAACGCATGATTTTCCAACAACGCAACAGAAAATTCATGCAAGGTATTCGCCGCCATTGCACATTCCCAGTCGCTACGCTGCACAAAGCTGGGCGTGGTAGCAACCAGCACGAGCTTGGCGATCTGGTGCGGCGCATGGAATGCCCAGCGCAACGCAATCTGACCGCCGAGCGACCAGCCACACAACGCCAGCGGCTCATCGTCATGTTCAGCATGCCAATACTCAGATAGCCGCTGTACCAACCCATCTAAATCATATTGCGCGATGATCGAGCTGGCACCGTATCCCGGCAAATCCACGCAGTGCACGCGGAAGTGTTGCGCAAGTTGTGCCACCACATTGCCCCATATGCCACAGTGCATACCCCAGCCGGGTATCAGTAACAGCGGTGCTCCGGCACCGCGACTTTCAATGTGCAAGCTCATGCAAGGCTGAAATCAATTGCGCTACATCCTGCTCGCTATGCGCCGCCGATAGCGAAATTCGTAGTCGCGCTGTTCCCTGCGGAACGGTTGGCGGGCGGATGGCTGGCACCCAGATGCCACGTGTGCGCAGACGCTTCGCTCAAGGCTACCGCAACATTATTGTCGCCGACCAGCAGCGGCTGAATCGGGGTATCTGAGTGCATCAGCGCCCACGGTAGCCCGATCAGACCAGCACGCAACTGCGCAACTAATTTCCATAATTGTATGCGCCGCCACTCTTCTTGCTGCAATAAGCGCAAACTGGCCAGAACCGCACAGGAAAGCGCCGGTGGGCTGGCTGTTGTGTAGATGTAGCTGCGCGCATTCTGTACCAGCGTATCAATCACCACCTGTTCCGCTGCAATGAAGGCGCCGGATACGCCCGCCGCTTTGCCCAGCGTCGCCATGTAGATGATGCGCGGCGAGGCTAGACCAGATGAATTTCTATGGTGAAATAATGAGCCGCGACCCTGTTCACCCAATATGCCAAAGCCATGCGCATCATCCACCAGTAACCAGGCATCATGTTGCTCACACAACGCCAGCAGTTCCGGCAACGGCGCAAGGTCGCCATCCATGCTGAATACCGCATCGGTAATAACCAGTTTGCGACCGTTGTTTGGCTGCTCCAATAATTGCGCGAGATGTGCCATGTCGTTGTGGCGATAGCGATGCACCTGCGCACGTGACAACAACATGGCGTCATTGAGTGATGCGTGATTCAGCTTGTCGGCAAAGATTCTATCGTTCCTGCCGACCAGCGCTTGCACCGCGCCGAGGTTAGCCAGATAGCCGGAGGAAAATAGCAGTGCTGCGGGCTTGCCGACGAATTCAGCAAGTGCTTGTTCCAACTCGTCGTGTGCGCTGAAATGACCACTGACCAGATGGGATGCACCCGCACCCAATCCATACTGTTGCGTACCCGCCTGCAAAGCGGTAAGCAACTGCGGGTGATCAGCTAAACCGAGGTAGTCGTTGCTGGAAAAAGACAAAAACGGTTTGCCATTTACCTTGACACGTGTGCCTTGCGCACCTTGCAACTCGCAGCGATGGCGCAGAAGTCCTTGGGCTGCGCGGGTGTCGAGTTCGTCCTGCAGCACTTCAAAAGGCATTGAAATTTTCCATCACAGGCAAGGGGGTCTGATCAACCCGGATAATCCAATAGGAAATATAAGCGACCTCCCCCTTTTGCAAAGGGGGGAATGCGTCGTCATCTCGCAAATCAGGTCTAAAGAATTGTATGGGTTCAATGCACTTTAACTTTTTGCCGCAAGCGGATACATACCCAGTTTATTGAGGAGCGCGCGGTCGCGCTCCACCTCTGGATTACCGGTAGTCAGCAACTGCTCGCCATAAAATATTGAGTTGGCGCCCGCGAGAAAACATAAAGCCTGCACCGCTTCGCTCATTTGTTGTCGCCCGGCAGACAATCGCACTCGCGCCATGGGCATGGTGATGCGCGCCACCGCGATGGTACGTACAAAATCCAGCGGATCTAGCGCTTTGGTGTCGGCCAGCGGCGTGCCTTCTACCTGTACCAGCATGTTGATGGGTACGCTTTCAGGATAGGGATCAAGATTGGCCAGTTGCGCGATCAAGCCCGCGCGTTGAGTAAGGCTTTCACCCATGCCAACGATACCGCCACAGCATACATTCAAGTCCGCATTGCGGACCCGCTCCAGCGTGTCCAGCCTGTCCTGATAATCACGAGTGGTAATGATTTCGTCGTAAAACTCAGGCGCGGTGTCCAAATTGTGATTGTAGTAATCCAGCCCGGCATTTTTTAGCTGCTCGGCCTGGCCGTCTTTCAACATGCCCAGCGTAGCGCAGGTTTCCAACCCCAACGCTTTGACTTCGCGCACCATGTTCAGCACCGATTCCAGATCGCGCTGCTTGGGACCGCGCCAAGCAGCGCCCATGCAAAAGCGGGTCGCACCGGCGGCCTTGGCAACACTGGCAGCTGCCAACACGTCGTCAAGCTCCATCAATGCCTGGCTTTTCACGCTGGTATCATAGCGTGCAGCTTGCGGGCAATAGCCACAGTCTTCTGGGCAGCCACCTGTTTTAATGGACAGCAAAGTGGACAACTGTACCGCGTTGGGATCGAAATGCTCTCGATGCACCTGCTGTGCGCGATAAAGCAAATCGGCAAACGGTAGCCTGAACAGAGCCTCAACTTGGGCGAGGCTCCAGCACTGCGTTTCGCTTGATGGTTGAGCGAGCGCAGAAGACTTAGGAGGGCGGGTAAATTGAACGGTGTGAGTCGTCATGGCTTGCAGCCTAATGAATTACAATGGTCCGGCATCATCCGTGAAAGGGCACGACCTTGTCAATTTTGACTCGTCATTTTTTGAACATCCGCACAAAATTGTGGCAAACCCTGCCCGCGCAACCCTGTTTTCTGTGCGGCACAGCCAGCCGCAATGGCGTATGGTGCGCCGCTTGCGATGCTGACTTACCCTATTTGACTGCGGCATGTTGCCCGGTGTGTGCCCTGCCTACGCATGATGGCGCGACCTGTGGCCATTGCTTGCAAAAAACGCCGCATTTCGACCGCACAGTGGCCGTGTTCGCCTACGCTTTTCCGCTCAACAAACTAGTGCAGGCGCTGAAGCATAATGAAAAACTGGTACTGGCAAAGAGCCTTGCAGACAAACTGACACAGCGTATTGCGGTGCGTCCTGATTACCTTGTTGCAATGCCATTACACCCGGCGCGTTTACGTGCCCGCGGTTTCAATCAGTCATTTGAGCTGGCGCGACATATTGGGCGGCAGTTGGATATTCCAGTACTGTTGAATGCCTGCCAGCGCAAGCGCGATACGCCACCACAAACGGCGTTATCACGAAAAGAAAGAGACCGGAACGTGCGTCAGGCATTCATTTGCACGCAGGATTTTTCGGGCAAGCATGTCGCCATAGTGGATGATGTAATGACGAGCGGTGCATCGCTGAACGAAGTGGCACAAACCTTACGCAAAGCAGGCGCGCGCGAAATCAGTGCTTGGGTCATTGCGCGGACATTGCCGCATTCCGCTTCTTAAATTTATTATCCACACTAGGTCGCCCCCCGTTTTCTAGCCCCTGTCAGCAAATATCACAATCATTCGAAAAGTAAGTATCCCCCGGCAAAGCCCTGATCTTTACCCATAACCAATGCCGCTGGACACGGTAATTTGTGTCGCATCAATCATCACGCGCCACATTGTGACGACATCATCCAAGCGCTGCAAGCCGATCCACAGGGATTGTGTACCTGGCTCGCCGTCACTTTTACGTCCAAGAAATCCGCCCAGACTGGCAACGCGGCGAAGGGCTTCACATAAGGTGGGAGGTTGAGCGGGGGCAACCGGATTTTTCGTGGTGAACACCATCAAGGCTTTCCACTCTGCCTCTTCGAAATAGACAGTGCAAGGAGCCTGCGGGGTTTCTCGTCCAAGCTTGTTCAGATAGTAGATGCGCCAAGCCACCACCAAATCGATAGCCAGGCACGCTTCCATTCGATTTGCCTGTCCGAGTTGCCGCTGCTCAATGCGACAGCCGCTCTTCAGGGTGCGATGGAACACTTCGATGCCCCAACGGCGCGCGTACCACATCAATTTCTCAATCGCCTGTTCAAAGCTCGTCACCGGGATCGTCGTGAGCAACATCCACTCCAGCGGCTTGACGCTGACTGACCCATTTTGTTCCTGCGCAAAGACGGCCCACACCGGGATAGGCAGACCTTTGTGCCCAGTGGGTGGGAGCAGACTGACGGCGGCATAGCGTATCGTCAAATGTGCCGCGCGTGCCGCGCGATTGCCTTGACGGGGTACCTGCAAGACCTGGATACCTTCTGTCGGTCGAGATTGCATCGTTTCCCATAACCGAGTTTGCTCGTCGTGCAACTGACGGTCGTGTGCTGCACGTACCAGCAGCTTAGGGCCTTCTGGATGCGCCAATGCATCTTTAAACAACTCATAGAGGTCCGCCTCGCGATCACCCACACTGACCAGCGTGGTGCCGGGGCAACGCGCCTGAACTTCCGCCACGGCACGGTAACTTTTCAGCCACTTAAAGCTTTCCTTCTCCTCAATGGGGAGACGATGACGCTTCGTCTTCTTGCCAAAGTCAGCTGGATCGCGTGCCCAACACTGCACATCCAGAAATCCCAAGGGCGTGCCCTGAGTGCTGAAGGCAAGCGTCGAGTGCACGTGCAGTCCTTGGGGTCCATGGGCGGTCGAGCCGATGGATCCCATTCCCTCCGTGGCCGCATGTGCCGTGTAGTTTAGGCTCGTCGTATCCTGTACTGCCAGTACGATTTTCTCTGCACGCACGCGGGCTTCAGTCGACAGAAAGTGGGGTTGCAACAGGGTATCCATGGTTGTTTTCTCGTGATCCAGAAACCGGTAGGCCGCCTTGGTTTTTGCCCGGCTTGCACAGGCTTGCGCAATATTGGCTTGAGGTCGGGCATAAAAATCCCGCGCCAGCGACAATAGCCGTGTCTGCAGCCGCACATCTGGTAGCGCGCAACCCCCAAATTCTTCCTCTGCCCAGTCTACCGGGGCGCCCGCTTGCATGCGACCGGGATGCGGGGACGCGCCTGTGTTCGCTTGCAGGGTCGTCCGCCAATGCGATTGCAAGGGATAGACCCAGATGTCCTTAATCGTCCCCTGAGCCGTATGATTTTTATCTTGCCGGCCACGCCCTTGCGTTTGCCCAATGAGAATCCAGTTGGCGGCTCGATAGCAGGTGCCATGGTAGCAACTGCGGTCAACAAAAGTTTCCACCAGTACCGGTGTGATGCCATAGCGCACCTGCCAATCATTTGCCAAGCAAGATAGTGCCAAGCTTAATACGTGAGAGGCTAGGTTGGGCACGCGGATACTGGGCAGAATTAGATACCGGCTATTGCAGACTATCTTGGGCAACTCCGTTTGGCGAGTGCTATCATTCCAGCCTATCCATGCATCACGAGGCGCTAGTCGCCAGGCGGGCGCACTGAAGCTCAATCCGCCCACAAACCCTGCTTCGCAGGCTATCAGATATCGGAGTTGCGCCCCGCACAACGGCCCGGCGCCCAAGGGATGGTGAGCTTGCATCATCGCCCACCAAGTGCGCGATAATTCAGCTTTCCCACTGTCAACCGGTACTAACCATACACGTCCTAGTTCAGCTAAACTCGTCTCAATGGATAGCCAAGCCAACGGCGCAGGCGTCACTGCCCCGGCAGGTTTGGCAAATGAAACATTCTTCCCAATGGGAAGCAAAATGACCCCGCGCCGCGCCAGCTTGAGCAAAGCGACTCGACAGCTCATGTCTTTCGGTCGCCCATCAGGGGCTTGCCATTCCATCCAGGTGCAAACCTCTCGTGACAGCGCAGTGCGCGTCAATGCAGGGTCGCTCTCCACCCGTGAACGAATTCGCGTGAGTATCTCTTTGGAAAAATGTTGACCCGCTATCAGCATGAAAACAGGTTAGCAAAAAAGGCACCTCGTGTCCAGCGAAAACTGTGGGACAAGAT
>CAWDCY010000012.1:0-40633 GCA_963800965.1 uncultured beta proteobacterium | reverse complement strand
TAGCAACCTTTGTTGCTTTTGCAGATACAGAAATACTGAACGAGATATAGAGTTTATATTAGTCGTAAGAAAATAGAATACGGGTCTACATTTGAATTACTAATTTAATTTTGCAAGGAATCTTCTGATCCTGCCGGTATGAGTTGTTCCATTCTATATGGATTAAAAGATGATTCAGCTGGAACTACTATTTCTGTTGGCTGCACATTTGACGCAGGATTACTCGATGCTTCCTGTCTTAGTGGTTCCATGCTGTGCTGTGTAACAGGTGTGCTAACTACTGCTGGAGTTGGATTTTCGACCGAAGTATTATCCGGTATATCGCTATTTTCCTGGTCATAAAACTCGTCATCGAATTTTTCACGCGGAGGATTACCGTCATATACTAAGCTTTGACGATGTTGCATATAGGCATTACGAATAAAAGCATAACGGTCAATTGCGGCTTCATCCAATATTTTTTCCTTATCCAGTAGCCCGGCTCGGAGACTGATCGCCCGCGTTACATACAATTCATTGCGTGTAGGTATATTCGAAATTTGGCGAATAGGACTAGCATAACTATCCGCATACAAGCCTATGCTATCGCGTAAATTACTGGGGCCAAAGAATGGGAGGACAATATAAGGCCCACTGCCAACACCCCAGTAACCCAAAGTTTGGCCGAAGTCTTCACTGTGTTTCTCAAGTCTATCGGTAATGTTCACCAAGCCTAAGACGCCAAACGTTGAATTGAATAGTACACGTGTGCCGTCGGATGCAGCTTGAGCAAACTTTAATTGCAGCAAGTCGTTTAAAGTGACAATGATGTCATCCAAATTAGAGAAGAAATTTGTCACCATGATTTTCCCGGGTTCCGGCATTACGGTGCTGTAGCCTTTCGCTACCGGTTTTAATATAGCTTTGTCCACCGCATCATTAAATTTATACATACCCCGGTTAAATGGTTCCAGCGGATCTTGCGAATTTTTCCCCCCCTGAGTTGAAGCGCAGCCACCTAATGCTAAGCTGACAAGCAATATATATATTCTAGTTGATGGCATGAAGATCATTGGGAGTGAGTTTATTTTTTACAATTATAACGTAATGCCAATAGTCGCAAATATTTAGATATTGCTCAAGCAGCACCACACCATTTGAAGTTTATTACTATTACTACCTACATATAATTGCAGCCGTTTAAATGTCCCTGTCCTATTTTCAGTCCGCATCTTCGATAAGTATACCTTTATACCGCGTTTTTTCGCGGATGCCAATATAGCAACCGGATTTGGTATCGTAATTACGTCAGGCACATCGATATTTTAAATGTTTTAGATCTTTCTAACGCTAACGCCAGAATAAGCAATCTGCATAACGCCATGCGGGTTTAGGAGAATTTTTGAGCTGTGTCAGTCGAAAAGTAACGCGCATAGTGCATGAATGCTAGAGTCTAAAAAGGCAAGCTTTATAAATGCCCCCAGTTATGCCCCCTAACATTCACGGCTAGCGACAAATTTCATTCTACGGAAGTGACGCTAAGAGACTGCTGCCAAGCCATCACGTCGGATTGTCTCCAGCGCACTGCCCCAGTACCAATTGATAGTGGGCGTGGAAATTTACCTACTTTGATTAGGCGGTAAATTGTTGCCCTGCTTAGACCTGACAATTTTTCAACAGTTTTGCGGGAAATGAGCCAGTCAACTGATTGCGGGTGTTCAGCATGGACTGGGGTACTTTGTAGTAAATTTGATTTCATCATTTTCTTCCTGAAAAGTGAGCTGCAAACGGTGTTATTTCCAAGAACAAGCCCAGCCAGCGAGCATGCCTTCCCCATCCCACACGAAACCGACCGAACCGCCTGATGCCTCTTTCAGTTTGTCGAGGGCAACATCCATCACGGGGCGCTCTGAGCGTAGCGAAAGGGTAAAACACTCCATAGGCACCTGAATCTTGCGCGACGAGCGGAAACGGTGCTTGTTGAGCTTCCTATCGCCTGTTGCGAATGCTTTGACTAAATACTTCCCGAGGTATTGAACCAGATAGAGCCGCTGATCTTTACGAGTGCCTTTGGGGGCGCTCACGTCGATATTTCCTTCACCTACGATTTCGCGCCACAATTGGCGAAGTAACTCCACATCTTGGCGACCACGAACCGCAAGGTGCCAATGCCATGCACCACGCTCTTGCTGTTCTGCAACAGCCACATATAGCCAGGGAGGTAAATGAAATCTCACTTTTCGGACGAAGCGATTCAAGTCGTCCGATGCGCGGTTGAAGTCGGTGACATTCTCCCGGTAGGTGAGGGTAAGTAAGTGCGTAAGATTTGCACCCAAGACGAGCTGACGTAGGCGAGACTTTGCGCGGCGAATTGCGCGATCCTCGTTGTGGGTGCGTTGGGTTGACGAACCACGAGCAGCTTTGTGAGTTGAACTTAAACCAACAAAAGACCACCCCACTTCGGCAAGCCCTTTGCCATAATTGCGTAAAGTAATGCGATTTTTTGCTGTGTTGGGTGTGTTGAAATATGTCCTCTTTTCAAGTCTAGGGGCGGCTGCGCCGCCCGAGGACTCTTCCACGGACAGCGCGCGCGGAACGGGCGCCATTGCCACCTCGCCGCATTCCCTAAATTCGGTACGTGGCGCGCTGGCGCGCGCCTCCGTCCCAAATTTTGGAAACGCGGCTGCGGCGGCTCGAGTAAAACCTTTGAGTTTCTGTTTCATGTTGTGCTCCTGTTGAGTTAATGGAGCACGAATTAGATTGCAGATAACAGGACAAAAATATTCCCGCCAAGTGAAAAAATGATATTTCTATTAGTAGAAGGGAGTTTTTATACTGCGTTGTTATTGAGTTTGCTGCTTTTGGGTCTACCGGGTTTGCGAACACTATCTGGCGCAACTTCACTAAGCCAATTGCGAAGGGTATTTTTTCCCGTGTAAAGTTTGCCGCCGCCGTATTCCAAAATAGCTGTATGCTCTGACATAGCCGTGATGGTCATCGTTGGATATACATCCCACAGAGTTTTAGCAATTGCTTGGCAGACAAGTTTGTCTATCTGAGAGGGGCGCAAAGATTGCGGTTGAAGCTGGATTTGAGCGGGTGCTAAATCATTGGGGTCTTCATTTGCGGTATGAGAATTCCCTTCTATTAATGGCCACCAAAAGGATGGGAAGTCGCATTGCTGTTCCATGCAGTATTGAAGCAAGTCATCACATCCAATTGAATATGTGTCAAGTGCGATCTTGTCATATTTTCGTGATAGACAATTTGCCAACTCGTCAGGAAACTCGTTTACATAGTAGTTCCTGATTTCTGAGCGGAAACCATAGCGCCTATTATCCTCGGGTAACTCCGACGCTATCACTTGGCAAAGCGTGATGCCGTCATCCAAAACGCCACGACAAATAAATCTAATCGAATCTTGAACCTTTAGTGGGAGATCAACTGGATCAGTTTTGTCGGGACAGACGTCATGCCAGCGGTGCGCAATTTCCCAAATAGAAAGGTAGCGGTCAACCATTGAATTTACGTGACAGAACAATAATTTTGCATGCTAATTTACTTTCAACTTGTTGTGTAAACCTTGCTTCAAGAATAAGTATAGAAAATTTTGACTAGTTATTTGACTGCGTACTTTTTTTGAGGCCGTGTATGATCCAAGCCGTGAAATATAATGTACATTAAAGACCTAAAAGCCCTTGGAGGTAATCATGGCTACGCCGAGTGTTTTCGTAAGTTCTACATGTTTTGATCTTAGTGAGATAAGAGATTCCCTCAGAAGATTTATCCTTAATTATGGATTTAATACCGTACTTAGCGACTATGGTGACATTTTTTTTCATCCCGACTTACATACACATGAGGCGTGCATTCAAGAAATTTCAAATTGCCAAATATTTGTACTTATTATAGGTGGACGTTTTGGAGGTAGATATATTAGTGCAAAGGACAAATCTATCACAAATGCCGAATACGAGGCCGCTGTAGAACAAAAAATACCTATATTTACATATATTAAAAAATCGGTTCTAGATAACCATCAGTTATACCAAGATAATAAAAATAAATCATTTATCAATGAGATTGAGTTTCCTGCCATTAATAATCAAACAGATGCAATTTCAATCTTTGAATTTATTAATAGGGTCAAGAAGGCAAGTGTAAATAATGGGTATGAATCTTTTGAAATTGCTAAGGAAATTGAAGATCATCTGAAAAAACAATGGGCTGGTATGTTTTTTGAATACCTTAGAACGAGAGAATTCAAAGAGCAATTTAAAACTACAAATCAATTATTGCTAGCTTTAAATTCATCATCTGATAAATTGGAAGCCATTGTTAAAAACATATATCAGAATGTGGATAAGGATCACTTTATTGAAAACATGAAAAAAATTGAAATTGAGGCTCGGGCAAAATTTTTTATTGATAATACATTCGAAAAATTATGTCCGGGTGGGGTCTATCTAGCTTCAACCCAAATAAAGGAAAACATGCTTTCAATTGAACCATCTACATATCAGTGGTATGAATATCTTATAGCAATAGGTTTAATGTGTATTTATAGTGATACAGAAGAAGAATTTATGATTTTAAAAAATGATGAATATTTACGTCATGAATACTGCAATATTGAAGAAGGAGATATTGCGATATCAGGTTGGGGTATCCAAAAAAAATCGACAAATCAATTCCAGCAAAGTGTAAAAGACTCATTTGACAATGGGTTCAAATACTTGAATTTACAAGATCGTATAAAATATCTTTCTCCACACCTTCATGTTGCATTAGGAAATGAAACCAAACCAAAAGACAGTTCGACATGAGGGTGTAAAACTCCTCCCTCTATAAAAACATCATTTTATTCATTCTGAATGTAAATTCATACAACCCCTTTTTCTCATCTACATTATTTCATCCTTACGAATAACTGCTGTTTGAAAAAATTGGTATGACATGAAAGAGCACAATCCATACAATACTACGTTAGTATTGTTAAGAATTCCCCCGTAGCTAAATCGTAGCTGGGTGTGACACCTTTACTATGTTTTAGGCTTAATGTAGCTATAAACGAAATTGGCGCGTGTTGCAAGGTATTGATCGATTGAATCTTTTATTTATCTGCTGGTTCTACGAACCAAAGGGTCAGGCGCGCAATGGTATCACTTCCGCACCAACCTCTATCTTGTCGAGATAATCTGCCCACTTTTGCATAATGTCGCGTCGCTCTTCAAAATATGAAGTACGCACGTATGCTGCCGCCGTCTGGTTTACCAGTGCATGAGAAAGCATCGCCTCTAACGCCTCCCATCGATATCCCATTTCACCCAGTATTGAGCGCGCAAGACTTCGAAATCCGTGCCCTGTCATCTTGCCTTTGTAGCCGATCGTCTCAATTATCTTTAATACTGTATTTTCGCTAATAACACGCCCAGCAGTGTTACGGTTCGGAAATACAAATTCACTTTGCCCTGTAATTGGATATAGGTCGTGCAGTATTTTGACGGCTTGAGAGCATAGCGGCACCGCATGTTCCTTGCGCTTGTCACCCTTGCCCTTGCGTCCAATTTGTTCTGCCGGAATAATCCAGCTTCCCGCTTTTAGGTCAAAGTCCGCCCACTTAGAAAAGCGTACTTCACTGGTTCTCGTGGCCGTCAGCATCAAAAGTCGAAACGCAGATATCGCGATCGGCGAAACCTTATCCATGTTTTGATAGGCTGTCACTTTGCTAAGGAATACGGGCAATTCTTCAGGAGAGATGCAAGCAAAGTTTTCTACTTTTGGGCGCTCCGCTAGAGCAATCCGAATTTCAGCCGGATTCAATTTTGCCCGTCCTGTTGCTATTGCATATTTGAATACTGAACTGACAGTTTGAAGCAAACGATCACGTGTTTCATGGATACCTAATTCCTCCATTCCACGCATGATTTTCATAATGTCCATCGGCTCAATATCGGTAATCGAGCGATCCCCGATAGTCGGCAAAGCGTATTTTTCTAAATTAACCATCCATTGCTGTGCGTGCTTTGCCGTCCACATTGGTGATTTCACTTTGTGAAACTCAACAGCCAGTTTCTTGAAGCTGTTAGCAACAATTTCATTCGCTTGTTGCATTGCCTGTTTTGCTGCTTGTTTGATTGCGCTAGGGTCGGCATCGTTCGCTAATATCTTGCGTGCCTGCTCGCGACGATCCCTAGCTTCAACTAGTCGCACTTCAGGATATACGCCTAGAGCCAGTCGCTTTTCTTTACCTCCGAAACGATACTTGAGACGCCAATACTTCGAGCCGTTCGGCATCACCTCAAGATACATGCCCCCACCGTCTGCCATTTTGTAGGATTTAATGTCGGGCTTTGCTTTCTTAATTGCCACTTCGGTTAGCTTGCTCATATTCTCACCTCATTGGGGGCATCGAATTTATGTCTTGGGGGCATAAGCGTATAATATGCCCCCAAGTTACGCAAGCTTGAATGAGATCGTTTGCTACAGCATGGACGTTAAAAAACCCGCCAATGCCATATGCAGTGCGGGTTTGTGAGATTATTTAAGACTTGGTAATAACGAGTTCTGGCGGAAGCTGTGAGATTCGAACTCACGGAACATTGCTGTTCGGCAGTTTTCAAGACTGCTGGTTTAAACCACTCACCCAAGCTTCCAAATTTGAAATTTTACTGAACACCGATGGTGTTGAAGTTGCGTCCATCCGAAGTGGGTGCATGATACCCGAAATCACTTACTAATTTAAAGTCACTTTCAACTATTACGCATTATTTTAATACAAGCATTGCAACTTTTCCCCTGCTTCGATACTCTTACAGGTGTTGTTAACACACCTTCTGGAGAAAACTATGATGCAATACCAAACCATTTCGCAACCTGGCACGTTTGGGCTGGAACAAAACAAAGTCCTGCGCAACACCTACATGATGCTGGCTCTCACAATGGTTCCCACCATCATAGGTGCATTTATTGGCCTTTCCTCTAACTTCTCGTTCATGGCACAGAATCCCATCATGGCTCCGCTACTGATGTTCGCCGTAATGATGGGTATGCTATTCGCGGTTACTGCGCTGCGCAACAGTGTGTGGGGCATTGCAATGCTGCTTGGCTTCACTTTTGTTGCGGGCATTTTTCTTGGGCCAATTTTGCAACATGCGCTTCATCTGCGCAATGGTGCCCAACTTGTTGGCATGGCTGCTGGCGGAACCGGACTCATCTTCTTTAGCTTAGCGACCATTGCTACTGTCACGAAAAGAGATTTCAGCTTTATGGGGAAATTTCTGTTCATAGGCTTGGTTCTGCTGGTAGTGGCTTCACTGGCCAATATCTTTTTTGCCATTCCTGCGTTATCGCTGACCATCTCAGCTATCGCCGTGATGCTTTTCTCGGCTTTCATTCTTTATGACATCAGTCGGATCATAAATGGCGGCGAGACTAACTATGTAATGGCAACCATGTCGTTGTACATGAGTATTTATAACCTTTTTGTCAATTTACTTAGTCTGCTGATGGCTTTTAGTGGTGAACGTGACTAAAGCCGAAAGTGCTAAACTTGAGAAGGCGGCGCAAGCCGCCTTTTTCATTGGTAAGCCAAGACGACATGTTGTGTGCGTATCAATCTTGAGAGATTCGTCATCCTGCATTGTGCAATCGACATAAATAGGTGTTGAGTGGAGAGAGTCGGCAGACGACTTGAAAGCTGCTAAAAATCGGAGCGCTGAAGGGCTGAATCTGACATGTATGAATATCTGTGCGGACAGGGTAGAAGCCTTTGGTGTCAGATAATCCACGGTGAGGCTGGGGAAACCGGGTGTTTTGAAGGTGACTTTGTTGAGTATCCCAGCAGTATTAAAAAACAAAAGACAAGTTGAATAATATTTTTATTACAGTGAATTTGAAGCGAATATTATATTTTCAGGGTAGGGAAGGGTGGGGAAAGCGTGATCTACGATGGCAAAGTTCGTTCTAGTGGCATGCTTGGAAGCTATATTTGGGCGGAAGTTATTGATGGATTGGATTGAAACAGTATTGCAGAAAGTGGATGCGCAACATGCGCTGAAGTCCGATCAGCATAGTTTTAAGTTTGTGTATTCGCCTCTGGTACCATCGCTTTATGACTACGTTCAGTAGCAAGCAACAGGTACATACCAGGGACAACGAACAGGGTAAACAATGTGCCTATCGATAAACCGCTGGCGATCACTAAGCCCATATTAAAGCGGCTTACTGCACCGGCACCGCTGGCTGTGATAAGCGGTAAAACACCGAGTACCGTGGCGGCAGTTGTCATGAGTATCGGGCGCAGACGTAAACCAGCAGCTTTAACTATAGCATCACGTTTGCTCAATCCCATTTTTTGCAAATTATTGGCGAATTCCACAATCAAAATGCCATGTTTTGAGATTAGAGCAATGAGTGTTACTAAGCCAACCTCAGTGTAAATGTTGAGCTTGGCGTGTCCAATTCCGAGATTGATAAAAATCAATGCGCCTGCAATCGACATGGGCACAGAAACTAAAATAATAACAGGGTCACGAAAGCTCTCAAATTGAGCCGAAAGTGCCAGAAAAATAATAACAATCGCAAAGAAAAAAGTAAGTAATAGACCACCTGATTCTTGTATGAACTGTCGTGAAGGTCCCGCGTAATCATAGCTATATCCAGCAGGCAAAGTTTTTTGCGCTAAAATTTTGAGTCGCTCAAGTGCTTGACCCTGCGAGATAGTAGGAAAAGCCACTCCTTGTATGGTCGCCATATTTTGTTGCTGAAAGTGATTAATGGTTTCCGGTTCAGTGCTGGATTTTAGATGAGCCACTGTGGATAGCGGTACCATCTGTCCGCTGGCGGTACGCAGATAATAGTGCCTGAGTTGATCTGTATTAAGGCGGAAACGCTGTGCTACCTGAGGAATAACTTTATAAGATCGACCCTCAAGTTCGAAATAGTTCACATATCCACCACCTAGCATGGCGGACAGGGCAGAGCCTATGTCTTGCATATTTAGCCCGAGTTGTGACGCCATGTTTCGATCAATTACTACTGTGGTTTGTGGTAGATCAATGCGCAAATCCGACTGCACGAAAATAAATTCACCTGTTTTCTCAGCTTCTTGCAAGAACTTCTGGGATACATCATAGAGCTTGGAGAATGGTTCTGTGCTAGTTATCACAAACTGTATTGGTAAGCCACGTGCACCGGGTAGCGGTGGGGGCTGGAAGAGTGCACTTTGCGTGCCTGCGATTTTCTTCAATTCATTTTGCACTTCGGGTTGCAGCTGAATGGAGGTTTTAGCACGTTCATTCCAGGGCTTGAGTACCATGCCTGTGATAACCTGTGTCGGCATATTTAGCTGGAATATGTGATCTGTTTCCGAGTGAGACTTGAAAGTTTTCTGAACCTGCTCACCAAACATTTCTCGTTGTTGCAGTGTCGCATTCGGCGCGTTAAAAGAGGCTGCAATTAGCACACCCTGGTCTTCCTGCGGAGCAAGTTCAGACATCGATGTGGCGTACAGGAAATAAATACCACCCATCACCACCAATGTGAATATGGCTATTACAGTGACGAAGTTGAGTGTGCTTTGCAGGTTTTTTTCATAACGAACGTGTAAGCGTTCAAATCGTTTATCCAGCCATATTTCCAAACGATCTTGCCAGTTACCACCCTCGCGCTTAGGCGAGCGTAAAAGACGCGAGCACATCATCGGTGACAGTGTCAGCGCGATCACAGCGGATATAGTCACAGCGCCCACCAGCGTAAAAGCAAACTCGGTAAACAGAGCGCCAGTAAGGCCGCTCATAAAGCCTATCGGCACATATACAGCGACAAGTACGATGGTCATCGCAATAATTGGATTAGCCAGCTCACGCGCTGCTTTTATAGCTGATTCAAAAGGTGACAGCCCTTCTTCCAAGTGACGGCTTACGTTTTCTACTACGATGATGGCATCGTCTACCACTAGCCCGATGGCAAGTACAAGAGCTAAAAGTGTGAGCAGGTTGATGGAATAGCCCAAGGCCAGCATCACGGAGAAAGTTCCTACCAGTGAAAGTGGTATCGCAATCACTGGAATCAGTACCGAGCGTAGCGAGCCCAAGAATACAAATACCACTGCAGTGACAATGAGGACAGCTTCCACAAGCGTTTTTACGACCTCGTTAATTGACGAATTGACGAATTTAGTCGAGTCATAGACGATATTGCTATTCAAACCCTGCGGTAGCTGTGCCTCAATTTCAGGCATAACTTTGCGTACTCGAGCGATCACATCCAGCAGATTTGCACCCGGGGCAACCTGAATACCCGCATACACCGCTTTTTTTCCGTCAAAGGACACACTACTGTCATAATCATCAGCGCCCAAAGTTACATTCGCTACGTCTGCCAAGCGCACGACTGAGCTGCCTTGTTGCTTGATGACCATCTGCTTGAATTCATCTACTGAACGTAGTGCGGTAGATGCATTCAGGTTGATTTGAACCATTTGCCCCTTGGATTGGCCGCTGGATGAGAGAAAATTGTTGGAAGCCAAATAACCATACACATCAGCTGCGGTGAGACCAACAGCGGCGAGTTTTTGCGGATCCAGCCATGCCCGCAGGGCGAAGTTTTTTGCACCCAATAATTCGGCAACTTGCACGCCTTCAATCGCTTGCAGCTTGGGTTGTACAGAGCGCACGAGATAGTCAGTGACTTGGTTCGGTTTGAGGACATCGCTGTAGAAACCGATGTACATCGCATCTATGGTTTGCCCGATGCTGACGGAAAGTGTGGGTTTTTGCGCCTGCGGCGGCAATTGATTGAGGACTGCATTAACCTTGGTATTAATTTCGGTTATGGCTTTGCTTGGATCATAATTTAATCGAAGGTTGGCACTGATACTACTCACTCCCTGGGTGCTGCTGGAGGTCATATAATCAATACCGTTAGCCTGGGCTACGGCATTTTCCAGAGGAGTGGTGATGAAGCTAGCCACCAGATTGGCATCGGCACCTGGATAAGCAGTATTGATCGTTACTACGGCGTTTTGGGTGTAAGGATATTGCAGTACCGGTAATGAAGTAAGCGAGCGTAAGCCAAGAACCAGTATTACCAGGCTAATGACGGCTGCCAGAACTGGACGTTCGACGAAAATGTCAGTAAATTTTCTCATCGTAGCGCCAGCAGTGATGTTCATTCGTCTTTGACCTCAGGATTGGGATTATTAGACGGTTGCACGCTATTATTTATAATTACCGGCGTGCCATTGCGCAGCTTGAGTTGACCCGAAGTGACCACAACCTCATTTGCTTGCAGACCGCTAAGCACTGCCACTTGATCGCCACGTGCAAGCCCGGTAGTGACAAAACGCTGCTCGACCATCAGCGTAGGTTTGCCATCTGCCCCCTTTCCTTTATTTTTTACTATAAACACGGTGCTACCATAGGGGTTATAAGCTATAGCTGAGTTTGGCAGGGTGACGTACTGTTTTTCTTCCCCTTTCTTCACCCGCGCCGTAGCAAATAATCCGGGCAGTAATTCATTATTAGGATTGGCAATGCTTGCTCGTACTTTAAGATTACGCGTAGATATGTCTACCTGGGGTTCAATCGCGGAAATGTTACCGGTGAAAACTTTGTTCGGAAATGCATTGGTTTGCACAGTGACGTTCTCGCCAACATGAATCATGTCAATCTGAGCCTGTGGAACCGTAAAATCCAGATACATGGGATCAAGTTTCTGTAGATTAACAAGGGCAGTGCCTGGTGCCAGATATTGGCCAAGATCTACTTGGCGTATACCCAGCCGACCAGCAAAGGGAGCGCGGATACTTCTCTGCGCAATGATAGCTTTTTGCATCGTCACCTGAGCTAAGGCACTTTTTAAATTAGCTGCAGCAATGTCCACCGTAGCTTGGCTGACTGCCTGCACCTTGAGTTGAGCAAAATCGCGTTTGTAATTCTGTTGAGCAAGTCCGACAGCAGCATTCAACTGTTCGAGCTGAGCTTTAAGCGGATCGGCATTCAGCTCTAATATCAGCTGACCAGTTTTTACCATTTCTCCAGAATCAAAGTGTATGGCTGTAACTATACCGCTGACCTCGGCTGCCAGGCTGGTGCCATTAGAAGCACGCAGACTGCCTACCGCTTCGACTGAAGGTTGCCAAATGGATGTTTGCGCCACGGTGGTAGAGACAGTTTGCGGTGGGTTAGCCTGTCCCTTGATAGCCTGCTGTATCATTTTGTTGCGAAATTGCTGAAAAGCATAAATTCCGCCAAACACTATTGCGGCTAACAACAGCATGATAATCATGCGTTTGGTCGTACCTTTAGTCATGCAAATACTCCATGCTCAATTTTGGTTTATAAAGATGACGCACGAAACCTTAGTGCTCGGTATTCTGCACTGCTGATTGAGTATGTTGTGGTAACAGCCCCGCCACTTGTTTTGACGCGGCAACCCAGCCACCACCCATAGCCTGATAAAGCGCTGCAGTATCCGTCAAACGCTGAACCTGGGCTGCAATTAAGTTAATCTGAGTTTGTTGAGCCTGTTGTTGAGCGGTAAGTAGTTCCAAATAACTCACGCCTCCTAATAAAAATTGCTGTTGGATAAGATCAAGCGACGCTTGCGCCGATGCATTAGCGGCGGCTTGCGCTTGCAATATTTGCGCGTCATTGTCTAGTGTCCGCAGAACGTCAGCAACATTGCGTAAAGCTTGCAGAACGGTTTCGCGATAATTAGCTCTTGCAGCATTGAGCCCCGCTTCTGCTGATTCCCTCCCGGCTTTGAGGCCAGCATTGAACAATGGCTGCGCGACTTGACCTACCAAACTCCAAATCATTGATCCGGCTCCGAATAAACTGGATGCAGCAAGAGCCTGCGAGTTAAGATTAGAAGATAAATTAATTTGCGGATAGCTATTGGACACAACCACCCCATATTGTGCATTTGCTACATGTAACAAAGCCTCAGACGCCTGAATATCTGGTCGTTGACGCACCAGCTCAGAAGGTATGACAAGAGGAAGGTCTGCCGGCAGACTAAAATCCGTTAAAGCAAATTTTGGTATTTTCGCCTCTCCAGGTAGTTGCCCCACTAACACAGCAAGCAAATTATTTGTTTTTTCAAGATTGTTACGCAGGAGCGGAATGCTGGCGCGGGTTTGCTCTACCTGGGTCAGTAACGTAAATTCATCACTGCGGGGTATCGCGCCCAGCTTGAAGCGTTTCCTCGCAATATTGAGTTGTTTAGTCTGCGCTGCCAAAATAGCCACAGTGGCTTTAATCTGTGCGGCAAATTGTGCCTGTGACATTGCAGTAGTCGTGATGTTGGCAGCAAGCGTAAGTCGCGCACCTTCAAACTGGTAAAGTTGATAATCAGCCTGTGCAGCAAAAGATTCGAGCGCGCGGCGGTTCCCCCCGAAAAGATCGAGGTTATAACTGACTGCAACTCCAGTATTATACAAATTGAACACGCTGCTGCTGTTCGACTGGCCAAAAGTTGAACGATTGAATTTTTGACGCTGAGCACCCAGTTTGGCATTCACCTGGGGATATTGCGAGGAACCACTTTGCGCAGCATAAGTTTGTTGTGCTTGAAACAGAGTGGCTTGCGCCGCATCTAACGTGGGGCTGGCGCTTAAAGCTTGGTCGATGAGGGCATTAAGCTTGGTCGAGCCAAAACTTTCCCACCAATTCACCGGCACACTTTTTCCAAGCACGAAACGCTGCGCTCCGCCATAGTTTCCAGATGCGGTTGCAGTTTGCATCGGTAATTCTTGTGTGGTGTAGTTTGTCGCTGTGGGCGGGGCAGGTTGCTTAAAATCAGGCCCTACATTAGTACAACCAATCAGCGATAGTGTGCTCCCCAATAGCAACCTTGCGGTTAACCGTGAAATAAACCATATAAAGACCGGACAGCACTTTATATATAAATTTTCAATTTTCAATTGCAAACTTAGGACTATTATCGTTATTAGGATTTGATTTTAGCAGATTTTGGAAATCATTAAGATTGATAGCCCCTCCCGGTATGAAATGAGCCTGAAGATAGATTTTATTTCCAATGAAAAATGTGGAACTTAAAGCAGATGGTTGTGAGTAGAGAGGGGGAAAAGTGATCTGCGACAGCTTAACGCTCATTCATCGCACCGCCAAATGCCCTGTATAGAGGCTTGGCCATATACTTCAAAACAGATCTACGGTTGGTTTGCACATCTACAGTGGCAGTCATGCCGGGCTTGAGCACCACAGCGGCCAACTTGGGATTACGGTTGTCCGGGTTGATGCGCACATGCGCACGGTAATAAACATTAGTCTGTTCCTTGCTGCCTTGTTCGGTTAACGTATCAGAGCTGATGTGGCTGAGCGTGCCTTGCAAGGTTTCATATGTAGCGTAGTCAAAGGTATCCAGCTTGCATGGTGTTTATACCGATGATGATGAACTCGTCTTTTAGATTTTGGAATGCACATTTGCAAAGTATTCAAAAAACCTTGTTTTAGTCGTCTGCCATTTCTAATAGAAATTTGACATAATATACATTATGCGAAGTATCGCTTTCTAAAAATACTCTTTTTTGAACCATGGGCTAAATTGGTCGCTTGATACTGACCGCTCCTATTATCTGGCCAACGTTATAACCTGTCGCCTTGTCATGAGGATAGTCTTCGCTCAACCTTGCTTTTATATTGACAGGGATTTGTTCAACATTACCATGACATGCAATACAACCAGGTTTCATTGCAATCGCTTTCATAAAACGGAATGACTTTCCGGCAGGCTCTTGCACGATTTCCGCCACTTCCATCGTTTCTGCCTTTTCGCCTTTCGCGGCGAGTGCTGTAAACTCTTGCAGATTTTTTTGTTCCCAGGCATCCGGAGTACCAAGCAATGGGTTGCGTACTTTTAAGCTGACGCGGGTCAGTTTCCAGCCATTCTGACGGGAAATATCACCGGCCATCTTTGGTGCAATGTCCTTGCAAACTTTAATCGCTGATTCTGGACCACCTTCACTGATGGCTTTCTGATTTTCGGTAGCGAGTTGCTTTAAGAATGGCATCACCACGGCACGGCTTCCTTCCTTATATGTGCTTAAATCTTCGGCATGGGCTGCGGAGGTTGCCAGTGTTACCAATGTAAAAAATATGCATTTATTCATTAAAAATATCCTTGTATAAAAATTCCAGGGAAAAGCACTTCTACTAAAAAACCTTAATTCTTTTTTAAAGCGCCCGCAAAAATGCGACTAAATCTGTTTTTTCTGAAGCTGATAAATTGGTCTCCAGCACCAGATTGAAAAACTCTACAGTATCTTCCAATGTAAGCAGCCTTCCATCATGTAAATATGGCGGTGAGTCCTTAATGCCGCGCAACGGAAAGGTTTTAATCGGGCCATCGGCACTGGCCATGCGTCCGTTTATCATGCGTGGCTTGTAGAAACGTTCCACTTTCAAGTTATGCATGAGATTGTCAGTATAGTAGGACCCTGAATGGCAACTGGCACAATTGGCTTTTCCGAAGAAAAGTGCTTGTCCTCGGATTTCAGACTCAGTGGCTTTATTTGGATTCAGTTTGCCGTCAATTCCCAGCTTTGGAGCAGGCGGAAAATCAAGCAGTGCCTGAAATTCAGCCATAGCATGCACTTGGCTGCCACGTTCGAGAATGTTCGCGCCTTTTTTAGTCGCAATAACCGGATCACCGTCGAAATATGCTGCGCGCTGCTCGAACTCAGTGAAGTCTTCTATAGTTTTGAGAGCACGTTGCGAACCAAATAACCGCTGGATGTTCAGGCCGCGCAAGGATGGCGTATCAATACGATGGCGGAATTCCTGGGGACGGATGTCCCCTACAAGGTGGGTCGGGGCAATGGTATGCCCATTGGCGTGACAATCAAAGCAGGCAACCCCACGGCTCGGACGCACGGAGCGTCGATCTTCTGTCTGGTTAAACTGTTGTTGTGGAAAGGCGGTCAGCAACAACCTTAAACCTTCAATTTGTTTTGGATTTAATATTCCATTGAACAATTCATAATAATTGTCCATAGTGACTAGCTTGCCCTGCGAGACGTCACCGAGATCTGGTCGTGTAGTCAAGTATATGGGTGCAGGGAACTCGGGTAAAAAACGGTCCGGCAGATCGAAATCTAAATCAAAACGTGTGAGATCGCGTCCCTCTTGCTTCTTGATTTCGTCGATTAGAAGCTTGGGAAACACCATGCCACCTTCCGGGTGATTGGGATGAGGAAGCGGAAAAAAACCCGCCGGAAATAGATCTTTCTCACGAATTTCTTCGGGGCTCATTGCCGCGAGGCTCTCCCAGCGCATCCCCTTCGGCAGTTTGACCCGTACTCCTTCCTGAATTAACTTACCGCGGGACATTGTGATGCGGTTAGAAGAGCGGTCGCTCAGGTCGTAGCGCTTATTCAGCAAATCCATCTGCCGGATCATCACCTCAGGCTTCTCAGCTTTCATTCGAGCCAACAGGTCAGGAAAGCTCTCTTTAATCACAACGGGAGCATAGCTCGAGCTCGTTTTTGCCGGTTCGGCAGCGTAGCTGACGCCACAGGCCGTGAATATCGTAACGAATATTTTCAGGATCTGCCCCGCATCATTCAAAGTATTACTTCTCATGATCATAATCTCCTTAATCTTTATAGATTTGATGGATACATGTACTCGGTGCAATAACATCCGGGATATGCAAGCACTTCCCGACCGATAATAACGCTAGATCACGTATTCTCAGCTTATGTGCCTCAGATCGAAGTTGAATACTGATTTCATCCAGCATGAACAGGAAACAGGTTACTAATTTGTAATATTAAGCTAATTAAAACGATGACATCTTAATCACATCAATTAAACGTAGTCTGTGCGTTAGCGCACATAAACACATTTTTTAAAAAAAGATTGGGATGGAAATTTCATTTTATTATTGTAAAATCAATTAATTATAATAATGCAGAATGCATGTGGCTTCTTGCATTAAATATGCCGCACTATCAATCAAAGTATGGGGATTTACCTTCGTAAAGTTCTGACTTCATCCAGCAGTCACGCGATTTAATTTGCGCGGTGACCATAGCCGGGGTTCAGGTTACCAATTTTTCCCATCCGGTTTTTCTTTTTGGCAATCAAGATTTTTGGCAATCAAGAAAAGAGGCATAATATAGTTAAACAGAGACTAGTAATTACCAGCTTTGGCATTCTCTGAATCCAAAATTCGGGATGCACATTTTAGTAAATATGATCTTATAAATTAGGCTCTTCGCGTAATCGAGTGAGTGAATTTTATGTTTTTTAGAGTTTCGGGAGCATAGACGTGAGTATTTTAAGCCGCAAATATTCTTCACCGCGTAGCCCATATGCACGGCGTTGGATGACTCGTATCTTGTTGTTGAGTCCTTCAACAAAGCCAAGTGAAACTTTATTCTCTGGTTTGCATGGAGGATGAAAATGAATACACTGACAGAAACAGAAATCCACGCACTCAACGAGGCGCTCGATGACGAGTACCGTGCCTGGGCAACTTATGACCAAGTGATTGCCGATTTTGGCGAGGTGCCGCCGTTCAACAATATCCGCGAAGCCGAGGCGCGCCACATCGAGGCGCTTTGTACGCTGTATGCACGCTACGGGTTACCCGTGCCCGGAAACCACTGGCTGGGAAAAGTTGCGCGTTATGCCAGCCTGCAAGCAGCCTGTGAAGCGGGCGTGGCCGCCGAGATCACCAACGGCGAAATGTACGAGCGGCTGCTCGGAGCGACCCAGCGCTCTGATATTCTCACGACGCTGCGCAATCTGCAGGAGGCGTCGCAGCAGCGCCACTTGGCTGTGTTTCAGCGTGGTGCACAACGCCCTGGTGCTGGCGATGGCTGGCGCGGCGCGGGGCGTCATATGGACGGAAGGGGTCAGTCATGAGCGCCATTGCGGAAAAAGGCGGCGGCACGTTCCAGGGTATCAAGCTGTTGCTGTGCGAAAACCCGCTGCCGCCGCTTGAGGAGGCGATTGCCGCAGCGCAGGCTGAAGTGCCGCATAGCAACTATTACACCGAGCCCTATTCGGCGCCGCTGCGCCGGCTCATCAGCGAGCAGCTCGGCGTGCCCGAACGGCTGATTCACATCAACGCCGGCTCCGAGCTCATCCTGCGTCAGATCTTCGACCGCTTCGGTCAGCAGGTCCACCTGCTGACGCCGACCTATGTGCTCTTTCCCGAGATCGCACGGCACTATACGGAAACACGGCTACTGCCCGAAAACGATTTCGCCCTGAATCTTGCCGAATTAGCGGTTCCGCAGGGCACCACACTTGTTGTTATCGTGAACCCCAATAATCCAAATGGCGGAATCTTCGACATGGCGCCCTTGCCGGAACTGCTGCGCCGCCACCCGGAAACGCGCTTCCTGATCGATGAGGCATTCATCGGTCTGGCCGGACAGTCGGTCGCCCACTTGGTGCACGGGCATCCCAACCTGCTGGTGACACGCACCCTGTCCAAGGCCCACAGCTTGGCGGGATTTCGCATCGGCTATGCCATCTTGCCCGAGGCTGTCGCCGATGATCTGAACGGCCACAACGATGCCTACCCGCTCGCCCGCCCCAGTCAGGCGGCGGCAATCGCCACGCTGCAAAACGAGGACCAGATTCATGCCCGGGCCGCACAGTTGCACGCCTGGACCATGGAACTAGCGGCGCAGTTGCGCACCCTGGGTGTGCGCACTTATCCGACCGAGACCTATTTCTTCCTGGCCGATTTCGCGCCATACAATGCGGCCGAGATTGCGGACCAGCTCCGCAGCCGGGACATCCTGCTCAAGCCGCTCAACGACCCGGCGCTTGGTCCAGGCTATATGCGCGTCACCACGGCACTGCCCGAAGATAACAAACGGTTCGTTGACGCGCTGCGGGAGGTACTGTCTCGTGCCTAGAGTTGCCTCCTTCGAGACTCACCATCAGCGTTATGAGATGTGGCTCGAAAAGCACGAGGCTGCCTATATCTCGGAACTGCTCGCCCTGCGCCTGTTCGTGCCTTGGGGGGGGCGGGGAATCGAGATCAGGGTGGGCAGCGGCCATTTCGCAGCGCCGCTGGGGGTGCCGGAGGGAGAGGATCCCTCCTTGGCAATGCTAGTCCACGCCGCTGCGCGTGGCATCGAGACCGTGGAAGGTGTGGCCAAAAATCTGCCATTCGCCTCCGGCAGCTTCGACCACGTCCTAGATGCTTCCAATGGATAATCTAAGCTTATATATATCCTCCTTTCAAAGCACTTGGTGAAGCTGCTCGTCCGCTAAAGCTCTGGGGCAGCATGAGATGAAGGGTTTTGCATTTGTGAACTGGTTTCCTCGCTTGAGGAATAAAGCCCGGCGTTTCCTCTCTCAATTGCGGTTTTATGCGAATTTTGCAGGCTTAATTCAAGATGCAGAAACGAGGAGTGGTTGCCCTTATAAGCTGCCCAGGTGGGCTGAGCCGATCATCAAGGTCCTATTCTGTAAAGGGTTTGCTGCCAGTCATTTCGTCCGGCCTTTGCCGCTATTGATAAGTCCGGCAACCGACCGATGTGTCTCAGGAGGCACTGATCAACAAGCAAGCAAGGAGGACGATAAATGAAAGCGTATCTGAATCAAATGGGACGATTCTCCTGTAGCGCGCTGCTTAAATTTATTGTTTCAATGGCATCGTGGTTGTCATTGGTAACACCTTCCCTTGCCGCCGACAGCGACCAACTGGTCAACGTTTACCTATATTGGGCCAAGGGCTGCCCACACTGCGAACGAGAAATCGATTTCTTTGCGCAACTGCAGAAAGAGCACTCAGGCATCCATCTGCATTCCTTCGAGGTCACCACCAACAGCAAACATAGAGCAACTTTCATTGCAGTAATAGAAAAGTTCGGAATTACCGATCCGTCAGTGCCGCTGACCATCATCGGAAACCAGGTATGGGTGGGTTACGCTAATGATGCCATGAGTGGTGCCGAGATGCGCCGAAGGGTTCAAACATGCCTCAAAACCTCTTGTCCGGATGCGGTTGCGGAAATCCTGAAAGATGGCACGTCGGACATCCTGACAAAGCCGGAATACAACCTACCCCATTCCCCTTTGCCCGAAAAAATGCAGGTGCCACTGCTGGGCGAAATTGCCCTGCGCGATCTGACACTTCCTGTCCTGACCATCATTCTTGGTGCGCTGGATGGTTTTAATCCCTGTGCTATGTGGTCGCTGGTGTTCCTGATCGGCCTGCTACTCGGCATGAAAGACACGATGCGCATGTGGACGCTCGGCAGTGCCTTCATCATAGGTTCTGCTGCAATCTATTTCGTCTTCATGGCTACCTGGCTCAACCTGTTCCTGTTTCTCGGATCGGTGCTTTTAATCCGGGTCGTCATCGGCCTGATGGCGTTGTGTGGTGGCTTCTATTACCTGCGCGAATATTTTCTCAACAAAGATGGGTACTGTCCCGTTACAGCACCCGAAAAACGGCAACGTGCATTCCAACGCCTCAAATCACTGGCGCAAGAACGCAACTTTCTGGTTGCACTATTCGGCATCTTGGTACTGGCTTTCCTGGTAAATCTGGTGGAGCTGCTTTGTGCTGCGGGTATTCCTGCGGTTTACACCCAAATCTTGACTATGCATGTGTTGCCGACCTGGCAGTATTATAGTTATCTGCTTCTTTACATTGTTGTATTCATGGCCGATGACCTGCTGGTTTTTTTCAGTGGCCATGCTTACTTTGCATGTAAGTGGCATAACCACTAAGTATTCGCGTTATTCGCACTTGATTGGTGGCGTGTTGATGCTGGTGATTGGCGCGTTGATGCTGCTACGTCCAGACTTGCTGATGTTCGGCTGAATGGATTTCCCTAAGTTTTATGGAATATTGACATTGATTTGTGGGCAATTCAGGCCATCAAACCAGGGGGATTCCGGAGAGGAGATTAATATGTCCGGACTCAAGGGTGTATCCCAGTGCATAAGAGAAAGGAAGATATTGTAATTATACTCAATTGCTATGTGCGGTATCGTACAGACGGAATCTTTAAAGCTTAATAATCTGAACATGTATCAAAATTATTTATTCAACTTCTCAAAAGGGGATACACATGAAATTCGTTACTCAGCTATTGCTAGCATTGACATTGATCGTAGGTGGCGTCGCAAGTCCAGCCTTTGCCGGAGATGCCGACCCTCTCTTTATAAATCTGATCTCAGACAATCCGCACCGAGCCACCATGGGAATTTACTTTGGAAAGGAACAGTTTGACCGTGGTCATCCTCTTACGATTTTCCTCAACGACAAAGGCGTTCTTATTGGTTCCAAGGCAAAGTCTGCCAAGTTTTCCGATCATCAAAAGGTACTCGCCGAGTTGATTAATAAAGGTGCAGCTGTTCACATCTGCTCTATGTGCATGTCGGCCTATGGGGTCAAAGAGAAAGATTTTTTACTCGGCCTCAAATTGGCAGCCCTGGAATGACCGGTGCGGCGTTGTTCAAAGACAGTACCAAGAGCTAAACTTGGTAGATCATTGACTGATATCATGCACTTCATTCGGGCTCGCGTAAAGCGACGAGTGGATGCCTGATACTGGAATTTTTCGAGCGGTTCGACGTTACAACACAACGAGTTGTGGAGCATGGTATCGTACGGTGCTAGCCGAGCCAACATAGAGTTTTTTGGTATCACCGCCAAGTTGCTGATCCTTGCGAGGTCGTGATGAAAATGGGATAAATTAGGTCACTAAATATGAAAGGGATTACGACATGAAAATGAGAAAAAGAATGACTGTAGGTAGTGCGCTTATTGCCTTGGTGGGATTTATGTCATCCTCGGGGGTATTGTTTGCGAGCGATCAGTCGCATGCAAAGGAAGTCCTTCAGCAGAACTGTATTCAATGTCACCGCTTGGAAGGTAAACCCGACTCCCGCTTTAATCTCAAGGCACCCGATCTTATCTGGGCCGGAAGCAAATACCGACGTCCTTGGTTAATTGGTTGGTTGACCGGCAAAGAAGCGCCACTTTACGCCAAAGGTTATCGTTGGGATCTGACTGAGGGTCCGACCAAGCATCCGGTTGTTTCCGAATCCGAGGCCAACGCTATTGCTGATTATTTCGCTGAGCACAACAAGGATCCGCGAGTTAAAGTTGGCGCGTTTGATCTTTCAAAGGTGACGAAGTTCGAGGCCGATTTTGGCGGAATGGCCTTCAAGGCTCATGCTTGTCGCGGCTGTCATACAATTGATGAGGGTGGAAAAATCATCGGAGGTCAACAAAGTGCAGCGCTCCAAGCGTCCGGACAACGTTATGATCAAGATTGGCTCTTCCGTTTCGGGTTGAATCCACAAGACTTTGTGCCGCACAGCGGAGAGTTTCTGGCCGATGCGACGGAGCCGCAACTTCGCGCCGTGATTGGATACTTAATGACGCAGGGTGTGAATGACTTCAAGTATTACGAGCCTTGGACGAGTCCGGAATTCGGCAAGGCTAGCGTTGGTCGCGGCAAAGTCATCTACAAAGAATATTGTTCGCAGTGTCACGGAGCGACAGGTAAAGGTGATGGGCCAGCGGCGTCCGGTTTGAATCCAAAGCCGGCAATTCATGCCAATATTCCATTTGAAAAGCTGCCTATGGATTATCTGTACAACGTGATTAATCATGGCGGCCCGGCAATAGGGAAGTCGGAGAATATGCCCTATTGGAACCTGACTATTGGTCAACAAGGCGTAGCCGATGTGATGGCTTATTTGAAAGCCACGTTCAAAGGGGCACCAGATATAGCGGCCGCTGCGGTCGGCAGCCAGTCGGCAGCCTGTGCGCAGACGCGCAAAACAGCGAAAGCACCGGCTGAGTTCTTGGCCAAGACGAATCCTCTTCCTGCGTCCGCTGGCGCAACTCAGGCTGGAATGACACTCTTTTTGAAATCGGCCAAACCCGTCAAATGTGCAATGTGTCACGGGGATAAAGGCGACGGAAAAGGCGTCATGGGCGCAGCGCTGTCTCCTCCACCGAGAAACTTTACCTGCAACGCCATGATGAAGGACATTCCCGATGGTCAGCTATTCTGGATTATCAAGAATGGTTCACCGGGAACCGGCATGATGTCGTTCGCCAGTCTATCGGACGAGGAGGTGTGGCAACTCATTCATTACATTAGATCACTGGCACGTTGATTAGGGGACGCCGAGCATCGGCGTCAAAGCAACAGATTCAAAGCGGCAGATGTAGATATACGGCAACATAAAGTCATTTTTCTAACTGTTAAATTTGGAGATATACATGAAATTTATTACTAAATTACCGCTGGCATTGGCATTGATCGTGGGTGGCGTTACCAGTCCAGTCTTTGCCGAACATGACCATCACGAAGGAAAAGAAGATGGACACCATGCTGGAAAAAAAGATGGGCATCACGGAGGGAAGCTGGATAAGAAGCTTCATGCAGAGGCGACGATCTCCGGCCCGGGCATTACCGGTGAGGCTCATCTATATCAGGAATACGAAGGGCTCGTCAGCATTAAGATGACGGTACAAGGGTCGCCTGACAGCAAATTAACGCCCGGACGACACGCGGTTCACCTTCACGAAACAGGCGCATGCGATCCGTTCACGGCGGCGAAAGGTCATTACGATGGCAACATCGATCCACTGGTCAACCCGGGGGCGAATGTCACTCCAGGCCTTGGAAATCACCCCTATCATTTAGGCGACCTACCCAATCTCGTAGTTGATGAGAACGGTAAAGGCACGATGTATGCCATGACGAGCCGGATTACCTTGTCCCCCGGATTGACGTCCCTTTTCGATGCGGATGGGAGTGCATTTATTATTCATGGTCTTGAAGACCAATTCCTTCCAGATCCTCCGACAAAAGATGCACCAGGTGGCCCCAGGATTGCATGTGGGGTGGTTGTTCTGAAAAAATGAGACAAGGAAAAGAGTGAAAGGACAGCATCATGAGTGACACATGATGCTTAATTTGTAGCTTTACGAATGAATAAGAGAGGAGATAAGCGATGGCAACTTTCATAATATCCGGCAGTCGTGGCACAGATGATCCGACGATGGCCACGTTGCCCTTTATGGCCGCGAAGACGGCAAAAGAGCAAGGGCATGATGTAGTGCTCTGGCTCTGGAACGAAGCCGTGACACTCGGTCGCAAAGGAACGGCTGATCATATCCATGGCGTGAATCTGACTCCATTGAAAGAGCTGCTGGCTGCATTGCAGGCTTCGGGCGTGCAGATTTGGGTCTGCGGCGCCTGTGCCGTGGCTCGGCAGATCATGCCAGATGATCTAGTGACCGGTGCATCAATAAAAGGTATGCCGGATTACATCAAGGCCGTAGCCGAACGTGACCGCAATGTAACGTTTTGACCGTTGTATTCATCACCTGGTCGGCCAGTGCAATGGTAGGTCGATACGTGCACCATGCTAATGCATGGTGCACGTATTTTACGGGTAGCTTATGGCCGTAATCAGTCGTGCCACAGTAAGTCGATTTTTTAGGAGATTACCGATGGTAATTCGAGAATTAATCATATCACTGCTATTTATTGGATCCATTTCCGCCCCTGCATACGCGGTTGCCGCTAATGAGCCTATCCAACCAATCGAGGACGCCAAGCCAAAGAACCCAGACATGGTTGAACTAGGCAAGATGCTTTTTTTCGACCCGCGTTTATCGAAGTCCGGATTCATTTCTTGTAATTCCTGTCATAACTTGAGCATGGGCGGCACGGATAATCTGCAAACATCCATTGGCCATAACTGGCAACAGGGGCCGATCAATTCACCAACAGTATTGAACTCCAGCATGAACTTGGCTCAGTTCTGGGATGGTCGCGCCAAGGATCTGAAGGAGCAGGCGGCTGGCCCCATCGCCAATCCCAAAGAGATGGCATTTACCCACGAATTAACAGTGGATGTATTACGCTCCATTCCCCAGTACCGGGCCCGCTTCCAGCAATTGTTTGGCGCAGATAAAATCGATATCGGTATGGTAACCACCGCGATTGCGGCTTTCGAAGAAACCTTGGTTACGCCAAACTCTCGTTTTGATAAATGGCTCAAGGGCGACAAGCTAGCTTTGAGCCAAACTGAACTGGAGGGTTACAAGCTATTCAAGGAAAGTGGATGCACGGGTTGCCACAATGGCGCTACTGTAGGCGGTGGGTCATTCCAGAAATTTGGAATCTATGAGACCTACAGGACTACGAACAAGGCTGAAGGCAGGTCCGCTGTAACGGGCAGGGATGCCGACCGCTTCAAGTTCAAAGTGCCCAACCTCCGTAACGTGGAACTAACTTATCCCTATTTTCATGATGGCGCCGCTGAGACCTTGGAGGATGCGGTTGACACCATGGGTAGGCTACAGTTGGGCCGCAAGTTCACCAAGGAAGAAAATGCCAAGATCGTGGCATTCTTAAAGTCATTGACCGGCAATCAGCCCGAGTTCATGTTACCAATTCTACCCCCTTCAACTAAAGAAACGCCGAAACCTAAACCATTTGAATAGATAGAGATTAAGGAGCGCTGTAATTTATTTATATCGCTCCAATACGCGGTTGCATTATTGATGAATCACCGCGTGATTTGTATGAGATGTCATTATGGTGCGGAATTAAGCGATGCCATCGAGTGCTGATGTAAAAATATTGTCATAAACCGTCGTTGGTTGGAATGAATAGGCGGTAAAAGTTTTTTTACAGCTTGGCTTTGCACTTCGAACTTGAATCCGCCAATAAACTGATTACGTAAAAAAGAAATGTACATCGAAAAAAATATGAAAAAATTGTTTATACCGTTGATTTTATTATTAACGGGGTGTGTTGGAATACCTGAAAATGTGAAACCCGTTGAAAATTTTAAGTTGGAGCGCTACCTCGGTAAGTGGTATGAAATTGCGAGGCTGGATCACTCGTTTGAACGAGGTTTATCCCAAGTAACAGCGGATTATAGTTTAAGAGATGATGGCGGCCTAAAAGTAATAAATCGTGGTTATTCTGCAAATGAAAATAAGTGGAAAGAAGCCGAAGGGAAAGCCTATTTCGTAAGAGGCGCAGATCAGGGTTACTTGAAAGTATCTTTCTTCGGCCCCTTTTATGGTTCTTATATCGTGTTTGAACTTGACCATAAAAATTATCAATATTCACTCGTAAGTGGCCCTGACAAGTCTTATTTGTGGATTTTGGCAAGAAAGCCACAAATAGATGCAAATGTAAAAAATGTTCTAATAGCTAAAGCTGCAGCACTGGGGTTTGATATGAGTAAATTGATAGATGCTAATAACGATTAGTCGTCTATTCCGAGAAGAAAGCTATGTCGAAATTGCCTGCTGAATTTGGTATTCAGCGAGCATAAAGTATAGTTACGGAAGTGTGCATCATGAAAGCGACTGAATGGAGGGGCAGCTGCAGGCATTTTTTAAAATTTATTTTTATAATCAGAATTATATAATACATTTTTTTGTTCGCTATTTTTAAACAAAAGCTATAAATGAACCGATGGCGCGATTTAATGGTGTAACCGCGCATTACCCTGAAAGTTATCTTTAACAGATGAAGGGCACAGAATGATTAAACTGACTTATGCCAGCACTGCAAACAAAGAATGGAGTCCAGAGGAGCTGATAGAACTTCTAAAAAAATGTCGGACAAATAATGGTGCCAAAAATATAACCGGAACTCTCCTCTATTCAAAAGGAACTTTTTTTCAAGTATTGGAGGGTGAAGAGGCAGCCGTTGAAAATTTGTATAAGATAATAGAAAAAGATCCGCGTCACAAAAATTGCACTATTATTGAAAAAATAAATATAACTGAACGAGCATTCCCATATTGGAGCATGGGATTTGACCAATCAGATCCCAAAGAATTAATGAACGTGGAAGGGCTTAATCACTTCTTTGAACATGACTTTACTCCCGCTGGTTTGGCTTCCCATAAAAACGTTATTGGTCCATTATCGAGCCACTTACGTAACAAACTTGTAAAACAAGTAAGCACCGAATGTCATGAAGAACTCCCGATGGAGCATGGTGATCCATTTATAAAATACTTACACCGTACTATACGAATGGGCGTTAAATTTTTGTCCATACTAATGGTTTTTGTCATTCTGTTGAGTATTGCTCAAGTACTTTATGTTGTCTGGGTTAAAGTTAGTGGCTCGCCGAATTTTCTGATGACCACAAAGGATCTGCTGGAAACATTTGGAGCTTTTCTGGCCGTATTAATAGCTATCGAAATTTTTACAAATATAACGATCTATATCAGAAGTGATGTATTTCCTATCAAACTGGTTGTAGCCACTGCGTTGATGGCTGTTTCGAGAAAAATTATCGTTTTTGATTATAAACATTTGGATCCCGCGTATGTAAGTGCTTCGGCCTTGGTGCTGCTCGCTTTGGGTATCACCTATGTACTGGTTAAAAAAAGCGACTAGCAAGCTCCTGCAATAGCTCATGTATTTCCTAAGCATGAAATAAAAGCTGAATTGGATGAATTGTTGACACGCATTTGGTCATAAGGGCACTTCTAGAAATTTAATTCTCTAGGCATGACATGGCAAAAGTAAAAATTTGAGCGCAACCTATGATTGATATGTATACGATAATTTTTTTTGAGTAACAAAGTATCTTTTGCTCGCAAGAAAATCGTGGGCTTTTACGTTAAGCTTTTTGGTCCAATATATCCACAAATCCTTGCAATTCCTTCGGCAATGCTGCACTCAGTTGCATAGCCTCAGCCGTTACAGGATGGGCAAAGGTAATGCTATGGGCATGCAGGAACATCCGCTTTAAGCCCCGCTTAATCAACTCTTTGTTTCGCGCGAAATCACCGTACTTATCATCGCCTGCGATGGGAAAGTCCAGATGAGAAAGATGTACGCGGATTTGATGGGTGCGTCCAGTTTTCAGCTGAGCTTCAAGTAAGCTGAACCCAGGTAAATTTTTTTGCAAAGTAAAGACGGTGTGTGAGACTTGCCCATCTTCGCGCACCATTACGCGTTTCTCACCATTCTGTGTGTTAAATTTATGCAGTGGTAATTTAACGTGCTGCTTAATATTCTGCCACTTGCCTAATACTAAGCACAGATACCGCTTGTCGTTTTTCCCATCACGCATCTGCTCATGCAGGTGAATCAGGGCAGAACGCTTCTTCGCCAGTAGCAACACGCCCGAAGTTTCTCGATCCAGGCGATGAACCAGTTCCAGAAATTTGGCTTGCGGACGGGCGCTACGCAATTGTTCAATAATGCCGAAGCTAACCCCACTGCCGCCATGTACTGCTACTCCAGATGGCTTGTCGATCACCAACAGTGCATCGTCTTCAAATAAGATAGGAAATTCAAGTGCAGGGATATAGTCACGATTTTGCGCTTCAGCTACCCGTACCGGCGGAATACGCACTTGATCGCCCAGTTGCAAGCGATAAGTCTGATCCACTCGCTTCTTATCCACGCGCACTTCACCGCTACGCAGAATACGATAGATATGGCTTTTAGGGACACCTTTAAGGTGTTTGCATAGAAAATTATCAATGCGCTGATTACAGCTACCCTCGTCAATCTTGATATAGGTTACAGATTCTTTGCGTAAATTATTCATTATGCTTATACTTCCCGATAACGCGTATTGGCTAACGGAAAAACGGGATGCGAATTCCCCGTGAGTGTGGAGCAGGCAACTATGCCGCCGCCCCGTTCCAACGCAATCCGGTTAATGTCACTCACCGGAAGAAGCAGTGATAGTAATTGATTTACGCGCTCAAAGCACCTGTGGATTTTTTTCCGTGTCGCCCCTATAACAAAATTGGCGGCACCTGTTAATTTTTAACAAGCTAATAACGAGAACAATATTTTTAACAACCGTCGGCATCGCTACATCAGCATTGTTTGCACGGCTCTTATTCGCTTTCTCGCGCACGGTTAACCGTGTGTAGCCTTGTTCTGCCCGTGTCAGAGCGCGGGAGAAAATATAATGAAACGCATGTTATTCAATGCGACACAAGCGGAAGAACTCCGTGTCGCCATTGTCGATGGTCAAAAATTGATCGACCTCGACATTGAATCCGCTGGCAAAGAGCAACGCAAAAGTAATATATATAAGGCTATCATTACCCGTATCGAACCCAGTCTGGAAGCAGCCTTCGTCGAATATGGCGGCAATCGGCATGGTTTTCTACCATTCAAAGAAGTTTCCCCCATTAATTACCTGAATCAAGAAGGTACCGGTCGTCCCAGCATCAAGGAAGCATTGCGCGAAGGCCAGGAACTCCTCATCCAGGTGGAAAAAGACGAGCGCGGCAATAAGGGAGCCGCACTAACAACTTATATTAGTCTGGCTGGCCGCTATATTGTGCTTATGCCCAATAATCCCAGTGGTGGTGGTGTATCGCGCCGTGTCGAAGGTGAAGAGCGCAATGAACTGCGCGACGTCCTGTCGCAATTGGAAATACCACAAGGTGCAAGCATTATTGCGCGAACTGCCGGAATTGGCCGCAATCTAGAAGAGCTGCAATGGGATCTTAACTACCTCAAACAGTTGTGGGATGCCATTGAAAGTGCGGCAAAAACCGAAAAGGCTCCATCGCTAATTTACCTAGAGAGTAGCTTGGTGGTGCGCGCCATACGCGACTATTTCCACCCTGAAATCGGTGAAATTTTAGTTGACACGGACGATATCTACCAACAGGCACGGGCTTTCATGAGCACGGTCATGCCAAATAATGTCCATGTAATCAAACGGTATCAGGATGACGTACCTTTATTCTCGCGCTTCCAGGTTGAACACCAGATCGAATCGGCGCATGCGCGCCAAGTAAACCTTCCCTCCGGTGGCGCCATTGTTATTGATCATACCGAGGCACTTACCGCAATCGATATTAACTCGGCACGCGCTACGCGTGGCGCAGATATAGAATCGACCGCTCTTAACACTAATTTGGAAGCTGCCGAAGAAATTGCACGGCAAATGCGTCTGCGCGATTTGGGTGGTCTGATCGTGATCGATTTTATCGATATGGAAAGCACCCGCAACCAGCGTGAGGTGGAAAATCGCCTGCGCGATGCATTGCATTATGACCGTGCGCGTGTACAGACTGGGAAAATTTCGCGCTTCGGCCTGCTGGAACTATCGCGTCAACGCCTGCAACCCAGCCTGGAAGAAACTAGCCACACACCCTGTCCCCGTTGTAACGGCATCGGCCATATCCGAGGCATCGAATCTTCCGCCTTGAACATCCTGCGTATTATTAGTGAAGAAGCGATGAAAGAACACAGTGCCGCTATCCACGTGCAAGTGCCATTAGATGTCGCCACCTTCCTGCTTAACGAGAAGCGCGCTGAAATACATCAAATCGAATCGCGGCTAAAGGTGGTCATTACGCTGATTCCCAATACAAATATGGAAACCCCGCACTATACTGTGACCCGTTTGCGTCAAGACGACATGACCGGCGAAAATATGCAGGCCAGCTACAAGTTAGTGGCAATACCGGAAGTAAGCCATATCACTGCAAAAGCTGCGCAAGAGTCAAAACCGCAGCGCTCACAAGCTGTAGTTCAAGGTGTCACGCCACCACAGCCAGCCCCAGTGCGAGCAGACCGGGGGGCGACGCAACCTTCTATTTTCGCCAAGCTGATAGGCTGGCTCAAGTCACTGGGTGAGGAAAAAACTCCCGAAAAGACGATCGCTAAACCACGTACCAACAACCCACCTCGACGTGAACGAGAAAACCGTAGCCCAAGCGGTAACCGCCCTGAAGGCAACCGTCAGCGAAATAATCCGCGCCGTGATCGTGATGAAACTCAACCACGCATGGACAAAGCAGTGCAAACGGCACCAAAAACACAGGAGCCGCGCGCTGCACGCCCACCCAAGCCAGCACGCATACCAGTCGAAACAGCGGTATTGGAAAACATGGGGAAAGTTGCAGCCATAACTGAACCAACGGAAGAAAATAGTCAGAGCACTGGACGTAAACGCGGTCGGCGCGGAGGCCAGCGTGAACGCGAACGGCGTGATCAGCAGGCAGCCGGGCTGCTAGCCGGTGAGCAACCTACCCTGTCCGAAAGTACGCCTAGTACTGAAATAAACGTCCTTGAAACCACTCGTCACAGCGAACCTGCCGAGCCACAAAATATTCAAAATATAGAACCACACCAACCTCCTGTTGAACAGGCAATTACATCAACTCAGGCCAGCCCTGCAACCAATGGCAACGGGTTGGTGCAGATCGAAACTGATGCAGACAAACGCTCTTCAGCGGCAGCGTCTGCCCAGGTTGAAAGTGCACCGCCAGCATCACGCCGCCGCTCACGTCCACGTGAAATTTACAGTATGGAAAACAACGAGCCGCTGGTGCAAATTGAAACTCAACAAAGTTTGAATATATAGTTGGATTAGTAGCATTACACACGATAGTGTGAATAAAAAAACAATAAAGCCGCGCAGTAAAATTGCGCGGCTTTATTGTTTTTCCTACTTCATTCGACATTAAAATCTATACAACAAACACAATCCACCTCGTTACGTAAGGGTCTTCTGAATATGTCGTAACAAGCCCTCTGACGCATCCTCTACCATATCAAGTACACGCTCAAAACCGTCTGCCCCTCCATAATATGGATCGGGAACTTCACGCTCGTCATGTCGGCTAGCATATTCCAGAAACAATCCCAAACGTCCTCGTTCCCTTACCGGACATAAACGTTGCAAAATACCAAGATTGTCACAATCCATAGCCAGCACATATTCAAAACGAGTAAAGTCGGCAACCTCGACCTGTCGCCCACGTAACATACTCATGTCGTATCCGCGCTGTAATGCAGCACGCTGCGTTCGCGTATCCGGCGGGTTACCTATATGGTAATCATGCGTACCTACTGAATCAATCAGGATATGCTGTACCAATCCTGCTTCCTCAACACGTGCGCGGAACACTGCTTCAGCGGTGGGTGATCGACAGATATTTCCCATGCAGCAAAATAAGACTCTAACTTTTTTCAATTATTCAACTCATTGCAATGAAAACGTATTGTAAAGTATCAGCAATTGTAATTGCTCCAACTCAAAGTGGGGACATAAACACGCTCTCCCGCAGTTTTTTCAATTGGTCACGCAATTCACTGGCACGTTCAAATTCAAGGTTTTTCGCTGCCTGTAGCATTTCTTTTTCCAGCCGTTTAATTTCCTTGGCAAGGTCACGCTCACTCATCGCCAAGTATTTTTCCTGATCTTGTTCTATTTTCAGTTGTTTACGCGCTGCATCTGGCTCATAGCTGCCCTCAATGATGTCCTTAATCCGCTTCTGCACACCTTGAGGGACAATACCGTACAACTGATTGTGCAATAGCTGCTTGTTCCGCCTGCGCTCAGTCTCGTCGATGGCACGACGCATCGAATTGGTAATTTTATCAGCATAGAGTATTGCGCTACCATTAATATGGCGTGCAGCGCGGCCTATGGTCTGAATGAGCGCACGCTCCGAACGCAAAAAACCTTCCTTATCAGCATCAAGTATAGCGACCAGTGATACCTCCGGGATATCCAACCCCTCGCGTAACAGGTTAATACCGACCAGGACGTCGAACATTCCCAAACGCAGATCGCGAATGATCTCAACCCGCTCAACAGTCTCAATATCCGAATGCAGGTAACGTACTTTAATACCGTGCTCGGAAAAATATTCGGTGAGATCTTCTGACATACGTTTGGTCAGCGTGGTAACTAGTACTCGCTCGCCCTTGGCTGTGCGTAGATTAACCTCAGACATCAAATCATCCACCTGATGTGTGGCCGGCCGCACTTCAATTTGCGGATCAACTAATCCAGTTGGACGCACCAATTGTTCCACCACTTGTCCGGTATGCTCTGCCTCAAAAACAGCTGGCGTTGCAGAAACAAATATGGACTGACGCATTACGCGTTCAAACTCGTCAAAACGTAGCGGACGGTTATCCAGCGCGGATGGCAATCGGAAACCGTAGTTGACTAGATTCTCCTTGCGCGCCCGATCCCCTTTGTACATGCCACCGATCTGCGGAATAGTAACGTGACTTTCATCTAGAAACATCAGCGCATCGGACGGTAGATAATCAATCAACGTAGGAGGTGGTTCACCCGCCTTACGTCCAGACAGATGACGCGAATAATTTTCGATGCCTTTGCAAAAACCGATCTCGTTCAGCATTTCCAGATCGTGGCGGGTACGTTGTTCGATACGCTGCGCCTCCACCAGTTTATGTTCTTGTTGAAAAAAATCTATGCGCTCAGCCAACTCAACCTTGATGGTTTCTATGGCCTGCAGTACGGTGCTGCGCGGTGTGACATAGTGGCTGGATGGGTACACGGTAAACCGCGGCACGCGGCTCAGGATGTGACCGGTAAGTGGATCAAATAGCGACAAGCTTTCCACTTCATCATCAAACATAGTTAGCCGTAACGCATTTTCGCTGTTTTCTGCTGGAAAGATATCGATTACATCGCCGCGTACTCGAAAATGCCCATGCGAAAAATCCACATCGTTACGCTCATACTGCATCTCTGTGAGACGCTTGATTGCGTCCTGCCGTACTAATTTTTCATGCTCGCGCAGATGCAGAACCATGCCGTGATAATCTACCGGGTCGCCGATACCATAAATAGCCGAGACGGTAGCCACAATCACCACGTCCTGTCGTTCCAACAGAGATTTGGTAGCCGACAAGCGCATCTGTTCGATCTGCTCATTTATGCTGGAATCTTTCTCGATAAACACACCCCGCGATGGAACATAAGCCTCTGGCTGATAGTAATCGTAATAGGAGACGAAATATTCCACTGCGTTTTCAGGAAAAAAGTCGCGCATTTCAGAATACAACTGTGCTGCCAGCGTCTTATTTGGTGCCATAATAATGGCCGGCCGCCCCAATTGGGCAATGACGTTCGCCATAGTGAAAGTTTTACCGGAGCCTGTCACACCAAGCAAAGTTTGAAAAGATAACCCCTCGTTAACCCCTTCGACCAATTGTGTAATTGCAGTGGGCTGATCGCCCGCAGGTTCGAAAGGCTGATGCAAAAAATATGGGCTATTGGGATAGGTCTTAATCACGGTATAATTTCAGCAAGAATCGAATTGAAAATTTAAAAACGGGACAGTTTACTCTGAACCCATAAGGATACAATCTTGGAACTATCGAAGCGCGTACAAGCAATCAACCCCTCCCCCACTCTGGCCGTCACCGCGCGAGCTTCCAAATTGAAGGCGGAAGGGAAGGATATTATCGGGTTGGGAGCAGGCGAACCTGATTTTGACACTCCGCAGCATATCAAGGATGCGGCAATAAACGCGATTAACAAGGGTTTCACCAAATACACCGCAGTGGGAGGCACACCCTCTCTGAAGCAGGCTATCGTCGCCAAATTTAAACGCGACAATGGACTTGATTACACTGCGAAACAGATCCTGGTTTCATGCGGCGGCAAGCAAAGTTTTTTCAACTTGGCGCTTGCCTTAATTAATTCCGGTGATGAGGTCGTTATCCCTGCACCTTATTGGGTGTCCTATCCGGATATCGTGCTCATCGCAGAAGGTAAACCGGTAATTGTGCAGACAGGCATCGAGCAAGACTTCAAAATGAGCGCGACACAGTTAGCTGCGGCTATAACAGCCAAAACAAAACTAGTGGTGATCAATAGCCCGAGCAATCCATCCGGTGCAGTTTACAGCCTGGAAGAATTACAAACATTGGGGGAGGTGTTGCGCAAACATCCTCAGGTGCTGATTGCCACCGATGATATGTATGAACACATTGCGTTGCGTGACGAAAAATTCGTCAACATTCTGAATGCCTGCCCCGATTTGTATTCACGCACCATGGTTCTGAATGGCGTGTCTAAGTCTTATGCAATGACAGGCTGGCGGATCGGTTATGCCGCAGGACCAGAGCACATCATCACGGCAATGGAAAATGTGCAATCACAAAGTACTTCCAATCCCACTTCGATTTCGCAAGTAGCGGCGGAAGCAGCCTTGAACGGGGATCAGAGCTGCATTGCGCCGATGCTAAAAGCATTCCGTGAGCGACATCTATTCGTAGTGGATGCTCTGAACAAAATCCCTGGTGTTAAATGTGCAATGAGTGGGGGGGCGTTCTATGCTTTCCCCGATGTGCGTCAGGTTATTACGACTTTGCACCAGAAGGGCATCATCAAAGAAGCTACCGATATAGCGTTGTCCGAATACCTTCTGGAGCAGGCTGGAGTGGCCATAGTGCCTGGCTCGGCTTTTGGTAGTGAAGGCTACATTCGTCTGTCTTTTGCCACCTCAATGGAAAATTTGAGAAATGCGATTAGTCGCATCTCCAAGGCATTTTCATAATTCTATTTTGTTTCGCTCTTTGCAAATGCTGGTAATTAACGCCTCGTGCTCCACACTGGCTTGGTAAGAGTACCGGACAATACCAGCGGCACGCTGCCCAGGTCAGCGCGTATTTTCAAATCTACATTTAGCCGTCCCGATAACTGCTTGTTCTCTGCAACATCGACATAGCCATTTGCACTCATGACACCAGCTAAAATTTTTATCTGACGCAGATGCTGTTTGTTATTATCTATCTGTAGCACGCCACTCAATTCGTCAAAATGCGTACGACCGCTAGAAGCACCCTTGCGGCTAGGCATGCGTGCAGTTTCTACCATATCAACTTCATTAATAAGCCCCTTTTTTACCAAGAATTTGCCATCCAAATGCGGGGTTTTAGCCAGCAGGGAAAGTTTCTCCCCACGTAGAATAAAATTAGCGTCACCATCCATTTCCCCAATAATTTCCAATTGCGGCAACGCATCATGCAATTCCATAACCTTAACATTCACAAGCCCCTGCATTTGCCAGCTCTTTATCCAAGTCAAGTGCGCACTGCCGGTCAACATACCGCCATACAAACGCCCGTCGATTTCATGGAATTTTATTTCACCTGCGCCCAACTCGCCTTTTACGGATAGCTCGTTGAACAAAATATTTGGCAACAGTGGCACGTAACCTTCTTTTATAACCATTGCGATTTGCCAGCGAGACTGCTGCGGCTGCAGCTCCACGCTAAGCTTGCCATCCTCGCTCTTTAATACTGCCTTGACAAAACGTTTCTGCTTATCAAAATTCACCACACCATTTAAAAGCGGCAGACTAAGCTCATTGTCACTAACATGTGCACGCTGCAACACCATACGCTCTACCGGATAATAGGTGTCCCCACCTGCGAGCTGTAGCCACAACAACTCCTTATCGAAACCCTCAGAACTAATTGTTAAGTCATTGATTTCAATATATTTAATAGGTTTAATCTCGCTTAATAATGAAAAAATATCAAAATTCAGCACGACATTCCTCGCTTTTAACTCCTGCCTACCGCCTATTGATACATCCTCTAACTCCAGTATCGGCTGGGGAAGTAATGTCGCGCGTAAATGGCCTACATGTACCGGTTGCTTTAGTTGAGTGGACAATTGCTGCTCGATTAGCGTGACATACCCCTGCAACGGCCAAATATAAGGTAACAAAGCAGCCAGTAGAAATAGCAGCACAAACAAGCCGGCCGTCATCTTGCCCCACGGCATCGGCTTGCTGCGTGTTATGGCGACACGCTGAACAGGCTTTACTTCCGACATTTGAGCGGCCTGTGTCTTAACTGCCGCTTCCATTTTTACCTTGGCCACTGCTTGCGCCACATCTTGATCAGCTTTAATTTTAGCCGCGTCTTGCTCAGCTTTAATGTGTGTCGCCGCATCGGAACGTACCTTGGCTTCCACTTCTGCTTTTTCTTTGGCCAGCGTAGCTAAATGTTCCGCCTTAACTATTACTGCTTCCTGCTCTTCTTTGATGAGTCTTACTACGGCTTCGGCACGCACTTTAGCGTCCATTTCTGTATTTGCTTTTGCCTGCGCAGCTTCCTGTTTCGCTCTGACTTTTAACGCTTCCTGTTCTCCCTTAAGGCGAGACGTTTCAGCTTCAGCACGAGTCTTGGCTTTCGCTTCTATTTGTAATTTGGCTTGCTCAGCTTCCAGCTCGGATCTAATTTTTGACGTTTCCTGCTCTGCTTTGAGCCGGGCCGCTTCAGCTTCGGCGCGAGCTTGGACTGCAGCTTCCATTTCCACTTTTACTTTAGCCTGCTCAGCTTCCTGTTTCGCTCTGACTCTTGTCGCTTCTTGCTCAGCCTTAAAATGCAGAGTTTCAAATACAGCACGCGTTTCCGCTTCCACTGTTGCATGAGTAGCCATATGTTCCGACCTGGCTTTTGCTGCTTCCTTCTCAGCCTTGAGGCGAGATGCTTCAGCTTCAGCATGCGCCTTGGCTTCCGCTTCCACTTTTGCCTTGGCCAATGCAGCTTCCAATTCAGCTCTGATTTTTTCCGTTTCTTGTTCTGCCTTGAGGCGAGCCGCGTCTGCTTCCGCTCTTGCTCTAGCCAATGCAGCCTCTTGTTTCGCCCTGGCGTTTGCCGCTTCCTGCTCAGCCTGGAGGCGGGATGCTTCGGCAGCAGCTTGCGCCTTGGCTTCCGCCTCCGCTTTTGATCTAGCCAATGCAGCCTCTTGTTCCGCCCTGACTTTTGCCGCTTCCTGCTCAGCCTTGAGGCGGGATGCTTCAGCTTCAGCATGCGCCTTGGCTTCCGCTTCCACTTTTGCCTTGGCTAATGCAGCTTCCAATTCAGCTCTGATTTTTTCCGTTTCTTGTTCTGCCTTGAGGCGAGCCGCTTCTGCTTCCGCTCTTGCTCTAGCCAATGCAGCGTCCTGTTTCGCCTTGGCTTTTGCCGCTTCCTGCTCAGCCTTGAGGCGGGATGCTTCGGCAGCAGCATGCGCCTTGGCTTCCGCCTCCGCTTTTGATCTAGCCAATGCAGCCTCTTGTTCCGCCCTGGCTTTTGCCGCATCCTGCTCAGCCTTGAGGCGGGATGCTTCGGCAGCAGCTTGCGCCTTGGCTTCCGCCTCCGCTTTTGATCTAGCCAATGCAGCCTCTTGTTCCGCCCTGACTTTTGCCGCTTCCTGCTCAGCCTTGAGGCGAGATGCTTCAGCTTCAGCTTGCGCCTTGGCTTCCGCTTCCACTTTTGCCTTGGCCAATGCAGCTTCCAATTCAGCTCTGATTTTTTCCGTTTCTTGTTCTGCCTTGAGGCGAGCCGCTTCTGCCTCCGCTCTTGCTCTAGCCAATGCAGCCTCTTGTTCCGCCCTGACTTTTGCCGCTTCCTGCTCAGCCTTGAGGCGGGATGCTTCAGCTTCAGCTTGCGCCTTGGCTTCCGCTTCCACTTTTGCCTTGGCTAATGCAGCTTCCAATTCAGCTCTGATTTTTTCCGTTTCTTGTTCTGCCTTGAGGCGAGCCGCTTCTGCTTCCGCTCTTGCTCTAGCCAATGCAGCGTCCTGTTTCGCCCTGGCTTTTGCCGCTTCCTGCTCCACCTCCGCTTTTGTTCTAGCCTGCGCTGCCTCTTGTTCCGCCCTGGCCTTTGTCGCTTCCTGCTCAGCCTTGAGGCGGGATGCTTCAGCATGCGCCCTGACCTCCGCTTCAACTTCTGCTCTGGCCTGCGCTGCCTCTTGCTCAGCTCTGTTTATTGCTACGTCCTGCTTTGCATCGTCCTCTTCAGCTTCCAACACGACTCCAGCTGATGCTCGCATAAAACTGAAAGGGTCTTGCCTTTCATCCAGACCTTGAAACGTGGGAGCAAGAGCACTATCCTTTTGAATAGGCATCCGAGGGATCGCCATCTTAACAACGCTACTTACCTTATCTTTATCTTGAATGAAGCCGCCATCAGCCAACTCCTGCAGCATATCAATAAGCGATTCACGTAAACTGGGCGCAGCCCGTTTCATTAACTCTTTCACAGAAGACTTATTGTCGATCAAACCTAAGGCACGCTTAATATCGCTGGATAAATGATTAGTTATCCTTTTGCTTTCATCTTCACCTTTGCTGGTTTTGATAAATATAATCTTTATATTCATGCCGACCCGTTACACTTAAATTATTTAAATTTTCGCTACTTAAAAATCCACAACAAGTGACTACATAAAAACATCTATACTATTGACGAAGAAGCTTACAGCCAGTAGTATAGCGGGCTAGTCAATTCCCTGATAGCTCAGCTGGTAGAGCGACGGACTGTTAATCCGCAGGTCCCTGGTTCGAGTCCAGGTCGGGGAGCCAGATATAGAGCCTTGCAGTGATGCAGGGCTTTTTTATTGTCTGAATCAATGGCCTGTGTAGGGGCTGCGTCAGGATTTCCCAGTCACGTTTCGATAACATGTTGGATATCTTGTTGGACACGTTAACGAGAGCACCGTTAGATTGCCTTAGCTTTCGTTATCGGCACCTTTGACTTTTAGTTGAGGGGGGCTAGGAGGAATATTAGATCAGCTCGGTTCATACTGGTATCTTTACTAACTGGTGAAAGATCACGCTATACAGAGCATTGTCAGATCAGATTGAGACTAGTTCAGTTAAAAAATTGATTGCAATTTCAAGCGGGATGTTCAGTTCTCGTTGTACTCAATTCGTAAGGCCACGTTTAGGGCCAAGTTCCGCGCACAAATCTGCCATGAACTGATCTAATTTCTTAAACAGCCTAATCTTGGATAGGTCAACCATTTCAATACTGTCATTAGGGCCTCCAATCCTTGGAGCGGTTGCATCTACCGATAGATCACTAACCCCCTCAGCTAGATAGTTAAGTGCCATAGACAGCATGTCTGCATGGCTCAACCCGAAGTTGGCACGGCGAATTTGCTCGGCCATGAGATCCCAATGATAGCCTTCGGTTTCGAGGCGGCCCACCTTAATGGACAACCGATGGCTGCCAATAATTCCTTTAGCCGTAATCTGATCAATCGACCTTATTGGGCAATGTTGCAGCGTCGCAGATAACGTGGTCGCTGGAATGACTCTGCTGTTGAACGCCACAACGTGGCTTCCTGCCGAAATAATGCAGGTCTTTGCCATCTCATTGGGAATTACAACCTTGTAGAGCTGCGTTGGTTCATAGCAGCGCTTTCGAAATATATTGTAAAGTGGTGCAGAACTAGCATAGTAGTGACCCTCCGAAGGGACGTATGTAACCCATGGCAACTGTCCACATCCACCGGGCGGGATTTCTTGCGCTAACAGGTCAGCAAATTTTCCATGTTCGCAGTAAATAAATTCGTCAGCATCCAATGGGACAAGAAAAGCATATTCGTTTGTAGCCGCGACCCTTCTTGCCACCGTCGAGAGCACTTTGGCTTGTGGGAAATCCGGATCGTCGCTCCTGTAGATCGTTAATGGATAATGGAGCTCCTTCAACTGCTTCAATATCTCCGAAGTGCCGTCTCGACTATTATGATCAACGACGAACATGTGATCGACCATTCGAGAATTAATTTTTACAAACAACTCTATAATGTCGCATTCGTCCTTTACCATGGATATGGTAGCAACCTTAGTGCTCATATATCTTTCCCTAATATTTCGCGGACTCAAGTTCGAAGTGCAACAGCTAATGTTGGCTCGGTGTAGTTCATCTTCACCCAGAATTATATTTCATACGGAAATCTAACCCCCCAGCAATTTTTCGTGGCCGGTGGTTGATTCGTTCTACCGCCCGCAGCACTCGCTCCTCTGCAACGTCATTTACTCCATGCCATAACCAGATAACAACAAGAGCATCCGGACAACACAGCACTTCCTAA